>NZ_JAKVIM010000036.1 GCF_022601715.1 Acinetobacter zhairuonensis | reverse complement strand
TTTTTATACTATACGGCAAACTTTATAATTACGACATTTACTTTATATTTATTAAAAACATTATGTTGAATCATATCTATGCTGCTTTTGAACAGCTGGGATTCACTACACACAAGCGTGTATTGCATATCCAGTTTGCCAATGCGTTGCTGAATCAGCAGGTCTATTTACAGCGAATAGACGGAACGCATGGTCTAAACCAAGGCTTAACTGCCAGTTTAATTTGCCTGTCGACGCATGCATTTATTCCCCTCAAACAGTTTATTGGTTGTCAGGTTGCGATTGACCATGTGACAGACACAGGACAACTGAGCCGCATTACAGGCATCATCACCCAAGCTCAAGCGGGGGCAAGCGATGGTGCACTGACCGTATATCGCCTTAGTCTTGAAGACCCGACCGCCTTATGGAAACAACGCCGTAACAGTCGTGTGTTTATGAATAAAAATGTGGTGGATGTGGTCAACATTCTATTCCAAGAGTGGCAACAAAAAAGTCCGCTGTTTGCCGCCAGTTTGAGTCTTGATTTAGCAGGCTTGAGTCGAGATTACGACATTCGTCCCTTCATCATGCAAAACAACGAAAGTGATTATGACTTTCTGACGCGTCTAATGAGAAGCGAGGGCATTAATTGGTTGATTGATGAAGCACAAGCGTTGCTGGCTCAAATTCATCAACCCATTCAAGCACAAAAGCTACGCCTAATTGATGATAACCAACACTACCAAGCCCTACCACGACGCAGTATTCGCTTTCATCAGAGCAGTGCCGTACAAACCGCAGACAGTATTACTCATTGGCAGGCGCAGCGCCAGTTACAACCGACAGCCGTGCATGTGCAACGTTGGCAAGCCGATGCACTGACCCAAGACGATGGTGCAGGTAGTGTGCAAAGCAAACATCAGCAGAGTGAGCAATATGATGTTGCGAGTTTAGGGCTAGAACAAGCATGGCATTTTTCACCCGCATGGATGCAAGACCTGAATGGGGAGGATGGTGCAACGGCATCGGGCAATCCACAACTAGAACAATTTAACCAGCAGCTATCGGACTATTACAATGCACAAGCCAAGCATTTCTGTGCACAGTCTACGGTGCGAGATGCTCATGTCGGTTACTGGTTTGAACTGCAAGATCATCCTGAAATTAATCAACACAGTGGTGCAGACAAAGAATTTCTCATTACCGAAAAAACCTTTTATAGCCAAAATAACCTACCTAAAGATTTAAACCAGCAATTGGAGCAACTTCTCCAACAAAGTCATTGGCAATTCACGTCTACACTGAGCAGCATTGTAAGTGAACAACGCCAAGGCAATCTGCTTCACTTACAACGTCGGCAGATTAAAACTGTACCCGCTTATCATCCTGAACAGCATCGCCCATCGGCACACCCGCAACGTGCTCAAGTGGTTGGACCAAGTGGAGACGAAATTCATGTCGATGAATGGGGGCGCATCAAAGTCCGCTTTCTATTCACCAGAAACGAAGACCATGCACATGATGGTGGTGCGGGCAGCAATGATAACGATACCGACTCTGCTTGGGTGGATGTATTAACCCCATGGGCAGGTGAAGGCTACGGGGCACGTTTCTTACCGCGTATTGGGGAAATTGTAGTCATTGACTTCTTTCAAGGAGACATAGATCGTCCTTTTGTGCTGGGACGTATTCATGAAGCACAGCGTTCTCCTACAAAATTCGATAATGCAGGACAACTGCCTGATACCAAAAAACTGGCAGGCATTAAATCTAAAGAATATCAGGGAGAGGGCTTTAACCAGCTCCGATTTGATGACAGCACGGGACAAATCAGTGCCCAGTTGCAAAGCAGTCATGCGGCCAGTCAACTCAACTTAGGTAAACTGAGTCATCCTAAAGCCACCGAAGAAAGTGAAGATCGTGGCGAAGGCTTTGAATTAAGGACTGATCAGTGGGGCGCGCTAAGAGCAGGAGAAGGATTACTTCTTTCCACATATAAACAAGATCAGGCTCAGGGCGAACATCTGGATGCACAAGTTGCTAAACAACAATTTGAAAGCAACCAGAATAATGCTAAAGCGCTGAGTGAAGTTGCCAAAAACCAGCAAACTGATGAGATTGAATCGATTGAACAACTCAAAGAGTTTGCAGACCAGATTCAAGCGCAGATTGCAAAATTTGAAAAGGCACTATTACTTTTAAACTCGCCAGATGGGATTGGTTTAAGCACCAATGCAGACATTCATGTCTCGGCTGATGGGCAGATTAACCAGTTTGCAGGCGACAGCATCAATTTCACTACGCAAAAAAATCTGATTACGCATGTGAGTGGTAAAGCCAGCTTATTTGCAGCACAGGGAGGCATTAAGCAAGTCGCTGCCAAAGGTAAGTTTGAAATGCAGGCTCAGGGCGATGCTTTGGGTATTTTAGCCAAACAAAACATTCAGATTGTTTCTACAGAAGACCG
>NZ_JAKVIM010000035.1 GCF_022601715.1 Acinetobacter zhairuonensis | reverse complement strand
TCCCAAATCACCGACGGCTCAACCATCATGATTGGTGGTTTTGGCACAGCAGGACAGCCTGCTGAACTGATCGATGGCTTAATCCAACTCGGCATTAAAGACCTCACGATTGTCAGCAACAATGCAGGTAATGGTGATTATGGTCTGGCTAAACTCTTGAAAGCCGGTGCAGTCAAAAAAGTCATCTGTTCTTTCCCACGTCAGTCTGATTCTTGGGTCTTCGATGAACTCTATCGTGCAGGCAAAATCGAATTGGAATTGGTACCACAAGGCAACCTCGCTTGCCGTATTCAAGCCGCAGGTATGGGACTCGGTGCAGTCTTTACCCCAACAGGCTTTGGTACTTTATTGGCAGAAGGTAAAGAAACCCGTCACATCGACGGTAAAGATTATGTGTTGGAATATCCAATCAAAGCCGACTTCGCTTTGATTAAAGCACAGCAAGGCGACCGTTGGGGCAATCTGGTCTATCGTAAATCTGCACGTAACTTTGGTCCAATCATGGCCATGGCAGCAGGTGTGACCATTGCTCAAGTGTCTGAAGTGGTGGAACTGGGCGAGTTAGATCCAGAACACATCATCACCCCAGGCATTTTCGTTCAACATGTGGTGCAGGTACAACCTGAACCTGTTGCTGTGTAAGCAGGAGACTTTCATGAGCTATCAAAAACTCAGCCGCAACCAGATTGCTGAACGTGTGGCACAAGATATTCCGGATGGGGCTTATGTGAATCTTGGGATTGGCTTACCCACCAAGATTGCCAGCTACCTGCCAAGCGACAAAGATGTGTTCCTGCATTCTGAAAATGGCTTATTGGCTTTTGGTCCACCGCCAGCGGCAGGTGAAGAAGATCCTGAGCTGATCAATGCAGGTAAAGAATATGTGACCATGCTCGAAGGCGGTGCCTTTTTCCACCATGGCGATTCGTTTGCCATGATGCGTGGCGGTCACTTGGATATCGCGGTATTGGGTGCGTTTCAGGTTGCAGCCAATGGTGATTTAGCCAACTGGCATACCGGTGCACCTAATGCGATTCCAGCGGTCGGTGGTGCGATGGATTTAGCGGTCGGTGCCAAAAAAGTATTTATCACCACCGATCATGTCACCAAACAAGGTGAACCAAAGATCGTAGCGGAACTGACTTACCCTGCGACAGGCTTGAAATGTGTGGATCGTATTTACACAGATCTATGCGTAATTGATGTCACTGCTGAAGGCTTAAAAGTGCTTGAGAAAGTCGACGGTTTAAGCTTTGCAGAATTGCAGGCATTAACCGGCGCGCCATTGATGGATGCAACAAAGGGATAATTAATCCCTCCCGACCTCCCTTTTTAAAGGGAGGAGTTGCCCCCTTTAAAAAGGGGGATTCACAGGACAAGATTAAACATGAAAGACGCTTATATCGTAGATGCCATTCGTACCCCATTTGGCCGTTATGCCGGTGGTTTAGCCCCAGTTCGTGCTGATGACTTGGGTGCACTTCCTATCCAAGCCTTGATGCAACGTAATCCCACTGTGGACTGGACACAAGTCGATGATGTGATTTACGGCTGTGCCAACCAAGCGGGTGAAGACAACCGTAACGTGGGACGTATGTCGGCCTTGTTGGCAGGTTTACCGGTTGAAGTTCCTGCGACGACGATTAACCGTTTATGTGGTTCATCTTTAGATGCAATTGCAATTGCAGCCCGTGCGATTAAAGCCGGTGAAGCCAATCTGATCATTGCCGGTGGTGTGGAAAGCATGTCACGTGCCCCGTTTGTGATGGGCAAATCAGAAAGTGCATATGGGCGTAGCCAGAAGATTGAAGACACCACCATGGGCTGGCGTTTTATCAATCCGAAGCTGAAAGCCATGTATGGCGTCGAAACCATGCCACAGACCGCAGAGAACGTGGCACAACAATTTAATATTGATCGTGCAGATCAAGACCAGTTTGCCTTGGCGAGTCAAAAGCGCACAGCAACCGCGCAAGCTCAAGGCTTTTTTAAACACGAGATCATCCCGGTGAGTATTGCTCAGCGTAAGGGTGATCCGATTGTGGTGGATACGGATGAACATCCACGTGCATCGACCACATTAGAAGGTTTGGCAAAACTGAAGCCAGTCGTTACAGCAGAAGGCACCGTCACAGCGGGAAACGCGTCAGGCATCAATGACGGTGCGGCTGCTGTACTGATTGCTTCAGAAGCCGCGATTGAACAATACAAGCTTAAGCCACGTGCCAAGATCATTGCATCTACGGCAGTAGGTGTAGAACCGCGCATCATGGGCTTTGCCCCAGCACCTGCGATCAAGAAGTTGCTGAAACAAGCCAATCTCACAATCGAACAGATGGATGTGATTGAACTGAATGAGGCTTTTGCTGCACAAGCTTTAGCTGTGACCCGTGACCTCGGTCTGGCTGACGATACTACGCAAGTGAATCCAAATGGTGGTGCGATTGCGATTGGTCATCCACTGGGTGCATCGGG
>NZ_JAKVIM010000033.1 GCF_022601715.1 Acinetobacter zhairuonensis | reverse complement strand
CAATCAATGAAATATTTTCGATCGATCAATCAGTAAAAATCCACACAAGTTGTTCTTCATAATCTCTTAATGATCTTCTCGATGATTCGTCATCATCAAGCTAGGTCGGCTATGTTACTCTATTTTAAAACAAAGTCAACAGGTAATTTCGATATTTTTAAAACTTATTCAATCAATCTAAAAATTTAACCCTTAAGCTAAATCCTTGTTAATCAACAAGTTTTTATCTGCATCACCGCCGATGGATGTGCATTCTACAGCATTTCTGATAGCTTGCAATACCTTCTACAAAATTAACTTATCAAGCGTTGTTTTTTTAAACAAAGATACATAATTTAGAATATTCTAAATGAAAATTCATCACTATTTTTATTGATATAGATTCGCTACAATTAACAACTAAATTCACTTTTTTATAATATATTTTGAAATGGTTATCACTTTTCTAAGGGTTTTTGTACTTTTTTCCATCACAACTTTGATAGCAATACCCGTATATGCCGTTTCTGCACACAATATGTTTATTATCACGCTTTCTATCTTAAGCTATGCGAAATGGAATACTCCAACCCCAGCATTATGTGTGATTGATAATCCAAACTATGCCGTGCAATTTAATCAAGCTCTGCGCTTACAAGGCTATCACTACAAAATTTCATCAATTCGCTTAAATGAATTAGATAAATCTTCATGCAATGCAATTTTTCTATCAACCTTTTCACCACAAGAAGAACAAAAAATTATTTACAGCCAAAGAACAGATCCACCATTGTCTTTTAGTTCAACCAATCAAGATTGTGAAATCGGCAGTGCTTTCTGTCTTTATACCAAAAACAACAAAACCTCATTCAAAGTAAATCTGGATAGTTTAAGTCAATCTAAAGTAAGAGTTGACCCGCGTGTGTTGCTGCTTGCAAAGTCTACGGAGCAATAACCATGGCTATATACTCTCGCAAAACCTCATTACAATCTTTGTTTAAACGCTCGCAACTCGCCATGTTTGCTTTAACATTTTCGATTTGCACGATTATTTTTGTAGTCGTTTCAACCTACACCATGAACACCTATGCCAAACAAAGTTTAAATATTCTGGCTGAAGCTTTAAGTGAACGAATACAACCTGCGATGGTCTTCAATGACAGAATGACCATGCAGCAAATTCTAAGTGACTACACCACACAATATTCTATTCGATCTATTCAGGTGCTTGATCCAACCAATCAAGAAATTGCCAACAGTAAACAGGTTGTTCAATCTTTCCAAAGTACACAAGGGATTTTGGATCATCTGTTTTTCAAACAGCCGATTCAGATTTCAATTCGACATAATCAACAATTCTACGGTTCGATTGTGGTCTATGGCAGCTCACAAAGCTTATTAGATTTTTTCTTTAAAATTTTAATTGGCTTATGTTCTGCCATTATTTTAATTTTGTTTGCACTGCTTTGGTCTGTGCGCTCGACCTATCAATATTTGATGCAGTCCATTCACCCTTTAGTGTCAACTGCACGTGAAATTAGCGAATACAAAGCCTATCAACTACGTCTACCTCACTCTAACATCAAAGAGTTACAACAACTGAATGATGTTTTTAACGAGTTACTCGACAAAATTCAGGCATCCACGCAAAAATTACGCGCAGAAAATGATGTTCTTGCACATCAGGCATTACATGATCAGCTGACTCAACTGCCAAATCGGCATTATTTCTATCAAACATTATTATCGATCTTCGAGCAACCTGCACCCCATTCAACAGCATTATTCTTTATAGATAATAACAACTTCAAAGAAATTAATGATCGTTATGGTCATTTGGCTGGCGATGCTGTGCTGCAAGAAATGGCACGGCGCCTCAAAGATCGTTTACGACAAGATGATTTTATTGCTCGGCTTGGTGGCGATGAGTTTGCCATTCTGATTCGTAATATCAGCAAGACCGAGCATCTGGCCAAAATTAGCGAAAACCTGTTGAAATGCTGTGAACAGCCCTTGCAGTTTGAACAGCATGAAATTCACTTCAGCTTCTCGATTGGTATTGCATCTACCGAACAAGCGCATAGCCCCGAAGACCTCATCACCGCTGCCGACAGTGCAATGTATAAAGCGAAAACATTGCAACAAGGCTGGTATTTCTCTCTCCGCTAGGAACTTTACAATGACAACTTTTTCTCACCCCATGAAACTTGCACTTATTCTACTACTCAGCAGCGTTTTAAGTGCATGTGCCAGTTGGGGGCATCTCAACTACAAACAAGCGCGTATGCTTAAAAAGGAAGGTTTTATACTGACTGAAGAAGGCTGGAGTCTTCGTTTACCTGAGCGCCTTTTATTTGGTTTTGATAGCTATGAGATTAAGCCAGAACAAACGGATGAACTCACACGCCTCTCTACACAATTGCAGAAATATAAACTCAATAAAATTAAGATTGTCGGGCATACCGATGATATTGGTGATGCAGCATACAACCAAACGCTATCTGAAAAACGTGCAAATAGTGTCTCCAGTATTTTTCTAAATACTGGCTTTCAAACTAATAATCTGCAAACGATTGGACGGGGCGCTACACAGCCTTTAGTTGCAAACACTTCTGAAGAAAATCGCGCAACCAATCGCCGCGTGAATATTATTATTATCCCTTGATTCTAGAGTACTAGAATGATTGGGAATTAGACTAAAAACTAATTTATTGAGATTTAAGAGTCATCCACATGACATGTCAGGTTGTCGAGTCTTGGGCTTAGGGCTTAGACAACCTTTTTTTGGATTTTAATCAGCAAGAATACAATTGAGTGGTTCAAGAGCATTCTTGAACATGAATGAAATGTAGAAATGTAGAAATGTAGAAATGTAGAAATGTAGAAATGTAGAAATGTAGAAATGTAGAAATGTAGAAAT
>NZ_JAKVIM010000032.1 GCF_022601715.1 Acinetobacter zhairuonensis | reverse complement strand
AAAAAACACCCCCTTCTTAGTAGAAGGGGGTGTTTTTAGAATTAATGAGCTGGCGATGACTTACTCTCACATGGGTAACCCCACACTACCATCAGCGCTAAGAGGTTTCACTTCTGAGTTCGGGAAGGGATCAGGTGGTTCACTCTTGCTATTGTCGCCAGCACAACTGTTTATGGATACTTGCTTAGTCTTACGTTTATGCTAAGGTTTTTTCCAAATGAGTTATTAACAGGTACATTTGAGTTGGATATTGTATCTAGCTTTATAACTAAATCAAGTTATTTGCAGTGCTTTGAACCACAACACCAACTGTTTGGGTGTTGTATAGTCAAGCCTCACGAGCAATTAGTATTGGTCAGCTTCACATATCACTATGCTTCCACATCCAACCTATCAACGTCGTAGTCTTCAACGGCTCTTTAGAGGACATAAAGTCCTAGGGAAATCTTATCTTGAGGTAGGCTTCCCGCTTAGATGCTTTCAGCGGTTATCCCTTCCGAACATAGCTACCCGGCGATGCGACTGGCGTCACAACCGGTACACCAGAGGTTCGTCCACTCTGGTCCTCTCGTACTAGGAGCAGATCCTCTCAAATTTCCAGCGCCCACGGTAGATAGGGACCGAACTGTCTCACGACGTTCTAAACCCAGCTCGCGTACCTCTTTAAATGGCGAACAGCCATACCCTTGGGACCTGCTTCAGCCCCAGGATGAGATGAGCCGACATCGAGGTGCCAAACACCGCCGTCGATATGAACTCTTGGGCGGTATCAGCCTGTTATCCCCAGAGTACCTTTTATCCGTTGAGCGATGGCCCTTCCATACAGAACCACCGGATCACTAAGACCTACTTTCGTACCTGCTCGACTTGTGGGTCTCGCAGTTAAGCGCGCTTTTGCCTTTATACTCTACGCGTGATTTCCGACCACGCTGAGCGCACCTTCGTACTCCTCCGTTACTCTTTAGGAGGAGACCGCCCCAGTCAAACTACCCACCAGACATGGTCCTCGTCCCGGATAACGGGACAGAGTTAGAACCTCAATATTACCAGGGTGGTATTTCAAGGACGGCTCCATTGGAACTAGCGTTCCAACTTCAAAGCCTCCCACCTATCCTACACAAGTAAGATCAAAGTTCAATGTCAAGCTGCAGTAAAGGTTCACGGGGTCTTTCCGTCTAGCCGCGGGTACACCGCATCTTCACGGCGAATTCGATTTCACTGAGCCTCTGCTGGAGACAGCGCCCCCATCATTATGCCATTCGTGCAGGTCGGAACTTACCCGACAAGGAATTTCGCTACCTTAGGACCGTTATAGTTACGGCCGCCGTTTACTGGGGCTTCGATCAAGAGCTTCGCTTACGCTAACCCCATCAATTAACCTTCCAGCACCGGGCAGGCATCACACCCTATACGTCCACTTTCGTGTTTGCAGAGTGCTATGTTTTTAATAAACAGTTGCAGGGGCCTGGTTTCTGTGGCTGCCAATAGCTCAAGGAGCAAGTCCTATCACCGTCAGCAGCGTACCTTCTCCCGAAGTTACGGTACCATTTTGCCTAGTTCCTTCAGCAGAGTTCTCTCAAGCGCTTTGGTCTACTCGACCTGACCACCTGTGTCGGTTTCGGGTACGATTCCTGTGTAACTGAAGCTTAGAGACTTTTCCTGGAAGCATGGTATCAGCCACTTCACTGTACAAGTACAGCTTGCTATCAGTTCTCAGCATAGAGTACCCCGGATTTGCCTAAGATACATGCCTACAACCTTTCACCTGGACAACCAACGCCAGGCTGACTTAACCTTCTCCGTCCTCTCATCGCATTACACAGAAGTATTGGAATATTAACCAATTTCCCATCGACTACGCCTCTCGGCCTCGCCTTAGGGGTCGACTCACCCAGCCCCGATTAACGTTGGACTGGAACCCTTGGTCTTTCAGCGAACGGGTTTTTCACCCGTTTTGTCGTTACTCACGTCAGCATTCGCACTTCTGATACCTCCAGCAGACTTCTCAATCCACCTTCATCGGCTTACAGAACGCTCCCCTACCACTTACGCTAATGCGTAAATCCGCAGCTTCGGCATATAGTTTTAGCCCCGTTACATCTTCCGCGCAGGCCGACTCGACTAGTGAGCTATTACGCTTTCTTTAAAGGGTGGCTGCTTCTAAGCCAACCTCCTAGCTGTCTATGCCTTCCCACATCGTTTCCCACTTAACTATAATTTTGGGGCCTTAGCTGGCGGTCTGGATTGTTTTCCTCTTGACTACGGACGTTAGCACCCGCAGTCTGTCTCCCGGATAGTACTCATAGGTATTCGGAGTTTGCATCGGTTTGGTAAGTCGGGATGACCCCCTAGCCGAAACAGTGCTCTACCCCCTATGGTATTCGTCCGAGGCGCTACCTAAATAGCTTTCGGGGAGAACCAGCTATCACCAGGCTTGATTAGCCTTTCACCCCTATCCACAAGTCATCCCCTGGCTTTTCAACGACAGTGGGTTCGGTCCTCCAGTTAGTGTTACCCAACCTTCAACCTGCTCATGGATAGATCGCCTGGTTTCGGGTCTACACCCAGCAACTAAACGCCCTATTAAGACTCGATTTCTCTACGGCTCCCCTATCCGGTTAACCTTGCTACTGAATGTAAGTCGCTGACCCATTATACAAAAGGTACGCAGTCACCGAACAAGTCGGCTCCCACTGCTTGTATGCATGCGGTTTCAGGATCTATTTCACTCCCCTCACAGGGGTTCTTTTCGCCTTTCCCTCACGGTACTGGTTCACTATCGGTCAGTCAGGAGTATTTAGCCTTGGAGGATGGTCCCCCCATATTCAGACAAGGTTTCACGTGCCTCGCCCTACTCGACATCATCATATCAGCCCTTTCGTGTACAGGACTATCACCCACTATGGTTGCACTTCCCAGAGCATTCCACTAAAACTGATATGACTTAATGGGCTTTTCCCCGTTCGCTCGCCGCTACTGAGGGAATCTCAATTGATTTCTTTTCCTAAGGGTACTGAGATGTTTCACTTCCCCTCGTTCGCCTTGCAACACTATGTATTCATGTTGCAATACCTACCTTATAGTAGGTGGGTTCCCCCATTCAGAAATCTCCGGATCACAGGATATTTGCCGCCTCCCCGGAGCTTATCGCAGGCTATTACGTCTTTCATCGCCTCTGACTGCCAAGGCATCCACCACATGCACTTAATTACTTGACTATACAACCCCAAACAGTCGTAGCACCTACAAGTAGTACTAAGACAGATCGATTGCTCGATCATACAGTTTGTTGCTTCGTGTACTTAAACACTGTACAGCTTCAATTCAAATTCACATACCAAAACGCTTGATTCAGTTAATTTCGCTAGTAACTCATTTCATTCAACATTAACAATTGCTTGTTAATCTTGCTTTCAATGAGTATGAACAAATTATTTCAACTCAAATATATTCTGTTAATGATTCACTACGTCTTCGTCAGATCGCAGTCAACTGTGATAAATCACAGAAGTTAACAAGACGCGCATATTACGCTAACTTCTTACTAATTTCTATAATCTAAAACATCGTTTGCTTGTTTCTTAGCTCATCGCATTGCGATGTGATGGTGGAGACTAGGAGAGTCGAACTCCTGACCTCCTGCGTGCAAAGCAGGCGCTCTACCAACTAAGCTAAGTCCCCAGCTTAAGATCTTAATATATCCTGTAAGTTTCTGTCGCTTTTATCAGCTTCGTAGACTTGGTGGGTCTGACAAGACTTGAACTTGTGACCCCACGCTTATCAAGCGTGTGCTCTAACCAACTGAGCTACAGACCCTCAGATACATCAATGAAGAACAACTTGTTGTGGATTCTTACCAATCGTCAATCTTTCGTTAAGGAGGTGATCCAGCCGCAGGTTCCCCTACGGCTACCTTGTTACGACTTCACCCCAGTCATCGGCCACACCGTGGTAACCGCCCTCTTTGCAGTTAGGCTAGCTACTTCTGGTGCAACAAACTCCCATGGTGTGACGGGCGGTGTGTACAAGGCCCGGGAACGTATTCACCGCGGCATTCTGATCCGCGATTACTAGCGATTCCGACTTCATGGAGTCGAGTTGCAGACTCCAATCCGGACTACGATCGGCTTTTTGAGATTAGCATCCTCTCGCGAGGTAGCAACCCTTTGTACCGACCATTGTAGCACGTGTGTAGCCCTGGTCGTAAGGGCCATGATGACTTGACGTCGTCCCCGCCTTCCTCCAGTTTGTCACTGGCAGTATCCTTAAAGTTCCCACCCGAAGTGCTGGCAAATAAGGAAAAGGGTTGCGCTCGTTGCGGGACTTAACCCAACATCTCACGACACGAGCTGACGACAGCCATGCAGCACCTGTATGTAAGTTCCCGAAGGCACCAATCCATCTCTGGAAAGTTCTTACTATGTCAAGACCAGGTAAGGTTCTTCGCGTTGCATCGAATTAAACCACATGCTCCACCGCTTGTGCGGGCCCCCGTCAATTCATTTGAGTTTTAGTCTTGCGACCGTACTCCCCAGGCGGTCTACTTATCGCGTTAGCTGCGCCACTAAAGCCTCAAAGGCCCCAACGGCTAGTAGACATCGTTTACGGCATGGACTACCAGGGTATCTAATCCTGTTTGCTCCCCATGCTTTCGTACCTCAGCGTCAGTATTAGGCCAGATGGCTGCCTTCGCCATCGGTATTCCTCCAGATCTCTACGCATTTCACCGCTACACCTGGAATTCTACCATCCTCTCCCATACTCTAGCTGACCAGTATCGAATGCAATTCCTAAGTTAAGCTCAGGGATTTCACATCCGACTTAATCAGCCGCCTACGCACGCTTTACGCCCAGTAAATCCGATTAACGCTCGCACCCTCTGTATTACCGCGGCTGCTGGCACAGAGTTAGCCGGTGCTTATTCTGCGAGTAACGTCCACTATCCAGTAGTATTAGTACTAGTAGCCTCCTCCTCGCTTAAAGTGCTTTACAACCAAAAGGCCTTCTTCACACACGCGGCATGGCTGGATCAGGCTTCCGCCCATTGTCCAATATTCCCCACTGCTGCCTCCCGTAGGAGTCTGGGCCGTGTCTCAGTCCCAGTGTGGCGGATCATCCTCTCAGACCCGCTACAGATCGTCGCCTTGGTAGGCCTTTACCCCACCAACTAGCTAATCCGACTTAGGCTCATCTATTAGCGCAAGGTCCGAAGATCCCCTGCTTTCCCCCGTAGGGCGTATGCGGTATTAGCATTCCTTTCGGAATGTTGTCCCCCACTAATAGGCAGATTCCTAAGCATTACTCACCCGTCCGCCGCTAAGATCAGTAGCAAGCTACTTCTCTCCGCTCGACTTGCATGTGTTAAGCCTGCCGCCAGCGTTCAATCTGAGCCATGATCAAACTCTTCAGTTTAAAATCATTAGTAGCTTATGGCTACAAATCTTGGCTCATCAATTTTCTGACATTAATTTCTCAAATAAACTTCGAGTAATTTCTACCATTCAATCAATGAAATATTTTCGATCGATCAATCAGTAAAAATCCACACAAGTTGTTCTTCATAATCTCTTAATGATCTT
>NZ_JAKVIM010000030.1 GCF_022601715.1 Acinetobacter zhairuonensis | reverse complement strand
TAGCTCAGCTGGATAGAGCACTTGGCTACGAACTAAGGGGTCGGGAGTTCGAATCTCTCTGAGCGCACCAACTTGATAAATTACCGCTTTAGCAGCGGTTTTTTTATGCCTGATGATTTTATATTTGAAAAATATTAATTTCTCAAGAATGTAATTAGTGTGATTGCAATTAAATAGCAGTAACTCATACAGATCATGATAATAATAGCTTTGTTGGTATTTTTTAGTATTTGGACATTTGCGGGAATGGCATTAGAAACCTGAAGATATGTCAAAGATCCGAAGAATAAATAACTTATAAAGATGATTGCGAGTGAAATCCATAAACTGTTTTTTTCCTTAGAAATAAAGTTTTGATCATCTGGAGAAGTAGCTAAATAACTAAATGTTTGTTGATGATTATTTTGATCTGTGAAAAGGATATCTTTTAAATGTAGTGAAGTATATCTCCCTGTCTGTTTATGTATTTGAGCGTAGAAAAGTGCACTGTTAATTTTTATGTCAGATGAATCAGCTAATTTACAGATATTTCGTAACTTTTGAGTGCAAAGTTGAGAATAAAACACCTCACCATTTTGGCTGATATATAAGCGTTTACTATTATCTCGAAATTTTGACACGTCAAAAGAGTAGTCTGACGACATATGTCTTTCAAATACGTGCCATTCGCTTGAATCTAGGCTTTTAATATGTTGCACTTTATTATTCATTGTATTAATAGAATAATTAATTACGATGAGCATGATAAGTAGGGATGCTATTGCTGGCCCGATCTTGCTTATGTGCAAAGTTGACTGATCTGCTTGATTTGTCATTTGTATCTTAAATTAAGTTTATGTAATTCTTCTCTCTGATTATAAAGAATCTCATGCTAGTTGTGGGGTGATGTGTACCTGTGATACCTGTTTTGAGGAGCTAATTGGCGAGGCAGGCTTATTTCACATTATGCAGAGTTAGGAATATCTCTGGTTGTGTTTGGATTGTCAGCAGCGCTTGCATACCATTTCTGTTCATTAGAACTCTAAAGCGAAAGGGGGTGAATTGGCTGAGTTTTTGGTTATTCTGCTGTAAAAAAGCACGTTTATGCAGGAATCGTCCATTATCTAGGCATTTAGTTGCAGTTATGTGAAAAAACACTTACCAAAATGAAAAAACCATATATAATGCGCTCCATCAAGACGTCGCGCTCATAGCTCAGCTGGATAGAGCACTTGGCTACGAACTAAGGGGTCGGGAGTTCGAATCTCTCTGAGCGCACCAACTTGATTGCCTAGATCATTTATCTGTTCTAGTGCATAAAAAAGAAGCCGCATTTTTTGCGGTTTTTTTGTGCCTAAAATATCTGAAAAGCATGTCGATTTCGTGACAATTCCCCAATTTTTTGGCGCCGAGCAGCAGTGAAAAGCATAAAGAAAAGCTGAAATTTGGTGTACTATGGTGCAGTCTCGTTTTCAGATTGATGATGGATTTATGTCAGACAGCAAGCCTGCCTTATCTTTACGTTATTACCTAAACCTCGAAGAATCTCAGGATGGCTTTGCACTTGCCACCTTCGGTAAAAAACTGTTCACGCGTTTTATTACGCCTTTGATCAGTCTCGGAATTATCGGTTGGGGAATATATTTAGGCTTTACTGGGGTGGGGCGTTATTACGTTGCTCTGGGCGTATTCTTCTTGGTTTTGCAGTTGGTTTTACGTTATTGGTTCTTGCCGATGATGTTTAAGCGTCAGTTTGTAAAGTATCAGTTTGGGAAAAGCGAGCAAGGCATCGACCTTTATCAGGACTATGCTGATATTTATGCCAATGGCCGTAAAAAAGTGGTGCATTACCACGAAGTCCAAAATTTTGCAGTCGGTAAACTGACCTATATGCTGGAATTAAAAAATCGTACTGTGGTGATTGTGCCGAAACGTGCGTTTGCAACGGCTGAAGATCAAGGCATATTTGAAAATACCTTTAAACATTCTAAATAAAAGATTAATTGTCACAAAAAGTCGAAGGGAAGATCATGAGTACACGTCCATCTAAAATTGTCTGTGTCGGTCGTAGCTATGCAGACCATGCCAGAGAGCTGGGAAATGCTATTCCCGATCGTCCAGTGTTGTTTATGAAGCCGCCAAGCAGCTTAACAGCACTGCAAGATGGAATTTCGTGGAACTCGGCTTGGGGCAGTTGTCATTATGAATGTGAATTAACCCTAAGAATTGATCGTGAACTGAAAGCAGAAACCGATCCAGTCAAAGCCTTGCAAGCAGTGGGTGCGGTGACTTTAGGACTGGATTTAACCTTACGTGATTTACAGGATGATCTGAAGAGTAAAGGTCAGCCGTGGGAGCGTGCCAAGGCGTTTGATGGTTCATGCATGTTGGCAGATTGGGTTGATGTTGCCGATGTGGTACAAGACTGGAACGATGTGCATTACACCTTGCATGTGAATGATGAGCTTCGCCAAAAGGGGGATACCTCGCATCTGATTTTTGATATCGGCTCGTTATTGGTAGATATGAGTCAGGTCTTTACCCTAGAAGTGGGTGATGTGATCATGACAGGTACGCCAGCAGGTGTTGCGGCATTGCAAGCAGGCGATCAACTCAAAATGACTTTGCAAGGTCAGCAGCAAGACTACGTTTGGAATACTTTTGTACAAGCCTAAGCTGAGTTGAAAATTTAAAAGGACTGTAAATACAGTCCTTTTTTTATTTGGAGGGATTTTCTGCTGCATAGTCTTTGCGAAATTGATCGGGGGTACAGCGCATCCAGCGTTTGAATAGATTAATAAAGGCAGAGGCATTGGCATAGCCTAAATCCAGCGCAATACTTTCCACTGTTCTATTTTCATTCAGCATTGACATGGCTTTAATCACTTTTAGCCGTTGTCGCCATTCATTTAATGACATCCCTAATTCTTGCTGGCTATAACGTGCCAGTGTGCGTTCGGTCATATTAATCCGCTGTGCCAATTGTGCCAAAGTACTCTGATCAGCGGGATGTTGTTGTAGGTAATCCAGTAAACCTTGTAGTGCAGGATGTTGGGTCGAAGGTAAATAACTGCCGACCCATTCCGCATGTCGCAGCTGATCCAATAGTACATGCAGCAGGCGTAAATGTTCTGGCTCATGATCGGGCATGGGATGCTGGCGTAAATGATGCAAAAGTGCAGGGACTAAGGCTGAGGTGAGCAAGATGCCCGCCTGTTTCGGTAGGGCTTCACATAGGCTCTCATGCACGTATAAGGTGGAATGAGTCACTTCAGTCCGGTTGATGCCTGCATGTTTTAAGTGAGGAGGCAGCCAGATCCCATACGGAGGAGGGGTTAGAAAATGAATTTGATCAACCCTAACTTCCAAAACCCCATTCAGGGCATAGACAAACTCTCCCCAAGCATGTTCATGCATGGGATAGCAAGATTCTGCAGGGGCATCGGAAATCCGCAACCACAGTGGGGCAGGGATGTCATCATTGGTGGGCATGGGATAATAGTCATGTTGTTGACGTGTATGCATCTGTTTTGCCCCCTGCTGATTTTGCCTGAATAATAGGATGGGTTGTCGGTTTTGAATTATATCTTTTAAAAGAGACAGGTCTATAGTGGTGACTCATCAAATGAAGTGGAGTAGACTGTGAGTGAGCGTCGGGCACTAGACAGCAAAGCATCGGGCATTATGTTTGTGCTATGTATTATTTGGGGCTTGCAGCAAGTCATCTTAAAAATGGCTGCACCCGATATTTCTGCGGTCATGCAAATTGCATTGCGCTCTGGTCTTTCCGCGCTAATGGTGTATCCCATGATTAAACTCGCAGAGGGTGTTTCTTTATGGGGGCGAGAATATTTGGCGCCTGGCATTCTGGTGGGAATTCTGTTTGCTTCGGAATTCTTTTTTGTGGCAGAAGCATTACGCTTTACTTCAGCCTCGCATACGGTCGTGCTGCTGTATACCGCTCCCATCTTTGTTGCTTTAGGGCTACATTGGAAGTTGCCATCTGAACGACTTAGCCTGTTACAGTGGAGTGGCATTGTGCTTGCCTTCTTGGGCATTATTATCGCGTTCCTGTTTCATCCTGCGGGTTCGGCAGCAGCCTCTACAACGGCTTTGTGGGGGGATGCATTGGCATTGCTGGCAGGAATCCTGTGGGCGGCAACCACAATTGCAGTCCGCTTAACCAAACTTGCGGAAGCACCTGCAACGCAAACCTTGTTCTATCAATTGTTCATCGCCTTTTTGCTGTTGTTTCCGCTGGCATTTGCGATGGGGCAAGCCAGTATTCATTGGACGCCATTTACCATCGGCAGTTTGTTGTTTCATACCATCATAGTGTCTTTTGCCAGTTATCTCATTTGGTTCTGGCTGTTAAAAGAGTATTTGGCTTCTCGTTTGGGGGTATTCTCCTTTTTAACCCCATTGTTTGGCGTACTCTTTGGCGTGGTATTACTGAATGAAAAAATTGAACTGAACTTTGTTGTTGGTACAGTGTTGGTGATGCTGGGAATTATGGTGGTCAGCTTGCAGGGATGGATACAATCTCGCAGTTTCGCCAAAGCATTAAAATTGGATTAATCCCGCTATAGAGAGCTAAAAAAAGCCTGTCATATCGACAGGCTTTTTCTTTTTCATAAGCAGAATTAAGGTTGGTATAAATTGATAAATGCACGATAGGCAGAAGATTGCTGCCCATTACGGTATACAGCGCGGGTAATGTTGCCTTTGTCTGTCACCAATTTTAATTCAATATCTTTGGCGTTTTTAAATGTGCTTAAGAAGGAGCTTGGCACCACAATATAATTTGATGAGCGATGTGGAACCATACGATTGATATATTCATGTGTGGTTGCAGCAGCAGGTGCATAGCTATAAGGCTTTTGATCAATCAAGAACACAAACTTCTGAATGTCATAATCCTCTTTCGCACTCGGTAAATATGCAGTAATTTTTAAGTGACTGCGTTCTTGTTCATTCCATGTGACTTTTACAGCAGGGCAAAGTTCATTCTGTGCACAAATGAGTAACCCTGTAGAGGCAATATTTTGTGGTTGTGTTGAGGATGTCGCACAGCCTGCTAACCCCATGACTGTCGCCATACCTAAAAATGCAGTTTTTAATATATTCATGTTAGACCTTTATGTATCAGTACTGAAGCTCGGCAGATCTGTTTGGGCAGTGGAATATCCCTGCCGCATCACGCCTAGTCTGTTCCTAAAAATTGAAATGCTTTCGTTGTCTTAAAGTGTGTTGTGGCATCCCCAGCATAGACATTGGCTTGATCTGCACCTAAGTCAAGTTTCTGGAAAGGCGTAGTTTTAAAATCGATTTTCTTTAAATCTACCCAGAACGTATTGGGTGAAACTGCCGATTCAAAAAAGTATAACAAATTCTTGTGGTCAACAACCGTGCGCCAGCGTGTTGATGAAATATTTGGTTCTTCTTCTGTGTTGAGACCGAAAGGAACGGAGGCATTGCGAATCACGCTAAAGACACTGGCAAGGTTTTGCTTGCTGTTGGCATTTTTAGGAATGGCGTTGATATAAAACGAGGCACGGGCAAAACGATCCGAGGCACGATTGGTACCCGGTAGGAAGGTGGTTCCCCCAATCTGTTTCCAGTATTGATTCAATGCCAGCTGTTGATCAAAAATGGGCGAGTTGGTCATGACTTGATACTTGGCATTGTGATGAATGACTTGTTTGCCATTAATGTATTCAATAATGGCACTGTCACCCGAAGCATCGGATAGCGATAGGTGCAGGGTTGCAAGGCGTTTTTCCCCAGGCACATTATCCGTGATTACAATAAATGGCTCTTTCTCCAATGCTCGAATGGCTTCATTCACAGTCGCATAATTATCTAGAACATACTGCGCCCAGAGGGAAATGCTCATCGTTGGTTTTTTATTGTTTTTGACTTCAGGATATTGTGATTCAACCAGCCAGAGTAGATTGGCTGTCAGTCCTTTTTCATTGATGCCATCAGTGGTGGAAATATCATAACCTGTTGCCACCACACTGCCATATTTTGCAGTCCAGTGAATGGATTGTGGTCCTGCCAGACCATTACGTGCAATATTTTTAGGCATAATCCATAGGTTGGTGCCGACATCGACTTTCCAGTCCATGGAGCGCGCGGTCATAACGTTATCTCCATCTCCTTGAAACACCACCCGCGTACAGGCTTGAAGTGCTGAATTGATTAAAACTCCACTGCTTAAAGTTGCAATTAAAAGTAAGTTTTTTGTCATGATTCATCCTGTTTTTTCAGTATTTT
Source organism: Acinetobacter zhairuonensis (assembly GCF_022601715.1). Taxonomy (GTDB): domain Bacteria; phylum Pseudomonadota; class Gammaproteobacteria; order Pseudomonadales; family Moraxellaceae; genus Acinetobacter. The sequence goes on along the minus strand of NZ_JAKVIM010000030.1, from coordinate 21,551 downwards.
AATGCTTGGCTTTTCAGTGTTAGTTGTATTTAATGGTACGATTTTAGTGGGTTTAGTTTGAATAATTTGAATTGAGATAAAACGAATTTGCAGATAGGTTGGATGTCCTTTTCGGTCAGGAATGAGGGTGCGATTGAGTTCATCAATTTGATTGGTCGAAGGGGGTTCAACCCCACGGATAAACACTCGAGCTAGTGTAAATTCTGGATGAGTGTCGAATTGAATGGTATCAATAATATTGGTTTCAGTATTCAGCTTTTGTCCCAGTTGATCGCTGACGCGCGATTTATATAATTCATTTTGAACCGTGTAAAGTAAGTTAAAGGTCAGATAGACGGCCAAAATAAGAAGAATAATTAAACTGATCCAATTGCGTTTTACAAATTCAAGATACTTGCTTTTCACCTCTTCATTTGATCCACGTCTAAATCCTGCAATCCAGAGCACCATTGAAGAACTGACCTGAATCGCAATAATATTGGTAAAGGTCAGTAAGAACGCATTAGCGGATAGAGAAAACTCAGCACGGGATAATAAAAGTCCGCTCGCGACTAAGGGGGGAACCAAGGCAGTTGCAACAGCCACCCCGACAACAGCAACAGATAAACGTGGAGAAACAGAAGCAAAAGCACCTGCAGCGCCACCTGCCAGTGCGATCATTAAATCGAGCGAATTGGGATGCGTGCGTGCTAGAATCTCGTTGGTGATGGCAATATTCGGATGAATCAGCCCGATCAGGAAGCCAATCCCGTAAATCATGATGATGCCCAGTGCGAGCGTTTGAAAAGCTGTTTTAAATAGAATCCAACGGCTGTCAATTAAGGCAAGAGAAATCCCTGCAATTGGTCCCAACATCATGGCAACCAGCATGGCACCAATTACCACTGCCGTAGAGTCACTGAGTAAGCCATAGGCTGCAATGACTGCTGCCAGTGCATTCATAATAAAAAAGGTTTTACTCGGCAGCGCATCTGCCTGAATATTCAGACGGATCTGCTTGTGATCAATTTTTTTTGAGTTTTCACGTAAAGCTTGTCTATAGCGGAGTTTTTCTTTCAGCGTTTCAAAGCGTTCTTGTCCAGGTTTATCATCATCAATAATGATGGTCGGAGTTTCTTTTTTGTCTGTCATAGCGAATTCTCGACTGAATCACGCAAACAAAAACTATTGCTTGTGGATGTTATTGTTTTAAATAACTTTTTCTGATGATTTTATCATTCGGTCTAGTGTTGATTTTAGCTGTTTTTTTGAGCGATTTGTAGCGTGAAATTTAGAGAATTACGTAATCAAAAATTGCTCTATGTGATTTGAATCGGAAGAACAAAAGTTGTTGGAAGAAATGATGCGGATACAGAGCAAGAGCTGAGAAGAACCTTTCAGCTCTTGTATTGAAGTGACTTATCGTTGTTCAAAAATACAGGCCAGTGGTAAGGCAAGTTTGGCAGAAAGGTAGTCATCCGCTTCTTCAAACATAGGACCAATACGCTGCATCCACTCATGATCATCGGGATGAATATTTTTGACATCTGCTCGGCGAGGTAGTGGATAAGGCAGTTGTTTATAGAAACTCCAGAAATCCACTTGCGATAAGTTACGCACCAAAACGTATTCATTGTTATCAGTACGCTTGACCAGATTTTGTTGTTCCAGCAATAACACATAGCTTGGCCAATGCCCAATTTCTTCACGCCCTAACACATCCAGTGCTTCTTTATCGGACATGCTTTCGCCACTTTGTTGCTTGATGTGGAAAAGTTGCAGGATATCCAGCAGCATAATCACAGGGTGGCGCCGTTGTTCCTTGCCTGTATAGAACGCGGTCAGTGCATAACTAATTTCGACTCCGAGCAGCACAATATTCCAAGACAGAAAAATCCATAACAGGAAAATAGGCAGTGCGGCAAATGCACCATAGATAATTTCATAACTGGTGAAATTAGACATGATGTAACCAAATAAGTTTTTGAGTAACTCAAACACACTGGCGCTAAATATTCCTGCAAACATTGCGGCTTTAATTGGAACACTACGATTGGGAATGGTCCAATATAAAATAAAAAAACCGAGAATCGAAAGTGAAAAAGAGATGAGCCAGAGGATAAAGGCACCATTCACTTCATAGCCTGCAAAATTGTTACTGAGAATATTTAATGAGGCGACCGTGGATGACAGTACAAAGGCACTGCCCAAGATAATCGGACCTAAGGAAATAATGGTCCAATAACGCATAAAGCCAATCATGCCGCCACGTTTTTCTCGCACGCGCCAAATGCGGTTAAAGACATTTTCAATGCTGGTCAACATCATGACGGTGGTGATAAACAGAAACAACACCCCAATGACGGTTAAATTGCTGGATTTATCGGTAAAAGCGGTTAGAACTTTATCGAAGGCGATGGTGGTTTTAGGGAGGAAATTACTATAAATCAACTGCTGTAATTGTTGCCGCGCAGGTTCGAGTGCTTTAATGGAAGAAATAATGACTAAAAAAACAGTCAACATTGGGACGACCGCAAATAGCGTGGTATAGGTGAGGGAACCTGCCTGTTCACGGCAACGGTCTGCTTCAAAACGTCGAAGGACAAATAAAACAAACTGAAACCAAGTCTTGCTGTAAAAAGGCAATCTTAGTAAATACTTTTCTATCATGCGTTTCTAGTCTCAATTCTTCATCATTTTATATACTTTTCAAGCACAAGCTTAACCAAAAAGTCGGAAAAATACCGTATAGTTTTCATTTTTAGCTTAGATCATAAACGTCATGCAACCTTATGTCCTTGTTTTATATTACAGCAAATATGGTTCAACCAAAGAAATGGCGCATTTAATTGCCAATGGGGTCGAGTCAACAGGGATGGCTGTAAAAATTCGTACTGTACCCAATTTGGCGACGGTTGTGACGGAGGCGGCAGCCAGTATTCCTGACGAAGGGGATATTTACTGTACTTTAGAAGACTTGCAGTACTGCTCAGGACTGGCGTTAGGTTCGCCAACACGATTTGGCAATATGGCATCAGAAATGAAATATTTTTGGGATCAAACCACCAGTTTGTGGCTCAGTGGAGCCTTACATGATAAGCCAGCCTGCGTATTTACCGCTTCGGGATCTATGCATGGCGGGCAGGAAAGTACCTTATTGACCATGCTACCGCCTTTGTTCCATCATGGCATGATGATTATGGGGCTAACCAATGCGCATGCTGCATTATCCAATACCAAAACTGGTGGCACACCATATGGTGTAAGTCATGTCAGTGGTCCAAGACATGATCAGCAACTCAGTCAGGATGAAAAGACCTTATGTGAAGCTCAGGGGCGTCGTTTAGCAACTGTTGTACAACAACTACAAGTACATTAAGTTTGGCTGATCTGCCGATAGAGATGGTCTGAACCACCACTGAATGAGTCATAGCGAAACGTTTGCTATGACTTTTCAACTTGAGCTTTAAAGCGATGTTTGCACTTTAAGCATCTGAAATCTAGAAAAAGATTCTTATCAATGACTACGCCCGCTTTTTTGCCGAAATAATTGCCTAGAAAACCGCCAGTAATTCCAACGCTGATGCCACCGATAAAGGTGCCTACTGTTCCACCGACAATAACGCCGAGTGGTCCTGCCACAGCACCAATTGCGGCACCTGTAGATGCACCTGTTGCTGCGCCACCGACAGTTCCTGCTGCAACGCCTGCCGAGCCCAGTAAAAGTCCACTGGCTTTTTTCAGATGCTGATCATGGTTGCGTTTTTCAATTTCGCTTGAGCCACATTTGGGACAGAGAATCGTATTTTCCATAGATGATTTGCCTTTGCGTGCTGTCATGCCATATGAAGCAAACAGCAAAATGGGGTAAGGATTATACGTTTCAGCAGAACAACCTTGTGCTGCTTTAACTTTGGCTTATTCGCTAAGTACGTAAATCTAGAGTAAATTCTAGCGAAAAAGCATGTTGTTGTGTTTATCTGACTTGTAAATATTGCCCTAGATGACAAGGCATCATGAATGAAATATGAAGTAAAGATAAAGCGGACTTGGCAATTGGAATTAACTACTGTGGGCTGGATGCTCTAAATGCACACGGTTACGCCCTGCTTGTTTGGCTTGGTATAAGGCTTTATCTGCACGTTTAAATACGGCTTCGGCATTAGAGTCTGCTGACTGTGCTTCAGCAACCCCAATACTGACGGTAAAGCAGATGACCTCTTCCTGATAAGGCAGTTTCATGGCTTCAATGGCTGCACGAATTTGCTTGAACAATTTGACTGCTTCTTTGGAGCGGGTAGGTAGGATAATTGCAAACTCTTCCCCACCGATACGAGCCAGAAAATCCTGCTCTCCCAAAAAGGCTTGAATATTTTCAGTCATGCGTTTCAGCACATAATCGCCAGCCTGATGTCCATAAAAATCATTGAGGGTTTTGAAATGATCTATATCCAGCACGCCAATACTAAATGGGGCTTGAGCATTAAAAAATAACAGCATGCTTTGGTTGCATTCTTGAATGAAGCTTCGGCGGTTAAAAGTACCTGTCAGTTCATCCGTCGCCGTGAGTTTCTGCATGTCCTGAATCTGTAAATGTAATTTGATATTCAAGGCAATCCAGTTGGCGAGGCATTGCAGCAATATGGCTTGATGTTCGGTGTAATTGAAGCTGGCTCGATCTGCGACATTCAATGTGCCAAAACATTGTTCATTATGTATGAGAGGAGCATCCATACATGAGCCCATGCCATGTTGTGCCAGCATTTGACAGTCTAATTCTTCAAATTGTGCAACATCATCACAGATTCGTAACGTCGCAGTACTAAACACTCGTCCTACAAAGGTATTTTGAATTGGCATTTGAAAATTCAGAGGAATCGCCTGATTCCCCGAGATGGAATACAGTCTGAGAAAATCTTGCTGATCATACAGGGTGATGCTGGTACGTTCAGCCTGAAACACCCGTGAAATCCAGAAGGCGATTTTGTCGAGCAAACTTTGCAGGCTGTCTGCCTGCGCCAAATCGTGGATAAACTTGATCGGAAGTTGAATACAGTCATGCTCATTCAATTGGGAGAGTTGATGCGGTGTGTAAATCCGTTCGGCGGTGTTCTTGTTCTTCATTGACTCAGCGTTCTCTAAATTCAATGGTCAGTTGGTGGTCTTGTTATCCGATGTCCAAACAGCAATATCGGGTTGATTACAGCTTGAATATGCTAAATGAGGGTACTCATGCATAGTATGCTGTTTTTATGAATTTTTCAGAAAAAATGTGAAACAGATGGGAATAAATACTGAGGCTGAAGTACTGAATTTCAAAAATAAAAAAGAGCGCGACTGCGCTCTTTTTATGCGACCAATTATGGCTTAGTCACGTTCAAATTCAACGGTACCGTTGGCTAAAGATTTCACTCGTGCAAGTGATTCTACGCGGTAACCTTTTTCCAAGAGTAACGCACGACCTGGTTGGAATGATTTTTCAATCACAATACCAATACCCACAACATCGGCTTGGGCTTGGTGAATCAGATCTGCTAAACCGAGCGCAGCTTGACCATTCGCCAAGAAATCATCAATCACCAAAACTTTATCGCTTGAGCTGATGTGCTTGTTAGAAATCGCAATGGTGCTTTCAATCTGTTTGGTGAACGAGAAAACTTTTGAACGATATAAATCATCTTTTAAGGTTAAAGATTGATATTTACGTGCAAAAATCACAGGCACGCCGAGTTCTAAACCAGCCATAACTGCAGGTGCAATACCTGATGCTTCAATAGTAATGATTTTGGTGATTCCTGCATCTTTAAACAGACGCGCGAATTCTTGACCAATTTGTTGCATCATGACTGGGTCAATTTGGTGGTTTAAGAAAGAATCGACTTTCAGAACTTGATCAGAGAGAACGATACCTTCTGCTAAGATTTTCTGTTCTAGTGCGTGCACGGGAGAATCCTCGGGGGCAGGTGCTTTTTCAAGCAAAAGCGTATTTTAAAAAGCACCTGAAAAAAATCAAGTAAAAATCATCAAAATGGATTAATTCATGGGTCCTTTATACCCAGTCAGTAATAAACCATATGAAGATTTACCATCCTGATGGCTGACTTTCACAGGAAGATAGTCTAATTTTGGTGCTAACCAGAAGGTGGTATCGCGACCTGGTTTGTCATGTTTCATCACCACTTTAATGGTATCGAAAGTACCATAACTGGTTTTGATTTTTTCAGAACCTTGTTTAATAAACTGACGCGTTTCGACTTCTTTGGCATCGGCAATCAAATAACTTGATTTCATGCCCACGCCTTTTAAATCTTCACGAATTTGCAATTCAGCATTGAGTTCATCCAAAGTACCTGCTTTCCATGCAAAAGAACGTGCTTTATCGTCTTTTTTAGTGCTAATCGTTTTTGCACTTGGATTGAAATTAATGCTCATGGTGTTGTTATGCACCAAAATTTTGCTGCTACGGCTAAAGCTGTTGGAGCTAATTTTACCTGCATTAAAACCAAAGCGGCTGGTTTCAGTGGCAGAGGCGATAGCGCCAGCTTTGGCTGCAAAAACATAGTTCCAGTTATTGCCAGACTTGCTTAAAGTGCGAGTTGCCGAGCCCATGTTTTTGCCATTGTAGTTAAATTGATAACTTGCTTGGAATGGACTCATGGCGAATGCTTGGCTGGAAAAGCCAGTAAATAACAATGTAGAGGCAAGGCCTGTGGTCACTGCTATTGTTTTCAAAACATTTTTAGCCATTGGTGAACGTGTTCCTGTGAAGTTTAAAGTGAGTGTGTCTTAAAATTACACCAATTTATTATGCCTAAGCATTATGAAGATAAAATCTGCTTTTTTGTGCAAAATGTATCTTTCCTGTAGCCTTTTTCTTTATCTTTCAGACTTGTTCGGGTAGGGCATTTTGCCTATTTCCCTCTTTGCTTAATCGGTGTGACTTGGTTATCAGGAATGCCTTCATGCGCCCAGTCATCAATCTCATCTTCAGTCATTTTGCCAAACAGTGCGGCTAAGTTGACATTGCCCAACACCACCAATTCAGCTTCACGTAAAACCGCATGATTGACATGTACTTTGTTTAGCGTATCGATGATGGAGCGCTGTTTACCCAGCCATCGATTCAGGTCTAAATACAGTAAATCATCTTTGACCTTTATGACATTGAGTTTTTCTAAGATCATGCCCAATGGGTCTTTATTTAAAATCTTTTGATAAAAGAAGATGGCAGCGTTGAAGCCGATTTTATGCAAGAGATTTTGGAATTTTGCTTCAATCACTTGAGTGTCGCTGATTTGCTCAAACACAATCATCTGGATGTCTTTATTCATTTCCATCTGAATCAGTTTAAGGTCTACCGAGAGCGTGGTGTAGATGCCTTGATATTCTAAAGTGGCGTATAAGCGTAACCAGTCATCATGCAGATCGGCATGCAAATCTTTTAGCATCTTCACATTGTCAGTGACAAAGCGTTGGAAGGTGGCATTCAGAAAAACTTGCGATAATGGAAATTCCCGCTCATCTTCAATAAAGCCTTCCGCTTTTTGGTACACTTGATGTAGCCGTTTAGAAATATTGGAAAGTAGCGTTTGCATAAAGGCATCCTGGCAAGTGAATCTACTGGCTTATGATGAGTTTTGCCGAATTGTATTTAAAAATACAGAAAATCAATCTTGCAGTTTAGCAAAATTAAATGCACCATTTTCAGTATTTTAATGCAGTGATTCTGTTGTATTGATGAACTTCAGGTTTTATCAAAATAATAGCAACCAAGTCAAAATTTTACTGTATATACAGTGTGCAGTGTGGGGAAGACAGTTTGTCGCTTAGCTATGATCCTGAATAAAATAAATTATACGCCTTTGTTACGTGCTTGGTGGAAAGATCCGATTTTTACTACGGCGGTGGTTTTTGCCCTGATTGTACATCTTTTGGTTTTAGCTATCGAATTTACTGCACCTACCCAACACGATGCTACCGTGAAAGAAATTGCAGTGACCTTGCGTCCGAGCGAGAAAAAAGTTGAGCATGCCGATTTTCTGGCACAGGCGGATCAACAAGGCTCTGGAACTTTTCGTGAAGCACACCGTATGTCTAGTGACATGCCTGCACCAATGCTGGAGCAGAGTGCAGGTGAAAAACAGATGGAGACGCTGGAAAAAACACAACAAAAACGTGAATTGAATTTTGAAGAAAAAGTCTTGATGACCACGCTGAGTTGGCAGAAACAAGCAGAACAAAATCGTCGTAAAAAGGCGATGGAAGAGCTGAATAGTCAGTTCCAAGCCAAAGCGGCCATGGTGGCAAGTTTAGAAGCACAGTATTTACAGCGTCAGCAAAACTTTAGCCGCCAACAAAAAATTAAAACTGTGGATGGCATTCAAGCCAAGCAGGACATTTCGGCTGCCTATTTAGAAAAATTCAGAGAAAAAGTCGAGTTTTATGGCAATCGTTACTACCCAGAACAAGCCAAACAACAACGCTTGGCTGGTGAAGTGCGCTTGATGGTGATTTTGAACCGTAATGGTGGGATTCGTGCCATTCGTTTAATTGAAAGCTCTGGTCATGATTTGCTTGATGAAGCAGCCAAGGCTTCGGTACGGAAAGCTGCACCATTTACGGCATTTGATAGCAAGATGAAGGATATTTCAGAATTGCGCATTGTCCGAACTTGGCGTTTTGACCCTGCAGAAGCTGAGTTCGAAGTGCAGTAATTCAAGAGAATTAGATGCATTCAGTCTGACTTTATTGCAGCTGAGATGAGCGCATTAATGTACAAGAATTTACGCGAATACGGTGTTATTACATATGAGCAGCACTGGTATAGTGATGTTCAATCTTGCAGATTTCCACACTAAAGGATTGATACCAGTGTTGTTTCCCAAGTTGCTGTGCGACTTGGTGTTCTGCATCCTGATGCCATGCCTGAATATCGTTTAGATTATTCCAATACGACAAGGCAACTTCAAAATCTTGTTCCGAAATCGCTTCAAATTTCTGACAATTAAATTGCGTTATTGCTTTTTCTCGCAGTGATTGTGCGGTTTTAAAATAGGTTTCATCGAGTGCTTTGATTTTGGCTTTAAAAATAACCACGTAATGCATGATTGCCCCTTTTGCTCAGTGCTGTGAAGTTACAAGGCATAAAAAAGCGAGCCGAAGCTCGCATTTCTAAAATTTAGTCTTGTTCCAAATAAGGATTGTCAAAACCTAATTTGGCTAAAATTTCAATTTCCAGTGCTTCCATTTCTTCCGCATCTTCGTCAGAAGTTTCATGGTCATAGCCCATGAGGTGTAGGGTGCCATGCACCAACATATGCGTGAAATGAGTTAATGGCGCTTTGTTTTGCTCTTGTGCCTCTTGCAGCACCACAGGAATACAAATCACCAAGTCACCAATCGGAAATGAAGCAAACACCTGCGCCATTTCATCAGGCAGATCACTTGGGAAAGATAAAACGTTGGTCGGTTTGTCTTTGCCACGATATTCTAAATTGAGTTTATGACTTTCATCATTGTCGACACAGGCAATCCCGATTTCGCAATCACTTTGGGTGTCGATATGACGTAAGCTGGTTTCAACCACTTTTTTGATATAAGCGCGTTTCAGCACCAAGTCTGGTGACTGAAACGACTGTTGTAGGGAAAGACTAAGTTTCAAAATGAATCCTTAAGGCGGTTAATCTTGTGCATCCGCAGCGGCATCATTTTCGGCAATTAACGCTTCTTGGCGTGCTTTGCGTTCTGCACGTGCTTCGGCACTCAGGCGTTGTTGTTCGCTGTCCCAACCTTCGTAAGCTTCTACGATTTTTTGTACCAGTTGATGTCGAACCACATCGCGTGAATGGAAGCGGGTAATGTGAATTTCTTTAATGTTTTCAATCACACGAAGTGTATGCGCAAGACCAGACTGTTGACCACGCGGTAAGTCAACTTGCGTGATGTCACCTGTAATTACGGCACGTGAACCAAAGCCTAACCGTGTCAGGAACATTTTCATTTGTTCAGGTGTGGTGTTTTGCGCTTCGTCTAGAATCACGAAAGAGTGATTTAAGGTACGACCACGCATGTAAGCAAGTGGTGCAACTTCAATCACCTGACGTTCAATCAATTTCGCCACTTTTTCAAAACCAAGCATTTCATACAAGGCATCGTACAAAGGGCGTAAGTAAGGATCGATTTTTTGGCTTAAATCACCCGGTAGGAAGCCCAGTTTTTCTCCCGCTTCGACTGCAGGACGTACCAATAAAATCCGTTGGATTTCATTGCGTTCTAACATATCGACTGCGGCAGCTACGGCAAGGTAGGTTTTACCTGTCCCTGCAGGACCAATACCAAAGGAAATATCGCTTTGTAGGATCCGCTGAACATAACGTCGTTGGTTTGCACCACGTGGATTGATTCGACCTTTACGGGTTTGTAGATAGACATCTTCTAAACCCGTGTGTTCATTGTCAGAAAAATCTTCTTGAATTTCACGGTCAGTCTGACTGCCTTGAATCATCATGTGGATGACGTCGGCAGAAATTTGTTGAGAGGTTTCAGCTTCTTCATGCAGACGTTGCAAGAGTGTCTCGGCTCTTTCGACTGCATCAATCTCCCCATCGATGTAGAAATAATCACCTCGATGGGAAATTTGGACATCTAGACGTTGTTCGATTTGTTTCAAGTGACCGTTATAAGCACCGAGCATGCTTTTTAAACGCTCCATTGAAATACCAGGAAAAGTTACTGTACGTCGAATCGCTGCAGTCAAGAGAGTTCCTTTAAAGTAGCAAGAGTCTATACTCTTACATTACGACACGTCAGGCTCAAGATTCAAGAGTTCACCATAAACTAAATTCAAAGTTTTAATTTCAGTGATTTCAATCTCCGCAAAGCGTCCGACCCACGTAGCATCACCAATAAATGTGACATAACGTGTATTGTCCGCTGTGCCGATCAAAAGATTTGGATCCTTGTCAGAAACTTTTTCAATCAAGACGCGTTGAATAGTGCCGAGCATAGCATCCGTTTTACGGATACTCGATTGCTTAATCCAGTGTTGAACTTTGGCTAAGCGATCTTTTTTCACATCTTCAGGCGTGTTGTCAGATAATTCAGCGGCTGGCGTGCCTGGGCGTTTTGAATAGATAAAGCTATATGAGTGATCGAAATCGAGGTCTTGAATAAATTGATAGGTTTCTTCAAAGTTTTCATCAGTTTCGCCAGGGAAGCCGATAATAAAGTCTGAAGAGAGGTGCATGTCAGGACGGACTTTGCGTAACTTGGCAATCTTCTCGATGTACACATCAATGGTGTGATTACGCTTCATGCCTTGTAACACATCATTAGAACCGCTTTGCACAGGTAAATGCAGATGTGAAACCATTTGTGGCAAATCACGGTAACACTGAATTAAATCATCATTAAATTCAAGCGGGTGTGACGTGGTATAACGCAGACGACCGATGCCTGAAATTTCAGCCACAAGGCGTAATAAGTCAGCAAAGGTACAGATATTACCTTCAAAGGTTTCACCACGGTAACCATTGACATTTTGACCTAACAGACTGATTTCACGTACGCCTTTTTCTGCCAGTGTCGCGATTTCTGCCAACACGTCATCCAGCGGTCGAGAAACTTCTTCACCGCGAGTGTAAGGCACTACACAGAATGAACAGTATTTAGAACAGCCTTCCATAATTGACACAAAGGCTTTGTAGCCTTCTACTCGTGGTTCAGGCAAGAAATCGAATTTCTCAATGTCTGGGAAGGAAATATCCACCAGTTTGATTTTGTCTTTCTTTGGTTTTTCTATTTGCTCGAAATGCTGATCGAGCATTTGTGGCAAACGATGCAGGGTTTGCGGACCAAAAATCATATCCACATAATTGGCACGCTTCTGGATGTTGTCACCTTCTTGAGAGGCTACACATCCACCAACACCAATAATCAGGTCTGGGTTTTTGTCTTTCAGCTTACGCCAACGCCCCAACTCTGAAAACACCTTTTCTTGCGCTTTTTCACGAATCGAGCAGGTATTCATGAGCAGAATATCGGCTTCTTTCGGATCTTGAGTCAGTACGTAACCGTGTGAATCGCCAAGTAAATCTGCCATACGGTGACTGTCATACTCATTCATCTGACACCCTTGCGTTTCGATATACAGTTTTTTAACTGAACCGTCGGCTGGGGTGTGCTGTGGCTGGGTAACAGTGTTTTCTGAAGCAGCGTTGGCACCATTCGGGATGAAGGTTTGAACCGTCATGTAGGCTCCTAACAGGGTAAAACGGAGAAACGTGTCCTCTGCATCTGGTTTGGCAGGCAAGTGTCTGATGAACATCCGCGAGCGGAGAAACCGAGATAAAACACGAGAGATTTTAATGAAGGCGCATATTTTAGCAGGATTTACAGAAAAACGGTCAGCTTTAAATATCAAAGCAAAAATATTGATTTATGAAGCAAAAATGTTTGAAAATTAATATTGCCTTATCAGAAGGTTACACAACACAACAACAGAGTAGCTAGAGAATATTCTAAACTAGCGGCTTAAATAGCGTGTTTGCATTGAGATTGGGTCGACTAGGTAAAATAAAGGATGAAGGCGCACATATGTTAAATCAGTGGTTACATAAGAAAAATTATTATCACGTACTTGCATGGAGTGTGGCTTCCATGGGCATGTTGAGTCATGCCTATGCGGCAGATGAACAGTTTAATGATGCGTTGCAAGCAGCCAATTCGGGCAACACTGAATTATTACAACAATATCAAATGTCTATGCAGAGTGATGTTTTGGGCTACTACCCAGAATATTGGACATTAAACGCGAACTTAGGTTTTCAACCTGCCAACAATATTGTCAATTTTGCGCGTCGTTATCCTCAATCTGCAATGGCAGAAAAATTAGCCGCAGACTACGTTGAAGAAAAAGTTAAACAAGCTGATTTTAGCAGTGCGCAACCAGTTTTGCCTTATGTGACCAATGCTGATCAGGCAGAAAGTTGTGCGGTCGCGCAGGTACGTGCCAAAACAGGTGATGCGCTGGTGTTTGCCGAATATAAAGATGTATGGTTAACCACCAACTCACAACCTGAATCCTGTACAGGACTGGCACGGCAAATGTTGTCCAGCCCGCTAATGACTGAGCAAGACAAGCAGCAGCGCTTATGGGTGTTGTTGCGTGCAGGACAATCGGGGCAAGCGGTAGCAACGGCGCAGTCGCTCGGGTTAAATCTAAGTTTGTCTCAATTCAACCAGATTCAGGCAGATCCTCTGAATTATGTCTGGTCGGCACCGAAAGTCACGGCAGAAGATCAAGCCTATCTGATTTTTGCCATGGGGCGCATGGCGGATAGTGATTTGGATGCTGCGATTTCATCGGTTCAGCGGACTGCACAAGGGACACCTGAAGCTGTACAGAAAGCCTTATATCGTGCAGTCGGTTATATTGGTGGCACCACAGTGATGAAGAATAATTTCAAGCGTGAAGTCTTGAATAATTTGGATGCCAGTTATGGTCTGCCATTTAGTCCGGAAGAAGCGGAAATTTACGCGCGTCAAGCCATTCGCTTTAGTGCGTGGGAAAGTCTGATTCGTGCGATTGATGCGATGAGTGTTAATCAAAAGCAAGAAGATCGTTGGCAATACTGGTTGGCACGAGCCTATGAACAGCGCAATGACGCCAGTGCCAAACGTGCAGCGCAGGAAATTTTCCGTAAACTGGCGCAAGGGGATCAGTATCATAATTTATTGGCGAAAGATCATGTAGGGCAGCGCTATAGCTCTATTCCATCCAATGTGCAGCCAAGTAACAGTGACATACAACGTTTAAGTCAAGATATTCATTTTAATCGTGCATTTAGCTTACGGAATGTCAATGCACCTGATAGCTATGTGAATCGTGAGTGGAACTGGGCAGTGCGTCAAGCCTACTTGAAACATGATGATGGCTTGTTGTTAGCCGCAGCCAAGCGTGCCACCGATATGGGTTGGTATGATCGTGCCATTTATGCCGCAGACCGTACCGAAAATAAACATAACTACGCTTACCGCTATGCCATGCCGCATCAGAGTTATGTAGTTAGCCATAGCCAGAATGCAGGCATTGATCCTGCGTGGGCCTATGGCTTAATGCGTCAGGAAAGTCGTTTTGTGTCCAGCGCGCGCTCGCATGTCGGGGCTGGTGGCTTAATGCAAATCATGCCAGATACCGCGAGACTGGTTGCCAAGCAAATGGGTGAAACCTATAATCCAGCCGCCTTATCGGATATGAATACCAATATTCGCTACGGGACATTTTATCTGTCAATGATCAATGGGCAGTTAAGCAGTAATCCAGTATTGGCAACTGCGGGATATAACGCGGGACCCAATCGGGCGCGCCGTTGGCAGCCTGATGATCGTCCATTAGCCGCAGATCAATATACGGAAAGCATTCCCTTGCATGAAACCCGTGACTATGTGAAGCAGGTTATGACCAATGCCACGCATTATGGTGTTTTATTGGGGCAGGGGGCGCAGTCTATTGGGAATCGTATGCAAGTGATTCCTTATCGCGGTACGCCTTAAAACTATTGTATACACACTTAAAGGTTTAATCTTGATGAGGTTTGATGCTGTTGAACAGACATACTTGAAAGGCACCCTGCTCACACTGAGCGGGTTATGCTTGTCTGTGTGTTCACTCACAACCTCAGCCGCCTCTTCTGCAGCAACGCAGGGCTATGTCATGGAAATTCAAATGACCCCTGCAGCATGTATGATGGATAGTCAGCGCAGCAAGAAACGGAAGTGTTTAGAAGGCTACTCACTTAATATTGTTGGACTATTGCCAGTCACAGCCGACAGAGATTGTGATACCTCGACATCAGCTGCGCTTTCCCCTTTGCAAGCCAAAGTGGTGGCACGGGTGATGCCAGATGAGAATGCACGCGTGCAGCTTTGGCAATCGATCGGTGGATGTGTGCCGATGGGGGCGAGTCAGTATTTCCGTACGATCATCAATTACGCAGAACGTTTAAAAATCCCTGCAGAGTTGTCCAGCCCTGAAACGCGGACTTTGCCACAGAGTCATATTAAGCTGCAATTTTTACGTCTGAATCCGAGTTTGCCAAGCACGGGCATTCAGTTGGGCTGTCAAAGTTATCGTGGTGAAAACTTTTTGACCAAAGTGAATATCTGCTACAAAACCAATGGACAGTATAAGCAGTGTTCTACTGCTGTCGTCAGCAATTGCCCAAGTCAGATCACCATTAAAGGCTCATATTAATTTTTTTGTGACTGGCGATTTATATTTCCTATCAGACTTTTGTTGAAATTGACGCTCTTTTTTATGCATATCCTTGAGGATTGGAGTACAATCTTTGCCGTTTATGATAATTCGATGAAAACGGACAGACCCGTTTAATCATATTAACGATCCTCAATTGGAGATAATTACATGAAGCAACCTGTTCGCGTTGCCGTTACTGGCGCAGCTGGTCAAATCGGTTACAGCTTATTATTCCGTATCGCTAGCGGTGAAATGCTTGGTAAAGACCAACCCGTTATTTTGCAATTGTTAGAAGTTCCATTTGAGAAAGCTCAAGCTGCGCTTAAAGGCGTAATGATGGAATTAGATGACTGTGCTTTCCCATTATTGGCTGGCATGATCGGTACTGATGATCCTAAAGTTGCATTCAAAGATGCTGACTACGCGTTATTGGTTGGTTCACGTCCACGTGGTCCTGGTATGGAACGTGCTGACTTGTTAAAAGTGAATGGCGAAATCTTCATTGGTCAAGGTCAAGCACTGAACGAAGTTGCTAGCCGTGACGTTAAAGTATTGGTTGTAGGTAACCCTGCAAACACCAACGCTTACATCGCAATGAAATCTGCTCCAGATCTTCCAGCGAAAAACTTCACTGCAATGTTACGTCTTGACCACAACCGTGCGTTAACTCAACTTGCTCAAAAAGCGGGTGTTGCAGTTTCTGACATCGAAAACATGACAGTTTGGGGTAACCACTCTCCAACAATGTATGCTGACTACCGTTTTGCAACGGTAAACGGCGAAAGCTTAAAAGACAAAATCAACGATGCTGCTTGGAACAAAGACGTATTCCTTCCAACTGTTGGTAAGCGTGGTGCTGCAATCATCGAAGCGCGTGGTCTTTCTTCTGCTGCTTCTGCTGCAAACGCTGCGATTGATCATATGCGTGACTGGGCGCTTGGCACAAACGGCAAATGGGTAACTATGGGTATCCCTTCTGACGGTTCTTATGGTATTCCTGAAGGCGTAATGTTCGGTTTCCCTGTAACAACTGAAAATGGCGAATACAAAATCGTTCAAGGTCTTGAAATCGATGAATTCAGCCGTGAGCGTATTAACTTCACTCTTAATGAGTTAGAAGAAGAACGCGCAGCAGTTGCTGACATGGTGAACTAATATAATCTTTTTAGATTAAGTTAAAAAAGCACTCCATCAAGGGGTGCTTTTTTTATGGCTGAACAGAACCAACAAAAAATAACAAGCTGAAAAAATATACAGAATGATTTTATAGCGCTATTCCGTTACCTTGAAAAGAGAACAAGGACGCGAGGACAGAATGATGTTTGATGTACAACCCACCCTAGAACTGCTATTTGAGCAGCTGGGTTTAAATGCCAGTGAAAGTGATATTGACCAATTTATACGTGAGCATCAATTGGGTGCTGATGTCGCGCTGCATCAAGCCAGTTTTTGGACAGAGTCTCAGCGAGAGTTTTTACACAGTCACTGGGATAAAGATGACGAATGGGCAATCGTGATCGATACTTTAAACGAACAATTACATGAAGATACCGGAACCATGAATATTAGTGGATAAAACAGGCTGTAGTGATTTCCAGTAGTTCACAAAAAACTACAACAAAATCACTGCAGCCTCTTTTTTTGTCTGCATAATTCTTATAAGTTAATTGAATAATAAATTACAGATGAATTGATAAGGGGCGGGAAAAACTATGAAAAACCATCCATCCTTAGAGCTACTGTTTTCGCAATTAGGTTTAGCTAACAGTTTGGCAGCCATCGAGCTGTATATTCGTACACATCAACTCCCTGCACATTTGTCTTTGCATGAAGCACCGTTTTGGAATAAATCACAACGAGATTTTTTGATTAGTCATTTGGTGCAAGATGATGATTGGGCGATCTGGATTGATGAACTGAATCAACAATTGCATCTGGATGCCTATAAATTACAAATGGCTTAATCCAATATTGTGCTGCTAGAGTAATTACCCAACCTATGCAGAAAAAAAGCGCCTATTTCGGCGCTTTTTAATTACAGTTTGTTTTTAATGTGGTTTCTGTTGCGTGAGCTGCACAAACCATAAATTTTCACGGTATGACTCAAATGCAGGATGCTGATGCAATAAGAATGAGTCAAATTCAGCAGTCTGGCTATATTTCTTTAACCAATGACGACTTAAAGCTGTTTCATTTTTACAGGCGCAGGCATATGCAAGGAAGAAATACACATCACCATGCTCATGCACGGTGAGTGGTTTTAAAATCTGTTGAGTAATTAAAGCAAAACGCGGTTCTTTGGTAATTTCGAAGTACAGCATATATGCTTTGGCTAAATGTAGAGACAGATTCAAATAGGTTTGGAGCGGTATTTCATCAAATTCAACACGCCCTTGTTCGAGCAATACAATAGCTTCTTGCAAAAAATGCAGTTGCTCCTGACGCACACAGCTTAAAGTCACCAATGCCAAACGCAGGTCTGCGCGTTCTAGCGCCAAATCAGGGGTATTGCCTTCCAAATACATTTGGTCAGTCTCACCAATTCGCGCAATAATTTGCTTGGCATCTTTCAGCATTAGTACTGTCCTCTTCAGTTAAGTGGCTTATATATGGTCATTAGGTAAAATTTAAAGGTTTACCAAATTGAGTTGCCACTTCTTAACCAAGCCGTAATCGAAAGACGTTGTTGTTTGGCTTCAATGACCTCATGCAGTAAATCACTTTGGAATAAGGCAATGCGATTCGGTTGCGGTGGAATGATATGCCACTCACCATTTTTATCTTGCAGTCGAAGCTGACCACCCCAGTCGTCTTGCCATGCCTCATGTAAATAGTAAACCACGGATAGGACACGATCATTTTTCTTTTGTGGATTATCACGATGCAGCGCATAAAACTCACCGGCATGATAGCAAGCAAAATGCGCTTCGACTTCACGAATGCCTAAGTAGAAAGCCTGATTTAGTTGCTCTGACAGCAAGGACAGGGTATCCACATGTTGTTGTGCTACAGACAATTCTGGATGAATCCAGAGAATATGGTCGCTACGAATTTTACTCACGACCCCATTCTGAATTGCAGCTTCACGGAATTGATTTAAATGGGAGGTGCATTCATTGACCAAATCAGTGACATATTCAGTTGGATATGCCTGATCAATCAGTGCAAAACCCTGTCGATCAAGATCATTCAGGACTTGATCAATATTCCATGATGCGGGAAGCTTGGAAGCAAGCATAAAAGCACAACTCAAAACAAGAAAACAGAACAGCTTTATTCTAGAACAACATAAGCATCGGAACGAAACTATTTTTCATGCTAAAATACCCATTGATTTTAGGAATTAAATAGAAATGAATTACCGTCACCATTTCCATGCAGGCAACTTTGCCGACGTCATGAAGCATGTGTTATTGCTACAGCTTTTGACTCGACTCAATGCAAAAGATAAACCATATCGCTATGTTGATACGCATGGTGGTGCGGGTAAATATGACTTATCTTCCTCAGAAGCACAAAAATCAGGTGAGTTTTTAAATGGTATTCACCGTTTGGTTAAACTGGATGATTCGGTTAAACGTACTGCGCCTGAAGGGGTTCAGCAATATTTAAAAATTGTTGAAAAAATGCGTGGTAATTTTGGTAAAGGTGCATATCCAGGTTCGCCGTGGTTTGCACTGGAAGGTATGCGTGAGATTGATAAAGCGACTATTTTTGAAATGCAGCGTGATGTATTTCAGCAATTGCGCCATAATCTTCATGACAAACGTGCAGGTCTACATGAGCGCGATGCGTATGAAGGCTTACTGGGTGTAATTCCACCGAAAGAAAAGCGTGGTTTGGTTATGATCGATCCACCATATGAGCTAGAGCGTAAAGACTTTCCGCAATTGGTAGAGCTTTTAGTTGCTGCTTATAAGAAATGGCCGACAGGTGTCTTTGCTGTGTGGTATCCAATTAAAGATCGCGCCATGATTGATCGTTTTGAAAAGAAAATGTACAAGACAGGTATTCGCCGCCAGTTGGTTTGTGAAGTTTGTGTATGGCCTGATGACACGCCAGTTGGCTTAAACGGTTGTGGTCTATTGGTCATTAACCCACCTTGGAAGTTCTCTCAAGATGCAGATGAAGCATTACAATGGTTGTTCCCGCATTTACGCATGCAAGAAAATGGCGGCCATGCCGCAGTGCGTTGGTTGGTTGGCGAATAGTCGCGAATAGACAGTAAAAAATTAGGTTGCAGATTAGGATATAAAACAATGACAAATAGCTCTAAACCTGAACGCGAATTAAATGCGCCAGAACATGACTACGATGGAATTACCTTCGAAGTTGTGGAAGAGGAGCACACGCAAGAAGGGCAGAAAGTCAAACGTCGTGGTATCTATTTGTGGCCGAATTTAATTACTACAGCGGCATTGCTCTCGGGTTTCTACTCTATTATTGCCAGTATGAATGGCGAATTTACTCAAGCGATTTATGCGATTTTTATCGCGGCCTTATTTGATGGATTGGATGGTCGTGTAGCACGTGCCATTGGTGCGCAAAGTGCCTTTGGCGAACAATTTGATTCACTTTCTGATTTATTGGCGTTTGGTGTTGCTCCAGCGATTTTGATGTATAGCTGGAGTTTGCATGATTTGGGGCGTATCGGTTTAGCCTGCTGCTTTATTTATACTGCTTGTGCAGCATTTCGTTTGGCGCGCTTTAATGTACAAATTGGTGTGGTGGACAAGCGTTATTTTATCGGTGTGGCAAGTCCATTGGCTGCAGTCATGATTATTTCGATGGTCTGGGTTGGTCGTGATTTCCCCAATATCTTCGATTTAAATGAGTTAGGCATCCAAATTGTCAATGCAGCCATCATTGTGGCGGTTGGACTGTTGATGATTTCCAATATTAAATACTATTCATTTAAGACGGTAGATCGTAAGCGCGTGCCGTTTGCAGTACTGCCAATCGCGGTCTTTATCCTTGCGGCCATGACGTACAACATTCCAGTCGGTATTTTGGTTATTTCAATCATTTATGCACTTTCTGGTTTTGTCACCACCTTCCTTGCTCGCAAACAAACTGTGAGTTAATTATGGACTAAGCGTGATGAGGAGCTAGGCAATGCAATTATTTCAAGATTTCCTAGATCGATCCAAGCAATTGAATTTGGCTCCCAAAAAGTCACGCTTAAACTTCCATGTCCCTACACGCCAATATAAATTTGTTTACTTTGGCGTGATCTTGCCCAATCTTCCTGCGCCATTACATTATTTTAATTTCATCGGTTTGATGGGTTCTGCTCATGCGCCGATGCTACGCAATGAAAGTGCCGTCCAAACAGATGCCATAGATACGGCAACCATTTTATGCAGTAGTAGTCCGCATATGGTCGGGCAACTGCATAGTTATGTGATGGATCGAGACTGCATTTTCTCCAAGGGAATATTGCAATTCTCTAGTCAAGAACAAGTTTCTGGGATTTTACCTAACTTACAAATTCAGCGAGAAGATCGTGAGTTAAGCTGCCAGCTTTCGATTCATACCACTTCACAGGTTAATTATTTTAATAAGATGCGAATGGGGCTGGCAGAACATTGGTCTACCCGATGCTTTTGTGAAGGTTCTATAATTTATAAAGAGCAAAAATTTAAGATTGCACAACAAGGGGTATTTGAATTTGCCCGAGCAATTCAGTTTCCTTATTTGCCGCTAGCTTTCTTTACCTATCAAATTATTCAACTCGATAATGGTGATCAACTGCTATTGGCGCAAACACGGGACAGTTTTAATCGGATTGTGCAATCTCGCATTTACCTGAAATATGCGCAAGTTGAACGAATCGAACTTTTTGATGAGTGTGTACAGTTTAAAGTTCACCGTGTGTATCCAAAAGTGATGACCCCTAATGGGCAGGAGATGTATTTGCCGCGAGAGTTTGAATGGAATTATCAAAGCAAACGAGGGGATATCATTCAGGTACAAGCACAAAGTCGGGGAGATTTTAAATTTGGACTGGCTGCGGGTTATGTAGGAAGTTTTAAATATCAAATTAAGATCAATGCACGAGAGGAATACGGTGAAGCAGGCTATTGTGAATATGTCGATTGTCGTACATTGAAGTGGCAAGAAAAAAATCAGGATGAAAAAATCCTAGATAATTTCTCGAATTCTGTGCCTTTTATGCTCAAAAAATAACTTTAAAAGCCATTTTTGCTGATTAAATGAACGAGCGAACGGTTTTTTATAAAATAAACCAAAATAGGGGTTGTAACGGATAAGAAATGCTGTAGAATGCACATCCATCGGCGGTGATGCAGATAAA
>NZ_JAKVIM010000002.1 GCF_022601715.1 Acinetobacter zhairuonensis | reverse complement strand
CTTTAGCTTTTGCAGCAGCATCGGCTTGTGCTTTAGCTTTTGCAGCAGCATCGGCTTGTGCTTTAGCTTTTGCAGCAGCATCGGCTTGTGCTTTAGCTTTTGCAGCATCTGCCTGAGCTTTAGCTTTTGCGGCGGCATCTGCCTGAGCTTTAGCTTTTGCGGCGGCATCTGCCTGAGCTTTAGCTTTTGCGGCGGCATCTGCCTGAGCTTTAGCTTTTGCAGCAGCATCGGCTTGTGCTTTAGCTTTTGCAGAGGCATCGGCTTGTGCTTTAGCTTTTGCGGCAGCATCGGCTTGTGCTTTAGCTTTTGCAGCGGCATCGGCTTGTGCTTTGGCTTTCGCAGCGGCATCTGCTTGTGCTTTGGCTGCGGCATCCGCTTGTGCTTTAGCTTTTGCGGCAGCATCGGCTTGCGCTTTAGCTTTTTCCTGAGCTAAACGAGCTGCTTGTTGTTCAGCAGTATTGGTCTTAGGTGTCGCAACAGGAATGACAGGAGCAGGTTCTACACTGGGTTCAGCCGTTTGCGTAATTTCAGGGGCAATATTCTCATGCGCAGTTTCTGTAAATTCAGTTTCTTCGCGCGGAGATGGCTGTAAATCCTGCGGTTTAATCAATACGGTTTTGATTTGCTCTGGTGGCTTAGGTGGTTTACTCATCCCTAAATAAAGCAAGCCAACAACCGCAAGGACGTGTACACCGAAGGTAAAACCCAGTGCAATTGCGTTTTGTTTGAAAGGTGGCTTTTGAAAATTCTTCATATTACTTTAAAGGTTCGGTCAGTAAACCCACTTGGGTTAAGCCTGCATCTTGAAGGCTCGACATTAAAGCCATGACCTCGCCATAAGGACGAGTTTGATGACCATTGATCACAACATTTAATTTTTTGTTCTCTTGTTCAGCTTGTGCTTGAGACTCGACTAGCAATTGAGTGAGTTCAGCAAGTGCAAGTGGTCCAGTCGTTTGTCCTTTTTGCTCTAAAAAGTACGTTCCATCGGCTTTTAATGACACAATTGAAGGTGCATCTTCTGACTGAAGCGGAGTGCCATTGGCTTGTGGCAAATCGACTTTAATGCCACTGGTAATCATGGGCGCAGTGACCATAAAGATCACCAACAGCACCAACATGACATCAATGTACGGTACGACATTCATGTCACTTTTTAAGGGTTTTTTTATGCGCTCAAAGCGTCCTGAACGTTGAATCGCCATCAGTCATTTTCCTGAACAGAACCTACTGACTGACGTTGTAATAGCGCCACCATTTCTTCCGCAAACAAAGCGCGGTCTGAATAAACCATTTCGCCTTTGGCTGTAAAATGGTTGAATGCTAGAACGGCTGGAATTGCTGCGAATAAACCAATCGCGGTTGCAATTAAGGCTTCTGCAATACCCGGTGCAACGGTCGCTAAAGTGACTTGATCGACATCTGCCAGACCAATGAAGGCATTCATAATGCCCCAAACGGTGCCGAATAAACCGACATAAGGTGCAACAGAACCAATACTGGCTAAAGCACCTAAACCTTGTTCTAAACCACCTTGATCACGGCTTAAACCGACACGCAAAATACGTTCAGTGCCTTCAATGGTTTGTTGCGTTGGCGCATGACGTTTTTTAAGTTTCAGGTATTCACCCAAACCTTGATAGAAAATATCTTCTAGCCCGACACGTTTAGAGTTGAGCTGGGCATTGTTGTACAGGGTATTGAGTTCGGCACCAGACCAGAAGATTTTTTGGAAATGTTCATCATCTGCCTGAGCTTTTTTATAGCTCAGATGTAACTTGGCAATTAGAAACCAACTATAGATAGATGCGAATAAGAGTAAAAGCATCACCAGTTGTACGACAGGACTTGCTTGTAAAATGAGGTCTGAAACGTGAAGAGTGGTGTCTAATTGATTTGCCATAGTTACACTGAGTTGAGTTTTTTAAATTTGTTCTAACTCTTTACGAATTAGATCGCGAATTTCATCTGGCAAACGACGAGGTCGCATTTCAGCGCTGATACACGCCAATTCAACTTCACCAGATGCCAACAAGATTTCACCACGATAAATATTTTGTTGCAATACAAATGACGTAGCTTTACACGAAACTACACTTGCTGTAACAGTAATTAGATCATCCATTAAGATTGGACGTTGATATTTGACATTAATTTTATGCACCACGAAGTTGTAGTCTTTTTGGTGCCAGTAATGGTCTACACCAGAGGCACGTAACCATTCGGTACGGGTACGTTCCATAAAGCGAATATGGTTGGCATGATAGACAATACCGCCTGCGTCAGTGTCTTCAATATATACACGAATCTGAAATTCGAACTTATTCGCCATGATAGTGTTCCATGTCTAGATTTAATGTTGTGTTTCAAACCCATGACTGTCTAAAGCTGCTGGGAGGAATTGCAGTGAATAGATTAGTCGGTATTATGGGTTAAGTAATGCCTTGAAGTTTAGCAGTTTGAAATGACCGTCCAATGGCACAAGATTTCAATCTGAAAACAGATGAGACTGAGTTTGAAGAATAAAAATGGATACTTTGCATTGATAATTTTGGGGGAAAGATGAGCCGTCGAGCCTATTTAGTTTGGTTGATTGTGATTGTTGCTGGACTCAACTATTGGTGGAAACCAAGCCCCAATGTTGAAAGTGCTCAGAACTATCAACGGGTAAGTACTGAGGTACAAACCTTTAATGGTTATACCATGACCAATTTGGCTGCTTATGAAGGTCAGTTCCGGGTACTTTCACGGGAAAATTATCGTTCGGGACGTGAAGCAGAACTCAGTCCTGTCGATTTTGCACTCGGTTGGGGAGCGATGGCAGATCCATCTGTCTATAAACAGGTTTCGATACGCCAAAGTAATCGTTGGTATTATTGGCGTTATGAAAATCAACCACCAATTCCACACCATGAAATTGAAACACAGAGTGCCAATACACATCTGATTCCTGCAAATTCTTCAATCGCAAAACAATTGGCAGATATTGACCAAGATGACCTGATTTATTTAAAAGGGCATTTGGTCGAAGTGAAAGCGGCAGATGGCTGGACTTGGCGTAGTTCTCTTACGCGGAATGATACAGGTGATGGAGCATGTGAATTGATGTTGGTGGAAGAGGTGAAGGAACTATAAGTATTGTGGCAGATTGACCATCTGGACTTAGCTGGAATTGCTTGATGATCTAGAAAGCCTAACAAATTAAAAGGTGATCCTGAGAGATCACCTTGTCTTCATATTATTTTAATTAGAGTTTTCATTTTGTTGCTTCCACTGGCTTTGTACTCCAGTAGCAACCTTAGGGTAGTCTTGGATAAAGCGGACATGAAGTTCTACCCCAGTTTTTAGTGTGGCATCATCTACGATAAAGTATGGATTATGATTCGGTGCTGCCTGATCCATTTTTTGTGATGGTGGTGTTGCACCTAAAAACACAAAGAGGGATGGCATAAGCTGACCATAATATGAAAAATCTTCGCTGGCGCTTGCATTGTTATTGAGTACATGGAGTTTATCTTTACCTGCAACATGTTTGAGTGTTGGTTGCATCAGTTGTGTCAGGATAGGATTGTTTGACGTGACAGGTGCATAGGCAGCAATTTCGACTTTCGCCTGCACATCATTGGCTAAAGCATTGTGTTCTAACATGATGGGAATATTTTTTAACAGGTTCTGGCGAATGTTTTCATTGTTGGAACGGATTGTACCGACCATATTCACTTGTTCAGGAATGACATTTCCTGCTGTTCCAGCCTGAATGCTGCCGATACTAATGACTCCTATCCCTTGAGTTAGATTGGATCTGCGGCTGATCAGACTTTGTAAGTTGTCAATCATTTGCGAAGCAGCGTAAATTGGATCACGCCCATCCCAAGGCGTAGAACCATGCACTTGTTTTCCATTGACTTGAATACGTAGGTGATCCGCACTATTCAGCATCACACCTTCTTTATAAAATAGATTGTTGCTTTGCATACCTGCCATAACATGCATACCAAAGATTACTTCTGGTTTCGGGTTTTTGAGTGCGCCATCTGCAATCATTTTACGTGAGCCAATTTCAGCCCCTTGTGTGAAATTATCAATGTCAGCACCACCTTCTTCTGCAGGTTGGAAAATAAACACAACGGTTCCAGCAAGCTGATCTCGATTCTCAGCTAAGACTTTTGCAGCGCCCAGCAACATTGCAGTATGTGCATCATGTCCACAACCATGCATGACCGGAACTTCTTTGCCTTGATAAATAGCTTTGGCTTTACTAGCAAAGGTAAGGTTGGTCTTTTCCTCAATAGGTAAAGCATCCATATCTGCACGTAATGCCATGACTGGACCTGCTTTAGCTCCTTTTAAAATTCCAATAACCCCTGTTTTGGCAAATCCAGATTTCACTTCAATGCCATAAGACTTAAGTTCTTTTTGTACCAGTTTGGAGGTCTGAAACTCCATATTGCCTAGTTCAGGATGTTGGTGAATGTATTGACGTAATTGAATGGTATGCGCTTCGACTCTATTGACCGAGTCATTGACCCAATCTGCAAAACTTGAAGGACTACAAAGTAAAAGGGATGCACAAATTAAAGGTAGTTGAAATCTTTTCATGAATTACAGAGCCTAGGCAAATATTATAATTAGGTTATAAAATATGTCACAGTGCTTAAGATAAGACAAAAACCGTATAAATATATTTAGTTATCTGAAAGGTATGAAGGGTAGAACACTTTACCTAAAACGCGTGTACTTCGATCTGTTTATTTGCAATGCGTGCAGCTTTTATTTAAAGGAAAAAAAGGGAGACAAGCTCCCTTTTTTTTATTATTTCTCTTTCGGTTCAGGTGGTGTCATTCCAAACTGTAAATACGCCATATTGGTGGCAATTCGTCCACGTGCGGTACGCATCGCATAACCTTGTTGAATTAAATAAGGTTCGATCACATCTTCAAGCGTTCCTGAATCTTCTGCCATCGCTGCAGCTAAAGCCTCTACACCCGCAGGACCACCATCAAAACGTTCAAGTAACATGGATAAATATCGACGGTCTAAAGTATCCAAACCATCTTTATCCACATTCAGCATATCTAACGCACGTTGAGCCATTTCTTGGTTGACTTCACCAGTCCCTTTGACTTGTGCATAGTCACGGACACGTCGTAATAGTCGATTGGCAATACGAGGCGTACCACGGGCACGTCTTGCAATTTCTGCCGAACCATCGTGGGTAATAGGCACATCCATTAAATTGGCTGAACGGGTCACAATATGAGTTAAGTCCGCGACTGAATAAAATTCGAGACGTTGCACAATACCAAAACGATCACGCAGCGGAGAAGTGAGTAGACCTGCGCGGGTGGTAGCTGCGACAAGAGTAAAGGGCGGTAAATCCAATTTAATGGAGCGGGCTGCGGGACCTTCACCAATCATGATATCGAGTTGGTAATCTTCCATTGCAGGGTAGAGAATTTCTTCAATCACAGGCGAAAGACGGTGAATTTCGTCAATAAATAATACATCGCCCTCTTCAAGATTGGTCAGCATAGCAGCCAAGTCACCTGCACGTTCTAATACAGGTCCTGAAGTCGACTTTAAGTTTCCGCCCATTTCACGCGCAATAATATTGGCCAGCGTGGTTTTACCCAAACCAGGTGGACCAAATATCAGAGTATGGTCAAGTGCTTCGGCACGACCGCGTGCAGCACCAATAAAGATTTCCATTTGTTCGCGTACTACAGGTTGACCAATATAGTCATCCAGTGAGGTTGGTCGAATGGCGCGATCAAAATGATCTTCGGGTTTTTCGGAACCACCGATGAGACGGTCTTGCATATATTATTTAAACTTTAAGTGAATATGCTTCGTAGCAAAATGTCAGAAAAAAAAGTGTGTACCTTGGAGCAGTCTTTCCAGCTTCGAGCGAAATTTAGGCATAACCTGCGGTTCGCCTTACTTTTGTTTTGGCAAAATGGGAAGCAATGCTTCGCAAGAAAACCACTTGCGGTGCAATGCACCTCATCGCAAAACTCATCGAATGAAAGTTCGTATCGACTATATCGCAGAAACATTGATGTGCAAATGTCTCCTGATTCGAACAGTTGCGAATGATGTTTATATGTATCGTTTGACGTCTTGAATACAGTACTTTATTTATTCATCGACTTGAGTGCAGCACGGATAATGTCACTGGCTTCAGTAAAATCACCTTTTGCAGCATTCACCAGTTTTTGCGCTTCTAATGGTTTATAGCCTAAAGATTGCAAAGCGGCTTCAGCTTCGGCAACGGCTGAATTTCCTGTGAATTGGATTTGTTCTAGCGTAGAGTTGCTTGGAACTGTACCTGAGGACATCGCTTTAAAACGATCGCGTAATTCAATCATTAGGCGTTCAGCAGTTTTCTTACCGACCCCAGGCACTTTCACCAGTGTATTCACATCTTCATGCTCAACCGTATGGATCAGCATGTCTACACTTAATGTGGAAAGAATGCCTAATGCCATTTTAGGACCGACACCATTGACTTTTAATAGTGTGCGGAAAATGAGTTTTTCTTGTTGATGTAAAAAACCATACAGCAATTGCGCATCTTCACGAACTGCTAAGTGCGTCCATAAAGTGACTTTTTGTCCTTTCTGTAATTGGCAAAATGTCGACAATGGGGTGTCAATCTCATAGCCCACGCCATTCACATTGAGCAGTACTGTTGGGGCTTCGAGGGCAAACACTTCGCCAATTAAACATCCAATCATTTTTAAAACTTCACTATTTTAGGTGTATACGGTTGTCAATCTGACAAATTAAATTATGTTTCAGTCACGCATTTAGAAATACTCTGGAAGACATTTCGTGTGCGGCGATTTGTGTTACATCAAGCCAGACTTGTTGCCTTGCAATTCTTGCGAAAGATTATAGGCTTGATGATCTGAAAACTTCGAAATAATATCCAGTACTTGCATAATATTTTCATAATGATTGTTGCCAAAACGCGCACCTGAACGCTTTAAAATGGTAAACAGCCGTTGTTCTTTAAAACTTAAGGTTTTGTGTGGCGTAGTCAGGGGAATAAAGGCATCTAAAATATTCTGCAAACTTTGATGGGCAATAATTTCCAAACCTGCTTTTTGTGGATGTTCAAAAATTTTATCACGCGCCAATTCTTTGGCACGGTTAATGCCGAGTTCAATATCTTCAGAACAATACTGCAATAAGCTGCCTTTAAGCTGACCTGTCAGAATTTCATAATGATGTTTGGCAAAAGCAGTAGTCACTTCATCCACCAAACGTTTCATCACCCGACCACGTAAAGCGGCAATTTTTTGCTGCCAAGTGGTATCCATAGACAATTCTGAAGGTCTGCCATAGTCTGCAATCAGATCGAGAAAGATGGGTTCGACTTCTTCATAGCTGAGCATATTTAGAATAATGCCATCTTCTAAATCAATCAGGGCATAGCAAATATCATCTGCGGCTTCTAATAAATAGGTCAGTGGATGGCGACAGTAACGATCTGGTGCCAACTGAATTAAACCGAGTTGTTCGGCAATTTGCCCCAAAATGTCTTTTTCCGCCTGATAACAGCCAAATTTGGCACGCATGCTGGCAGGGGTATTGCCTTGCTCTGCGATGGTTTTGGATAACCATGGATATTTCAAGTACGCCCCCAAAGTGGCATAGGTCAGGCGCATTCCACCATCGTTTGGATGATAGTCAATTTTGGTCAGTAAGCGTAAACCTTGTGCATTACCTTCGAATTGGCGTACATCGGCTTCTTCTTCAGCAGTGAGCTTTGCTAAAAAATTGCCATGTGAGGCATCATCGAACCATTCGCGAATGGCATATTCACCCGCATGACCAAATGGCGGGTTGCCAATATCATGTGCCAAGCATGCGGCTTGAATAATCGCACCAACATCGGCAGGGGAAATCCAAACGGGGAGTTCATCCTTAATTTTTTCAGCCGCCAACATCCCTAGTGAGCGACCAATACAAGAGACTTCTAGAGAATGGGTAAGTCGGGTATGAATCCCATCATGTTGCGTAAGTGGATGGACTTGAGTTTTTCGATTGAGTTGTCTAAAACTTTGCGAAAAGATAATACGGTCATAATCTTTATGAAAAGGGCTTCGAGCTTGTTCTGAACTTTGTTTTTTACTGCCAATGCGAACTGTGGAAAGCAGTTCTAACCAACGCATTTGTTCCATTTATTATGTTTCATAGAAGGATTGCTTAAATCATGCCAAAAAATGCAGTGTTGCACTAGAGCGGTGCGACACGAATTGACGGTTGGAATGTAAAAATACAGATTAAACTGACTCACGGATCTAGTTGGAAACTTGAGTGGTATTCACGGAGAAAGAGGAGTTGTGAGGGGGAGGGTGAAAATCATACGATTTTCTGTTGGTGATGTGATTTTAAATGTATTGCACTCACCAACTCCTTATTTGTCGTTCATTTTTTCTTAAAAAAATAAAAGCAAGGGCTTATACACAATTTTATTGCAGGATTAGGTTACATAATTGAGTTTATCTATCTAGCTGATTTTTCCTTTTCACAGTAGAATATGTGCTCTCTTCAAAGTCACATTGCGGTAAAGTTCAAAAGACTTGCCCGTGGAGCCAAAATCAGCATGTTTATCGTGGCCGGTGCACCAGCACATTCTTCTTTTAAGAAAACTCAACTATTATCACGTCTAGCGTCAATTAGTTCTGTTCAATCAATAGAAAGCCAATGGGTCTATCTGTTTGACCAAGCGCTCAACGAGCAACAGCAGCAATCTGCTTTACAATTGTTAAATGAAGGCGAAAGCTTCCAAATCCGCCAAGCTGCAAGTGATGAAGTCCAGATTTTGGTGACACCTCGCGTGGGTACGATTTCACCGTGGTCTTCTAAAGCAACGGATATCTTCGCCAACTGTAATACCCCGATACACCGCCTTGAACGCGGTGTTTTGTTTACTTTAAAAGGTATTTCTGAAGTATCGAATGAAGTAAAGCTGGCATTACACGACCGCATGACTGAGAGCGTATTTGGCAGTATTGAAGATGCAACCGCATTATTTCAAGAAACTGCGCCAAAACCTTTGAACTCCATTGATATTTTGGGTCAAGGTAAACAGGCATTGGTTCAAGCCAACTCTGAATTTGGTTTTGCTTTGTCTGATGAAGAAGTTGATTACTTAACTGAAGCATTTATCAAGCTGGGTCGTAATCCGCATGACATCGAACTCATGATGTTTGCTCAAGCCAACTCAGAACATTGCCGTCATAAAATTTTCGGCTCTGAGTGGACTATTGATGGTGAAGTTCAACCGTTATCATTGTTCCAAATGATTAAAAATACCTACAAAGAATCACCAACTGACGTTTTATCGGCATATAAAGATAACGCATCGGTGATTGTGGGTTATGACACACAGCGTTTCTATCCGAAAAAAGACGAAGACACAGGTCATTATACTTATAAGTATAAGAGCCAAGCTGCTCATATCCTCATGAAAGTGGAAACGCATAACCACCCAACAGCAATTGCACCATTTGCAGGCGCAGCAACAGGTTCGGGCGGTGAAATTCGTGATGAAGGTGCAACAGGTCGTGGTGGTAAGCCAAAAGCAGGTTTAACTGGCTTTACAGTTTCTAACTTGAACATTCCTGGTTTTGAACAACCTTGGGAAGAAAATTACGGTAAACCATCTCGTATGGCATCGCCACTTCAAATCATGATTGAAGGCCCATTAGGTGGTGCTGCGTTTAATAACGAATTTGGTCGTCCTGCGTTAAATGGTTACTTCCGTACCTTCGAACAAAACGTCAATGGTGAAGTGAAAGGTTTCCACAAGCCAATTATGATTGCCGGTGGTTACGGTAACATTCGTCCTGACCATGTAGAAAAAGATGCGATCCAGCCAGGTGACTTACTCATTGTATTGGGTGGTCCAGCGATGCTAATCGGTCTGGGTGGTGGTGCTGCATCATCTGTAGACAGTGGTACCATGGGTGAAAGCCTAGACTTTGCTTCGGTGCAGCGTGAAAACCCAGAAATGGAACGTCGTTGCCAAGAAGTGATTGATACCTGCTGGCGCATGGAAAATGAAAACCCAATCGTATCTGTACATGACGTCGGTGCGGGTGGTATCTCGAATGCCATGCCTGAATTGGTGAATGACCATGAACTCGGTGCAATTTTAGATCTTCGTAAGATTCCTTCACTTGAATCAGGCATGTCTCCAATGGAGATCTGGTCAAACGAAGCACAAGAACGTTATGTCCTTGCGATTAAACCAGAATCTTTAGCGTTATTTGAATCAATTTGTGCGCGTGAACGCTGCCCATTTGCGGTATTAGGTGAAGCGACTGAAGCACGTCAATTGACGGTGAACGATCCATTGTTTGACAACAAAGCGGTGGATATGCCAATGCAAGTGATGCTTGGCGGTACACCACGTATGAGCCGTTCATACGAAACCATCGAGCGCAAAGGTGACGATTTTGATGCATCACAAGTGGACTTGAAAGACGCGATTTTCCGTGTATTAAAGAACCCAACCGTTGCGTCTAAATCATTCCTAATCACTATTGGTGACCGTTCAATTACAGGTATGGTTGCACGTGATCAGTTGGTGGGTCGTTGGCAAGTTCCTGTGGCAGATGCAGCAGTCACCACTACAAGCTTACAGGGTTATACTGGTGAGGCGATGGCAATGGGTGAACGTCCACCTGTGGCATTACTCAACCCAGCAGCATCAGCACGTTTGGCAGTAGCTGAGTCAATTTCAAACATCATGTGTGCCAACATTGAACAGATTAGCGACATTAAATTGTCTGCAAACTGGATGGCAGCAGCAGGGCAAAAAGGTGAAGACCAAGCCTTGTTTGAAGGTGTAAAAGCCATTGGTATGGAAATGTGTCCTGCTTTAGGTATTGCAATTCCAGTCGGTAAAGACTCACTTTCAATGCGTACTACTTGGAATGACGAAGGTCAGGACAAGTCAGTGACTTCACCAATGAGTGGTGTGATTACCGCATTTGCTCCTGTGAATGATGTTCGTAAAACCTTAACTCCTGAATTGAAAAATACCGATTCTGTATTGGTCCGTATTGACTTGTCTAAAGGTCAATTCCGTTTAGGCGGTTCGATCCTTGCGCAAGTGTACAAAGCGATTGGTTCGGTTACTCCAGATGTCGACAGTTTTGCTGAGTTCAAAGCCTTCTTTGATTTGGTTCAAGACTGGAACAACCGCGGCTTAATTCAAGCCTACCATGACATTGGTGATGGCGGTTTATTGGCAACTGTTGCGGAAATGATGTTTGCTTCGCGTTTAGGTGTTGCATTAGAAAATCAAACCACGGCTGCATTATTCGCGGAAGAAATTGGTGCAGTTCTCCAAATCGCGACAGCAGATTGGGAAGCATTACAACTTGAAGTGACTACCTCAAGTTTGAAAGATGCAATTTCAGTGGTTGGTTATGTGAATACTACAGATCAATTGACTGTAAATGGATTGACTTTGCTACGTGTTGACTTGCAACATGCTTGGGCTGAAGTATCACATCAAATTCAACGTTTACGTGACAATTCCGAAACTGCTGACCAAGAGTTTGCCTTAATTGCAGATAGTACACATCAAGGTATCATTGCACAGCCGACGTTTGATTTGAATGAGCCAGTTGAAGCGCCATTTATTAATTTACGTCGTCCAAGCATGGTCATTTTGCGTGAACAAGGCGTGAATGGTCAAACTGAGATGGCAGCTGCATTTGATAAAGTCGGCTTCAATACTGTCGATGTTCATATGAGCGATTTACTTGCTGGGCGCGTTGACTTAAATGACTTCGAAGGTCTAGTGGCATGTGGTGGCTTCTCTTACGGAGATGTCATGGGTGCTGGCGGTGGTTGGGCAAAATCAGTCCTATTTAACCCACGCTTACGTGATCAATTTGAGAAATTCTTTAACCGTCAAGAAACATTCACTTTAGGTGTATGCAACGGCTGTCAAATGATGTCACAACTTGCACCGTTAATTCCTGGTGCAGATGCTTGGCCACGTTTCCATCGCAACACTTCAGAAGTATTTGAAGCACGTAGCGTGAATGTACGTATTGAGAAATCAAACTCAGTCTTACTTGAAGGCATGGAAGGTTCGATTCTTCCAATTGCGGTTGCACATGGTGAAGGTCGTGTGGTTGCAACTGCGGAGCAATTGGCTGCGCTAAATGCGGGCAACCAAGTGACTTTACGTTATGTAGACAGCCATGGTAACCCAACTCAGCACTACCCATTGAACCCGAACGGTTCTCCAGAAGCGATTACAGGTGTAACCTCTAAAGATGGTCGTGTAACCATTATGATGCCGCACCCAGAGCGTAATTTCCGTGCCATTCAACATTCTTGGAAACCAGAAGAGTGGACTGAAGATGGTGCATGGTTACGTATGTTCCGTAACGCACGTAAGTTTATCGGTTAATCCATAACCTATTAAAAAGCCACCTTCGGGTGGCTTTTTTATTTAAATCATAAATTTAATCTTTTATCTGCTGTTGCATAAACTGATCGACTTGTTGGGTATAGTCATTATTGAGCCCTAAGTTGCGATTAATGTCTGCATGAGATAAAGGAACTGGCAAGAAGGCTGTCGTCGAGCCTAAAGATTTCGCTTGGTTTGTAAAAGCCTGCGCTTGTGTGCAAGGTTGATCTGGACGAATGGTAGAACACACGGACAGAAAAGCAGGAAGGGGGTGTTTTAATTGGACTTTAGGTGAAACTAAGCGCAAGTTCTCGACAGAAGAGCCAAACACAAAATCATAGAATTGAGCATGTTGATTTGTCATGAGTGTTTCTAAGTCATAGGCAGCACTATCTAAAGCAATGGTGGCTTTCCACGGTTTTGGAAAATTTGAGATCCATTCCGGGCGGGTAGACAGTAAGGTAACCAAATGAGCACCTGCAGAATGTCCCATAAGCATGACTTTGCGAGCATTTGCGTGCCAATCAGCGGCATTCATTTGCACAAAGTTGAGTGCATCGGCAATATCTTGGGTCTGTTGTTGCACCGTAACGTTCGGAACTAAGCGATAATTGACTGAAATTACCACCCAGCCTTGCTGATTCCAGTAATCGACTTTATGTTGAATTAAGCCTCGATGAGACTTATCACCAATACGCCAAGCCCCACCATGTACAATGAATAAAATGGGTGATAATTGTTGATTCAGAGTTTTATGTGTGCTGGATTTGGGCAAATAGACATCTATTTTTTGTAATACGTCTGTACCATACGAAATATTGCTGGTGCTATTTTTTCTTTGAAAAATATTAAGATTTTGAAAGAAATTGGCATAGGAAATTTGTGGGCTGATGAGCAAAAGCAGAAATAGAACGAAAATAGGTTTGTGCTTCATATGGATCACAATGTTTATTTTTATAGGTTATATTTTATCAGCTCTAATAATTGAATTTAGAAAATATTTTAAATTGAGCGTATATGGCTTGAAACACTCATGATTAAGTAACAGTTTTAAAAGTTGGTGTAGAATTTGCTGTATAAATAATCGAAATATATGTTTATTCCGTTTAAACGATAAGTGTATTGGAGATAGAGAATGATAAAAATAGCAATATATCCGAATAAAATCGTGTTAAAGCAAAAAGGCTGGAAGTGGTTTGCAATTGTGGTAGGTTTGCAAGTGAGTTTGATGCTCGGCTATGCGATTGCACAAAATCTATAATATCAAGTAAATAAAGCATTTAAAGCAGCTGAATGGTTGCTTTAAATGCTTTAAATTATTTTAAAGACTCTGCTTTTGATATTCAGTAATCACTTCTAAAGCAGCACGAAAAGCTTCTTGCGTTGCAGGAGCACCGCAGTATGGCAGGCTGTGTAAGAGGACTTCTTGAATCTCTTCAACTGTTGCACCATTGTTCAGTGCACCTCGGATATGTCCTTTCAGCTCTGTTGGGCTTTTTTGTGCAGTTAAAAAGGCGATCGTAATCAATGAGCGGTATTTACGTGGTAATACACCTTCACGTTGCCAAGTCGAGCCCCAAGCATGTTCATTAATCCAATCTTGTAGTGGCTGAGTAAAAGGTACAGTATTGTCTTGGGCGCGTTTAACAAAACTTTCCCCCATGACTTCGGTACGTACTTTTAATCCATTTTCATAATCTTGTTGAGACATCTGTGTCACTCTTCTGCATTAAAAAAGTGATAAAAGTTTAACCTTTTATCACCTTGATCTGTATCATTTTTCTAAAACTAAGCAGTTAGGTAAGCTCAACCGCAACTGCGGTTGCTTCGCCACCGCCGATACAGAGGGTGGCTACGCCTTTGTGTTTACCCAAACGCTTTAACGCATAGATTAAGGTTAAAATAATGCGTGAACCTGATGAACCCAATGGATGACCCAATGCGCATGCACCACCATTTACGTTGACTTTTTCTGGGTCTAAATTAAAGGCATCAATTGCCGCCATCGCCACCATGGCAAAGGCTTCATTAATTTCCCAAAGATCAACATCTTCTATAGACCAGCCTGCTTTTTTCAATACTTTTTCAATGGCAGCAACAGGTGCGATGGTGAATTCTGAAGGGTGTTGGGAGTTGGTTGCCGTTGCACGAATATGAGCCAACGGTGTTAAACCACGAGCAGCAGCTTGTTCAGCTGACATGACCAGCACTGCGGAAGCACCATCAGAAATCGAACTTGAATTGGCTGCGGTGATGGTGCCATCTTTGGCAAAGGCAGGGCGAAGGTGGGGAATCTTGTCTATGTTGGCATTAAACGGATTTTCATCCTGAGCGACAACAACTTCACCTTTACGGCTAGACACGGTAACTGGGGTAATTTCAGCTTGTAAAAAACCATTTTGAATTGCTGATTGCGCACGAGTTAAAGAACGAATGGCAAATTCGTCTTGTTGCTCACGGGTATAGCCTTTTTTATCGGCCATTTGCTGTGCCAATACACCCATCGAAAGCCCAGTTTCAGCATCTTCCAAACCTTCTTGGAACATATGATCTTTAATTTCACCATGTCCCATACGGTAACCTGAGCGTGCCTTTGGCAGTAAGTAGGGTGCATTACTCATGGATTCCATACCACCCGCCATCACAATTTCAGCATTGCCAGCACAAATGGCATCGGCAGCTTGCATCACGGCTTTCATACCAGAACCACAGATTTTGTTGATGGTGGTTGCACCCACATGATCAGGCACACCGGCAAGACGCATGGCTTGGCGGGCTGGAGCTTGCTTTAAACCCGCAGGCAGTACACAACCCATAATCACTTCATCAATTTCTTGAGCGGCAACATTGGCGCGCTTCAATGTATCCTGAATAACGGCTGCGCCAAGTTCTGGTGCTGAAAGACTAGATAATGCACCTTGAAAATTTCCCATCGCGGTACGGCTACCAGCAACAATGACGATGTCTTTATTCATATTTATCTCCGTGTATTTATATCTGTGTTCCGTTCTTGTTGAATCAAAATTAAAGCAGCCGAAGCTGCTTTAAACAATCTGATTTATGCACTTACAGTTTCTTGAATGTCATCGACAATCAATTGTACGCCTGTAACCGCTTGAATGTGTTCCAAGCTAACATCTGTGGCAAGCTCGATCAATTTAACACCTTCTGGAGTAATATCCATCACGCCTAAATCGCTGATGATACGATTCACCACACCTTGACCTGTCAGTGGTAGGGTACATTGCTCTACAATTTTAGGGCTACTATCTTTGGCGCAGTGCTCCATCAGTACAACCACTTTTTGTACGCCTGCAACCAAGTCCATTGCACCGCCCATACCTTTAACTTTCTTACCTGGAATCATCCAGTTGGCAAGATCGCCTTGTTCAGACACTTCCATGGCACCCAAGATGGCGATGTTGACATGACCACCACGAATCATGGCAAAAGATTCAGAGCTGGAGAAAAATGCTGCGCCTTTACGTGCGGTAACTGTCTGTTTACCCGCATTAATTAGGTCGGCATCAACAGTTTCTGCCGTTGGGAATTCACCAATACCTAATAAACCATTTTCAGACTGTAACCAAACATTGATATTTTCTGGAATATAGTTTGCGACAAGGGTCGGTAAACCAATGCCAAGATTGACATAAAATCCATCTTCAAGTTCAAGGGCAGCACGTGCAGCCATTTCATTGCGTGTCCAAGCCATGATTAAGCCTCCTGCTTAATGGTTAATTGTTCGATGCGTTTTTCTGGGGTGGCATTCAGGATAATGCGATTAACATAGATACCTGGTAAATGAATATCATCTGGATCGAGTTCACCAATTTCGACCACGTGTTCTACTTCAACCACGGTAAATTTACCCGCCATTGCACATTCAGGATTGAAGTTGCGTGCGGTTTTACGGAAGATTAGATTGCCCGCTTTATCTGCTTTATAGGCTTTGACTAAGGCAACATCAGCCGTTAATGAGTTTTCAAGAATATACGGTTTACCTTCAAACTCACGTTGTTCTTTACCTTCCGCGATGAGCGTGCCAACACCTGTTTGCGTGAAGAAAGCAGGGATGCCTGCGCCACCCGCACGTAATTTTTCTGCCAGTGTGCCTTGTGGGGTGAGTTCCACTTCAAGTTCACCATTTAAATATTGGCGTTCAAATTCTTTATTTTCACCCACATAAGATGAAATCATTTTTTTAATTTGTTTGGTTTGTAGCAGTTTGCCAAGACCAAAATCGTCGACACCTGCATTGTTAGAGATACAGGTGAGTTCGTTTACACCAGTTTGTTTCAGGGCTTCAATCAAGGCTTCAGGAATACCACATAAGCCAAAACCACCGACTGCAATCGTTTGTCCATTTTTAACGACATCTTGCAAAGCAAGTGCGGCATTTGAATATAACTTATTCATATTAACTTCTCTAAATCCCTTAGGTTTGTATGAACTCATTATTAGCATTGCCCATCAGGATAAGGAAGTTGAAAATTTCAAACAGTTAATCAGAAAAACTCAATAATGGAGTGAAAAATAGACAAGATTCAGCATTTCAATTGGGCTGAATCTTGTAATGGGATAAAAGAGAAATGGGCGAAGTTGAGTAGGATTAATTGTAATTTGTTCATTTATATGTGTTTTTTATAATCATACTGCTTCAGGGTTTCAATGAATTGCGCCGTGATATTGGAAATTTCAAAATTCTTTTTATAGATAATGCCAACAGGCTTAAACAGATCCTGATCTTGTAATTCAATCAGCACATTTTTTTCAGTATCAATGAATTGCTGGAAATGACGAGGAATGACGCTGACTCCAATACCTAGAGCCACAAAACTGGATAAAGAACTGATTTGGTGGCATTCAACCTTTAAGTCCAATTGAATATTGTTTTTGGAACAATTCTCTTCAATCAGATAGCGCACAATCGAGGGTTGCTGCAAAGTGACAAAAGGATTGGCACAGAGCTCTTGCCATGTCAGGGATGTAGCGCTTGCTAAGGGATGTGCTTTGGGCAATAAGGCCAGAAAATCCTCGTTAAACAAGGGTAGGAATTCGAGAGAATCGATCTGTTGCGGTTCAAAACAAATGCCTAATTCGAAAATACCATCCAGCACATTTTCAATAATTTTTTCATTGGTAATGTCGTGAATGGAAAAATTGATATTTGGATGTAAGCTCAAAAAGTTTTGAATCACATTCGGCATGATCCCGTGTGTGACAAAAGGCATGGAAGCAATGTTGAGTGTACCGCGCTGAAGTTTAAAACGTTGCTTCACGTCTTTTTCCATGTCCTCCCAGTTTGCCAATAATTTTCTGGCATAGGGAATGAGTGATTTGCCTTCAAATGTGAGTTCAACCCGACGCGTATTGCGCTTAAATAACTTTCCGCCCAGTTCTTCTTCTAAGGTTTTGATGGTAAGACTGAGAGCTGACTGACTGAGATGGAGTTCATTCGATGCATTGGCATAGTTTAGGCTACGCGCGAGGGCAAGAAAGGCTTTTAATTGTTTTAAAGTCATGGGCTGATGTGTACCAAGAGGTCGAAGCGAAGAAAAAGAACTGCTTTGATTTTGAGCCTTTTTCACATGAAATGCAAAAAAACAATGAAGTTACAAGAAATTAACTTTATTTAATTTTTATATTTTAAAATGAATTTTTAATATTATGGGTGGAGTTTTTTATATTATAAAAATTAATTAATGAGTTTTTTAAAACAATTAATCATGTTTTTTAATATATTATATTTTTGTATAAATTGTTTTTTTAAGATATTGAAATATATTAAATTATATTTATGTGTGATTTATTTTATATATTTAAATGTTGTTTTTTAATTTTTTGGTGTTATTTTTTTAAATACTATAAGTGGTAGTTAAAATATTTATGCTTATTGTTTTTATACGGAGTTTAGGATAACTCTTAATAAAATTAAGCATTTTTTCGGTCAAAAAATAAAGGTCTATCACATTGTGTTTTGCAATGTGTGAGCCCTTCAATATTCTTTATCAGGGAGAAAAGAATATGTGGGATTTCTTTGTCATCCTGCTGTCTTTAGGCTTGTTGATGTATACAGCCTATAAAGGATTTTCAGTTATTCTGATGGCACCGCTGTGTGCCTTACTTGCTGTTTTTTTAATTGCACCTAACCATGTTTTACCTTTCTATTCGGGCGTATTTATGCCGAAGATGGTGAATTTCATCAAAGACTATTTCTTGGTCTTCTTGTTGGGTGCAATCTTCGGGAAAGTCGTGGAAATGTCGGGGATTGCCTCTTCGATTGCGAAAACGATTGTTAGTTTGATTGGTGCTAAACGTGCAATCTTAACAGTGGTCTTGTTAGGCTCAATTCTGACCTATAGTGGCGTGAGTTTATTCGTGGTGGTATTTGCGGTTTACCCATTTGCAAACCAGTTATTCCAAGAAGCGAATATTCCAAAGCGTTTGATTCCAGGAACCATTGCACTCGGTGCATTTACCTTCACCATGGATGCGTTACCTGGTACACCGCAAATTCAAAACGTGATTCCAACGACCTTTTTTGGTACGAATATTTATGCCGCGCCATTCTTAGGGATTATCGGTGCAATTTTCGTCCTTTGTATGGGTTTGCTGTATCTGCAATGGCGTTGTCGCGTTGCTGCACAAGCTGGTGAGGGCTATGTAGGTTTTACCAATACACAAGTACAACCTGAATCAACAGCGACTGCTGCAACATCGAATATTTTAGATACACCAAATGGTTCTAAAGCACGTCAAGCTCTCGCGTTTGTGCCCCTCATTTTAGTAGCAGTGATGAACAAGTTTTTGTCGACAGCGATTCCGAAGTGGTATCCAAATGGGTTTGATTTTAATGCGATTGGTCTAGCCAACTATACGGTTGATGTGGCTAAAACAGGTGCGATTTGGGCGGTTGGCTTGGCATTAATTGTCGGGATCATCAGTGCATTTTTATATGATTATCAACGTGTGATTGTGCAATTCAAAGAAGGCGTCAATACCAGTATCAGCGGTGCTTTACTTGCAGTTATGAACACCGCTTCGGAATATGGCTTTGGTGCCATTATTGCGGCCTTACCAGGCTTTGCTTTGATCAGTCATGGATTAAGTTCGACTTTTACCAATCCATTGGTGAATGGTGCAGTGACTACGACGGTCTTAGCCGGGATTACAGGTTCGGCTTCAGGTGGTATGAGTATTGCGTTGAGTGCGATGGCAGATCAATACAATGCGGCAATTTTAGCTGCAGGAATTCCACCAGAAGTGATGCACCGTGTGGTTTCTATGGCATCAGGCGGGATGGATACCTTACCGCATAATGGTGCTGTCATTACCTTGCTTGCAGTCACAGGCTTAACGCATAAACAATCGTATAAAGATATTTTTGCAGTCACGATTATTAAAACCATAGCAGTATTTGTCGTGATTGCTGCATTTACAATTTTCGGTATTGTTTAAGTTTACATTGCAGTTTACGCCTGCGGATGCAGGCAAGATGTAAAAGGAGTAAGTAATGAGTTTGCAGTTAGAAAATAAAGTTGCATTTATTACCGGTTCAGCCAGCGGTATTGGTTTGGAAATTGCCAAGAAATTTGCTCAAGAAGGCGCCAAAGTTGTTATTTCTGACATGAATGCTGAAAAATGTCAGAAAACAGCTGAAGCATTAAAAGCACAGGGTTTTCAGGCACTTTCAGCGCCTTGTGATGTGACCGATGAAGCACAATATCAAGCTGCAATTGAACTCACCCAAGCGACTTTTGGTACGTTGGATATTCTGATTAACAATGCTGGATTTCAGCATGTTGCCCCGATTGAAGAATTCCCAACAGCAGTCTATCAAAAGTTGATTGAAGTGATGTTAACAGGTTCTTTTATTGGGATTAAACATGCCTTTCCAATTATGAAAGCGCAAAAATCAGGTCGTATTATCAATATGGCATCAATTAATGGCTTAATTGGATTTGCTGGTAAAGCAGGTTATAACAGCGCCAAACATGGTGTGATTGGTCTCACCAAAGTCGCAGCCTTAGAATGTGCACGTGATGGTATTACCGTGAATGCACTCTGTCCGGGCTATGTAGATACGCCGTTGGTACGCGGGCAAATTGCCGATTTAGCGAAAACGCGTAATGTGAGTTTAGACTCTGCACTTGAAGATGTGATTTTGGCGATGGTGCCACAAAAACGTTTATTGAGTGTAGAAGAAATTGCAGACTATGCCATTTTCTTAGCCAGTGACAAAGGTGTGGGTATTACAGGGCAGGCTGTCGTGATGGATGGTGGCTATACCGCACAATAATAAAAATTAATGATCAAATAGGGTTTCATCCAGCCATAAAAGAATGTCATGTTCTTTAGATGAAATCGTATTTTTTCCTTAACCAGTCCTGAGTGGCTGGTTTTTTTTGTTCAATCTTTTTTTAATCTAAGGTCTTCGCTTGATTTATTTTTCACATTTAAAAAACAGCAGAATAATTGAAAACAGAGACAGAATAAAAAGGATAGGCCAAATCACCAATAGGTCCACACGAATATCTGCATCTGGCGTTTTTATTTTAATCAGGAATTCCCATG
Source organism: Acinetobacter zhairuonensis (assembly GCF_022601715.1). Taxonomy (GTDB): domain Bacteria; phylum Pseudomonadota; class Gammaproteobacteria; order Pseudomonadales; family Moraxellaceae; genus Acinetobacter. The sequence continues at coordinate 253,320 of NZ_JAKVIM010000002.1, read as the reverse complement.
CAGCATAGAGCAGCCATAATATGGTTGTAATGCCCAAATATTTGGCACGTCGTTTGTGGCTAAAATTGCGAACAATCAAATAAGCAATAAAAAAAGCAACAGCAATCCAAAATATAGTAAGAGGTTTCCCCACCAGTAGGCTCGCTAAAAAACTCATACAAACCTCCTTAATCTTGAGTTATCCACCGTAAACGACAGCATCTGGTATTTCGTAGCGTTCAGATCCAATTTTGATGATGCTTAGATCGGAATCTTTAGTGCTGCTAAATTTTGATTGATCAGCCTGACTTTGGTCATATCCAGTTGCTCGTCCATTTTGGAAAATGATGACGCGTTTTTTGCCATTGTTATGCATCACTGTAACTAAAGCATTACCGTTGCCTTGTCGTTTCACCCCAAATTGGCAAGTTCCCATCGGTTGACCAGACATGGCTGCGCATGGAATTTTGCCAGTGGCATGATACGGTGTACCTGCGACTTTGGCATCATGTGAAGTGGTTTGTGCAGCCTTACCACTAATCATAATTTCTAGCCGATAGGGAGCCACTTCATTTCTACGTGCAGCTGAACGCATCATATAAACACGGATTTTATATGTGCCAGTTTTGGGTAAGACACCTTCAAATTGATTACCGCTATTGGAACCAATAAACATAGCGCTTTCATTTTCCCCAGGTGCCAAAATATTAAAAAAAGTTGCAGTATTTTTTGTGGCTAAACTGGCATTCATGACTTGCCCAGCATTGGCACGAAGGACATAGTCCACTATTTCATAGCCTTTGATGGACGAAGAAATAATGGCACTGGATGCGCCTTTTTTGAATTGGACTTGTTCGGTACGTATATCACTCGCAGCCATAACCATTGGCGTTGATATTAAGCAAAAAGCCACGAAGAATGTAGTTAGGAGTAGTTTCTTTTGAATGATCATTCTTATGCCCCATTTTTTGTTATATGAATAGTTTATTTTTTAATCATCATTTAATCAATTATGTGCTGTTTATAATGCGTTATGAGATGTAAGGAATGGTGAATTTTAAAAGGGGTCATCTCTATAAATAAAAGAAGGTGATCAAAGATCACCTTCATATTCAACTTAAGTTACTTGCTGGGTTTATCTTATTCGAATTCTTTAAAATCAGCTTTACGTATTTTCGCATGAATTCCTTTAGTTCTGTCGACCACTTGAGATACCTCAAAATCAGTGGCCGCACTTAAGTATGCATAAGCGGTTGCTTCATCAATACCATATTCTTGATTTAAAAAGCGAATTGCTTCACGCGTCGATTTTTTCATTGCTTCATCTAAATCAGTATCTAAACCTGGGGTGATCCAAAATTCCGCATTTTCTGCTAAAGGCTGTTTAATGTCTTGCCCTGGAATTTTATCTTTACCTGCTTTTAATAAAGTAAATTTAAGCGTTGCTCGTGCAGATGCTTCTAAAGCAGTAAGGGCGACTTCACCATCACCCTGCGAAAAATGACTATCGCCAGTATAGAATAATGCGCCTTTGACTTGTACTGGGTAATAGGCAGTTGCACCGGCACCAAGTTCGTTAATATCTATATTGCCACCATACATCGCAGGTGGTACTGAATGAACAGGTTCAGAGGTATTGGCTGCAACGCCCATAATGCCCATAAATGGATAAAGGGGGAAACGAATAGCTTTTCCTGATGCTGTTTTTAAGACACCTTCGTATTCACCTTGGGTATTTTTTTCAATAGGTGTGAAAATTGACACATTACCAAAGCGTTCTGGATTCGCTGCTGTGGCATCGTCATATTTGGTTTTCTTTGGATACTCGCCCACAAGAGCTCCCTTACCATGTCGATTCGATATGACACCATAAGGTACACGGGGTTCCACTTTAATCACTTCAACTTTCAGAATGTCCCCTGGTTCAGCACCTGTAATGGCGACGGGTCCAGTTACGATATGAGGACCATCTTTGTGAAAGTCATGATGAAGTTTAGATTGGGTAATTGTTTTTGCTTCATCTAAAATGTATTCGGATTTTACGCCTTTGGATTGGAAATATTTTTCAGCATCACGCCCTTGATCTTCTAATAAACCTTCATGTGATACTGTATCAAACGTTACCGTACTCCCAGAATTCACCGTTAAGACTGGTTTAGCATCACGATTAGGTAAATAGCCCCATGTAATTGTATTTAGCGTAGAAGGTACATAGTAGTTTCCTTTGTAAGTACCATCTTTCAGTAATGTTGGTTTCTCTGATAATTGTTTAAGAATTACAAAATCATCGGCATAGGTGAATGCTGAGCTTAATGAGGTTATAACAGCTAATGAAATAAGTTTAAATTTCAACATATATTTACCCTTTGATAAATTATTCTTAAATGTATGTATTTGATATGTAGCAAATCATGTGCCAATAAAACTGGATAAGTAAAATCAATGTTTCTTTAAAATAATGTGAAAATTAAACATTTAATTTGATTTGTAATGATGCATTTATAACGAGCATTTGTACATGTAGGTAAAATTTGCATGTTTATAGAGCAAATGTTTATTTGAATAAAAGAGCAAAAAGCATTTATGCAAAGGCGCTGATGAGTGTGCTTGAAGCGGTCTTGTATGGATGCATTTTAAAAAATTAAAGGTATAGAAAATTTCTCGATAAGCACTATTGGGTTTGTTATGATTAAAAAATACACATCAATACAATGAGAACAATGATGAGTTTTATAACAGCAGAACAGGCAAAAATTCTGACAGCCACAGCCAAGCTTGATATCAATTTATATAAAGAACGGCTTGCCAAATTAATAGAAGAAAGTGCTCAGCAGGGAAATACGGCGGTGTTTGCTGTTTTACCGAAGCATTTACCCTTGGTGGAAATTCGGGAGCTTTCGGCTGAACTGACTCAACTGGGGTATCAAGTACGTTTTGAAGTGAATGAGTTCTTTTATAGTTTTAATGTCTATTGGATCTAGCAACCAGTATTCATTTATTTTTAAGAGGCAATAAAAAACCCTTTAAATCGTAGACTTAAAGGGTTTTTTTATTAAAGCTTTAATTAAGCTTCAATGGTTTGCACTGCAATTTTTTTAGCAGGATCGACTTTACGACGCACTTCTGGTACGGGTTCGCCATAGTATTGACGATCTGCAAAGTAGCTTGAACGGACCATAGGCGCAGACCAGATATTTCTAAATCCAAGTTTACGGCCATGTTCTGCATAGCGCTCAAACTCTTCTGGGCTGACAAAACGGTCAATTGGTGCATGTTCTTTAGAAGGCTGTAAATATTGCCCAATAGTCACGTAGTCCACATCATGGGCACGTAAATCATCTAGTAGCGCAAGTACTTCTTCTTCAGTTTCACCAATACCGACCATCAAACCACATTTGGTTGGAACGTCAGGGCAGTATTCTTTAAACATTTTAAGTAGAGTTAACGAGTGCTGGTAATCTGAACCTGGACGCATGGCTTTATATAAGCGTGGCACAGTTTCAATATTATGGTTAAACACGTCTGGTGGACATTCCGTCATAATGCGTAAGGCAATATCCATACGACCTCGGAAGTCTGGAACCAGAATTTCCAACAAAGTTTTCGGGCTTAAGCTGCGTGCTTCTTTAATACAATCGACAAAATGCTGAGCACCACCATCCAATAGATCATCGCGGTCTACTGAAGTAATTACGGCATATTTCAGACCTAAATTAGAAATGGTTTCTGCCATATGGCGAGGTTCATCAGGGTCTAACGCATTTGGACGACCATGTGCAACATCACAGAATGGGCAACGACGAGTACAAATGTCGCCCATAATCATGAAGGTTGCTGTACCACCACCGAAACATTCAGGTAAGTTCGGGCAAGCTGCTTCTTCACAAACGGTATGTAATTTTTGCGCACGTAGTGTTGTTTTAATGCGTTGAACTTCCTCAGGCGCTGTCATCTTGACACGAATCCAGTCTGGCTTGCGAGGCACTTCAACCGTAGGAACAACTTTGACAGGAATACGTGAGACTTTTTCTGCACCACGAAGTTTAACACCCTGTTCAGGTTTACGGCTTTCAGACATATTCAACTATTCCACTGTTTACACGGAGAGATATGCAAACATTATAACGGAATTGCACATTGATAGGGCGAAAACACTATTCATTTTCTAAATGTCGTTATCACTCAATATATGACTATGAAATACAGCAAAGTCACCTATTTTCAGTCATAATAGAGCGAAAATAGACACAGATTTATAGAAAAGGAGCGTTGAATGCCACGTAAGAAAGAGGTCGTTAGTGGAACTTTCGTAAAATACGATGCGGTTGTTCTCGGTTCGGGCCCTGCTGGTGAAGGCGCGGCAATGAAACTTGCCAAATCAGGCAAGCGTGTTGCAATTATTGATATGCGTGAGCAATTGGGTGGAAACTGTGCCCACGTTGGGACAATTCCAAGTAAGGCTTTACGTCAAACAGTATCGAGCATTATTCGTTACCAACGTGATCCAATGTTCCAAAAAGTGGGGGATTGGAAACAATTTACCATGAAGCAAGTGTTGCGTAATGCACACAAAGTGATTCAACAACAGGTAGAGACGCACTCACGTTTTTATGACCGTAACAAAATTGATATTTTCCACGGTCGTGCTTATATCCAAGATCAGAATACCATTTTGGTTTTTACCCCTGAAGGGATTAAAGAAACCATCATGTTTAAGCAGTTGGTCATTGCGACAGGTAGCCGTCCTTATCGCCCTGCAATGTTGGATTTCAATCACCCACGTGTCTTTGATTCAGACAAAATTCTGGATTTGGATTTCTCAATTCAGAAAATCATTATTTATGGCGCAGGTGTGATTGGCTGTGAATATGCATCGATCTTCATTGGTCTGGATCATAAAGTTGATCTGATCAATACCCAAATGAAATTGCTGAGCTATTTAGATGATGAAATTTCAGATGCCTTGTCGTACCACTTACGTGAGCAGGGTGTATTGATTCGTCATAATGAACAAATTGATCATCTCGAAACGTTTGATGATCACGTGGTGATGCATTTGCTCAGCGGTAAGAAAATTAAAGCTGATGCAATTTTGTGGTGTAACGGTCGTTCAGGAAATACTGATGGTCTTGGACTGGAAAATGTCGGGATTACCCCAAATAGCCGCGGTCAAATCATGGTGAATGATCAGTACCAAACTGAAGTTGAAAACATTTACGCTGCGGGAGATGTGATTGGCTGGCCTTCACTGGCGTCTGCTGCCTATGACCAAGGTCGTTGCGCGGGTGCAAACATGAGTGGTGAAGAGGGTGTTCAACCTGTCGTGGATATTCCAACAGGGATTTATACCATTCCAGAAATTTCATCAATTGGTAAGAACGAACAGCAGTTAACTGAAGAAAAAATTCCGTACGAAGTTGGTCAGGCATCTTTCCGTCATTTGGCGCGTGCGCAAATTACTGGGGATACTGTGGGTGAATTAAAGATTCTGTTCCACCGTGATACCTTGGAAATTTTAGGTGTACATTGCTTTGGTAATAATGCTGCGGAAATTATTCACATTGGTCAGGCGGTGATGAATAGTCCTCACAATACGATTAAGTATTTTGTGGAAACGACATTTAACTATCCAACCATGGCGGAAGCTTACCGCGTAGCGACCTTAAATGGTATGAACCGTTTGTTCTAAGCATTTAGGTCTCTGGAAAAGGCCCATTTCAATAATGGGCTTTTTTTATTTCAAGATTAATCATAAGGACGTTAAAAGGGACGAGCACCTGCCAGACTAATTCGTTTTAATAGGCGACGTTGATTTGCGGGGAAAGGCGTTCGAGAGTGCAGGGTGACTTGGTTATCCCAAAACACAATATCACCGGTTTCCCACTGATGATCATAACGAAATTCAGGTTTAAGAATATGCTTGCGTAGTTGTGCGATCAGTTCACTGCCTGCCACATCATCATAATTAAGCAATTCAACTTCCGAGCGGGTATTTAACCACAAGGCTTTCCGCCCAGTTTCAGGATGAGTGCGGACGAGAGGATGTGGATAGGCATGTCCAAGAATCGGTTGATCTTTAAAGCGGTAATAAGGGCTATTATTGGCATAGTTATTAGAGCCTTTGTTGCTGTTGGCTCGGACAAAAGGGTTATAGGTAATGAGCTGTAGCTGATCGATATGGGTTTTAAGTTCAGGATCTAAGGCATCGTAGGCTTTAATGGTGTTATACCAGCTGGTTTCGCCACCAGATTGAGGTAATTCAATGGCATATAGTAATGAGCCAAAAGAGGGTAAAGGCGTCCATTGATGATCGGCATGTGGGCTTAGTTCACCATGACCGGTGTAATCACCTTGACCCACCGCATTTGAAACAGGTACGACATCGGGAGGTGTGCCTGTACCGCTTTGACTCGCTAAGACAGGATTGTCCGCACTCGGACGGAAAATTGCACCAAAATAACTGGCAAATGCCAGAAATTGCAGATCATCTAGACTTTGTTTTTTAAAGATTAGAATCAGGTGTTCTGCCAAAGCCTGCTTGAGCCGATAAATAGTTTTACCTGATTGGGCTTTGCGTGCATTTAAACCGGTGACAATAGCTCCAAGAGCTTTGTCTTGAAGCGGGGAAATTTGAATCTCATCACTCGCTTGAAATGCATCAGGGATATGCCATTGCGGTGCATCATGTATGGCTTGAGAAAGTTGCGTCAGGCTGGTCATTGTTATATCTCTAAATTTCTTGTAGTTCTAAACTAAGAAAAACTCAGCATTTTTTGAAATAACAATAAATGCTGAGTTTATGAAAAATAGAGCGAGGTTTTGTAAGTAATTAATGTGGGCAAAAAGCTTGATTAAAGTATTCAAACAGCTGCGGGGTTTGGAGCCATAGCGCAATTGCAGCGATGATCAGTCCCAGTACGACTAAGCTAATCGAGGTCTTAAGCCAAAACAGAGATGGATTATTCATGTACCACCGCCTTTTCATCCACAAAGAAATGTACCAACACTCCCAATACACTGAGCGCAATTGAAACCATCCAAACTGCCTGATAATTGCCTGTCATGTCATGATTGACACCGCCAAGCCATCCACCAAAGAATGAACCGACTTGATGGGTAAAGAATACAATACCACTGAGCATGGACAAATAGCGAATACCAAACATATTGGCGACAATGCCATTAGTAAGCGGTACAGTCGATAACCATAATAGCCCCATAATGATGCCGAAGCTATACACTGTCCAAGTGGTGAGTGGTAAAGCTAAGAAGGCAATCATGGCAACGCCACGCAGCGCATATAAACCCATGAGTAGTTTCGGTTTAGAAAATTTTCCTCCTAACCAACCTGCGCCGTAAGTCCCGAAGATATTAAATAATCCAACCAAGGCAAGGAAGATTGTGCCAGTGGTGGCATCAAAGCCGTGATCTATTAAATAACCTGGTAAGTGAATGCCAATGAAAACCACCTGAAAGCCGCAGACCAAAAAGCCTAACGCCAAGAACCAAAACGGTTTATGCGCTTTGGCAATGTTGAGAATCTGTTTAAAGGTCAGTGCAGGAGCCGCAGTCGTTGCAGCATTTGGCGCAACATACATCGGTGCTTTAAGCATCCACGCCAGTGGCACAATCAGCGCAATTAAAATGGCACTCACGACCAATGCCGCTGACCAGCCAATACTTTGTAAGAGTAACAAGGTTGATGGCAACATAATAAATTGCCCAAAGGAGCCAGCCGCACTGGCAATCCCCATCGCAAGACTGCGCTTTTCGGGCGGTGCAGCACGTCCAACTGCTGAAAGCAAGACAGGAAAAGAGGTTGCAGATAAAGCCAAACCTAAAATCAGACCTACACTGACATTCAGCATTAAGCCTGTTGAACTGACTGACATCAACAGCAAGCCGATGGCATAGAGTACACCACCCACCGTCACCACGATTTTACTGCCATATTTGTCAGCAAAAGCACCCGTGACGGGCTGTACCGCACCCCAAATCAGGTTTTGTAAGGCAATGGCTAAACTGAAGACATTATGCCCCCAGCCAAACTCGTGGCTCATTGGCACCAAATACAGTCCAAAGGCATGTCGTACACCCAATGACAGTGCCAGAATAATTGCACTACCAATCAGCATATAAATCAATGGTTTGGAAAATTGACTATCAGACATAGCAGCTTTTGCATAACAATAATGAGGATTGCTCGATATTGTACGCAATAGATCGATAAAATTCGATATTTGAATGGAATATTTGAAAAGTGTAATAAAGCAGGCTCCGTCCGTAATCAGCGTGGAACGGACGGAGCATTCAATTAGTATTTGTAATCCAGTTGTAGCCAGAATTTATCGGTATTTACCCCATAATCTTTAGCTTGATAGCTAGAAAATTTAGCCAGTGCAGATAAGCCCTTCAGAGGGAGTGGATGGGTAAATGACACGGCATACTCTTGTCCATAATCCAGACTGTGTTCATCACTACGATAATGATGGTATTCCGTAGCCAATTTCCCTTGGCGCAGAATATTTAGGTTTGAACTGAGATAGAGATCGGTTAAACCATTGGCAGGAGTATTAAGAAAAACATCCGTCCAGCCATTAAATTTGTGTTTAGTTGCCAATGGCGTCTGAAAACCAATTTGACCATGATCACTGCCAAGAACTTCGTAGCCCAGCGCGACTTCACCCAAAGGATTGCTAGCTGCGAGGCTGTATCCTAGTTCTACGGTGTAATAGTCAGCATCATAAGCAATCGGCTGATCGGCATAGTCAGATTGTTTGGCATACTCAGCAACATAACGCAGATTTTTGACTTTTCCTGTCAAGCGCAGTCCATAAGTCTGATTGGACCATGCGGCTATATCATTAAAATCCATAAGATAACCGTAAGTGGTCATATTTAAGGCAGGCGAGTAATTCCATTTGGCTTGAATCAAATGAATATCACTGTCTTGCTCGCCATCCTGTGCCCGCACATATTTAGGTTCAGGATTTTCACTCCCAAAAATCGTATTCACTTGATTGATATAAGCATAATACAACCCGACACTGGTCAGTGGTTTTAGATTTAGCGTCACAGCATCAAAAGTCTGATCATTTTGACGCCATGCAACCGAACCAACAAAACGCTGATTATCCAGATTAATGAGTTGACGACCTAGGGTTAAATCCAATTTTGGATTGCTGACATATTTTAAATAGAGCTGATTCAGTTGCAGGTTTTCAGGATCTGGCACACTGCTATAGGTTGTTTCTGCGTTGCGGGTACTGTTGAACTGATCATTTAATTCAATCGTGCCTTCACCTTGCACAAAGCCGCTGAAACCATGCCAACTGCCTGTTTGAATGGAGGGGCGAATACGAAGCGTAAAAGCATCTGCATTTTCTAAGTTATTGTCTTGATCGACCATTTCATAACGTAACCGCGTGTCCAAGCCAAATTTGGTTTGGGAAAAGAAATCATCAGCAGCGGACGCCGAATTTAAGGAAATGAGGGCGAGCGAAAGCACAGAGAGCATACGTAATTTCATTGAAATTCCCTGAGGTATAAAGGTCTAAGATTTTGAGCAAGGAAGATGGGGAAGGAGATGAATGCTCTACCATTCCCCAAATTTGGAAGATTTAAGCCATGCTGTTGCGTTCGAGAACAGCCTGTTCAAACAGTTGTTTTTCTTTTGCTTTATGTTCGACAGTGAAGCGAATCAAGATGACACTAAAGGCAGCCAAAGTGACCAAACCGCCAAGGATAAACAAGCAGGTTTGTACATCTAACAAGCCTTTGAGTAAGAAGCCAGCTGCTACTGCACCGACATTACCGCCTGCACCAATAATTCCTGCGACACCGCCTAAGGCATCGCGGTCAATAAATGGAACCAGTGCATAGGTTGCACCACATGCCATATGGGTAAACAGGGCGAATACCGTCATGCTGATAATTGCTAATACCGCAGTATTCATTTGAGAGAACAGGATCAAGAATAAACCTTCAAGCAAAACAAGGGTAAACAGAACCTTGGTGCGTCCATCTAAGCCTTTCGCAATTGCGACTCTGTCTGAAACAATGCCGCCTAAGGCACGTGCAAACAGCGCCAATAAACCGAAAATCCCCGCAGCAAGTCCTGCTTCTTTCAGCCCCATATTGAAGTGTTCGGTGTAATACATGGCGGCTATGTTATGGATAAAGATCTCAATCCCAAAACAAGCAGCATAAGAGACAAACAGAATCCAGACGCGATAGTTACGTGCAGCTTGTAACAGAATTGCTGTTCCACCTTTTTTACCGCAACCCACCTCAATACCTTGTGCACGGAGTTCGTTAAAGTTGCCTTGCGGGCAGTCTTGAGTAAACTTCCAGTATAAAATCCCGACAATCACCATCATGACGCCTGGCACCAGTAGGGCAATGCGCCAGCCCATGGTTTGCTCAACGCCAAACATTAAGATTGCCCCCAAAATCAGTGGCATTAATGCTTGAGTCGCACCACCACCTGCGTTGCCCCAACCCGCGGTAGCTGCATTGGCTGTACCGACCACATTGGGTGCAAACATTACGCTGGTGTGATATTGCGTGATGACAAAACTTGCACCAATTGCGCCAATCAACAAACGGAAAAATAAAAAGGATTCATAGGTATTGGCTGCAGCGACACCAAATACAGGAATGCTGCCTAAGAGTAACAGTGCGGTATAGGTTTTACGCGGTCCATATTTATCACACAATGGTCCAACGATTAGTCGAATTAAAATCGTGATGGCAACTGCCGCAATATTAATATTGGCAATTTGATCTTTGGTTAAATTGAATTCACCTTTAATCACAGGCATCAATGGTGCACAGGCGAACCATGCAAAGAAGCAGACAAAAAATGCTAACCATGACATATGAAAAGCACGCATCGCAGGTGTAGAGAAACTGAAAAGTTTAATTTGAGTCGCTTTTTTAGCGTCGCTGTTTATTGTTGAAGACATAACCATCCCCTGAACTGAGCGTCATTTTGTTTACAAGCTTTTTGAGTAGCTTGTAATCCGATCAGAACGGACATCGTTGGCCGTCTATTTACTGTGTGAATCTGCGTTGATTCATCTTGTAGATTAAAATGCAAGCAATATGCCAAAATTGCTGGTTTACCCTTTATTTAGCCCATACTGCGATTAAATGCTTGAGTCTGCTCATGAAAATGAATTGATATTAGGCTAAATGGTGAGATGATATTTTTAAATATAGATGAATGAAATTTGATCAAAAATAATTCATTCTTTAACGTATTCAGCCAAAGTGCATCATAACAATGCACCTTAGAGAATGAATGCGCTGAGTAAAATCCCATAGATATTTCACTACATTTAGAATATTTTGATAAATATTATATAGATATGAAATATCAGTGGTATAGGATTTAAAAGCGATAACCAATCCCTGCATAGGCAAGAATTGGATTGATCTCAATATCGGCTTTGGAGCGGATCAGTTCACCGAGTTTGGCATCGGTCACCGTAATAGTGGTGTCATTGCTGAGCTGTGCATAACTGACCGAGCCGACAGCAAACCAATTGGTATTAAAATCATAGGTGAATCCAACTGTGGCAATCGGTGCAAAGGCATCGGAGGCTTCAAGGTCAACTTGAGGATGGGCTGAACTGGTATTCCCTTCCAAAGAAGCGCCAGCATGACCTTCTTTAATATTGGCAATCCTATGACCAGCGGCAATTAAGTCTTGTTCAATGCGTGGGTTCATTTCAAGTTCATTGAAATAGGCATACATCACACCTAAACCGACATAGGGACGAAATTTATTGACTCCAGTTTTGCCAAAGTGATATTGCAATTCAAATGCAGGAGTCCAAGCTCGAGCAGAAGCGGCTGCCCCGTGTGCAGCCAAATCGGTAATTAAAATATCGTTTTCTAATTCGAGTTGGCCCAAAGCACTACCCAAGGGATTGGCAATCGCTGAAAAGGGCGCATAGATTTTGCCCTGACCTTGTAAATCGACCTTGGGGGGAATGCCAGCTTTCGCCTCTAAGGAAACATGGTCTGTAAAAAAATAATTGCTCATAATGCCTAAAGTGGTGACATCGTCGGCTTTAAGTCCAGTACCTGCATTATCCCATTGACTCAAACCGTGTATTTCAGCTGCACCACTTAGGCTTGAAGGTACAGGCGCATCAATTGCTGCCAGACCTTCAAGTGTTGCTTTGAGTAGGGGATTTACTTCGCTGTCAGGGCGAATATTGTCTAAAACGGTTTGTGCTTGAATGCTACCAACATTCGCTGTTTCACCTTCTGCAACAGCTGTATTGACTCGAAAGGGGTGTGCCTGTCCTTGAGGCATAACATGTAGTGCACCGACTGAAATCGAGAAGCGCTTAAAACCATCTCCATCTTGCAGGCTAAAATATGGAGATCTTGCTTGGCTTATTGTGGGCATAAGGGCAATAGCGACTGAAAACGCCAATCCTGTTTTTTGCATAGGGGACTCCATGTCCATTTTTCATCATTTTTATTCAGGGGCATTATTCAATATTGAAGCAAAAGAAAACTGTTGTTTTCGAGCAGGAATAGTTTTAAAAAATTGTGAAAAATACCGTAATTTTTTTATGATTCTGTTACCTGTCAATCAATCGTGTTATTTCAAAAAAGAGAGGATGTGCTTGCTTAAAATTTTATAAATATTTAAAAATGAATAATAAATTTATTTTTGGTGATCTTTTTTTGATATAAAAAAGGTCACCCGAAGGTGACCTTTTTGACCACTGACTGAGTTTTTAAGCCAATGACACTGATTCAGTTTGAAAACGAGATAAATCTTCTTCAGGACGTGCCGTTAAAATTTCAACGCCGTCTTTGGTCACTAAAATGGTGTGTTCATATTGCGCAGAAAGTTTATGGTCTTTGGTCACCACCGTCCATTTATCACCCAGCAATTTCGTTTGCCATACACCCGCATTGACCATTGGCTCAATGGTAAAAGTCATGCCTTCTTCAAGAATCATGCCGCTGTTGCCTTGACCATAATGCAATACTTGCGGTTCATCATGGAATACAGTGCCGATACCGTGACCACAATATTCACGTACAACACTGAAACGCTCTGATTCAACATATTTTTGAATTGCAAGACCGATATCACCAACCGTAGAACCAGGCTTAACGCTTGCGATACCACGATACATCGCTTCTTGTGCTACTTTACATAAACGGTCTGCAAGAATAGACGTTTCTTCACCGACCACATACATCATATTGGTATCGCCGTGATAACCATCTTTAATTACAGTGACATCAATATTTAAGATATCGCCTTTCTTTAAGATTTTGCTTTCAGATGGAATGCCGTGACACACCACATGGTTCACTGACGTACAAATGGTGTGCTGGAACGCAGGACGACCCGGTGCAGCACCATAGCCTAAACAAGCTGGAACGGCATTTTGCACATTGACAATATAATCGTGACAAATCGTGTCTAATTCGAGGGTAGTCACCCCTGGCTTGATATGCGGTTTGATCATATCCAACACTTCTGCCGCCAGTCGTCCCGCCACACGCATTTTTTCAATTTCATCTGGGGTTTTAATGAGTCGACGTGGAGCTTGATAAGTTGTGTTCATGATCTCTAAAAACTTTTGGAAATTTGTATGTGACTATGGTATAAATAGCCGCCCATTTTATCAAATGCTTTTTCGTGAATAAATTTCGCGGGCTTTGTGCGATGGGGCAATAAAATCCGCACATATATCGACACATTACTCTGGGTGCCTAGCAATAGGTGGAGAATGCGGATATATGGAGGCCTAACCCAAACTTTAAGGTAAAGAAAATGGCAGATTACAACGTAAGCATGCGCGACCTTCTTCAAGCAGGCGCTCACTTCGGTCACCAAACTCGTTTCTGGAACCCAAAGATGCGTCAATACATCTTTGGCGCGCGTAACAAAATTCACATCATCAACCTTGAGCACACTGTTCCTGCGTTAAATGATGCATTGAACTTTGTTAACAATCTTGCAAGCAAAAAGAACAAAGTATTGTTCGTTGGTACTAAACGTGCTGCTTCTAACATCATCCGTGAACAAGCTCAACGCGCTGGTCAACCATATGTAGATCACCGTTGGTTAGGTGGTATGTTGACGAACTGGAAAACACTTCGCCAATCTATCAACCGTTTAAAAGATCTTCAAACTCAATCTCAAGACGGTACTTTTGCTAAGCTTACTAAACGCGAAGCTTTAGAACGTACTCGTGAAATGGAAAAACTTGAACGTGCTTTAGGCGGCGTGAAAAACATGGGTGGTTTACCTGACGCATTATTCGTAATCGACGTTGACCACGAATCAATCGCGATTAAAGAAGCTAAAAACCTTGGTATTCCTGTAATCGGTATCGTTGATACAAACTCTAACCCAGACAACGTTGATTTCGTTATCCCGGGTAATGACGATGCGATCCGTGCAGTAACACTTTACGCTTCTGCTATGGCTGATGCGATCCTTGCTGGTAAAGAGTACGCTCAAACTCAAGCAAATGCACAAGCAAAAGGCGACGAAGCTGCTAAAGAAGCTCCTGAGGCTTAATGCGTTTTGACGCAAGCTTGTCATTTTTGCGACATGTAATGGTGGCAAAGTAAGCGTCATGTATGCAGACGGCCCATGAGCATCCCTCTGGGCCGTTTCTGTTCTAAAAAGAATTCATTTTCTACCGATTTTTAGGAGATACACATGACTGCTATTACTGCAAGCATGGTTAAAGAATTGCGTGACCGTACTGGTTTAGCAATGATGGAATGTAAAAAAGCATTAACAGAAGCGAATGGTGACATCGAATTAGCGATTGATAACCTTCGTAAATCTGGTCAAGCTAAAGCTGCTAAAAAAGCAGGTAACATCGCTGCTGACGGTGCGATCACTATCGCTCAAGACGGTAACAAAGCGCTTCTTTTAGAAGTAAACTGCCAAACTGACTTCGTTGCTAAAGACGAAAACTTTGCTGGTTTCTCTGCTAAAGTTGCTGCTGCTGCACTTGCTGCTGGCGAAACTGATGCTGCTAAAATCGCTGAACTTAAACTTGAAGATGGTGCTACTGTTGAAGAAGCGCGTATCGCTCTTGTTCAAAAAATCGGTGAAAACATCCAAGTACGTCGTGCGAAAATTGTTGAAGGTGAAAACCTTGCAGTTTACAAACACGGTTTAAAAATTGGTGTTGTAGTTGCTTATACTGGTCAAGCTGACACTGGTAAAGGTATTGCAATGCACGTTGCTGCGTTCAACCCAGTTGCTGTAACTGCTGAAGGCGTTTCTGCTGATCTTATCGCGAAAGAGAAAGAAATTGCTGAAGCGAAAGCGATCGAATCTGGTAAGCCAGCGAACATCGTTGAGAAAATGGTTACTGGTTCAGTTGAGAAATACTTGAACGAAGTTGTTCTTGAGCGTCAAATGTACGTAATTGACAACGACAAGAAAGTTGCTGACGTATTAAAAGCAACTGGTACAACTGTAGCTCAATTCGTTCGTTTCGAAGTGGGTGAAGGTATTGAGAAAAAAGCGGAACTTTCTTTTGCTGAAGAAGTTGCTGCTGCTCAAGCTGCTGCAAAATAATTTAATTTTGCAAAAAAAGCCCCATTTGGGGCTTTTTTTATATCGAATAAAAAGGATAACAAGTCATGAATAAAACAAATTTAAGAGTGGGTATCGTCATTCTGGTCCTGATTGGCGCGTACTTAGGATTTGATTGGGAACAAAATCAAAATTCGCAGCAAGATAATACGCAGTCAGCTGTGGTTCAGTCTGAAACACAATCAAGAATAGATGATAGTGAAAAAATCCAGCAGGCATTCCAGCAGCAACAAAGCGATGTACAGGTACGTGCTAGTGGTCGAGTCAAAGCGCTTTTAGCAGATGACAATGACGGTTCACGACATCAAAAATTTATTCTATCCTTAAGTAATGGCTTGACCGTATTGGTGGCACATAATATTGATTTAGCACCGAGAATTGAAAATTTAAAACAGGGTGATGTGGTTGAGTTTTATGGAGAGTATGAATACAACCCTAAAGGTGGGGTAATTCACTGGACGCATCATGATCCACAGCAACGTCATATAGATGGTTGGTTAAAACATCAGGGAAAAACCTACCAATAATTAAATATACAAACAGCAATTTTGTTCTATACAGTCAAAATAGTCATGCTATGTTGCAATTGGTCAGCTGTTAGTGGGTAGGCATGAACAATTGTATGAATGAAATGCAGCATGAGTTTGTGAAATTTAAGCATGTACAAGAATTGGGCGGCTTAGAGTTGTTGAATGCATCATATGTACAAAAGCAATTCTCCAAACATGTTCATGAAGGTTATTGCATTGGGGTGATTGAAGAAGGTGCGCAGTCTTTTTATCGGACGGGTGCACTGCATGTTGCCCCTAAGGGTGACATTATTTTGGTCAATGCAGATGAGGTGCATACAGGTTCATCTGCGGTAGCGACAGGGTGGCGTTATCGTGCGATTTATCCAACCCCTGAAATGTTGAAGGATGTTAGTCAGGACTTTTTTCAGTCCTCTGGAACGATACCGTGGTTTCCCAATGCCGTCATTCATGATGAAGGTTTGGCTCAACAACTGAGTTTATTGTTTGATTTGTTAGAAAATAAAGATAATCAACTATTTAAACAAACCTTATATCTCTCAACTTTAGCATATTTGATGTCGCATCATAGCCGAATTAAAGCAGGTGAGTTGCCTTTGCCTGAAGCGCAAAATCGTATCTTGATGATCAAAGATCTATTGGCGAGTACACCTGAAAAAGATTTCTCATTAAATGAGCTTGCAGAAACCGCAGGTTTAAGTCCTTGGCATTTTTTACGCCAATTTAAAAAATATACAGGGTTGCCACCACATGCATGGTTGATTCAGTTTCGTTTACATCGCGCCAAACAGCTTTTAAAGCGGGGTGAAAGCATTTCCTTGGTGGCTGACTTATGTGGCTTTTCAGATCAGAGTCATTTTAATCGCCATTTTAAAAAAGCCATGGGGGTGACACCTTTGCAGTATGTAATGAGTCTGCGTTAAATTAAAAGTTGGTGTATTTGAAATATAAGATTAAAACTACTTATATCTATAATTTTATTATTTTTTTTACATATAAAAACGAAAGAAATAAGCAATTTTATACAAGAAAATTAGGCGAGAGAACCCTTATTTTATTTGAGTGTTCTTGATGATGTATAAGTTTATGGATCTCTCTCAACAGCAATTAAGTGCTACAACGAATCAAAAATCCCAAGATTTTATGCAAGGTGCTTTAGATATTTTACCGTTGTCGATTGCAGTTCTACCATGGGGCATCTTGGCGGGCTCAGTGGCAATTGATGCGGGGCTAACAATCCCTCAAGCAGTCGCGATGTCAGCAGTGGTATTTGCTGGCGCAGCGCAGCTGGTCAGTTTGGGAATGTGGTCAGCCGATGCTACGGCAATTACCATTGCAATTACGGTTTTTTTCTTGACCAGTCAGCATTTTATTTATGCACTTACGCTTCGTAAGGATATTTCTATTTTGGCGAGTTATTACCGTATTCCTTTGGGTTTTTTATTAACCGATGAGTTGTTTGCAGTTGCCATGCGAAAATCACAGCGTCGACCATATTATCTGCTGGGTGCAGGACTAAGTTTTTATTTGGCATGGGTGCTGTTTAGCGTGTTAGGGATTTATTTGGCATCGACCATCCCAAATTTATCCAGTCTACATTTGGATTTTTCAATTGTTGCAGTGCTGGTGGCGATTATTGTGCCTTTTATTAAAAATTGGGTCAGTTTGGTCGGGGTGTTCACGACAATCATCTGTTCCCTTTGCCTCACCGCCTTACACATTGAGGCTGCAATCTTAATTTCGGGCATACTGGGAATGGGGGTGTCAGTCTATATGGAACGCTGGGAGAAAAAGGCATGAGTTGGGCATTTATTTTCTTGCTGGCTGGCATTGTATTTTTTAATCGCTATGTGTTTTTAGAGCCTAAAGTTGCCATTCGGTTTCCCGTTTTTTTTGAGCGTATGTTGAAGTATTCGGCGCCTTGTTTGCTCACCGCCATTTGTATTCCGATTATTTTTTATGATGCAGGTGAGTGGCGATCCTTACTTACCAATAGTTATTTTTATGCGACGATTTTTTGTGTATTGGTGTCCTTATTTCTGCGTCGGGTTTTATTGAGTTTGGTTTTAAGTTTGCTGTTTTTTTATGCGTTACAGATGCTGGTCTTTTGAATCAATTCACTGTGGAAATATTGCTCAAAGCTCTATTCCACAGTAAAAATTGGGTATGTGAGTTAAATGGCGTTCATTTGCGCTCTAGCATGGGTCTTAAATTTCGGCACCAGTTTACTTAGATATGCATCCATACACCAAATTGGGCCAATCAGAAGGAATTGGAGGTCTTTAAAGAAAGAAGGTTTCTTTCCTTCAATTTTATGCCCATAAAATTGTCCAATCCATGCAAAAATGAACAGGGCAGTATAAAAACCAACACCGACAGGTAATATATAAATCAGCCATGCCATCACAACAATGAGTGCAGCCATTGCAACAGCCAAAACAATATCCAAGCGGCTATAAAAGAGCAGGGTTAAGATCACAATCAGTGCGGTGAGCAAAGCGCTGAAATGCGCCAATATGCCAATAATTGAAAATAGAATTGTGGGCACGCAAAACCAGTGAATGAGCTTATTGGTTTTATTTTGGTGGCTTTCACTATATTCATCGAACCATTCTGTCACGGTTTTCATAAGTCGCTCCTGCGAAGTGTGATTTGTTGTCGTTTTTATTTCCTTTATTTAACCGAAAATATAAAACAGAATTGCGGAGAGGTCAAAATCGCAGATTCGATTTTATGATAAATGTTTGGTTAGGTAGATACGGATTACAGCAGTTTAAAAGAGTCCCCTTTAAACTGCTGTAATTAGTGATTCAAGATTGCTTAGTTTGTAGCGTGAAAGACTTCTTTGCCTTCTTTGAAGGTGGCGAGCACTTTAATGTTTTTGATTTGATCGCTGGGTACTGTCATTGGGTTTTGATCAAGAATGACAAAGTCAGCCAATTTCCCAGCACTCAGGGTTCCTTTAATGTCTTCTTCAAAATATTGATAGGCTGCCCAGCTGGTCATGCTCTTGAGAGCAAGATAAGGACTTACACGCTGATCGGCACCTAACACGACGCCACTACGTGTGACTCGATTGACCGTGGTATCTAAGGTCATCATGCTATTTGGTGGAATGACAGGTGCATCATGATGCTCGGTAAATAAAATACCTTTACGCAGTGCGGAACCTGTAGGTGAAATATTTTTTGCACGTTGTAGTCCTAAAGTTTCACGAATATGCCAATCTCCCCAGTAGTAGGTATGTAGCGAAAAGAAAGATGGGATTAGTTTTAGTTCTTTGGCTTTATCAAGTTGATCTTCGCGCATGGTTTGCGCATGAATAATGACATTGCGTCGATCTTGGGCTGGATATTTTGCAGTGGCTTTCTCTATGGTCGATAGATATTGATCGATTGCGGCATCACCATTGGCATGTGCCAGAATTTGCCAATGATTTTGGAAGGCTAAATCAATCAGATTTTGAACTGTGCTTTGTTGCGGGAATGCTGCATAACCGCGGTATGATTTTTTTTGACCTTCTGGCGGAACCAAATAAGGTTTGCTCAGCCAAGCGGTTTTACCCTGAGGCGACCCATCTAAACTGATTTTAACCCCACCAATGCGATAGTGGTGTTTATAGTCCCGCGAGGTGCCGTGTTGCAGCATGTAGTCTTTTTCTGTACTGATGTCTGGGTAGACCACCAAATCTACAGGTAATTTGCCTTTTTGCGCGATATTACGCCATAACTCTGAAGTGCCTGCATCAGCTCGACCTTCTTGAATGGTGGTATAGCCATTTTTCACATAGGTTTGCACAGCTGTCAGCGCCATTTTTTCCATCACCTCAGGCGGCATATGTTGGAAAATCTGGATCATGGCGTGAAAAACGATGCTTTCCTCAAGCACACCATTCGGCTCTTTTGAGTTTGCCTTGCGACGGATGACTCCGCCAACAGGATTTGGCGTTTTGGCATCAATTTTAAGGAGCTCAAGTGCTTTGTGGTTGACTGTAGCTAAATGTCCTGACTGATGCAAAATAATGACAGGTTGCTCTGTGGAAATTGCATCCAGTTCGGTGGCAGTCGGGTGACGCTGTTCTGTAAGCTGTGCATCATCGTAGCCATTGCCAATAATCCAGCCAGAGGCTTGTTGAATAAATTCGGGATTCTTCTTTTGCCATTCTTGCATGGTTTGGATAAGGGATGGGATGTCAGTGACTTTACCATCTGGAGGAGAATATAAATTTGCCACAGTTTGTTGTAATCCAACACTGTTCACATGGCTGTGCGCATCAATCAGTCCGGGTATTACGGTGTGGTTTTTGAGATTGAAACGTTGAGCGCGCTGATTTAGTCGTTTGGCTGCATCAAAAGACCCAGTAAATTTGATCCTACCATTTTCAACCAACATGGCTTCCACATAAGTAGGGGTGTCACCTTGCATGGTTAAAATGGGACCGCCATGAAGAATAAACGTCGCGTCTTGTTTGGGGTCTACTTTTTCACCGCGATGGATGTGTTTGGAGATTGAATAGCTACAAGCAGACAAGAAAACCGTGCTCATCAGAGCTAAAACTTTTAAATGTGAAGTATTAAGACATTGGATTGATCTTGTCATTGGATCTTTTTCCCCCTGAGGTCGTCGATTTCTTGTCTTTTTTTTAAAATAACATATTAATTAAATGAGAAAATAAAAAAAGCCACTTTAAAGTGGCTTTGGGGTCAAATGTAATGTGCATGCAGTGAAATTATGAGTTTGGACCTGCAACACGTTCAATACTAACTTTAGCTGTACCTGCATTGGTGATGCCAAGCTGTTTCGCTGCGCCATAAGAAAGATCAAGTACACGGTTACCATGGAATGGACCACGGTCATTCACTTTTACAACAACGCTTTTGCCATTATTTTTGTTGGTTACGCGAATGTAACAGTTCAGCGGTAAACTGCGATGAGCTGCTGTTAGAGCATTCATATCGAATGTTTCGCCATTGGCAGTTTTACGACCATGGAACTGACGTCCGTACCAAGATGCAACGCCTGTTTGGCTGAATTGACGAACAGTGTTTGACGCTACATTATTTAACTTGTCAATGACTGAAGGCTCATCTGCTGGGATCTCGATTTTCGCTGCGATTGTTTCGCGACGAATTTTATCTCCAGAACTCTCAGTAATTGAAAGGCTATTTAAGTTTGAAAAGTGAGAGTTAAAACTCTGAGCATCTTTGTTTAAAACACGTGCTGCTAAACGTGAGTTATCATTGTCATTGTTTAACGACGATGATTGGACCAATTCTGCCTGAGACTGACTCAGGGCGAACGTGGTCGCTATAGCTAAAATATATTTCATTGAAGAATGCATAAAATCTCCTAAAGACTAGTTTGTAGGGCAGTAATTCAGGAATAAAACCTTGAAATACAAGCAAACGAGTCAATTTATTCACTTGTGCAACTACATTTGACGAGAGGGATAATATTCATGCCACCAATAAAGTGTCTAGTCTTTATACCGAAATAGTTACAAAAAGTAGGTAATTAAATTGTTTTGTGATCAAAAAATATACAGTATTGTAACATAGTATGAAAAAAGCTTAAATTATGCACTTTAAGCTTTAAAAAAAGATTGACTTTTGTTGTTTTTGGTAAAGCTAACCTTATCGGCTAGCAATTTCAGTCCCCAGTTGCCACACGGCTGTGGCATACATTCTGCTCTTGTTATAGGTGGTAATCACTTGGAAATTTGGGTAGGTAATGTAGTAGATCGAACCATAACTTTCTTCAAGTTGGATGACATTCACCAGATCTAAATCATCAATGTGCACCACAGGATTAATCGGTGAAATACCGCGTGGTTTCAGTACACCATACGGTGTCGGTTGCTCTAGATTTTTAGCAATAATCGCTTCAGGTGTTGAGCCTGTGTAACGCGCAGCAAAACCAATCGGTTGATTACGTTGCCAGCCATGTTGAGCCAGATAATTTGCAATTGAACCAATCGCATCCACAGCTGAATTTCTCAGGTCAATATGTCCATTGCCATCATAGTCCACGCCATATTTGGGAATGTTGCTTGGCATAAATTGTGGGTAACCAATAGCACCGGCATAAGAACCAACTACAGAATTGGTGGGAATGCCATCTTTATAGGTCCAAGCAATCAGAGCAGACAGCTCATCTTGGAAATAGGCTGCACGGCGTTCATAGCCAAATGCGAGCGTTGCCAAAGCATCTCGGGTAATGAAATTGCCTTTGTTGGCACCAAAACCTGTTTCTACCCCTAAAATGCCCAGAATCACCGATTGTGGAACACCAAATTGCTGTTCCGCACGGTTTAGGGTATCTGCATATTGGCTTTTAAAGCGTACGCCACGTTGAATGGTGCTTTCCGACATGAAATTGGTTTTATAGTCATACCATGGCTTACTTTCACCCGGTCGGTTCATAATATTAATAATGTTTGGAAGATTTCGTGATCCAGTCATTGCCCAGTCAACTTGCTCTGCTGTTAGACCATAGCTTTGCATGGTTTTTTGTTTAAAACTGGAATATTGAGGATCCGTTGCAAAATCATTGGCTTGGCAAAAACTGGTAATTGAAAATGTACCAATAAGTAAAGATAAACGCTTCAGTTTGTTATAAATAGACAAATTTGCCATATAGGTTAAATCCTAAAAAATTATCGATGTGTATGAATGGACATCACAACGCCAAAAGTGGCCATTAAAGTAATAATTGCAGTACCGCCATAACTCATAAAAGGTAAAGGCACACCCACGACAGGTAAAATACCACTGACCATACCTGCATTGACAAAGACATATACAAAAAATGACAAAGCAAAGCTGCTGGCCACCAAACGCCCGAAATTATGAAAACTGTTCAATCCAATTTGAAACGTTCGGCTAATGATCGCAAAGTACAACACAATCAATATGATAATACCAATTAGCCCAAATTCCTCAGAAAATGCTGCAATAATAAAGTCGGTATGACCTTCGGGTAAAAAATGTAGGTGGGATTGTGTGCCTAAGAGGTAACCTTTGCCTGAAATACCCCCAGATCCAATCGCAGTTTCAGATTGAATAATATTCCAGCCTGTACCGAGTGCATCTGCTTCAGGATGGATCAGGGTGAAAACTCGTTGTCGTTGATAATCATGCAGTAAAAATTGCCAAGCAATTGGGATGATAAGAACAGCAAGCCCAATGGCGGCAGTAATTAAACGCCAAGATAAGCCAATTAAGAATAAAACAAAGATCCCACTGGAAAGTACCAGTAATGACGTACCGAGATCAGGCTGTTCCGCAATTAAAATAAAGGGGATACCAATAAAGATCAAACATATGCCAATCTGGCTGATTTTCGGGGGCAGGGGGCGTCTTGCTAAAAACCATGCAATCATTAACGGCATGGCAATTTTCATAAATTCACTGGGTTGTACACTGCCAAGACCAGGAATATTAATCCAGCGCTGGGCACCTAAATGGACTTCCCCAAATAGTTTGACCCCAATCAGGGATAACAGTGCCACTATATATAGATAAGGTGCAAAAGATTGATATACCTTCGGAGGAACCTGAGCTAAACCTAACATGGTGAAGAAACCAATCATAAAACTCATGGCTTGTTTTGATACCAAGCTCAAGTCTTGCTCTGAAGCGCTATAAAGCACCGTTAAACCTAATAATGCAGTTAACAATAAATAGAGGCATAACCATGGGTCTAGGTGTAATTTGTGCCACTTTGAAGGTAATAATGCTGTACTTAAACCATCACGAGGGGCTTGGCGTAAAAATTTGGACTGTGGAGGAGTAGTCATGGAAGATATTAGTAGAATCAAGTCTTAGGCGGTATTTTGCGCCTGCTACCTTATACTTGTGTATTGATGCTGTATATCAATTTTTAGCAATAAAAAAACCTAGCAAAAGCTAGGTTTCCGATAGTTTGATTCTCTATCATTGATGGAACAGAGTATCGTGATATTCTGCTAAAATGGTCAGCTCTTCTTTGGTCAAATGCGGGAAGATTTTATCAATTGCAATATGCACAGCTTTAATCACTGCCGCAGAGCCGATATCCGCCGCTTTACGCTTAATCATACCCAAGTCGAGGGTTTTATTAAAATCACTCATAAAATGGCGCACAGTCGCTTCTGCGAATTGTTTGTATAACTCGACTAGAACAGCTTTGTTGGTGTCGCTACCTGCGCGAATGTCAGCAAACGTGGTCTTTAAATTGGTGACCAAGCTTGCGTCGAGATTTTCACCGACTCGATATTGCCCTTGAGCGTCTTTGAACAAGCTTTTTTCAGAAAACTCGATCGATTGTTTCACCACGTCATTTGAGGCTTTGCTCAATAGTTGTTTTAACAACACTGCCACGGTTGATTTGACATATCCTGCTAATTTTTCGGCGGTGTCGCGTTTATCGCTAGGCGGGAAACGACGCACCAATTCCGTTAAAATGGCATCAATAATTTCGTCATTGATCAATAACGCGGTTTGGTCACGTAAAGGGTAGAGTGGTTCACTCGAGTTTTTCTTTTGCTGACCAGTTTGAATACTCTTTAAGAGTGTTTCAGAAGGGACAAAACCAAAAAAAGGCATTGCTATTTAACCTCAATATTATTCATTTTATTGTCGCGCCAAACGAATGGGGCGAGGCATCCATGTCAAATCCGATACACGGCAAGGATTGATATCTAAACCACCTCGACGGGTATACGCTGCATAAACCATGAGCTTTTCAGGTTGCAGATTTTGCCAGATATCGGCGTACATCTGTTCCACACATTGCTCATGAAAGCCATTATGCTGACGGTACGAGATGATATAGGCTAAAAGCGAACGATAACAAGGCTTTTTGCCCTGATAACGGATAAAAACCGTGCCCCAGTCTGGCTGACCCGTCACTGGACAATTACTGCGGAGCAGATGTGAATAAAGTTGAACTTCGACTTGCTCATTATTTTCAGCATCAAAGCCAAGTAGTGATGCATCAGGGTGATTCTCTAAACGTTCAGGAATCAGATGATCAATACAGATTCCTTCAGGTTGATGGATTTCTAATGCATCGACTTGGAAGAGTTGAATCGTGACAGTTGCACCTGCAGCAGCAGACAAATCTTGTTCTACGGTTGCAATAAATGTAGCTTCAGACTCAAACTGGGTAAAGTTCAGACTATTGAAGTAAAGCTTGAGTGATTTCGATTCAATCAAATTGGGCGATGTTGCTGGTAAGGTCAAACGACCAATGGCAACTTGCGGAATACCTTGAGCATTGAGCCAAGAAATTTCAAACACATGCCACCAGTCTTTGCCTTGCTGAATGCCTTCTATGTGGGCATAGCTTGAACGCGCTTGCGCACGCTCAATAGGGAAAAGGATGTCTGGTTGATATGTTGATGGATACTGGGTGTCTTTACCAAGTAAAGAATGTTCTACACTCATTATTCACGCATTCCTGAGCCACGAGAAAGTAAATAATACGCTATACCGTAAAGGACAGCACAACATAAAGTAATCACGGTGAGTGAAATCGAAACATTCACATCACTATGACCAAGAATTCCGAAACGGAAAGCATTCACCATATATACAATTGGGTTAATTAAAGACAGATTTTGCCAAAATGGGCTGAGAGCGCTGATGGCATAAAACACACCGCCTAAATAGGTCAGCGGAGTCAGTACAAACGTTGGAATAATAGAAATGTCGTCAAATGACTTCGCATAGACAGCATTAATAAATCCACCCAGTGAGAACAATAATGAAGTCACAATGACGGTATATATAGTTACAAACCAGTTGGTAATATATAAGTCAGTAAAAAACAGACTCATGGCAGTCACAATAATACCGACCAAAACGCCACGACATAATCCACCTAAGACATAACCCCAGAGTACCAAATGTAGTGGTACTGGACTCATGATGAGTTCTTCAATACTTTTTTGGAATTTGGCACTAAAGAAGCTGGAGGAGACATTGGCATAACTGTTGGTAATCACCGCCATCATAATTAAGCCAGGTACAATGAATTGCATATAGCTAAAGCCACCCATTGAGCCAATCCGTGAGCCGACCAGATTACCAAAAATCACAAAATACAGACTCATGGTAATCGCTGGCGGTAAAAGGGTCTGCGGCCAGATTCGCATAAAGCGACGTACTTCTTTGTGTACCAGTGTGAAAAGCGCAACACGCATTTGAGTCATGTTCATGGTGTAGCTCCTTCCAAATTTTTCTCCACAAGTCTGACAAACAGTTCTTCAAGACGGTTGGATTTATTACGCATACTGCGAACTTGAATGCCTTGTGCCTCAAGTAACTGGAAGAGTTCATTCAAAGTATGGGCTTTATCCATGGTGACTTCTAAGGTCACAGGGTCGATTAAATTAAAACGTACCCCAATAATTTCCAGTTGTAGCGGTTGAATCGGTTCGACCAAATCGAAAATGAAAGATTCTTCGTGTAATTGATTGAGGAAGGCTTTCATGGTGGTGTCTTCTTTAATCACGCCACGGTCAATAATGGCAATACGTCGACACAGCATTTCCGCTTCTTCTAAATAGTGGGTCGTCAGAATGATGGATGTACCATTTTCATTCATTTCAGTCAGGAAATCCCACATTGAACGACGCAGTTCAATGTCTACGCCCGCGGTTGGCTCATCCAGAATTAGTAGTTTGGGTTCATGCATCATGGCACGGGCAATCATGAGACGACGCTTCATACCACCAGACAGCATACGACCTTGAGTATTACGTTTTTCCCAAAGCCCCAATTTTTCTAAATAATGTTCGGCACGTTGTTCAGCAATTTTACGGGGAATGCCATAATAACCGGCTTGCGTCACCAGAATGTCGAAGGTTTTTTCAAACTGACCAAAGTTAAATTCTTGCGGTACAACACCGAGACATTGTTTAGCCTGCGATGGGTGAGTTTCGAGATTATGACCAAAAATTTCGACTGTCCCAGACGTCTTTTTGGTTAAAGAACTGATAATCCCGATGGTCGTTGATTTGCCTGCACCGTTGGGTCCAAGAAGGGCATAGAATTCGCCTTCAGGTACGGTTAGATTAATTCCTTTAAGGGCTTGAAAGCCATTACGATAAGTTTTAGACAAATCTCTGATCAGTAATGCATCGGTCATGAAGTTCTCACAGCATAAAGAGTGAGGCTATTGTGAGCGATCTTGCTCAATAAACCAAGTAAATAACAGGGAATACTGTGTTGCATACTTAGAACATTGATTAAAGTCTAAGCATAAAAATGAATGATTTCTAAAGAGTTGCTTTCACTTCGTTATTTTTTTGCTATGATGTGCCTCGCGCGCTCATAGCTCAGTTGGATAGAGTACAAGTTTCCGAAGCTTGGGGTCGTGGGTTCGATTCCCGCTGAGCGCACCAATTTCCTATTTTACCCCATCCGATGAAATCTTAAAACCATTAAAAATAAGCAACTTACATGATTGGGTTGTTTGACGCTGTCCGACGGCGTTTTAGGATACCGTAAAGTTTTACGGTATTTTTTACGGTATATCCCGTTTTGCAAAAAATATACCGTAAAAAGATGCCTAAATTAGTGATTAGTCTAACCGACTCAAAAATTAAATCTGCAATATCAATGCAAAAGAAATCATTTGAAAAAAATGTGAAGCTTTCAGATGGTGGTGGTCTTTATCTGTTATTAGATAAGAAAGGTGGGGCATATTGGCGTTTTGATTATATTCGCCCAATTTCTAAGAAAAGAGCCACTATTGCTATTGCTATTTATCCGAGTTGTACATTATCCAATGCTCGTGCAAAACGAAGTGAGTTTAGAGAGTTACTTGCTCAAAATATTGATCCATCAATTCAGAAGCAGCGTGAAGACGAATTAAAGAAAATTCAAAAAAATACATTTAAATTAATAGCAGATGAATATCGAAAGACAGAAGAGCTCGAGCCAAGTACTCAGCGAAGGAATCAATTTGTTTGGGATAAGTTGTATGCGGCAATAGGAGGATATGCAAGATCGTATTACTGCTGATCGTCTATTTAGTGAAGAGACGAATATGACTTGGGAACAGTTGGTTAATAAAACTTCAACCAAATTAAGTCAGCAAGGTATTACTCCATCATCTGATAAAATTTATCAAGAAATTATTAAAAGTTCACAAAGATCTAGATCAAGTGTTAATAAAGCATTGGGAGTAAAATAGTATGGATAGTAAGGTTATATCAAAACAGTTGTCAAAATCAGGGATTGTTGAATATCATGTTTTAGGGCTTGATGATAAAGATTTTTTTGATACTTTATTAAGTTTTATTAAACAAGAGTTTGGTGCTATTTTGCTGAACCTTGATGAGGGAATATATACCAAAAAAGCTTATTTAAATATTAATAATATAAGTTTAATTTTAGAACATCATGATGATATAGGAAATTGTTTTTATTCAACTGATTTAAAATCTAAAGAAATTCTTGAAAAGATTGTAATTGAGTTGGAGTCGAGGTTACATGATTACCCATATGAATAATAGGTGTATGGATTACTAATAAAGGGCTTTGTTGCACAAACCTATCTCTAAAGGCTTATTCCACAATATAATTTTCAAATGAATAAGCCCACACCTAAAATTTATCGTACTCTCAATTGGTCTACATACAACCGAGCACTCATTAATCGTGGAAATATTGCCATTTGGTTTGATCAAAAAACTCAATGGTATGCACAACCAAAAAGTAAACAAGGTCGAAATCAAACTTACTCTGACACAGCGATTCAATGCTGTCTTATGATTAAATCTCTATTTAGATTGTCTTTGCGAATGGTCACTGGCTTTGTTCAAAGTCTCGTTAAACTGTGTGGTCTAGATTGGACAGCTCCAGATTACTCGACCATTTGCAGAAGACAAAAGCATATTGATATCGCAATTAGCTATCAAAAAATTAGTGGTGGACTCCATCTACTTGTCGACTCTACCGGCTTAAAGTTTCTAGGTGAAGGTGAATGGAAACGAAAGAAACATCAGCCTGAATATCGCCGCCAATGGCGTAAATTGCATATTGGTATAGATGCTGAAACGCTACAAATACGAGCTGTTCAACTTACTACAAACAACGTCAGTGATTCACAGGTACTTGCTGATTTACTTGATCAGATTCCACACGATGAGCAGATCGACTCCGTATATACAGATGGAGCTTATGATACCAAGCAGTGCCGTCAGGTCATTGCAGATCGACAAGCACAAGCAGTGATTCCACCTAGGAAAAATGCAAAGCCATGGAAAGATAAAAAGACGAGCTCGCTAGAGCGAAATGAACTACTTCGAACAGTTAAACATTTAGGCAGAACCATTTGGAAAAAATGGTCAGGCTATCATCGACGAAGTTTAGTTGAAACTAAGATGCACTGTATCAAATTATTGGGAGATAAACTTAGTGCGAGAAACTTTCAAAGCCAAGTCAATGAGATTCATGCACGAGTGGCAGTATTAAATAGATTTACCGATTTAGGCAGACCTCACACCCGAGTTGTCACTTAAATTTGAGTAGATATAGGAAATCCTAGTTTTTAAATTTTTGTGCAACAAAGCCAAAAAATATGAAGCTTTCAGATGGTGATCGCTTGTTCTTTTAATAGATAAAAAGGGTGGGGCATATTAGCGTTTTGATTATATTCGCCCAATTTTGAAGAAAAGAGCCACTATTGCTATTTATCCGAGTTGTACATTATCCAATGCTCGTGCAAAACGAAGTGAGTTTTGAGAGTTGCTTGCTCAAAATATTGATCTTTTAATTTAGAAGCAACGCGAAGATGAATTAAAGAAAATTCAAAAAAATACATTTAAATTAATAGCAGATGAATATCGAAAGACAGAAGAACTCAAGCCAAGTACTCAGCGAAGGAATCAATTTGTTTGGGATAAGTTGTATGCGGCAATAGGTGGATATACCCAGAATTTAAAGATCAAGCGGTTAAATACTGATTACCGAACGTTGATATTCTGTAACTGATGTGGCTGTCGTTTAGGTATATCTTAGCTCACCATTTGTAAAGGTAGAGAAATAGCAATTAGAGCATTTAAAACTGGTTAGGATACTTGGAAAGTAAGACTATTAGATTCATAGATGCTGTGAAAATTTTGTGATTTTAATCAAAAAGATACAAATTATTATGATTGTAATTCTGACGTTTAGTGCCTAGTATTCTTCTTGAAGTTACTCCATGTAAGCTTCCTTGGTTCCATCCCATACACTTTTCAGTATGGGATTTTTTTTAATCTGAGGGTCGTATGAGCATACATTCAAAAGCATATATTTTTAGAGAGCAGAAATTACTGGTAGATGAATATTTTCAATTACCGCAGGTAGAACGTCTTCAGCATGATCTGAATCTGTTAGAAAATGGCAAGATCATTGCGCGGGATTTAAAACAGGATGAGCCTGTGCCAGAAGGTTATCAGTTGATTCCGATCCGACAACTGGTACAAGTGTGGAACCAAATTGAATTTGCAGAAGCTAGCCGTGCAGTACAGTTATTAGAATGGCATCGTAATCATCGTTTTTGCAGTAAATGTGGTCATGCAACTTTTCAACACCCTAGTCAGTATGTCATGTGCTGTCCATCTTGTGGTTACAACCAATATCCGCGTGTTAATCCTTGTGTGATTACCATCATTACACGGGGTGAAAATGAAATTCTATTAGCGAAAAATGCGCGGAATAAATCTCAGATGTACAGTTTGATTGCAGGTTTTGTTGAAGTAGGGGAAACCTTGGAAGAAGCTGTACGTCGTGAAACTTTGGAAGAAGTTGGACTTCAGATTAGAAATATACAATATCTTGCAAGTCAGCCATGGCCATTTCCAAGCAATTTGATGATGGCATTCAAAGCAGAATATCATGCAGGGGAGATCCAGATTCAGAAAGATGAACTCAGTGATGCTCAATTTTTCAAGTTTGATCAATTACCTGAGATTCCATTTAAAGGCAGTATTGCGTATGCCATGATTAATCATGTGATAAATGGCACACCTGTGGCAGATGATACTAAAGAATGGCTTTGAAGGAAAAATTGGCAGAATACCTTTTCTGAAGTATCAATCATTGAATTTCGTCATCTTATTTTCACGCTTAGTTCACATGTAATTTGTTTATCATAATCACAGCATCAAGATGAGTGAATTGAAGTTCGGCGTTTTTCTAAAGCTTGAAAATATATGTTGTTTACAAAAGAAAATGACGAGGTGCTATGACTCGACCTCTCGGTCGAGAGTCTAAAACTGAACGATAGGCGTATTTTCAAATTACGAGGCATTATGCGTGTAATGACACAAAATTAATCAAAGTATTGTATCTATTTGCTACCCTTTTGCCGAACTGAACATTCTCTCTACAGTTCGGTTTTTTTTTAATTAACATTAAAGTCATACTTAACAAGTTGCTCTTTAAGTTCACAATTTATCCTCATACTTTAGAATCGGCTAAAGTGAATAAAATATGAGGATATAAGCGAAAGACCATGTATTGCATAGAATTTTGGTAATCAAAGATTAAATTTTTAACTTTTTTCTTCAGCCATTAACCAATTAATGATATTCATGACATCACGATTTTCATTGTTTTTTCTGACCATTGCATAAAAATTATAGTCACAATAGATAAAACCAAAAGGGGCAATGACCCTTCCATTTAATATTTCTTTTTCTACTAGAATTTGAGGTGCTATGGCAATTCCTAAGCCTGAAACAGCCGCCTCTATCATTAAATTGAGACTATCAAAATAACGATCATTCGCTTTTGGGGAAAAGTTAATCTTAGACTGATCAAACCAAGTATGCCATGCACTTTTATTTGAGTGGGTATGAAGTAATGGATAATTTAAAAGATCATTTTCTGTATCAAGCGGATTTATTTCACGATTACAAATAGGCCCCATGTTATCGGGAAATAAAAGATATTTATTCAAAAAGTCAGGAAGTATATTGTTTTCACTGATGCTATTGATAAATATGTCAACTTTCTCTTTTTCTAACAATTTTAAGTCATTACATGTCATTAATTTGATATGGATATTGGGATAGATTATTTCGATTTTTTCTAATCGGGGAATCAGCCAATTTGCCATAAAACTATGAGAAGCGCCTATGACAACTTCTACCTCTGACGTTTTATTGGTTAGCTCAAAGATGCATTGTTCTAAACGATTAAAAAGATGCGTACAAACTAGAGATAATTCTTCTGCGTCCGTGGTCAGAGAGATGGTAGCGGAATGTCGAATAAACAATTTTTTATCCAACCATTCTTCTAACTGCTTTATTTGGTGGCTAATCGCACTATGGGTGACACACAACTCTTCAGCAGCTAAGCTGAAACTTTTATTTCTAGCGACTGCCTCGAATGCTTTTAAAGCATTAAGGGGAGGTAATGTTCTGCGTTTCATGTTGTAAAATTTTCTAACACCATAAGCCCAAAATATATCAATTATCAGAAAAATGAAAATATTTTAAGATCAAACAAGTTTTGATACTGAAAGAGATATGAGATGACAACCCCTTATACAGGTAATGGTCCTGATGACTTGGGATTTTTTGGTAAATTTGGTGGATGTTACATGCCAGAGAGCTTAATGCCAGCACTTCAAGAATTAGAGCAAGCCTTTAATACTGTTCGGCAAAAACCTGAATTTTGGGCTGAATATCAGCATATTTTAACTGACTTTGTTGGTCGTCCTAGTCCTCTTTTTTATGCAAAAAACCTAACAGCTTATGCAGGCGGTGCTCGAATATATCTTAAGCGAGAAGATTTGAACCATACGGGTGCACATAAGATCAATAATTGTGTTGGGCAAATCTTATTGGCCAAATTTATGGGGAAAACCAGAATCATTGCAGAAACTGGTGCTGGACAACATGGTGTTGCAACAGCCACTGTTTGCGCACTGTTTAAGATGGAATGTACCATTTTTATGGGAGCAACAGATATTCAGCGCCAACAAATGAATGTTGAGCGCATGAAATTACTCGGGGCTGAAGTCAGAAGTGTTCAAAAAGGTCGTGGTACTTTAAAAGATGCGATGAATGAAGCCTTACGTGACTGGATTAGTCATGTTGATACAACCTATTACCTGTTGGGTACTGGCGCAGGTCCTCATCCATATCCTACGATGGTGAGAGAATTTCAGAAAATTATTGGTCTAGAAGCCAGAAACCAAATACTCCTCAAAGAAAATAAACTGCCTGATGCCTTAGTTGCTTGTGTCGGTGGAGGATCAAATGCATTAGGGTTGATGCATCCTTTTCTAGAAGACCCGAATGTCAAAATGTTTGGTGTTGAGGCGGGAGGAAAAGGAACACATCAAGGTGAACATGCTGCCTCTATTTGCAAAGGTCAAGTTGGTGTGCTGCATGGCAATTTAACCTATTTATTACAAGATTCAGATGGGCAGATTTTAGAGGGGCACTCTATATCAGCTGGCTTAGATTATCCTGGTGTTGGACCTGAACATGGCATTCTGTTTGAAACTGGGCGTGTGACATATACGGCGATCACCGATCAAGAAGCGGTAAAAGCGTTTCAGCTTTTAAGTCAACAGGAGGGCATTATTCCTGCGCTTGAGAGTTCACATGCGATTGCGTATGCGATTCAACTGGCTCAAGAAATGCAGCCAGAACAGATCATTATTGTCAATTTAAGTGGCAGAGGTGACAAAGACTTAAACACAGTCAAAAAATATCTTGCAGGA
Source organism: Acinetobacter zhairuonensis (assembly GCF_022601715.1). Taxonomy (GTDB): domain Bacteria; phylum Pseudomonadota; class Gammaproteobacteria; order Pseudomonadales; family Moraxellaceae; genus Acinetobacter. Next base: position 219,489 of record NZ_JAKVIM010000002.1, on the reverse strand, counting down.
GCTACAGTATGAACCGTCTAGATCAAAAATTAGAGCAATTGAAATTGGAAAATCGAAGTGGTTTGGTCTGTTATTTTACTGCTGGGGATCCTAATTTCGCTGAAAGTTGTCGTTTGTTAAGCCAATTGGGTCAAGCTGGGGCTGACATTATTGAAGTTGGCATTCCATTTTCTGATCCAGTGGCAGATGGAGAGATCATTCAGGCAGCGCATCTTAGGGCATTAAGTACAGGTCAAACGGTTAAACAGACGATTGAATTGGTAAAAGCAATCAGGCTACATGATGAAAAAACACCAATAATTTTCATGACTTATTTAAATCCGATGATGCAATATGGTTTCGATACACTTGTCGCCGAAACAGAAAATCTTATAGACGGAGTGTTGATTTTAGATGCTCCATATGGATATCGGGAAAAATTTGAAACGCAATTAAATGAAAAAAATATGCATTTAATAGCAATGACAGCACCAACCACTCCAGTTGAAAGGTTAGAGCAAATCTCAGCGCGCGCGACAGGTTTTTTATATCATGTTGCAGAAAATGGTTTAACAGGAGGAGACTTAAATCTACCTAATCTTGAGAAAAAGATTGCTGAAATTAAGCCTATTTTTAATATTCCTGTTGCAATTGGTTTTGGGGTCAAAAATGAAAGCCATGTTAAAGCATTAGCCAATAAAGTAGATCTTATTGTTATCGGTTCAGCACTCGTCGATACTTTTTTTAATAAGGGGATGAACGCGACTTTAGAAAAAGTCACAGTTTTTTCACAGATACTTAGAGAAAATAAATAATATCTTGTTTCTTTAATCAGTATCTTCAAGTTAATTTAATAACAACCATATGCTATAAAACCTTCTCCCGTAAGGGAGATGGTTTTATATGTGGATTTGTTACTGAAAGTGATCGCTTTTTAAAAATCACTATTATCATATAGATGTGACATACGTTTTTGCTTTGTTTCTAGATAATTTTTATTGAAAATATTTAAACCAACTTTTAAAGGAATGCGTTCAATAACATTAATTCCTAAATCCGTTAAAGATTTAATTTTAAGCGGGTTGTTCGTAATGAGTTTTACATTTTTTATTTTTAAATAATCTAACATAACGGAACACATATCATATTTACGAGCATCTGCCGGTAAATTTAATAATAAATTTGCATCAAGAGTATCATGACCTTGGTCTTGAAGTGCGTAGGCACGAATTTTATTGGTTAGTCCTATGCCACGACCTTCTTGGCGTAGATATAAAATGACACCTTGGCCTGCATCATTGATCATTTTCATGGTTGAGTGTAATTGTGGACCACAATCACATTTCAGTGAAGCAAAAGCGTCACCTGTTAAGCATTCTGAATGAATTCTAACAAGTACAGGTTGATCAGAAATAGTATGCATGCTTTTTACAAGAGCAATATGTTCTTCACCCGTACTTTTATCCTGAAATGCTATAATTTCAAAATCACCAAAAGCGGTAGGTAACTTTGATTTGGAAACAAATTCTATAGCCACGGAAGAACCCACCTATATGTTGGTATTGGATAAAATATGTTTAAGCAACTTTTAAAGTGCTGACTTTGACTTTTAATTAAAGAATATGTCTTGGATAGTGAATTTTATGTGAAATCTTTTTTAAGAATAAACATATTTTTCGGCTTTGTTGCATAAAGATTTATAAATTGAAGATATCTTGGGGTTATACAAATTTAGCTTACAGTTCGGGTATGAGGTCGACCTAATTCTGTAAATTTATTTAAGACAGTCACACGTACATGAATTTCATTAACCTGACTTGAAAAATGCTTTGCTGATAATTTAGCCTAATAATTTAATACAATGCATCTTGGTTTCTACCAAATTCGTCGATGATAATCCGACCACTTTTTCCAGATTGTTCTTCCCATACGGTTGGCCGGTTTTAGTTTTGACGCTAGATTTTTGCAACAAAGCCATTTTACATTAAATTATAGAATTAATATTTGCTATCAAGGTATCCATAAATTCTGTGGATACTTTTTAATTTCTCGAAACCATTTGATACGATTTAAATTTATTCAGTACAGCATTAGCAATCAATGAGATGAATGAGTTGGTTTTGCTCTTAGCCATATATTGGTCTAAAGCATCATAGTACGCTAAAAGATTTTCAACTCTAATGGCAAACGATGGATGTGCAGTTTTATTAATTCTAAATTCATCAATAGCTGTGATGTACGACCATTTCCATCAATAAATGGGTGTATGTGAAAAATTCGCATATGCTTTTCTAAGTATAAAAAGCGTATAAAGAAGAATGCAGAATGTACTATTCACAGAACCACATTTGTGCTGAAGAATTGTGTTTATTTACCCAAGCATTGTTATTTGGTCAAAATCAGGAGACTTAAATGGACAGCATAATCGCAATCTTTGCTTGGTTAAACGATGTCCTTCTCAAAATGACCTGGCTCTCAGAAGGTGTGCGTTGGTTTGTCGAAAATATAATGGGTTTATCGGTCACAACTCGGCTGGGTGGCAGTATTCACTTTTTTATCTATGACGTGTTCAAGATTTTTATTCTGTTATCTGTCTTAATCTATTCACTGTCTTATATTCAAAGTTATTTTCCGCCTGAACGTACCCGACAGATTTTAGGACGAATGAGCGGGATCAAAGCCAACATTATGGGAGCTCTGCTCGGTACCATTACTCCATTTTGTTCCTGTTCCTCCATTCCGCTGTTTATTGGTTTTACCCGTGCCGGGCTTCCAGTGGGCGTGACTTTTTCATTTTTGATTTCATCTCCTCTGGTCGATCTTGCCTCTATTATTTTATTGGCCAGTATCTTCAACTGGAAAATTGCCATGGTTTATGTGTTGCTTGGGTTGGTGCTGGCAGTACTAGGAGGATCATTCATCAGCTATTTAAAAATGGAAAAGTATGTGGCTGAGTTTGTAACGCATAATGGCGCTATTCAAGGAGAAGAAGATTTTAGTATGACCGTGAAAGAGCGACGCGAGTTCGCTTGGGAACAGGTGGTCGAAATTTTTAACAAGGTCTGGCTGTATGTCTTGATTGGTGTGGGAATAGGTGCCGCTATTCACAACTGGATTCCTGAACAATGGATTGCGGCCTTACTTGGTCAGGAACATTGGTATTCTGTATTAATTGCCACGATTGCGGGTATACCGATGTATGCGGATATTTTTGGTACCTTGCCGATTGCGGAAGCTTTGGTGGCGAAGGGTGTGGGCTTAGGTACAGTATTGGCCTTTATGATGGCCGTAACCGCTCTTTCATTGCCATCATTGATTTTGCTAAAACAAGTAGTAAAAACCCGCTTATTGAGCCTGTTCATTGGGATTATTTTTGTGGGAATCTTGATTATTGGTTATAGCCTTAACACTTTCGGTTACTGGTTTTTATAAAACGTTGGGAGAATAAAATATGCAAATTAAAGTTGTCGGTACAGGCTGTCGAAAATGTAAAGCACTCTTAGCAGCGACAGAGGAAGCAGTTAAAAGCACCGGTGTGCAAGCTGAAATTGAATATGTTACAGATATGATGAAAATCGCAGAAACAGGCCTATTGAGTACCCCTGGTTTGATTATTGACAATAAAATCGTATCGAGCGGTAAAGTACTTGAAGCTCAGGCTGTAGCAGGACTGATTGAAAAGAATAAATAACTTTAAAACTATACTTTTTAAAAGGAAAACCAGTGGCTTAAACCACTGGTTTATTAATAATGAGGAACAAGCCATACGCTTTACTGTTTTGCAATTCACACTGGTAATTTGACCAGTTTTAATGCCTTTTCGTCCATGTGATCCCATCACATTCAGAGCAACTCCTTCTTTTTTTTGCTGTTTTTATATCAGTTTGAGCTGAAATTTCAGCTTTAATCAGTTAAGTTTCAACTTCACTTGCCCCTGAGTCGACGGATAATGTCTCTGCTTCAACTTAGGGTATTGTTGTATTACGACAGGCTGAATTAAACCTTCTAACTGTGAGGTTGATCACTTGAAGCCCATTTTTTGATTTCTTGTTGAGCTATTTTCATTGTTGATTTATTTCAATGCCAAAATTTTTCGAGCACCATTGAGCACAAATAGAGATACCAGTGTGCCAATGATTAAGTCTGGGTAAGCAGAACCAGTCAAAGCCACAAGTACACCAGCGAATATAACGCTTATATTTACCACAACGTCATTTGCCGAAAAAATCCAACTAGCTTTCATATGTGCACCTTCTTCTTTGTGGCCAGAAATAAGATATAGGCATGTTACGTTGGCTATGAGTGCAAGAAAGCCAATAATCATCATTAGAATTGATTCTGGCTCACTTCCGAACATGAAACGTCTGATTACATCGACAATCACAATAATAGCGAGTATTAACTGAATCCAACCTGCAAAATGAGCTGCCTTTACTTGATACTTCGCAGCTTTTCCGACGGCATATAGAGAAATACCATAAACAGCTGCATCAGCGAACATATCTAGAGAATCAGCAACCAATCCTGTAGAAGCTGCAATAATACCGCTAATGAATTCTATAAAGAACAATAGAGCATTAATCCCTAATAGCAGTTTAAGTACTTTGGTTTGCTTCATAGGGTCAGGTATATAGGGGATATCTTCTGAAGTCAGTTGTGTTTCAGCGAGTTTCGCACCCAAACCAAGCCTTTCAAGTTTGGTTGTAATTTGCTCAACCCCATTATTATGGAAGACTTTAAGTTTCCGATTAGAAAGATCAAAACTGAGGCCTTTTACTGTTTCAATATCTGCAAGAGCCATACGAACCATCTGTTCTTCAGCAGCACAATCCATTTTGGGAATTATGTATTCACTTGTGTATTTAGAATTTTTTGAAGTATTCTCTTGTTGAAACTTTTTATCTTCGCATGGGGGTTCTTTGCTACATTCACAGTCACTCATAATAATACCCATTAAAAATTTATAAACTTCAAATATTAGAATCCCTATAGTTACTATAGAGTCCAGAGTTTTGAAAATATAAAATCAATGCATTTAAACCTTGGTGAACTTTCTAAAAAATTCTTATGCCTTTTCTAAGCCCTAAGTTTCAAAAATACCTACAAAAATTCAGTGGGTCAAAATTGAGTCAATGAAATATATTTTTTCTTATAAATTTTATAAAAACAGTTGCTTGGGTTGTGAGTTCAATTGACGCCATTATGAACCACATACCATACTTAATATGACCGAATATCACGTTATATAATGCAAAAAGGCTTAAATCTAAAGGGTTTAAGCCTCTTTTGGGTCTATATATTTATTTTATCGACTATTTTTACTCATCCGAGCAAGTAAAATCACTGGGATGAGTCCAACCAATACTATTAATAAAGCGGCTATCGCCCCATCTTCATAGGTACCTCGTGATGCTTCTGCATAGAGCTGTGTGGCAAGCGTTTCCATATTTAACGGTCTTAGCAGTAGGGTGGCCGGCAGTTCTTTCATACAGTCGACAAAAATCAATAATGCAGCCGAAATGATCGCAGGGCGTAAAAGTGGGAAATGTACTCGCCATAAAATCCCCAGTCGGTTCTGTCCTAGGTTGCGTGCAGCATCATCCAGAACAGCATGAATTCGGTTATAGCCAGATTCTATGCCACCAATTGAAATCGCTAAAAAACGAACCGTATAAGCATAGATTAAAGTGAAACTGGTACCTAAAAACAGTAATCCCGTAGAAATGCCTAGTTGGAATTCAAGAAAATCTGCTACAGCATGATCAATCACACCCAGTGAAAGCATTAGGCCAATCGCGAGTACCGTACCTGGAACGGCATAGCCTAAACTTGAAATTCTGCTAAACCAAGTATTTCCACTAAATCGAGCTGCACTGACAATGAAGAAACCGATCAGAATGGTTATAAAGGTTGCAATGCTGGCTAAGATGAGGGTATTGAGGGAGGATTGTAATAAATAGTCGGATAAACCGGCATATTGAATACGTTTATAAGACTCAACCAGCAAATGGATGAATGGAATTAGGAATCCGATACAGACAGGGATGAGACCAAGTCCGAGCAAAGTGAGCGCTTTACTTCCTGTCACAGGCTGAGCAGGCATGAGTCTACTGCGTTGAGCAGAGTTCATGTAACGTTGTTTACGACGGCCCAATCTTTCGAAGATCACCAAAAAGGTAATAATCATCAGCATAAAAATGGCAATTTGTGCGGCACTGGCCAGATCGGATTGGTTAATCCAGGTTGAATAAATGGATAAGGTCAGCGTTTTAATGCCCAGAAACTCGGTTGCCCCAATGTCATTAATAGTTTCCATTAATACCAGACTGGTGCCTACCGCAATTGCTGGTCGAGCGAGTGGTATTGCCACTCTTAAAAAGATCTGATTAGGTTTCAGTCCCAAGCTGCGCGCGACTTCAATCAGACTAGCGGACTGCATTAAAAACATCGCACGGGTGCTTAAATAGATATAAGGATAAAGCACGAAACTTAATAGAAAGATTCCGCCCCATACCGAACGGATATTCAGAAACCAGAGCTGTTGCATGTCCCATCCCATCCCGTCTCGTAACAGACTTTGAACCGGACCAATAGGATGCAGAATATCAATATAACTATAAGCAATAATATAAGTGGGTACAGCAAGAGGTAAGAGCAGTGCCCAGTCCAGAAAAGCACGACCACGAAACTGATAGGCTGTGACGATCCAGGCACTGCCTGTACCAATCAGGATGGTTAAAACACCGACCCCGAGAAGAAGGATGGAGGTTTCGACCAGTGTCGGGGGAATGACATACTGAATCAGATGATTCCAAATCTCACTATTACCTTGCAGTGCGGTCCAAACTAAAGCAAGGACAGGTAAACAGGCGAGAAGCGTCAATAGTCCACTGAGTGAAAATAAAGCACTAAATGCAAATTTCTTGTTTGGCATTGAAGGTGTAGGTCTAGTGAGAGATGGAAATAGATCTAATCTTACAGGAAGCGTCAATTACTTCCTGTAAGACAAGCGAGACTTAATGGTTGAACTGTACTTTATCAACCAATCGATTAGCGGCTTTGCGGTGTTTGGCAATGTCACTTAAGCGAATGGTATCCACTTTGAGTTTGCCAAAGCTTGCAATAATAGGATCAATTTTAACCCCAGGTTTCACTGGATATTCAAAGTCGCTTTTCGCATACATGGCTTGAGCCTGATCTGATGCTAAGAACTCTAGCAGTTGGACCGCTTCTTTACGGTTAGGTGCATATTTTGATACAACAGCACCTGAAACATTGACGTGTGTGCCGCCATTGTTAAATTGAGGTAGAACCACATTAATGGCGTTCCCCCAACGTTGTTGCTCAGCATCACCTGTGCGCATGGTACCGACATAGTAGGTGTTTGCTACACCAATATCACAAATCTTACCCAGAATATCCCGTGCCACATCGCGATCACCACCGCTCGCAGGACGTGCTAAATTGGCTTTAACACCACGCAACCATTTTTCAGTTTCTTTCTCGCCATGATGAGCAATATGGGCTGCAATTAAGCCTGTGTTGTATGGATGACTCCCCGAACGGATACAGATTTTGCCTTTCCATTTCGGATTTGCCAGATCTTCATAGGAAATCGCATTCAGCGGAACACGATCTTTGGACACATAAACTGCACGTGCACGCATGGATAAGGCATACCAGTGTCCATTTGCAGCTCGTAAGTTTGCTGGAATTGAACGGTTTAGAACATTTGAATCGACGCGTTGCGTCAAACCACTTTCGACTAGATCGACCAAGTTTCCAAAGTCAACCGTGAGCATTACATCGGCAGGGGAACGTCGGCCTTCAACTTTTACTCGTTCCAGCAAACCATCTTTAATAAAGACCGTATTGACTTTCACCCCTGTTTTTTGACTAAACTCTTTTAAAATAGGTTGTATTAAAGCAGGTTCTCGCGTGGTATACAGGTTGACTTCAGCTGCATGTACCCAGCTTCCACTGAAGGCTACCAGACCAGTTAAAAGAAGATGAATTTTTGATAGTGGCTTCATTTCTTATTTCCTTAACAGAGTTTAATTCTGAACGTCTTGTTCAAATTGAGATGTATTGAGTACGCCAGAATGCTCATCGGGCGCAAAGAAAAAACAGGCGGCTAAATCTACGGACACATGGACGATTTCATGATTAGAAAATTGCTGTAGGTGATCTACTTGCGCCAATACCGTAATTGACTCAGAAACAAGTTGGAGTTGTAATTGATAGGCATGTCCCATAAAGCTTGAGGACATGACTTTGGCTGCAACCATGCCCGCAGCAGGCGCTCGACTCACCTGAACCTGATGTGGGCGGAAATAACAGGAAATAGACTGTTCAGCATCGCTCAGGTTTTCAGGTACTGAAATGTGACCAAAAATGGTTCTGATTTGATTCCCTAATCGTTGAGCTGGTATTTCATTCAAAGCTGAAAAATAGCGTGCTGCAAACAGGGTCGAGGGTTGAAAATATAGCTGTTTAGGGGTGCCAATCTGAATAATTTGTCCTTGATGCATTAAGATAATCTGATCAGCAATTTGTAATGCCTCTTCAGGATCATGCGTGACAATCACGGCAGTAGACTCTGTCTTTTTCAACAGATCGATTGTACTTTTACGGATCTGGTCACGTAAGCGATGGTCCAGATTAGAAAAAGGTTCATCCATCAGCAGTACGTGCGGCTTAGGGGCTAAGGCACGTGCCAAGGCAACACGCTGTTGTTCTCCACCCGATAAGGTATATGGATAACTTAGGATATGATGATGCATAGATACAAGTTTTAAGGCTTGTTCTACAATTTCTTGTCGTTGATTTTTATTGAATTTTTTTAAGCCAAACATCACATTTTCTAGCACGTTCAGGTGCGGAAACAATGCATAGTCCTGAAAAACTAGACCAATATTACGCACTTCAGCAGGGAGATGCTGTTCCTCATTGAATAGAATGTTTTGTTCAAGTTGAATTGAGCCACTCGTTGGTGTTTCCAAACCTGCAATCAAACGTAGCATAGTGGTTTTACCACAACCTGAATGACCCAGTAAGCAAGTGATTTGACCATTGCTCGCCGACCATGTCGCTTCATTGACAGCAAAACGTGAATCGAATTTTTTGCTTAGTTTATCGATGATTAAGACTTTGGCTGAATGTTTTGCATCGGCATTCATATCGAGTTCACATGGCTATTGATCGCGTCAAATAATAACTGATAATCTTTCTTGTGTTGAGTCTTTTTATCATTTATATGTCGAATTAGGTGTTTGATTTGTGTGCAAGAGGGGTGTGCACATCATAATGTTTTGTTGTATGGACTGCCACCACTCTCCTAGACAAATATGGTCTATTGGGTAACTAAGCTCGTCTCACAATTAAAGGAGCAAACAAAAATCCATAAATATGATTTGGGTGGGTTCCAAAAAGTTTGATGATATTGAGAGAGCTTTTGAATTTGAGTAGGAGCAAAGAGTGCATTTACTCGGTAGAATTCACGACCTAGAGAAAGAACAAAGACAAAAGTATGATTAAGCAATTTAACTATTCGTAAAGAGCTGACAATGTCAAAGTTAATATATTTACTTTCATTAATTCGGCGGTAAGTATAGAAAAACATGAATATTAATAGCAACTATTCTTATTGCTACACTAGCTATTGCTGCAAATGAATATTCTGTACAGTGCTTAATTGATTATCAACGGTAAGGTATTTGATGCAATGATGTACTGCTTTGATCTGGAGTTAGGTGATAGAGTGGTATTGAAAAGGATGTCTATGAATCACACGAATTAGTCTTTTAAAAACACATCAGTAGATCTATTAGGAGTAGAAGATAAAGACAGCATAAGAGATCCTGATAGCAGGAGCACAGGCTTAATGGACTCTAGTCTTTTAAAAATTGGGGCAAATCATCCATAATGCGAGTAAACCCATTATGGATTCTTGGCTCATGATTCTACTTATAAAGCATGAATATTTAGAATGCCCAAACGAGTTTTAACCAACTGGTATGTCCTTCGGGGCGATTCTCAACATTTGTTTCTTTGAGAAACTTTGCTTCAAGTGACCAATTCTGGTCTGCATATTGAATCGCAGGACCTATTGCGAAAGCTTGTCCTTTAAAGTCAATATCTTCTCCATTGATGTTATCTTCCTTGGTTTGTTTAAAGTAGTATCCTTCAACTGCAACTTTGACTTTAGGTTGTATGCGGTAACCTAAACTGTAGTCACCTGCAAAATATTCTCCAGACTTATAATCTGTCGCATCATTTCGATTATTCCAGCTATAGGAAATTTTCGTGGAAAGATCTAGTCCATTTGGGTTGATATAGCTATAGGCAAAAATAGGTCTGATCGTGTCGTAATTTTTGCCGATGTTTGCTCTAACTGGATTTGTTTGACTCGGTGCTTTGTAGTCACCAGTGCCTAAAACAGTTTCTAGTGCCGCCAGCCAATGGTGGTTTTGATGATGCCAACCGAGCATTGTGCCAAGATAAAGGTCTCCTAATCCCTGATTTGAGTCATGTAGCCCATTAATATTGACCTTTAGATCGACCAAGGGTTGGGCTGCATACATACCCCATTGTCCATGAGCAATTTGGTAATTGGTCATCCATACAAGGCGGGGAACAAGTGCATTGGCATCTACATGGAATTGTGATGGACCATCTATAAATTCATTGGCATGGTAATTTTGATAATAACCAAGGAAATATAGCCCAGCAGGTGGCAAAGCACCTGCCATGATCCCTTCCGCACCTAAAGAAAATGAGTCGGAACCATTTTCCGTTGCTGATGCTGTAGACACGTGAAAGCTGGTCAGTAAACCGCAGAGAAGAGCAGCGATTTTGTTATTCATAGAACTTCCTATTCTGTATTTTTATGAACGCGAATTCGTTGAAATATTTCAGGCTAAAGGCATGAACTTGTCATGATTTGCTTTGCACCTATTTCAACGAAAAGGTGCAAAATTGTGAACTTAGAGTGACTTAAGCCTTAGCTCGACGACGATCTACTTTAGTAGAAGGTGCAGAACCCGCATCTTTCACCAGTTCGATATTGAATGTGATGTATTTAAATGGTTTGTCTAAACCACGACGTTGAATTTCAGCTTCATCAGATACATCAACCGCAGTTGCCACTAAGCCATCACGTGTAGCGAAAGCGAAGTCATCCCACAAATATTGATCACCTTCAATGTTGAATTGCGTGGTCAATTTACGGAAGCTGGGTGCAGAAACGAAATAATGAACATGAGAAGGACGGTTACCATGACGACCTAATTTGTTCAGTACAAATTGAGTCGTGCCATCTGGTGGGCAGCCATAACCAACAGGCATGGTTGTCAGTGCAACATATTTACCATCAGCACCAGTCATGATTGTGCGGCGTAAATTAAAATCCGATTGAGACTTATCAAAGAAAGAATAGTGACCTAAACTATTGGCATGCCAAACTTCAACTTTGGCACCTTCAATCACATTGCCATTTGTATCCGTCACTGTACCTTCAATAATTAAAGTATCGATCTTGTCTGATTCTGAACCATCATCCATACGTGCAAATCCGATGGATTCAGGTGCGCCTGCGACATAGAGTGGACCTTCAATTGTACGTGGGGTACCCCCTGTAATACCTGCCTGAGCATCTGCTTCATCTGCACGTAAATCTAAATAGTGTTCAAGCCCTAAGCCTGCGGCGAGTAAGCCCAATTCATTGGCTTGACCTGCATCCGTGAAATATTCAAGACCTTTCCAGACCTCAGAAGGTTGAATATCTAGGTCTTCAATCGCTTGAAATAAATCCCCCAATAAACGAACAATAATGGTTTGAACACGCTGATCGACTTCGCCTGTCGCCGTATCAACATTCATTTGTTTGACTAATCTGTCTATTTCCTGACGGTTCATGGTGATCTTCCTTTGATATAAATTGAGATCCGAATGATCTGGAACGGACATGAAACAGATCATTCGAAAATGGGCAGAATCATGTAAATGACTCTAGATGCTTGAATGTTAGAATTTAAATATGTCTGAACAGTGCGGAACGAGAGGGTGAAGAAGCCCCATCGGCAGCACTTAAGAAACGTTCAGTGTGAATGTCTTTTTCAAACAAGCGGCTTTGCATCAGCGTTGAAATGGCAGCATCAATCATCGGTGGTGGGCCGCATAAATAAGCCTTATGTCCGCTGCATTTATTTTCAAAATAATCTGCAACCGCTTCGTGAACAAAGCCTGTGAATCCAGTCCAGTTATCTTCTGCACGAGGTGCATTTAAGGCAGGGATGTATCGGAAATTGGGATAGTCTTTGACTAATTTTTCAAATATCTCGCGGTTGTATAACTCCGCGACATCTCGTGCACCTTGGAACAGATAAATTGTTCGCGTATCGTTGTGCTCGAGTAAATCTAAGATCATGGATTGAGGGCTAGATAGACCAGATCCACCTGCAATGAAAATGACATCTTTCTCATCAGATTTACGTACAAAGAATTGTCCGTATGGTCCTGAAATATGCAGATCATCGCCAATATTTAAGTTTTCATGTACATAAGTCGTTGCAGCACCGCCTTGTACTTGGCGAATATGCAGTTCAATAATGCCAGACTCACTGGGTGAGTTCGCAATTGAAAATGCACGAGTCCCTTCGATATCTGGAAATTGGATATTGATATATTGACCTGCTTGGAAATCCATTGGGCGGTCAATCTGCAAACGGACCCCTTTAATGGTTGGAGAAAGGTCTGTAATTTCTAAAACTTTGGCTTGGTAATCTTGAACAAGATAGCCCAAGAAATCCTCATCTTCATCGACATCTGCTTCAATGACCATGTCGGATTCAGGTTTGCAACAGCAGGCCAAGACCTTATTTTCTTCACGCTCAATATCCATGAGTGCAAAGGGTGAAGCCTCTCCCACATCATAAAAACCGTCTGTGACTTTGACTTTACAGGTGCCACAGGTTCCGTGACCACAGGCAAAAGGGAGCCAAACCCCTTGGCGTAAAGCAGCATCCAGAATGGTTTGATCTTCTTCAACCTCAATACTGGTTCCTAGCGGTTCAATCGTAACTTGATAGCTCATTTTATTTCTCCCTTATACATGACTGCCTTGATAACCCTTTAAATTTGGCGTTACAAAGCGCAGTAGCGATTTATGGTCGAAATTCAACTCAGATAAGGTTTTAGAAAATTCCGCCTCGAGCGGTTGGCGATTCAAGGTGAACTGTACTTTAGACCAGTCAATTTGATTAAAATCTGGATGTTGGTGGAAACCTGCTTGAATTTGTTGATCAATTAAATCTTGTAAGGTCTGTTGGGGAGAAACCAAGAAGGCATGTGCCGAGCAAAAAAGCGTATGATGATCCCAGCCGATAAAAAGCAGCATGTTATCGCCATAGTTGCGTTGCAGGTCACGAGGTTCGAATTGATAGTTTTCTTGAATAGCTTGTACTGACATGAGAATACTCCTAAATTCCTTGAGTGAAGATCATTCCGTTTAGCGGAAGATCTTCTTTCCAATGGTGTTAAGCCACACCTTTCCATTTTTTCCAGCGAAGCTGATCGGGCGATCCTTCGATATCCAAGTTGTCTGCACCCACATTCAGTTGGTAATAGTCACGTAAAATGCTTTCTAAATCAGGACCGCCACAATTGCCTTGTAGAATTTGGTTTACAGGCAGCCATGCTTGAATATATTTCTCTGGCTCACGCTCAAAAATGTCATGACAACCATCTGAACAGGTGTGATAACGTTCACCTTGATAAATTGAATCACGATAACTAAACATGGTTTGATCGCCATCCATTTCGGTAAAGGTCATTGGGATTTGGCAGACTTGGCAAAGTTGCGGTAAACCATCGCTATAGAAACGTTTGCCTTCTGCTTCCATTTTGCGAGCGAGTTCCCAACGTGGACGGTAGTATTTATCAAAGGTGTCTGGGTATTTTGCAGAGAGCCAATCCATTTCTTCATCTGTTGGAATCCATGTATGGAAACCTGCGGCATGACCGAAGTTGTAGAAAATCCACCATGCCTGATGTGAGACGTGTTCTTTCTCTTTCTCAATGACTTCTGAATATTTCGGCATACGGATACCGTAACGGCTGAGGTCATTAAACAAAGCGCCGCCAGCCTCTTCAAAATAGGTTTCCCAGGCTTCTTTCCACGACATCACTTTATTAGGCAGCATATAGTCCATCATCATGCCGACGATTGAGAGTAGACGAGTCCCGCGCCAGAACCATTTATCAATCCATTCTTGAACAATAGGCACGTTGTCTTCATGTTGTTCCAACAAGAATTTCACGATTTCTAAACCAAGTGTCATATGGCGTGCTTCATCCGATTGCGCACTAAAGCCAAATGTTACTGTCGCCATATCACCGTTATAAGCAGCTCCTGACATGAAAGGTACAAACAGTAAGTTGGTCAGTACGTATTCAAAGGCAAAACTAATAGCAAGTAAAAACTCAAATGGACCAGCAGAGCGAGCATCTTCAAAGAATGATTTTGGGACTGATAAATACCAAACGCGGTCATGCATGTGTGCCCAATCTTGGAAGCCATCAAAGAATTTGTTGTAGTGGCTCATGGCATGAATTTGGGTTTGTACATGGCGTAGCTCATCAATGGATTGCATTTGAGAAGCAATACGAGCCCCGATTCCGCCAAACTGACGACCGACGTGGGCGTAACCTTGGTAGGCTTGATATTCCAATGGGGTTACGGCGGTTAGAAATAATTTGAGTGCATTGACATAACGCTCATTGGTTACATTCATTTGCCCATTGTTTTGAGCAAATGCATCAAAAATGGCATAGAGTTTTTTCTCTTTCTCGGCTTGATATTTCCAGTAAGCATCCATGGTTAAGCGGAAAGGATCTTCCCATTTGGACCAGTCGGTAATTTTAATGCCTTCAAATTCTTCATATGGGAATGCTTCTTTACGATCTGCATAACTGAAGTCCCAATCTAGGTCTCGTGTAAGCATACGGTAGCGATCTTTGGCATTCAGTTTTTTTGTTGCTGTTTTAGCTTGGCTATTATTCATGTTGATCATCCTGTTCAATATTTATGATTCAGTTATTGATAACTGACGTTTTAATTCCATTTCAAAGTGAACGTGTCATCGTCTTCATCGACATTGCCACCAAGCGTGATCATGTTGAGCTGTAGTTCTTGAATGTCCCAATCCTGTCCAAGCTTTTCAGCAACGGTTTCTGCACGAATGATCAATTCAGAAGTGCTTTCTACACGGATCATGGCGGGCAAGTATTGAATGGTTGCCTCAGGGTTATCTTGTTCAATCGCTTCAATGATGTAGCGTGAGGTGTCGTTGTCTTGTAGTGCCAAATAAACTTTAGATGTCATGATTGCAATTCCTTATGCAGCATTTTCAATTTGAGTGAAGCCCGCTTTTTTACTGCGTTCAGTAATCACGACCAGACCTTGTTCGATATTTGAATCATTAAATGCAAGTGTTGCCCATGAACTGAAGGCGTGTTGAACTTGTGGAAGTAATTCAGAAGTCCAAGATTGGATAAGTGATTTGTTGTGTTCTGACTCTACGATAGCTACTTTGAGAACAGGGTCTGACCACTTACGTAAGTCTGTTAGACAGTCCTGCATAAATTCTGTGAGCATGGCGACATCACGTGCACCACTGTTCACTAGGAGTTGGTCAAATTTCCCATAGACCAGTGATTGCATCAGGCTATCAATCAGTAGATTTTGCAGAACATAAAGTTTGAACCAGTCCTGTTCAGTCAGGCTTTCTTCGCAAAGTTTTCGTAAGGGCTGCCAAGCAGCATGATTCATCCAGACATCTTTTGCTTGTTGTAACGACTCTCCTGTATTGCCATCAATTAACAAGCCGATGCGTGAGAGATATTGCGCCATGCCTAAGCGATCCATGGCTGCATAAATACAGGCTTGGGTAATGACGGTGCCATAGCCGTAGGCACTTCCCGACATCATGTGCAGATTGGCCGTTTGTTCGACATAACGGAAAGGCAGCAAGCACGAAATTATTTTTTGTTTGACTTCATCACTGATATTTTCAACCAAATTACGCTTCTCAAAAAATGCGTAGTTACTTTCTGCTGTGTCTTGTAAGCGTGCACGATGCTGAACATAAGCACCATAGTAAAATTGGCGTGGGTCTTTAAACACATACCAATCTTGCATTTGTAATGCAGTGTAAGTTTTATCGTTTAAGGTTTTATCAGGCTTCCATAATGGACGGTAATGAAAGTTGGTGGATGCTTGAATATCAAAACTAACCTCTTGATAACGCGTGGCTGGCTTAGTGCCAAAACGTCGTTCGATGTAGGCATAGGTTTGGCGAATTGGCTCAAGGTTTGAGGTTTTAATTTCTAAAGTCATCACTAGCTCCTTATGAATAAAAGTTTGATCGTCTTGATCGCATTATTGCTGTGAGGGATTGAGCAGGGTGGGTTCAATGCCGTAACGCCATTTATCTTCCTGCGCATCATTCCAAGCTTGTTGCTCATTCGTCATTTCAACGACCTGATTAATTTCGCAAAAATGTTGAAAAGCCTCTTTGGGCAAGACCAGTTCGACAAATAGGGTTGGATCATGAATGGCGAAATCAAATTCGATAAATTTGGCATCACGTTCACCCGTAATACGAATGTATTTCGTAAGCGGGTTCGGCTGCGGTTTTTGGCTCATATGGAACGTCCTTTTGTACCTACACCGAAATCATTTCAGTGCTGTAATTTTTTACTTGTTATGCGGTATATATCAAAAGGTGTGCCAATTATTTTAAATTTAATAAAATCAATATCTTGATTTAAAATTAAGA
This sequence comes from Acinetobacter zhairuonensis, assembly GCF_022601715.1. Lineage (GTDB taxonomy): Bacteria > Pseudomonadota > Gammaproteobacteria > Pseudomonadales > Moraxellaceae > Acinetobacter. Next base: position 202,672 of record NZ_JAKVIM010000002.1, on the reverse strand, counting down.
GAATAATGAATGAAGAAAATTCATCAAATCCTGAAACGAGACAAGGCTATTTTCATCAAATCATGAAATGCTGAAGTTGGATGTAGAGCAATCATTTTTGAAAACGACTAAAGCTATTTTTATGAGTTGACTCAATTTAATATGTCGATACCTTTTGGGTATAACTTTATATAAATAAGAAACTAAAACTTTTCACTCTAGTTTGGGTAAGATAATGGCACTGACATATAGAGCCACGGACGGATATTGACTTATGTCTCAAATAAAAGATGCAAAGTTTTATACTCGGATTTTAGAAAAGAATAATGATATTCAGGACTTACTGGATAAAATTCAATTTGATGTCCAGCACGGTAAAATTTGGTTCGAAGAAAACAGAATGCTGTTGATGCATACCAGCATCATGGGGTATTTACGTAAAGACTTATATGACATGCTCGGTTGGGAACGGACGAAACGCTTTTTTATTCGTTGTGGTTATCAAGCTGGAGTCAGAGATGCCAAGGTAACTTCCAAATTACGTCCGAATTTAAATGAAGCTGAAGCCTTTATGGCAGGTCCACAAATGCACGGCATACGTGGCATGGTTCAAGTTGAAGTCAATCAATTGCTGTTAAGTCATGATGAGCACAAATTTTATGCAGATTTTAATTGGCATAATTCATTTGAAGCTGAAGTTCATGTTAACGAATTTGGTACGTCGGATGAACCCGCGTGTTGGATGCTGTTGGGATATGCATGTGGTTATAGTAGTTTTGTCATGGGGCAAACCATTATTTATCAAGAAACGCATTGTATTGCTCAGGGTGACCCATGCTGCCGTATTGTTGGTAAGCCGCTTGAAGAATGGGAAAATGCGGATGAGCTGATTCAGTTCATGTCTCCAGATCCAGTCTCTGATGAGCTGATCGCATTACAATCAGAATTAAATGAATTAAAGAAGAATATCTATACGGATATTGAAGCAGACTACACCATGTTTAATTCAATTGGTGAGTCCAATGCATATCGAAAGGTGTGTGAACTTTTAAAAAAAGCTGCTGGAAGTAAAGTAGCGGTCTTGCTTCAGGGAGAAACTGGGGTTGGTAAAGAGGCTTTTGCCAGAGGGATACATGAGGCGAGTTTACGTAAGGAACAGCCATTTGTAGCAGTGAACTGTGCTTGTATTCCACCAGATCTCATTGAATCTGAGCTTTTTGGAGTCGAAAAAGGGGCATTCACTGGAGCCACACAAACTCGGATCGGTAAATTTGAGCGTGCGCATCGAGGCACTATTTTCTTGGATGAAGTGATTGAGTTGTCGCCAAGGGCGCAGGCCGCATTATTGCGGATGCTACAAGAAGGTGAATTCGAACGGGTGGGAGATAACCAAACTCGAAAAGTCGATGTACGAATCGTCACGGCATGTAATGAAGATCTAGAGCAGGCGGTAAAAGATGGTCGTTTTCGAGCTGATTTATATTATCGTTTGAATATTTTCCCTGTAAAAATTCCTCCTTTACGCAAGCGCCGCGAAGATATTCCATTATTAATTCAACATTTTTTATCTTGTTTTGAAACCATGTATGATAAAAAACTTAAAGGACTGAGTGATAAGGCAAAAAACTTTGTCATGACCTATGAGTGGCCCGGCAATATCCGTGAACTCGAAAACCTATTAGAACGAGCAACCTTACTGACGGATCATCAACAGGAAATTAAGTTAGAAAGCTTATTTCCTCAGCACCTAGATTTGGAAAAAAAAGATGACTCATTTAAGTCTAATATTGATGATTTATTAACGGAAAATTTCTCTCTGGAACAATTTGAAAAGGACATTATTTGTGGTGCTATGAATAAATGCAGTCATAATGTGTCCGAAGCTGCTCGTATGTTAGGGATTAGTCGAGCGACTTTAGATTATCGTTTGAAGAAAATAGAACTTCCTTAAGTTAGGTTCTTGCACGACTCATATATCGAGAGTTCCTATTCATGAAGTTTCTCTTATTTATAAGAGGGGCTTTTGAATGTCATATATATAAGTAAAGCCTTTACTTAAAAATGTTAATCACTTGCTATCTTGTGATAGATGGAGTTCATCAGTTCACTCTTGATGGTTGATCGAGTTATTCATTATTTTTGATGATTGCAAAGTATGGGACTTTGAAGCAGTGCGGTGTGTTTACGCAGCGCATTCGAATAGAAGCCAATAATAAAACTGATGTATTTCAAAGCTGTGACGGTGATCAGTACAGTGAAAGTTTAATTTATTGTTTAGGTCCGAATCGACGAGTGGATGTCGATTGGTGAAAGGCTCAATATTAAAATATTTGATGGCTTTTTAGTCAATATGGTTTTGATATAACGCTTGTAGCTTAATGTCACAGCCACTTGCCAATTAAAGCGCATCGTCCTATATTAAAACTACAGTAGCTAGCAACACTAAGAGCTACGAAGTAGTTGGACGGATCATTGACAGCTAATTGAATTTGCAACGTAAAGTTCAAATAAAAAATCAGCACTAGCCATCCAACATAAAAGAACTCGCAGAAATGCGAGTTCTTGCTGTTTGTAGTATTCAATTTTAAACCATAATATCTTTGATGGCTTATCTATAACGAGCTTAATTTTTTCAGTTTATTTCAATTGTAGTTCTACATCATATTTCCCAAATTCTTGAATCAGCTCTTTCAGCATTTTTATAGCAATCGTGTTCTTTGTATTTGGATGCAACTCTATGGCTTGCTCGCCATCAAAATAGCTCATTGTTAGGATTTCCCAGTAATGATCAAGCGTACTTTGATGAATTTCTAGATTCAGTAACTGCATGTTCTGGTTCATTTGCTGCGGAATCACACTACGAATAATCAGTTGTAGTGTTTCATTGTTTTCTCTACGTGCAGGAAAAGTAATAACCCAATTACCCACCTTTTTCAGTTGTGCGGGATGATCATCTGGATGAAAAACAAGGTGGAGTGGCTTCATGGCTTGCCCTAAAATTGTTCTATTTCACCGATATTGTTTCCAAAAGCTATAACGCTTAAGTAGAAGGATTGGCACACCAAGCGTTGCATGAAATATTTAAAATTGAAAAAGTACGCCAAGATTCTAATAAATATAAGCTTTTAAAATTTATAAATATGCTGCTAAGTGTTCATTCCACTGAGCTTAAACAAAATATCTCTTAAAATTTATGCTGGATTGAGCCGTTGCAGTGAGAAATTAATCTGATGCAAAATCCGATTTAACTCTTTCGGTGGAATGCGGGTTTCTTGTAATTGGGTAATCCACTGCATTTGGCAGAGTTTTAAAGACCGAAGATCTTCGGCACCTTGAATGCGCAGCACCAGCTGTTTTGCCATCAGCCCACAATATTTTTGTAGAAGCTGCGCCATTAAATATTTTACATCCTCAAAATCCAGTGCAACTGAATCTTCAAATTCAGGTTCAGTGGGTTCTGGGTTAGCAGATTGAACAATCTGGTCATGAGAAAGTAATGCCGCCTGAGGGGACGATTCAGGTATTGCTGCTAGCTGAGCGTTGGGTTCAGTAGTTGGTGTGAAAATAGGATTTGATGCATGCTGAGTTGCTGAACTTTGCGGTTCAGCTACCGTTTGCACAGTTTGAACATCAGGCTTATCCATAGCTTTAACGCTGGAAGCCATAATCAGCCCCATTTCGCTCAGTTGTTCAATCAATTCAGGTGGAGCAAGACGCTGCTTGAAGATTTCGTTCATGGACTCAAAATCTTCAGTTCCGATCAGAACCAGTAAGCGGCGTTGACGTGCATTTAAAGGCAAGCTACGTTGTTTTAGTGCGTCATGTCCTAGTTGTGTTTTAGAATAGTGAATCATGTCTTAATTTATTCCATGAGATAAATTAAGCAGACTATACTGCGTGAAAATTACACTATTGTTAAAATTTAATTACAAATCATAGATTTATAGTGTAACTAAATTCACATTTTCTAGCGCTTTACGTAGGTATGGATCTAGATCATCTTGACGCAATAACCACTGTATATAGTCAGCCGGTAAATCGGCAATATTGGTGCCGCGATGCTTGCCAAAGTTAATGCTGCGCGGAATACGTGCATCTTCAGAAGCCGCATACAGTTCTTCCATGCTGTTAATATTCAGTTGATGCACGATATGCATCAAAATATTGGCAGTCAGAATAATATCCATATCGGCACGATGCGCTTTTTTAATCATTTCTCGCGCTTTTTCACTGCCTTTACTGATCATATAAATTAAGGCAGAAATATTGTGGGCTTCGGCATCTGGCCAGACACGACGTGCCAATGCCAATGTGCAGATTGCTTTAATCGAACTGGTATTGACACCGCATTTCTCAATTGCCCGAATATCATAATCAATATTATGTCCAATAATGTATTGTGTATCGGGTGGTAGGGTAAAGGTAGTGTAGTGCGGTTGATTCTGTAGATCAGATTCAAGAATATGATGTACAGCCATCGCAGCAAAAGAAATAGGTTCATCGACACTATAGAGTTGGTCAAATAATTTTGATTTATCTAAGGTCAGTTTGCCGTTCTGAACATCAATAGGTGCATATGCAATTTCAATCGGTTGACCATTTAAGGTATGAGTTTCTGTATCCAGAATAATGGTTTGCATATGGAAATCCTAAGGTGCTGCTGAATGGCTCAATTTAACATTTTCAAGCATCGTGAAACAAATATAAAGGAGGGGTTTAATCCGTTCATTTGATATTTTTACTTTAGAAAACGGCTAAATTGGCATTATTCAGATTGAATTTAAAATAAAATTGAACAGAGATAGAAAAAGGCGTAAAAATAAAACGTTGCTGAGAATGAAGCAAAAAACAATAAAAATTGAATAAGGAAATAACCATGCAGAAAAAATTGCTGATCGCGATTTTCACCAGTTCCACCCTGTTGTTGAGTGCCTGTCATGATGATGATCATGATTCTTATGTTTCTGGCGATAGTATTCCTAAAAATAATATTGTGAACCCAGTGGTGACTACACCAACTGCTTATACCTTAACGGATATGTCTGCAACTGCGGGTGAAAGTGTGGTCATGACCTATAAAATGCTTGGCATGAACAATACTGAGGTTCAAGCAACTGCGTTGGTGTTTACCCCTAAAACAGCACCACCTGCTAAAGGTTGGCCAATTGTAGTTTGGGCACATGGCACAACGGGTGTAGCCGATATTTGTGCACCGAGTCGAAATCAGTTGAATAGTTATATTCAGGCAATGATTAATGGTTTCTTGGCAGCAGGTTATGTTGTTGTTGCACCAGATTATGAGGGTTTAGGTGAACCTGCCAATGATGAATTACATCCTTTCTTGAATGTAAAAAGTGAAGCCTTTTCGATTACTGACGCAGTTGTGGCAGCACGAAACTATTTAGGCAATAAAGTTTCAAATCGCTGGATGACGGTTGGACATTCACAAGGTGGGCATGCCGCATTAGCTGCAGCACAATATCAATCTCGGGCACAGCTAGACTATAAAGGCACAGTTGCTGTTGCACCTGCCTCGAATCTTGAGTTGATCTTAACAGTCGGTGAGGGTCTTGCCGCACAGCAAACAGATTTAAGTGAAAAAATTACTACCTTAGCCTCATTAGATACCTTTACGGCTTTAATTACTGCGGGATTACGTAATCCAAATCCAAGTTTGCAGTATAGTCAGGTGTTTAAATCCCCAACCGATCAAATTGCCGATAATGCTGAAACTGACTGTTATATCTCTTTGGGGCAAGAGTTTGGTCTAGGTATGCTTTCTTATGCGCAAAATAATGCAGGGGATATTAGTAATTATCCGCGAACACAAAGTAACTTTATGACGTTGTCCCCAGTTAAGAAATTCCTAGATAGTGATTCGCAACCACTTCAAGTTAAAATTAGTACGCCAATAATTATTTATCAGGGTGCGCTAGATACGACAGTGCCAAAAATTGCGACCGATACGCTGTTAAGTGGAGAGGCTGCGAAAAATTCATCTATTTCTTATCGGACTGGACCGACATGGGATCATGGCACAGCGTATGTGTTGAATATTCCGAATATTTTAGTAGATGTACAAACACTAATGCCAATTCAATAAGTTGGTTTGAACAACTCGGCTCATGTTTTTATCTGCATGAGCTTTTTTTATGTAAAACAGCGCAAACTTCATTCTCAAAATTTACAAACTTCATGCTACAATACGCGCCAATCTTAGCACGGCTTAAAAGCCCTAAATACATAGGACCTCGCTAATGTTTGCCAATATCTCTATTGCTGAATTTGATCCAGAATTAGCTCAAGCAATTTCTAACGAAGACGCTCGTCAAGAAGCTCATATTGAGTTAATCGCATCAGAAAACTATTGCTCACCAGCAGTAATGGAAGCTCAAGGATCAAAACTCACTAACAAATATGCAGAAGGCTACCCAGGCAAACGCTACTATGGCGGTTGTGAATATGTAGACATCATCGAACAATTGGCAATTGACCGTGCTAAAGAATTATTTGGTGCTGATTACGCTAACGTTCAACCACATGCGGGTTCACAAGCAAACTCAGCAGTTTATTTAGCTTTACTTAACCCAGGCGACACCGTTTTGGGTATGAGCTTGGCTCACGGTGGTCACTTGACTCACGGTGCGAAAGTAAGCTTCTCTGGTAAAACGTATAATGCAATTCAATACGGTCTAAACCCAGAAACTGGCGAGATCGATTACGAAGAAGTTGAGCGTTTAGCAGTTGAACACAAGCCACGTATGATCGTTGCTGGTTTCTCTGCGTATAGCCAAATCGTAGATTGGCAGCGTTTCCGTGAAATCGCAGACAAAGTAGGTGCTTACCTTTTTGTTGATATGGCTCACGTTGCTGGTTTAGTTGCGGCGGGTGTATACCCAAGCCCAGTACAAATTGCTGACGTTACCACGACGACGACTCATAAAACTTTACGTGGTCCGCGTTCTGGTTTAATCCTTGCGAAAGCGAATGAAGAAATTGAGAAAAAACTTCAATCTGCTGTATTCCCAGGTAACCAAGGTGGTCCATTAGTTCACGCAATCGCTGCTAAAGCAATTTGCTTTAAAGAAGCAATGGCGCCAGAATATAAAACGTATCAACAACAAGTGGTTAAAAACGCTCAAGCAATGGCTGAAGTTTTAATCGCGCGTGGTTATGACGTTGTTTCTGGTGGTACAGAAAACCACTTGTTCTTGTTGTCTTTAATCAAACAAGACATTACGGGTAAAGATGCGGATGCTTGGTTGGGTGCTGCTCACATCACTGTGAACAAAAACTCTGTACCAAATGATCCACGCTCTCCGTTTGTGACTTCTGGTATCCGTATTGGTACTCCAGCAGTTACGACTCGTGGTTTTGGTGAAGCAGAAGTTCGCGAATTGGCGGGCTGGATTGCTGACATCCTAGATTCAAAAGGTAGCGAAACTGTCATTGCAACAGTGAAAGCGAAGGTTGAAACTGTATGTGCTAAATTCCCAGTATATGCAAAATAATTTAGATTTTGCTTGAGAAGCCTCCCTCAAGGGGGGCTTTTTTTATAGCTATACAAAATGCCTATCATCACCATTCTTCATTTTCTGCTATAAATAACTGAGTAAGTGAAAATAAAGAACATACAACGTAAAACTTAAAACATAAATTTTTGAGAAGGACGGTTTTATGGATAAACCTACCATTATTGTTTCTGCACAGGATCTAAATCGTTTAGAAACCATGTTAGAGCATCAATCTAAATTAACCCCTACCATGGAACATTTGGAAGATGAGTTGGCACGTGCGAATGTAGTTGCCCCGCAAGATGTTCCTGCCAATGTTGTGACCATGAATGCACGGGTATTGGTGATTATTGCCCCTGAAACGACTGCAACGGAAATTACCTTGGTTTATCCGCACGATTTTCGTGGCGATAAAGGACAGGTCAATGTACTGGCGCCCGTTGGTGCTGCAATTTTGGGGCTGGCTGAAGGTCAGGAAATTGAATGGCCGCAACCCGATGGACATTTAATGAAAGTCAAAATTGAACGCGTACTGTATCAACCAGAACGCGAAGGCAATGATTTATAAGTTTGGCGCTGAACATACGGAATTCGCGCAAATCTGATCTTTCGTAAAGCCATCATAATGCTATGATGGCTTTTTTATGAAATCTTAGAATCTATTTAGAGGTAGATTCTTTAAACAGTTGTGGATAGGCGTTTTTATGCGTGGTTTATACCTCATTACCAATGATGATCCTTTAAATGTATTACTGGAAAAATTACACGCCGCTTTGGCAACAGGGCACGTTGCAATTCTGCAGTATCGCCGTAAAAAAATAAGTCAGGCAGATCAACCAGCGGAAGTCGAACACATCAAAGCATTATGTGAGCAATACCATGTGCCGTTTGTGATTAATGACGATTTGGCTCTTGCAGAACAATACGGATTGGGTGTGCATTTGGGGCAGGATGATGGTGAAATTGCCGATGCAGTTGCACGTTTACCACAAGGCGTCATTATTGGACGTACCTGTTTAAACTCCTTAGAGTTGGCTGAAAAAGCTATTGCTGAAGGGGCGAGCTATGTGGCTTTTGGTGCAGTTTATGCCACAGCAACCAAACCTGAAGCAGGGAATGTCGGGATTGAGGTGATTGCTCAGGCGAAGCAGAAATTTGCTGTACCGATTTGTGCAATTGGTGGCTTAACTGTTGAAAATTCAGCGCTTGTGATCAGCAAGGGGGCAGACCTTTGCGCAGTAATTAGTGATATATTAGCGTTGAATGTAGCTGACATCCCATCTCGTGTGCATGCATGGACACAGTTATTTGCTGAAACTGCATAATGTTGTAAGTCGATTATTTTCTTTTTAGGTTGAGTGATTCATGAGTTTATCTCCAAAGCAAGAACAACTATTTAAACAAGCCAGTAAGCATATTCCAGGTGGGGTGAACTCTCCTGTACGCGCATTTAATGGCGTGGGTGGTACACCTGTTTTTATTGAAAAAGCGCAAGGTGCCTATTTGTTTGATGTGGATGGTAAGCGTTATGTAGATTATGTCGGCTCTTGGGGACCGATGATTCTTGGACATGCTCATCCTGACATTATTAAAGCGGTGCAAGAAGCTGCGGTGGATGGTTTGAGTTTTGGTGCACCGACGGTACATGAAACGACCTTGGCAGATGTGATTTGTGAAATCATGCCATCGATTGAAATGGTTCGTATGACCAACTCAGGGACTGAAGCTACTATGACTGCCATTCGATTGGCACGTGGTTATACAGGTCGTGACAAAATTGTCAAATTTGAAGGCTGTTACCACGGGCATTCGGATTCGTTATTGGTGAAAGCGGGTTCAGGCTTACTGACCACAGGTGAAGGTGAAGCGACTTCTGCGGGTGTACCTGCCGATTTTGCCAAGCACACGTTAACTCTGCCGTATAACGACATTACAACACTCAAAGAATGCTTTGCAAAATTTGGTGCTGAAATTGCAGGTGTAATTGTCGAGCCAGTTGCAGGCAACATGAACTTGGTAAAACCTGTTGAAGGCTTCTTACAAGCGATTCGTGAAGTGTGTGATGAACATGGTTCCGTCTTCATTATTGATGAAGTGATGACAGGTTTCCGTGTTGGACTGGGTGGTGCACAAGCACACTATGGCGTTACGCCTGACTTAACCACTTTAGGTAAAATTATTGGTGCAGGTCTGCCAGTAGGTGCTTTTGGCGGTAAACGTGAAGTGATGGAATGCATTGCACCATTGGGTAAAGTGTACCAAGCGGGCACCTTGTCAGGTAATCCTTTGGCGATGCGTGCAGGGATTGAAATGTTCAAACATCTGCGTCAACCGGGGTTCTATGAAAACTTAATTGCTCAATTAGAAAAATTGCTGGTAGGTTTACAGCAAGAAGCTGATGCTGCGGGAATTCCTTTCAAAACCCAACAAGCAGGAGCGATGTTTGGTCTGTACTTTACCGATCAAGAAGACATCACCAGTTTCGATTCGATGATGAAATGTGATGTGGCGGCTTTCCGTAAATTCTTTCATGGCATGTTGAATCGTGGTGTGAACTTGGCACCATCAGCATTTGAAGCTGGCTTTATTTCAAGTGCGCATAGCGATGAAGATATTGCATTTACCATTCAAGCAGCTAAAGAAACTTTTGCTGAAATGAAAGCGTAATCCATTTTGAATGTCTTAAAAGCCTGTGACTGAGTTGCAGGCTTTTTTATGCAAGGAAAAAGATGAAAACCAAACATTGTTTAGACTTAGCTGATGCCGAATTTATTTTAAATGCAGCCTATGAATACGCTTTACAACACGGCTTTGCTGTTAGTATCGCCGTGGTAGATGAAACGGGCTGCCTGTTGAGCATGAAACGTATGGATGGGGCATCGCCAATGACTGCTCGCTTAAGTCATGAAAAAGCACAATGCTCTGCTATCAGTAAGCGTCCAACAAAATTGTTTGAAGATTTAATCCGTAATGGACAACAGGGTTTTCTTAGCGTAGAAAGTATTTCGGGAATGCTTGAAGGGGGTGAGCCGATTTTGTATCAGGGACAGCTCGTAGGGGCAGTGGGCATTTCTGGGGTGAAATCATTCCAAGATGCAGAAATTGCACAATATGCGATACAACAATTTTTGGCACAGGTCTAGGCTAATGTTTTATCCCTTGCCGAAAAAGATCCAGCTAGCCGCTTCATCAGCCAATTGGTCGCTGAGTTCTACACAAAGTGTTTTGTTGGTCATTGGTTTGCAGCAGTTACGAGCCGAAGCAGATTGGATCAACAGCGAATTGGCATCGAATGTTCAACGTTGTATACAAAAAGCCCAAGCGCTTGATGTTCCAATCTTGGACTTGGATCTCACCAATCCAGCTGAGACTATGCAACGCTTGGGTGAGCATCTGTCTAATCGACAACAGTTGGTGGTGACTGGCTTAATTACTCCAGTGGTAAAGCAGCTTTTAGAACATATTCATTCGGTAAGCGAGCAGATCTGTGTTATTAATGATGCAATAACCCTCCCGAATCTCGAGCAGCATGTGCAATGGATCGAAAAAATCAGCTCACAGCACATGTTGCATATGAATACACAAAGTTTGTTACGACTTTGGTCGCTTAGTGCGCCAAGAGAATTTATCTTGTCCGAGAGAGGTATTCTTTATGCTGTTGCAGAAGCTTTAGGAATGCAACCTTTAGAACTGGATTTAGGACAGGATTTACTTGCGTATGCATTAGACTCTGTTGCAATCATGAGTTTGGTGGGACTATGGCGAGCCAATGGCGCGAATATCAGTTATGAAGATGTATTGCATAGCCAGAATTTAGGAAAACTGATTAAGCAGTTAACGGTACATTCATAATACGGGCATAATCAGCATTTTTTTGGATATAATCGTAAAAAACGCTGACTTTTATCTTATTCTGCATTGTAATTTTTGAGTGAGCTTTTTATTATTGCCCGCTTGTTTGCACAGTCAGCTTGGAAAATCTCTTGAGTCAATTTCTGAATGAACATCTGATCCACCGTGATGAGGATTTTATGGTAATCCATAAACCTGCGGGGATACTTACAGTGCCAGGAAAAACGGCTGACTTGCAAGACTGTGTGATTAATCGGTTGCTACAAGAAGAACCGAGAACCTTGCTGATTCACCGTCTAGACCGTGATACTTCAGGCATCTTGGTTTTTGCACTCTCTAAATTCGGGCAAAACCGAATTTCTCGTCAGTTTCAAGAACGACAAACTTCAAAAATCTATCAAGCAGTTGTGGCTGGGCATTTACAAGGTGAAGGAACGGTAGATGTGCCTGTGATCTATGATCCAACGCGTCCGCCTTTGCACATTGCCGATCCGAGTCACAATAAGCCCGCATTGACACACTGGAAGGCGACTGAGCATTTTGAAATGCGAGGTCAAGCGGTAACCCGTGTGGCACTGACACCGATTACAGGTCGTTCGCATCAGTTACGTGTACATATGCAGTACTTAGGACATCCAATCGTAGGGGATACGCTGTATGCCACACCCGAGCAGCTATTGTTGGATCGTTTATGTCTGCATGCTGAACGCCTGAGCTTTCTTCATCCGAAGACCGAGCAGTTGGTTGAGTTTTATTGCCCAGTGCCATTTTAAGGCGAAAAAAATACGCTTCAGATTCGAATAAGCCCACTTTTTTAGTGAGCTTTATGTCAAAATATATTGCTTAAAGACCTGAAATTTTGTTCAAATAATATTCTGTTATGAGCAATTATTTCTTGGTCTACATTTGAGATAAAGGTGGAAAAATTGCAGCAATTTGCTATTGGTCAACGTTGGTTATCTGACACAGAAACAGAGCTTGGCTTGGGGGTTTTAATCGACGTGGATGAACGATCGATTAGTATCTTATTCCCTAAAAGCGATGAAACGCGTGTATATGCCCGCAACAATGCACCTCTATCTCGTATCGTTTTTAATACGAATGATGAAGTCCACGATCAGGAAGGCACGCAATGGCTAGTCGAGTCATTAGAGCATAATCATGGTGTGGTGCGTTATGCTGTGGTACGTACTTTAGATGATGGTTCTCAAGAACGTAAAACGCTGAATGAAACCCGTATTGGGGCGCAAATCCAGTTATCGAAGCCATTAGACCGTTTATTGGCAAGCCAGATTGATTACAAAGAATGGTATGACCTGCGTATTGAAGCCATGCTGATGCAAGCCAATATGCAAAGCAGCCCATTACGTGGTTTGGTTGGTGCCCGTGTTGGTCTGATTCCGCATCAACTTTATATTGCGCACGAAGTGGGTAAGCGTTTTGCACCGCGTGTTTTATTGGCAGATGAAGTAGGTCTGGGTAAGACCATTGAAGCGGGTTTAATTATCCATCAACAATTAAAAACGGGTCGTTCTGAACGTATTCTAATTTTAGTCCCTGATTCATTGCAGTATCAGTGGATGATTGAAATGCGTCGTCGTTTCAATTTAGCGTTCTCTATTTTTGATTTAACGCGTACTGCATCAATCAAAGAACATGATCCAGACCTCAATCCATTCTTGACCGAGCAATGCATTATTGCCAGTGTTGACTTGATGATTGACCATGATGACTTGCGTGAACAAGCGCTTGAAGCTGGTTTTGATCTTCTGGTGGTGGATGAAGCCCATCACTTGATGTGGAATGAAGAAGAAGGCGGCAATGATCGTTATGATCTAGTGGAAGAGTTAGCGGAGCAAACACCAGGTGTTTTACTCCTGACTGCAACACCAGAACAACTGGGTGTAGAAAGTCACTTTGCCCGTTTACGTTTGCTTGACCCACAGCGCTTTAGCTCGTTAGATCGTTTCTTGGATGAAGAAGAGAAATATCAACATACTGCTAAAATTGCTGAAGTGTTGATGTCGAATTTACCACTCGAAGAAACCCATTTAACGGCAATTGAACAGTTATTGGGTCATCGTATTACAGATGAACCTGAACAACGTTTCCGTGCAATTCATGAGTTATTAGACCGTCATGGTACAGGTCGTATTTTATTCCGTAATACGCGTGAAGCGATTCAAGGCTTCCCAGGTCGTGATTGCCAGCCTGCACCACTTCCAGCACCAGAGAACTGGTCTAAAGATGGTAAATTGCGTGAACAAATGTGGCCTGAAGAAGCCCAGTTGGATGGCGCATGGATGGAGTTTGACCCACGTGTGGGTTGGCTGATGGAAATGCTGCGTACTCAGCTCAAGCACAAAAAAGTGTTATTGATTGCACGTAGTGGTCCTGTGGTGGAAGCTTTGGAAAATGCGTTACGTTTACATGCAGGTATCCGTACTGCCATGTTCCATGAAGGCATGAGCTTGCTTGAGCGTGACCAAGCTGCGGCATATTTTGCTGAAGATTCTTATGGTGCGCAGATTTTACTCTGTTCTGAAATTGGTTCTGAGGGGCGTAATTTCCAGTTTGCTTCTGATCTGGTTTTATTTGACTTGCCAGCCAACCCAGATGTGTTGGAACAGCGTATTGGTCGTTTAGACCGTATTGGTCAAGAAAACCGTATTCAGATTCATGTGCCATATTTGGAAGGCACTGCACAAGAGCGTATGTTCCGTTGGTATAACGAAGCATTGAATATTTTCAGTAATATTTCACCGACAGCGCAAACCTTACAAGAAAACTTCATTGTGCATTTAAAAGACTGCTTGCTTACTGATATGGGGCAACAGTTTGAAGACTTGCTGGAAGAAGTGAGTGTGCAACGTGAAGCGCTTGAGGCTGAATTACAAGCAGGGCGTGACCGTTTACTGGAATACAATTCATGCCGTCCAATCGTGGCACAAGAAATTGTGCAAGCGCTTGAAGATTATGATGACAATACCACTTTGCCAATGTTTATGAAGCGTTTCATGGCTTCAACTAACATTGATTTTGATGAGCAAAGCAATGGTACAGTGATTATTAAACCGACAGATCAAATGCAAGTTCAAGGTCTCACCTTGGATGAAGAAGGCATGACTGCGACCTTCTATCGTGATCAAGCGCAAGTGCGTGAAGATGCACAGTATTTGACTTTGGAGCATCCATTCACTGAAAGCGTGATGGAAATGATCAATACGCAGGCCTTTGGTAGTACTAATGTCGCGATTTTAAAGTCGAATGCATTAAAGCAAGGTTCAGTTTTGCTTGAAGTGTGGTTTAAGGTCGATGTGATTGCGCCTAAAGCATTGAATCTGCCATCGAGCTTGCCACAGCAATTGATTCGCGTATTGCTTAGTGAAAATGGTCAAGATTTATCGATGAAGATCGAACCAAGTATTTTGAAGCCATATTTACATCATTTAGACAGCAACAGTTGCCGTCAAGTGGTGAAAGCACGTCGTGACGTGATTGAAGAGCGCTATCAACAAGCCTTGAATATTGCCAAAGCCGCTTTACCAGATATGAAGCAGCAAGCCAAAGAGATCTATGGTGGAAAATGGCAATATGAAATTGACCGTTTAAGCTATTTGAAGCAATTTAACCCAAGTATTCGTGAAGATGAAATTACACGCTTACAAAAATTGCAAAAAGAAGGCATCGGCTTATTGGATGGCTTATCTGTTACACCAGAAGCCATTCAGGTCTTGGTTGTGGTTAAACCTTAAGGTTTAACTTTCGAACTAGAAATAAAAAAAGCACCATTAGGTGCTTTTTTTATTGGAATGAATGCATTTCTGAGTTTAACGAATTTGCGATTCATCCAAATGGCGTGCGCCTTCTAAAATCATACGAATCATGATCATGGTTTGTTCAGCGACAGCCTTGCGCTCATGATTGGGTAAATCAATCACTTTGGCACCCATATGAAATACCAGTTGGGTGATGGCTTTGGCTGCAAGTTCAGGATGTGCCATTTTACTGTGATTGAGACGTTCTAAGCGAATCAGGTCATCTTTGAGTTCTTGCTGGAAGAAATTTAGTTGGCGATCGACCGCTTGTTTATAGGATGTAGAGCCTGTATAGCCCTCACGTAGCAACAGACTTAAATTACCTTCATCCGTATTTAACTGTTCAATAAATACTTCCACCGAACTACGAATGATGCCACTTTGCTTGATTGCTTTTAAGCGTGCTTCATGCAAAATTTGGCGCAATACAATCCCTGAGCGGTCAATCAACTCAATCGCGAGTTCATCAATGTCTTTGAAATGTCGATAAAAACTATTTGGAGCAATGCCAGCTTCACGTGCAACTTCACGTAGGCTTAAAGAGGCAATACTTTTTTCTGGTCCAATCAGTTTGAGTGCTGCTTGGAATAATTCATCTTTCGTAATGGTAGCTTTACGACCGACAGAACGTACTACAACGGGTTCATGTGCCGGATTTAGCTCATGTGTTGTAGTGTCGAGTTTTGCTTTGATCGAAGGCTGGTTCATATTTTTCAATAGATTAAATGCTTTTTTGCATTATAGCCTTTACTGTGGATGAAGTGAAATGAATAAAAAAGGACGAATATATATACAAATATATATACACGTGTATAATAATTAAAAGTCAATTGCGTGGTCCTCATTATGTTCATGCTAAAAAAATCGAATTCTCCCCTTAATTTTTTAGTCGACAGTGTTGTTAATCAACATTCGTTGAATTTCTGGTTGCAAAAAGTCAATCCACTTTGGTCTGTTGATCAGGCACTCGGTAAGATTGTTCAAAAAGACACTACGGCAGATGAAATGGTGAGTTTGACCATTGAAGTCAACCGTCATTTCAAAATGGGACAAGCAGGTCAACATCACCCTGTGATGGTGGATGTGAAAGGCGCGCGTTATGAGCGTACCTATAGTTTGACTCAGATTGATGCGCAGCATGTGTTGCTTAGCGTGAAAAAAGTTGAACAAGGTAAAGTCAGCAATTGGTTAATCAATCAAGCTCAAGTTGGCGATGTGCTTGAATTTGGTCAGCCTTATGGTGATATGTTGTTGCCTGAACAAAATCAACCGTTGATTTTGTTGGCTGCAGGTAGTGGTATTACTCCAATGTACAGTTTGCTGACTGCATTAAGTAAGTCAGAACAACTGCGTGACCGTAAAGTACATGTGATGTACTGGGTTAAACACTATGCAGATTTCGCCTTTAAATCATATTTTGAACAATGGGCGCAGCAATATCCTCAATTTTCTTATCAAGTGTTTTATACCCAAGAAGAAAAAGCGGATCCACGTTTAAACGAAGCTCAAGTTGATGTCTTGACCGATATCGATCAGTCAGTCGTGTATGCCTGCGGTCCTTCAGGTTTCGTTCAGCAAGCAGAACAGCTGTTTGCTCAAGCGCAACTTTTCAAGAGTGAAGCATTTAGCATGACTCCTGTGGTAAATGACGACACAGGCTTTGTGAATGTGACGTTAAGCAAATCCAACAAAGTGGTTGCGATTCCACGCGGACAATCAATTTTGGTGGGTCTAGAACATGCCAACGTGAAACCGACTTATGGTTGCCGTATGGGTGTTTGTCATAAATGTGTATGTAATAAAGTACAGGGCTCAACGCAAGACATACTGAATGGTCAACAAAATAGTGAGCCAAGTAATCCATTAAAACTATGTGTAAGTTCTGCAAAAACAGATCTTGTGATTGATCTATAAGAGAGTTCAATATCATGAATATGCCTGTAAAAGCACAATATTTTAAGAACCCAAAGAATCGTGAATTGACTCAATTTGAGTTAGACGAATTGGCGCGTGAACTAGACGCGATTAAACAAGAAGTTTTGGATGATATTGGCGAGAAAGATGCCAAATATATCCGTCGTGTTTATTCAACTGTACAGTATGCTTCAATTGCTGGTCGTGCTTGCTTGTTTGCAGGCTGGTTCCCACCAGCATGGATTTTAGGCACAGGCTTGTTGGGCTTTGCTAAAATCATGGAAAACATGGAATTGGGTCACAATGTCATGCACGGTCAATATGACTGGATGAATGATCCTAAATTCAGTGGTAAAAACTACGAATGGGATATCGTTGGTACTTCGGACAACTGGCGTCAAACCCATAACTATAAACATCATACCTATACCAACATTAAAGGTATGGATGATGATATCGGTTACGGTTTATTACGTTTGTTCCCAGAACAACGCTGGAAACCAGGGTTCTTATTACAGCCTTTGTATAGCATTCCATTCTGCTTGTTGTTCCAATGGGGTGTTGCGATCCAGAATCTAGAAATAGGTAAAGTCTGGTTGGGTCGTAAAACCAAGCAAGAGTTGAAAGAAGAGTGGAAACCTACACAGCGTAAAATTACCAAGCAATTGTTTAAAGATTACGTGTTTTTCCCATTGATTGCAGGTCCTGCTGCATTGCCAGTGTTTACAGGTAACCTTGTAGCGAATGGTATCCGTAATATCTGGACCTTCAGTGTGATTTTCTGCGGCCACTTTACCAAAGATGTGGAAGTTTTCCCAAAAACTGTATTACAAAACGAAAGCCGTGGTCATTGGTATATGCGTCAAATTCGTGGTTCTTCGAACTTAACAGGTTCAGAAGCTTTCCACATTTTGACTGGACATTTAAGTCATCAAATTGAACATCACTTGTACCCAGATATTCCAGCACGTCGCTATCGTAAAATGGCGCCAAAAGTACAAGCAGTGTGTGAGAAATATGGCTTAAATTACAACAATGCCAGTTTGGTGAAGCAATACGGCAGCGTGATTAAACGTATTGTGAAATATGCATTCCCATTTAAGAAATAATTCAATGAAAACCACTTCTTCGGAAGTGGTTTTTTTATGTGCCTAAATCTAGCGTTGCTCAACGCTCAAGTTATGACGTGATAAGCATGAAAATACAATAACTTCAACAGATTGAATTTCCAAACTTGATTGAATGATTTAGCATGAAGCATCACAAATAATGGTAGAGTTTAACAATGTTAGAACGTGGTATTTATCAGCATTATAAAGGTCAGTTGTATCAGGTATTTTCTGTGGCAACACATAGTGAAACCGAAGAACAGTTGGTGGTTTATCAATGTCTATATGGTGATTACTCATTATGGGTGCGACCACTCAGCATGTTTACCGAGCACGTGACTTTGGATGATGGAAAAGTGCTTCCTCGCTTTAAATTGATTCAAAAAACGGCTATATGAATAAAAGCCAAAGAATAAAAAATGAAATTTAACGTAAATCAAATTTAAGCACAGGAAAGTCTCGATGAGCTTGAGTCAGCAATTTAAAGCAAGAATAAATGATCTCTACGTATCTTTTAAAGAACATGATGTTACTCAGAAAGATCGACTACAGCGTTACCGCAATATCGAACCTGATTCTGCGCAATTTTTAGCAATGCAGATTCGGATTCAAAATTCGAAACATGTTCTGGAAGTTGGTACCTCGACAGGTTATTCCACCTTATGGCTGGCAGATGCTTTACAAGTCACACAAGGGCAACTCACCACTTTAGAAATTGAAGCTGCTCGTAGTGCGCAGGCGCAGCAATATGCACAGGAATTTGGGCTGGATCAGCTGATTCAATTTTGGGTAGGCGATGCCAAAGACTATTTGGTAGAATCTAGTGCGCAATTTGATTTAATTTTGCTTGATGCGGAACGCGATGCCTATGTGGATTATTGGCCATACTTAAAACGCTTGTTGGTAAAGCAAGGTAGCGTTTTGATTGTAGATAATGTAATTTCCCATGAGGAAGAAGTGAAAGCATTCACGAATTTGGTGAAAGAAGAAGGCAATTATTTGCTATCGACCTTGTCTTTAGGTGCTGGTTTATTGGTGATTACTGCCAAGGATTATAATAGTTAAGTAGCAAGTGAATGGATTGATATGAAAAATCAGGGCTTGCCCTGATTTTTTATTGTTATTTATTGGATGGTGATACGGGTGAAGTGCAAGTCGTATTCTAGGTATTTGTGGACAAAGGCGGCTTTATCACTACATCGTAACATGTTGGCATAAACAAATTTGGGCACAGGGTGGTAGAGTTCTCCAGAACCATTGTTATAAAAAATTTTTAAGTATCTTGAAGTCGCATTGTATTTCCAAGAAGTCACGGCAAGCATTATCCCCATACATACCTCCTTGAATTTGTATAAAAAACTCAATGACCTAACTTTAATATCCAAACTGAATAAAATAGAAGGCTTATTTAGATGTATAGCAGAAATTACAGGGACTTCAAATACATTCTTGCTAAAATCACTCGAAATTAAGTTATAAAAAAACCACGCATATCGCGTGGTTTTTTCGATGCAATCTAATTCAAAAATTAGATTTTACCCACTAGGTCGATAGACGGAGCTAAAGTTGCGTCGCCTTCTTTCCATTTAGCTGGGCAAACTTCACCTGGGTGAGCGTGTACGTATTGAGCAGCTTTAACTTTGCGAAGAAGTTCTTGAGCGTCACGACCAATACCACCAGCGTTAATTTCAACGATTTGGATTTTGCCTTCAGGATCGATAACGAAAGTACCACGGTCAGCAAGACCAGCAGCTTCGATTAATACTTCGAAGTTTTTAGCAAGCGTCCAAGTAGGGTCGCCAACCATTGGGTATTCAATTTTCTTAATTTCAGCAGAAGAATCGTGCCAAGCTTTGTGCGTGAAGTGAGTGTCAGTAGAAACTGCATAGATTTCAACGCCTAATTTTTTGAATTCAGCGTAGTTGTCAGCAAGGTCACCAAGCTCAGTTGGGCATACGAAAGTGAAGTCTGCTGGGTAGAAGAAAACTACAGACCATTTGCCTTTAAGGTCAGCTTCTGTAACTTCAATGAACTTGCCGTTAAGGTAAGCTTGTGCTTTAAATGGTTTAACTTCAGTATTAATTAAGCTCATCATTGTCTCCATGATTGAGGTTAGTTTTTAAATTTGGAAGTAGAATATCGAAATTTTAATTATTGCTGAAACAGTATTTTTACATTACAAGCATCGGAAAAACCGAATAATGTAACTTCAATGCCATTTCATTCAATAGCATCATCATCGATTACAATTGAATTTGATGATGAAAAAATGACAATACGTCACAATCAAATTGTCGTATTTGAATCGTTATTCAACATGCAGTCATTAACCTCGAATTTCAAGGGTGTAATTGAAAAAAGATATTTTAGTATGTTGCAGTTGCTTACTTTTTTCACATATGGAAGGTAATGGCTGGAAGTCACCGAGAGCTCACTTTCTTGATCCAACTGTTTGCTTTAAGCATTTTTTGTATCAATCGGCATGAAAAATAAGCACATTTTATGCCGTATTTCAGTATCGTGGGCGAGAGGCTTTCTCTATGCTCGCTTAAGGCGTAAAATGCAGGATTCAAAATTTTCTCGGGATTAATCATCTGTGCAAAGTCATTTAAATATCGATCAATGGGTTATGGCCCGCGACCGTCATCGTTTAAATCGACTACGCCGCAGTAAAGATGGTGATCCAAAGCAATATCAAGAACTGTTCGAGCAGTCTAATCGTAAAGTTCAAGAACGGTTTGCACGCCTACCACAAATTAAATTGAATCAAGACTTGCCTGTCACTCAGTCAGCTGAAAAATTGATGGCTGCGATTCAACAGCATCAAGTGATTATTGTGGCGGGTGAAACGGGTTCGGGTAAAACCACACAGCTACCGCAAATTGCCATGCTGGCGGGACGTGGTTTAACGGGCATGATTGGTCATACACAGCCACGACGTTTAGCAGCACGTAGTGTGTCACAGCGTATTGCCGAAGAAGTCGGGGAAAAGCTGGGTGAGTCGATTGGTTTTAAAGTCCGCTTTAATGAGCAAGGTTCTCAGGATTCAATTGTCCGCTTAATGACCGATGGTATTTTGCTGGCTGAGTTATCGAATGACCGTTTTTTAAGTAAGTACGATACGATCATTATTGATGAAGCACATGAACGCTCGTTGAATATTGACTTTATCATGGGCTATTTAAAGCAGTTGCTACCTAAGCGCCCAGATTTAAAAGTCATCGTGACCTCGGCAACCTTAGATGTTAATCGCTTCAGTCAGTATTTTAATGATGCGCCAATTTTTGAAGTGGAAGGACGGAGCTTCCCTGTAGAAGTACGTTATCGCCCAATTTCAGAATTGAGCATTGGCGGTAGTGATGACGATGAATTTGACGATTTTGAAGAAAACTTACCGCGTGCGGTGGTGCAAGCGGTAGAAGAATGTTTTCAGGATGCGCAAGAAAAGGGGCATCCTGAACATGCGGATATTCTCATTTTTGCCAGTACTGAGCAGGAAATTCGAGAATTACAAGAAACCTTGCAGAAGTATGGTCCAAAGCATACCGAGATTTTACCACTCTATGCACGCTTGGCTTTGGCAGATCAGCAAAAGATTTTTAATTCTAGCGGTGGTGGACGACGCATCATTATTGCAACCAACGTCGCTGAAACTGCTTTGACCGTCCCGAACATTCGTTATGTGATTGACAGCGGTTTTGCTCGTATTTCACGTTATAACTACCGTTCTCGCGTGCAGCGGTTACCGATTGAAGCGATTTCACAGGCAGCAGCCAATCAGCGTAAAGGGCGCTGTGGTCGTATCGCACCTGGGGTGTGTATTCGTCTATATAGTGAAGAAGATTTTCAAAGTCGTCCTGAATTTACCGAACCTGAAATTAAGCGCACCAACTTGGCTTCGGTCATTTTGCAAATGCAAAGCTTAAATTTAGGTACACTTGAAGCTTTTGATTTTATTGAGCCGCCAGATCATCGCTTGGTGAATGATGGTCGTAAGTTATTGGTTGAATTGGGTGCAATGACTGAAAAGAGTCCGACCTCTTTAACTGAAACCCAAGTCGAAAAACCTCTAGAGCCTGCGCGCGGTAATAAAGCCAATCCTAGTAATGGACTCACTAAAGTAGGTCAGATGATGGCAAAAATGCCGATCGACCCGCGTTTAGCCCGTATGATTTTGGGTGGCGCGCATTTTGGTGTGTTAAACGAAGTACTGATTATTGTCGCGGCATTAGCCGTACAAGATCCGCGTGAACGTCCTGCGGATAAGCAAATGCAGGCGGATCAGAAGCATGCTTTGTTCCGTGAAGCAGATTCTGACTTTTTATTTTATTTAAAGTTGTGGGAAGCGATTCACGATCCTGTCGAGTCAATGAGCGAAAATAAACGCCGTAGCTTTGCGCGCCAGCATTTCTTGAGTTGGCTGCGTTTACGTGAATGGAAAAAAACGCATGAGCAATTGCTAGATCTAGCCAAAGGTTTGCATCTTTCCTTTAATGATAAAAAAGCCAGCTATGAAAATTTGCACCGTGCACTTTTAACAGGTCTGTTGTCGTTTATTGCCAATAAAACCGATGAGCGTAATGTGTTTATGGCTGTGCGCCAGCAGAAGGCACGTGTGTTTCCAGCATCGACCTTACATAAGACCAATACCTCGTGGATTATGGCATTTGAAATGGTGGAAACCTCACAGGTCTATTTGCGCACACTGGCTAAAATTGAACCGGAATGGATTCTCTTAGCTGCGCGAGATTTGCTGAAATACCATTATTTCGAACCGCACTGGTCGAAAAAAGCAGGTATCGTGAATGCCTATGCGCAGATTTCACTGTTTGGTCTGATTATTGAACCGAAGCGTATGATCAACTATGAAAAAGTCGATCAACCTGCGGCACATGAAATTTTCTTGAGAGATGCTTTAACTACAGGCAATTTGGGTACTATGCCGCCTTTTTTAAAGCATAACTTACTCAAACTGGAAGAAGTTGAACGAGTTGAGGATAAATTACGTCGTCGTGATTTGGTGGTGGATGAAGAAACCATTTATCAATTCTATGCAGCGAAAGTCCCAACTGAAATTGCCAGTCGTCGTAGTTTTGAAGACTGGCGTGCGACGGTTGAGCCGAAACAACCACGTTTCTTGTATGTAGAAGATGATGCATTGTGGTTGAATGATCGCCCGACAACTCAGCAGTTCCCTGATCATTTACATAATGGTGAACTGCGTTTAGCTACAAGTTATCGTTTTGATCCAAGCCATGATGAAGATGGTGCGACCGTCAATATTCCAGTACAGGCTTTACCTCAAGTGGATGAAAACATTTGGTCTTGGGGAATTCCAGGCTGGCGTCAGAACTTGATTGAAGCTTTATTAAAAGCTTTGCCGAAAGATAAGCGCCGTAATTTGGTGCCGATTCCTGATACTGCGAAAAAGCTGATGCAGCGCGTGGATGCTGTACATTTGCGTGAGCACTTATTTAATTACTTGGCATTCCAATTACGCGGCGAGCAGATTACTGAAAAAGATTTTTCATTTGAGAAAATTGATCAATATTTGTTGCCGTTTATCAAAGTGATTGATGAGAAGGGACGTGTAATTGAAAAAGGGCGCAATTTAGCTGACTTGAAAGCACGTTGCCGTACCGAAACCCATAGTCCAGTCAAACAAGCCAAAGGGCAGTTCCAAACCTTCCCTGAGGATTTTGTGTTTGAAGCTTCGCATAAAGTGACGGGCGTGGTGGTGAAGCAGTATCAAGCATTGGTGCCTGTGAAAGTTTTTGCCAAGTTAGAGCAGAAAGATGATTCGGGCATTGTGGTTCAAACCTTTAATGACCAAGATGAAGCGATTAAGCAACATCGCGAAGGGGTGATCCGTTTAGTTCATTTGCAATTGGGCGATTTGGTTCGTCAATTGAAAAAGCAGATTCCCAAGCCGATGGCACTGGCATATTCTCCTTTAGGTGACAAGGCTCAACTGGAACAGATGCTGGTTTACGCCACGCTACAATTGGCAATTACAGAACTGCCTATCAACCAGACTGAATTCCAGCAGTTATTGCAGAAGGTCAAACAAAACTTTTTAACGCACGGACAACAGGCGTTAAAAATGATGAGTGATATTTTTATTCAGTGGCAAGGCATTCGTCAGAAACTATTGATGTTAGATGGCGATATATTTGGACGCAGCATAGACGATATTGAAGACCAATTAGACCTAATGCAATTGGCGGATTTTGTCTATGGCAAACCCGTCGATGTGTGGACTGAGTATTCACGATATTTAGCAGCTTTGCTATTGCGTTTGGACCGCTTGCCCAATAATCTCCAACGAGATATTGCTGCCATTGGACAAATTGATCCGTGGATGGATAAATTATTTAAATATAAAAATGACGTTCGTTTGAAAGAATTGTACTTTATGATCGAAGAGTTGCGTATTTCGCTGTTTTCTCAACCGATGAAAACCAAGATGCCTATTTCTGCGACACGATTACAAAAATTGTGGGAACGTCTTAGTATCAGTTAAAATTGAACGAATTCAGAGTAGGAGTTTTACATGGGCATCCGTATTACAGGTACTGGCTTGTTCCACCCAGAACATGTCATTACCAATGAAGAGTTAGTTGAAAGTCTAAATGCTTATGTGGAACAGTATAACCAAGACCATGCTGAGCAAATTGCAGCAGGTGAGTTAGAAGAACGTCGCGGTTCTAGTGCAGAGTTTATTGAAAAAGCATCGGGTGTGAAGCGCCGTTATGTGGCTGAAAAAACAGGTGTGCTTGATCCAAACCGGTTACGTCCACGTTTAGAAGAACGTAGTGATGACGAATTGTCGATCCAAGCTGAATGGGGTGTAATTGCTGCCAAGCAAGCGATGGAAAATGCAGGTGTGACGGCAGAAGACATCGATGTGGTGATTTTGGCGTGTTCAAACTTGCAACGTGCCTATCCAGCAGTTGCCATTGAAATTCAGACGGCACTCGGTATTCAAGGTTATGCGTATGACATGAATGTGGCATGTTCAGCAGCGACGTTTGGTTTAAAACAAGCTTACGACGCAATTAAATCGGGTGCACGTCGCGTATTGTTGGTGAATGTTGAGTTAACTTCGGGTCATACTGATTACCGTTCTCGCGATTGTCATTTTATTTTTGGTGATGTAGCAACGGCTTCAATTATTGAAAATACAGAGACTAAATCTGGTTTTGAAATTTTAGATACAGATTTGTTCACACAATTCTCAAACAACATTCGTAATAACTTTGGTTTCTTAAACGGTTCTGAACTCACTTCACGTGATGACAAGCAATTCCGTCAAGATGGTCGTAAAGTATTTAAAGAAGTTTGTCCGCTTGTGGCAAAAATGATTTCAAATCAGCTTGAGAAGAATCAGATTAAACCTGAGCAAGTGAAGCGTTTCTGGTTACATCAAGCTAATCAGAATATGAATGAGCTGATTTTGAAATTGGTGGTGGGTAAGGACGCGGCTGAAGCAGATCCAAGCCTTGTACCAATCATTCTGGATGAGTTTGCCAATACTTCATCTGCGGGTGTGATTATTGCATTACACCGTTCAGCACATGAAGTGAATGATGGTGAATATGGCGTATTGTGCTCATTCGGTGCAGGCTATTCTGTTGGATCAATCTTGGTACAAAAGCACGTCGCTTAATACCCCAAAATTGAATTGCTGTTTTCAATTTGATTGATGACAGTGAAATTAAAGCACCACTCATTTTAATCCAGTGAGTGGTGCTTTTTTATGTTTGGTGCTCAATACATTCCGTAAGGTGCAGTACATCATTCGAGTGTGAAACATTGAATCTAGGTGCTTCATCAAGTATTCACAGGAAGCACCATAGTCTTTGATTGTGATTGGTCTTAGAATTTCTTTTCTATATTGAGCAATAAACTTGGAATGGCTTGGCTAATTCGCGCTTGATACAAACTGTCATCCGATTGATTGTTCAAGCGCTCTTTATAGTCCGTGCTGAGCAGATTGCGGGCACTTAAGCTGGTAGACCAGCCTTGCTTAAAGCGTTTGGTCGCACTGATGTCTAAGTTCACACGTTCATTGCTGGTACGGTTATAGGGCTGATTTTCCAATGCACGGGTAAATTCAGGGGTGTAACTTAAATTGATACTGGTCGACAGTCGCCAAGGTTGAAAGTTATAGGACAGTCCCATACTGGCTGTATAGGGTGCAACATCGCTTACCAAGCGTTCTCGTTGCGTGTCATCTTCCACTTTGGCGCGTATGGTCGACAGTTGACTGTTCAACATCCAAGAATGACCTTGCTCATCTTGTTTTAAGGCATAATGCCCTGAAAGCTCAATCCCATAGGTAGTTGCATGCGGTTGATTCTGTGGGCGTTGTACATAGCGTCCATTTTCCTGACGAATCACCGATTCAATATAGTCATCAATCTGGCGGTAGAAGCCTGTCAAATTCACACCACCTGCGGCAGTGTTGTAACCTAATGTCGACTCATAAGCCTGAATTTTTTCAGGACGTAAAAATGGATTACCACCACGGTCTGGGTTGTTCAGGCTGCCCGCATCACTGTCGGTTGAAATGGAGACTGTTGGTAATAAATTATTGGCTTTGGGGCTGCGGAAAGCCTGACTAATATTGGTTTGTAATGACCATTGATCATCAAAATTGTAACGATGTGCCAGTACAGGACTCAGGTGCTGATCATCATAATCTACTAGCCCTGAGCGATGAATCCATTCCTGACGTAATCCCAAGGTTAAAGTTTGCTGATCGGTGAAACGCCAACTGCCTTCACTATAGAGGGCATAACGTTGCTCATCTAAGGTATCAGCAGTATTACTTTCAAGAGTGTTTGAGCGGGTGTCTAACCCGAATTTAATTTGGCGATCCGCATCAAACTGGCGAATACCATCGTAAGCCAAGCCATACTCTTCAATTTGCTGATCAATATAGAGGGATGCTTGCGAAGAACGGGTAAGTTCCGTTTCATCCTGCTTTTCATAAGAGAAACGGACTTTGTCGGAGTTTTTATCGACTTGGCGTTCAAAGCGGGTGTTGAGACGTAGACTGTCATTTTTATCCTGTTGAACTTGGTCAGAACGGGTACCATCACGCTCATGGTTACGGTAAAACAGTTCTGCTACAACTTTCTTTTCATCATCAATTTCATATTCAACTCGTGGACTGATCATGGATGATTTACGCTCGGAGACATTTTTTTGAACCCGAGTTTGGCTTGATGTTTGAGTTTCTGTGATAGAGGTGGTGTCGTCCCAACTCTGGTTGGCAGATACACTATAAAGCCAAGGACTATCTCGTCCATCCATTTGTAGAGTGAGGTTTTTACGTTCGTTTTCCGAAGCGCCCGAATTGTAAAGTCCATAACCCATACGAGCAGTTCCGCTAAGACGAGTGCTTTGTAGCGGTTCTTTAAGAATAATATTAATCACAGCAGAAACAGCGACCGAAGCTTGGGTCACACTCGGCTGCTTGGTAATTTCAATCCGTTCAATCATGTAAGGTGTGAGCGTATCAATAATGGACATGCCACCGCGTGGACCACCTTGTATAGGCTCACCATTAATCATAAAGATCGGTGCACCACTACCACGAAAGCGCATACCTGATGCACCGCCTGGACCACGAGGACCAGAACCCGATGGCATTTGGAAACCTGCGGCACGTCTTAAGGCATCACTGACAGTTTGATCGCCATATTTCAGCATTTCTTCACGATTGATAATGGTTTTGGCAATTGCACTGATGTCGTTATTTTTATTGGTAGGTGAGTCTGCTTGGAGCTTTAAGGTTTTGAGTGTTTGTACAGGTTCATCTGTCACAGTCGCTTGAGTGGTATCGGCAGCCCAGCCTGTAATAGAGATACCCAAAAGTGCGCAAGTCAGTGCACTGAATTTCCAACAAGGCTGTAACGCATCCATGACTTTATGTTTCCAAATGTAATTTCGCCTAAGATTAAACTAAAATTATGTAGAAAGATTGTGGAGTTCTTAATTTATTCTCATTCGCAATAAAAAAATTAATCCGTCTGCTGGATGGGGGATTGAATGAATATTTTCAGGGAAGGCTATTTTTTAACTTATTGTAATTTATTTATTGTTTATTTTAGATCCTGACCTGTTCATGTTTTACCTTCATATAAAAATACGGTGTTGATAATTTTAATGGCTATGTTAAAACAGAGGGGTACTGGTCATGATCTAAATTGCAATGCAAGTTACTGAACTGATTCCTTTATCTGAAATAGAGGTCAATCGACAGGACGTTTTGGCGATTCAACGGAATGAATTGGTGCCCATTTTTAATAATGCGGCATTGCTGCATCATTATGCTGAACAGATTGTTCAAGCTCAGGCCGTGTTGTTGCAGGGGGTAGATCCGCGACTGACACAGCAATTCAGACAAAGTATAGAGGCACTGATTCAAGCCCTGACCCAATCCAATAAATATTTAAAGAAACGTAAATTTAATGCCTTACAAAAATGGCTCGGCATTGACATTGAACATAGATCAGGGCAAATCGACTACTATAAAAATTTGGATGTATTGCTCGATCGTAGTCAACATTTAAGTCAAAAACTGCGCTTGGAAATACAAAAGTCTCAATCTCGGGTACAGCAATTACTGGGTTTGCGTGTAAGAATGGCAAATTATGTGGTTGCCGCGCAGGAGTTTGTGCAAGAGTATCCCAAGATGCTACGGACACAACATCCTTTAGATCAATTTTCCGAACGCTTATCCCAAAAGATTCATAGCCTGCAAACCGTACAGGCCAGCAATGATATTGCCATGCAGCAAATGCAGCTTTCGCAGCAGCTCTCTTTAGGCTTGCTGGATCGTTTTACCGAAGCGCAACAGGTGTTGATTCCTGCTTGGCAATATCATGTCAAACAAAGTCAACAGACAGATTCGACTGCTGAGCTATTAAAGCTCGATAATAGCCGCGAAAAACTGATTAAAACTTTAAGAAAATCATTAGAGAAGCCCTCTGGGAACTCAACACAAAATTAGGTGAATTATGACCAATTCAGAACACAATAACTTCCCTGTAATCATGACCGAAGATATGGTGGAACAACAGTTTCAGCAACTGAATTTAAAAGAGCTGGGTTTACAGAAGTCAGATTTGGCTGAGGTACTGACCGCCACCAAAGAACTAGCAGATATGAATCATCAGAGTGTCGCGGAGTATGGGAAACATATTGCCACGCAAACCTCAACTTATACCGATGAGCTGTTAGATTTGGTGCAAAACAAAGATTTAGATGCTACAGGGCAAAAGTTGAACCAAGTGGTGCAAGTCGCACAGCAATTAAATGGTAGCAGCATTCTGAATCAATCTAAAAGTTCTGGCTTTTTGGGCAGTATTTTAAATAAGTTTAAAGGGGCGAAGCAGAGTTTTGATCAGCACTTTAATACCACCAAAGAGCAGATTGATGCTTTGGTTAAAGAAATTGAAGCTTCACAGTTGGGGCTGAAAGATCGGGTCAAGACGTTGGAACAGATGTTTGATTCTGTGCAGGATGAATATAAGCAGTTGGGCATTTATGTGGCTGCGGGAAAGATCAAGCAGCATGAAGTTCAGCAGCAAATTGCCAGCTTAACTACACAGGAGCAGGATCAAACCACGACCCAGAAAATTTATGATCTGAATCATCTCTCAAATAATCTTGAGAAGCGGGTCAGTGATTTACAGGTGTTGCAGCAATCGGCCATGCAGACCTTACCCATGATTCGCATTATTCAGTCGAATAATATGATGTTGGTGGATAAGTTCTATGCCATCAAAAACATTACTTTGCCCGCGTGGAAAAACCAGATCAGTCTTGCTATTTCTCTGCAAGAGCAAAAGAACAGTGTACAACTGGCAAATACCATTGACGATGCCACCAACGATTTATTACGCCGTAATGCGGATTTATTGCATCAAAATTCAGTCGATACTGCACGTGCCAATCAACGTTCCGTAATTGATATTGAAACCCTTGAGCATGTGCAAAATACCTTAATTCAAACTGTGAATGACGTATTACAGGTACAAAAGGAAGGGATGCAGAAGCGTGAAGAGGCGACGCAGCGTTTACGTAACTTACAAAGTAATTTGAGTCAGTTGGTATTAGAGTCAAATCAACGCTAATTTTTTATTTTTAGTCTTTTGCAGGAGGTCACTTGTCCCATTTAGAAGATGAATATGCAATGAATCCAAGCCACATTCAGCAAGGTGTGCAGACGCTTAAACGTCGGCAAACCCATCTAATGTGGGGGTGTATATTCACTTCCAGTTTGGCACTAGTGGCTTTACTGAGCTACTTTTTCCAGCAGGATATGCTGTACAGTTGGTTTGGGCTAAGCCCAGAAGTTAAACAACTGCATATTCCAGTGAGTGCAGACAGCGCATTGGCCCAGTTTGGGCAAGCACCAGACTATTTCTTCAATTTGCTTTCTTGGTTTGGTTGGTTGTTGTTGAAAATGACCAGTGCCTTTATTGGCGCATTTTTTGTGATTCATTTTCTCAAGAAAATTCGCTTCTTCGCTATTCGCTTTCAATCCTTTGTAATGAAGTTTGTTGGCTGGTTAATTGCATTTATCTGTATTTGGTCAGCACTGACTTATGTGCAATATGATTGGAAAGATGAGGCGGAGCACCCTTATGCTGAGGCGATTCAATATGAAAATCGCTTGCATCAGAGTGAATTGGTACATCAGTTAGAGCAAACGCAACTGGCACAGCCCATAAAAGCTTATGTACTGGCGCAAATCGCATTGTTGCATTCGCCTGCCGACGAAAATGCCGCGATACCTTATGTATTGACACTGGTTGATGCTGAGCAAAATGACCCCAATTTTATTCAGTACGGATTTAGTCCTTCACAGTTATGGAGCATGCAGCAACAACTCTATGGTAAAGCGATTACCCCGATAGCACAGTCTGTTTCACCACAGGTCATGCAAGTGCAAAAGTGGGGGAGTGTTCTACAAGTTGCTCTTATTTCATTGTTTATTCTAAATGTAATTCTTAGCTTAATATTGTATACATTATCTCGGTATTTTATGGCACGAACGCGTAGAATTGAGCACAACCTAAAAAATTTCGGGTAAGTGATTCAAGTTATGTACTATTTTTCCTATTGATCTAATATTTCGATTGTATTTATAAATACAAACTGTTTTACCAATTTTATGTTTTTTATTATGATGCATTCATCAACTAAATTATCTCTCCACTGGAGTCGTTAGCAATGTTAGATCAAAATACTTCTGCGCAATTAAAAACACTTTTAGAACGTCTTGAAAGCCCAATCGAAATTATTGCGTCTTTAGATGCTTCAGAGAAATCTGAAAAAATTAAAGAGTTGGTCACTGAAATTGCGGTGTTATCAGACCAAGTGACAGCACGCTTCGATGGTGAACATACACGTCGTCCAAGTTTTGCGATTGCTAAAGCAGGAGAGCAACCACGTGTACATTTCGCGGGTTTGCCAATGGGACATGAGTTTACCTCACTCATTCTTGCATTGTTACAAGTATCTGGCTATGCACCAAAAGTTTCTGAAGAAGTACTTAACCAAATTAAAGCTTTAAACATCAAATCGAACTTTGATGTGTTTGTATCGTTAAGCTGCCATAACTGTCCTGACGTCGTTCAAGCATTGAATCTGATTGCCATTTATAACCCAGGTTCGACAGCAACCATGATTGATGGTGCCTTCTTCCAAGAAGAAGTGGAACAACGCAAAATCATGGCAGTACCCATGGTGTTCCAAGATGAGCTACACATTGGTCAAGGTCGTATGACGTTGGAAGAAATTATTGCCAAACTGGATACCAATTCTGCTGAGAAAGAAGCAGCCAAATTGAATGCCAAAGATGCGTTTGATGTATTGGTGATTGGCGGTGGACCTGCAGGCGGTACTGCGGCAATTTATGCAGCACGTAAAGGCATTAAAACAGGTATTGTGGCGGAGTGCTTTGGTGGTCAGGTCATGGATACCATGGATATTGAAAACTTTACCACGGTACAAAAAACTGTCGGTCCTAAGTTTGCGCAAGATATGGAAGCACATGTTCGTGAATATGGTGTGGACATTATGAACTTGCAACGTGTGAATAAAATCACTGGCGCGGATCAAACAGCCAACGGCTTGGTGGCTGTTGAACTTGAAAATGGTGCAAAACTTGAATCGAAAACAGTCATCCTTTCAACAGGTGCACGTTGGAGAGAAATGAATGTACCAGGTGAGGCTGAATACCGTACCCGTGGTGTTGCATACTGTCCGCACTGTGATGGTCCGTTGTTTAAAGGCAAACGTGTTGCTGTGATTGGCGGGGGGAACTCTGGTGTAGAAGCAGCAATTGACTTGGCAGGTATTGTTGAGCACGTGACTTTGGTGGAGTTTGATACTAAACTGCGTGCCGACCAAGTGTTGCAAGACAAGTTAAACAGCTTGCCAAATGCGACTGTCATCATGAATGCTTTATCCACTGAAGTAGTCGGTGATGGTGCTCAGGTAACTGGCTTGAAATACAAAGACCGTGCAACCGATGTTGAACATACTGTTGAGTTGGCTGGGATTTTCGTACAAATTGGTTTATTGCCAAATACCGACTTCTTGAAAGACAGTGCAGTTGAGCTGACTCCACGTGGTGAAATTGTGATTAACGAACGCAACGAAACTAATGTGAAAGGTGTGTTTGCTGCGGGTGACTGTACCACTGTGCCATACAAGCAAATTATTATTGCGACAGGTGAAGGTGCAAAAGCGTCGCTATCTGCTTTTGATTACATGATTCGTTCAGGTCAGTAATAAAAAAGAGCCAACATAAACAGTGTTATGTTGGCTTGCTATTAAACTTTTTACTTTTTATAGGAACTGAGGACGCTAACACCGATGTTCCTTTTTTTATTGTTTATTGTTTTCCCCCAAGATTTGATTAAAACAGTTTTATTTTTAAATAATATTCAGCGTTTTAAATTTCTCCTCTAATGCCGCTTTGCTTTCAATGTGTTCAGGATGAACTTCAATACAATCGATCGGGCAGACTGCCATACAGGTTTGATGTTCATAAAAACCCACGCACTCTGTACAGCGTGCTACATCAATCTCATAGATTTTCTGACCTTCATAAATGGCATCATTTGGACATTCGGGTAAGCACATGTCGCAATTGATGCAGGCATCCGTGATTCTTAAAGCCATGACTTAACCTGCCACATAAGCCAGTGAAGACGCTGAAATATCGATTTCTGAATTCGGTAGATTACGAATCAGCAGGGCATACTGCATATCAACATCGGCAGGCATAGGAATATCGATAATATGACCTGAGCCTTTAGCATCAGCAATTGAATTGCCTTTTTTATCTAAAATCTCGGTCAATACAAACTGAATATTGCCTTGCGGGGTCATTAACTCAAGGGTATCTCCCACAACAAAGCGGTTTTTCACGTCAATTTTGATGTAATCGCCATGGCGTTCTAGCACTTCACCACAAAACTGTTGATGGTCAAAACGTGAAGAACCTGTTTCATAATTTTGATATTCGCTATGCACATGGCGACGTAAAAAACCTTCGGTATAGCCACGGTTTGCCAAGCCTTCCAGTTGTAACATCAGCGACGGATCGAAAGGCTTACCTGCTAACGCATCATCAATGGCTTTACGGTAAATTTGAGCAGTACGCGCACAGTAGAAATAAGATTTGGTTCGACCTTCAATTTTGAGTGAGTGAATCCCAATTTGAGTCAAACGCTCGACATGCTGGACTGCGCGTAAATCCTTAGAATTCATGAAATACGTGCCATGTTCATCTTCTTCGGCAGCAAACATGTCTTCTTCATTACGTTGTAGCAGGACAGGTTCAGAGCATTGGTTTTGGGCAATAGCGTGCTGTTCATCTACATCACTATTACAGCACTGGGTTTCATGGACTTGATGGACGGGAATCACATCCCCAGTTTCATTTTCTTGGGCTTGATGCAGTTTGTAATCCCAACGGCAGGCATTGGTACATGCGCCTTGGTTGGCATCGCGTTTATTCATATAGCCTGAAAGCAAGCAGCGTCCAGAGTAAGCCATACACAATGCGCCGTGTACAAAAACCTCAATCTCCATGTCGGGTACATGGTTTTTGATTTCTTCAATTTCTTCCAGTGACAATTCGCGTGAAAGAATTACACGAGTCAGTCCCATGTTTTTCCAGAATTTCACGGTTGCCCAGTTGACGGCATTGGCTTGTACTGAAAGATGCACAGGCATGTCTGGGAATTGCTCACGCACCATCATAATCAAGCCGGGGTCGGACATAATTAAGGCATCAGGCTGCATAGCAATCACGGGCTCAAGGTCGCGAATGAAATTTTTGAGTTTGCTGTTATGCGGTTGAATATTGACGACCACATAGAATTTTTTACCTAGGGCATGTGCTTCTTGAATGCCTATGGCGAGATTGTCATGATCAAATTCATTATTCCGTACGCGCAAGCTATAACGCGGTTGTCCTGCATAGACCGCATCTGCACCGTAGGCAAATGCATAACGCATATTTTTGAGAGAACCAGCAGGAGAGAGAAGTTCGGTAACGTGGTGAATGCTCATGGCAGAATAAAGGCATACAAAGAATATGGCTTTATTGTATGGATATCAAAAAAGGATTCAACCCAGTAAATTGGTCGGTTTTATTCTGATAATCCTAGGTTTTTTAAAATTTGGCAGTGATCAATGGTGGTATTGCTGGAACAGGATTGACGCAGTTCTTGTAACTGGCTTTGAAATGAGATCAATTCGGCAATGTGCTTTTCAACTTGTTGGATGTGTTGTTCGATCATTTGATCGACAATTTGGCAGCCTTGCTGCGGTTGTTTTATCAAGTCAATCAGTTGCTGAATCTCGGACAGTGACATATCAAAAGCACGACATTGCTTAATGAATTGTAGGCGTTTTAAGGTCGCTTCATCATAATATTTATAATTATTTTCAGCGCGATAGCTCGGCGTAATCAGCTGCTTTTTTTCATAAAAACGCACAGTATCTACAGGCAACTGGGTTTTTTTGGCGAGTTGATGGATTAAATAATGCTGCATGGCTTGACCTTAGAGTGAGTCCATAGTTTTAAATAAGCATAATACAGAATCAGGAGTATGGAAATGGCATGTAGCTGTAGTCATGAGCCCGCACCAATTAAACCGAATAGTAAGTTTAGAACGGCTTTATGGATTGCACTGATCATTAATTTGACCATGTTCGTGGTTGAACTGATTGGTGGTGCTTATGCGCATTCATCCGCGCTGTGGGCGGATTCGCTAGATTTCTTTGGAGATGCAGTCAACTATGCCATTTCATTGGCGGTATTGGGAGCAAGCCTATATTGGCGTGCAACAGTCGCTTTGCTGAAAGGCATCACCATGGCAAGCTTTGGAGTAGTCGTAATTGTCAAAACTGGCTATAGCTATTTACAAGGCATACCACCTGAAGCCATTACTATGGGGGCAATTGGGATCTTGGCATTAATCGCGAATGTCATAGCAGCGGTAATTCTCTATGCTTTCCGAGATGGGGATGCAAATATGCAATCGGTTTGGTTATGTAGCCGTAATGATGCGATTGGCAATATTGCTGTAATTATTGCTGCAATCGGGGTCTTTGGAACGGGGAGCTTATTACCTGATTTATTCGTAGCGTTAGTCATGTCAGTACTCGGCTTAACAGGTGGTTATCGCGTTATTAAACATGCACTGGCAGAGCGTAATAGCAGTAAAGCTGTAGATAAATTGGAAGAATGCCAATAAAAAGAAGAGAGAGATACTCTCTTTTTTACCGAATGATTTGTGGCGGCAGATATATCGTAAATTCATTCATGGGTTCAATCAGCACACTATAAGGATTTAGTTGATCTTCGAAGGAAACTAAATTCAGTCGCTCAAGTAAGTCAAATTTGGCATGTAGCAATTGTGCGGGTTTAGGTTGTAGTCGTTCATGCCAAACCCGATAGGTACCGAGCTGACCATCTCGGCGATGATAAAAGCCAGCCAAAGGATAAGTTAAAAACACCAAATAACTTTCTAAATCAGGAAACCCAGCATAATGCCATTCATCCTGTTTGGATTGGCAGAGCTGTAACTCCGCACTTGCCCATTCGGATTGGGTCTGCATCTTATAGTGTTGATAGTAGCCTTCAGCATCTTGCAGGCAATCGAAGTAAGAAATGCCTGCATGCCAAGGTAGTTGCCAAACAGTTCTTGGGATAGGTAATGTCCAGGAGTCCACTGTGGTACCAATAAACCAAACACATCGCTGCTGCGTGTGTTGATCAATTACATAGATTCGGTAATCGATTTGCCCCATGCTCACCTTTGGGAATGGAAAAACGGCTGAGGTGAGATTAAGCATAACAAACGCCACCACAGAAATAAGTGCTTGTTCTTTTCCCTGATATTGAATGGTATCGAGCTTAAAGCGATGAGGAAGCATCCCTTCCAAACGCGCTGGGTCAATGGCATAGGTGACCAAGGCAAAATGCTGTAATTTGCATTGTGCATCCATCCCAGTCGGTTGTGGGCGAGGATGTAAATAATCATCAAATTTTAATTGTGGGAAAGTCATTTAACTTTGGTCAAATTTTTAATTCTTCATGCCATATTAAGCAAAGTCGTTACATTCGTATAGATAAGAATGGTGATATAAATGGACTCATTTGAGAAATAGAGTGATGTAATTGCCTTTATCTTAAATGTTTAAATAGAAAATATTAGCCTATCAATGGCATGACACTATGTGTTTAAGGCATTCATTTTTTGCCAGAACTGCGCCCAAAGATTGAGATATTCTTGCACCAATGCTTGATAATCACTGCTGTGATTATCTTGATAGCTTTGCGTCAATAGCGCCCAAATATCATCTTCATGATTGTCATCATTGGCTAAATTTTCGGAGTGATCGACGATGCCGTGGCAGGCATAATAGCCTTCGCTAAAGCGTGGGTTGTATTTTTCTAAATTAATACGTAGCGCTTCGCTATAGTGAATCACTTGTAACTCTGCACACGCTAAAATTAACAGTAAATTGTTGTATGAGTCTAAATGTGACTGAATAAATTGATTGAGTGCATACGCCTCAGGACATACAGCTTGTTCATTTTGCGGATCAATCTCTAAAGCTTGCAGTAAATCCATAAAATACACGAGGTGGGATTTGCTGGGTGAACTTAATGCTAACTCGAAAGTATTAAAGCCCAATTCATCAATCAAATTGAGTGAGAGTAAGTAGCGTGCATATGCTTTGGCATGGACGCGTTGATGTTGCTGAATATTCGGATGTTGTTCCAGTTGATGCGCTTGATAAATCAGCATGCTCAAGGCATCGGTAAAGACTTTAACAATGGCAGCAAAATAATTGATATGAATCAGTTTGAGCTGTTCTAGAGAAAGCGCTTGTTGGTGTAAACGTTCTAATATAGGAAGCTGGAACAGCGTATGTTGAATACTTTGCTGTTTGAGCGCACTCACTTGCTCGACATGCTGTGTCCATAAAGGTTGTTCAACAGAATGTCGGATAAAATTTAAAGCTTCCAATCGTGCATTTTCTGATTGGGTAAAAGCAAGTGTACTCATGAGAGAGAGATCAAATTTTGATAAATTTAATCATATTAAAAAAAAATTAAATACGCTATAAAGATTTATGAGTGGAGCTTCACTTTTATCGATTTTTTATTATAGAATAAGTACATATGAAACATCACGTATGAGTTTAATCATCGGATTCAAATAATGATATAATATTACTCATCAGTTTCATTTCTTAAAAAAGATGCCCCTTTTTTACTCCATTTTGACCCACTTCTGCTTAAAGATAAGTTTGGTAGGTAAATAGCATGTCCAAAAAAGACGACATTATTAGTACTGCGCTTCATCTTTTTAATTCTTATAGCTATAACTCGATTGGAATCGATCGAATTATTAGTGAGTCGGGTGTCGCTAAAATGACATTCTACAAATATTTTCCGTCCAAGGCGAAACTCATTGAAGAGTGCTTACACCGTAGAAATATGAACTTACAAGAATCTTTAGATGCAGCAATAGCTCAGTGTCCAGCTGAGGAATATTTAGACCATATAAAAACCATTTTTTACTGGTATCACGCTTGGTTCCAAATGGACGACTTCAATGGATGTATGTTCCAGAAAGCCGTTGAGGAAGTGTCAAAGGTTTATCCTTCGACCATGCAGCCAGCGATGGAATATAAAGAATGGTTAACTGAACGTATACGTTTTGCTTTGGAAAAGTTAGGGGTGTCTCAGCCATTCCAATTAGCCACGATGTTAGCCAGCATTTTAGATGGCATGACTATTCAGGCGCAAATGGATAAGGGCATGGTCAAAATTGATGAATACTGGAAACGCGTGTATAAATTGATCCAGTTAGAGTTGATGGGTGATTAATATTTGCCATGTGGTTCATTTTTTTATTACTA
The DNA here is from genome assembly GCF_022601715.1 of Acinetobacter zhairuonensis. Lineage (GTDB taxonomy): Bacteria > Pseudomonadota > Gammaproteobacteria > Pseudomonadales > Moraxellaceae > Acinetobacter. Next base: position 164,008 of record NZ_JAKVIM010000002.1, on the reverse strand, counting down.
GAGTCACATGACAAATAAAAAAGCGTGAATACCATAAATGGTATTCACGCCTCGCTGATAGTTCCCTGATATTAATATTTTAGTCGGCCCCGAGCAGAAGCTGTCTAAAATATTAATGTTATAGAGGAGCTTTAAACTCCTTTCTTGTGTTATTTATTATAATTATTATAAAGTACCCTCTGGATTGATTATAAATAACATCAGCTCAACAAAGACGAACTTGAAAATAGACAGACCTGTCTGTTTACGAGAGCAATTATAGGTTTTTTTGTCGATCGGTACAACACTTTTGCTGCACTTTGTCGTAATTAATGACAAATCTTGGATTTTTTGATTAAAAAGTAGTCAAATCAAGGGAAAATTAAATAGTTGAAATATAAAAAAAACCGAGGAAATCCCTCGGTTTTAATCTACTTTTGCAAATTACTTCTCAACAAAAGCACGTTCAATCACGTAATCGCCGAGCTCACCCATACGTGGTGATTCTTTTAAGCCATGCTGATCAAGTAAAGCAGCAACATCTTTCAAGAATGCAGGGCTACCGCAAAGCATTGCACGGTCATTTTCAGGGTTGAAACGTGGTAAGCCGATTTTTTCAAAGATCTCACCAGACTCAATTGCGGTAGTAACACGACCTTGGTTTGGATAATCTTCACGAGTCACAGTTGGGTAGTAAACCAACTTGTCTTTAATACCTAACTCTTCAAAGAATTCGTTATTTGGGAGTTCATCTAAAATTAGGTCTTGGTAAGCCAATTCAGAAATGAAACGGGTACCATGCACGACAATTACTTTTTCAAAGCGCTCATAAGTTTCTGGGTCGCGAATGGTTGCTAAGAATGGAGCAAGACCAGTACCTGAAGAAAGGAGGTATAAATTTTTACCTGGATTCAAGTCATCCAGCACTAAAGTACCTGTAGGTTTTCTAGAAACTAGAAGTTCATCGCCCACTTTTACTTTTTGTAAGATTGAGGTTAATGGACCATCTGGCACTTTAATAGAGAAAAACTCAAGTTCTTCTTCGTAATTTGCACTTGCAATAGAATAAGCGCGCATGAGTGGCTTACCATTGACTTCAAGACCAATCATCACAAATTGACCATTTTTAAAACGTAATGCGGTATCACGCGTCGTCTTAAAACTGAACAGTGTGTCATTCCAGTGGTGTACGTGAGTAATCTTTTCGACGTTAAAAGCAGCCATGAAAGGTCTCAATAAATTATCAAATTAGAACAGTTTGCTATTCTAATCTAAAATCATTCTCGATAAACTGAATATATTTAATTGAACTTATCAGAAAAATTGATTATGTCTGAAATTCAGCTGCCAATTATTGGAATTATGCACTCGCCGTATCAGGAAAAATTCGGAATTCCTCGACAACCAAATCTGGTACAAGTGCAGTCCTATATAGAAATGCAGGCGCCATACAATGATTTAGCTGCATTTGAAGGGATTGAAGAATTTAGTCATCTTTGGTTGATCTGGCAATTTCATGACAATAAGAATCAGCAGAAAAAAGAGCAGTTCCGCGCCCAAGTTCGACCACCGCGTTTAGGGGGCAATAAAAAAATAGGGATATTTGCGACACGCAGTATGTATCGACCTGCACCCATGGGTCTGTCGGTGGTTCAACTCAAAGCTGTGAAAAAAGAGGGCAAATCGGTACGGGTGTATGTCACAGGCAGTGATTTGTTGGATGGTACGCCTATTTTGGATATTAAGCCCTATATTCATTACTCAGATGCCGTGCTGGAAGCAGAGAGTGGTTATGCACAGCAAGAACCGCAACGTATGACGGTATACTGGTCAGCACAAGCCACGCTAGACAAGCAACAGTTGTTAGCTAAGCAGCAGACGAAAGAGCAAAGCATTCATGAATTGGAGCAGGTACTGTCGCTTGATCCACGCCCTGCCTATCAGGAAGACAGTGAGCGTATTTATAAAATGAAATTTGCGGATCTGGATGTGAGTTTTATGATTCAAGAACAGATGCTAGAAGTGATTGCTTTAGAGCCTATCCTTAATACGTTGTAATTTGTCTTGATACATATTCTTGTCGGCTTGCAAGCAGGCAGCTTGAATGCCCTCACTAGGATCGCGCATAGCAAAACCTATTGCAGCACTAATTTGTTTGGCATGTAAATTTTCTATGATGCGAGATAAATGTGTTTGGGAAGCTTCGAGGTCATTTTCCACTGTTAAAATGGCAAACTCGTCTCCTCCAAGGCGGGCAATAATGTCGGTATTACGGCAACTCTCTGTTAATACAGTCGCCGTTTGTCGAATCATCTGATCACCCGCAGCATGACCGTGCACATCATTCATAAATTTAAGATCATTCAAATCGAGCATAAATACGGTGGCATGGTGACCATAAAGTTGGCAGCGTTCCTCTTCTGCCAGTACAAACTGATCCCAAGCACGACGGTTATACAAACCAGTTAATGGGTCGCGTAGTGCTTCAGCTTGTAAACGCTCGTTTTTACGGGTTTGTTCGATTTCACGGAGTTCAGTCTGTAAAATTTGACTGAGTAAATCGCCCAGTAGTTCAATTAAATTTTGTTCTTCTTTAAGGCTTTCTGATTTGGGTTCAGGACTTATGGCACAGAGTGTTCCAAATAAACTACCATCTTCTTTGGTCAGTGGTTGACCAATATAGGCCTTAATTATGAGTTGTTGGGCAATCGGTGCTTGGAGATAGGCTGGAACATGCTCTGAAATAGGGGCAATTTTAGGTCCATTGCCTAATACCATCTGTGAACAAAACGAATCTGTCCAGTGAAATACTTGTCCTGCGTGTACGTCATAACCATGGTTTTCTGTTTGCAAGATGATCCAGTCTTCACCTTCAACACGGGTAATCATCCATAGGTCAAAACCAAAGCGTTGATATAAAAAGTTTAATACCGCTTGTCCTGCGTCATGAAAACTTTTAAAACCTATGTCGGTCATTGCACGAACCTTTGATTACGGAAATTGAAGAACGAAGTGGGTTGTTATTCTAAGTGATTCTTAATTATTAATTGGTGTTAGACAGTAATAACTTACAATTTAATTTGCATTTAATGTGATTTAAATCATATTTATACAAATTAATGAATATTAGTTAATTATTGTGTCATTTTTATTAAATAAAGCAGAATGTTGATGATGAAAATTAAAACAAATTTTAGAATTGATCTCCTTCTATTGTTTTGTGCTAACTTAACGGATGAACCACCATAACAAAGTAATAAATACCAGCATATGTAAAATTTGAGCAGGAGCAAAAGCCCATGCATATTTACGGCCACCTGTGAGCGCGGCATTGACTGATTTGGCAATTGCATGGGCAGCCATACCTAAAATCAAGGCGTAGATAAGTGTTAAATTATCAGGTCCGCCTTGTACTACAATTGCTGCCATGGCGGCATGGATTTCAAATAGTGAAGCCAGTAGTGTGCCAATAATTAAGCCAGCATCGCCCAAGAGCAAGCTTAAACCATACACTGCTGCCTGAATAATAGTGAGCGTTGCGGCAATGATGGCGGCTTCTTTTAAACTAAACATACGACCATCGGGATGTTCAGTCGGAGCAGAGGGTTTGGTCTTACGCATTAACCAGAGTGCCCAGAGTACTAAAATGGTCATTGCCGCGCATGCGGGTAAAATAATCAGTTTTAGCCACGTCAAGCTGATGCCTGCGACAATCAGTAATATCTGTAACAGGGTAGCAACGCAAGACAATAAGGCAGCTCCTGCATTTGGAATGGCTTCCCCACGACCTGCACGAACTTCCATTCCTAAACTGGCAATGGTGGCTGTGCTGGACACAAAGCCTGAAGCCAGTGCAGACAGAATCAGGGCGTTTCGGGATGAAAGCAACCGTTTTGCTATGTGGGCAAGTGCCTGAACAGCAAGAATTAAAGCCAGCAGCTTGAGAATGATATGCGGGTTGAGGACCGTTCCCCAAAGAGGAATGTTGGGAGTTAAGGGTAAAGCCACTAAAATGAGGGCTAGTAGAAATAAGCCATCTCGAAATTCACGTTCCATGATCCATTGACTAGCGAAGCCATGAATGGGATGTTTCAGCATTAAAATGATGGTCAAAATAACCGATAGACCTGCTGCAAATGGTGCATGCCACAAACAGAGTGCTCCAATAAAATAGGTCATCACGAATGCTAGTTCAGTGGTCACGCCAGGATCATTGACTTGATTACGCAGAGAGAATACGGTAATGCCACCGACAATGATTGCTCCAACAATTCCAACGGCAATTCCAAAAGCAAAACACAGTGCGCCCATCAAGGCACAAATGACAAACGAACGTACGCCGGCAAAACTGTTTGGATTTTCACGGTGTTTGCTTCTTTCACGTTCTAATCCAATCAGTAAGCCACAGCCTAGAGCCGCTGCCATAATAGTCAGCAGCTCTTGAAAGGAGCTTTGTAGCATGGTCAGATCAAAAAATGAATTTGGCATTTTGTATGAAAACCTTTTATGAGCCAGTGTAATTTTATTGAATGTTTGGATTATTTTTAATCATAAGCATATTGAATATATTTCCTACTTTATACCATATTTCATGTCAAAAACGCTGAGCTGGATAAAGCTGGTCCTCAGATTTAAATATAGGGAGATTAAGATATTACTCCTTGTTTTATCGATGAAAAGCCAATAAACAATGGGTAAATAAAGTCTGTTATAGTGTTGCTAGACATTGAGGCTTAGAACAATGAATTTTAATTTTGAAATTGATACCACATGGTGTTTAGACCAATTATTTAAAGATGGACGCATTGATGAGCGCGAAAAATTATTAGTTCAAACGACCCATCGTCAAAGAGAGCAACTGAAATGGCATCCTTTACAGTGGATTGCAAATTTTAATTTAAAAGATCAACTCTATCCTCAAGCAACCTTGTCTCTGAATCGATTAATGCAATGGCTAGCCGATAAATCTGCATTGCCTTTATATGTGATTGATCCATTAAAAGCCGATGTCGCAGCACTGACCAATGTTATGTCTCAAGAATTTGCTGTCCGTAACCGCATTCTTGCTGTCGAAGTGAAACTAGATGAAGTTTTAATTGCCACTGATCAACCGTATAAAACCGAGTGGGTGAGTAATTTAGAACGCAGTTTGCTGCCTAAAAAGATTCAACGGGTACTGCTCAGTCCAGATCAATTACAGCGTTATTTGGTTGAGTATTATCAGGTCAGTCGTGCAGTTTCAAACTCACTCAAGTCCAGTGCGTATGATCGGGAAAACAAAGGGGTAGAAGCCTTATTACAATTGGGGGATACACAAAACCCTGATGCCAATGATCAGCATATTGTGAAACTGGTGGACTGGATTTTACAGTTTGCTTTTGAACAAAGTGCCAGTGATATTCATATGGAACCGCGTAAAGATACGGGGAAGGTACGCTTCCGTATCGATGGTGTGCTGCATACCATTTATAACATGCCTGCCAATACGCTCACGGCTGTCATTTCTCGAATCAAGATTTTAGGTCGCATGAATGTAGCCGAAAAGCGTAAGCCACAAGATGGTCGTTTAAAAACCCGTACGCCAAAAGGTCAGGAAACGGAATTACGTTTATCGACCTTGCCGACAGCTTTTGGTGAAAAGCTGGTGATGCGTATTTTTGATCCAGAGGTACTGGTTCGTAGTTTTGAACAGCTCGGTTTTGAAGGCAATTTATTCAATGAATGGCAAAGCCTGACGGCGCATAGTCATGGCATTATTCTGGTTACAGGACCGACGGGTTCAGGTAAAACTACGACCTTATATTCTTCCATGAAGCAATTGGCAACCGACCAAGTCAATGTCTGTACCATCGAAGACCCGATTGAAATGCTCGAACCGAGCTTTAACCAAATGCAGGTCAATACCGCAATTGATTTGGGTTTTGCCGATGGTGTGCGCGCTTTAATGCGTCAGGATCCAGACATTATTATGGTGGGGGAAATTCGTGATCACGATACTGCAAACATGGCGATTCAAGCTGCGCTGACAGGTCACTTGGTCCTCTCGACTTTGCATACTAATGATGCCCCTTCAAGTTTAACTCGTTTGCATGATCTTGGCGTGCAACCCTTTTTAACCGCAGCGACCATTCTGGGTGTACTGGCGCAGCGTTTGGTACGTAAACTTTGTCCGCATTGTAAGCAAGAAAGCCAGATCAATGAAAATGAATGGGAACATCTCACGTTTGACTACATCATGGAAATGCCTGAAAAAGTGTATAGCGCTGTAGGATGTGAAGCTTGTCGACATACAGGTTATAAAGGGCGAGTCGGGATTTATGAGTTCATGCCACTCAGCTTAACCACTAAGCAATTGATAGGTGCGAATGCAAATCTGACTGAATTACGTCAACAGGCGAAAAAAGAAGGCATTGAACCGTTAAGGATTGCTGGTGCGCGTAAGGTGATGGCAGGTATGACCACTTTAGAGGAAGTGTTGCGGGTGGTTCCATTAAATTAATTCCAGCATTAACAACAATCTTAAACGGTTTGTATTCAATCGGTTGCATCCCGAAAGTTCGACAATAAACTTGAGATCCATCAGGGCTTTAAATTTTGAGGATTGGACACATCATATCTTAAGATTCAACTCATGTAGTTCTGTTTTAATCACTTTAAGCAAATCAAGACATGAATATGAGGGCGAAGTAATGAAACAATATACAAAAATGACGGTTATGACTCTTGCGCTTGGTAGCCTGAGCGGTTTTGCGATTGCCAATACTGCTGTGAATCAACAGGCGATTGCACCTACCCAGATCGCGGTCAAGCAAGCACTGAGTTTAAAAGACCAGACTCCTGTGCAACTGAAGGGTTTTGTGGAAAAAGCACTGGGGGATGAGAAATACCAGTTCCGAGATTCGACTGGAACCATCACCGTGGAAATTGATGATGAATTATGGCGTGGTCAACCGATCTCCGCTAAAACGCCTGTCACTCTCATAGGTGAGGTTGATATCGATTATCGTCTAGCAAAGCGGGTTGAAATTGATGTAGATAGCGTCAAGTTTTAAGTTATCAGTAATTCAGCAAAAGCCACATATATCATGTGGCTTTTGCATGTAAAACCAGATCAAGGCATGCTGAATGAGCATATGCGATGTGAGTACTAGATGCGAATATTATTAGCCGAAGATGATGCCTCTCAAGCTGAAAGTATAAAAGATTGGTTAGAAATGGATGGGTATAGTGTCGATTGGGTTGATCGAGGTGACTATGCTATACATGCTGTGGCACAGCATCACTATGATTGTATTTTGCTGGATCGAGGTTTACCGCAAGCCACAGGGGATGACATCCTAAAAACCATCAGAACTCGTCAGCAGGGAGTTCCTGTAATTTTTATTACTGCGCGCGACAGTATTCATGACCGAGTTGAAGGCTTAGATTTAGGTGCCAATGATTATTTGGTCAAACCTTTTAGTTTAGAAGAGCTATCTGCCCGTGTTCGGGCTCAATTGCGCTTACAGCAACAAGCGTCTATAGGACCGTATTTAACTTTTGCCAATTTGCAGCTCGACCCGCAAGCTAAAGTCGCGCATCAAGATGGACAAGTGATAAATCTGACAGCCAAAGAATTCCAGATCTTATATAAATTGATGCAAAAGCCTGAGCATATTGTGACACGTGAGCAGTTGGAAGAGTCTCTTTATGCATGGGGCGAGGAAATTGAGAGTAATGCCATTGAGGTCTTTATTTATCAACTGCGTAAGAAGATTGGTGCTGGGTACATTAGAACGGTTCGGGGCTTGGGTTACCGAATGAATCAGGAGCCATAAATGTCGATCAAGGCGATCTCGCTACAAAAGAAATTAGTGAAAACAACGGTGCTGAGTTCAGTTGCAGCAGGTTCGATTGCTTTTGTTTTGTTGGTCGGAATTGCTCTCTATCAAAGCATGAATCTTCAAGATGAACTTATGGATGAAATTGCAGATGCTTTATTGATGCAAGATCAGAAATCTGCGGATCAATCCCAAATTACACATCTCAGCGAAGAATTTGATCTGCAATATCAATTGCGAGATCAACAGCAACTTTTGGCGCAATCGGAAAACTTTGACTTAGAGCCTATCATCGATGTTTCTCATCAACGGCATGATCATTTTGATTATGTCTGGTATCAGCAGCAATTCTGGCGCAGTTACCAGACTTTAGATTCTGAAACGGGCATGCAGGTCGTGATTTATCAGCCACTTAAAATCCGTTTCGAAGAAGCGTTGAGTAGTTTTCTGATTTATGGATTGTTGTTAATTGCGTTGTGGCTGTTGCAGTGGTTGTTTGCTTATTTTGCGATTGGGCGTCAGTTTAAAGTCATGCAGATTTTATCGCAAAAAATATCCAATAAAAGTGCGCAAGATTTAACTCCTATTCAAAGCAGTGAGCCGGAGATTGAAGAATTACAACCCATTGTTTTACAACTGAATCAATTATTAAATCGCTTACAACAGTCACTGCTGGCAGAACAGCGTTTTACCGCAGATGCTTCTCATGAATTACGCTCACCACTTTCGGCAATTCAATTACGTTTGCAGGTTTTACAACGAAAATTTCAAGATCAGCCACAATTTACTCAGGAATTACAACTGATTCAGCAAGATGTGCGTCGAGGTACACAAGTGTTGGAGAATTTACTTGTGTTAGCACGGCTAGATCCAACTGAAACAGCGGATCTACCGCAATCTCAACTGGATTTAAGCGAATTGGCGATAGAGGTGTGGAACAGTCTGGAGATCTTTAGGCAGCAAAAGCAAGTCAGGCTAGAGACTAAACTGGAGCCTGCATGGATTGAGGTTAATTCAGAACTCATGGCGACATGTTTGCGTAATTTTTTAGATAATGCCATTCGTTACAGTCCGTTAAATGGGACGGTATATTTAACAGCGACAATCAGGCAACAGCAGGTCTATTTATGTATAGAAAATGAAGGGCAGGGTCTGGATCAAGCGTTGATCTCTCGTTTAGGTGAGCGTTTTTATCGGGCTTTAGGCACTAAAACCACAGGTTCGGGTTTAGGCTTGTCTATTTGCAAGAAAATTATGCAGTTACATCAGGCAGAAATGATTTTTTCAGCTTCAACTTACGGTGGTTTAAAAGTCGAACTATATTTTAAGAATATAAAGACATTAGCTCGCTAAGTTATATCAATTTAATTCTTGCCTAAGCTAAAAAAGCAGTACGCGCTGACATACTGCTAGTTCCCACGTTTGTTATTATCGGTTTGTATTATTTTTATTTCGTGAGAATAAGTCGATTATTCCGAGTTAAACGTAGGCGATATTCTTCACCTGCATGCATGATGCGAATTTCACGCCCAAGTGCAAAAAGATTATTCGAATGTAGCATAGGCAGTGCGTGTGCTGATTCAGTATTACGGGTAAAAAGGCTAAATGGTGCATTCATTTTTGTTGGCTCCGTGGTGTATTCTCGAGTGATTTAAATGATAATCATTATCGAATAGGTCTGTCAACGGGAATTTTTGCAATTTATAAAAAAACTAAAATTACTTACACTTATAGCACTTTAAAGTGATGGAACTCTCTATGTCCAAGCCGAACATTCATGTCGCAATTGCCATATTACTGCATCAAAATAAAGTCTTGGTGGGCTGGCGCGGTGCCGAACAACATCAGGGCAATAAGCACGAGTTTCCAGGTGGAAAAGTCGAAGCGAATGAAACCCCTGTAGAGGCTTGTCGCCGTGAGGTGTATGAAGAAGTTGGTGTTGGACTCAAAGACTGGCATGCATTTGATGTGATTTGTCATGAATATGATGATGTCGTGGTGAATCTGCATTTATTTCAAGCCGCTGTACCCGCAGAGTTATTAAATGAAATTCAGCAACCATGGACATGGTACAGCAGAGCCGAGCTGCTAAATCTGAATTTTCCCAAAGCTAATTTTCGTATTTTGCAACGCCTATACTGGCCGACACAAATTAAAATCTCTGAGCATTTGAATGATCTTGAGCAGCTCAAACCGCAACAACTCCTTTATTGGCGAGTTGAACATCAGGCGGCTGATGTAGAAACTTTGGAACAATTAGCGCCAGAACTTGCTGCCAATTTGATTATCAACATTACAGCATGGCAACAACTGACTTTACCGATGCAGAAAAATGTAGCAGCGGTACATTTAAAACAGCATCAGCTTATGGCGTTAAAGCGAGGAGATTTACCTGTAGGCTTGCGTTTTATTGCAGCTTGTCATGATTTGGTAGCCATGCAACATGCTCAAAATATTGGTTGTGACGCGATGATATTAAGTCCTGTCTTGGCAACAGCGACCCATCCAGACGTTGTTCCTCTGGGCTGGGCACTTTTTCAAGAATATGCACAACAGGTCGACATTCCAGTATTTGGCTTGGGTGGTATGCAGGCGGAGCTGTTACCAGAGGCGCAATCACATCATGCTTATGGGATAGCGGGCATTCGATTTATTTAATAAGTTATAACGAAGTCAAAATGAGCAGCGCAGTGCATTAAAGTGATTTTAATGCCTGCTGTGCTTGTTGAACGGTTTTAGCATTATTTTGTTTTTGACCTGCTTTGGCAATAGCTAACCAAAGTTGCTTTTTCATCGCTTGTGTTTGTGCATAGCTTAAACCACGACGTGCCAATGCTTCTGCATTGGCAGGCTGGTTTTTCTGATTGGCAACTAAAGCTAAAAATAAATAGGTTTCAGCTGCTTGCGGTGCGATACGTTGTGCGCGTAATGCAGCTGCTTCCGCATCATTCCAGCGCCCTTGTTGATAAGCTGTTTGCGTTTGTTGCATCAGTTGTTTAAAGGCAGGCAGTGAACGCCCATCTTCAAATTTTTGCTGTGGCTTTTGCTCAGGCACAACCACTTGCAATTTCTGCCGCTTAATTTCAGGTTGCTCATACGGTGTAATCACCACACCTGAAGATTTTGAGGGTTCTGTTTTAGGCTTCTCTACTGTTTCGGCAGGTTTAGCGCTTTCAGGTTTTGGTAGGCTTTGGCAGCCGACCAAAGCCAGTACAGCAGCAGAAAATAGAATGGGTCTCAGCATAAGCAATGATTAGTCCTTAGTTAGCATAACTTCCACTTGAAATGACACGCCCTGAATTTTGATCCAAGTCATTTTGCATGTCATTTTCACTTTCGCGGATATAGTTGTCCATACTATCGGGTTGAGCAGATGGGTTCTGGTTCATTTCCGTATCAGGTGTGTAAACTGGTTCCACTTGGTAGTGAGGAAAGCCGCATGCTGTAGCACGACGTGGTACAGCACTCCTTAATAACGGTATATACAATGCACCCTCACAACCCTGAGCCGATAAGTTGCCTGAGCCACTATCGATCCATTGCCATTGCACATCGTCGGTTTGACGTAAATTGACTGGCTTTTGACGTAATTGGCTCATTACGTTGGTCCATACAGGCAATGCCCCTGAAGAACCTGTGAGTCCTGTGACTTTATTGTCATCCAGACCCAGCCAAACAACACTGAGATAATTACCTGAGTAGCCAGCGAACCATGAGTCGCGGGTATCATTGGTGGTTCCAGATTTACCAGCAAGTTTTAGTGAACTCGGCAAGGTATTGTAAGCAGAACGCCCTGTACCTGAATTCATCACCTGTTGTAAACCATAATTCACAATATAGGCAGCCGCAGGGTCAATGGTTTGTTGTACGGTTAAACTATAACGTTCCAACACGCGACCATTTGAATCAACCACAGAACGGATGGACTTAATTGGGTACTTGAAACCACCCGTAGCAAAGTTGCCATAAATACTCATGACTTCCATCGGCGACATATCTACCGCGCCCAAGAAGATGGAAGGGTAGGTTGGAATATTGGAAGTCACTCCAAATTTTTTCAGATGATTACTAAAGGTCGAAACACCGAACTCTTGTCCTAAACGCACCGCAGACAGGTTATAAGAATTGGATAAGGCTTGTACCATAGGCACGACACCATGTTCACCGCCACTATAGTTTTTCGGTGTCCAAGACTTTCCATCACTTGGAATGTTGATGTAACTATCTTGGATCGGGCTTGCCCAGTTGTAACGTCCAGACTCAATCGCACTGAGATAAATTACAGGTTTAAGCAATGAACCGACTTGGCGTTTGGCATCAATGGCACGGTTAAATCCAGTAAAGTCTTGGGTAGAGCCAACAGCTGCGACCAATTCACCGTTTTCAGGGTGTGAAACCAAGACAGCACCTTGTAAATCATTTAAGCGCTTTGGATTATTCTTTGTTAAGCGCTCAACCGAACTCTTAAAGGCAGTTTGAATATTGGTTTGTGCAACTGGATCAAGTGTAGTGAAAATTTTTAAACCTTGGTTGGTTAAATCAGATTCTTGATATTCCGTGCGTAATTGACGGCGCACAATATCAAGGAAATCTGGGAAACGCGCAGGACCTAAAGTCGGTTTAGCTAACACATTCAGTGGTCGTGCAATTTCGCGTTCATATTGTTCCTGAGTTAAATAGCCCATCACCAACATGTTGTTCAATACGATATCGCGACGTTTCTTTGCGCCTTCAGGATTGCGCCAAGGATTGAATAATGAAGGACCTTGAACTAAGCCAACCAAATAGGCTTGCTGTGAAATATTCAATTCACGCAGTGGTAAACCAAAATAGAATTGTGAAGCCAAACCATAACCATTAATCGAATAGTTACCGTTTTGTCCTAAATTCACTTCATTTAAATACGCTTCAAGAATTTCATCTTTGTCGTAATGGAGTTCGACCAATAATGCCATTAAGGCTTCATTGACCTTGCGTTTTAAAGTGCGTTCTGGGCTTAAGTAGAAATTTTTTACCAACTGTTGGGTCAAGGTTGAACCACCTTGACGTTTACCACCCGTGATATTACTGACCACTGCGCGCGCCGTACCACGTACCGAAATACCATGATGCTTATAGAAGTTACGGTCTTCCGTTGCAATTAGGGCTTCAATTAAAGGTTTTGGCACATTGGAGAGTTTAATCAGCACGCGGTCTTCATTGTGTTGTGGGTAAATACCACCAATCAATAAAGGCTCTAAACGTGCAATGCCTGTTGAAGAAGGCTTGGTTGCACTCACTTCACTAATTTGGTCATTGGTAAAACTGACTTTTAAAACTTGTTCAGGTTCAACACTATCACCGAAGTCAAAGCCACGGGTATGAACAAATAAAGTATCTCCCGAGCTCACATAGCTGCCTGATTTCGCATAGCTATCCGTATTTTTATAACCCAATAGCTTCAGCTCCTGATTAAAGTCCTTTTGACTTACAGGTGCATTGGTATAAATTTCTAGCGGACGAGCAAAAACCTTTGCAGGAATATCCCAGCGCTTACCTTCAAATTTTTCTCTAACGATATTGTCTAGTCGAATTAAGTAGAAACTAAATGCGAGAAAAGTACCAATAACCAATATGGAGAAAATAAGGGCGAATAATCCTATGCCACGTTCAAACTTCATAAAAGGTGATAAGATCCTGATAAATTTTGCTAATCATGCGAAGCTTTTTCTGAATTTGCAATAATAAATCTGTCACAGAAGCAAAAAGCCATACAATTGAATGGACTAATCAGGTTATTTTTAAGGTTTTTTATTTCAATCGGGTTTAATGGTATGATAAGCCAGAATCCTAGCGGAGCGGTCACATAGGTGCAACTTTCACACAAGTCATTTCGGAATATTGGATTAATTGGTCGACCAGACAAATCTTCTGTAGTTGAAACCTTAAGCCTCATTCACGATCATCTTATGAGCATAGGTTTACATCCTGTTTTTGATGCAGAAACAGCCGAGCTTGTTCCCTATAAAAATACACAAACTGTCAGCCGTGCTTTATTGGGTGAGGTTGTGGATTTGGTCATTGTAGTGGGAGGTGATGGTTCTTTATTACATGCTGCTCGCTCTTTGGTGAAATACAATACTCCTGTGATCGGCGTGAACCGTGGTCGTTTGGGCTTTTTAACAGACATTAAACCGACCGAAGTCATTTTTAAGCTCGACCAAGTTTTACAAGGCGAGTTCCAGCAAGATCGTCGCTTCCTACTGGAAATGGAAGTACGCTCTAAAGGTGAAACCATTCATGATGCGATTGCACTGAATGATGTGGTGCTGCATTCGGGTAAATCGGTACACATGATTGACTTTGAACTGAATATCGATGGTCAATATGTCTATCGTCAGCATAGTGATGGTCTGATTGTTTCGACGCCTACAGGTTCAACTGCTTATGCTCTTTCTGGTGGTGGACCGATTGTTCATCCGAGTATGGATGCAATCGCCTTAGTTCCAATGCATCCACATACCTTGTCTTCACGTCCAATTGTGGTCGGTGGACATAGTGAAATTAAGATTCTGATTCGAGAAAATCGCGTTTTGCCGATGGCCAGTGCCGATGGTCAACATAGTATTTCACTGAATGTGGGCGATAGTTTGCATATCCGTAAACATCCATTTAAATTAAACTTATTGCATCCACCTGGTTATGACTTTTATATGGCGTGCCGTACCAAACTGGGTTGGAACCAAGATTTTGATTCATTGCAACAACAGGATTAAATATGAATATTGAACAAATGCTGGCTGTACTCGATCCTGATATTGTTGATCGTTTAAAAACTGCAGTTGAAATTGGCAAGTGGCCAAATGGTGTAGCATTGACCAAAGAGCAGCGCGAGATCTGCATGCAGGCGGTTTATGCATGGGAAATGAAAAACTTACCTGAAACTGAGCGTAGTGGTTATATCGATCGCGGCACGAAGGAAGAAGGTGAAGAGTGTGATGATGATCATCACAAAAATGAATCAGAATTTAAACCGATCCGTTTTGTTTAAAAGCTAAAGTCTTATTTCATAACGTTCGGAATCAAGAAAGAAATAAAAGGACTCACAATTGAGTCCTTTTATTATGTATTTTTACTTTTGTAATTACAAAGTAATGATGGAAAATTAAAAGCGATTGAGCCAGAGTTCTTTGGCTTTTTGCATTGCAGCAGGATAGCTATCACATACTCCCATGGTATAGAGTGCAATGCCCATGGTTTCGAGCACAGCAATTTCACCATATTCGTGTGATTGTTGACCTTCCCATACAGATTTAAAAACAGCCAAATCTAATTCTTCTTCAACGGGGCTTCGGTTGTGCGTGAGTTTTGGTAATTCATGTTCGTACAACTCCCCATTTTTGATGCCGCAAATCAAAGTTTTGGCATCTGGATTTCGCTCAAACTCACCACCTTCACCTTTAATCACAGCACTGTTTGAGTAACTTAATTTAAAGGCAGCATGTTGATGCGAGCTGCGATAGGCAGGATGGAAAATGGCTTGTAATGTGGCTTGAGCATTAAACGGATTAATTAAACGAGCCAACGTATGAATAGGTGAACGTAAGCCCATGACATTACGTAGAGAGATGAGTTCACTGAGAACAGGTGAAATAACTTCTAAAGGTATATAGGCAAAATGATGACGTTGCAGTTGTTGCTCTACATCATTTTGGTTTTGACAGATTGGATAACCGAGATATTCCAAGACCTGTTCGGTATACACGCGGTTCAGGGTGTGTCCAGCCGCACCATGCATCACAATGCGATAGCCATGATGAGCCAACGTAAGGGCTGCCAATAAAAACCACGGATAATGTTTACGTTTACCTGCATAAGATGACCAATCGAGATCGACCTGAAGTGGTTTGAAATTGAGGGAGTCCCGTGTTGCTTGTACAAAGCCTGCCAATTCATCTACAGATTCTTCTTTAACACGTAACAACATTAAGAATGCACCCAATTGCACATCAAGTACTTCATTATTCAAAATCATTTTGAAAGCCTGATAGGCTTCATCATAAGTGAGTGAACGTGCACCATTTTTTCCTTTGCCGACAATACGGACAAATTGGGCAAAGGGGTGCTCAAAATCTTTATATAAATTTCTTTTGGTGTTCATTCAATTTGGTCACTGTGTAATTTAGTGGTTATGGGGAGAAAGGTTTCATTTGATAATAGAAAGATTTCAGGATAAAAGAAAGAAAAATAGGGTGTTGGCTATAAGACTAATGTCTAATAATAAAGCGACTATGTTTTGATCTCTTGTGGGCTTTTCTGTAGTTTTACTGATTAAAAATTAGGTAAAATTAACAGTGATACGACAACATTAAGTTTTTCTTATCAATTAAAACTCTCTATCATCTTGAAAAATAAAAGTTTTCAAGAGTCTCTCTGCGATGGAATCGTGGATATTATTATTTAGTTCAATGAGAAGGTATTAAGCCTAACTTAATACCTATGACCTTTTGTAGTGATTATAAAAGGAATTTTTAAGGGCTGTGTATTCTTAGGAATAGACGAATATTGGATGTTTCTAGTTCTAGAAACATGTTTAGAAGTAACGCTATGGCTAAAAAACCCATCTATAAATCACTGTATTTCCAAGTGATTGTAGCTATCATTGCAGGTATTCTGGTTGGTCATTTCTCTCCAAGTGGAACCCAGATTGTAAATGGTGCTGAACAATATGTTCCTGGTTTAGGCGAACAGCTCAAACCTTTAGGTGATGCATTTATTCGTTTGATTAAAATGATCATCGCCCCAGTGATTTTCTGTACAGTTGTTAGCGGTATTGCTGGCATGGAAAGCATGAAATCAGTGGGTAAAACTGGCGGTATTGCTTTACTTTATTTTGAAATTGTTTCGACGATTGCCTTATTGATTGGTTTGCTGGTAATTAACATCGCCAAACCTGGTGTAGGCATGAACATTGATCCTGCATCTTTAGATGTATCAGGTATTTCAAAATATGTAGAATCTGGTCAGTCGCAATCTACGATCGACTTCTTGATGAACGTCATTCCACATACTGTGGTGGGTGCATTTGCTGAAGGTGAAATTCTTCAAGTCTTGTTATTCGCTATTTTGTTTGGTTTTGCCCTACATAAATTAGGTGATTCTGGTAAGCCAGTACTGAAACTGATTGACCAAATTTCGCATGTCTTCTTCAATATCGTAAATATGATCATGAAGCTTGCGCCGATTGGTGCATTCGGTGCAATGGCATTTACCATTGGTAAATATGGTATTGGCAGCTTAGCGCAATTATTCCAGTTGATTATCTGTTTCTATATTACCTGTTTATTGTTCATCTTTATTGTATTGGGTTCAATCAGCCGTATCTGTGGTTTCAGTATCTTAAAAATGATTCGTATGATTCGCGAAGAATTGTTAATCGTTTTAGGTACTTCTTCATCAGAATCTGTGTTGCCACGTATGTTGAAGAAACTTGAAATTGCGGGTTGTGAGAAATCTGTAGTGGGTCTGGTTATTCCTACAGGTTATTCATTTAACTTAGATGGTACTTCTATTTACCTGACTATGGCTGCGGTCTTTATTGCTCAAGCAACCAATACTCAATTAGATATCTCGCACCAAATCACATTGTTGTTGGTGTTGTTGATTTCTTCTAAGGGTGCTGCAGGTGTAACAGGTTCAGGCTTCATTGTAATGGCGGCTACATTGTCTGCTGTAGGTCATATTCCTGTTGCTGGTTTAGCACTGATTTTAGGTATTGACCGCTTCATGTCTGAAGCTCGTGCTTTAACTAACTTGGTGGGTAACTCATTGGCGACGATTGTGGTTGCCAAGTGGGTTGGTCAGCTCGACAAGGAAAAACTAGATTTTGCTTTGGCTAACCCTGAAGAGGTAGACAAGCAAATGATGGATGAAGGTAATCAAGCACACGCTTAATGTGATGTGATTGCACAAAAGGAAGCTTCGGCTTCCTTTTTTGTTTATTGATTTGAATTGACCTGAAGTTGCCTTAAATAAGACACAAGCTGCACATGACAGAAGCAATGAAATTGCCTAGCATATTTACTGAAGATTAAAACAACTCAGGAAGAATAATGTTAGCTCATGATGCAGATTTGGAACTTTTCAAAGATAATTTTAAACGTTTTATGCAAGAGCATATTGCCCCAGAGTATGAACAATGGGAACGCCAAGGGATTATGCCGCGCGCCGTATGGAACAAGCTGGGTGAAAATGGCTTTTTGTGTGTAGATGTACCTGAGCAATATGGTGGCTATGGGGTACCTACACATTACTCGCTCATGTTAGTGGAAGAGTCCGCACGAGCAGGATATGGCGCGCTTTCTACCGCCATCTCATGCCATTCTGAAATTGCTGCACCTTATATCCTACATATCGGGACTGAGGCGCAGAAGCAGTATTGGTTGCCGAAAATGGTCACAGGTGAAGTCGTTGGGGCTATTGGGATGACCGAGCCTGGTGCAGGTTCTGATTTGCAAGCATTACGCACGACTGCAATTTTGCAGGATGAGCATTATCTTCTGAATGGTTCCAAAACTTTTATTTCGAATGGGCAACATGCCGATTTAGTGGTACTTGCCGTGAAAACGGATCCGCAAGCCCGAGCAAAAGGGGTGTCATTGCTTTTATTAGATACACATTTAGAAGGCTTTAAAAAGGGCACTAACTTAGACAAGATTGGCTTACATTCCCAAGATACATCTGAACTTTTCTTTGATAATGTGAAGGTACCAAAGGATCAATTGTTAGGACAAGCTGGACAGGGTTTTCATTATTTAATGCAAGAGTTACCGCGTGAACGTACTGCAATTGCGGCAACAGCTTTAGGTGCAATTCGCGGAGCGATAGATGTCACCACGCAATACGTTCAGGAACGTCAGGCTTTTGGGAAAAAGATTGGACAATTCCAAAATACCCGCTTTGTATTAGCACAGGCAAAAATTGATGAACTGGCGACAGCCGCTTTTTATAACCAAAATGTTGAGTTATATATGCAGGGCAAACTGAATGTTGAAACAGCTGCTGCACTGAAAAGTTTTTCGACCGATATGCAAATGAAAGTCGCAGATCAATTGCTGCAATTGTTTGGGGGCTATGGCTACATGACGGAATATCCAATTTCCCGTTTCTTTGTTGACGCCAGAATTCAACGAATTTATGGCGGCACCAATGAAATTATGAAAGAAATTGTCGCACGGGGTTTGCTGGGGCGTTAGTAGAATAAAAGAGCCGTGAGGCTCTTTTTACTTTAAAGCTTAAGTACATTTAAACTTTCACGGATGAAGTCGGGTAGGTCTTCAGGTGCGCGAGACGAAATATACAGGTTATTGTCATTCACGACAGCTTGATCATAGAACACGGCACCTGCATTGAGTAAATCTATAATCACGGATTTCATGGTGGTCATGCGGCGTCCTTTGACCACACCAGCATTAATCAACAATTGCGGACCATGACAACTACTCATAATTGGCTTTTGTGCGTTGGCAAAACGTCGCACAAAATCCACATAGCGTTCATCTGCTCTTAACATATCAGGCGAATAGCCACCTGGAATCAGCAGGGCATCAAAATCTTGTACACTGACATTGTCGATGCTTTCATCAATGGTGACGGAATATCGCCGTTTTTTTCCATAGACAATATTTCCCGCTTTGTTTTCTATATTCACCACACTATGACTGGCTGCACGAAAGGCTTCAACAGGTTCGACATATTCCATGTCTTCAAAATCATGCGTGACTAAAACTGCAATTCTTTTTGGCATTTTTATTCTCCGAATAGCATTTTTAAATTTAAAATAACAGACAAATTGTGAAATACGTCATGTTAAATTGTGGTTAAATTGTGATCGAAAGTAATATGCCTTGATCATGTCATATTGTTGATGAAACTTTCTAGTCTTATGTTTTAAATAAAAATAATAAAGATAACGTGATTCATCAAATTTTAAGGTTGTGTGATATTTGTCATTACACTTTATGTGGGATATGTCACTTTATGAGCCTGAGTAATTTGCATCATCCTGTCCTCTAAATATCCAAGTCAGTACTTGTATCTATTCTAAAATTAAAAACTTTAGTTTGATTTTGGCAAATATTAGGGGCTAGTAGCTTGAAATCAGGATGAATCCAAATTTTATTGCCTACCATTTAATTGAACTCTTGATATACTGTCGGCATTCACGTTTTTGCAGGGCGAAATAACAATGATCAACGACGATCAAAACACTACGACTTCTCTAGACTTGACCAAGATTCGCGAAGATATTGATTCTGTCGATCAGCAGATTCAGCAACTCATTAACCGTCGCGCGCGCTTGGCTGAAGCAGTAGCAAAGGCAAAATTTGCTTCTGAAGAGAATCCAATGTTTTACCGTCCTGAACGTGAAGCACAGGTGTTGCGTAATGTGATGGAGCGCAATGAAGGTCCGTTGTCTGATGTGACGATGGCACGTTTATTCCGTGAAATTATGTCGGCTTGTTTAGCACTAGAAGCGCCACAAAGTATTGCGTTCTTAGGGCCAGTCGGAACATATACCCATTCAGCAGTACTGAAGCATTTTGGTCAGGATGCAGTAGTGCGTCCTTTACCAACCATTGATGAAGTGTTTCGTGAAGTTGAAGCGGGCAGTGCTCACTATGGTTTAGTCCCAGTAGAAAACTCATCTGAAGGTGTCGTAAACCATACCTTAGATTGTTTTAAATCATCTAATCTAAATGTGATTGGTGAAGTGGAGCTGCGTATCCATCATCAATTCTTAATTTCTGAAAATACCCGTAAAGACAGCATCAAGCAGATTTATGCGCATCAACAAACCTTGGCACAGTGCCGTAAATGGTTAGATGCACATTATCCTGGGGTGGAACGTGTAGCGTTAAACTCAAATGCTGAAGCTGCACGCCGTATCCGTAATGAGTGGCATTCGGCTGCGATTGCATCCGATGTAGCCGCAAGTATTTATGGTCTAGAAATTCTGCACAGCAATATTGAAGATAATCCAGAGAACACGACACGTTTCTTGGTCATTGGTCGTGAGAAGGTTCCGCAAAGCGGCAATGACAAAACTTCTTTACTGATTTCTGCGCATGACCGTGCAGGTGCTTTACTGGAAATCTTGGCGCCTTTTGCAAAACATCAAATTAGTTTGACCAGTATTGAAACACGACCTGCGCTTCCTGAAAAATGGGCTTATGTGTTCTTTATTGACCTTGAAGGGCATATTGAACAGGAAAATGTGAAGGCAGCAATTGAAGAAATTCGTCCTTTAGTGAAAGAAGTGCGTGTATTGGGATCGTATCCAATCGCTGTGCTATAAAAGACAATTACCATCGACAGGTGGTGCTGCTGTTTCGCTACATGAATCTAGATGAAAGATGGTGAGATCGGGACAGCGGTCAAAAAATTTGAGTTTTAAACAAACTTAAGCATAAAGATACCGTTGTAAAGCACTTGCCAAAGTGTAGGGTTTAGAGGCGAAAGCATAAAAGATGACACAGCCGTTGTTTAAAAAAGTTGCATTTATTGGACTCGGACTGATTGGTTCAAGTCTGGCTCGTGTAATAGTTGCTGAAAAATTGGCAAACCAAATTGTTGCATCGACACGTTCAGCGAAAACGCTGGAAGATGCGAAAGCATTAGGTCTAATTGAGCAAGGCTATAGCAACCCAGTCGATGCTGTGCAAGGTGCTGATCTGGTCGTACTGGCTTTGCCTGTGCGTGCAACCGAAAATGTTTTAGCAACCATCAAGCCTTATTTGTCTGAAAACTGCATTATTACTGATGTTGGCAGTACCAAAGGCAATGTTGTTGATGCAGCTAAGGCCGTGTATGGAGAACAATTACCTGCTGGTTTTGTTCCAGGGCATCCGATTGCAGGGGCTGAACATACAGGTGTGCATGCAGGTAAAGTCGACTTATTTGCGCATCATAAAGTTATTCTGACGCCACTTCCAAGTAGTGCATCTTGGGCGGTTGAAAAACTAATTACCTTATGGCAAGCCGCGAAAGCTGAAGTCATTTGTATGGATGTGGAAAAGCACGATGAAGTGTTAGCCCATACCAGTCATTTACCGCATTTAATGGCATTTAACTTAGTCGAGCAACTGGCGAACCGCGCCGATAATCTGGATATTTTTCGTTATGCTGCGGGTGGTTTTCGAGACTTCTCACGTATTGCTGCCAGTGATCCGCAAATGTGGCATGACATCTTCTTTGCCAATAAAAAAGCCATTTTGAATGCTGTAGATGGTTTTGAACAACAACTTACTGTACTTAGAAAACTGATTGAAAATGAAGATTCTCCAGCCCTCATGGGATTGCTCGGCAATGCTCAAGCTGCAAGACAACATTTCAATCATATGTTAGCCAAGAAACCCCTGATGGAGAAAAATAAGGTGACACAACAATTTACCATTTTGCCAGGCCCTAAGACGTTCCAAGGTAAATTTACCGTGCCTGGAGACAAGTCTGTGTCTCACCGCTCTATCATGTTTGGTGCGATTGCCGAAGGCACAACCCATGTCACAGGTTTTCTTGAGGGTGAAGATGCTTTAGCAACATTACAAGCCTTCCGTGATATGGGCGTGAGTATTGAAGGTCCAAAAAATGGTGAAGTCACCATTCATGGCGTAGGCATGCAGGGCTTAAAAGCACCTGCGAGCGCGTTGTATATGGGGAACTCAGGTACCTCAATGCGTTTACTATCAGGCATATTGTCTGCACAAAAATTTGATTCTGTGATGACGGGTGATGCTTCTTTGTCAAAGCGTCCGATGGAGCGAATTGCCAAACCACTACGTGAAATGGGTGCACAAATTCAAACCACAGGTGAGCGTGGTACACCACCAGTGTCGATTACGGGCAGCCAGCCACTAAAAGGAATTCACTACGATTTACCAATGGCTTCTGCTCAGGTGAAATCGGGTATTTTATTGGCAGGGTTATGGGCAGAAGGTGAAACTTCGGTGACTGAACCTGAGCCGACCCGTGATCATTCAGAGCGTATGCTGCGTGCTTTTGGCTATGAAGTGAAAACTGAAGGTAATCGTATTTCCCTACAAGGTGGTGGTAAATTGGTTGGCACAGACATTCAAGTTCCATCTGATATTTCTTCTGCAGCCTTCTTCATGGTCGGTGCTGCCATTACTGAAGGTTCGGATGTGACCCTTGAGGCTGTGGGCATTAACCCGACGCGTACGGGTGTGATTGAAATTCTGAAACAAATGGGTGCAGACCTCAGCGTAGAAAACGAGCGTATTGCGGGTGGTGAACCGATTGCGGATATTCGTATTCGTGGTAGCCGTACTTTAAAAGGGATTCATATGCCTGAAGACCAAGTGCCTTTAGCGATTGATGAGTTCCCAGCATTGTTTATTGCTGCAGCATGTGCCGAAGGACAAACTGTGCTGACTGGCGCTGCCGAATTACGCGTAAAAGAATCTGACCGTATTCAAGTGATGGCAGATGGCTTAAGAACTATGGGCATTGACTGTACGCCAACAGAAGATGGCATCATCATTGAGGGTAAAGGTCAATCTGGGGATTGGTCTGCTATCTTTGCAGGTGGTGAAATTGAATCACACCATGATCACCGTATTGCCATGAGCTTTAGTATGGCGGGTTTACGTAGTTCAGGTGAAATTAAAATTGTAGGTACGGAAACAGTTGCAACCAGCTTCCCAACCTTTACTGAGCTTGCAAATCAAGCGGGTTTAGCGATTCAGGTCACTGAATAAGCCTTGTGACTCAACAAGTCATGTATTTATGATTGAACAGCCAAGCAAATGCTTGGCTGTTTTGTTTTTATTGCTTATGCTAAACCCATATAACAAAAATGCCTTTGGGTAGCATTATGCGAAAATTACAATTCACTGCCAATTGCGAGCAGCATCAACATCAGGCAGTAGCAGGGAATCAGTGCCATATCACACAAGAATATGTGGCAGATTTGTTGGTTGGCAAACTGGGTCAATATGGTTTTCATACCTTGCCACAAAGTGGTGATCATGTGGCTGTGAGTGTTGATAACCATGCTTTACCCTTGTCTATTACCTGTCAGGGTTCAGATCTGGAAGGTCATCTAGTGTGTGAAATTACTTCATATCCGACTGAAGATCAGGACTGGTTAGACCGAATTAGTGAGCGCAGTTTAATAAATCAATTGGCTCAAGCGGTTGAAAATTCTTTGAAAACTGATGAGAGTTTTAGCGGATTTGAGTGGCTGTGAACGCAGACAGTAGGTGGTTTTCAGGCATGATGTGAGATAGAGTTGATTTACCTCAATTAAACAGCAAGCGGCTTGTTTTATCTTATTTTCATGAACATGATGCTTTAGAAACCTATGCGGCAATTAACCCAAATCTGGCGCAATATATGGCATGGGATATGCCAGAGTCTGAGGAAAAGTTTCGTGAAGTCTGGACTGCGTGGCTGTATAAGATGCAATCGCAGTATGAGTTGGTTTTGTCATAAGAGATCAAAGCTCTCGTGAGTTTATTGGTCTATGTGGCTTACATCGATTAAAGAGTGAAGCGCCGACCGTAGGTATTTGGGTGAAGGAGCAGCAGCATGGACATAAATTTGGACGAGAAGCTGTAGAGTCTCTAATTACTTTCGCATTTGCAGAGCTGAGATTGGAGCAGATATATTATCCAGTCGCTGAAGAAAACTGGGCGAGTCGCAAAATTGCTGAGACCTTGGGCGGCAAGATCATAAAGCAATTAGCACAAAGAAAATATATGGCAGTGATTTATGAAATCAGTAGGTACTCTGCCTGAAATTTAAGTGATTCGAAGATTGCTTAATATGCTGCATAAAAAATGTTGAATGAGTCATCACTCATTCAACAACTTCATGTTTTGATTGAGCCGAATACGGGGCATAAAACCAGCGAAACTCAACACAGTACTGCTGAAAATTTTACTCTACACGTAACCAAGTCTGGCTACGACCTACCGCTGAAACACCAAAATAGCCACGTAAAAACAGTTTTTTGTTATTTGGGCTGACTCTTCCTTTTAAGCTGTAAATCTTTCCAGAAACAGGATCAATAATTTTACCGCTGCTGTAATTCACACGATCATGCGTCTTTAGACCAGAAATAACTTGCATCCCGATGATGGGTTTATTGGTATACGGTGCAGGGCAATGGGTACAAAATTCTTTTGGTGTATAACCTGGGCGCGGTGTGAGTTTGAGAACAGTACCTGCGTAAGTGTCATTGCTTTGCTTTTCAATTTTCACCAGCGCTTTAGGTTCCCCTGTTTTGTCATCAATATAGCGCCATGTACCTGTAATGTCCTGTGCAAGGGTCGATGTAGTGGCTAAAGCAAGGAAAATTGCCCCAAAAAATGTTTTCATAGAAACCTGACCGCAGTATTGAAATTTGAAAATAGAAAGTTATAGCGAGCTAAGGTATTGATTATATAATTAATTATTAAAATACGGATGTGCAGAAAATGCCAAAAAAATATCAGAAAATAAACTTCTGAAGCCGATCAAAGCAATATTCTATATTGTATAAAATAAAGACAAGCCTAGAGCATCAATTGATCCAATTGAATTGTTGGAAGATATATTTCACTTTGAGCACAAGTATTGTTTGATCGTCAGGCGAGTCAACTGATAAGTAAAGAAAAATAAATTGAGACAATAGTCTGCACTAGACCGATTAAAAAATTAATCAGCAGGCTACATGGCGTAGGGGATATCCAACTGGAGCATCAACTGAAGAAAGAAACCATTCTCTATAATAATGATTTCTTTCCCGAAGTTGTTATTGCAGATTAAATTAACAAGAAACGTGCAATCGCAATACGTAACTGTTTTAAATAACCTGTGAAGAAGTGGTTTGCACCTGGTAAAACAGTAACCAAATGTCGCTGAGGTTTTGCCCATGCAATCATGTCGGATAATGTCGTTACATCATCTGCTTCACCATGAATGAATAGAATATCACCTTTAATTTCAGGCGTTTGATAGTGACGAACACCTGCAACAGTCGCAGTTGGCAGACCACATAAAATCGTTTGAATCGATCTGAGTTCGCTTGGTAAAGCATCGTAGCATTTCGCCATCACGTGTGCGCCAAAGCTGAAGCCACCTGCGTAAAAAGGTAAGCCGACATGTTGCAAACGTGCATGATGAATGACTTTTAACACATCGTCAGTTTCACCGTGACCTTCGTCATGGACACCTTCACTTTGACCTGAACCACGGAAGCTAGGACGATAAACCACACAGCCATTTTCAACTAAAATTTGGGCAAGAAGTGCTGGAACTTTATGTTGAGGCGTGCCGCCTTGCAATGGATGAGGGTGGCAAATTACCGCGAATCCTTTCACTTCGCCTTGTGGGTAATCAACGAAAACTTCAATTTGACCCACAGGACCGGGAATGAAAATTTGCTCGGACATAAGATTAATGGATTAATAGCAGGAGAATCGGCTATTTTACCGATTATGCTTAGTAAAAACACAGATTGGAAAAAAAATAAGTCTACTGATATAGTTTGTTTAATTATTTTTTAATCAGATTGTATATGCTCGCCTTAATTTCTCCTGCTAAGACTTTAGATTATGAATCTGCACTTCCAACTGACCAGCACACTTTACCAAGACTGTTAGCGCATTCACAACAACTTATAGACGTAAGTCGTAAGCTATCTGCTTCAGAAATCGCCAATTTAATGAGTGTGAGTGAAAAAATTGCACAATTAAACGTAGCACGCTTCCGTGACTGGCAACCTGAGTTTAATTTTTCCAATGCACGCCAAGCGATTTTTGCCTTTAAAGGTGATGTCTACACTGGTTTAGATGCTTATGATTTAGGTATACAAGATCTGAAATTTGCTCAAAGTCATTTGCGCATGTTATCGGGATTGTATGGTTTATTGCGTCCTTTTGACTTGATGATGCCGTATCGTTTGGAAATGGGAACCAAACTTGCCAATGCACGTGGTCATAATTTGTATGAGTTTTGGGGCGATCAAATTACCCAATTGGTGAATGCTGATTTGGCTCAGGCAAATTCTGAGCTGTTGGTGAATTTGGCTTCCGATGAATATTATAAGTCTGTCAAAGAAAGCAAAGTGAAGGCTGAAATTATTAAGCCGGTTTTCTTGGATCAGAAAAATGGAAAATACAAAGTCATTAGTTTTTACGCGAAAAAAGCTCGTGGTTTAATGGCGCGCTATATCATTCAAAATAAAATGAATAGTGCTGAAGATTTAAAATCTTTCAATACTGATGGTTATTATTTTGATGCGGCAAGCTCGATTAAAGGTGAGCTGGTCTTTAAGCGTGATGAACAAGCGGCTTAACGATTGAGGTCGATCATCCAAATTGAACGGATGGATTACGTAAATCACACTGCAACTTATACAAAAGAAAAGCCCCTTGATTGGGGCTTTATTCTTTAACCCACCCAACCACTTTGCGTGTCTTCGATGAGTGTTTGTGTAGAGGGAGGAGGAGGCGTCACTGCCCCTTGGCAGCCAACTAAGTAATATGACGTTAGTAAGACAACAAGAAATGTACGCATAAGCACCTCATATGAAGAAAAAATAGTAATTTCAACTACCATATTCATTGCTTGGATCTTTAGACGCTTTATCCCAAGTCTTACCGAAGTTATCGGCTAGATTTTTAGATATTGTATCCGTATTACTGCTACAGGTTTAGTCATAGCAGATATGACTAATTTTACACCTAAATTGAGTCAACAGGAGCATACTCAATCGAGCCGTTTACATAACGTAGCAATCAATACATACGAAATTCTTTAACTGCACAAGATAGCTGTTGCAGATGGCTTTGGGAGAAAACCAATCTGAAGCTAATAAAAGATCAAAATTTAGAGATCGATTTGATTCATGCAAGTTGGTATATCTTATCAGGGCCGAATTTCAGCACTTAGGGAGATAATGTTGTCTAATCTGTTGATCAGCAGTGTGATGCTGGTCATAAAGAGACCAGATTCGACCAGAGTACAGTCGGGTAGTTGAATAAGTGAAGTATAACATGAAAAGTATAATAACTGGTCATTTTTTAAAGCATCACTTTATTCACCTATTTTGATTCATCAGTCATCAAGTAACTTTGAAGAGCCAAACCTCTGTAAAGCTTAGCTCTATTGCATTAAAGTCCTTTAAAGGCTTCAATTGCACGCTGACGACTCGATTTTAAATCGACAATTGGATGTGGATAATCCAGTTTTAAGTTCGGATTTTTGGCAAACGGTTCATGAATAGTCTTGGCATCCAGATGTGCTAATTCAGGGACCCATTTACGTATGTAGTCGCCATTGGCATCAAATTTTTGCGACTGGCTCACTGGGTTAAAGATGCGGAAATAAGGCACAGCATCTGTACCTGTAGATGCGCACCATTGCCAACCACCATTATTCGCTGATAAATCGCCATCAATCAAATGCTGCATGAACCATTGTTCACCCAGTCGCCAATCGATTAGCAAGTTTTTACATAAGAACATTGCGGTGATCATGCGGACCCGATTGTGCATCCAGCCTGTCGCGAGCAGTTGCCGCATACCCGCATCGACAATCGGAATACCTGTACGTCCTTGTTGCCATGCAGTTAAATCCTCAGGCACATCGCGCCATTTGATGTACTGCGTACTCGTTTTGAATGGTTGATGTTTGGAAACATGCGGAAAGTCGAACAGGATATGTTGATAAAACTCTCTCCAGAGTAATTCGTCCAACCAGGTTTGTTGTCCCGCATTTTCAGGCAGAAAATGTCCCTGTTGAGGTCTGAACAGGGCTTGAATACATTGGCGAATGGAAAGAATACCAATGGTGAGGTAAGGGGAGACTTGACTAGTACCTTGTAAATTTGGAAAGTCCCTTTCATTTTGATAGTGGCTAACTTTATGTTCGATAAAGTCTTCTAATAGATGTAAGGCATGGTTTTCACCGACAGGCCATCGTGTTTGAATGTTCAAATCTACCGATTCGGCAGAGACTGCTGAGAGTGCTGGAATAGCATCATCGATTGCGATGGAAAGCGGTGCTTGAGCTGTAGGTGTTGGATAGCTCTGCGGTAGACTAATACTGAGGGCCTCATAGCAGGCTTTTTTAAAGGCACCGAACACTTGATAAGGATGTTGCGACTTATTTCGAATTGAGCCAATCGGAAAAAGGGTGCGGTCTTGGTATAGCTCTAAGCTTTGATTATTTTGCTGCAACAGTGTTTGTACTTCGCGATCACGCTTTAATTCATTGATCCCAAATTCAATATTGGCATGAATGCTTTTTACTGAAAACTCTTGGGTTAAATTGAGTAAGGTCTCTGGAATATCTTTCCATAAGCCTACTGCGCGGATGATGAGTGGAATATTCAACTGTTGAAGTTGCTGTTTTAGGGCATGTAATTGGCGTAAATAAAAATCAATTTTCACTGGTGCTTCATGGTGGATGATCCATTGTTCAGGGGATAAGATCACCATAGCCAAACAGGGTCCTGTTTGTGTCGCATACCAAAGTGCTGCGTGGTCGTGAATACGTAAATCTTGTCGGAACCAAATCAATTGCATGAGCGAAATACTTGAATAAACAACTGAATTGATTCTAAAACGATTTAGCTGAATTAAGCACAGCAAGATGTATAAAATTAGAAAAAAATAGGCATAAAAAAAGGGCAAATCTGTATTTGCCCTTTTTGAGATCTTTCGATCTTAGTGGTGATGACCACCAGCACCGTGTACGTGACCGTGATCTAATTCTTCTTGAGAAGCTTCACGGATTTCTACGATTTCAACTTCGAAAGTTAAGTCTTGACCAGCAAGTGGGAAGTTTGCATCAACGATTACGTTGTCGCCTTCAACTGCTTTAACTGTCACGATTTGAACGCCATCATCAGTTTGTGCTTGGAATTGCATACCTGCTTGGATGTTATCTACACCTTGGAACATTTGTGCAGGAACTTCTTGTACTAGGTCTGGGTTGTATTCGCCATAACCTTCAGCAGCAGGAACATTTACAGTGAATTTTTCGCCTACAGTTTTACCAAGAAGCGCTTTTTCTAAACCAGGGATGATGTTGCCCGCACCGTGCAAATATGCAAGTGGTTCACCTTGAGATTGGTCGAGAGTTTCACCCTCTGCGTTAGTCAATGTGTAGTGGAAAGAAACCACGTGGTTATTTGCAATAGCAGTCATGTTACTGATCCATTCAATTTTTTAAGGGTACATCATAAAGTGAAAAGCAGGTTTTGTTGACTATATTTCATCAAAAAACTGCATTTTGTACTTTTTTACGACATTTTAAGGTTTATAAGGGCAGTTTAAAAAATTTCAATGCAATTTTGTTTTAGGTGCGATTTTTTTGTTCATCGCATCTTTTGTCATCAAATATGCAGTACGGATATTGCCATGTAAAGTGGTCTGATGCATGCGATACAATGAGACATACAGCGATTTTGCCACCTAGCCTTGCATATTCACTTGTCCGAGCCATTCTCCTACAGCTTGATGATGACTTAATGACACCAGTGAGCCTTTATAAGTAAATTTAAACATCGGTTGAGGCTTGTTTTTAATCCGTAAAGACATCGTGTTGACCAAGAAATACGCCTGTTGACTGGCGATTTATGCTCGGGGACCGAGTACAGGCTCATTGCTAAGCGGTTGGCGATGTGCGCAATCGCCAAAGGTAAAAATATTCGGGTCGGTTTTGGTGTGTAGGGTTGCGTAAACTTTGAGTCGATTCGGATGATCTTTCTCAAACTCAGTCAATTGCTGAAATTGTTTGGCTTGTGCCCGACTATGCAAAAAATGGTAATGCTCACGTACACCTTCGATTGAAATCATTAGACGTTGAACCGATGTAAAATCAGTATGCCATAACTCAAGGAATAGTGGTGATGTTCTGCACTCACACCAGTTAAGGGAAGTTTGCATAAAATACTTTTATTTGCATGATCTAATTGAACAAAGCGACCTAAGACAAATTGGTAGTGACGTTGTTCGGCATGCGCGAAATAATTCAGTTCCTAGATCTACGCATTGAGTGCACCGACGGCAATTTCATGCAATAACGGTTTCCAAATATGTTTCAGGTTTTGATCGACCAACGTGATTTTGGCTTTAGTGTGCCTCGCAAAATATGCACCCAAAAACTGGAATGTTCAAGCCCACCACCACCCACAATCACAATGTTATGCAGTTCGTTCCTTTTTAACGAACCTATTGATTATTTAAAAAAAGAGGATGGCTTAACATGCCATCCTCTTCGAGTTGATGTATTGGGATTTTTTATAAGTTGCAACAACTTACATAAAATAGACCAAAGCATTTCTTATTCATTGAGGGGATAAATCTTCACTTTAAGTTCTTCGCTACTGAAAAATGGCAGTATGTGTTTAAGCCAGATAAAGAAGCGCTGAAAAATATTGGCTTCATCAATTTGAACATCATCCTCAATTGCAATAGTGCGTAGTAATTGATTGTTCTGATACACCTGTACGGTTGCAAGCTGCATGACTTTCGCCAGTGGAGCAGTCAAGGCATTTTCACTCATTTCAACATTCATGTGCGTACGCGTTTCTAACAATGGCTCTACAGGGCGAATCGTACCATCGCCCGTGTTGAGCATGATGCGCTGATTGACTTTGTCATAGGTGCTTAAATCAATGGCATAAGGTTGGTCATACAATGATGTGGTAATCAGTTCAGGTGTCTGAGTTTGTACTTTGAACATTTTTAGCGTGGATTTGACCACAGGCAATTCGGCAATCAATTGTTTGTCTTTAATCGCGACTTCATTGCGGGTATAGGTATATGCCAAATTCATCAGGTCATACGCGACTTCTGCACGTTTGGCTGCACTTTTTGTTCCCATGACCACCACGACTAAACGACGATTTGGTGCCTCAGGATTCATACTTGGACGGTTCGCAGTCAAAGCGAGGTTGTAGCCAGCTGCTTTGGTATAACCAGTTTTTAGACCATCGACAGTCGCATCCATTTTCAGGACCAAATTGGTGGCACGGTGAAAACGTTGATTATAACTAAAGCTTTGTTGCTTGGAATAATATAAATAGTCAGGGGTTTGCTTGGCAATTGCTTGACCCAAATGGGCTAAATCATTGGCAGAAGAATAATGCTCAGGCATGGTAATGCCTGCTGGGTTTTGAAAGTGCGTATCTTTCATCCCCAAAGCTTTGGCTTCCTGATTCATCCGTTCAACAAACTTCGGAATACTTCCCGAAATGCGTTCCGCTAGTGTTACAGCTGCATCATTGGCTGACATGACAATTAAGCCCGCCAGTAGCTGATCTACCGAAATTTGCTCACCTTCTTTTAAATACATTTGGGATTCATCCCACATCACTGTTTTCACCACAGGTGTTGCAGTGAGTACCTCATCTTTACGTAAATGTCCCGCCTGAATTTCTTTTAAGGCAATATAGCCCACCATCATTTTGGTTAATGAGGCAGGTGCACGTTGTACATGACTATTTTGTTCAGCAATCACTTGTCCAGATTGAGTGTCTAAAATTGTCCAAGATTCGGCTTGGACACTTTCGGGAACTAAGTTAAGCAACGTTGCATTTGCAAAAGAAGTCCAGAGCAATGCAAATAAAGTGAGGAGGTAAGTGAAACGTTTCAAAGGTATTCCTATCAAGCTAATCCATCAGTAATAAACTGACAAAAACTAGGGGCATGCTATGCCTTTTTTGAACGAATGGCTAGTCTGTGTTGCAGACAAATAACACAGTTCTGCATTGGCTTGAAAAAAAATGCTAAGCTAATTGCCAAGATTAATTATTTTATTTTGAACTGCCTATTATGTTGCATTATCAAATCGAATTTGACGATTATCGTCAGCATCTTGTACATGTCACACTGCGTTTCTTGGCAAACCCAACTCAAGTTCTTTCTCTCCCAACTTGGATTCCTGGTAGCTATCTCATTCGTGAGTTTTCCAAGCATATTGAATCGGTGCGTGCCTATGATGAAGCTGGTCGTATATTAAAAATCCAGAAATTTGAAAAGAATAAATGGCGTTTGTTTAATACCGACCATGAATTTATTACGGTTGAATATGATGTCTACGCCTATGATCTTTCGGTGCGCGGTGCCTATGTCGACCAGAATCGCTTATATGTCAATCCCGCTTGTGCATGTTTAGGCTTGGAAGGTCAGGAAGAAAAAGAAGTTGAAGTTGAGTTGTTCTTGCCAGATGAATTAAAGCATTTCCAGTTGGCTACAGGCTTGGCATCTAAAAGCCTGGTGAAAGGGCGTTATACCTTAAAAGCGCAAAACTATGCAGAACTGATTGATGCACCGTTTGAACTGGCAGAACAAACCCGTTTTGGTTTCGAAGCGGAAGGCATTGCGCATGAGTTTGTCGTTTCAGGGCAACACGCCATGAATGCGGAACGCATGCAGCAAGATATTGAAAAAATCTGTGCGAATGAAATTAAGATGTTTGGTTCTGCGCCGTTTGCCAACTATACCTTTATGACCATGGCAACGGGTAACAGTTATGGTGGTTTGGAGCATCCAAACAGTACCAGTTTAATCACGCCACGAAATGATTTGCCGAAAGCTGATGAACCTGTAGAACCCTCGGAAGATTATCAACGCTTCTTAGGCTTGTGCAGCCACGAATATTTCCACTCGTGGTTGGTGAAGTTTATTCGTCCTGAAAACTTGGTTAATTATGACCTGAACAAAGAAAGCTACACCACTTTGCTTTGGGTGTTTGAAGGCTTTACCTCGTATTACGACGATCTGATTTTGCTACGTAGCGGCGTGGTGTCGCAAGAGTCGTATCTCAAACTACTCAAAACCCAGATTGATCGTTACTTACAAAATCCAGGTCGTAACGTGCAAACGGTGGCGGAATCGAGTTTTGATGCGTGGGTGAAGTTTTATCGTCAGGATGAGAACTCAAATAATGCAGGCACCAGCTACTATAACAAAGGCTGTTTAGTCGCATTATGCTTGGACTTAGGTCTGCGTTTACGTGGTTCGAGTTTGGATGCCTTAATGCGTAAACTGTATGAAAATGCGCAAAATGGGATTCAGGTCAATGAACGCAGCATTTTTGAAATTTGTGAACAATTGACAGGCGATAGCTGGATTGAACAGATTAACCATTTGATTAATACAGTCGATGAATTGCCGCTTGATCAATTATTCCCAGAGTTTGGCTTAAGCTATAGTCTGAAAAATGACAAGTCATTACCATTTGGCATGAAGGTTGTAGACAAGCCAGAAGGTGTACTGATTCAGCAAGTACGCCGTGATGGTGCAGCTGCACAAGCAGGTCTTTCTGCTAATGATGTGATTCTTGCGATTGACGGCTTAAAAGCCAGTGAAAAGCTGTTAGCGCAATATGCGAAACGTAAAGAAACATTCACGATTTTTGCCTTCCGTCGTGATGAATTGATGCGATTTGAAGTTCAAGGTGGTGAAACGGGCTTAACTACCGTGGAATTGAAAGTGGAAAATCAGGCGAAAGCAGATGCTTGGTTAAAAGCTTAATCTGACAAAGTAAAAATAAATCAAAAGCCGATGCTGCCTAGCATCGGCTTTTTTATGTTGGATTTAAATAGGGTTTATTCGGAATGATCAATTGCCACGATAGGTTGAGTATCCATAAGGGCTGATCAGTAGTGGAATATGATAATGCTCAAGTGAACCATCAATGACGAATACTACGGGAACTTCGGGAAAAAAAGAGCGTTCATTCTTTTGGCGAAACCAGTCACCTGTTTTAAAGGTGACTTTATACACGCCTTTCTGTAAAGGCGCATCTTTGGGATACAGTTCACTAATTCGACCTTGTTCATCGGTTGTAGCTGAATTGATCTCTGTCCATTTATCATTTTGTTGTGCTTCGAGTACAACTTTGACGTTGGCAGAAGGTAAGCCGTTATCCAAGTTAAGAACATGAACACTGAGAGGGTTTTGTGCAAAGCAGAAAGAAGTGAAACCAAGTCCAATAAGCGGTACTAGAAATTTAACCATCTGATTGATCCTAAAGCTTGAAAAGATTGAGTTTAAACAATCTTAAAAAATTCAACATTTCAATATGTAACTAAAACAAGAAGCTACGTTGTGGTAATGCTGCTGGAGTCGGGTCAGATGGTCATTATTTTTATGACAGTTCTTTTTTCGTAGGCACTAGCATGCGTGATACTCCCCTAAATTCGGCAATGGTTTCCTGTTTCTGGTTAACAACTTGGATGTCATAAAATTCGGAACGACCCGCTTGAGAACGCAGCTCTGCAGTAGCAGTGAGTACATCACCAATCAGTCCGGGTTTAATGTAGCTGATATTACAGTGTTGTCCTACAGCAGGGTAATCGCCTGTGTTGCAGGCAACAGCAAAAGCGCCATCCGCCAAAGTAAAAATAATTCCGCCATGACAGGTGCCATGTCCTTGAGTATGTCGCTGTTCGACCAAGAGTTCTACTTTGGCATAGCAGTCTTTATAGTCGACTAAACGCGCACCAAGTTCTTGCATGACGTGGTCATTATTAAATAAGGCATGTCCTTTTGCGATTTCCATTACATCATCCTTTTGATACACCATTAGAATAATAATATTTAATATGAATCATAATTAGCATTATCATTGGGCTGGATCAAGCCGTTTTAATAAAATTTAGAAATTTGAAAGATCAACAAATATGCACTGCGTAAGGCGAAATTGAGAGATTTTTTCACTCATTTGGTTATTCAACCGTCATATACTAGATTTAATATAAACAATCCCTCATTGGTAGAATGCTTGCTGATGGTTTTAGCACTGTGGAAGAGGTATTTGAAATCTAACTGATTGACTTTAAAAAGTGTTTAAAAAAACCACATAAACCGAGGGGTATTTTCTCACGAAATGTCGTTATCACAAGATATATCGTTGACTGAAAAGCGTTGAGGGACGATACTCTCAGGGATTATTTAAGCAATCGGTTCGTAGGGCTGGGCCAAAAGTCTGGTTCTCTAAAAACTCAATTTAACACAAGGGGCTATATATGGCTGGTGGAAAGTCAAACATCATTTACACACTGACTGATGAGGCGCCATTGTTGGCGACTTATTCGCTACTGCCGATCATTGAAACCTTTACTAAGCCAGCTGGCATCGAGATCACCAAAAGTGATATTTCTGTAGCATCACGCGTGCTTTCAGAATTTGCTGACTACTTAAGCGACGAGCAGAAGGTTCCGAATAACCTCGCAGAATTAGGTCGTCTTACGCAAGATCCTGACACTAATATCATCAAACTTCCTAACATTAGTGCTTCTGTTGCTCAGTTAACTGCATGCATTAAGGAACTTCAATCTAAAGGTTTCACGATTCCTGACTATCCAGAAAACCCTGCGACTGAAGAAGAAAAAGAGATTAAAGCACGTTATGGTAAGTGCCTTGGTTCTGCTGTAAACCCAGTATTACGTGAAGGTAACTCTGACCGCCGTGCGCCTGCTGCAGTAAAGAACTACGCTAAAAAACACCCGCATTCAATGAGCGAGTGGAAGCAATGGTCACAAACTCACGTTTCACACATGGAAGAGGGTGACTTCTATCATGGCGAAAAATCGATGACGCTTGACCGCGCGCGTAACGTGAAAATGGAATTGATCACCAAGTCTGGTGAAACGATCGTTCTTAAGCCAAAAGTTGCGCTTCTAGATGGCGAAATTATCGATTCAATGTTCATGAGCAAAAAAGCGCTTTGTGACTTCTACGAGAAACAACTCGAAGACTGTCGTGAAGCTGGCATTTTGTTCTCGTTGCACGTTAAAGCAACCATGATGAAAGTATCGCACCCAATCGTATTTGGTCACTGCGTTAAGATTTATTATAAAGATGCATTCGAAAAGCATGGCAAATTATTTGATGAGCTAGGCATTAACGTAAACAACGGTATGGCTGGTCTTTATGAAAAGATCGAAACATTACCGACGTCTTTACGTGAAGAAATCATCGAAGATTTACACGCATGTCAAGAACACCGTCCTGCATTAGCAATGGTTGATTCTGCAAAAGGCATCACCAACTTCCATTCTCCAAACGACATTATTGTTGATGCATCTATGCCAGCAATGATCCGTAGTGGCGGTAAAATGTGGGGTGCTGATGGTAAGCAGTACGACTGTAAAGCCGTAATGCCAGAATCTACATTCGCTCGTATTTACCAAGAAATGATCAATTTCTGTAAGTGGAATGGCAACTTTGACCCGAAAACTATGGGTACAGTACCAAACGTAGGCTTAATGGCGCAAAAAGCTGAAGAATACGGTTCACACGACAAGACTTTTGAAATTTCAGAAGCTGGTATTGCAAACATCACTGACCTAGAAACAGGTGAAGTGTTGATGTCGCAGAACGTTGAAGAAGGCGATATCTGGCGTATGTGTCAGGTGAAAGATGCACCGATTCGTGACTGGGTGAAACTTGCAGTAACTCGCGCACGTAACTCTGGTATGCCTGCAATCTTCTGGCTTGACCCGTACCGTCCACATGAAAATGAACTCATCAAGAAAGTACAAAAGTACTTGAAAGACTACGATACAACAGGTCTTGATATTCAAATCATGTCTCAAGTACGTGCAATGCGTTATACGCTTGAGCGTGTAGCTCGTGGTTTAGATACCATTTCTGTAACTGGTAACATCTTACGTGACTACCTCACTGACTTGTTCCCAATTATGGAATTAGGTACTTCTGCGAAAATGTTGTCTATCGTGCCATTAATGGCAGGTGGCGGTATGTACGAAACTGGTGCTGGTGGTTCTGCGCCTAAACACGTACAACAGCTTGTAGAAGAAAATCACTTACGTTGGGATTCTTTAGGTGAGTTCCTTGCATTAGCGGTTTCTTTAGAAGAGTTAGGCATTAAAGAAGACAACGCTCAGGCGAAACTTCTTGCTAAAACTCTAGATCAAGCGACTGGTCAGTTACTTGACAACGACAAGTCTCCATCACGTCGTACTGGTGAGTTGGACAACCGTGGTAGCCATTACTACTTAGCGAAATTCTGGGCTGAAGCTTTGGCTGCTCAGGACGAAGATGCTACGTTGAAAGCGAAGTTTGCTCCACTTGCAAAAGTACTTGCTGAAAACGAAGACAAAATCATTGCAGAGCTTTCGGCTGTTCAAGGGCAAGCGGCAGATATCGGTGGTTACTACGCTGTAGACCCAGTGAAAGTAAACGCTGTTATGCGTCCAAGTGCGACTCTTAATGCTGCACTTGAAACTGTTTAAGTTTAGCAAAATCGGCTATTAGTCGATGATGTGAAAAAGCCGATGCAAATGCATCGGCTTTTTTTATATTTCAAGATGTTTGAACTGGATAAAAATATGAATAAGAAAAGTTTAAATTGGGCTATAGCAGTTACAGTTATTTGGTTAGGTGTAATTGGTTTAATTTGGATTCTTGGAAGTTTGAAATCAGCAGAATCACTCAATGAATTAGGTGATTTTCTTGCGGGGATTTTTGCCCCAATTGCTTTCTTTTGGTTGATTTTGGGTTATATACAGCAAGGTAAGCAGTTAGATCAGAATACGAGAGCCTTAGAGCAACAAGAAAAAGCACTTAAACTTCAGATTGATGAGATGAGAGCTAGTGTAAAACTGCAAGGAGAATTGTCGAAAATTCAAAAGCAACAATTTGATGCTATGAATCACTCGGCTATGCCAAATTTATCAATAGATTCTTGTAGCTGTGAAAAATATTCCATCAATGAAGCTAAAAGTGGTGAATTGAAGCTAATGCTGAAAATTCATAAGAGAGGAATTGGGGAAGCATTACATATTGAGATCAATATAAAAAATAAGGTTTTTCCTGTTATTAGTAAGTTGAAAGTCGATGAAGCTACATTGGAAACTACTTATTTTAATTCTGAGTTATCAGATTTATCAGTAGATTCAAAATTTATGACAGTTCCAATTACTCTTATTTATAAAACTAAATTTAATAGTCAAATAAGCGAAAACTATTTACTTAAAGCATTCTTTATAAAAAACTCTTGGGAAATTGAAAGCTCTTTTATTATTAGGCAATAATGTTCGGTTATTAAAAAGCCCACTTACGTGGGCTTTAAAACAATCAAATCTTAACGACTACCACGTCCACGACCACGTGGAGCTTTGGTATTTGGACGTGTTGTACCATTGGTCTTACGACGAGGTTTTTCGCTTTCATCCATTTGCCAAATACGCTTAGTACCTGATTTTTTGGTAGAACCATCTTTGTTCTTACGAACCATTGGCTTACCACCTGTACCACCAGGTTTCTTCACATACGAACGTGAGCGATACGGCTCTTCCGCAGGAATATCTTTAAAGTCTGGGTACAATAAAGGTTCAATTTCTTTAGTTTCACCTGGTTGTAAACCTAATTGCACCAAGTCAATTGAGCCAATTTTAGTACGAATTAAACGTAAAGTCGGGAAGCCAACAGCAGCAGTCATACGACGTACTTGGCGGTTACGACCTTCACAAATTGAAATTTCAACCCAAGATGTCGGAACCGAAGCACGGAAACGGACAGGAGGATCACGATCCCATAACCATTCAGGTTGTTGAACTTTGATGGCTTTAGCTGGCAAAGTCATGCCATCTTTTAATTCAATACCATTACGAAGTTGCTCTAATGCTTCTTCGGTGACATCACCATCAAGCTGTACTAAATATGTTTTGTACTTTTTGTTTGCAGGATTGGTAATGTATTGATTTAAACCACCGTGGTCAGTTAAAAAAACTAAGCCTTCAGAGTCCATATCGAGACGACCTGCTAAACGCAAAGTTGAATCGTCTACAAAGTCAGACATTGTCATATGCGCTTCGTCTTTACGAAACTGAGAGAGAACGTCATAAGGCTTGTTAAGAATGACTATTTTCACTTTAACCTACTAAAAAATTTAAAAAATTTGTTTGGGCTTGCTTGTGTTACCCGTTTGGTTACCCGTATAAGTGGGAGTAGGTCGGGAAGGGTAAGGAAAAAGC
Source organism: Acinetobacter zhairuonensis (assembly GCF_022601715.1). Classification (GTDB taxonomy): domain Bacteria; phylum Pseudomonadota; class Gammaproteobacteria; order Pseudomonadales; family Moraxellaceae; genus Acinetobacter. The sequence continues at coordinate 124,207 of NZ_JAKVIM010000002.1, read as the reverse complement.
CCATGAGATGTAGGCTACTATATCAGATTTCGGCTGATGCTCCTCAATTTTATTCTTTACATCGGATAGGTAATCTTCTTTGTTCCAAACCTTGGACATATTTGGTAAATATTTGATTTCAGTTGCCCTACAAAAGATGCTTAAGTTGAACACATTATTGATCCATTTTTTCTAAATGCTTTAAGGCAATATATTGTTGATGAAGTTGCATAACGATAAGGACTTCTTCTTTAGACATTAAATTATGAACTGACCATACGGTTTAGCCATATTTTCTTAATTAATTTTTATTGGGATGAGGGTTCCAATCTTTCAGTCGAATTCATTTCATGTCGGACGCGACTAATCTGCTCATAGATAACTTTACGCATTCGGTTTATCGCACCAAGAGGTTTGTGTTCAGCTAATGCATGCCATGGTGTAAAAGAGAGGTTTTCACAAAAAATATTTTGCTCTGGGGTATCAAATACTTGCTTAGGAATGCGAATCGTTGCCACCTTGTAGAAAGGGGCTTGGTCTTCTTTCCATTCAGTCATAGAGTCTTCGACGGACATGGCACTGGATGTTCGAGGTTGTACTAAAAATTCCATGCACGCATCGCTTTCCTGCAAACTCGTGCGGAGTGCCTCCCTTAAGAAGTCCTTGTTAGGCCTAGTAGGAAAAGGGCTGACAATGGTAGAACAAGCTCGAACAGAATATTTTACCGCCTGACGTTGATTACCTAATCCCAATTGATAGGGCACCATAGACCAGTATCTGGTTTGTAATGGATTTGAAATTTTATTTCTAGTATTTAGCGCAATCCAAGTGCCTTTTGCCCCTAATGCAAAAGGAATATGTAGTTTTTTTAGAAATTTGTCACTATTGATATCTTGTATGAATGACAGATAGCGAGCAGGGTCATTGGCAAAAAAGACTGGGTGGTTGATCATGATGAAATCTTGGGTAGAGGACGGTTCATCTGAAAGATTTTTACCAGACACCCCTAAAAGCTTGATTGCCATGCCGCGTGCATCTTTTTTAATATCCGCCTGTTTAGCATTACTCGATGCATTGGAAAAACGAATCCATGTTGGATAGGTTTTGCCTGGAATGAAAACACCTTGCGCTAGGGTGGGAGGTAATGTGTCATTTATTTGAAATTCTGCGCGTACGCAACCATGAGCTTTAGGGTGTGCATCACGTAGTGCGAGATCTGTGGCATATTGTTTACGAATGGACATTTCAATGCTGTTTGCAATTTGTTTAGCCGTGGCGGCCTCATTCGGATAAAGGCTTTCACTTAAACTGGGATCTATATTTGGATAAGCAAGCGCTTTGGTGGTATTCAGCACTACTGGTGCAGTGTTTGCAGATACGATAGTGGAAACACTTATGAGCAATACTGTGGGAAAAAGAAAACCTAAGAGCTCAGGTCTTTTGAAATTGGGCATTGATTGCCTCCTTGCTTAAAGCTGTTATTTTTAATTCTTAGATTTTTAGTCTGATGATGAAAAATGATTTAGATTTATTCAATATATAGAATAATAAGAATATCTGTGGTTTTTATTTATCGCTTCTTTTTTGAAAATCTCAATGTCATGCACTTAAAAATTGGGTGATATTCATTCTATTTTGCAGTGAAGATTATTGTACTTATCTAAAGCTCTGGTTCTAGAGTCATGAGTATTTTTGATTTAGTTTAATAGAACTAGCATTTTATAAACTGTAGTTTTAGGAATTTTTCATGCAATTCCTTTTTGAGCAAGGGACGAAATCTTCTTGTGCAATCGCTTTAAATACAGGGTGAGCGACTTATTCTTTTTTAATTTTTTCTATTTAATAGTGTCTAAACATTTAGCAAATTGAGCTGGGGTTGCAGCTCTAATTATTGGATTTTTTTACATTAACAATGAACAGCAGTAAAAACACAATTTGAAAAAAATGGTAATGCATTACGCTTAAAAATAAAACAGTTCGGAAACTGACCATTTTATGGAGTATGTCCATAGTAGATGCATACATACGTTCAAGAGGGTTGATCGCAATGACAAGTACCACAATTTTTGAAGCATTAAGACAAAGTCATGATAAGCAGAGAATCTTGTCGCAACAGTTAATTGAAACCTCAGGGGATAGTGAAGAACGGCATGAATTGTTTTATGCATTAAAGAATGAATTGTTTGCACATGCCGTTGCAGAAGATCGATATTTTTATATTCCACTCATGATGACTGATTCAGGACTGAATATTACGCGTCATGCTTTAGCAGAACATCACGCGATGGATGAGCTATTAGAGCAGCTGACAGACTTGGATTTTAGTCATCCGAGTTGGTTATCAATTGCCAAGAAATTATCTGAAACGGTGCATCATCATTTGAAAGAAGAGGAGCATGGTTTTTTTCAGCAAGCGGGAAAAATTTTAGCTGAGCCGCAAAAGACAGCATTGGCTCAACAATATCTGAAGGAATACCATCACTATTTAAATAAGCAAAAAGATAGTTTGAGCAGTTGATTGGGACATGTATCAGAATCTATCGGCATTTTTCTGCCTGTATTACAAAAAAAAGGACTTTTTAACAAATATTTTAAATATATCTTTAACCAAAGTATTGTAAATGGCTTACAGCTTTGGCACTATTAGCACAAGATTTAAAGCCGATAGTTCCCTGACTTGTTTTAAATTTTTTTAAAGCCTACTTGACTCATTTGTAGGCTTTTTTTTTTGTCAAAATTTTTTATTTTCATCAATTCTTAAAGTGATTTAACCGCTTGTCAAAATACTGTGCTCGCCATCATTTTTAGCAGCTCATTGGGGTTTTGAAATAAGCCTGAATAACCAAAACACTATAGGGAAGTTTAGCGCTCACAGCTAGAATTGAGCCAATTATAAAAGTTCTACATCATTCGAATGAATCCTAAATATCAGAAGTTTAAATCCGTTACGCTTATATTCGTACTTAGCTTGATGCTACAGGCATGTACACCGCCAAGCTCTGGAGAATCGACCAGTTGGCAATATCCAATATTACAATTTCAGCTCGCACGTCAAAATCTTTCCCAGCAGTTACCAATGCCTGTTGAAGGTATTCAATCAAAACAAATCAGCAATACTTGGGGTGCTGCAAGGGGGCAGGGGCGTAAACATGAAGGTATTGATATTTTTGCTAAACGCGGTACAGCTGTACTAAGTACAACACAAGGTATAGTGGCTAAGGTCGGTTTAGATAGCTTGGGTGGGAAGGTGGTGTGGGTGATTGGTCCAGATTTAAGTCGACATTATTATGCCCATTTAGATACTTATGCGCAGCAGATAGACGTTGGAGACTGGGTTGAGCAAGGAACAGTGCTGGGTTATGTAGGGAATACGGGCAATGCGAAAAATACACCCCCGCATCTGCATTATGGTATCTATCTGACTGGTCAAGGGGCAGTGAATCCTTATCCTTATTTACGCTCGACTGGAAATTAACTTCATATTTCACTGGGTCAATGGGGTAGTTATGAATATTACTGATCGGTTATTTGTTTGGTGCTATTGGTGCTCTTCGTATGTGGGCGAGTAAACCAAAACAGTTGTAAGGTGCCGAGTAATAGTACCGCAGAGGCTATGCTAAATTGCTGATGATAGGACACACCAAAATGCTGCAAAGTGCTAAAGCTAATCCCACCCACTAATTGAATGCTAGCAAAACTGAGGGTTGCCATACTCCATAATTTTTTATAAGCCAGACCGTACAATTGCAAAATAGTATAGGAGGTCAGGAACACGACAGCAGGGTTAAGCAGACCTGTTAAGAAGGATGATAGAAACGTAAAAACAGGTGAGAAACTGAGTACGGCAATTAAAATTGCAAAAATGTAGATGCTGTATAACACTTTAAGTGCGGCAAAATTCCCGAGCTTGCGTGCCAAAACATATGCGCTATAGGCACCTAAGGCACTGCCTAAGCCATACAGTATCCAGTTGAAATTGATCCAGAATAAATTCAGTTCCAATACATGGCTTAGGTAGTCAATCCAAAATAAAGAATGGGGAATATAGGCAAAAGCACTACAGGCATAGGCGATCAACAAGCTGTAGTAAATGAAACCGACTTGATCCGATTGCGATTGTGTTGCTGGAATAGCTTGCAGTTGATCTTGAAATGGACGTACGAGCAACCAGAGCAATGCACTCATGCTAAAGGCGAAAGCACATAAGATTAACCATGCCGTAGAAATTGCAATTCGATCCAGATAGGGCATAAATAGTGTGGCACATAAAACCCCTAAGCCAATGCCACTAAAACCAATAAAGTTGATTTTAAAGCGATGTTGTAAATCGCTACATTGTGCGACCACACTTGGCGACAGAATCATCAGTAAACCACCACTGATGCCTGAAATGAAACGCCACGTTAAATACCACGTTTCCGAAAAACTGGAAAAAGCACATGCAAACAAGCTGATGGAACCTACAAAAGCAGCACTAATGATATAGATGGGCATTTTGGAATTTTGCGGGATTTTCATTGCCCAATAAGCACCCACCAAATAGCCTAAAAGGTTGGCACTGCCTAAAATACTGGCAAAGTTATGACTCCATTCATAGGCTTCACGTGTTGAAGGCAATAGGGCGGTATAGGAAAAGCGTAAAATACCAATGCCTAAGCACATACTCAAACAAAGAAAGAGGCTGAGTTTGAGGGTGTCCGAGAACGTCCTGTTCATACAATTTGACTAATTGTTTAAAAAATGTACTTGAACTATAAGGTGAAAAATAAAGAAAAACAACCGCTGACTTTTCACCTTTAGTCGAAAGGATGCAGCATTGATTTAATCTATATGCTTATTTTTTATTGGTATCTACTGCATCACCAATGGTGTAGTAATGACCACCTGCAACATGATGCACACTTTTCCAAGATGGGTCGGCTTCGTGGTAATACCAATGTCCATCACGGAACACACGATCATCTGCATAGGCTGCAAGTACTTTTCCAATAAACAGATCATGTGTTTGCTGGTTATGTGGTTCAGGAATTAACTCACAAATCAGCCAAGCGGCACAGCCTTCCACCACAGGTAAGTCAAAACCGTCAAAGTGAAACAGTGGCGTATGGCAATGTGCGAGTTTATCAGGATCATCAAACTGGCTGATGGAACCTAATGCTTGAACCAACTCAATTTGCTTTAAGGTGGGAACCTGTAGCGCAAAATAACCTGAATCTTCAATCAATTTTCGGGTTTTGGTGCTTTTATCTAGCACCACCGAAACTTTGGCTGGAATCAGCTCTAAGGCACACGCCCAAGCGGCAGTCATTACATTACTTTCCTGACCATGTTGTGCAGACACCAAGACGGTTGGACCATGATTAAGTAAACGGTACGCCTTTGCCAGTTCGACAGGTTGAATGTGAGGGTGAGAGAAATCAGCCATATTTAGATTCAATTAGAGTATTTTCTACGGCATATCATAACCCTGATTGCTGCTGGAGTAGTCTAAATTTGAACACTTGGTTAGCACTGATAGGTAAAGCCAAAAGTCGAATGGAATTTTGATTTATAATAAGGGTTACATTATTTAGGGAAAATACATGAATATGCCCTTAATCATCAATGTCATACTCTTTGTGGCATTGCTGTTCTTATTAAGTCGGACACGTCATACCCATTGGAGCCTTGCCAAAAAGGTGCTTGCTGGTCTCTGCTTGGGGGTAGTGTTCGGTTTAGTCTTACATTTGGTGTATGGCACAGGCTCAACCGTGCTGCAAGAGTCAGTGCAATGGTTTAACTTGGTGGGTAAAGGCTACGTCAAACTGTTGCAAATGGTGGTCATGCCACTGGTCTTTGTTTCCATTTTAGGTGCGGTCATTAAACTGCATGATGCAGGTTCGCTGGGCAAAATCAGTTTCATTAGTATTGGTATTTTGTTAGTCACAACGGCCATTGCTGCGTTTGTCGGTGTAGTGGTGACCAATGCCTTTGGTTTGACTGCGGCAGGTCTGGTTCAGGGTGCACAAGAAACTGAACGTCTGAATGCGATTCAGACCGACTATGTCGGGCAAGTGACCAATTTACAAGTTCCAGATCTGTTTCTCTCTTTTATTCCGAGCAATCCTTTTGCTGAACTGACGGGCGCGCATCCAACTTCTATTATTAGTGTGGTGATTTTTGCGGTGTTCCTTGGTATTGCAGGCTTAAACTTAATTAAGGCGGATGTTGAAAAAGGACAGAAATTGCTTGCTGCGATTGAAATTATGCAAGCATGGGTCATGAAATTAGTCCGCTTAATTATGACGCTCACCCCGTATGGTGTGTTTGCCCTAATGACCAATATTGTGGCGAATTCAAAGTTGGCAGACATCCTAAATCTGGGTGGCTTCTTGGTTGCATCTTATATTGGTCTAGGCATCATGTTTGCTGTGCATGCACTGATTTTGTTAATGACAGGGGTAAATCCAGTTCAATTCTTTAAAAAGGTTTGGCCTGTACTCACATTTGCCTTTACCAGCCGTTCCAGTGCTGCCAGTATCCCGTTGAATATTGAAGCGCAAACGCGTCGTCTGGGTGTGCCTGAGTCAATTGCCAGCTTTTCGGCATCTTTCGGGACAACCATTGGTCAAAATGGTTGTGCAGGTTTATATCCAGCCATGTTGGCGGTGATGGTTGCACCGACGGTCGGGATCAATCCTCTAGATCCGATCTGGATTCTGACTTTAGTCTGCGTGGTGACACTGAGTTCTGTGGGTGTTGCAGGTGTTGGGGGCGGTGCAACTTTTGCTGCGCTCATTGTATTGCCAATCTTAGGTTTACCTGTGACCCTAGTGGCACTGTTGATTTCGATTGAACCTTTGATTGATATGGGGCGTACAGCGTTGAATGTGAATGGTTCAATGACTGCGGGGATGGTCACCAGTCAAGTCTTGGGGCAAACCGATCAAGCGATTTTCAAACAAGAAAATGTGGATTTAATCGAGAGTTAATTTTACGGTTTCGATATGAATGAGAAAGTCAGTATTTTAGATATTGGCTTTCTTTTTTTATGCCATGAAATAACTGTATCCATAAATCAAATAAATTTGTATCTGTTATTGTTGGGCTGTAACGGCATAATAAGCATGAAACAATGGAGAAAAATCATGAAAATGTATCAAGTCGATGCTTTTAGCAATGCATTATTTAAGGGTAATCCTGCGGCAGTGATTGTGGCTGAGCAATGGTTAGATGAAGTACTGATGCAAAATATTGCTCTAGAAAATAATCTGTCTGAAACTGCATTTGTAAAAAAGATTGATGATGAACATTTTGAAATCCGTTGGTTCACGCCAACAGCCGAAGTGGATTTTTGTGGACATGCGACTTTAGCCAGCAGCTTCGTACTGTTTAAAGATTTTACCCCAGCCAAAACCATTCATTTTCATGTCAAAAATCTAGGCATCTTCATTGTGAGTCAGGCTGAAGATGGCAAAATCTGTATGAATTTCCCAATTCGTCGTGCAGAAAAAGTAGCAGATTATCCAGAGCTTTTAACACAGGCACTCAGCAAACCATTTAAAAATGTGTATTTGAATCAGCAAGCCTACATTGTTGAATATGCGTCTGTGCAAGATGTTCTGGATGAACAGCCGAATTTAGAACTGTTAAAACAATTGGGTTCATTGCGCACTGCGATTACTGCGCATTGTTCAAGTGTTGATGTTGCGATTACCGCGACAGGTGAACAATACGACTGCGTTTCGCGTTATTTCGCCCCAGCGATGGGCATTAATGAAGATCCTGTCACAGGTTCAATTCATACCGCGATTGCGCCATTGTGGGCAGAACGATTAAACAAAGCCGAGTTGTTTGCTTATCAAGCATCTGAACGTGGTGGTGAATTGTACTGCAAGATTTTGGATCAGGAGCGTATTGAAATTTCGGGCTATGGCAAACTCTATATGCAGGCAGAGTTATTTTTAGATTAAACAGATTGCTACAAAGCAACGCTCAAAACAGAGGGTTGCTTTGCAAAACTTCACTATAAATCCCATTTTTGATTCCGTAAGATAGGCAGCTTATAAAATATTTATATGACTGAATATATTGGAATTAATATGTTGATGCGGTTGAAAAAACTTACTTTCTCTCTGTTTTTTGTTGGTTTAAGTTCGGCTGCTTGGGCACAGCCTGTTTTGGTCAAATCAGATCATCAAATTGAAGAATATAAATTAGATAACGGTTTTCGCGTAATTTTGGCGCCGAATGATAAAGAAAATAAAGTCTATATGAGCACCATATATCTGACAGGCTCATTGAATGATCCGCAGGGCAAAGGGGGCTTGGCACATTTATTAGAACACCTTGCATTTAAGGGAACGCAGAATGTTAAAGGCGAAGAATTCCAGCGCAGACTGGATCAATACACCTTAATGACCAATGCCAGTACCGACTATTATTCAACCCGCTATATCAACGTAGTGCGTCCTGAACAAACGGCTTTAAATGAAATTTTGCATTTAGAAGCCGAGCGTATGGATAAATTGGTGCTGCAAGAAAAGTTTGTTCCTTCTGAAATTGCGATTGTAAAACGTGAGCGTGAAGTGCGTCTGGATCAACCTTTTGCGGTGTTGATGGATCAGATGTGGAAGTCGGCTTATGGCAACCAGTATTTAGGGCGTTTACCGATTGGTGATTTAAACGAATTGCAGTCCATTAAAATGAACGAACTGAATCAGTTCTACCGCACATGGTATGCACCGAATAATGCGGCAATGGTGATTGCGGGTAAATTCGACAAGGCACAAGTGTTAAAACAGATTGATCAGCAATTTAGTGCTATTCCTGCACGCCAAATTCCTGCTCAGGTTCAAGTGCCTATGTTGGATGCCAGTAAAATCAAGCAGCGTGAATTTACCGTGGCAAAGGGTAGTGATCTGGCCAAATTCAATATTTACCTGAATGGAAAAAATGACAAGATCAAACCTGCTTTAGCCTTGTCTCCATTGTTATATACCATGCAGCCGAGTGGGCACTTGTATCAAAGCATGGTGGAAACAGGCACCAGTACCATGGTGCAGGCAACCACATGGCTCGATCGTGATTTTAATTTGGTGTTTATGGGCGCAATGTATGCACCGAATCATAATGCCGAACAAGTCGATCAAGCACTCGATCAAGGGGTAGAAAAGACGCAAGCCTTTAATGAAACGGAACTGAAACGGGTGAAAAGTCTGATTCAAAATCAGGCAGACAGCATTCAAAGTAATTCTGCGGCATTGGGTTCACGTCTGGCAGATTATTTTGTGGCGAGTCAAGGACGTTGGGATCAGTACTATGTCGATCTGAAAAACATTCAAAACCTAAGTTTGAATGAGGTCAATCAGACTTTAAACCAGTTCTTGGTCAAAGAGCACCGTATTTCTGGGGATATTGAGCCTACCCCTGAAGATCAGAAGAAAGCCATGCAACAGCAGCAAACAAAGGCTCCGAAGCAGACTTTAGACCAGCAACCCCAAGCAGCTGAGCCACTGAAAGATGTGAGTGTGTATAAACAAGAGGTGGCGCAATATGTTGCAAGCTCTCAGCAATATTTGGAAAAGAACGAAAAGAATATTCAACGAGGTCAGTTCAAGAATGGGATGAAATATGCGCTTTATCCTGTTGCAACCCGTGACAATAAAACCTATGCCACCATTAATGTAGAGTTTGGTACAGCCCAAAGTTTAATGAACAAAAGTGAAATTATTGATTTCACCTCTTATTTATTGCTGCGTGCTTCCGATAAATACAGCCTGCAAGATATTGCTGATAAATCCATTGATGCAGGTGGTTCTGCAACCGCATCATCCAATGGTAACGGCATGACCATTCAGATTGTGGCGAAAAAGGAAAAGTTTGAAGACTTCTTTAATTATATTGTCGAAGTCATGAAGAATCCGAAGTTTGAACAGTCGCAGTTTGATTTAATCAAGTCACAAACGCTGTCCAGCTTAAACCGCCCCTATACCGAACCTGAAACTGTAGCCGCACTGACCATTGCCCGTTTAATCGAAATCTATCCGCAAGGAGATTTGCGTTATCACTTCGAACCTGAATATGCCAAGAAGCAATACCAAGCCTCAACCAGCGAGCAAGTGAAACAACTCTATCAACAATTTTTTGCCATGAATAATGCGCAAATTGCGGTAACGGGTGAGTTTGATGCCAAGAAAATGTTGCGTACGGTGAAAAAGCAGTTCGGCAATTGGAAAGGGACACAAGCGTATGCGCAACTGACTTCTGAATTTACGCCGTATAAAGCACAGAAGAAGCATGTATTGTCCGAGCAGCGTGAGTTTGGTAGTTACCAGAGCTTACTGACTTTCCCGCTGGGTGAGGATCATCCTGATGCACCCGCCATGTTGGTCTTTAGTTATATTCTTGGTGATTCCCAGCTGTCTTCACGTTTGGCACAGGAACTACGCGAGAAGAATGCCTTGGTTTATGGCTTTGGCAGTGAAATTCAGTTGGATGATTGGGTCAACTCAGGCGCACTCAGTATCGATGCCAATTACACCGCGGGTAAAGCCGAGCAAGTGTCACAGTCGGTACATAAGGTGTTGCAAGAGCTAGTGGATCGTGGAGTGACTGAACAAGAGCTCGAAGCGGCTAAAGCCGATATTTTGAAAAACCGAGTAACGGCTTTGGAAGATGAGCGCAATATTCATCGAATGCTGACCTCACAGTTGGAGCGAGACCGTGATTTATTGTTCCGTAAAAAGCGCGACCAAGCGATTGCCAACTTGACCAAGGCAGATGTCGATCAAGCCATTAAAAAATACATCCATCTCGATCAATTGGTAGAAGTCATGGCGGATCAATATGGACAGCCGGATCACTAATTTTTAAAGTTTTCATCAACCTAATGACTTCAATAAAAAACCACAGTTTTGTGGTTTTTTATTTTATAACTTGAAGTTAAATTGAACAGATGGTAAGAAATAAACAAAATTTTATATAACTTTTGAATAACGAAAACATTATTTTACTGAGTTGATGTATGCACAAAATTCTTTAAAGTTCTGGTTTTATTCTTTTTGCATTTGCAATTGGTACAGCTTACGCTACGGCAGCTACGGAAACCCGCGTCATTCGCGCTGAAAATGGGCAATTGCTGTCGCTTGGCGATAGCTATATTCAACTGGTGCAAAATATGCAGCAACCGCCAATCTCAGTGCGGAATTACCAGTGGGAAGAAAGGGAAAAGCAGTTTACTGCATCGGACTATGTTTATTTGCTGGGGAATACTTATTACACCGTCACCATTGTTGATAATGTGATTAAAAAGATTGTTTGCGATCGTAAAGTTTAAGCAATAAAAAAGCCCTGAGTCGAAGCTGAGGGCTTTTTTATTACACCATCGAATTAATGGTCATGATCATGCTTGTTTGCATGAAATTCTTCGTTATGACGGAAACGTAAATAGTTCTCGAACTGTTCACAGTATTCGTCATAGTTATCTTCCAGCATCATTTGAAATTGCTGTAAGACATAAGACATGACTTGCTCTTTCGCATCACGCATTTCATTGCCATCTTTAAAATTATTCGCTGCGACCCAAGTATTGAAACGTGCTGTCGCAAACAGCATCGAAGCGCTAACTTGACCACGAATTTCATTTGGTTTGACTTGTTGTCCTTTGGCTGGGCGACAAAATTCATTGGCATATTTAATAAATTCATCTGCACGTTCAAAAAAAGCAGCATTCAAAGCTTCTTCTTCGGTAACATCGGTAGCGTCAATCTTTTGAACCATGACTGTTCCTAGCTAAAATTTCATTCTGCATTATAGGCAAAGCCTTGCAGAAACAAAACCTTTGACTTAATCTAAAAATAGCCTAAGCATTATAAAATTGGAACGCCGTATGTCAGATGCTATTGCAATTCAAAACCTTAAACATGATGTTTCCTTATTACGCCAACAAATTTGGCCACCACAATCTTTAGCAAATGTAGAAGGCTTGCCCATTTATTATGGTTCAGCCGAAGAGGTTGCGCATTATTATCAGCAATGGCAAGACTTAATTGAACGGGCACAATTGCTGAGTCAGCCATTTCTGAGCGATGAAGTGGTCGATGCGATTCATTTACCAAGCCATCTGAATTTGCCGTTGTTTTATTTCCATGTGGATCGTATTCGGATTAATAAAACCCGAGCCAAAGAGTCAAAGACTTTCAGAGGAATTGCCAGTTTATTGGATAAGTGTGGAGAGTTCCCAGCAGCACAAGTGACTGCCATGCAAGTGTGGCTCAATAGTGATGAGCAGGCTGCACTGGTGGCACATCGTGAATTTATTGATCTAAGAACCTATGTGTTTCAGCATGGGCAAAGTGAATACACTCGCACCCGATTTTATGTGAACGGTATTGTGCTGAGTACCGAAGAGCATTTTAAGCTGGTGGATGCACGCGATAAGCCACGTAAGCAACGCAGCGATAGTTATAGTGATCCACTGGCAGACAATGATGTCTGGAAAGTCTTTGGAAAATACCGTTAAGTTGGTGTTAAGACCAGAACGGTTTGATTTTCTTAAAGGCTTTGAGCTGCTTGTCGATGTGTTTTAACTGTTGCTTTTCCTGTTGATTGAGCCAGTCCATTGCACAATGAATTTCTTCATTTTCAGGCAGTTCATGGAAGAATTGCTCGGCAACCAAAAGGTCGTTGTATTGCCCCAAAAGCTCCTGAATCGGTTTAATGGCTTTTAAATAGTGTTTTACAGCTTTATCACTATACAGGCTGCGTACAAATTCAATGTTGTAACGTAAATGTTTGAAGCGTTTACGCAGTTTGTGCTTTTCTTCATCTTCTAATTGAGAAAAATGTCCAATGTCATGTGCAATCCGTTGATGGGTTTTCTTTAGGTTTTTCTCGGCATAGTGCTGGAAGGATTTTTTCTTTTTATTTCTTGAACTTGGTTCTGAAGTCACATAATTCATCAGTTCCAGTATCAATTGATTGGTTTCGGTGGACTGAAAAATCCACATCACTTGATTGTGATAACTCTCGGCAGGTGGAATATCTAAATGTGCACAGCCCGCTTCTTGTAATTGCGGCAGCAATGTTTCACGTATGGCATCGGTATCCCGTGCCGTGCCTAAGGACTGGAAAATGATCCGTAATTGTGCCGCCCAGTGTGGCGGAATATCGTGAGTAAGCTTAGCATAACAACTCAGTGCGCTACGCATCCGGCGTATGGCTACGCGTGCCTGATGTACATGTTCACTATTGTAAAATCCAGTGGCGAGGGCAGTTGTATTCGGTAAGAGGTGCTTAAAGGTGTTATTTAAGATGGCGTGCAATGCCGTATTTGCGGTCATGGCTGGATCTAAAACAATAGGCTCTGCATATTGTGGCGGCAATACATCCTGTTGCTGCACATGCAAATCTCCACGCAGGGATTTGCTGCGTGTATCTAGCCAAAGCTGGTATTTATTCATCCACGGTTCTATACAGCGGATTAAGTCATGAATCGAGCCTTGCACCAGTTCAAACTCAATCTCAAATATTCTTAATTTTTCTTGTTGAAAGACCAAATAACCAATGTCCAGACAGACTTCAATTTCAGACTGATTGAACAGCAAAATCTTGGATATACGTTCGACATCGGTGGAAAACTTGACTTGGAAATTTTGTGAGGCATTTTCAGTAGTGAAAAGTGCAGGCAGTTCCTCAACATGATCCTGATACAAAGTTAAATTGAGTTTAGGTTGCTTTTTCTTACCTAAGTCAGATTCAAACTCAAAGCGTTCAATATGATGCTCAGTTTTATATTTAAGGGTTTGAATCCAGTGCCCCTGTTCTAAGCGCAATCGGAGTGCAATAGATTTTTGGGCAAGCTGATAGTCTGGAGTATCGTAATAATGCGCCAGTAAGCGTTGTTTATAGACTTTAGATGCACAAAAGTCTTGGTAAATCATGTCCTGAAATGGTTCTGGAATCTGAAATTTGAGTTCAATTTCTGACATGTTCTAGCCCTCTCGCTGGAGTTCTTAAAATTATTTTATTGGCGCTAAATTTATATCTTGGCTAAAGTGGATGAATAAGTCCAGTAAAAATGTAAATATGTAACATGTCTATTTAAAGACAAAAATGAAGGACATCCACAAGTCAAACTTATGGATGCCAATGGCTTAGAGATTTAAGCAACTTAGAATTTGAGGAATTTTCGGCTCACCATAAATTGCTCGGTCGCATCTAATAACGCTTGTGCATAGACTTCTTGTTTGGCAGTTAACCATCCCAAAACAAACCAATCACTGGCTTCTAGTTCAGTCTGTTGAATATAGGCAGCAGAAGAACTAAGGGTTAAGTATTCCTCAGCCGCTTGATGCGCTTCGTTTAATGCTTTGCTATATTTTTGCAGATTTTTCACATCGTAAATTGAGGTGAGAATCGGGAAGCTGAATTTGAGTTCACGAATGCGTTTTGAGAGCTGTTCTAGACTTTCAAAATTGGTCACGTCTGTATCTAAAAGCTGCTCATGAATCTGTTTATATTGCTGTTGCAAGGTGTTTTGCGCAAAACCTTTTAAGTCTAACTCTTGTACAGCTGTACTGGGCTGTAAGCTAAACATCAACAATTCTAAAAAGTGATGCACATTCAGGGTTGAGCGAACCAAATTATTCAGTTTTTCTTGCGCATATAAAATATCTTTGGTCAGACTTGCTGTCGTCGTCGGGTTTTGCAGTAATGCACCCAAAGTACTTTGCATGTGCTCAAGCTGCTGTAAATTTTCGAAATGATGTTTAAATGCTGCCAACTGATAAGCCCATTTGTCAGAAACATCCTTACTCCATGTGTTAAATAAAGCTGAAGTTAAATAGAGATGATCTAAAGCCAAATAGGCTTGTTCAAGATGTTCTTTTTGCGCCACACCTGCAGAAATAGCCGCAATATTTGGTAGTAAGTGTTGTAACTGTTGCACAATGAGTAAACGAACATTGCTGTCAGCGCTGTCTTTTTTGACCAGTTGGAAAGCTTTTTCTAGCTTGGCTGGGCTCACTTCTTGCTGAATTGAAAGTAAATGCCCCATTTCAGCCTTACTGCGAACATCTAACCACAATTGGTATTTCTTAACCCATTCAAAACTAAAGGCAAGCAAAGACTGTATAGTGCCTTGTTTAAGTTCAAACTCAACTTCATGCACTTCGCGTTCTTCAGTTTCTGTGGCTAAGCGACCAATATCCAGACTGACCTCAATTTCTGCATCTTCAAAGTGGATGACACGATAGGTACGCTGAATATCAGATTCGAATTGTAACTTTAATCCATCTAGCTGATCGCCCAATGCTTGTTGCAAAATAGCAAGCGCCTCGGGTTCTTGTTGGTAAATCGTTAAATCTAAAGCAGGGGCGTGTTCAGACACACCAAAATCATGGTTATGCTCAAAACGATGCAAATGGCTTTTGCCTGCTGCTTTTAAAGTTTGAACCCAATGCTCACCTTCTAGGCGCAAACGTAGAGCAACACCATGTTGTGAAAGTTGCTTATCTGGCGTGTCAAAGTATTTGGCTTTGAGATGAATTAGATTCGACTTTTTGGGATCTAAGGCTTTAAGGAGTGCCGTTCTTCTTGCTGTAGGAATTTGAAATTTTAATTCAACTTCAATCATAAATTTGCC
Organism: Acinetobacter zhairuonensis; assembly: GCF_022601715.1. GTDB lineage: Bacteria > Pseudomonadota > Gammaproteobacteria > Pseudomonadales > Moraxellaceae > Acinetobacter. The sequence continues at coordinate 108,603 of NZ_JAKVIM010000002.1, read as the reverse complement.
TTAGATCAGTTGGAAAAATAGTGAAGCTACTTTAAGTTGAGTGCTTACAAGGGATCATACTTGTTAATATTAAATTCTAACGGAAAAAAACGATGCTGTACGGTAGTTAAGTGTGAAATTATCAGCAATCAAGCTGTCTAATCGCAAAGAAGCAATCATGTACCTACATCACATAAAAAAGAGCCAGATGTGTCTTGCTTCTTGAACTAAAATCGAAGCATGCAATATGCAAGAAAAAGCTTAAGGCGAGAAGTTATCTTTTGCCAATTTTAATGCCCAAAGGTGAGCAAAAATGTAATTGACCAATTTTGCTTGAAACACAATGATGTGTGGGCGAAATGCAAATCAAGAATTTAGAACAATTAGGAAGATACTGACATGAATGCAATCGTAGAGCCGAAAAATGAAGTGACAGCAGTGCCATCACCACAACTACCGATCCGCAATTATAACGAATTTTATCGATTTTATTTAACTGAACATCGTAATATCACTAGTCGACGTTTGCATGTGTTAGGCAGCACAATCGGAGGATATTTCATTGCCAAAGCAATCCGTCAACGCAAACCGAAATATGTGTTGTATGGTTTGATTCCAGGTTATGCCTGTGCATGGGTTGGACATTTTATGTTTGAGAAAAATAAACCTGCTTCCTTCAAGCAGCCTCTTTATAGCTTTATTTCAGACTGGCGTATGCTCTCTGATATTGCGCGAGGCAACTTAAGTTTGAAGTGTCGTTCATTGGATAAAATTCCAAGCTAAGTCTAGTTGAGTATAAAGCACACTTGTCTATCAATATTCATAGTAAATATGGATTATAAATGCATGTTATATTTGAATTTTAATTGATCATTAAAGTGTATTTTTCACGTATATTTTAAAATTCAGCTAGGATGTTGCAACCTTCTGATGTAGTATGAGTTTCGGATTATTTAAAAGTGTCTTGTTTGTGTAAAGATACAGCAAGTTTCCAATGCCTGGAGTGACCTTTCTCTGGGCTTTTTTTATTTTTGAATCGAAGAAAATCAGACTAGCAGTAGTACAAAATAAAGGATTTTTAATTGAAAGACTCTCTAATTTTTTGCCCACATTGCCCGTGTGGTTAGTGCAAAAAATTAGAGAGTCATGTTTATTTTCAGTTCTTGTTATTCTTATTGAAAATAAACAAAAATCTTTCGGTTTATGATTGTATTTTATTGCTTTTATGAGACTATTAAACCGTGAATTTTAACTTCGCTCTATCCCCAGAAATAGTGATTTTTGTAAAGCTAAAAATTTAAAAGTCATCTTTTAATTCACGTAATCTTTGAAACTCTTCAACACTTTGTGCCCTTAAAAATGGGTTGGTTTCCAGCTCAATTTCAATTGTGCTCGGCAAGGTCGGTTGACCCAGCATACGTAGTGCTTCAACTTGTTCAAAGCGTTGTTGAATTTCTAGGTTATCGGGTTCTACGTGCAGGGCAAATTTTGCATTCGATAGCGTATATTCATGGGTACAATAAACTTGGGTTCTTGGTGGTAAGGCTGCCAAACGGTTAAGCGAGTGATACATCTGCTCGAAGGTTCCTTCAAAGACACGCCCACAGCCCATGGCAAATAAAGTATCGCCACAAAACACTATATCTAAGGCATCACTAAAATAAACGATGTGCCCTAGGGTGTGTCCAGGCACCGCAATCACATCAATACGAACATCATGAAAGTTGAAATGCTCACCATCACCGAGTGGATGGGTGATAAACGCAATCTTGCTGAGCTCGTCACGTGGACCATAGACAGGAATATTACGATTGACCAATAGCTCGGGAACCCCGCCAATATGGTCTTTATGCCAATGCGTGAGCCAAATTTGGCTGAGCTTTAGCTGATGCTCTTGGCAATAATCTTCGACCAATTGTGCTTCCGTTGGGTCAACTGCAATCACTTCATGAGAGTCTGTATGTTCGAGTAACCAAATGTAGTTCTGTAATTGATTTTTTACATCAATGATATGTACTTGATAAGTCATGTCATTCGCTCATTATTTCATGTCTAGCAGTGTAGCACTTCAGCAAGCTAATTTAAGATGGGAGCAAAAGGAAAAAACAAAAAAGCCGCATATTAAATGCGGCTTTTTGAGCAGGATCTTATTAGCGTAATTTCGCCAAGAAACGACCTACACGGGTAATCGCTTCACGCAGCTCATTTTCCGCTGGTAAGAACACCACACGGAAATGATCCGGTGTTGGCCAGTTAAAGCCAGTGCCTTGAACCAAGAGGACTTTCTCCGCACGCAGCAAGTCAAGCATGAGTTTCTCATCATCCTGAATCGGATACACTTCTGGATCAAGTTTGGGGAAGCAGTACATCGCACCTTCAGGTTTCACGCAAGAGACACCTGGAATGTCATTCAGCATTTGCCATGCGATATTACGCTGTTCATACAAACGACCACCTGGACGGATTAAATCATTAATCGATTGATAACCGCCTAATGCCGTTTGAATCGCATATTGCGCTTGGTGATTGGCACATAGGCGCATAGACGCCAACATATCCAAACCTTCGATATAATCCATTGCGCGAGATTTATCGCCTGTAATTGCCATCCAGCCTGAGCGATAGCCTGCAATACGATATGCTTTCGATAGACCATTAAATGAAATACAGAGTTGATCACCCGCCAAAGCAGCAACTGAAACGTGTTCAATACCGTCATAAACAATTTTGTCGTAAATTTCATCTGCAAACAAAATCAGGTCGTACTTTTTCGCTAAAGCAACAATTTGCTCCAAGACGTGACGAGGATAAACTGCACCTGTTGGATTGTTCGGGTTAATAATCACAATACCGCGGGTATTTGGCGTGATTTTGCTTTCCATGTCCGCAATGTCTGGATACCAGAAATTTTCTTCATCGCATTTGTAATGAATCGCGGTACCGCCAGATAAGTTGACTGCCGCAGTCCAGAGAGGATAGTCAGGCATAGGCACCAGCATTTCATCACCATCATCCAATAGACCTTGCATTGCCATTACAATCAGTTCAGAAACACCATTGCCGATATAGACATCATTGACATGCATATCGAAGATGCCTTTTTGCTGGTAATACTGGCAAATGGCTTTACGTGCAGGGAAAATTCCTTTTGAGTCAGTATAACCCACAGCATTTGGCAGGTTTAAAGCGACGTCATTAATAATTTCTTGTGGAGCTTCAAAGCCAAATGGCGCAGGGTTACCAATATTTAACTTGATAATCTTATGACCAGCTTCTTCCATCTCGATGGCCGCTCGTAACACTGGTCCACGGATGTCGTAGCATACATGCTCGAGCTTAGACGATTTTTTTATTTCGCGTGGGGTTTGATTAGTGTTCGGCATTTTGAGAGTCTCGGAAGGAGTGGGGGTCACTTTTGCATAACGGTATAAATAACTTTTAAATGTTTCTGTTGTCACCAAATCGAGATCATGTTCGTCTCTGAGTAAAGCAACAATTTTTTCATGCGTATACCCAGCCTGTTGATATTGTTTAATCACAGGCAGTAGATGTTTAAAAATAACGCTCTTTTTTTGCGACATTTTTTAATCCTAAGTCAGCATGACCACAAGAATACCACCTATTTTGCTCACAAAAAAGCATTTCTTAAATAAAGATGCTCACCATAATTTTTATTTTGCTTACTTTTTGCTTTTAAGAAAATGATAAGTCTTTTGTAAATTGTTAAGTAAAGACTAGAAATTTTAGAATGAATGACGTAAATATAAGATTATCCTATTTTTAAACAGCAAGATAGAAAGGGAAGTAATCATGGGAAAACTCAATAAAACAGACCGTGAATGGCAAAGAGAGTTATCTCCAGAAGAATTTCGAATAACTCGACAAAAAGGAACAGAACCAGCTTTTACGGGGAAATACTGGAATACCAAGCAAGAAGGAACTTATGTTTGCCGTTGCTGCGGAACACCGTTGTTTTCGTCTACCACGAAATTTGACAGTGGCTGCGGCTGGCCTAGCTTTTTTAAACCAATTGCTGGAGGGGCAATTGATGAGATGCCAGATAGCTCACATGGCATGGAGCGAACAGAAATCGTTTGTCATCATTGTGACGCACATTTGGGGCATGTTTTTGAGGATGGTCCGCAGCCGACAGGATTGCGCTATTGCGTGAATTCGGCTTCATTAGAATTACAATCACAAGAAAAAAATGACGAGGAAACCTATCCATGACCAACATATATCAGTTTGAAGCTGAGTTGTTAGATGGAAGAAATAAATCTTTTGCCGATTATGAGGGGAAAGTTTTATTAATCGTAAACACAGCGAGTAAGTGTGGCTTTACCCCGCAATTTGCAGGTTTAGAAAAATTATATGAGAAATATAAGCCACAGGGATTAGAGGTGCTTGGCTTTCCATGTAATCAATTTGGGGGGCAGGATCCAGGTTCAAACGACCAAATTGGTGCGTTCTGCCATAAAAATTATGGGGTGACGTTTCCAATGTTCTCCAAGGTGGATGTCAAAGGTCCAGAAGCGCACGCCATTTTTCGCTATCTCACCAATAACAGCAAAGGCATTTTGGGCAGTGGAATTAAATGGAACTTTACCAAGTTTTTAATTGGTAAGGATGGAACGGTATTAAACCGTTTTGCACCAACCACCAAGCCAGAAGCTTTGGAAGAAGAAATTGAAAAGGCATTGCAACAATAAACGTGATGTTGAATAGATTGCAGCTTTCCAATGATGCCTCCAAAGCTCAGACGGAGTTTTGGAGTGACCCGAATATGCCTTATGTGGAAACACGTAAGGCATGTCATAGCCGCGCTTGCTATCGAGCACATAGTCATCCAACTTTTTCGATTGGTGCTGTAGATCTTGGGCAAAGTGTTTTTTGTAGTCACTTTGTAGGCACACAGAAAATTGAGTCAGGAACATTGGTTTTAATTCCTGCGCATGTTGAACACTCCTGTAATCCTGAGCCAGATCGGGCGTGGAGTTACCAGATGATGCATCTGGATATGCTCTGGTTACAACAGTTGCTACAGGAAGCTGAACAAGATTTCCGCTGTGATTCAATTCCGCAATACAAACCCCAGCTTTATCAATCTCAACAATTGTATTCAGATTTTTGTGTTTTAAATCAAAGTTTATTTGATCATTCCATTTCTTACTTGCACAAAGAACAGTTGCTGATTCAGACCTTAACTGAGTTATTGTTTCCAAACCTGAACCTAGAATTATTGAAAGAAAATGGCTATGCACAGCAGGAATTTCAACTACTCATGTCTAGACTTGGCGCAATAGAAGAATTTCTTTCTTTGCAGCAATTGTCCGAGCAAAGTGGTTTAAGTCGCTATGCCATTATTCGCTTATTTAAGTCGAATTTGGGCTTAACTCCGCATGCCTATCAGCTCAACTTAAAAATTAATGCCGCCCGTAAACTATTGCGGCAGGGGCAGGAGATTGCAGCGTTGAGTTATCAATTGGGTTTTAGTGATCAAAGTCATTTTCAGCGTGTATTTAAACAGCTCACAGGCATCACACCAAAGGTTTATCAAAAGCAGCATCGTCGCGCAATTTCATACAATAATTAAATTTAAGTAGCTACTAGGCTTATCTCACGAATTGATTGAGATAAGTTATGGAATTATTTTTATTTATCGCATTGACCCATTTTATCGCGCTGCTTTCTCCCGGACCTGACTTTTTTCTCATCTTAATGCATTTAATTAAATATGGGTCCAACTTGACGCGTTATACAGTGCTCGGTATTGCTTGCGGCAATGCATTAATTTTTCTGGTTATTTTTGCTTCTTTGTGGTGGTTGGGGAAAATACATCCGATGTCACTGTATGTATTACAGTACTTAGGAGTCGCCTATTTATTTTATTTAGCATGGCTGTGTTTTCAGCAGCATGATGAGCTGTATTTAGACGAAACACCGAGGGATCGAGAGCAGCTTAAAACTTCACGCATGACGTGTTTTCTTCAAGGTCTACAGTCCAGTGTATTAAATCCAAAAAATTTGATGTTTTATAGCAGTCTAGTCATATTGGTGTATGATCGATTTAATGCCAAGGTATTTGTTTTACTTAGTCTTTGGTTGGTCAGTGTGGTGCTGATCTGGAATTTATTTTTATTACATATGCTGAATTGGAGAGGGTGTTTAAACTACTTAAAGAAAAAATCAGTCGGGCTATATCGAGTTTCTGGATGTTGCTTTGCAGGTTTTGCCTTGATGTTGCTCATCTTTATGGCGTGATTTTTTAAGAAGTGCATCTTGAACGTTGGTCTCCCAAATCAAGAATATCAGAGCGATTAGATGATCGCTCTTTAACTAGAATTTAGGTGATTGGATTCGGTTTTTAGACTTATTAAAGAGTAGTTTGTACGTATTAGACGAGAATAATGATGCCGCTTTTCACAATTATTCTAATGGTTATTGCCTTAATTATTTTTACCTTGCTCACCTTGCCCGTGGTTCGTCAGCATGAATTATGGCGAGCGACCGTTACGCCTTTGGCTTCGATTATCGGGAGTGGTTTCTTAATTGCAGCGCCGCTACTCAATGATTTGAGTGGACCTTATGCGGTTTGGGTAATGATTGGATTGTGTGTCTTTTCTTATCTTGTCGGGCAAGTCATTCGCTGGAATATTGTGGCAGTAGAACCTTTGGTGTCCAAAAAGAACAATATTCATTTATTAACCGTAGAGCGGTTTAGTGATATTGCACTGACTTTTGCCTATGTACTCTCAGTCACTTATTATTTGTATTTATTTTCTTCATTTATAAATCGGGTTTTACCTTTTGATTATCCTTATCTGACTCAAATTATAACAACGGCAGTTTTATTGTGTATTGCGCTATTTGGCTATCTAAAAGGATTTCGCCTTCTTGAAAAAATAGAAGTTCTGGCGGTACATATTAAACTCAGTATTGTGACCGTCTTTCTACTGGCTTTATTTGTTTTTAATTTAGATCATGTTGCGCCAGTATCAGAAACTTTCCAGTTCGATCCCAAGCATATTCCCATGATGCTGGGGTTATTAATTATGGTGCAGGGTTTTGAAACCAGCCGTTATTTGGGCAAAGAATATTCCGCTGCAACCCGCGTCAAAAGTATGAAATATGCACAATGGCTGAGTACCATTATTTATATTTTATTTATTTTGCTGTTTAGTCTGGTTTTTGAACTGCATCCATTAAGTGGACAAATTGCGGATACTTCGGTCATCGATATTGCTCAATATGTTTTTGTCGGGGCGCCGATATTTTTACTTGTTGCTGCGATTACCAGTCAGTTGAGTGCAGCGTTGGCTGATTTTTCGGGCAATGGTGGCTTGGTCAATGAACTGTCAGGGCATCATATTCCAGTCAAAATTGCATATTTATTGATTACAGTGATGTGTTTGGTCTTGGTCTGGAGTTTTGATATTTTTGAAATTATTAATTTAGCGTCCAAGGGCTTCGCAATTTATTATTTTCTACAATGTATCAGTGCTATGGTGGTTCAATATCAACGGCATTGGTTGAAATTTGCTTTTTCTTTTGCTGTCGCAGTGCTGTGTTTAATCGTCATTATTTTTGCACAACCATTTGAAGCTTAACAAGGGCTACAGTATAGCCCTTGTTAAGTGCTTTGTGCTTAGAGGATGGCTTTTAAGCGTTTCACGACTTGTTCACACTGAGCCAGATCTGCAACCAGTGCAAGGCGAACATGATTTTCACCAGGGTTGCCAGTCTCTGTTTCACGAGATAAATAACGTCCCGGAAGCACCTTAATATGGGCTTTTTCCATCAGCATTTTGGCAAATACTTCATCATTATCTACTTTTAACCAGTAATAAAAACCCGCATCTGGTTTTTTCAACGGCAGTAAATGACCTAATTCCGACTGGAATAAATTAAATTTGGCACGGTACTGTACGCGGTTGTCTTCAACGTGTGTTTCATCATCCCAAGCTGCAATAGATGCTAACTGGTGTTGTACAGGCATCGCTGCACCATGATAGGTACGATATTGCAAATAAGGTTTGAGTAGGGCTGCATCACCTGCGACAAAACCTGAACGCATGCCTGGTAAGTTTGAACGTTTTGATAATGAGTGGAACACCACACAGTTCTTGTAATCATTACGTCCAATTTCGGCACAGACTTCTAAAAGCCCTGTTGGTGCTTCATCAAACCAAAGTTCTGAATAGCATTCATCCGATGCAATCACAAAACCATATTGGTCAGACAGTGCAATCAGCTTGTTAAACTGTTCTTTAGAGAGGACAGCCCCTGTTGGGTTACCTGGTGTGCAGACAAACAGTAAGGCAGTCTTTTCCCAAACTTCAGCAGGAACCGCATCAAAATCACCGAGGTAATTGTTCTCTTCTGTACAATTGATGAAATACGGTTCTGCGCCTGCCAGTAAAGTCGCCCCTTCATAGATTTGGTAGAACGGATTCGGCATCACCACATAAGGTTTTTCTTCACGATTAATCAAGGCTTGTACGAATGAAAAAATCGCTTCACGCGTACCTGAAACCGGTAAAATTTCCTGTTCAGGGTTAATTTGATTCAGATGAAAACGACGTGTTAACCAGTTGGCAATGCTCAAGCGTAGTTCAGGTAAGCCTTTACTGTTCGGGTAAGTTGATAAATGTTGGAAGTTATCAATAATCGCTTGTTTCACAAACTCTGGTGCAGGATGCTTTGGTTCACCAATCGAAAGGGGGATCAAAGGTAAATCTGCGGTTTGTACATCCTGAAAAAGCTTGTTTAACTTTTCAAATGGATAAGGATGTAATAAAGACAAACTAGAGTTCATGAAACGAATACCCGAACGTTAAAAATTAATGTTGACCACAGACCTGATTAGAGGCTTCATCCAAAGCTAACTTCAGTTGATTGGCAAATAATACAGTCTCTTCTTCCGTCATCGGAGAGCCATCTTTTTTGGTGACAAAGAAAATATCTTCGGCACGTTCACCTAAGGTGGCAATTTTAGCAGAGTGAATGTCTAAACCCTGCATCATAAACAGACCACCAATTTTGGCAAGTAATCCTGGATGGTCAAGTGTTGAAATTTCAACCATATTTTGTTGCAGGGCTTCGTTCAGGGTTACATCCACAGTATTTTCAATATCAAAATGACGTAGTTGACGTGGAATACGGCGTTGCATTAAGCCTGGATATTTGTCCGATTGGCGCAATGCTGTAGTTAATGCATCAATCACAGTTGCTTCACGCTCTGGATCGGTAAGCAATGTATTGTAGCGATCTAGGACTACATAGGTATCCAAGCTGAATGCGGTGTTTGCAGTAATAATACGTGCATCCTGAACATCCAGATTCATACGATCTAAAATGGCAACCGTCGTCGCAAATAAATTGGGTTGATCTCGGGTGTAAATAAAGATTTCAACTGCGGCATCTTGAGCGGATTTACGATGGGCACGCATCAGCACTAATGGGTCTGGGTTATCTGCATGTTCAAGAATGGCGCGGGTATGCCACGCAATTTCATCCGCAGATTCTTTAATGAAATATTCATCGCCCAGTTCTTGCCAGACTTTTTCCACATCTGCCAAAGAGAAGTCATTCACCAGCATTTCACTGGCTGCAAATTTAGTGTCTTCGATTAGCATTTGATAATCGACTGGTCGACCTAGACCAGTACGAATAATGTCGCGAGCATGGGTATAAAGCTGACGCATTAGAGATGCACGCCAAGAATTCCAGAGTTTCGGATTGGTGGCATTAATATCGGCTACAGTGAGGGTATAGAGGTAATCTAAATGCTCCATATCACCCAGTTTTTCGGCAAAATCTTTCACCACATCTGGATCGGAAATATCTTTTTTCTGTGCCGTTAGTGACATGAGCAGGTGATTTTGAATTAACCAAGCCACCATTTTACATTCACGTTCGGTAAAGCCATGCATACGGCAGAACTCAATTGCATCTTCCGCACCGAGTTCACTGTGGTCACCACCACGCCCTTTGGCAATGTCATGGAACAGCGCAGCTAAAAATACGATGTCGCGTCGAGCGAGACGTTGGAATACTGAGCTGACTACAGGGAAATCTTTGGCAAATTCAGGTTCTTTAAATCGGTTTAAATTACGCAACAATAAGAGGGTATGTGCATCGACGGTGTAGATATGGAACAAGTCATATTGCATCAACCCCATAATTTGCCCGAAAGCTGGAATATAGTTGCCCAAAACACCATATCGTTTCATGGCAACCATGGTGTCATATAAGCGGTACGGCGAGCGGATGATTGCCATGAATAAGGCTTGATGTTCAGGATTATCTCGATAAGCCTGATCAATGCGTTTTGCTGCTAAAATCAATAAGCGTAGAGTACGCGCTCGAATGCCCTCAATTTCTGGACGGTTCGCGAGAAAATAGAATAATTCTAAAATGGCACTTGGATTTTCTGCGAAAATTTTATGGTGCTGAACCGCTAACTTGCCATCAACCAATTTAAAGTTGTCATTTATTTCCACAATTTGACGTTCGTATTGTGGTAGTCGAGGGGTAATCACCGATTCATTGAAATATGCCAATAACATTTCATTCAGGGTAGAGACCTGTTGTGCGGTACGGTAGTACTGCTTCATGAATTGTTCAATTGGATAATTGGGTGATTTGTCTTCTTCACGTACATAGCCAAACATTGCTGCAATGTCACGTTGATAGTCAAACAATAAGCGGTTTTCATCACGCTTGGTTAAGCGGTGTAAATGATGGCGAATTTCCCATAAGAAACTTTCAGCTTCTTCGAGCACACCGAGCTCAAATTCGGAAATAAAGCCCAAATGCACCAAGTCATAAATACGATTCACGCGGAAATGGCGCTTCGCAATCCAGCCAATCTGGTTGATATCGCGAATACCCCCTGGGGCATTTTTAATATCGGGCTCTAAGTTGCTTTCAGTATTGTTGTGCTGTGCATAACGACGGTGTTGTTCTTCCATCTTCGCATCATAGAAGGTTTTATCCGTCCACGTTTGCGAAACGATACGACGTGGCCAACGTGCCAGATGTTCATAACCGATAATTAGTCGTGCTTCAATTAGACTAGTAGCAACCGTGAGATCATTTGTGGCTTCTTCGACACATTGACGAATACTACGCACACTGATGCCGGGTTTAAAATTGCCTACATCCCAAAGTGAAGAAATGAAGGTGGAAATGAGCTGTTCTTGCTCTGCCGTGATTTCATCTTCCGACAAAATCATAATGTCGACATCCGAATACGGCAGCATTTCACGGCGACCATAGCCACCGACTGCAAACAGCCCAAGTTTGGTTTGATCTAACTCAGCATGGCGCCACAAAAATTGTAGAGCTTCATCAATTAAATTTGAGCGAGCTGAAATGACTTCACGAATAGGCTGTCCATGTTCAAAACTTTCCTGTAGTTGCTTTTCTACATCGGTACGCCATTGGTTAATCGCTTGGATATCATGGTTACTTTTGACGTAATTCAACAAGGGTGAAGTATTGATCATGAACAGTGGTCCGTAATGTGTATAAGTTAGTTCTGATTCACAATGACTTGATCCGCAGCGTGTTTAGCCAACTCACGTGCTTGGTCGGTCGTTTCAGCACGAGCAGTGGCAACACCCATACGGCGGCGTTTAAAGCCTTCAGGTTTTCCGAACAGGCGCAAATCAGTATTTGGGTTTGTCAAAGCAAGATTTAAGCCAGAGAAGGAAAGGTTGGTATCATCCACGCCCGCGTAAATCACGGCACTCGCAGCAACACTGTGGCGTGTTGTGTTCACGGGCAAGCCTAAAATTGCGCGTGCATGTAATTCAAATTCGCTTTGATATTGAGATGCTAAAGTCACAAGACCTGTATCGTGTGGACGAGGAGAAACCTCACTAAACCATACTTTGTCACCTTTGACAAACAATTCCACGCCAAAAATACCGCAACCGCCTAAAGCAGCTGTGACTTTATGTGAAATACGTTTTGCTTCTTCTAAAGCCACGGCTGTCATGGCTTGTGGTTGCCAGCTTTCGACATAGTCACCAGAGTCTTGACAATGACCAATCGGGTCGCAGTATTGGGTTTCAATTTCACCTGTTTCTGCATTTTTTGCACGTACGGTGAGCAAGGTAATTTCAAAATCAAAGTCAATTTGCGATTCAACAATCACTGTACCTTGATTCACACGACCGCCAGTTTGTGCATATTCCCAAGCTGCATCGACTTCGGCAAAGCTTTTTACGCGCGATTGCCCTTTACCCGAAGATGACATGACTGGTTTAACAAAATTCGGATAACCAATGTCATCACAAGCAGCACGGAAAGATTCGAGTGAATTCGCAAAACGGTATGCTGAAGTTGGTAAACCCAATTCTTCAGCAGCCAAACGACGAATCCCTTCACGATTCATGGTGAGGTTCACGGCTTTTGCAGAAGGAATAATCGTTGTAGTTTGGCTCGCTTCAATTTCAACCAGCACTTCAGTTGCAATGGCTTCGATTTCAGGCACAATCAGGTTGGGTTGAATTTTGGCAATCAGTTGTTTTAATTCTTCTGGATCTGCCATGTTCAAAGTATGTTGATAATGTGCAACTTGCATGGCAGGAGCATGGTCATATCGGTCAGCTGCGTGTACTTCGACACCCAAACGTTGCAGTGAAATCACCACTTCTTTTCCTAGTTCACCAGACCCTAATAGTAGAACTTTAAATGCAGAAGATTGAAGGGGAGTACCAATAGTCACGCTCATGTGATTCATCCTTGCGTAAATGGGGTTTTAGCATAGCAGAACTCAGGGCGGTGTTCAGGTCGGATTCACATAAAATAATAAGATTGTCGAACAATTTTTTTGCAGTTTGCTTGTAAAGGATGATTTGAGGTTTGAATAAAAACTTATTTACTATCATAAAGTAAGTTTATTTCTTATTTGAAGTGAATCACCTGAAAATTGCTTTCAAGTGATTCACTTGGTTGTGAATCATCCGTTCAAAATTAATTAAAAATTCACAGGTAAATAGGTATATACCAAGCCATAAACCAAAGCAGCAGTTAAGGTTGCTGCGACAATTTTCTTAAATTTGAAATATAGTCCTGTAAGTACTAAGAATCCAATCAGCATCGCCAAACTTTTATTAGGCGTTTCAAGCAGTGGTGGTAGTGTCGCGACCACCAACATGGAACTAATGGCTGAAATCCCAATCGAGCCTAAGGCAATTTTCAACCACAATGCTCCGCGCTTTTGTGAGCCTTGTTGGAATTTTTGGATGACAAAAAAAGGACCAAAACGGGAGGCAAAATTCGCAATCCCGACTACGATGCCGACCAGAATAATCTCAAGATTCATGTGATGCTCCTGTATGTTCGGGATCGTGTTGTTTCAGGACATAGTGCTTAAACAAGCCAGCAATAATACCCGAAGAAATACCAATAAAGATTGCGGCGGAGAGGTCGATGAAATAGCAGGCGATGGCAGATACTAAAATGGTGACACTGACCACAAAGGTATGCTTTTTCTCAAAGGCAGCCAGCAAGAAGCTGAGGAATAATGCGGGTAACAAGAAATCCAGTGCAGCCTGAAGAAACTGCGGCAGATTATTAACTTGATCGGCAAATAATCCACCCAAGAATGAGCCTGTCGCCCAAGATAACCAGCTGAATAAACTCAGCCCCAACATCCATGACTCAGACCATTCTTGGCGTCTTTGCGAGAGTTTAATCATGCCAGAAGCAAAGACTTCATCGGTCAAACCCCACGCCCAAATTGCGGTCTTTTTCAGATTTAATTGGTCTTGAATCAAATTCTGTAAGGCTGGTCCATACAGCAAGTGACGAATATCCAAGGCAATCACTGTCAGCGCCGTCATCCAGATGGAAGTACCACTACCTAGCAGTGCAACGACCAGAAACTGGCTGGCACCAGCATACATGGTACAAGAGAGAAATAAGGCTTCCCAAGCACTAAAGCCAAACTGCGTAGCAGAAACCCCAAAGGCAAAAGAAACAGGTAAATAAGTAAATATAATCGCTTGGCTATCTTTGGCACCTTGCCAAAAACCAGCCGTTTGCGTGGGTGTTAATTTGTGTTGTGACACGACACACCTTGTTAGAGTTAAACGATAGGTCAAATAAGATTGTGTATTGTATCTGAATTTACTAGCATAGTGCCTAATAGATTGTTGTGGTGATGCCCCCAGATGCGAATACTTAGAGCCTCTGTTCTTGTTGTTTCAGTGTTGTGTAGCGCTTTGCTATTACAAGCGTGTGGTCAATCTTCTGATCATGCTGAAAAGAAAGCAGAAATTAAAGCTGCGCCTAAATTGACCAATGATGCAACGAGCTATGCGCACGAAGCATGGCGATTCATGAACGAGGCTGACCCTTATGTATATCGTAAACAACGTAATTTGATTGAAGAAAATGTGCGGAAACCTGCGCGCAAGCTCAGTACAGACTGGCGTATTAACGTGAAAATGACAGACTCGGTAACGGAAGGGAAATACGCCTTGTGTCGTAAGGCGCTGACCAGTTTAGATGTTTGGGCACGTGAAACCATGGAAAATTCTGCAAACGTCTCGCAGACAAAAGCGGATTACGAACGTGACAAAGCACAATGTAAAGATGCTCTTGAGCATCCAGAACTTGGCAATACCGACCCGAAGAAAAAAGCCTTTAGTTCCTAAAAGTTAAATATATAAAACAGCATTGTAGTCTTGAAGATTACTATGCTGTTTTTTAATTCATAACGACGATAATAGAAAATAAGACTGACTTGATTAATTTAATGCATTATCCTGATGTGATAAAAAGATATATAATTTACGTGAAAATTCACACTAAATAGCAATAAGGTTATCGTCCCATGCGTAAATTGTCGATCTTTGGTTTTAGTCTTTTCTGTTTATTCAGTTCCGCTGTAAATGCTCAGGTTGTGCAGCCTAAACAGCATATTGCTTTGCATCATGCTGTGGCACATGAAGTTGCACCATGTACCAATGGCTTTGATGAGGTCAATGTCTGTCAATTAAACTCTTAATTGAGGTGCTTTTTGGTGCATGTATTTGAATGTGCACATTTATGGTGAAAACTTTTGCACCATAAAATTACCTGTCTTGTTTGGGTTTTAGCTGTGCTGGGTATAGGCCAAATGATGTAATTGTTCCTGATCTATAATTTCAATTTTTTTAAACGCAAGTTTTAACACTCCGAGTTTTTCCAAAGCCTGCAACTCCTGATTGATTGTTTGTCGTGAGCAGGTCAGCATTTGTGCCAGTTGTTCCTGACTCAGTTGAATCACATTTTTTTCAATCAAGATATGATTGCCATAGCCTTGCAAAATCAGCATTAATCTTAAAGCCAGCCGTTGGCGGATGGTCTGGGTTTGAATCGAGATTAACTCTAAAAAAGCCATGCGTAATTTTTGGCTGGTCAATTGTGCAATATGAAACCAAAACTGAGGCTGTGCTGCGAGTAATGTTTGAATGGCAGCATCGGGAATATGCAGAATCCGTGTTTTTTGAATGGCAATGGCATCGTGAGAGCGAGGTTGCTGATCTATTAATGAAATCTCCCCAAACCACATGATAGGCTCAACAATTGCAGCAATGGATTGCGTGCCTTCAATATCAACATAGCCTAAGCGTACAGCACCTTCTAACACAGCATAGATACCATCAAAGCGATCTCCCGAATAAAAAATGGCTTGATCTTTCTCATAGTGTTGCACACGTGCATGCTGCACGATTGACTGTTGAAAAGGAGTCGGCAGTTCGGAGTACCAGCGATTATTGGCAAGCTGTTGTAAATCTTCCAGTTCAAGGGTCATAGGTATTCTGCTATTTGGAGTTGTCGGCAAGCTGACAACTGAAAATTTGAATTTTTTATATAGTGGATGCATCGATTTTGCAAGGATGTTTCGAATGAGTAAATTAGAACAGCTATTAAGCCAGTATGCGGCTTATCATCTAAATCATAAAAATATCTTAACCCACTTTGTGGGGATTCCGCTGATTGTGTTTTCTATTCTGTGTCTGACTGCACGAGCAGATTTTTTCTTTTCAGGCTTTCAAATCACGCTAGCCTTGGTGTTAATTTTGATCGGTGGAATTTATTATTTAAAACTGGACATCTGGTTCGGTTGCATCATGTTATTGCTGTTCTCTGCGGTCTATCCGATGGCATTAAAGGTGGCTGCTTTAAGTATGAGCGGGTGGTTACTGTCGAGCATTGGTATTTTTGTGGTGGGCTGGGTGTTCCAATTTGTGGGACATTTCTATGAAAAGAAAAAGCCCGCGTTTGTCGATGATTTGGTGGGTTTAATTATTGGTCCATTATTTGTATTGGCTGAAGCGGTGTTTTTGCTTGGGTTTAGAAAGCAATTACAGCAGCGCATATTGGAACAGGCACGAAAGCAACGTGCAGCGATGGATAAAAAACCCGAACCCGTGCAGATTTCTACACCCTAAATTTAAGCATGTCCAATGCTTAAAATAATGAATGGATGATCATTGGGCAGAATTTTTCAAACTTAGAAGACATGTAAGAATGCCGCGAGCTTATAAAGACTAAGTAGTGCACCACTCAATAGAATTATGAATCCCAAGATGTAGCGTAGTCGCTGAAAGGATGACATAGGCAACTCAGATATTGCGTCCATATTACTGGATTGCGTGTTCATAACGGCGGTTCACTTCCTGCCAGTCTACGACATTAAAAAACGCCGCAATATATTCAGGGCGTCGGTTCTGATATTTCAGGTAATAGGCATGTTCCCATACATCGAGTGCTAAAACTGGAGTATGACCGTGCATCAGTGGGGAGTCTTGATTGGCACTGCTTTCCACCAATAATTTATGATCAGGGGTGACCGTAAGCCATGCCCAACCACTTCCGAAGCGGGTCAGTGCAGCTTTGGTAAAGGCCTCTTTAAAGGCATAGAATCCACCCAGTTCAGCATCGATCGCTGCCGCAATTTTTCCTACAGGTTGCCGACCGCCTTGAGGACTCATAATGGTCCAAAATAAGCTGTGATTGGCGTGCCCACCTGCATTGTTAATGACATTGTTTTTGAGTTCCGTAGGGACTTTATTCACTTGAGCCACTAATTGCTCCACAGTCAAGTTTTCCCAATCAGTCCCTTCAATTGCAGCATTAATGTTGTTGATATAAGTCTGGTGATGTTTGCTGTGGTGAATTTCCATAGTTTTGGCATCAATATTCGGTTCGAGTGCATCATAGGCATAAGGTAGAGGAGGGAGAACGTAAGCCATAAAACAGTATTCCTAAGTCAATTTTTATATCTTTGACCTAGAGTGTAGGATAAGTTATGGTTAATGTAAATATAATGATAATCAATATCGTTTGAATTTTATGTAGCCTTACTTGCGTATTAGGTACGTCATGAAAAAAATGATTTGTTATGTGGTGAAGTAAAGAATACCAATCACTATCAATGGTAGAAGGAAATAGGCTAGCCAGAGTCGTTTTTCTAAGAAATATTTTTCCTCATCAAGCTGTAAGGATTCTGAATCAATTTGGTAATGATATAAACATACCGCACTGATAGATGCTTTCGGATTGTGAATGTGTAATTGTTGAAGAAATGATGCAATAAGAAAATATTCATTTTTAATAGGATAGATATTGAATATACTAATATTCTCTACGAATATTGGGTAGTCACAGATGATTTCTTTTGTCTTCAGGCAATAATATGAAATTCTGAATTGCTGGATTCCTGTACCTGCATAAACACTCGATGCATCGAGTATATCTTTGTATTCAATTACTTTTATATTTTGATTGGTATAAATAATATGCAAAGCATTCGAGGTTATAACATAATTTTTAATTAAGTTTGTTTGATAATGTGTGAAAGGAATAAAACATATTAGAATAATGAGGGGTAAACTTTGAAGTCCCCACCAATACTGAGCTATTATTTGATCTGAATCTAAATTAAAGGTTTCAATAAAAAAGTTTTCAAAAAAGAGTAAAATTGGGATAGTCAATAAGATAATCAGAATGCTTAAGAATATATATTTTATTGAAAAACCATAAAAATAAGCTTTTTCAGCATAAAGTGGTAAAGTAAATTGCTGATGAACTGTTTTTTTTTCATTATGTAAAAGTTGCGAATTCGGGTTTTCTGACAGATTTAAATTTTGATTTTTTTGCTTTGAATTAAAAAACTTTTTTTTCTTTTTATGGGATCTGGACATTTTTATGATAGTTATTCATGGTAGGTTGGATATTAAAAAGCCATATAGTACTTTATATGGCTTTTAATTAATCGAATTGTGGATATTAAACGTTAAAACGGAAATGTAAAACGTCACCGTCTTGAACGACATACGTTTTACCTTCTAAACGCCATTTACCCGCTTCTTTGGCACCTGCTTCGCCGTTGTATTGAATGAAGTCATCATAAGCAATACATTCTGCACGGATAAAACCTTTCTCGAAGTCAGTGTGAATAACACCTGCTGCTTGTGGCGCAGTTGCACCCACTTTTACCGTCCAAGCACGAACTTCTTGCACACCTGCAGTAAAGTATGTTTGTAAGCCAAGGAGTGAGTAACCTGCACGGATCACCACGTTCAAACCTGGCTCTTCCATACCCATGGCTTCAAGGAATTCAGCACGGTCTTCATCTTCAAGTAAAGAAATTTCCGCTTCGATTTGGTTACAAAGCGGAACCACAATCGCATTTTCTTCAGCAGCAAGTTTTTTCACCGCGTCTAAATGCGGGTTGTTTTCAAAACCATCCTCAGCCACGTTGGCAATGTACATGGTTGGTTTTAAAGTCATTAAACCAAAACCACGGACTAATTTACGCTCGTCATCATCAAGCGTAGCTGCACGAGCAGGTTTGCCTTCATCTAATAAAGGTAGAATTTTGTCTAAAACAGCTTTAGTTGCGATCGCTTCTTTGTCGCCACTTTTCGCTGATTTAGCTAGACGAGTCGCTGCTTTTGTCACAGTTTCCAAGTCCGCAAGTGCAAGCTCTGTGTTGATTGTTGCGATATCATCTAACGGGTCAATTTTGCCGTTTACGTGAATCACGTTTTCATCTTCAAAACAACGAACCACGTGTGCGATGGCGTCAGTTTCACGGATGTTGGCAAGGAATTGGTTACCCAAACCTTCACCTTTAGATGCACCCGCAACCAAACCTGCGATGTCGACAAATTCCATTGTGGTTGGAATTACACGTTGTGGTTTTACAATTGCAGTTAATTTGTCTAAACGTGGATCTGGAACAGGAACAATCCCTGTGTTTGGTTCAATGGTACAGAACGGGAAGTTTTCTGCCGCAATTGCTGCTTTAGTTAACGCATTGAAAAGGGTAGATTTACCAACGTTCGGCAAGCCGACAATACCGCAATTAAAACCCATGAAATGACTCACAACGTATTATTTAAAAATTGGCGCTGATTTTACATGAAAGCCATGACAAAGTCAGGTCATGGCTTGTATCTTTCTTAAGGGCTGCTTTAAGTGAATGATTGTTAAACTTTTCGTTTGTCCAGTTGTTGGGCGAGGGAGTCACCTGTGGCTTGCACCAACATCACCAGAACCACCAACACCACAATCACAGCCAGCATGATTTGCATATCGAAACGTTGATAGCCATAACGATAGGCGATATCACCTAATCCGCCTGCACCAATGGCACCTGCAATGGCAGAGGAGTTAATCATGGTGACAATGGTGACGGTAAATCCAGCTATAATTCCAGGTAATGCTTCAGGCAGTAATACATGCCAAATGATCTGTTTACGGTTACAACCAATCGCTTGCGCCGCTTCAATTAGGCCCTGATCGACTTCACGCAGACTCACTTCTGCAATGCGTGCAAAGAAGGGTGTAGCCGCTAAGGTCAAGGGTACAACCGCTGCCCAAACCCCGTAACTGGTGCCGACAATCAAACGCGTTAAGGGAATCAGGGCGACCATTAAAATAAGGAAAGGCACCGAACGGGTGATATTTACCACCCAGCCCAAAGCGTGATTAATGGGTTTAGAGGGATAAATGCCATGTTCACTGGTATTCACCAGTACAATTGCCATCGGTAAACCAATCAGAAAAGCCAGAATTGCCGATACCCCTACCATAATCAAGGTATCAATCGTGCCCGAGAGTAATAAGTCAATGAGTTGGTCGTGCATAGCCCAATACCTCGATATCAGCAAACTGATGTTGTAATTGTTGTGTTAATTGAACGAGATCAAGATTGGCTTGCGGCAGTGCGACCACGAACTTTCCAATCAATTGTTCTAAACTCAGTAATTCTTGGGTGATTTGCTGCTGAGGATTGGAAAACACCGACCAGACTTGTCCCGACTCCACGATTTCACCGTGCTCAATCACCACCACTTGATCACAAATTTCTCGAATCACCTGCATTTCATGGGTAATCAGGACAATGGTAATACCCAGAGTTTGATTGATTTCCTTAAGCAGCGATAACACCACGGAAGTGCTTTCAGGATCAAGCGCCGAAGTCGCTTCATCGCACAGCAATATTTCAGGATGATGAACCAGTGCACGGGCAATGCCCACACGCTGCTTTTGTCCGCCCGAGAGTTGCGCTGGATAGTTTTGTGCCTTATTGGCTAAACCGACCAATTGCAGTACTTCACTGACCCGTTGCTCAATTTCAGAGGCACTGTACTTGGCGATTTTGAGCGGTAGCGCGACATTCTCCCACACGGTTTTAGCCGACATTAAATTGAAGTGCTGAAAGATCATGCCAATGCGCTGACGAACTTGAATCAGTTCTGCATGATTCAATTCTGCCAAATTGTCTTGATGGATATGAATGCTACCTTCACTGACTTTTTCCAAGCCATTCAGGGTGCGTAACAGGGATGATTTACCTGCACCACTTTTACCGATAATGCCGAAAATCTTTCCTTTCGGGATATCTAGATCAATGTTTTTCAGGGCATGGACTTGTTGATTTTGTACCGAATAATACTTGTTCAAATTTCGGATTTTGATATGTGGAAGGGAAAAATCCACATGAGAACCAAAACTCACCATTGTCTTTCTCCTTATTTCCAACCTTCAAACCACATCTTGCTGCCAAAATCACGGTCTAAAATCTCTTGAACATGTTTAGAGTTTTGGAAAGCTTTGACAAAGATGGCAAGTTTTTGATTGGGGTCGCTATAGTCTTTACGGGTTACGAATAAAATGGCGTATTTCTTATCGATAGGGTCGAGGAACAGCGCACTATGCGGGTCGGTGACTTTCGCCATTTTTAAATAATGCGGAAAACCAAAGATCAAATCGGCATCGTTATAAGCATGCGCAGTTTGTGGACCTTCGACTTCAATAAATTGCAGCTGTTTCGGATTTTGGATGATGTCCTGCACGGTCGAAAGTTCATTATTGAGATCCTTCAACTGAATCAAGCCTGCACGGTGCATTAGGATCAATGCACGAGCTGAGTTCACAGGATCATTCGGAATCACCACGCGGGCTTTGTTTGGGAGCTGATCTAAGGACTTATACTTTTTTTAATATAGTCCAACATGACTGCCTGTTCCTGTTGCGAAGGCATGTAAATCATATCGAGTTTCACGAATGGCATTGCGTAGAAATACACTTTGTTGAAAAAAATTGGCATCAATATCACCATTTTGTACTGCGACATTCGGGGCATGCCAGTCAGAAAACTCGACCAGTTTGACCTGAATTCCTTGCTTCTGAACTTCATCTGCGACGCTTTGTAACAGCTCGGCATAGGGAGGGCTAATGCCAATGGTTAACACATCTTGCTGTACCTGACTTTGGCTATAGCGGTAAACCGCTACAGCACCAATCAAGATCACCACAGCCAAGCCAATCAGCCATGTTTTACGATTTTTAGTAGTAGAAACTGAATTTGTCATCGCTCAATCTCACTTCCAACCGGGGAACCAAAGTTTTGAGCCAATTTCATCATTCAGAGTTTGTTTAACTTTGGCTGATGTTTGATAAATTTTGATGAATTTTTCCAGTTGCGCGGCTTTTTCAGGATGTTGCTGCTGGTAATCATCACGCACCACAAACAAAATTGAATAGCGGGTACCCTCTAAAATTTGCTGAAAGATAAACTGTTTTTGTGCCTCTGTGCCCATCAGGTCAATTAAATACAGCAGACTAATTTGATTCTGCGGAATTTGTCCGACACTGGAGTCGGCTTGATTTAGAATACGGAATACACGTACCAGTGTTTTGTTGGACACATAAGCGCCGCCGTATTGTTTTGGAATTCTTAAACCGCCCAAACCTTTTTGGCTAAATTGTTCTATTTCGGCAAACGGTAAAGTTCGCGTTTGATCGCGATGATTTCGACCTTCGAGGGCAAAATCTGCGACTTGATAAGCTGCATTTATTGCATCCTGATCATTTTCGAGGATCTGTATATTTTTTGAATTGAGATAAGCCATGGTGACACCTTTAAAGCAATCTCCAAACCATAAGTGCTGTGCCTTACAAAATTAAATGATTGATTTCTATGTGCTTATGAAAAACGATGTTTAAAACTTTAAATGGAAAAGTTTGAATAAAATCAGATAAATTAATTGATTGATTTGTAAGGTATATATTTTTTTAGAGATTGCTGTGATGTCAAAAAAGTGTGGATTATCAAGTTTAGAGATATTCAAGACATAAAAATGTATAACGGTGCAAGAACCGCTGGTGTTTATTTTGGGATAAAAGTACATTGTTTTTCTGGGCTTGACTGACTAAAGTAACAGACTGAAAGCGTTGGTTTTCTTGGTAAATCAATGTCCCAGTATCTTTTGGAGTGTTTATGCGAATTTTATACCAGTTCCCTTTATCTCATTATTGTGAGAAAGCTCGCTGGTTACTCGATCATAAACAATTGGACTATGTGGCGCAGAATTTAATTCCGGGTGTGCATCGTGCTTTCGCCCAACTCAAAACAGGACAGAATAAACTTCCGATATTAAAAGACAACGATTATTGGATTGCTGACTCCACTCAGATTGCCCTGTATTTAGACCAGACCTATCCTGAACATGCTTTATTAAGAGCCGATCCGCATTTAAGAGAAATGGCTCTCGAAGTGAATGCCTTGGCTTCTGAATTGGGATTGCATGTGCGCCGTTGGGGTTTGGCGCAAAGTTTATCGGAAAGTGATGAAACCCTAGAGATCATGATTGGTGAAAAAGGCTATTTACGTCAATTCGAGAAGTTTTCTAAACCTATTTTAAGAACACTGGTTTCAAAAAGTTATCAGCTGGATACTGAAAAAGTAGAATATTCCAAGCACCAAATGGAACAACTGATTGCCTTGCTCAATCAGAAATTACTCGAAAATGGTGGACGCTATTTTGTTGGCGAACGCTTTGGACTTGCTGATATTTCAGTGTGTTCAATGCTGGCACCGCTTTTGGAAATTGATGGTACGCCTTGGGAACGTGAAGATGATTATGTCTCGGGAAGCTCTGAAGAGTTTTATGACTTTAAGCAGCAATTTTTAGACATGCCTTTGGCACAATACGTACTGCGGATTTATCAAACCGAACGTAATGCACGTGTCGACTGGCGTGGAATGTAATTGATACCTTGATAAAGAAAATGAAAATAAACTCGTAGATCTGCTTTAAGAATGAAATCCTATTGATGAAAATGGGTATTTTTGTGATTAAATTTCTATAAATGACTCATTTTCTAAAAATAAGTAGCACAATGACTTTATTTTTAGTGCAATAAACGAAATAATCATTTTCAGATGTCGAACACGTATTTTGCAAAACTCAAATAATTCATACGTGAGTTCTTGTCTGCACTCAATTTTTTATTTTGGAGCCAGTAATGGAATTAGACCGCTTTGATAAACAAATTCTGGAAATATTAACCCATGAAGATGTGAATCTGAATGAATTGTCAGAGCGAATTAATCTTTCTGTGAGCTCTGTACACCGACGCATTAAGCATTTGATTGATACCAATGTCATGACCAATGTCCGTCGTGATATCAATTATCAAAAACTCGGTTTTAGTTTGCATGTTTTACTGCAAGTGTCCTTAAGTAAACATGACAGTGATACCTTTTCCATGTTTTTGGAAGAATTGGAAAGCATTCCAGAAGTGATCAATGCTTTTTTAGTGACAGGGCAGTCGGCAGATTTTATTGTCGAAGTGATTGCACGCGATATGGAAAACTACAGTCAGATTCTGTTGAATCGGATTGGTAAAATTGAGCATGTGGTGGCGCTGCATTCCAGTTTTGTGATTAAGGAATATGACGTCTTTAACTGTCGTGGTTTATTAAATAAAGTTTGATTTTAGTCTGTATTGTAGAACAAGTTTCTTTATTTTAGACAATAAAAAACGCGCAATATGCGCGTTTTTTATATTGATGGGCTTAAGCGTCAAGTTGAGCTAAAACTTCATCTGTGAATTCAACATTGGTATAAACGTTTTGCACGTCATCCAAATCCTCAAACATATCAATCATTTTTACGATTTTTTTCGCTTGTTCGATGTCAGAAATCAATGCTTTAGTTGAAGGGTTCATCACCACTTCTGCATTGTCAGATTTTAAACCTGCCGCAGTCAAAGCATCTTGTACATCACCGAAAGATTCAGGTGTGGTAATGACCAAAATTTCATCTTCAGACACTTCAATGTCTTCTGCACCCGCTTCTAAAGCCACGTCCATGATCTTGTCTTCTAAAGAAACATCTTCAAAAGTAATCTCACCGCGTTTAGTGAACAAGAATGCAACTGAACCGTTAGTCCCTAAGTTACCATCAGTTTTAGAGAAACAGTGACGAACATCAGGCACAGTACGGTTTAAGTTATCCGTCATGGTTTCAACAATAACAGCAACGCCGCCAACGCCATAACCTTCGTAAGTGACTTCTTTTAAATCAGCATTTTCTTCACCACCAACACCGCGCTGGACTGCACGGTTGATCGTATCACGCGTCATATTTGCGACTAATGCTTTCTCAACAACAGCACGTAAACGAGGGTTAGATGCAACATCACCGCCACCTAAACGTGCAGCTGTAACGATTTCACGAATGAATTTTGTGAATACTTTAGCGCGGCTCGCATCTTGTTTTGCTTTACGATGCTTAGTATTAGCCCACTTGGAATGACCCGCCATGCGAAATATGCTCCTTGTAGATTGGCTTTATGCCAAATCAAATTGTGCAGATTCTACCATAAGCCCTTTTTTTTGAGAAAGGGCTTAGCTTTGAGTTTTTATACAATTGGCTTGAACTATTTCAGTTCTGGAATAACGATGTCGAGACCTACATTTTCTTTATAGAGCTTTTGCATGAGCGCGAGGTCGTGATGTAGTTCAGTAGGATAAATTTTGCCAAAAATACCGCCTTGTTTGGTTTGCGAGTTGGCATACATCAGCACAATCGGTACATTTGCCGCTTTCGCAATATGCCAAAAGCCTGTACGAATGGGTCTACGTGTTTCACCATTTTTGGCACGCGTGGCTTCAGGTGCAATCACCAGATTGAACTTTTCATGTGAAGCAAACAGGTCGACCATTTGTCCCACGATGTCCTGATTGGATTTGCGATCTACTGCGATACCACCCAATGCTTCCAGCAGCGGTTTCATCGGTCCTTTGAACAGTTCTTTTTTGATAAGTGTATGGATTTTAATATCATAAATTTGAAACAATGCTATAGATAAAACTGCATCCATCATAGAGGTGTGTTCAAAGCCAACAATCACCTGTTTGTTTTCTAGCGTATTCGGTTCCACGTGATATTGCCAACCCGCAAGTTTAAATGCGGACTCACCAATCATTTTTTTTAACATAGCAAATCTTAATGTGATGGGGTTAATCAAGCCTGCTAATTTCTTCTTATTTTAAAATAAGGTCAATGGCTGGATTGTCGTAATTCCAATAATAAAGTACGAATGTATATTTTTTATTTTTTGAGTTATGTGATGAATTTGTGCAAAAAAGATTGAATTCGCTAGATTAATCGCTTTTAGCGCTGAATTTATTAAAAAAAAGTATGAGTTAATTAAAAAAAATCACTATTCATTGTCACTAAACCATATTAGACTTTTGTCGTAGATGAAATGGAGTTTCATTGGATCGTGATCGTTTCTCCTCAGTAAGTTTAGGATTGAACAGTATGATGTATTTTACAGCTTCTCTTTTGGGATTGCTCTTATTTTTACTGATTGTGATATGGTCATTAATTGAGTTTTATTTAGACTCTCGTAAGAAAAAAAGCATGAAACCATAATCTTGAAAAATCGATTTTCGCATTCTGTTTCTCATCATTCACCTATCTCTCATTATTCAATCCATTAAAATTTATTTTTGAGAAGGCAGCTGTTTTCATTTTTTAACGCGCTGCGTTTATCCATATGAATAGTGAAAGTTTTAAAGCTAAAAAATAGATCGAAGATAAAAATAAAAAAGGCTGCACAAGGGCAGCCATAAAGAGGGCGGAAGCATGCTTTAGAACGACACCATTTTCCCAGGATTAATCATCGCGCCAATGCCATACATGCTCTTGGCAATCGGGATTACAATCGGGGCGAGAGCACGACCCATCGGAATATTCATATGCTGAATTTTGGTGAGCATTTCAAAATCATCTGAATGACTACTGAAGTCATCGGCAATTGCTTTACCGATGCGGACAGTTTGCGCGACACCATGACCACTCCAGCCTTGTACCGAATAGATGGAGTATTTATCTCCAAATTTACGGCAGTCTGTCGCACCATTCACGGTTAAATCGGTGGTACCACTCCAAACAAAATCAATTTTGACTTGTTTCAGTTGTGGAAATACATGTTGAATTCGCCCAAGTAAATAGTCATGGGTTTGTTCAGCCCCCCAACATGAACCTGTACCTTCACCACCAAACAGTAAACGATTTTGAGATACGCCACGGTAATAATCAATCTGGAACTGGGTGTCATACACAGGCATATCGGTTGGTAGTAATTCTTTTAAATCCACTTCTAATGGTGCGGTGGTACACACATAAGTATAGAAAGGAATGGTGGTTTGGGTACGTTGTTCCAATAACTTAAACGAAGCATGATGCACAGCCATCACCACGCTTTTACGAGCCTTAATCACACCATTGCTAGTGCTGACATAAACGCCATCGGCATGTTCTTGAATAGAAATGACTTCAGTTTGTTCATAGATTTTGCCGCCATTGTGGCAAAAACCATACGCCAAACCACGAGTGAGGGCTAAGGGATGAATATGTCCACCTAAGTGATCTAGCAAGCCACCAAAATAATTCGTAGATTGAATGTGTTCACGCAATTCATCCTGACTCAGCATGGAGGTATTTTTGTCTTTCAAGTATTCACGTGCTTGCATGCCGTCACGTAAAGCATCTAAATGACCAGAATGGACTGCAGCCGTAATATGCCCACGTTTACGCTGTAGATCTAGGTTATATTTTTCGCTAATGCTGTCAATTAAAGCCATGGCTTCAGTCGAGGTAAAGTGCCATAACTTTTTCGCATCCTTAAAGCTAAAGTGTTCTGCCATGGTTTCGGCTTCCCAACGTGCCAATCCAGGGGTGAGCTGTCCACCATTACGTCCTGAAGCCGCGCTGCCGATTCGGTTTTTTTCAACCAATACCGTTTCAATGCCTTGTTCTGCCAAATGCAGTGCAGCAGAGGATCCTAATAATCCACCGCCAATGACAACGACATCACATTCAATATCGCTATTCAGCGCGGGGAATGTGTTCCAATCTGGTAATGAGCTTTCATAATAGTTGGCAGGATGATCAAATTGTCCTCGTGTAGGGGCAATCCAGTTCCACTCTTTACCCGTTTGTTGATATTGACTGGCTTTAAAGGCAACATCTTGGAGTAATTTAGGTTTTGTGACATTGATTGACATATTTAACTCTCTATTCATTTTATTCGTCTTTTTAAGCATTGCTCAGGACGATACTTTGTTTACGCAGTTTCTTATAAATAAACAGCACGATACCTAAAGCTAGCCAAACACCACCGAAATGTAAGGCGCTGGATTCTAAATTGACCCACATCACCACAATGGATAAGACGGATAAAAAAGGTAAGCACAGATTCAAGGCGAAATGTTTGAGTCCTGTGCGTTGCTTGTCCTGTACATAAAATTTCATAAAGACCGAGAAATTCACCGCAGTAAAGGCAATCAAGGCACCGAAACTAATCAGGTTCAGTACAGTCGATAGATCTAAAAACATTGCAGTCATCGAAATCAAACCGATGGTGAGGACAGAATATAAAGGCGTACCTAATTTGTGGTTGATTGCACCAAAAATACCTTTATGAAAAATTCCATCACGACCCATGATATGAATGAGGCGAGCAGCACTGGCATGTGAAGCCAAGCCCGATGCAGCGGTATTCATGATTTGCCCCACAAGGAAAACGGCTTGGAATAATGCACCACCAACATATAAGGCAATTTCAGGTAATGCCGCTTCTGGGTCTTTAAATCTTGAATTGTCTGGGAAGTAGAGCTGAATAAACCATGAGGCAGAAATGAAGATCACGCCACCAATTAAGGTGGTCAGTATGACTGCACGTGGGATGGTTTTTCTCGGGTTTTTAGTTTCGTGAGATAAAGTGGTGACCGCATCAAAACCTAAAAATGAGAAGCAAAGAATCGAGGCACCTGTAATCAAAGGAAGAATACTGTTATCACCATTAAATAATGGCGTTAAGGTGAGGACATGTTCATATCCATTGCTGCTGATGCCATGAATCACCAGATAAATAAAGATTACTAGCATGATTAAAGGAACAAAAACAAACAGTAAAGAAAGATTGGCAAGAATATGAATTCTAAAACAGTTCACTAATGTGACTAATCCAGCCGCAATCAACACCCAGACCGCATAGGGCACTGCTGGCATGAGTGCATTCAGATAAATACCCGCCAGTAAGGCATTGATTAAAGGCAGTAGAATGTAATCGAGTAATGAGCACCAACCGACAAAGAAGCCTGCCGCAGTACCACAGCTTTCCGCAGTATAGGTATAGGCTGAACCAGGACGATCAGTCTGTTGACTTAGGCGGGCATAACTAAATGCCGTAAGTAACATGGCAACCAGTGCAAAAATATAGGCAAGGGGAACACGACCACTGGTGACATCCGATACAATACCAAAGGTATCGAACACCGTCATGGGGGTCATATAGGCAATGCCGACAATAATGACTTGCCATAAGGTGAGTTTACGAACATTAAGGTTTCGATTGTCCATTTCTTATAACCTGCAATTTTTGAATCTTTTCAGATTCGTCATCCATGACATAAATGGCTTTGAATCAGGCATATGTATCATTCGAGCTACATGACGACCATATGCTGTAGTTCAGCCACTTCACGCTTGATTTTGATCATTGTGCTTAGCGTTAGAATGTACTTACTGTTTTTGCAGAAGGTACATTCTAGTATTCGGTTGAAACTTGATCGCTAAGCCAATGTTCAGAGTTGATTAGACTGAATTGCGTTTTTGACGGAGTTTAGCGGCATAAGACAGCGCATCATTTTCAGGTGCTTGCGATTTGCCATACGGTTTTGCAATGAACATATAAAGCAAACCGCTACCAATCACTACAGCCAAGCCGATTAATACAATCCAGCTGTCAAAGAATGATGCTGCATCTGCTGGTTGAGCGAGCAGGAAAATTGCACCGAGACCATAAGCCAATGCCAGTGCATTGATTGGTAAGCCCCACGCACCAACACTCCATTCGCCCGCAGGTTTCCAGCCTTTTAAGCGATTTTTGAGTGCTGCAAAGACCACCATTTGGAAAGAAACATAAATACCAATCACAGCAAAGGCAGTAATACGCGCTAAGTTGTCTGGAGAGAAATAAACCACAACACAGAAAATTAATGGCAATAAGCAGCTTAAAATCATCGCGTTATCAGGCACATTTTGCTTCGATAATTTAGCAATCCATTGATTTCCAGGCAGCATTTGGTCACGAGCAAAAGAGAACAGCAGGCGGCTAAGCGCAGCTTGTAAAGACAAGATACAAGACAACATTGCAATAATCGCAATCACAATAAACAGATTCGCACCATGGGTACCCAAGGCATCACGTAAAATAAATGGAATTGGATCAGTCACTTGACCATTTACAATCGCTTGTAAGTTTGGTGATGCAAGTAAATAGCCTAAAACAGAAACCATTGCAGAAACGCAACCAAATACGATACTTAAAATCATGGCAACAGGAATTTGGCGACTTGGATTTTTAACTTCTTCTGCGACGTTACCGCAAGCTTCGAAACCGAAGAACATGAATAAACCAAGCAGTGATGCAGAGAAGAAAGCAGTTGTATAAGAGCCGTTTTGTGCGAGAACACCCATCGTATCGAATACGATTGAGAAAGGTTGTGCACGGTGGAAAATTAACAGGTAGATACCGAGTGCAATTACACTGACAATTTCACACCAGAAACCAATACGGGCAACGCGTGCCAGGTTTTTGGTGCCCGACATATTCACAACCATACATAAGATGAGTAAAACAATGGCGGTGATTAAGCAATTCATTGCTGTTGCTTCAAAATGGAACAGTGATGCCACGAATCCAGCACTGTATTCTGCAATTGAAGTGACGGTAACGACTAATGCCCAAAGGTAAATCCACGCGGCCATCCATGCATATTTTCTGCCCCATAGACGACGTGCCCAAGGATATAGACCACCAGTAATTGGGTATTGTGAAGCGGTTTCACCAAACACAATGGCAACCAAGAGTTGTCCGAAAGCGGCAATCATAATCCACCAGATGGATGGCGGACCTGCAAGGGTGATGGCGAGTGCAAATAATGAATACACTGCCGTTAATGGTGATAAATAGGTAAAACCAAGTGAGAAATTTGAGATTAATCCGATTGATCGTTCAAATTGTGAAGATTGGACTGTGTCGGAACTTTCCACTTGTCCTAAATTTTCACCGATACGAAGGTCTGTCATGCAATTTCCTTATTCTGCAATAAAGTTCAATACATCAGTGTTTTTGAATACGCCCAATCCTGTTTGGGGTATCGATTCATCTGTGTGTAAAACGTTTCTATGACGATTAAATAAACTTAAGAAAGTTATCCTAATCAATTGCTTAGATTGATTTTTTGGTTTTAAAAGATATTTCTTATTTGCGAGTCTGATTCAAAATTTACGTGTATAGCTAAAATTTTTTTCAAACCGCAAGGTATTTACAGGGCTTAATTTGTCGGTTTTCGGAATGGCAAACGAGAGCCAATTTGGCAATTTGATAAGGAGCCAATTTGGGAAAAAAAATCATTTTTTGTGTAAATTGAGAAAAATAACTTTACATATTTGTATAGATGTAATTTTTAGAGTGTATTTTAATTATTTACATATTTTTCAATATTTTATTGTTATTTCAACTATCAAATTGTTGAAGATAATATTTAAAATATGTACATATAATAATGGAAATATATATTGGATTACAATAGAAATATGAAAATATTTTTCCTTGACAAGAAAAAGTAGAAATACTACATAAGCAGTTGTGGTGAAAAAAAAGATATTTTATTGAATTGCGAAATAAGGAAATTGCATGACAGACCTTCATATCGGTGAAAATTTAGGACAGGCGAACGGATCTGTTCAAATGCACGTTAAACAATTAAAACATTTTATAAATGGTGAATTTGTTCAAACCTCAGGGATTGAATTCTTTGATTTAATTAGCCCTGTAAATGGTCAGATTTATGCTCAATCTCCAAATGCGACTCAACAAGATGTTGATTATGCGTATGATTGTGCAAAAGCTGCGTTTAAAGTCTGGAGGCGATCAACCCCATCCATGCGTCAAAAAGCATTATTGGCTTTTGCGGATGCCCTAGAAAACCATGCTGAACAGTTGGTTGATGTTCAAAGTTTAGAAACGGGTCAACTTAAACATATGATTGCTGCTGAAGAAATTAAAACCTCTGCAGACCATATTCGCTTTTTTGCAGGTGCTGCGCGCTGTCTGGAAGGGAAATCGACGGGTGAATATTTAGAAGGCTTCACGTCGAGCATTCGACGCGAACCGATTGGTGTGGTGGGACAAGTTGCACCGTGGAATTATCCATTAATGATGGCGGTGTGGAAAATTGCGCCTGCTTTAGCCGCTGGTAATACGGTGGTCTTAAAACCGAGTGATACAACACCGAATAGTACCTTGCTCTTAGCGGAAATTGCTGCGCCATTTTTCCCGAAAGGCGCGATTAACGTCATTCTAGGTTTGGCAGATGCAGGTTCAAAAGTTGTATCTCATCCTGTTCCTTCAATGGTGTCGATTACAGGTTCAGTCCGTGCAGGGTTACAAGTAGCAGCGTCTGCTGCGAGCAACTTGGCAAAAGCACATTTGGAATTGGGCGGTAAAGCACCCGTATTGGTGTTTGAAGATGCGGATCTTGAAAAAGCCACCGATGCAATTTCTGTAGCTGGTTTCTTTAATGCAGGACAAGACTGTACTGCAGCTGCACGTGTTTTAGTACAAGAAAGCATTTATGAAGCGTTTATGGAAAAAATGCTGGAAAAGACCAAAAAAATACACTGTGGTTTACCTGATGATGAAACCGCTTTATATGGTGCTTTAAACAATCAAAGACAGCTGTTCCATATTCAGGGTTTCTTAGATCGCTTACCCGCACACGCCAAAATTGTGACGGGTGGAAAACAAGTGACGCAATACGCGGGCTACTATTTTGAACCGACCATCATCTGCGGCTTAGAACAACAGGATGAAGCGATTCAAAATGAAATTTTTGGACCGATTGTGACCATCCAAACTTTCAAAGATGAGGAAGATGCCTTAGACAAAGCCAATGATGTTGAATTCGGTCTGGCTTCCAGCGTTTGGACAAATGACCATGGTCGCAGCATGCGTTTTAGCCGTGATTTGGATTTTGGTACGGTGTGGGTCAATGCGCACATTCCACTGACTGCGGAAATGCCACATGGCGGATTTAAAAAGTCGGGTTATGGCAAAGACTTATCTGGTTATGGCTTTGAAGAATACACGCGCATTAAACACGTGATGAGTGCATACGAAGATTAAGTCTTCGTACGCATCACCAGAATTCAATTATTAATCAACTCATATATTTTTTCTAAAAGGGATTACACATGAAAAATATTTTACAAGCACTTGTTTTAGTTCCAGTCATGGCGAGCGTAACAGTTGTTCATGCAGCTGTACCACCAAAGCAGGTTGTCGAATCTTATATGAAAGCATGGAATGAGCATAACGCGAATAAAGCGGCATCTCATTTAGCGAATGATGCGGTATTTTATGATGCTGCTGTAGGAACACCTCAAAATGGGCAAGTGGCAGCACGAGATAACGTCATTAGTGTATTTATAAATGCTGTGCCTGACTTAAAGTGGGAAATGACCAGTAAACCAATTGAGAGTAAAGATGGTATTTCTTTCCAGTGGAAATTCACAGGGAATAACACTGGCGCATGGGGTAAAGATACTCCAGCAACCAACAAGCCAATTAACTTTGAAGGCGTCAGTTTTGTTCGTGTTAAAAATGACAAAATCGTTTACCAAGGTGATTACTATGATTCTGCTACTTTGAACAAGCAGTTAGGCTGGTAATGCGCTAGACCTTTTCTGAGCCCTGCTGCATTTAATTGGCATTTGAGTAAATTTTTTGCAGTAGGGTTGGGTATATAAATCCATTTTTATTATGCTTAATAGGGATAAAGTGGATATTTGTTGCGTGATTCAATCAAATAAAAAAAGTTGATGATTCTGATTCGGTTGGTCAAAAAATGTCTATGTTAGCTTTACTCTTTTTTATGACATCGTTAGAATCGCTAACGTAGTAAATACTTCACGATAATCAAATAAGTCTATAGCAGATATTCAAACAACTGCCGCAAAAAACTTGCTTATTTAATTAAACATCGCTAGTATTGCTCAGTCTTCAAGTTATTGATTTAATTTCATTAACTAATATTTGGGCCTATAGCTCAGTCGGTTAGAGCAGCGGACTCATAATCCGTTGGTCCCCAGTTCGAGTCTGGGTGGGCCCACCAAATAAAACAACCACTTAGGTGCACTAATCCTAAGTGGTTTTTTGTTTTTAGAATTTCTGTAAGCACTCATCATAATTCTTATTGTAAGTTTTCGATTTTTTTTGCACTAAATTATTTGCGCTTAATCTGCACTCTAACGCATAAAGAACAATGCCCAATCAGACATAGTATCTGATTAGGCATTTTCGATATTAATGAATATTGGATATCCAAAGTCTCTATTCTAAAGTCATTAAATAGCTTCCTCATTTCTTCATGATCATTTGAAGAAACCATCACTTTACCTTTTGAACTACTCATAACACTAGCTAGGCTTTCATATTGTTCGTAACCAAAATCAACGCTATAGCCTGCTGTATCAAAGTAAGGTGGATCGGCATAACAGAGCGTGTATTCAGGGTCATAGCGTTTAAAACAATTAAGCCATGCTAATTTTTATATGTAAGTGCCTGACAGGTTGAGTATTTAATAAGTTCTCTTCAATTCTACAAAGGTTTATAAGACGACTTGAAGGCGTATATAAAGTTCTGTCCAACCTGCTTAACCGTGGTTGTGATTTTCATAATCTTGTAGCAATGCAGGTTTTCCTAATTATGATAATCGGGGCGCAATCATTGAGTTATGTTGAATGGAGACAGGTGTAGAACACTTCCCGTGTGAAGGTGAGCAAGATGACGAGTAACGTATAAGGATGATAGATCTATTTTGGGATGAGTCGGATGATGTTGTTGGGCAGTTGGGAGGAGGTTGGAAAATTATTTACAGGGAGTGATTTGCCTTGTTTTGGGGCTGCCTGATTGGGCTTGTTAGTGGGTGATTTAACTGGTTGTTGGTAATAAGTTGAATAGAATTTACCCAAAAATCGGGATGCAACTTTGATTGTATATTTGCTAATTTGGTATGGCCTAACCTCATATTTGGATAATAAATGTAAAAAAAATTAATAATTTAAATGGAGTTAATGAAAATGAGTCATCATCCGCTTGCAGATAAAATTATCGCATATAGTGATAAATATTTAGAAAATGCTGAACTAATGTTTTTGAACCCAGATGAATTAAAAGGTTTGTCACAATGGGCGTTAGCTGTTCAGCACCCCTTAATTAGAGATGCTCAGAATAACCCTGCTAATTATTGGGGTTTAGATATTATTACTATTGAAGATCTTAGCTTTAAAGCATCTTTCTTTAGGAAAGAGGATATTCAATATGCTATAGACAATAATTTGGAGATCATTAAAAAATTTAAAACGATTGAGCCACATCTAACATATGTAAATCCTAGCGTTGATATTCCTGTGACGAATGAATTCCTCACCTTAAAGGTGCCTAATATAGTGAAAATGGCATATCAGAAATTCATGGAGCAGCAAAAAATATGCAAGGAAATCTATAAACTTGCATAATCATAGTGGTTATACCCAACAAATTTGCATTGAATACTCCGCACAGTAGCCCTATTCGTAACGATGGGGCTTTTTATGGCTACTACACGTAAAACACAAACATCTGGTGCAACAACTTCAGATTCAGTAACACTATCCAGCCAACAACGAGATGATGTTCGATAAAGCTCTGAAGATACTCGCTTA
This sequence comes from Acinetobacter zhairuonensis, assembly GCF_022601715.1. Classification (GTDB taxonomy): domain Bacteria; phylum Pseudomonadota; class Gammaproteobacteria; order Pseudomonadales; family Moraxellaceae; genus Acinetobacter. The sequence goes on along the minus strand of NZ_JAKVIM010000002.1, from coordinate 72,973 downwards.
GATAAGTAAAAATATATCGAAAAACAAAATCGATCAGCATCTCAAAGCTGGTGGTATTGAAATACCTAAGAAAAAACCTTGCTCAATTGGATCATCTAACACTATCCACCAGTGAAGTGGAGGATCGTATGGTTGTAGCACATGGTGATAGGTAAGGCGTACAGTCTAATGATTTAAAAGTACGAATCTTATGCATCCATATAACGTGGTGACTGAGTAGATTCTTACACAAATGTTAAGGGTAACTTAGGCGTATTCACACATAAGGAAATGGTCAACAATACACGGTTAGTTGTTATAGTGAATAGCTCGGATTAATACTACAAAGCTCTACAGAATGGACTTACTCAATTTATTCCATAGAGCATTTGATTTTACTTTGATTCAGTCATCTAATTTAAAAATGATGAATACTTACCATTGATATCGAACGCCCACATTCAAATTGGTCGGTGCGCCATAATAGCTATTGGTGGTGGATAAGTGATATTTCTCATTAAACAGATTATTTAGTTTAAAGTTCAGCAATAAATTTTCATTCACTTTATAGCGCGCCATTAAGTCCACGACAGCATAACTATCCTGAGTAAATTTCACTTTTGCAGGTCCAGCATTGTCCGAGTAAATATCGCTTTGCCATCGCAGACCGCCACCAATGGTTAAGGCTTCATTTAGATAAGGCAGAGTATAGGTGCTAAATAATTTGGCAGTATTGTTGGGAATAGTACTGTTGAGATTATTTCCCTGATTATCTTCCGATAAATTGCGTGTAAAACTGGCGGATATTAACCACTTATCGTTCAGTTTACCTGTAGTTTCTAACTCAAATCCTCGGCTTTCAGTACCAGATTCTGTGCGGTAGGCTTGAGATCCATCAGGTGCATAGACATTGGTAATTGCTATGGCTTTATTGTCTTCTTGGGTTTGATAAATGGCAGCTCCAAAATTCAATTGGTGATCAAAAAAGTCTGCCTTAATACCAAGCTCGGTGCTATTTCCGATTAAAGGCTCAATATATCCTCCAGAATTGGTTTTCTTGTCTTGAGGGGAGAAAATGTTGGTATAACTCGCATATCCTGTCCAGTGCTCAGTAAAATCATAGGTAATGCCAAAGTAGGGAATAACTTCTCCATTTTCTTGACGTTTCTCATAAGTAGTCGTTTGGTCAGATGAGGAATAGTCGTCGTCAATGCGTTCCCAGTTTTCGACACGTGTCCCTAAAATAATTGCGAGGGGATCAGCAAGTTTAAGGCGAATTGCACCGAATACAGATTGGCTGGTTTCATCATTGCTATACCAGCCATCAATCATGGTTTCAGGGCGACTAGGTGTAGTGCCATCCCAAGTAAATATGTTGTCTAAATCCCCATCCCATGTATAGGCATTATTCCATCCTGAATAGGTTGGGCGTTTATTTTCACTTTTGGTGTAGGTCGTTCCCAAAAATACGTCATGGGTTTGATCAAATAGATCAAAACTTCCGTTTAGGGTGAGATTAAACAAGTCTTGAGTGGGTTTATAATCCCAGCGTGTTGCATACAACATTGCACCAGCTCCCGTAACTTTATCTATGCCTGAGCGGGAATAGGTATATCCAACCACTTCATCTGAAGCGGTTTCGGTTCGAGAAATCGTGCCTTTAATGGTCCAATGCTCATTCAAATGGTGTTCAAGATCAGCAAAATAGGCTTTTGTGGTTCGGTCGGAATAGGTCCAACTTGCCGCAGCAGAATCTGAGCGTGACCAATCAATTAAGCTTCCATCACTATAAAATGAGGGCAATCCACCACGTGCGATGCCCGATATATCCATTTGTTGGTAACTAGCACCAACGCTGGCTTTGGTATTTGGGCTTAAGTTAGCCTCTATGACGCCATAGGCAATTTTACGATCTTCACTGTAGCGATCAATATAGGAATCTCCCGTCTGATAAGCCAGAACCGCTCGACCACGCACGGTTCCTGCCTCATTTAGTGGAGAAGAGACATCGACATCTGCTCGATAAGTATCCCATGAACCCAGACTGCTACTGACGGATGCTTTGAAATCCTGAAGTGGTTTTTTGCGGACCATATTAATACTGGCACTTGCTGTTCCAGCACCCGTCATTAATCCATTTGCTCCGCGGACAATTTCAACACGGTCAAACAGGGCGGTATCTTGGCTTTGGAAAATACTGGAATAGGAACTAAGAAGTTTGACACCATCTAGTAAGTAACTGTCTACAGCTTGTCCACGTGCATAAATCGGGGAGTTGTCACTACCAATATTGCCACTTTGATTAATGCTTAAACCCGCAGCCTGTGTCACGACATCGGTCAATTGTGTCAGATGCTGATCGTCCATTTGTTGACGAGTAATGACACTGACCAATTGAGGCGTTTGTTTTAAAGCTAAGGTCAAACCTGTTGCTGCTGTGCTTACCTCAGCCTTATAAGTGCCTGAATTTTCAGTGGCAAGAGTGTTGGATTGAGCTTTCAATGCAATTGTTGGTAGATGGGCAGTATTTGCATCGTCAGACATTTGAGCATGACTCAAACCATTGGTAGGGCGAGCTTGGGTTTGTATGGTCACTAATTTTATAATGTGGGTTTCTTTTTGTGCTTGAGGATTGGCTTGGATGCTATAGCCATCGTTGGTCACTTGAACTGCCACCAGCGCATGTGGCTGTAATAGTGTTGTCAAAGCCTGATCGACTGCGTAATGCCCTTTAAGGGCTTTACTCTGTAAATTTGATAGGGTATTGGCGTCATAACTAATGGTGGTTCCCGTTTGAATCGCAAGTTGTTTAAGTGCTTCATCTAAAGGGAGTTGCGTAATATTCACTGGATAGGTCGTCACAGCATAAACAGCGGTGCTTGCGAAGCTACTCGCCATCAGTGGAATCCCCAATAAGACTGCACGTATAGCAATCGCCAAGGTATTTTTAACCTGATTATCCTTCATGTATTTTTCTCTTATGAGCATCTATTTCTCTCTTAGTCGAATAACTCAGAAAAACAGCTCATTTTTTTTGATTTTTTTTGATATTGAGTAAATATGGACCGTAATTTTCCAGCTCAAGTGCATGGGTATAAGCCAGTGTTTCAATACTGTTATGCGGATTTTTGAGTGAAAATACACCCGAAACAGGCAGTTTCTTTAAATCACTTTCCAGATGGTAAATACCATGTTGATAGCGATAAAGCTCATTCAGGACTTTGTCTAGCGGCCAGTTTTCTACGACTAAAAGGTGCTGAGTCCAATTGGGTTGCTGATTCTTAAGTGGTTGGGCTGATGAAATCGCATGATCATTAAAACTTGCGGATAGCCCTTGTTTAAGAATTTTCGCATGGGCATTTTGATTTGGATGGATTGCCACAGCATGTTGATACACTTCGACGCGGGTAGATTTATGCTTCTCTTGCTGGACAGTAAATTCTGTACCGAGTGCCTCAATCAAACCAGATTGAGTTTTTACCAAAAAGGGGCGATGCTGAACGTCCTTCGCCGTTCGGATAAATATTTCACCTTTGATGAGTTTGATCCGTCGAGTATGAGCGGTATATTCAATATCGACATAACTATCACTGGCTAAAACCAGCTGAGAGCCATCATCTAAATTAAAATTTTTGATTTCCCCGACTTGGGTATGAAGATCGGATTGCCACTTCTCCCACGGCAATAGGCTCAAGGTGCTACCTAACAGCACCAGACCTGAAAAACTCAGCATCAGATTCCGTTTCACCGTAGTCTTAAATTTCTGATTTGAGTGGACTAACGTCTGAGGATGTATCTGTGTTGGAAGTTGGGTCAAACCTTGTGTGAACTGTTCCAGATGTTGGATGGCTAAAGCATGTTCAGAGCGGTTGGCTTTCCATTGTTCAAATTGAAGCAGTTCTTGATTGGAAATATCTCCGGAGTGCAGTAGAACCATCCAGTCTGCCGCAGTATTTAATATTTCATCTGAGATTTTCAATGAAGGGGGCATGATGGCTCTGCGCTTATTTATGGGTAAGAGAGACTTAGGCAGGCTAAAAAGGCGTGTTTCATGTCCCTTTTTACTGTGGCTTCGGAAATTTTAATTTTTTGACTGATTTCTTTATAGGTTAGACCATCGAGCTGAGAAAGTAAGAAGACTTGTGCTGTGCGTGCTGGTAATTGATCTAATACGACATGTAATTGAAATAAAGTCTCTCGGATACACATCTCGTGTTCTACGGAAGGGTGGACTTGTTCTGGAAGCTGAGCCAATGCTTCTAAATATAGACGTTCAATATGCAGCCGACGCCAGTAATCAATCATCACATGTTTCGCAATCCCCATAAACCATGCTTGCGGTTCTTTAATCTTTTCATATTGATATTGGCTTTTTAAAGCCCGATAGAAGACTTCCTGACTTAAATCTTCGGACTGATGGTGATGTTGTAGTTTGTGCTTAAACCAAGATAACAGGGTAGATTGGTGTAAGTGAAATTGCTCACTGAACCACGAGTTTCTGGGCGTCTTTGAATCCATATGTAATCTTAACCACTTCAAACATCCATGTTATGAGAGTGTAAGGATATGAATGTTTTGATGAATTGTAATGATAATAATTATCATAATCAATAAAAAATTAACTAGGACTAGGTTTAGTTGTACTTATTCAGATATTTAAAATGTCCAAGATGAAAACAATCGAGTCATAAAGCTATACCATTTATAACGCCCCAAATTGCTGCCAAGTTTCACCATTGTGCAGGGAGTTATAGTAATTTTGCAGTTCAACCAGCTCATAGTATTGGCTATAAGCCAACAGTAGCAGACCCATCACCAGTCCTATTTTTAGGAGCATCAATCGAGTAGGCGGTTTATATAAATTGTCGAGACCGAATAGAGTTAGGATTAATGCTGGAATCAGAACAACAGCTTTTAGATGACTTAAAAAATCGAGCCCATGCGTATATAACAATCCAATAATCAGCAGCACCAGCCCTAGACTGGCGTAAATGCGACTATCGAGCGAAGTTCGCAAGGCAAAAATACTCTGTAGTACCAGTACAAAACTGGCAAAGAGATAGAATGTAGTGCCCCCAATAATTACTGTATACATGGCGTTCAGCACACAATACGCCAATATGACAAAGATGATCACAAAATAAATCAGCGTATAAAGTCGATGGGTCAATTCGGTTGTTTTTGCCATAAAAATCAATCCTTATCTAAACTCATTACGCATGAAATAAGCATAGGCATATTCTGTGTAAGCTTCTATTTTTCTGTTGTAAGTATTGTATATTTCTCATAACTTGATGGTGTTTTTAGTAAATCTCGGGTACGAAAAAAGCTGAAAAGACACAGACTTAAACATAGACTGCCTCCGATCAGTAATGCTGGGGTGATGGAAAAATAACGTGATGTCATACTGCTGTTTAATGCACCAAACTGATTGCCCGTTGTGACCAATATTCCGTTGAGGGCAGCAACACGGCCATGTAAATCTTGAGGAGGAAGTTGTTGTAATAAGTTCTGGCGAATCACCATACTGATGCTGTCCAAAGCACCAATGAGCATAAGCAGGGCGATACTTAGCCAAAGTGATGTCGATAAGGCGAATACAAGTGTTGCGATTGCGATTCCTATACTGGCCAGTAACATATTGCGCCAAGCATTTTGGCTTGGCGTAAAATGCAGTAATACGCACATCATGATTGCCGTGCCGATAGCTGGTGCTGCTCTAAGTAAGCTTAAGCCTTCAGCGCCTAAATGCAGTACATCGTGAGCGACGATCGGAAGCAGCACGATGACACTACAAAATAATGCCGTAAATAGATCCAATAACATGCTCCAGAACAGTAAGCGCTGTTGCAGCATAAATTCGATAGCGTGTTTTAAACTTTGCAAAACTTGGCTGTGTGTCGAGATCGGAAAACTACGTGGACTGAGTCGCCAAACAGCAAGGCTGCCTACGCAACTAAACAGAAAGACGACACATAGCGTTGCAATAAGTCCAACATGGCTCAGCAATAATCCAGCACATAGCGGAGCTGCAATGGCTCCAAATTGCCAGATCGAAGTGGTCCAAGTGGCGGCATTGTTTTCCGCTTGCCGAGCAATTAAAAAAGGGCGTATTGAATTAAACGCAGGGCTGTATATTCCCCGCAAAATGCCTAAGCAAAAAATGAGAAAATAAACCAAGCAGAGCAGAGTGTTTTGTTCAATCTGTTGGGTCTGGAAAACGTAAAAAACCACAATCAATAACAGCGGAATACTGCTACTTAAACTAAAGCTCCACTGCAGAAGCTTTTGACGGTTATATCGATCTGCCCAATGCCCACCCAAAAATGACAAGCCAATAAAAGGCAGCAGTTCTACGATGGCAATTAAGCCTAAACTGAGCGGATCTTGGGTCATTTGATAAAGTGCAAAACCAATTGCGACTTCCTGCATGACTACAGCAACTACCAAACAAAGTTGATTGAGACTGAGCAAAGAGAAATCACGACAACGAAAAGCGATAAATGCTTCAGAGGGGATAAATGGCATAAAAAATATTGGAATAATATGAAAAACAAAAGGATGAACCGTAGTTCATCCTTTTGATACAGACGGAATTATTGCGCTTTGCTTAGAGCAGCTGTTGAATCATTGGCTGCTTGCGTCATAGGCGTATATTTCAGTCCTAAAGTTTGGCTGGTGTATTGACGTACTTGGTCAAGTAACACAGGATTTGTGCTTAACTCTTGTTGGTACGATTTTACAATTTCATGTAATTTTGGATTCCATTCACCTTGTACTTGTTGCGGGAAGGCTTTTTCAAGCAAACTCAGCATGATGTAGGGTGAAGTAGAAGCACCAGGTGATGCACCAAGTAGGGCTGTTACAGCACCATCTTTAGAAGCGAAGATTTCAGTACCAAATTGAAGTTTGGCTGGTTTGCCGTCTTCTTTTTTGATGATTTGCACACGTTGACCGCCGTGGTTTAAACGCCAATCTTCAGGCTTTGCATCAGGATAGTATTTTTTCAGTTCATTGAAACGATCTTCATCCGTCATCATGACCTGACTGACCAAATATTTCACCAAGTCCAGATTTTCCAGACCGACAGCAGTCATTGGTAACACATTGTTTTTGGTGGTCGATTTAATTAAATCAAGCTGAGAACCTTGTTTCAAGAACTTGTTTGAATAGGTCGCAAATGGTCCAAACAACACATATTTTTTACCGTCAATATAACGTGTATCAATATGAGGAACAGACATTGGCGGCGCACCTAGTTCAGCACGACCATACACTTTTGCAGTATGACCAGCAGTCACTTTAGGGTTATCGGTCATTAAGAACACGCCACCCACAGGGAAACCTGCATATTGCTTAGATTCAGGAAGATCAGTCATCTGCAATAATTTAATTGCAGCGCCACCAGCACCAATAAACACGAAGCGCGTTTTCACATGGCTGGTTGCATCTGTTTTCAAATTCTTAAAAGAAACAGTCCAAGTTTTGTCATCATTTTGGCTAATGCCAGTGACTTCAGTTGAGGTTTCTAATTTGAAGTTAGATTGCTTGTTCAGGTGATTAACCAATTGCGTGGTAATCGAACCATAGTTCACGTCTGAACCAACATCCATACGAGTTGCTGCAACTTTTTGCGCAGCATCACGCCCGTTCATAACCAATGGCGCCCATTGTTTAATTTCAGCAGGATTTTCTGAAAATTTCATGCCGTAGAACATCGGGTTTTGAACCATTGCTGCATAACGTTTTTCTAGGAATTTAACGTTGTCGCCCCAGACAAAAGCAATATGTGGAACAGGGTTAATAAAGCTACGCGGTTCGCCTAAAACACCTTGTTTGACTTGATAAGACCAGAATTGTTTTGCAACTTCGAACTGTTCAGCCACTTTTACCGCTTTGGTAATGTCCATTTTACCGTCTTTCTCAGAGGTATAGTTCATTTCCATAAAGCCAGAGTGACCTGTTCCTGCATTGTTAAAGCCATTCGAGCTTTCTTGAGCAACTTGATCTAGGCGTTCATACATGCGGATTTGCCAGTTCGGTTCTAGTTCGGTCAGATAAGTGCCTAAGGTTGCACTCATAATGCCACCACCAACTAAAACGGCATCGACAACAGGTTCATTATTTGAGGTTTGAATTTTTTTAGACGCAGTTGTTCGGAATAAAAAAATCAATACTGCAAGCAAAAGCAGTACGACAAATACCGTGAGGTATTTTAAAAAAGTTTTCATGCGATTTTGACCTTGGGAGCAGGTGTTTTGTATCGCTTTAAAGCGAATAGAGAGCAACAAAAAAATATAAAAAGAGGGTGATGGAAATGGTGGCAAACTAAAAGTTCAGAAGAGAGGGAGTGAAATACATGAATCCTTAAGAATAAGAAAAAATGTACCTTTTAGTTTAACCACACATTTCCGATCGGTTGCTATTTTAGACGAAATAAGGATTGACTAAGTAATTTTTATAATAAATGTGGATATAAAATGTATAAATTTCAGTGATGTTTTATTAATTTTTATTATATTTCAATGTCTTGATGTTATGTTGTTTTTGGTTGAAATGGATGAAATGTCCATTTATTCCTGTCCAGCACAGTATTTTATATAATTCACAGTATAATATTTACTCAATGTTAATAGTAATCTTGCTCTAAGCTTAAAATAATGAAACGATATTCAAAAAATATCATGAAGTAATACTTAATAAGTATAGGGATATAATAAAAACCACATTATTCGTGCCAAATAATGTGGTCTGGATGATATTAGTTCAATAAAAGTTATGCCGTTTAAATGGCTTGATAAAATGCTGCTGTTGAACGAGGTAAGGCTGCTCGTCCACGAATTTGATCGGCAATTTTCTCTGCCATCATGATGGTGGTTGCATTTAAATTCCCAGTAATAATTAGCGGCATAATGGATGCGTCGACCACACGTAAACTTTGTAGACCATGCACACGTCCTTGACCATCGACGACTGCCATTTCATCTTCCCCCATTTTACAACTACAAGAAGGGTGATAGGCAGTTTCAGCATGATTGCGGACAAAGTCATCTAGCTCTACATCGCTGCTTAGATGTTTGCCTGGACTGATTTCTTCACCGCGATAAGGATCTAATGCAGGTTGTTGCATAATTTCACGTGTGATACGAATGGCATCACGGAATTCGCGCCAATCTTGTTCTGTGGACATGTAGTTAAACAGAATACTTGGATGTTCAAATGGATCTTTAGATTTCAGCTTGATACGACCACGTGAAGGCGAACGCATTGAACCCACGTGGGCTTGGAAGCCGTGTTCTTTGACTGCATTGCTACCATTGTAGTTAATGGCAACAGGTAAGAAATGGTATTGAATATTCGGCCAAGCAAATTCATCGGAAGAACGGATAAAACCACCCGCTTCAAATTGGTTACTGGCACCCACTCCAGTCCCATTAAATAACCATTCTGCACCAATGGCAGGCTGGTTATACCATTTTAAGGCTGGGTAGAGCGAGACAGGCTGGGTACATTTATATTGCAGGTACATTTCCAGATGGTCTTGTAAATTTTCCCCGACACCAGGTAAATCATGAACCACATCAATGTCCATTGATTTTAAGAAGGTACTTTGACCTACGCCTGAGCGCTGTAAAATTTGCGGTGACGCAATTGCACCTGCACAGAGCAAGACCTCTTTATTGGCATAGACCTGATGTAACTGTTGCTGATTTGCGCCTTGAAGATATTCGACCCCAATTGCTTGTTTGCCACTAAACAGAATTTTATTGGTGGTGGCATGCGTCATAATGGTCAAATTAGGGCGCTGTTTTGCCATATCCAGATATCCGCGCGCTGTACTGGCGCGTCGACCATTGGGCGTGACAGTTCGATCCATGGGACCAAAGCCTTCTTGCTGATAGCCATTCAAGTCATCAGTACGCGGATAACCTGCTTGCACGCCAGCTTCTACCATGGCGTGAAAGAGTTCATTATTATTGGCTTTAGGTGTTGCAACACTCACGGGTCCATCATCACCATGGTAATCATTGGCACCAATGTCACGACTTTCTGCTTTACGGTAATAAGGCAAACAGTCGGCATAGCTCCAGTTTTCCAAACCTTTAAACGTCGACCATTGCTCTAAGTCCATGGCATTGCCACGGATATAACACATGCCGTTAATCAGCGAAGATCCGCCCAAGCCTTTGCCGCGACCACATTCCATGCGGCGGTTATTCATATGCGGTTCTGGATCGGTTAAGTACGCCCAGTTATAACGTCGCCCTTGCAGTGGATAAGCCAGTGCAGCAGGCATTTGGGTGCGAAAATCGAGTCGATAGTCAGGTCCGCCTGCTTCTAATAATAAAACAGAGACATCGGCATCTTCGGTTAAGCGTGCGGCAAGGACATTGCCCGCAGAACCAGCGCCAATAATAATATAATCGTAGTGTTGAGAATGCATAATGATCCTTGTTCTATGGCAGTACCACGCCCAAATAGAGCGTGGCGACATGTTGAGTTGAGGATGTAAAAAAGAGAAATTTAGAATGAAGGTTAGTATTTAGAACTCAGAAAATACTGTGATACTCGCCCAATTCGACTTGAACGGATTTAATGCGAGTGTAATGTTCAAGTGTGGAAATACCATTTTCACGCCCTACACCAGATTGTTTATAACCCCCAACTGGCATTTCGGCAGGAGATTCCCCCCAAGTGTTAATCCAGCAGATACCCGCTTCAAGTTGGTGGATAATGCGGTGAGCTTGCGAGATATCTTGTGTGACAACTCCAGCCGCTAAACCATAAAGGGTATTGTTCGCACGTTGAATGACTTCTTCGATGCTGTCATAAGCCAAAATGCTCATCACAGGTCCAAAGATTTCATCTTGTACAATCCGCATGTCATCTTTACAGTCTGTAAAAACAGTTGGCATGACATAAGCGCCCTGAGCCAGTTCAGCAGACGTCGCTCGTTCACCCCCAATTAAAAGTGTCGCACCTTGCTGTTTGCCCAATTCAATATAAGACAAAACTTTTTCCATATGCGGAAAACTGGTGAGTGGACCAAAATTGGTATCTTCTAACATTGGGTCACCCACACGGATGCGTTTAACACGTTCTACTACAGCCTGTCCAAACTCGGCTTTCATGTTGCGTGGAATAAACACGCGCGTACCATTGGTACAGACCTGACCCGAACTAAAGAAATTTGCCATGACTGCAATATCAGCAGCACGGTCGAGGTTGGCATCAGCACAAATAATCAGCGGAGACTTACCGCCGAGTTCCATAGTGACGTCTTTTAAACTGGATGCTGCGGCACTAGACATGACTTTTTTGCCTGTTTCCACACCACCGGTAAAGGAAATTTTGGCAATTTCAGGATGTTCAGTCAGCCATTGACCGACTTCATGTCCAAGCCCTTGAACCACGTTAAAGACCCCAGCAGGCAGACCTGCTTCGGTATAGATTTCAGCTAACTTAAAGGCAGTCAGTGGGGTAATTTCACTGGGTTTGAAAATCATGGCATTCCCCGCAGCTAAGGCAGGTGCAGACTTCCACAGTGCAATTTGAATCGGGTAGTTCCATGCCCCAATACCTGCTACAACACCCAAAGGTTCACGACGGGTATAGAAAAAACTACTTTCACGAAGGGGCACTTGTTCACCCTGTATCGCGGTTGCAAGACCCGCATAATATTCGAGAACATCCGCGCCCGTTACAATGTCGACGCTTGAAGTTTCGCTGTAGGCTTTACCTGTATCGATGGTTTCTAGACGGGCAAGTTCATCATTACGTTCACGTAAAATATCAACGGCACGACGCAGAATTCGTGCTCGCTCAACAGCCGTCATGGCTGCCCAAACTTGTTGCCCTTGTTGGGCGCTTTTTACCGCAGCATCAACATCGGTTTTAGAGGCTTGCTGAACACTTGCAATAATTTGACCTGTTGCAGGATTAATTGTGTCGAAGGTTTTACCACTGGTGGCATTGACATACTGTCCATGGATATACAATTGATGTAATTGTGCATCATTCATTTTGCTGTTCCTGCCGTATCTGTTGTATTAAGCGAAGTTGCATATCGACATAGTCATATGCAATAGAACGTGCCAAGTCACGATCAAATGCTTGATGACCACTTAAACTGCCGCGTAACCAAAGACCATCAATTAATGCAGCAAGCCCTTTAGCGACATGGCTGGCTTGATCTTTGGGCATCATCTGCAGTAAATGAAATTTCAAATTTGAATAAAGACGCTGGTCGTTTATTCGCTGCAAGCGACCTAAATCGGGCATGTGCATGCTGGCAGACCAGAAATCTAACCAGACACGCATAGCTGTTTGATTCACCTGACTGATGTCAAAGTTGGCATCAATAATTGCTTTAAGTAAATTTTCTGGCGTTGGCTGGCTAACTTTGGCTTTATACGTTGCCGCCGTTTCACGTAACACAAAGAGCATTTGGCGCATACAACTTTCTATCAGACCCTGTTTATCGCCAAAATAATGGCTCACGATGCCTGTCGAAAGTTGAGCTTTTTTTGCAATCTGAGCAATGGTGGTATTGGATAATCCCACCTCGTAAATGACTTCATAGGCTGCGCGAATGATTTCTTCACGACGTTCATGCTCAGGTTTTACTCTACGTTTATTCATGATAATCCAGAAAATTTACCTTAGATTTAAAGGTGTTAGATTCAATTATTGACATGGAAAACATCATAGCATTTTTTTATGATACTTTTAATTGATTGAACGTTCAATCAATTAAAAGTATCATGTTGTTTAAATTGAATGCAGTACTGCATAGTTCGCGTTCAATTTTTTAAGCTTTACCGCTTATTTATTAGATGGATAGATTTGTAGTAGGCTTTTTAGGGAGCAGTTTAAGAGCATGAGCATTTTTTTATGTTCCTGTTTTGAGCATCGGATATTGCACCCAAAAGCAGCTACAAAAATTGAGTTTAAGGAGAAGAACCGTTTATTTATGTCGTTCTCATGTTGGAATTGGTTGTATAAGCAGGGCAAATTCAGGGAATTTGTTACACTGCCACACTTCTTTTTATTCTGGCTAAGCATTCGGTTACACGAAGATAGCATTTTTGTCGGAGACAAAAGTACTGTCGTATAGCATCTGTCGATTTTTAAGCTCTCGACAGCGAGAAGTTTAAAAATTGATATTCAACTTATATTTACTTCCTTGAGGATTGTATGGCAACAGATAATCCAAGAGCAGTTGATGATCAAACATTAGCGCCAAAAGACCGTTTAAATGGTGTGGTCTTTTATATTTCAGCTCTCATTATTTTAATTTTTTCTATTACCACCATTTTATTTAATGACTTTGCCAATCAAACTTTAAATGCAGTTTTGGCTTGGGTCAGTTCTACATTCAGTTGGTACTATTTACTGGCTGCCACACTGTATATGGTGTTTGTGATTTTTATTGCCTGTTCACGCTATGGCGATATTAAGCTCGGACCCAAGCATTCCAAACCCGAATTTAGTTTACTCAGTTGGTCTGCCATGCTGTTTTCAGCAGGGATCGGCATTGACTTGATGTTCTTCTCGGTCGCTGAACCTTTATCCCATTATATGCATCCACCTGTAGGTGAGGGGCAAACTTTTGAAGCTGCACGCCAGAGTATGGTCTGGACTTTATTTCATTATGGTCTGACTGGATGGTGCATGTACGCCTTGATTGGCATGGCGCTGGGATATTTCAGTTATCGCTATAATTTGCCACTTACCATCCGTTCCGCGCTTTATCCGATTTTTGGTCAAAAAATTCATGGTCCGATTGGACATAGTGTGGATACTGCCGCTGTCATCGGTACTATTTTCGGTATTGCCACCACTTGTGGTATTGGCGTGGTACAGCTGAATTATGGTTTACATGTGTTGTTCGATTTACCCGAAAATCTCTGGATGCAGGCAGCCTTAATTGGCGTTGCCGTGGTCATGACGATTATTTCGGTGACTTCGGGCGTAAATAAAGGTCTTCGCATACTCTCGGAAGTCAATATTTATGTCTCCGTGGGTTTGATGCTGTTTATTTTATTCCTCGGCAATACAGAATTTTTGCTCAATACCTTTGTGCAAAATATTGGCGATTATATTAGTCGGTTCCCAAGTATGACCTTGGAAAGTTTTGCATTTCAGCAACCCAAGGAATGGATGAACAGTTGGACGTTGTTTTTCTGGGCTTGGTGGGTGGCTTGGTCACCATTTGTGGGGCTATTTCTTGCCCGTATTTCACGTGGACGTACCATCCGTGAATTCGTCAGTGGCACATTAATTATCCCGCTATTTTTCACCTTAACGTGGCTGTCAATTTTCGGAAATAGTGCATTACATAATGTGATTTTTGATGGAAATCTGGCATTGGCTCAAACCGTCATTGCTAATCCAGCACACGGTTTCTATGACTTACTCGCACAATATCCATGGTTCCCCTTTATTGCAGGGGTGGCGACCATTACGGGGCTGTTATTTTATGTCACTTCAGCCGATTCAGGCGCATTGGTCTTGGGAAATTTCACTACGCAATTTACCAATGTCGACCATGATGCACCGCGCTGGCTCAGTGTATTTTGGGCAATTGCAATTGGGCTATTGACCTTGGCAATGTTAATGACCAATGGGATTACAGCATTGCAAAATGCCACCATTATCATGGGATTACCTTTTAGTTTTGTCATGTTCTTAGTGATGGCAGGTTTGTATAAATCTTTAAGACTTGAAGATTATCGACAAGCCAGTAGCAGTTTGAATGCAGCACCTGTGGCTGGTAATGTCGATATTCTAAACTGGAAAAAACGCTTATCACGGGTGATGCATCACCCCGGAACCACCGACACCAAACGTATGCTGGATGAAATTTGCCGACCTGCGGTGATGGCTGTCGCAGAAGAAATGCAAAAAAGGGGCGTGAATATTGACGTTCAGGAAAGTGCTTTAGAGCAAGATCCAACTTTATATCATTTAGACCTGATTATTCATTTGGAAGAAGAGCAGAACTTTGTTTATCAAATCTGGCCTGTACGTTATATCGCACCCACATTTAGTGAACGCGGTAAGTTGGGTAAGCGTTTTTATTTCCGTTTGGAAACCTATCTTTACGAAGGCTCTCAAGGCAATGATTTGGTCGGTTACACCAAAGAGCAAGTCATTAATGATATTCTGGACAGATACGAACGGCATATGACCTTCTTGCATATAAACCGAATCAGTCCTGGAAATCGCCCTTTATTTCCAGACCCACAAGGCTAATCGGGGGAAACCATGTATACATCATACTTACATGCTTTTGCGTTGTTCTTTTCATTGCTCAATCCATTTTTAATGAGCATTTACATGATTGGCATGATTCGTAATTCAGAAGCCAAAGTGTTTAATAAAGCCTTCATTCAAGGTTGTTTAATTGCTTATGTGGTATTTATGTTGTTTGCATGGGGTGGCGAAACCATTTTCAGCAAATATTTGAATGTACGGTTTGAGGCATTTCAAATATTTGGTGGACTGATTTTCTTGGTGATTGGTTATCGTTATGTGTTTCAAGGGGCAGACACCATTGGTGAGATGCGTGGCGCACCCGAACATTTAGCAGGTACTATTGCCATGCCTTTTATGATTGGTCCAGGCACCATTAGTGCTGCTGTGGTCACAGGCATGTCTTTACCGATAGGTGGGGCAGCGCTGGTGATTTTCCTCACCTTGGCACTAACCTGTAGCTTAATGATTTTGATGAAATACTCTCATGATCATCTCAGATATAAGCATGCCAAATATATTGACCGTTATGTCGATATAGTAGGGCGATTATCTGCGTTACTGATTGGTACCATTGCAATTGATATGATTATTACCGGTATTTTAGGTGTGATTGCAGAGATGTAATTTATTTAAAAACTAAAAAAACCGAATGCATCGCATTCGGTTTTTTATTAATTTTAAAGTACTGCTTAAGATGCAAATCTTTCAAGAATTTGATCAAGTTTTTTATCAATTTGACTACGGTAAGTATCTGGTAATACGCGTGAAAGTTTTGCCAGAATACGTGCTTGAGTGCCAGGAATAATGACGAAGTTTTTAGAGAAAATGCCTTGGTAAATTTCTTTACATGCTTTTTCAACAGGCATACTACCACCAATTTGCTTTAAGGCAGCTGTGATTGGGGAGCCATTTTTACGTTCATCAAGCACCATAGCAGTTTCAATTTCTGGTGGACAAACCACAGCCACATCAATTTTTTGACTACGAAGTTCCATACGCAATACTTCTGCTAATCCGACCACACCAAATTTAGATGAGCAGTAACCTGTATAACCATAGCAACCAACCAGACCCGCAGCAGAAGCGATCAAGACAAGCTTAGGTCGCTTACCTTGTTTAGCTGTTTTTTGTAAATATGGTAGAGCAGAACGTGCCACGTTACGACTACCGATCAGGTTAATATTAATTTGACGCGAATATTCTTCTGATGTCATATCTTCAAAAGATTTCGCAATAACAATACCTGCTGAATTAATTAATAAATCTGGAGTACCGAATACTGCTGCTGCTTCCGCAAATTTTTCGTCCATGGTGCTTTCATTTTGGACATCAATTTCGAAGCCAGCAACTTTAGGAGACAATTTGTGAAGTTCTTTTACAGCTTGTTCAATACCCGCGTGGGCAAATATACAGACTTGATAGTTGTCTTGGAGTAGGCGCTTAGTCAGTTCAAGACCAATACCGCTACTACCACCCGTAACCCATGCTGTTTTTGACGTATTATTTTGCATCTCATTATCCTTATGAGGGTTGTAATAAATAGGTGTATTCAGAATCAGCAATTAGATAGAAACAAGCGTATAGAATATTTATTTCCCGATTTCTAAGGAATTAAGGCATCAGTTCTCCAATCACTCATTTGGGAGTAATAGGCGGTTGTTTCATTGTTGAATCTGAATAATTTTTTGTTTTACTGCAATGTAACTTAGTGTTCTTACTTGAACATCCATATAGACTGTTTTGCACTGACAGAGAAACCGAATGTATAAAATAGGATTCTGTCTTTTATAAGTTTTGGTTCAGCTGCTACATGTCGCAGCTGAACCAAGGTAGTCATTAAGATGCAAATTTCTTCATAATCTGGTCTAATTTCTTATCGATTTGACCACGATAAGTATCAGGCAAGATACGAGAAATTTTGGTCAGAATGCGCAGTTGGGTACCAACAATAATCATGAAATCATTTGAGAAAATACCTTCATAGATTTCTTTGCAGGCTTTATCCACTGGCATCGTACCACCACCAAGTTGCTTTAACGCAGCTGTAACTTGTGAGCCAGTTTTACGCTCTTCAGTCACAAGTGGTGTGTCCACTTCTGGTGGGCAAACCACAGCAACATCAATGTTTTGGCTACGCAATTCCATACGCAGTACTTCAGCTAAGCCAATCACACCAAACTTAGATGCACAATAGCCTGTATAACCATAGCAACCTACTAGACCCGCTGCAGATGCAATAAACACAATCTTAGGACGTTTACCTTGTTGTGCAGCCTGCTTTAAGTGAGGTAATGCAGCATGAGCAACATTACGACTACCGATCAGGTTAATGTTGATCTGTCTTTCGAACTCTTGTGATGACATCTCATCGAAGTTCTTTGCAATACTGATACCAGCAGAGTTAATAAGAAGGTCTGGTGCACCAAATGCAGCTGTCGCTTCAGCAAATTTTGCTTCCATCGTACTTTCATTTTGTACGTCAACTTCAAAACCACACACTGAAGGCGAGAGTTTTTGCAGCTCGGCAACAGCCTGTTCAATACCAGCGTGAGCAAAAATGCACACTTGGAATTTATCTTTGAGTAGACGCTTGGTCAGTTCAAGACCAATACCGCTACTGCCACCAGTAACCCAAGCTGTTTTCATCGCATTATTTTTCATCTCAATATCCTTGTGAGTGTTTTGAAACGAAGAGTTAAACCACTTCGTCTTTCAGTAAGACATCAGCAAATTGTTTACGTAACTCAGCTTTTACAATTTTACCTGTACCATTAATTGGAAGCGCATCCACAAAAATCACGACATCAGGAATCTGCCAGCGAGCAAGCTTGTTTTCAAAGTATGCACGCGCATCATCTTCAGAAAGTGTAGAGTCTTCTTGTTTCACTGCAATTAAAATTGGGCGCTCATCCCATTTTGGATGACGCGCTGCAATTGCCGCAGCCATGCGAATTTCTGGATGACCAACTGCAATATTTTCAATTTCAACAGAAGAAATCCATTCACCGCCAGACTTAATTAAATCTTTCGCGCGGTCACAAATGGTCATATAGCCATCAGCATCAATTGTTGCGATGTCACCTGTATCGAACCAACCGTCTGCAGTTGTTGCGCTTTTCTCTTGGTTGAAGTAGGTTTCGACAATCCAAGGACCACGGACTTGTAGGTTGCCTTGAGTGTGACCATCATTTGGTAATGCAGCGAGGCTATCGCCATCCACAATGCGTAATTCAACACCAAAAGGAGGACGACCTTGAGTTAAACGAAGGTTTTCAAACTCTGCTTCATTTAAAGCCGAGTGTTTGGCTTTGGGGTGGTTGACTGTACCCACAGGACTAGTCTCTGACATACCCCAAGCATGAATCGTGTCACAATCGTAATTGTTTTTGAACTCACGAATAATAGATGGAGGGCAAGCTGCGCCACCCACTACATTTCGGTTCATACTTTCTAATTTGGTGCCACGATTTTTCGCTGCCGCCAATAGACCTTGCCAGATGGTAGGAACACCTAAAGCGACAGTTACTTTATAGTCATCAATTAAGCTAACGAGGCTGTCACCATCTAAATTTGGACCAGGAAGTACAATTGTGCTACCAACCATTGCTGCTGCATAAGGAACACCCCAAGCATTGACATGGAACATTGGTACCACTGGCATCACGATGTCGCGTGCAGATAAATTCAGACAGTCTGGTAAGCAGATTGCCATCGTGTGTAATAGCGTAGAACGGTGGCTATACAGTACGCCTTTCGGGTTACCAGTAGTACCAGAGGTATAGCACAATGAGCTTGGCGTTTCTTCGCTAAACTGTGGCCAGTTATATTCTGTAGATTGATGTTGAATTAATTCATCATAGAAAAGTACGTCTGGTAATGCTTCAACGATTTTTTCATCGTGTGAGCCATAGCAGATGAAACGTTCAACAGACGGAACCTTACCTTGCACAGCAAGGATTAAAGGTAAGAACGTTGAATCGAAGAAAATCGCTTTATCTTCAGCATCATTAATAATAAAGATCAGTTGCTCAGGGAATAGACGAGGGTTAATGGTATGACAAACATAACCACTGCCCGAGGTTGCGTACCAAGTTTCTAAATGACGATGGTTATTCCAAGCAATCGTCGCAATACGATCACCTTCTTCAAGACCAAATGTGGTAAAAGCATTCGCTAAACGTTTACTGTTCTGTTGAACTTGTAACCAGTTAGTCGTAGTAATTTGACCATTCACTTCACGTGAAATAACGGTGGTGTCGGAGTGATACTTTGCTGCGTGCTCTAGTAAATTACTAATCAACAAAGATTGATGCATCATTTTGCCAAACATTTCATTCATCCTTGGTAGCTGTTTTTTATTAAAATAAAGAAAGACTTTTAGCAGGCACTAAAAGTCTTTTATGAACTTAATTGTTGTTAAATGCAACTTCAGAGCCTGGCTTAATATAGCGTGGCATTTTTTGACCAGTTTGTTGCGCAACTGCATGCAGGGTACGTTCGATCCAACCTGCATCCATGATGAACATAAGTGTGTCATCATCGTTCAAGTTAACATTAGCACCTTCGATAACCATGAAGCCTTCAGCACCTTCAGGAGTTGATAGCGTATGGATAGAACCCGCTGGTTCAAATAAATAGCTACCAGCAGTTTGAACATCTTCTGGATATTCGACATAATGCCATGAACCCGCTGTTGTATAGAAATGTACAACACCAGTGTGGAAATGGCGTGGTAAAACTACACCAGCATCAAAACGAGCACGGATTACCCAAGTACCATTGTCTGGATCTAAGAAGCAAGGGGTAACATGCACGCCTGGTAATGCGTTTTGAATTTCGCCATCATTAATGTTGATAGTTAATAAACGATCTTGATGTTTAATTGATTGTGCAATACTCATGACAAACTCCATGTATGTCTTTATTTGAGAGTGAGATATCAGAACGCTTAGAGCAGCGAATATCTGCTATTTCCATGTACTTGAGCATAGCAATGTTTCAGAATTAGCAAACCATTCAAAAGAATGGATTTAAGATTGTTTGATTATTGTTCGATTGGTTCGTGTGAAAACGGTATTTCCAATCCTTATGATGATGCAATTTCACATCGTGAGATTGTTCACCTTATTTTAATTTACGGACGCTTTTATACTAGCGTAATACTTTTTTGATGATTATATAAATTAGCTGTTAAATTTCAAGGAGTAGAAATTTGCTGACGGAACTGGATAAGAAAGATTGGATGATTTGAAATGAAAGTATTAAAAACTAAACTCAGCCGTCCAAGTATTATGAGCGATAAGGCCATGCAACGCCCAGAGTTGTTAAGCCATATGCTGGAATATAGCCAATCTTCTCTCGTCTTTATTCATGCAGCAGCGGGCTATGGTAAAACCACGCTGATGTACCAGTTGAGTGAAGAACTGATTGCCCAAGGCAAACGTGTCAGCTGGCTAACCCTCGATAACGATGACAATGATCCAATTCGACTTTATCAATATCTTTGGGTTGCGCTTTTAGGTTTAGAACAACTCAGTTCGATTCCTGATGGTCAGGTTCACAAGCAAAACATTCTTGAATTAACCCACAAAGTTTCAGATATGAGTGCTGAAACAGTGTTCTTTATTGATGAATTTGAGGTCATTGAGAATACTGAGTGCTTAAATATATTGTGGTGGTTGTATCAATATCTGCCGTTAAATTGTCATTTGGTGATTTCATCACGGGTTAAGCCAAATTGGAGTTTTACTAAAGAGTACTTGTTAGGTCGTTTAAAACTGGTGACTGAAGCTCATCTGAGTATTAAACCTTCCGACAGCGCACAGTTAATTGATTTTTTAAAGCAACAGAATTTTGATCATGTGACTTTAACGCCTGCTTTGGCAGCGCAACTAATAGAAAAAACGGAAGGCTGGTTAACGGGGATACAGCTGACGAATTTGTACCTAAAAAATTATCATGATGCGGGTGCCGTCATAGAAAGCTTAAGTGGTGCTCATAATCAAATTGTCGATTATTTGAGTGAACAGGTCTTTATTCAGCTTTCCGAAGACATGCAGGATTTTCTTCTTAATATTAGTGTATTAAGAAAAATCAGTTTATCGAATATTCTAGAAGTGGCTCAGAATCCAGCTTCGTCTAATCTTCTTGAGATTACAGTTCAGAAGGGCTTGTTTTTTCAAGCCTTGGATGAGCAGCGAACTTGGTATCGAATTCACCACTTATTTCGTGAATTCCTTGAAAATCGCTTTAAGATTTTAAATTTAGAACAATATAAAGCAGCGCATCTTCGTGCAGCAAATTGGTATAAACAGCAGAATTATCTCATGGAAGCGATTTATCATGCGCAACATGCAGAGAACCAGATGCTAGTTTTGGATCTGCTCACTGAAGTGAGTCGTGATTTGGTATTGGAAGGGCGCTTTTATAGTTTGATTGAATTGGTGAAGTTAATACCTGATTCGCTTTTGATTCAGCGTACAACATTACTCTATGACGTGATTTGGTCATTAACCATTACCCATCAGCACTTATTGGGAAATCATTATTTACAACTTTGGCTCAAGGTTGATCCTAATGAAAGTATTGTCGGAGATGATCAGTTAGCTCTGGCACCTATGGTTGCATTGATGAGTGATGACATTAAAACAGCATCAGAATTAGCACACGAGAATGTCTTAAAATTAGAAGATGCATCTTATTTTGTTCGCGCGCCCTTAATTGGGATCGGGGCTTTGTATCACATTTGTCTAGGGAAGATGACTGAAGCTAGAAAAATTATCATTCAGACACGTGCGGCATATATACAGGGGCAGAATGTTTTCGGTCTGAGTGTCACGGATTGTATCGAAGCCTTGTGTGATTATTTAGAAGGCAATTTAGATAAAGCTTTAGTCAAACTTGAATATATCGGGAAAAGTGATGATTATTTGAAACTGAGTTCAGATGAGTTTCTCAGACCAGTCATCAAAATGATTACCAGTAGTGTTAAAGGCAGTCTTTATTATGATCTGAATGAAATCTCACTCGCTGAAAATACCATGCAGTATTTTAATAATGGTGAACAACTGATTATTCCTGACCTTGCGATTGTCGGATTTGAGTTGTTATTACGTCTGGCACACATTCAAGGCAATGTGCAGGCAGAGCAGGCATGTCTCACTCAATCTCAAATTTGTACCAATGATTGGGCGATGCCAAGACTGAGTCACACGATTCAGACTATTTACGAACAATATCAATGGTTTGATAAAAAGCATAAGTTGCTGGATGCCGATGCACAAGATTTAGAGCAGTTATGCCAAAAGCATTTAGAGAAGACCTTAAATATCTCTAATGTAATCACGGGAGATGATTTAGCACTGTATCGCCAATTGATTTTTATGGGGCATGAACAGCAAGCCAAAGCATTTTTAGAGCAAGAACTGGCTCGTATTATGACTTATCCGTTACGTCGTGTTCGAATTCTTTTGTTATTGGCATTGGCAGATTATCGTCAGAATCAGATTGATGCGGCATTTAACTGGTTTGAACAAGCCTTGGTTCTGTTAGAACCAACCAAAGCGGTTCGAATAGTTTTAGATGAACATCCATTACTGTTTCAGCTGTTAGCAGACTACGTAAAATTTATTTTGAAATCGAAACAGAAAAAAGACCATTCAATTTTGGCTTTTGCTGAAGTGCTCACTTCAATTTGTCCGATACCACATACTGAAGTTGTGCAAGAAGATGAAGCTGCCAGTGCAATTCAGGCAGAATTATTGTCCAAGCGCGAATTGCAAATTTTACTTAAGGTGAGCGAAGGTTGTACCGATATTGAGTTGGCAGATAAAGTGTTTTTATCAGTGAATACAGTGAAGTGGCATCTACGTAACATTTATACCAAACTTGGTGTGCGCTCAAGACTCGAGGCGGTGACGGAAGCTAAAAAGCAAGGTCTGATTCCATAACCCAAAATCCAGTAGAAAGATTAAAAAAAGATGCCCATGTCTAAACGCTAAGACATGGGCAAGATAGGGAACTGGTAGTATTTTAATTTTGTTTTTTATTTGAAGATCTAGCAAAAGTAGAACTTGGAGATTTAAATCCCTAAGCCTGTTTAAACTTTGAAGATAAAGATCATGCGCAAATAATCTGCATCTTCAAAATTCATCCCGTTTCCCAGCATACTGAGAAACGGTTGGAATCTACTTTCAAAGCTTGCTTATGCCTGCAACTTAGAAAATAGAATATGCACCATCAACTTTGATAATTGCACCATTTACAAAGCTTGCTGCATCAGAAGCCAAGAAAAGCACCACATTAGCGATTTCTTCAGGCTTGCCTAGGCGTTGCATTGGAGAACGTGCCATGATGCCACCAAATACTTCTGGCATATCTTTCAGTGGTTGAATGAGTGGAGTATCAATCCAACCTGGTGCAACTGCATTCACACGAATTTTTGCTGCTGACATGCTCAGTGCATGTGAGAATGTTAACTGGTCAATCGCACCTTTAGAGCAAGAATAAGCTGGTGCAAGTGCTGAACCAAATTGAGCATAAAGAGAAGATACGTTAATAATTGATGGGTTGTCAGATTTCGCTAAGGCTTTCGCTGCAACTTCACTGATATAGAAAACAGAAGTTAAGTTGACTTCAAGGACTTTTTTATAAGTATCTAACTCATGTTCTGCAACAGAGCCCATACCTGCGCCATTAAATAAAGTATCAATACGATCAACTTTGGTAAAGAAAGCATCAACCGCAGCTTTGTCGGTGACATCCATTTCAACGGCTTCGATATCTAAGCCTGCTGGGAAAACAGCTTTCTGTGAATTTAGTCCGAGTGCCCAAACTTTTGCACCCTTTTCAGCAAAAGCAATTGCGACTGCTTGACCAATCCCTGAAGTTCCGCCTGTTACGACAGCAACTTTGTTCTCAAACATTTTTGTGTTGAACGCTTCCATGTTTCAATCCCTTAATTGTGTTCAGTTTAAGCTGATGGGATTTACATTAGCGCTTGTAGAATCAAATGAAAAGAATAGTAATTTAAAACCATTCTAATGAATGGGGAGTAGGTAAAATAGTTGAAGAGTAAACTAAGTCAGCCCATGTTTAAGTATGAGAACATGGGCTGATCGGTGAATTATGGCTTATAAAGTCCAAGTTGCATCAGATGTAAACGCAGGATGCGTCTTAATTCAAGAACCGCTTCTGGTGTCTCCTGAATAGAATGACCACCTTTGATAATTTTCTCAGACACTGCACCATCCAGATGAGCACTTTTATAAGGAACGATTCCATCGGTAATTACATTTGGATCATCACTATCGGTATCATTGCCCATAATTGAATGAAACAGTAAACCCTTGCGTGGCATGATATCTGAAGTAATAGCCATAAACTTAGATTTATAACTTAAGTCACTGGGTCCATTCTGAATTAAACCTTGATCAATCTGTTTGGCTAGGTCTGAAAAATCAAGATCTTGGCTTTGCAGGGTATCACCTACTGCAGTCAAGAATGCGCCAGGAAGCTTGATGACTTTACGCGCAGCGCGAGTGAACCACAAATCTGCATAGGGTGTGCCGTGATGTGGTGCAGAAATAAAAATGGCACGGCTAAAATTCGGAATATCTTGGATTTGCATACGCTGCGCAACAATTGGAACATTTTTATATTTGTTCAATTGTCGGTTGCTCATCATTGACAGCGCTTTTTTGGTGACATCGGCATCACTAACCAGTAGGCGTGTGATAATTCCTCCCATACTATGTCCAATCAGTACAGCATCATTTTTGGCTGAGGCATTTGCTTTAACTTGTGCAAAACTTTGATTTAACAAAGCATAAATTTGCAAACGACTTTCAATTATGGGCATATTGGTTGAATAGAATACTTGCCAGACTTGGTAATTTTCTCTTAAGACTTTATCACCCATAATATCGTTGGTTAGACGAATCCACGCTTCAGGACTACTAGCCAAACCATGAACCAAAACAATCACTTTTTTATTTGGATTGTAAGGCTCTAACATATACAAATGCGGCATCGTTAAATGGTTATCTCGGTCAATCAAGGTGAGATAAGCCGATTTACCCAAATTATTTTGTGCTAGCCATAATCCATAAGGGGTAGAGAAGTTCGCAGCGAGTGGATATTGCTGCCCAGCCAACTCTATACGTTCATATTTATATGGATCATAAGCACGAATTACAAACTCAGGTTTGGTCAAAATATCATTCACCGAAGTTGCTGATTTAGGCTCGGCGGTAAATGTTGCCGCTAAATAACGAGCTTTATGAATATTGGGATTGACTCCACTTGCATAGGAAAAATGCAAAGGATCGAGAATATATTTATTGGATTCTTTTTGCTGCTCATTAGAGTCTGGGAGTACTGCTACAAATTCGGAACCAAAGCCATCTCGACGGTTAATCGAGCGTAGACCCGAGAAATTCAGATTATAACTCGACATCAATTGCTCAATTTTCTGGTCTTTCAATAAAGCATAATTGCTGAAATCCAGTTGATAAACACTTTGACCGACCTTAATTTGATGGTGAGCTTCTTTTTGCGGGTGACGTAGACTATAAGCACTCGAAAGCTTGGCAATTGCGAGGTTATAGAAATCTCGGATTTGCACTTGGCGGTTATCAAAAATCCGATCTTCAGGTCCCCGTTGTGTTTTAAACATGTAGGCATAGCTATAGCGGATACTTTTATCCAGCATGTCTAATTGCTGATCCAGACATTGATGATAATTTTCTTGCTGAATTTTTTGCTTTTCTTCTGATTTATGGCTCGCTAGTAATCCAATCTTACAGTTTGAAGATTCTTCTAATGCCAGTGCTCGCGCCAGATAGAGTTCACTTGCAGCAGAATATAATTGTTCATCCTGAATTTGTGGGATTTGCTGTAACTCCTGCACACATTGGGTGGGCTGAGTAGTGCAGACTTTCGCTTCGCGTCCTGTCATGGATAAAACATTTAAACTTGCTTCACTGAGCTTGTCTCGCGTCAGAATACTTTCACGCTCATTGGTAATCGTAACTTTCACCGCTTGATTTTTGACAGTTACAACTTGGCAGCCCGAAAGCAAAGTCGTGGACAATACAGCGAGTAAGGCAAAACGGTTAAAGTATTTTGGCATAGCGAGATCTAAAGATAATGTTTTGTTTCTATTTTTTTAAATCATACGGTAATTGTCAGCTTTTTCAATCATTAAAAAAATAGACCGTACAAGACGGTCTATTTATCGGATTTAATCAATTATGGCACTTTAGGTGGATTTAAAACCTGCCATACGTTCCAGCGACCTTGTGTTTCAATTTCACTAATTAAACGATCAGCGACAGCTCCTTCTTGCGGATACTTAAGCTTATAGTTCTTCAAAATCTGAATTGCACTTTTCTTTTGTTCCATCGCAATATAGTTATTGGCAGCAGATAAATACGCCTCTTGCACACCAGCTTTCATGGCTTTGTCTAAATATGGAATGGCTTCACGTTGACCACCACCTTCAGACAAGCCAAAACCGAACCAGAAGTTGGCTTCTGGGTCATCTTGATTAATTTTCAAAATGCGTTGTGCATAAGTGAGTGATTTGGTGGTGTAAACAGAACCCAAGTCAAGGTTACGTGCCATGACACTGGCTTTAAATGCACGAACTAAAATATCAAAAGAAGCATCTTCACGCACAGCAAGTGTGTCCAGCTGTTGCGTCACAAGTTTTAATTTTGCTTCAAAACCTTTACGTTCCTTACGCTCAATAAAACGAGGTGGGTAATGACGGGCTTTGCCTTCCACCATTTGCAAAAATTCGTCAATATCAGTGATATCAATTTCGTTTTCACCTGCCAGTACCGCATATTTCATGCTGCGTTGATTATTATTCACCGTTGGAATAATCAAACGATTGGTGTCTAAAGTGATCTTTTCATTTGGATTTTCAGAATTGGTCACCACCATTTTTGTCACAGGTTGCGCAGCGGCCTGTTGTAGTTCTAATTCAAAAGAAGGCGGTGCAGAATAATTAAATGGGTTTAGTGCATAAAATGGTGGTGTAAGATCTGGTTCTGTGAAAATAATTGGTTCTTTAGAGTTCTTATCTTTGGTTGGTGTTGTGCTACAAGCCGTTAGAAATGATGCGGCAATTAGAGCAATTGCCAGAGGCTTTAACGTCATAGTATTCATCCATTCTTTCTTTTAAAAGTAATAAAAAATTGCATGTTCGTCAGTCTAAGAAAACTCGGACGAACATGCAATATAGTGCGTGTTACAGTTGGTTTTTAATTATGTCGTTATGGATTTGATTGACTACTTTGTGCCTCGCATTCGCGGCGTACGTCTTCAATAATTTTTAATTCTTCTTCGCTATACGGCTGTTCCTTCAATTGCTGCTTTTTAAAAGTTGGATCGAGTAAGGATAAACGCTGGCACAACGTGTTCATACGTTTTTCATTATTCTGAATACGATCTAGTAAAACACGCATTCCTTCCAGCATTGGATCAGATTGATCTTGTGTAGCTGCATAGGCTTGAAAGCCGATACTTTCTGCATAGTCACGACGACGTGCTTCATCTTCATCTTTTGGACGGTCTTTGCTGATGTAGCGTGCAGGATTACCAACCGCAGTGGTGCCGTCAGGTACCGCTTTGGTCACTACGGCATTTGAGCCGACTTTAGCACCTTTACCTACAGTAAACGGTCCTAAAATTTTCGCCCCTGCACCGACAATTACGCCATCTTCAAGCGTAGGGTGGCGCTTGCCTTTATTCCACGTGGTTCCACCAAGCGTAACACCATGATAGAGGGTAACATCATCACCAATTTCAGCAGTTTCACCAATCACCACACCCATGCCATGGTCGATAAAAAAGCGGCGACCGATTTTTGCACCAGGGTGAATTTCAATCCCTGTTGCAAAACGGCTAAATGAGGAAAGCAGTCGCGCAGAACCTTTACAGTCTTTCTTCCATAACTCATGTGCCATACGGTGCATGATTAAGGCATGAATGCCTGGGTAGGTCGTTAAAACTTCTAAAGTGTTTCGAGCAGCGGGATCGCGCGCGAAGACAGCTTGTATATCCTCTTTGAGCTGTTTAAGCATCAGACGGATCCTCTTTGTCTTGGGTCTTAGGTGTAGATGGTTTCCATGTCCCTTTATTCAAGGCTTGTACACGGCTAAAAATGCCGCGTAGTAAATGGTATTCCATTTTATCTAATTGTATACGCCCAAATAAGCGACGCAAGCGTAAAGGCAATAATCTTGGATTATTTGGATCTAAAAAATCAATATCTTCAAGCATTTTCTCTAAATGCGGATAAAACTGTTGCATCTGATCATGCGTCACCAATGGTTCATCCCAATGCATTTGAGCTGTTTCCGTGACTGGCATGGTTGCTTCAGGATCTTCAGTTTTTTCCACAAGTGCCAGTGCAGCCATACGCATTTCATAACAAATCACTTGAATGGCTTGCGCGACATTTAACACGCCATAATCGGTATTGACTGGAATCGTGACATGGTAGTTTGCTAAAGCCAGTTCTTCATTGGTTAACCCGCGGTCTTCACGACCAAAAACTACGGCAATATTTTGTTGCTGAGTAACCACGGCTTTGAGTGACATTTCAGCCGCAGGTCGTGCATCGAGTAACGGCCAAGGTATGGTACGGCTACGTGCACTGGTACCAAACACAATATGACAGTCTTGGATGGCTTGTTCTAGCGTATCCACAATTTTAATCTGTGGAATCAGGTCTATTGCACCAGCCGCGAGTGCATCAATATCAGGATGCGGATATGTTTTTGGTGCGACCAGCACCAATTGGCTGAGTCCCATGGTTTTCATGGCTCGCAGTGCACTACCAATATTGGCAGGCAGGGTGGTATTTACCATGACAATACGTACATGGGAAAGATGTGCTGCAACGGCAGTATTATCAAATTGATTCATCGCATTTCCAATTTTGTTAAATCGCTGAGAGACCTTAATCTTTAAGAGTATTGGTTTGCTTCAGCTTGATATAAATCCATTGCCTCATCCATGCTCAAGTCGGCAGGTGGAGGGGGTATTTGTGCAGGTTTAGCTTGTTCGTAACTGACTGCTTTAGCTGCTTTCGACTTGACCTGATATTCAATATAAATGGCTTCTTTACCAAAATAATCACGTAATTTACACAGTAGTTCATCCAAAGGTGCAACTTTCCATTGCATGCCTAAATGTAAATCGGCAGTGGCGTAGGCATAATCCAGTTGCAACAACATAGGGATGTGATTGCATAAATCGACATTACAATATGGCAGCAAGATCTTTTGCAGATCCTGACTTAAGGTTTTATTTAAATGTTCAGCTTGCAACTTGATCTGGATACTGTTGGCACGTTTTTGGCGGATTTCATTTAAGGTAAAGGCTTTGGTTAAGCGTCCCATTGGACGGTCAAAACCCTCGCGCTCGTAAATTTCACCTTCAATCACCACCACGTGCTCATTCACAATGATGTCTTTAAAGCGTTGAAAACGTTCGTGATTGGCAGAGACTTCAATTCGTGCTGTCCCATCATCCAACGTAATCATCACACGATTCGGGAAGTTGGCTACATCGACCACCAATCCAGCAAAAACGGTGGTTACACCACGACGGGTTGGCGTCAATTCACTAATTTTTGCAGGAATAAACGACTTTAATTCTGGACGATACACATCAATCGGGTGACCTGTTAAATACAAGCCTAAGGTGTCTTTCTCACCCTTCAAGCGCACTTCATCTGACCATGGTTTTACGGGTTTAGCTGGCTTACGTTGTACTTCCTCAACCTCACCAAATAAATCCATGATGCCGGTTTCACGGTTGCTGCGTGCTTGTTCGGCTGCTTGCACTGCTTCAGGCAACTGCGCCATCAAGCTTGAACGTTCAATGCCTAGACAATCTAACGCACCTGCACGAATCAAGGCTTCAAGGGTGCGCTTGTTGATTTTCTTTAAATCAATACGATGGCAGAAATCAAACAAGTCTTTATACGGACCATCTTGCAGGCGTGAGTCAATCACCGACTGCATTGCTTGTTCGCCTACGCCTTTAATGGCACCTAAACCATAGACAATGGTTTTTTCATCTGTCGCATGGAATTGATACAGCGACATATTCACGGATGGTGGTAACACATCTAAGTTATTATTACGGCAGTCATCGATCAGGAACACCACGTTGTCGGTGTTCTGCATTTCCGAAGACATTACTGCCGATAAGAATTCTGCAGGATAGTGGGCTTTTAACCATGCGGTTTGATAAGCAACCAGTGCATAGGCTGCTGCATGCGATTTGTTAAAACCATAACCTGCAAACTTTTCCATATAGTCGAAGATATGGTTGGCAGTGGCTTCATCAATGTCTTTTTTCGCAGCACCTTCAATAAAGATCTGGCGCTGTTTTACCATTTCTTCAGGTTTCTTTTTACCCATGGCACGACGCAGTAAGTCCGCACCACCGAGGGTATAACCCGCACAATACTGTGCAGCCTGCATCACCTGTTCTTGATAAACCATAATACCGTAGGTGGGTTCGAGTACACCTTCAAGTAAAGGATGCAAGTACTCAAATTCGCCGCCATGCATACGGTGAATAAAGTCAGGAATCAGATCCATTGGACCAGGACGATATAAAGATACGAAGGCAATAATTTCCTCAAATTTGCTCGGACGAGCTTCTTTGAGCATTTTTTTCATGCCGACGGATTCAAACTGGAAGACCGCAGTGGTATTGGCATTTGCGAAAACCAAGTAAGCGTCTTTATCATCCAATGGGATGTTGACAATATCCAGTGGTATCTCAGATGGATAATGCTTATTGATGTTCTGAACCGCATCTTCAATCACGGTTAAGTTACGTAGACCCAAGAAGTCGAATTTGACCAGTCCTGCGGCTTCGACATCGTCTTTATCGTATTGCGCCACACGACCTGTACCATCGGCATCGCAAATGACCGCAGAGAAGTCGGTAATTTTGGTTGGTGCAATCACCACACCACCCGCATGTTTACCTGTATTACGAGTAATCCCTTCTAACTTGAGTGCCATTTCCCAAATTTCTGAGGCATCATCATTGTCTGGGTTGGATGGGTTGGTGACAATGTCTTTGAGCTGTGGTTCAGCTTCAATCGATTCTTCTAACGACAAACCTAAAGGTTTGGTCGGAATCATTTTAGAAATACGGTCGGCTAAGCCATAAGATTTACCCAAGACACGAGCAACGTCACGAATAGCACCTTTTGCTGCCATGGTTCCGAAAGTCGCAATCTGGGAAACCGCATCACGTCCATAGTTGCGTGCCACATAATCAATAACTTTATCGCGCCCTGCAATACAGAAGTCGACGTCAAAGTCGGGCATGGAAACACGTTCTGGGTTCAAGAAACGTTCAAACAGCAGGTCATAACGGAGTGGGTCTAGGTCGGTAATTTTTAAACTGTACGCGACCAATGAGCCTGCACCTGAACCACGTCCAGGTCCGACTGGTACGCCGTTATTTTTCGACCATTGAATGAAGTCCATGACGATGAGAAAGTAACCAGGGAACCCCATCGAGTTAATGATGTTAATTTCGTAAGTAATACGGTCATCATAAGGTTTGCGGATTTCAGCCCAGTCATCGCCACGTTGTTCTACTGGGTATAAGTGGTTCAGGCGTTCTTCCAGACCTTCTTTGGATAAATGCTCAAAGAAGGTATCAATGGTATGACCTTCAGGAATTGGATAGTCGGGAAGGAAGTATTTCCCAAGTTGCAGGGTGACATTACAACGTCGTGCAATGTGGTAGCTGTTTTCAATAGCAGTCGGAAGGTCTGAAAACAGTTCAGTCATTTCCTCAGCGGTTTTGAAATATTGCTCTGGGCTATAAGGTTTTGGACGACGGCTATCTCCCAAAACGTATCCATCGGCAATACAGACGCGTGCCTCATGCGCATCAAAATCTTCACGGGTAATAAAGTGCACATCATTGTGTGCCACAACACCAATATTATATTTTTTAGCGAGTTTGACCGCTTCTACAATGTAATCTTCTTCAAATGGGCGATCAGTTCGGGTTAATGACAGGTAAACACGATTCCCAAATTTTTCGATCCACTGCTCGAGTAGAGGTTCCGCTTTTTGCGGATTAGATGAGCAGAGCATTTTACCGACATCACTTTGCATGCCCAATAAGGCAATAATGTCATCATGCTGTTCGAGCACCCAGTCTTTTTGTACGCAAGGGATATCCAGTTGCTGACCTTCAATAAAGCCGCGGGAAACAATTTCCGTCAGCCCACGCCAACCCTTATTGGTCATCGCCAATAAGGTCACGCGATGTTCGGCATCATTAAGTCGTATGACTGAACCTAAAATCGGTTTAATGCCTTTCGACTGGCAGGAACCGTAAAATTTGACAGCTGCGTGCAGGTTTGACAAGTCAGTCAAAGCTAAAGCTGGCATTTCATCATTTATCGCAGCTTTAATTAGATCAGGTATCCGAACGATAGATTCAGTAATTGAAAATTCGGTATGAATACCAAGATGAACAAAGTGCATAAATGAGTCCCAGCGAAAACCACTCAATAGTTTAGCATGCTCTGCGCTTATTCTGAGTTTAATTGAAATGAATTGGTTAAGTTTTAATAGCCTAAAGGCTTCTGTAAGTTGATTTTATTTTGACTTATCCAAACTAGCCCGCCATTTCTACATTGATTGAAAAAAGGGCGGACGAGTTGATGGGCTTTTAACAAGCAAGTGCTTGTTGAATGGCAAATTGTGTTAGTTTCCCATTTTTAAAACCGAAATTGAGATATGCGGTATAGGGTGGGCTAAAATCTTGTGGATGCTTCTGGAATTCTTTGGCTTGATCTTTTTCTAAAATAAGAACTTGTGCTTCTCCTGAAGGACTTATGGTTTGTGCACTGTGTTTAAAATCTTGTTTAAATTGCTGCAATGTATAGTGCTGTGTGATTTGAATATTGTTAGCAACAATTTTCTCACTCATGTCTTTGGTATTGTTCCAACTCAGCCAGACACGACCTTGAGTTTGCCCCAATTGCTTGAAAGTGGATTTATTTTGATAAAATTGTTCATTTTTGATTTGAGGATTATCTTCAGCAAAAATTTCAAATGTTAAGGTTCTATTGGGTGTGGGATTTTGGCTGTATTCATAATTTCCCGTACATTCTGAATAGACTTTAAGGGTCTTGCTATTCTCAGTTTTCATCAATTGACTGACTTGATCTGCCGATACCGCAGCATTCAGCTCGATCTGATTCACCTTAACACTGGTGACATAGTCGTATTCCGCAGCATGTGCGTAGCCTAAAAATGAAACAGAGCAGAGGCTTATTAATATCGTGTTTATTTTCATGAAAGTCTATTGTTCAGCTTTGTTGTGATGTTCAGTATATAAAATTTAGACATAAAAAAAGCCCCCATTCAGGGAGCTTTTAAAAATTCTGCTTATCTTAAGCGGGACAACCAGTCACCTAGGCTTTGGACTAACTGTACTAAAATCAACAGTACAATCACAGTCAGGATAACGACACTGGTGTCAAAACGTTGGTAACCATAAGAAATTGCTAGGTCACCAATACCGCCTGCACCGACAGCACCCGCCATTGCAGTTGCACCAATCAGGCTAATGGTTGCAGTGGTTAGATTCAGAATCAGTGAGCTACGTGCTTCAGGCACAATAAACTTGAAAATGATTTGCCAAGGACTTGCACCCATCGCTTGTGCAGATTCAATAATTCCTTCATTCACTTCAAGTAACGAAGTTTCAATCAGACGACCAATATATGGACCCACGTAAATAGTAAGAGGAACAATCGCTGCCCAAGTCCCAATTGAGGTTCCCACAATAAATTTGGTCAGTGGAATAACGGCAATCAGTAAAATAATAAAAGGCAGTGAGCGCAGGGCATTCACAATCGGATTGAGCACATGGTAAACCAATTTATTTGGCAAAATACCATCTGGGCGTGTTACTAATAAGGTAATAGCTTGAATAAAGCCCCAAATCGAACCAAACAACATCGCAAAAAACACCATGTGAAAGGTTTCTTGCATGGCTGTAACAAATTGGTCAATGCTGAGCGAGCTATGCCAGAAAGGCGCTGTAAGATCTGTAAGCCATTGTACGATTAAATCTCTCATTCGCAGACTCCAGATTGTTCAACTTTCACGCCGTGCTGTTCAAAGAAAGCAATCGCGTCTTGAATGATGTTTGGATCACCCAATAATTGAATAAACATTTGTCCAATCACTGAACCATTAATTTCAGTCATGTTGGCGAACAAGATATTCAAACTGATATCAAATTGTTTAATCGCAGCTTGCACCACAGTTTCTTGTGCAGAAGTCCCTAAGAATTGCAGACTATAAATACTGTGCTGATTTTGATTTTCTAAATTTTTCAGAATATTAATCGGCAATTGCTGCTGTAAAACAGTTTGAATGAAGTTTTTGGTGGTCGGATGCTGAGGTTGACTGAAAATATCAAGGGTAGGACCCGTTTCAATCACCTTGCCTTGTTCCATCACCGCTACATAATCACAGACCGACTCAATCACATCCATTTCATGGGTCACCATGACAATGGTAATGCCTTGTTCTTGATTGATCTTTTTGAGCAGGGCTAAAACTGATTTGGTGGTTTGCGGATCAAGAGCAGATGTCGCTTCATCACAGAGTAAAATTTTAGGATGATTCGCCAAGGCACGTGCAATACCCACACGCTGTTTTTGACCACCTGAAAGTTCATCTGGGAAGGCATCTTTTTTATGCTTCAGGTCGATGAAATCAAGCAGTTCATTCAGGCGCTTTTCGCGTTCAGCTTTGGAAAAGCCCAACAGCTTCAGTGGCATTTCAATATTTGCCGCAACCGTTTTGGTTTGTAGCAAGTTGAAGTGCTGGAAAATCATGCCTATATTTGCACGTTCTTGACGTAATGAGCGTGCATCCAAAGCAGTGAAGTCGGTGTCACGAATAATGACCTGACCTTGCGTCGGACGTTCAAGCAAATTAATCAGACGGATTAAGGTACTTTTACCTGCACCACTATAGCCAATAATGCCAAAAATACTGCCATCTGGAATAGTCAGGTTAATGTTATCCAGAGCACGTATGGTTTGACCCTTGAGCTCGTAGTGTTTTGAAATGTCTTTAAATTCAATCATAGCGTCAAAAACTGTACAAAATGAAAAAACAGGCAAAGTCACTTTGCCTGTTTTGTTTGCAGCATTATATTACTATTTGCTTTCGGTAAGATAGCTAACAGGTTTGTTTACATCAATTTTAGTGCCACCAAAATGTTGTTGAACATATTGTTCTACAGCTTTAGTGTGGTAAAGCTCACCCACTTTTTTCAAGATCGGGTCATCTTTACGTGATTCTGCTACCGCTAAAACGTTAACATTCATTTTCGTAGTTTGGTCTACTGGTTCGTAGAAAACTGCATCTTTCAATACGTTTAAACCACCTTCCATTGCTAAAGTGTTGCCCAATACAATTGCATCAACTTCATCTTTCACGCGAACTGCAGTTGCCATTTGAATTGGTTTGATCACAAGTTGCTTGCTATTTTCAGTGATGTCAGCAGGTGTGCCTTTTACATCATCAAAACCAGCTTTTAATTTTACTAAGCCAGCAGATTGAAGTAATAACAATGCGCGTGATTCGTTCGCACCATCATTAGGAATGGCAATAGTTGCACCATTCTGGAACTCATCCAATTTTTTTACTTTGCTTGAGTAAATACCCATTGGCTCAAGGTAAGTGGTCGAAACTGGCGCAATCTTGTCTTTGTTGTTGGCATTGAATGCTACAAGGTAGGCATAAGACTGGAAGGCATTGATGTCAATTTCTTTGTTGGCTACAGCAGTGTTCATTGCAACGTAGTCGGTAAAGTTTTTAACTTCAAGCTTAATACCCGCCTGTTTAGTTTCAGGTAGGGTTGCAATATAACGCCAGATATCAGCATCAGAACCTGTTGATGCCATAACAACAGTTTGCTCTGTCGTTGTTGTTGTATCGGTTTTTGCTTCAGTAGCAGGAGCTTCCTGTTTGCTGCAAGCACTGAGTGTTAATACAGATGCACTCAATAAAACGCTAAATAGCTTTTTCATGAATATTTCCTAGTGCAGACATAACTTCATCGTATATGCATTATAAAGACATGCTAAATAAATGTGCGATGATGACGATGAATGAAATTGTCTGATTAAAAATTCGGTACTTTGCGACTTCTAGCCTTATATAGAGCTAGACATTCGCTTCATCCCAACAAGACCAAAATAATTTCGTATTAAGAAGTTCAAAATTTTCACGTTATGATATTGAAATCAAATCGTATTACTGTAAAGGCAGCTTTTGACATCTTAAAAAGTTACGCTATGATAACAATAAAACTATATTCAATATAGTGAATAAGAATGCAATGTTTATCTGTTTAGGCGCAAAAGAAAATACGAGTTTTAAATAAAATAACAATAAAAAACAATATATTGTTTTAACTTAATCTGTTGAATTTGTTAATTGTGCTGAAAAATTATGCTTTATAAGATTTTATCAAATAGACATATGAAAAATGAATAATTGATGAAAATTGAATGTATTGTAATCTTATAAATATATGAATCTATGAAATATTTAATCTCCTTTGTGTCTATTTTGATTATGCAAGTGATTGATCTACATGAGGGGCTTTTTCATATTAGAGACTAAAGTCTAATTTGAGTGTATGAAGCTAAGCCTATATCAATAAAGTAAATCATTGTTTCAGTTGCAAAAGCTAAAGCGATACTTAAAAAGTTACCAGCTTTAGCTTAGTCTCGTTCTACCTGTACGGCAGTACTTCGAAGGCGATTATTTTAAGAAGTTATCAGCTTCATAAGCAGGATTAGGATAGCTATAAAAACCTTGTCCTGTAGGAAGACCTAATTTATTTTGACTGATATAT
Organism: Acinetobacter zhairuonensis; assembly: GCF_022601715.1. GTDB lineage: Bacteria > Pseudomonadota > Gammaproteobacteria > Pseudomonadales > Moraxellaceae > Acinetobacter. The sequence continues at coordinate 35,776 of NZ_JAKVIM010000002.1, read as the reverse complement.
TCCTGTTCCAATCTTTCCATAATGCGTGCCATCATTGGGCTCGCGTCTGCATGTAATTTTGCGACATTGTAAACAGTAGTAATACCAATAATATCTAAAATTGCAAATGGTCCTTTCGGTGAGCCAAATGACTTCATCCATGTTTTATCGATGGTATGAGGGTCAGATACTTCTTTTACCCAAAGTTCTAAGGCCGAAACACAGTAAGGAACGAGCATTGAATTTAGAATGTGACCAGGTTGCTCTTTATAAATGGGTAAGGCTACCATGCCAATTGCTTTGGCAAATTCAACTAAATCATCAAATACTTGCTTATCAGTGGTGTCATGACCCATGATTTCAGCCATGTTGTTCACCCAAATTAAATTGGCAAAATGCAGTGCCAGAAATTTCTCGGGGCGACCAGTCAAGTCACGGAATTGGCTAGGCAATAAAGTTGAGGTATTAGTTGCAAAAACAGTTTTGGCTGGAGCCACTTGACTAAGCTGCTTATAAAATTCAGTTTTAATTGCGACGTCTTCAGGCACAGCTTCAATTACTAAATCTGCATCTTGAACTGCTTCAGCTAGATTAGAATGATAGCTAAGATTATTAAATGTATTGTCTAGTTGTTCTTGAGTGGCATTCAAATCACGTTTATAGCATTCGCTTAATTCAGAAAACTTCGCTTTAGCTTTGCCAAGAACTTCATCATTGATGTCATATACTGAAACTTTAAAACCATGAAAAGCGGTTTGAAACGCAATTTGATATCCGAGTACACCACTGCCTGCAACAGTTACATTCTTAAAATTCATTTCATTGTCCTTGTTTTATCCTTGTTGGAAAATGGAGCATGCTTTTCCTTAATCCTCACCGATACTGCATCAATTAATGAGCTCAGTCGGCTTGGTTGAATGTCCATTTTGGCTATTGTGCCTTCACGAATTTATGCTAACTTGACATAAAGAGCCTATTTTTTGACATATTGAGACAAGGATTGTTTGAATGGTTTTTGTAGATTCAATAGATTTTGCACAGAATAAAAAAGCACATCGAGATATGGTGCACAGCTCTGCATTGCGTGGTTATGTGGATGTCATGCAGCAGCTTGGTACTGACCCCATGCCTTTATTCGATAAGCATGAGATTTCACTGGCGGATTTACAGGATGAAAATAGCTGGATTAAGCACACATCTTTAATCCAGCTGCTAGAAGAAAGCTCACAACGAGCGAATTGTCCTGATCTAGGTCTGCGTATTTCAGCACATCAAGATATCAGGATTTTAGGTGTACTTGGTGTGATCATGCAGAGTGCGACTACATTTCGTGAGATGATTAAATTTTCAACGGACCTTTTATTTTTACATGGTCCAGCGCTTCAATTGCATATGAATGAACAAGTGGCTGATTTGTTGGATCAAAATCATGAGGTTATTGAAATCAGTTTTGATATACAACCCACTCAGTCCGTGAATATTTTTAGTAAACGTCAATCACTCGATCTAGGATTGGCCGTATGTCATCGCGTATTAAAATATTTAAGTGGTGAGCAGTATCAATTACTAAAGGTGGCTTTACCCCATCATCCAATTGCATCACTAAATACCTATAAGCGGTTTTTTAATGCGGATGTAGTTGTAGGGCAGAGTCGTGCTGCATTGTATCTTCATAAAAGCATGTTAAATATTCAATTTAATAGTGCTGATCGTGGGTTACGTGAAATTGTAGATAGTTATCTGGAGCAGAGTTTTCGCAGTCAACAAGGTTCTATTGTCGAGCGTGTACAGCATGCCATTCGGATTAATTTATCTAGCCCTAAAGCCAATAAAATTGATGTCGCAAAGTTGTTGGCAATGCATCCGAGAAGTTTACAGCGGAAGTTAAGTGAATCTGGAACCAGTTTTGATGAAATTAAAGATCAGTTAAGACAACAGCTTTTTTTGCAGTATTTGGTCGATTCTAAGGCGACAATGACTCAAATTACCTCAGCACTCGGTTTTTCTGAACAATCTACTTTAAGTCGGGCGTGTAAAAAATGGTTTGGTATGTCACCAAGAGAGCTCAAAATTAAAGTTGAAAGTTCACAGCCAATAAAACTCGTGAGTGAAAAAGCGATTAGCTTTCCGAATGAATCATGATGGCTTTGTTACAAGTTCCATAGTTTTAAATGAATGATAAAATTAAAAAAACCCGCAAGATTTTGCGGGTTTTTTGGGTCGTTTTAATGCGTATTATGCATTTTCACGCGCAATGGCACGGTAACCAATATCTTTACGATATTGAACACCATCAAACGTCACTTTTTCACAAAGTTCTAAGGCTTTGGCTTGTGCTTCACCAATGGTGTTACCCAATGCAGTTACGCAAAGTACACGACCACCCGCAGTCACAATTTCGCCATTGGCATTGGTTGCTGTACCCGCGTGGAATACTTTTGCATCAGTCATTTCAGTATCTAAACCAGAAATCACATCATCTTTGCTTGAAGTTTCAGGGTAGCCTTTAGATGCAAGTACGATACCTACAGTTTTACGCTGATCCCACTCGGCTTCTGCTGGAAGATTGCCCACAATACCAGCTTCAACTAAATCAACCAATGAAGATTTTAAACGCATCATAATAGGTTGAGTTTCAGGATCACCAAAACGACAGTTGAACTCGATCACACGTGGTTGACCTTGTTCATCAATCATTAAACCAGCATACAAGAAGCCTGTGTAGACATGACCATCTTTTTTCATGCCTTCAACAGTTGGGCGCATGACTTCAGTCATAACGCGCTCAAATACTTCGCTGGTAACAACAGGAGCAGGAGAGTAAGCACCCATACCACCTGTGTTTGGACCTTGGTCACCTTCAAAGATACGTTTGTGATCTTGTGAAGTCGCCATTGGCAAGATGTTGTCGCCATCGATCATACAAATGAAAGAAGCTTCTTCACCTGCAAGGAATTGCTCGATTACAACACGTGAACCAGCATCACCAAACTTGTTACCTGCCAGCATGTCATCAATCGCAGCAAATGCTTCTTCATTGCTCATTGCAACGATCACACCTTTGCCCGCGGCCAGACCGTCTGCCTTAATCACAATTGGTGCACCATGTTCTGCAACATAAGCTTTTGCAGCATCAACTTCAGTGAATACATCGTAAAATGCAGTTGGAATGTTGTGGCGCTTTAAGAAGTGCTTAGCGAATGCCTTTGAGCCTTCTAACTGTGCAGCAAATTGAGTTGGACCCCAAATTTTTAATCCTGCTTCACGGCAAGCATCAACAACACCGTTTACTAATGGCGCTTCTGGGCCAACAATAATTAAATCCACCGCATTATTTTTAGCAAATTCAATAATTGCAGGATTGTTTTGAATATCTAAAGCAACGTTTTCGCATTTATTTTCAGTTGCTGTACCTGCGTTACCTGGGGCAACGAATACTTTGGCAACTTTTTCATCTTGAGCGATTTTCCATGACAATGCATGTTCACGACCGCCGCTACCCAAAACTAAAATATTCATCGGTTCATACTCCATGAATCGAAATGACATAAAGTCTTCCGCTGAAATGCCGAAGACTTTATGCAAGATTTAGAAATCTGTTTGAATTGATACGAATGACAAAGTCATTGCAGTCAAAATCCGAAATTAATGACGGAAATGACGCATACCAGTGAAGACCATTGCAATACCTGCTTCATCAGCAGCAGCAATTGTTTCTTCATCACGCATTGAACCACCTGGTTGGATAATGCATTTAATGCCCGCTTTCGCAGCATTATCAATACCATCACGGAATGGGAAGAATGCGTCAGATGCCATTACTGCACCTTCAACCACTAAACCAGCATGTTCAGCTTTAATGGCTGCAATACGAGCTGAGTTTACGCGGCTCATTTGACCTGCGCCCACACCAATCGTCTGACGGTTTTTCGCATAAACAATCGCATTTGATTTCACATATTTTGCAACTTTCCAAGCAAAAATTAGGTCGTCAATTTCTTGTTCAGTCGGTGCACGCTTCGTCACAACTTTTAGATCATCTTTCGTGATCATGCCCAAGTCTTGATCTTGAACCAATAAACCACCGTTTACACGTTTGTAGTCGAGTTGTGCAGCACGTTCATCAATTGCAGGGAATTCACCACATACTAGAACACGAACATTTTTCTTCGCGCCAGTCACTTCAAGTACGCCTTCAGCAATACTTGGTGCAATGATCACTTCAACGAATTGACGGTCAACAATTGCTTGTGCAGTTGCAACATCAAGTTCACGGTTGAATGCAATAATGCCACCGAAAGCAGATTCAGGGTCAGTTGCATACGCAAGATCATAAGCTGCTTGAATGCCATCTAATGAAACTGCAACGCCACATGGGTTGGCATGTTTCACAATGACGCAGGCTGGTTTGGCGAATGATTTTACGCATTCTAGAGCAGCATCAGTATCCGCGATGTTGTTATAAGAGAGTTCTTTACCTTGAAGCTGCTTTGCAGTTGAAACAGAGGCTTCAGTTGCAGCAGGATCGACATAGAACGCTGCAGCTTGGTGTGGGTTTTCACCGTAACGTAAATCTTGTGCTTTATTCAATTGTGTATTGAAAGTGCGAGCAAATTTATCCGCTTTACCTTCAGCTTTACCTACGCGGGCACCAAGGTAAGAAGCGATCATACCGTCGTACTGAGCAGTGTGTTCGAAAGCTTTTACTGCTAAATCAAAACGAGTTTCATAAGACAACGCGCCATTTGCTTTAAGCTCGGCTACAACTGTGTCATAGTCATAAGCATTTACCACAATACCGACAGAAGCATGGTTTTTCGCAGCAGCGCGAACCATCGTTGGACCACCGATATCGATGTTCTCAATTGCATCTGCAAGTGAACAGTTTGGTTTTGCTACTGTTGCAGCAAATGGATAAAGGTTCACAACTACCAAGTCAATCGCGTCGATGTTGTGTTCAGTCATTACAGCTTCATCTAGACCACGACGAGCCAAGATACCGCCATGAATTTTCGGATGTAAAGTTTTTACACGACCATCCATCATTTCTGGGAAACCAGTGTGCTCTGAAACTTCAACAACTGCGATATTGTTGTCTTTAAGCAACTTATATGTACCGCCTGTTGATAAAATTTCTACCCCTAGAGCAGAAAGGTTTTGAGCGAACTCAACAATGCCAGTTTTATCGGAAACAGAGATTAACGCGCGTTTAATGGTCATGATCTTCGTCACAGTTATCAAGAATTAAAACAAAAAAGCTAAAATAGCAGGTAAAAAAAATGCCCGCGGAAGCCGCAAGCATTTTATCATTTATTCACTCATTAAACCGTGAGCTTTCAACTTTTTACGTAAAGTACCACGGTTCAGTCCTAGGATCTCAGCAGCACGCGTTTGGTTACCACGTGTATACTCAAGAACTACAGATAAAAGAGGTTTCTCCATTTCTGCTAGCACCATGTCATATACCTGAGAAGGTTGCTCGCCTTGCAATTGAGCAAAGTAATGGCGAACTGCGCGATCTACGTGAATACGTAGAGCAACATCAGATTGTGCAGTAAAAATAGGAGATTTGCTATTCATGCGAATTAATCCGAAAAATCAGATACCACTTGGGTAAAGCGGTATATTAATGTTGTCTATAAAAATAAATGAACTCCGTTTTAGATCCTAAAACGAGGAGTTCTAAAACTCGTACATTTAGCTTGCCACAACTTAGCTAGATTGATCAAAAAACATACGTAACAATAATTTAATATTTGTTACAGATCAAATCAAAACAAAAAATAGATACCCTACGCATTATCTGGAATAAAGCGCATTGGCAAAACTAGTAGTTGTTGTGAAATTTAGCGAGGAGTTTGCAGCACAAAGCTTTCGTGGCGCGTATGATACCATTGTCTTAGAAAAAGTGAGCAAGAAAACTGCATTTTTTTTACTTTTTTTTTACTTTTTTTTTACTTTTTTTGTAGTTTTTACTTTTTTTAAGGTCCAATGATTTCTAAACGATAGTCATCAAAGCTTTTTCGGTCGACAGGAAGCTCAAAATGGATTTTAAATGGTCTTTTTTGTGGAATACGTTGAATACCGACTAAGCTGTCCGCCAAATATTCATTTGGATGTAGGCTATAGCTGCCTGTTTCTACACCTTGATCTTTTAAAATAACTTTAATAATAGGTAAAGGTAGGCTTTTGTCATGTGAATTGACCAATTCACCTGTAAATAGGGTCTCTTTTTTACCAATCCGTTTGACTTTAACTTTGTTGATGGCAAGCTGGCTATAGTTTTCTTGCAAGAATTCGCATTTAAATAATGCACAAACTTGGTTAAAACTGGCTGCCAAAGCTGGACTGCTTCTTAAGTAATGTGGATTAAACCAAAAGAATTGGAATAACAATAAAAGAATTAAAGCAACATTAATCATACCCCACATTACATAGTAGGCAGGACTACGTGGTTTGCGCTCAACATCTTTGTCTGCCAAGTTAAGTGCAGGGAAGTTACCAATCGGGTCGGTACTAAAATAATTAAGGTTGTTTAAGTAGGTCTTTAAATCAATGTTGGAGTGTTCAATTTTCCGGTCAAAAATTTCGAGGAGCTGCTGACGATTTGATAAAGAGTGATCAAAAGCAATACTGGTCATTTGCGGACGATAATCTTCGTTCTGAGAATGTGTATCGAAATGATCGTCTGAAGAAGGGGAAGTTGCGAGCTGACCGAAGGGCTGATTGACCAAATACGTTAAAGCATTAAAGGTCGTGGAACACTTTGGGCAACAAACCATGCCCTGAGCAACAGTGAGTTGAGCCACAGAGACTCGATATATTGTTAGGCACTCAGGACAGCTGGTTTGCTTTTCACTCATAGTTTTTTAATTTAGATAGTTAGACTTTATGGCGTTTGCCTGAAATACGGCACCAGTTTTCTTCACGTTTCTCGACGTCTAATATATCAAAAAATTCTGAGTAAATACTAGAAACATCAGAAACTTGCTCTTCGATTACGCCTGCAAGTGCAAACTCCGCATCAAATTTGGTTAAAGTTGCAAACTCTGGTGCAAGTGCCATCAGTGGACCTGCTAAAATATTTGCAACCAAAACATCTGCTTTTTGGCTGCCGAAAGTTTCATTGAATTCATCTGGTAAGCCCACAAAAATCTTGTCGAGTACACCATTTAAATCAGCATTTTGTTGGGTTGCCAAAATAGCTTGTGGATCAATATCTGTTGCATAAACTTTTTTCGCGCCTAAAAGTAAGGCTGCAACCCCAAGGATGCCTGAACCACAACCGTAGTCGATGACGATTTTATCTTTCAGGTCAGTTTTGCCAAGCCATTGTAAGCATAAGAAAGTACTTGCGTGATTACCTGTACCAAAAGCCAAACCTGGGTCGAGTTTAATGTTGACTGCATCCGCTTCAGGTGGTTCTAACCATTCAGGCACGATCCAGAATTTTTCACCAATTTGAATTGGCTCGTAGTAGTCCATCCAAGATCTTTCCCAAACTTGATCTTCCAAGAATTCGCTACGCATCGGTGCATCGGGCATTTGGGTGCGAATGAAGGTTTCTAATGCCGCGACATCAATTTCTTCGTTTTCTTCTTGGGCATAGATGCCTGTCACAATGACTTTATTCCAAAGCGGTGTTTCGCCTGGAAGTGGCTCAAGTAAGTCTTGATTTTCAGCATCGTCCAAAGTCACGCTTACTGCGCCCAAAGAACTTAATAATGTTTCTGTAAAATCGACTTGTGCTTGATCAACAGTAATATGAATTTGTAACCACTTCACGGAGAGAACCCAAACTTTGCTTTTCTAAAACGCCCATTGTAGCGGAGTGCAGTCCAGACAGCTACACTTTCATGCAACTGTAAAAAAGGATGCCGAAGCATCCTCTCATTTGCAATTAAGATTCAAGTTTGAGTGAGTTACTGACAGGTGCTGCGGTACGATCAAATTTATTCAATAACATGCCAAAACCAGCGGCGATGAAATACATAAATAATGAATATACGGCTGCTGGAATAGATATAGTGGTATTGTCTAAAACTGTTAGTGCAATGGTTATGGCTAAGGTGCCGTTATGGATGCCAATTTCAAAGGCACAGGCACGCGCCTGAGTGGTATGCACGCCCATCAAACGTGGTACAAAGTAGCCGATAGATAAACTGATGATACAGAAAAGAATGGTTACTGCACCAATTTGGGTAAAGTATTCCATGATGTTTGAGCGTTCTTTAATAAAGGCAGCGATAATAATCAGAATCAAGAATACGACAGCAAAGATACGAACAGGCTTGTTCATTTTATGGGTGAAATTCGGCGCAAAATGACGAATGAGCATGCCGATGCAAACAGGCACGATAATAATGCTAAAAACCTGAATAATTTTACTAAACTGTAAGCTTACTTGTTGCCCGTCACTCATAAAATGATTGATCGAGAAATTGACTATTAATGGCAAGGTTACTGCGGCCAAAACAGAGTTAATAGCGGTGAGGGTAATATTTAAGGCGACATCGCCTTTGAATAAATAGCTGAATAAGTTAGCCGTACTACCACCAGGTGATGCAGCGAGTAACATTAAGCCTACTGCAAGAAGTGGTGGTAGAGCAAAGAGTTTACAGAGCAGGAAGGCAACACCGACCAGCAAGAAAAGTTGGCTAAACAGTGAAATTAGTACAGCTTTAGGTTGTTGTGTGACACGTGCGAAATCTTTGGGAGTGAGTTCTAACCCTAAACCCATCATGACTATTCCTAGTGCCAATGGTAAAACAACGGTAATCAATCCAGCATCCATTCTTTATTCCTATTGTTAAATCAATATAATTTTTAAAATCAGTCAAACCCGATCCTGAGTTTTTATGATTGAGATTGTGTGAGGTGTTGTTGTGAGAGTCTTTCGCTCTCAGCGATACACAATTCCTTTGATCATAATCAATTCAAATCAATTGCAAATGACATTTATGCGCAGTGCTATGCTGGATAGAGAGTGGATATCCATTTTGCGATTTTTGCTGGTTAATGTGATGAAAGACACGCTTTATTCAATACTCATTTTTATTGAGACTTATGTCATTTCTATAAGTAATTATTTTTAAATGATTAATGGACAGTATTTAAATTTATACAGATTTTAAGAGTGGTCGCTTAGTAATGCATATTATCTTCAAAATTAGATATTTATAGATTTAGCAAGTGCAAATTGTGCTCAAAATGACGGTAAATCGTGACTGTATGGTTCTTGAATTGATTTGATCATTATCTTTATTGAGGAGGATAGTGAGTTAGGGAGGAAGCCGGACATTTAAAATAGCTAACTACAAATAGGGGTAAAGGGAAAAGATTGAGAATTTTATCGAAAAATAATGAATATTCCATGATGCTGTTGTACATCCATAGACTACGCTACAAAATCCTTTTAAAAAAACTAGAATTCTTCATATCACTGTCACTCAGCCCAGCATCATTTCAAAGAGGTATGAGCTGCTAACTATATCAATTTTATTAACTATATATGAAGATTTTGGGGAGATGAGAGAAATCTCATCTCACTGTCCCTGCATACTAATCATCTTTAAAGTGATTTAATTTTAAATAGTACAATGAATATAAAATTAAGCGGTCATAGGTGAAAAACCGATGACCACTTTGTGGAGAGTAACTCTGGAGAGAGCAGTATTTATTTAGGATATGGTGCGGTAAAGCCAAGTGCGCATTTACCTTTGACTTCCATACCATTGATCATGACAGATTTGGTTGCCATATCCATTTGACATGCAGTCATTAATTCGGTTTCATTGCCTTTGACGGCTTTATTCATGCTAAAAAACTGTGGTTCGCAGGTACCATTCCAAATAATTCCGCGGTAGGCAAAACTCACCCAAGTGCCTTGAGACTTACCTTTACAAAGTTGCATGTATTTTTGTGCGTTGTAGGTGGTTTCAACTTTATCATTTGCTTGGGTTGCAAATGGCGCGAGACATAAGCCGCAGAGAACAGCAGAGAGTAGAATATTCTTATTCATGATGTATACCTTGTTCCTTTATTTGAATGCTACTAGTTAATAGCATAAAAAATAACCAAAATAAAACAGTGTAAATCAGGTAAAAAGTGCTGAGAATTTGTGTTTAATTGCTTAATTGTTAGACGAATCAATAGTGTTTATGTAGTGATATGCAACATAGAAGTTGGAAGGTTTAAAAATAAAATTGACTCGCTTAGTCAACTTATCCAGCAAAATTTGATATAATGTTCTGTCATTCTTTTTACTTCTCTCTATACCACTATGCATTATCCTAAAGTTTACGATGTCATTGTTATCGGTGGCGGTCACGCAGGTACGGAAGCAGCGCTTGCTGCAGCGCGTATGGGTCGACAGACTTTACTCTTGACTCATAACATTGAGACTTTAGGGCAGATGAGCTGTAACCCAGCCATTGGTGGTATTGGTAAATCACATCTCGTTCGTGAAATTGATGCCTTAGGCGGTGCAATGGCATTGGCTGCCGATAAAGGTGGTATTCAGTTCCGTATTCTGAACTCGCGTAAAGGTGCAGCAGTACGTGCAACACGTGCGCAGGCTGACCGTGTGCGTTATAAAGCTGCAATTCGCGAGACTTTAGAAAACCAAGCCAATTTGGATATTTTCCAGCAAGCGGCTGATGACCTGATTGTAGAAGGCGATACCGTTAAAGGTGTGGTAACGCAAATGGGTATTCGCTTTGATGCGAAAACGGTTGTACTGACTACAGGTACATTCTTGGGTGGCGTGATTCACGTTGGTTTGGAAAAATCGAGCGGTGGTCGTGCAGGTGATCCTCCTTCTATTGCGCTTGCAGCACGTTTACGTGAATTAAATCTTCCTGTAGGTCGTTTAAAAACAGGTACACCACCACGTATTGATGCACGTTCAGTAGACTTCTCTGTGATGACGCCACAACCAGGTGATTTTCCATCTCCAGTGATGTCGTTTATGGGTGACGCCTCTATGCACCCTGAACAAGTGAACTGTTATATCACTCATACCAATGAAAAAACTCATGACATTATTCGTGGCGGTTTAGACCGTTCACCAATGTACACTGGTGTGATTGAAGGTGTTGGTCCGCGTTACTGTCCATCGATTGAAGATAAAATTCACCGTTTCTCAGATAAAGATTCGCACCAAGTATTCTTAGAGCCAGAAGGTTTAGATACACACGAGCTTTATCCAAATGGTATTTCGACCTCTTTACCATTTGATGTGCAATTTGAATTGGTACGTTCAATTCGTGGTATGGAGAATGCGCATATTTTGCGTCCTGGTTATGCGATTGAATATGACTATTTCAACCCGCAAGCACTTAAATTTACTTTAGAAACCAAGGCAATTAACAACCTGTATTTCGCAGGTCAGATTAATGGTACGACAGGTTATGAAGAAGCGGGTGCACAGGGTCTATTGGCTGGTCTAAACGCTGCACGTCGTGCGTGGGATCAAGAACAATGGACGCCGAAACGTGATGAAGCGTACATGGGCGTCTTGGTTGACGACTTGATTACATTGGGCACAAAAGAACCGTACCGTATGTTTACTTCACGTGCGGAATACCGTTTGATGTTGCGTGAAGACAATGCGGATCAACGTTTAACGCCAGTAGGTCGTGAAATGGGCTTGGTGGATGATGTTCGTTGGGCGGCTTACTGTGAAAAAATGGAAGCTGTTGAAAAAGAAACAGGTCGTTTACAGCATCTTTGGGCGGCACCAAACAACCCAATGGGTAAAAAGTTTGTTGAAATGACAGGTGCTGACTTGTCTAAAGAATGTAGCGCGATTGACCTGTTAAAACGTCCAAATATTTCATTTGCTCAAATTGCAGAATTGACTGGTTCCGAAGTGTCACCACAAGTAGGTGACCAAATTGAAATTGCGGTGAAGTACGAAGGTTATATTAACCGTCAGCATGAAGATGTGGCACAAATGAAGCGTCTGGAAGAAACCAAAATTCCAGCAGACTTTAACTATGATGTGGTTTCAGGTCTTTCACGTGAAATTACTTTAAAGCTGAAAGATGTACGTCCAGATACGTTGGCACAAGCTAGCCGTATTCCTGGTGTGACACCAGCAGCAGTACAGTTGGTGATGATCACGATTCGTAAGAATGCACAAACCAAGAAATCGGCTTAAGCTAATTTGATTTGAAAAAAACCCGCTTTAGAGCGGGTTTTTTATTTAGGCAGTTTCAGCTATTTCTTCTTCTTTTAGGCGCTTGAGAAGGTCTATAAACCATTGTTCATATCGAACATTATTTAGATCTTTATCATCTGATAAATGTTTAAATGAACTTCTAGGGAGTGTGGAATTTTTTTCAGCTTCAAGTAAGTATTTTTTAGCTGATTCAGTATTATTGGATAGGGCATAATAACAAGATGCATTATAATAAGTTTCATTTGGATTTAATAATAAAGATTTTTCTAGAAAAGAACTCGCTTGGGAATTTAAGCTAGTATCTGAATTTAATATTGAATATTTCAACAGTGTTATCGCATAGTTACTAAGAATATTAACATGATCAGGTTGAATTATTAGTAATTTCTCATATTGTATACAAGCAGCTTCAAAAAAACTTACGTCTTGTTTTAATTGAGCAAGTTGTGATAAAGAAATTGCATAGTATCTAAGAGTCAATACATGATTCGGCTCTATATCTAAAATTTTTTCAAATTGTTTGCAACTATTTTTGAGTGAAATTTCATCTTGCTTTAATATTCCTAGCTCTTGCAGTGAAATACCATAATTACCAAGAATATCGATGTTATTTGATTGGATTTTTAATGTATTCTCATATTGCTGATTAGCTCTTTGAAAGATAAGTTCATTTTTTTCTTGTTTAGCAAAGGCTAATAGAGTATTGCTATAATTGGCATTACAACCAAGATGATCATATTTAATATTTAAAGCTTGTATATAGAGGTCAGAGCTTTTTTCATATTCATGGTTATTATTTAATAACTGAGCCTGTTGATTATATGCCCACATAATGTCATCAATGGCTTTTTCAGCAAGTCCTTCAGTAGATTCTTTGTTTGGATATTTATGGATGACTGCGGTATATAAGCTTTTATTTACGGGTTTTTCAGCTTGTTCTTTAAGATAACCAGTTAGATTGGCAAGGATATCTAATCCATCCCCTAATGGGTAGGATTGAATATTTTCAAGTTGTTGGTCTAGGAACCTATACGGATTTGAAAAAAGTTCTGGAGGAAAACATTCAAGTTCTTTTGCTAACTGAATTAAAAAATCATCTGCAAAAACTTTTCCAATATAATGCGTAATATTTTTATTTTTCTTCAAAAAGGTTTTAACACTTTCAGCTTCGAGATCATCACAAGTTTCCCTAGTGCCTGTCCAAATAAGGCGATGCTGTTCTGAATATTTTTCTTCTAGTAATGGAAAAAATGCATCTGCATTTCCACTGTAACCAATAAATAAACTCGGATTTGAGTTTAAAGTTGCTGCAATAAATTCTCCTAATTTGGCAGTATGTTTTTCTGTTTCTTCGCCTGTGTTTAGTTGGACGAAACCAGTTCCTTGTCCATGTAGGTGAACAATAGAGGGATCGTTAATCAAATGATAAAGATGTGGGTTAGCAGTTGCAAAATCATAAATAGAAGGATGTAAGCCAAGAAGATTACAAGCACGTGACAGTATGCTGTCAAAATTAAAGGTGAGAACACGTTGAATATATCCGCCTTGCATAAGACACGCGAGGGCAATATGCGACCAATTAATTTTCTTATTGTCGATGATATGTGGTTTAAGTAGTCTTCTTCGCTCGTCTTTATCTAGAGCAGACATATACTTGCCGTAATTATATTTGTCTTTTTCAGGGTCAATATTTTTGACTTGGATTGGGAATTTTTTGCAAATCTCTTGAATGAGTGCAGTTGCAGTTGGAACATCTGCTTTCACGGAGCAACCAGCACCAGTAAAGAATACATAAGGTTTTTCATTTTCTTTTGCTTGTTTTAAAAGCTGTGCGACTTCTTGTACGTTAAAACTCATTATCTTTAAGTTATTAAAATTGATGACTTATTCGATTATACGATGAATTTGAATAATAAAAGTAGAGTGCAAATAAAGAGATGCAATGTATTAATGATTTTAGATAAAAATTGATAAGTATAGTCAGTTCTAATGGTTCAATAGCCTAAAACTAGCTTAATTTTAAATTATTGAAATTTATAATAATAAAATTTAGTGAAGTCTACTTTTTCCATTTAATTATAGAGTTAGACTCTTATTTAATAGGTTTGATGTTGTATACCTTGAAGCAATCCCGACCATTGTCGTGCTATTTCTCGCCAGTGATACCTTTCAAAATAGCCCCACAAGTTTTAGCCAACTTGCAAACTATTGAATGGAGATCAATTATGGCTCAAACAAACACGGGAAAAATGCAGAAATTTCTAACCGTATTTTTGTGTTTCTGGGTGGCATTTTTTGAAGGCTTTGACCTACAAGCACCTGGTATTGTAGCAAAAGGAATCGCAGCAACCTTTGGATTAGACCAAGTACAAATGGGGTATGTGTTTAGCCTTGGTGTATTTGGCATGCTGTTTGGCGCATTCTTTGGTGGACGCGCTGCAGATTATTTAGGGCAAAAGAAAGTACTCATGCTCTCGATTGCGATTTTTGGGGTATTTTTTAGCATTAGTGCGGTTGCACCCAATATTGAAATTTTATATCTTGCGCGCTTTTTCACGGGGCTGGGTTTAGGTGCCGCTATGCCGACTATGATTTCAGTGGTGGGTGATGAAGCGACTGAAGCCAACCGAGGAAAATTAAACAGTTTGATGTATTGTGGTTTGCCTGTTGGGGCAATCTTTGTAGCAGGATTAGCGATTTATTTTAAAGATATTCCATGGCAAACCCTGTTCCTGATTGGTGGAATAACGCCATTGGTCCTGATTCCCTTCATGGCATTTATTTTAAAAGATAAACCGAAGCCAGCAGTACTTTCAGAGCAAACAGACACAGCATCTGTGCCTGCAATGACAGAAGTGTTATTTCAACAGCAAAAATTTAAACAGACTTTACCGCTCTGGGTCAGCTTCTTTTTTACCTTAATGGTGAACTATATTTTAATTAGCTGGTTACCGAACTTACTGATGGAACAAGGCTTAGAAAAGCAACAAGCATTTTTAGTCATGCTGGTGTTTCAAGTTGGTGCAGTCATTGGGACTTTGGGTTTTGGTTATTTGCTAGACCGTCTAAAATTATGGCAAATGGCTATGATTATTTACTTAGGGTTATTCATTGCACTGTGTTTACTGTTTACCAGTAAAGTGGTTACGGTATTAGTTATAGCAGGGGTATTGGGCGGCATTTTCTCTACGGGCGGTCAATCGATCCTTTACGGTATTTCTCCAATCTTTTACTCAGGCTCAGGCAAAGTGACTGGGGTGGGTAGCGCCATTTCTTTAGGTCGGTTAGGGGCAATGACAGGACCATTGCTGACAGGTAAGATTCTGGCATTAGGATTAGGAACCACAGGTATCTTGATGGCAAGTGCACCGGGGATTGTGCTTTCAGCCATTGCCGTCACTTCGTTATCACGCTTTAAAGCCAAACAAGAGCAGAATGAAAGCGTGTGATAAAACGTTAACTGTGAAAAAAATAAAAGCACAGGTGTGATGATTTGCACTTGTGCTTTTTTTATTGACTTTGCTCATAAGACTGTAACTTAAAACTTAAGGTATTGTATTTATAAAATTATAAGAATGAGTTGCACTCTCAAAAAGTGATAAATATCAACTTTTTTTAAATTAGAGGGATAGATTAGTGAGTAAAATTTGCTACATTATAGAAAATTATTCTCATTTAGCATTAGGTTAAATATGTCTTACATCGTTCCAGATGAAGAATTATTACAAACGCGAACGAAAAAATTCCTCAAGCGAATTTTTGTTATGCGTCAGCTTGGAACGATTTTGTGTTTTTTTCCTATTCTGTCTGTATTGCATGACATGCATTATGGCAATACCTATTTAACTTTGTTGGCGGTGAATGCATTTATCTGGCCGAGTTTGGCTTATCTAATTAGTAAAAATTCAAGTGATCCTGTTAAAACAGAACAAACCAGTTTGATTTTAGACACCATGTTTGGTGGAGCATGGATTGGCGTGATGGGTTTAAGTCCTATGCCATCTTTTATCATTCTGGCGGTGTTTATTGCAGACCGTTATGCCGCAGGCGGATGGAAACTGTTAGCGCCTTCAATTCTAGGCTTTACTATTTCATTGTTTGGCATTTGGTTATTGGTTGGCATGCCTTTGACGCTCACCTTTAGTCCACATACCGTTTGGCTGACCATTCCATTAGCCACTTTATATTTAATTGCACTGAGTATTTTGTCTCGAAAATTATCAACCAATTTAAGCCAGAAAAATCGTCAATTTGAACGGATTGCCTTGATGGATCCGCGCTTACATATTCCCAACCGCCGCTTGTTCGAGCAGCGTCTAGCCAGTACCTTTGTACAAACTCAACGCGGCAATCATACGGCATTTTTAATGTTGATAGATGTGGATCATTTTAAGGACATTAATGATACCTATGGTCATGAAATGGGGGATTATGTACTGATTGAGCTGTCTAATATTCTAAGAGAATCGATTCAAACTAAGGATATTCCAGCCCGATTTGGAGGCGATGAATTGGCGGTAATTGTACTGGATAGTAGCTCGCAGGAAATTATGCAATTGTCTCAAACCATTTTGGACAAAGTACGCCATTTTCGATTACCCAGTAATCCAGATTTTCGCATGAGTATCAGTATTGGAATTTCTTCTGCGGCAGCAGCGGGTTCGACGACCGACTGGCTCAAGATGGCAGATCAGGCTTTATATGAAGTAAAACGCCAAGGACGTGATGGTGTGCAATACATTTGTGAAATGAGTTAATAGAGATCATCCTTTCCTTTCATCATTAATTTTAAAATTGCTGTTTTTGTGGTGCATAAAAGTACCAATTTCTTTCTTTTGCCTCATCTTTGTTCAAAACAGTATTACGGATGATAAAAATCGTAATACTAAATTGGCACAGCCTTTGCTTAATCATGACTATGAAAAAAAGTGATCTAGGGTTCCGATACGTGCGCGTATGTCCGAGACCGAGAGTTCACGGTTCGAGAGAACTACACGGCGGGATAAAAGCCCGGGAGGTCATGCGAATCCACCGAAGAGGTAACAGCAATGGGCTTACAGCAATATCATAATAATCAAACTCTCTGGACTGAGGTTTTGCCGGGCGGGCATCACTGGTCGGGACGTATTCAAAAAGGTGCGGTTCTTCGTTTTAAAGCACGCTCGAAACATGCCAATGTTTCGCTGTTCTGTGTTAATGCTGCCGATAAACTGGAGCGCTTTAACATGCCAGACAGTTTGAAGGGACAACATACCGCGTATTTAACTGTTGGTCATGTACTGTATTCAGACCTTGGACGTGTCATGGCTTCTATCGTCACGGATGAGCATGGCTGGAATGACGTGCTATGTGGTGCAAGCCGTGCTGAACAGATTGCAGCACAATATGGTCAGCAAAACTTTCAATCTGCACGCAATGCCATGTATCAAAGTGGGGTGGATGGCTTATTGGTGGAAATGGTGAAGAGTTCTTTAGGACAAACTGACTTAAGTGCCACCTTGAATTTATTTTCCAAAGTTGCGCCGAACGATGCAGGCGAACTCTCTTATGTGACTGCTGACAATACCGATCAGGTGATTGAGCTGCGCTTTGAAATGGACTGTTTGCTGTTCTTGTCTGCTGCACCGCATGCGTTAGATCAAAATCCTCGCTATCAACCTGCGGACATTCAGCTGTCTCTGTTTAAAGCCAATCCTTTGAGTGAGCATGATATTTGTCGTGATTCATGTGCCCAAAACCAGCGCGCATTTCAAAACAATGCACGTTATTTCGCATTATCTGATGCTTGCTAATCACACGGGAGAACAGTCATGACAGTATTACAAAATTTTGAAAAAACAGTATTAAGTGAAGTGTGTTCTGCGGGCGAAGCATGGATGTGCGAGGTTAAACAAGGGCAATATTTCCGCATTATCGATTTAGAAGGAAATCAGGCCGTCGATACATTGTTTATCAGTGCTGAAAACCCAGAAGAGCGCTATAGCGCAACCGATACCTTGGCGATGAACCGTCAGATTTATTTAGAAAAAGGCACCACGTTATACAGTAATTTGGCACGTCCAATGGCCGTGATTCACGATGACAACTGTGGTCGGCATGACACACTCGGTGGTGCATGTTCATGTGAAAGCAATACGGTTCGTTATGCGCATGACACCTACCCAATGCATAGCTGCCGCAATAATTTTATGTATGCCTTAGCCAAGCATCCTGTTGCATTAAAGCATGGTTTAAATGTGCGCCATATTGGTCCGAACATTAATTTCTTTATGAATGTACCTGTTACCGCAGATGGTCATTTGAAATTTGATGATGGCATTTCAGCCGCAGGGAAATATGTGGAAATTCAAGCACAGATGGATTTGATTGTGCTGATTTCAAATTGCCCACAACTGAATAATCCGTGTAATGCCTATAACCCAACGCCCATCCAACTGATTGTGCGTGAAGCTGCGGAGTAAGACCTATGTTTAATAAAGTCCTCATTGCGAACCGTGGTGCAATTGCCTGCCGTATTATCAGAACCCTCCAAAAATTGGGGATTCAATCTGTAGCGGTTTATTCAGAAGCGGATCAAGATTCTTTGCATGTAACCATGGCAGATGAAGCCATCTGTATTGGTGCTGCACCCGCCAGCCAAAGTTATTTAAATATTGAAAAAATCCTCGAAGTAGCCAAGCAAACAGGCGCAGAAGCGATTCATCCTGGTTATGGTTTTTTATCGGAAAATGCCGAGTTTTCTGATTTATGTGAAGCCGTAGGAATTGCCTTTATTGGTCCAACTTCTGCACAAATGCGAGATTTTGGGTTAAAACATACCGCACGTGAATTGGCGATTCAGAACCGAGTCCCGCTTTTACCGGGGAGTGGCTTGTTGGCTGATGAAGCTGAGGCTTTGGCACAAGCTGAACTGATTGGCTACCCCGTGATGCTAAAAAGTACCGCGGGTGGTGGCGGAATTGGCATGCGTTTGGTCTGGAATGCAGAAGAACTGAAAGATGCCTATCAAACTGTTTCCTATTTGGCACAAGCCAACTTTAAAGATGCGGGCTTGTATTTAGAAAAATTTGTGCAAAACGCCCGTCACATTGAAGTGCAAATCTTTGGGGATGGTCAAGGTCAGGTCTTGGCACTAGGTGAGCGTGATTGTTCGGTACAACGCCGTAACCAGAAAGTGATTGAAGAAACGCCTGCACCACATTTGTCAGACGAACAGCGTGATTATCTGCAACAGGTGGCAATTCAACTGATGCAATCGGTGCACTACCGTTCTGCGGGTACGGTTGAATTTGTGATGGATACCGATACCCAAGAGTTCTACTTCTTGGAAGTGAATACCCGCTTACAAGTCGAACATGGTGTGACCGAGCAGGTTTATGCCGTGGACTTGGTGGAATGGATGGTGACTTTAGCCAGTGGTGATTGGATTGCTCCAACGGCAGCATTACAGTCTCAAGGGCATTCCATTCAAGTGCGCTTATATGCGGAAGACCCGATTAAAAACTTCCAACCGAGTGCAGGAGTACTCACTGAAGTAGAATTTGATCCAGATTGTCGCGTTGAAACTTGGGTGGAAACAGGCTCGAATGTCTCTTCCTATTATGACCCAATGATTGCCAAAATTATTGTGACAGCAGCAGATCGTAATACCGCGATTCAAGCCATGAGCGCGGGGTTGGCAAATACGCAAGTAGCAGGAATTGAAACCAATCTAGAGTATTTACAAAATATTGTTGCCGGTGAGGTGTTTCAAGCAGGCACGCAGACTACACGTTTCTTAAATAGCTTTACTTGGAAAACTCAAAAGATTGAGGTGTTACAGGCGGGTATTCAAACTTCGATTCAGGATGTTACAGGGCGCTTAGGATATTGGGATGTAGGTGTACCACCATCAGGTGCGATTGATCCCTTTTCTTTGAATGTTGCCAATCAACTGTTGGGAAATGAGAAAAATACTGCGGGTTTGGAATGTACTCTGCAAGGTCCAAGCCTGAAATTTCATTGCGATAGTCAAATTGTCCTCACGGGTGGCGAGATGCCAAGCACACTGGATGGTGTCAGCATTCCAATGTGGCAAACCATCAATGTGAAGAAAGGGCAAATCCTGAAATGTGGCAAAATTAGCTCAGGTTGTCGCAGTTATATCGGGATCAAAGGTGGCTTTAAAGTTCCTGAGTATTTAGGCTCGCAAGCGACATTTACCTTAGGTCAGTTTGGTGGTCACGCAGGTCGTAATTTGCTAGTCGGGGATATGTTGCCGATCAGATCTTTTAGCGATCAGCCTATACATGCTTTAAATCAGGAGCAAATCCCTATATTCAATTCGCATTGGGAAATTGCGGTGATGTATGGTCCGCATGGTGCACCTGACTTTTTCACCAAGCAAGATATTGAAACCTTTTTTGAACATGAATTTGAAATTCACTTCAACTCAAGCCGTACAGGTATTCGTCTGATTGGACCAAAACCTGAATGGGCGCGTGAAGATGGTGGCGAGGCGGGCTTACACCCATCCAATATTCACGATAATGCTTATGCCATTGGCGCAATCGACTTTACTGGTGATATGCCGATTATCTTGGGTCCTGATGGTCCGAGTTTGGGTGGTTTCGTCTGTCCTGCGGTGGTGATTCATTCTGAATTATGGAAATTAGGACAATTAAAAGCGGGAGACAAAGTCAAATTTGTACCTGTCAGTTATCACCAAGCCAAGCAGCTCAATCAAGACTATCAAGCCATGCTGGATGCTGCATCACCTGAAAACATTCACTATGCGCAAGCGGTGCAAGCCGAACCGATCACTTTAAATCATGTAATTCTGGATACTTGTAAGGGGAATGGAGTACGCCCAGACGTGGTTTATCGTCCTGCGGGGAACCATTACCTGTTGGTGGAATATGGTGAGCTAGTGCTGGATTTGAATCTGCGCTTCCGTATTCATGCATTAATGCAGTGGATGAAAGCGCAAAATATCAAGGGCATTATTGATTTGACTCCGGGTATTCGTTCACTGCAAATTCATTATGACTGTTTGGTGCTGGATCAAACCGATTTACTGCGATTGCTGGAAGTCGCGGAAGAACAACTCCCAGATATTGCTGAAATGCAGGTGCCATCGCGGACCGTGTATTTGCCTTTGGCGTGGGAAGATTCGCAAACTCAATTGGCAACTGAACGCTATAGCCAAATTGTGCGTGCCGATGCACCGTGGTGTCCTGATAACATCGAGTTTATTCGCCGTATTAATGGTTTGGACTCCAAACAGGCGGTGAAAGATGTGGTCTATAACGCCAGTTATTTGGTGATGGGACTGGGCGATGTGTATTTGGGCGCGCCTGTGGCAACGCCTTTAGACCCGCGTCAACGATTAGTGACCACCAAATATAACCCTGCACGAACTTGGACACCTGAAAATGCCGTCGGCATTGGCGGTGCTTATATGTGCGTGTACGGCATGGAAGGTCCGGGCGGTTATCAGTTTGTAGGTCGTACCACGCAAATGTGGAGTCGCTACCGTAAAAATGCCAATTTTGAGGATGGTAAACCGTGGTTACTGCGCTTCTTTGACCAGATTAAATTCTATGAAGTGTCTGAAGTTGAATTGATGCAGATGCGTGAAGATTTTAAAGCAGGACGTTTAAACCTTCGCGTTGAAGAAGGCGTGTTGAACCTGAAAGAATACAATCAGTTCTTGCAGGAAAATGCTGATACCATTCAAGCTTTTAAGCACACGCAACAAAGTAACTTTGAAGCCGAACGCCGTCGCTGGCATGAAGCTGGTTTGTCAGAATATGTCTCGGAAAGTCTAGATGCGGTGGATGATGGCGAAGCAGTACTGATTCCAGACGGTGGCTGTGCGGTAGAGTCGCATATGCCAGGTTCAATTTGGAAAATTGAATGTCAGGCGGGGGATGTGGTGGAAGAAGGTGCAACTTTGGCAGTGATAGAAGCCATGAAAATTGAGATTCCAATTTTGGCACCTGAACGTATGAAAGTTGAAGCCATTACCATTGAAAAAGGGCAAACTGTGAAAACAGGGCAAGTGTTGTTTACATTGGCGCCGGTGGCTTAGATTGTTTTTGTTCCACTTCTAGAATAGAAATAATTTTATTTTAGAAGTGGTTTTCTATTTGGTTCTATTGGTTGCTAGATTCAATATGAGTAAAGATTCGTTCGCAAAGATCTCTTGCAGAGTCAGTTAATTCCCATTCAACATGATCCATTAAGGTTAAGACTAAACGGCAAAATTTTAGTTTCTCTTTAATTGTTCCAGATGCATCAGAAAAGCATTTTTTGGGTTTATCATCAGCAGTTCTGGGGTCTCCAACCTTAATTTTTGTATCAATGGTTTTTCCAATACCATTTGATTTATGAAAATAATTTGTGTCCTCTAGTAATAAATTAATATTAAATCCATCTTTAGTGACAGTCTGCATTCCTTCTATTGAAAGGAAATTATTTAGTCTTGTTTTTAGATTTTCATCACTCTCTAGAGCTTTATTCAAACCAGAGAATTTAATATGACAAGCCATATTAATTAAATTTGTTGGTAGTGTATTTTCAGTTTCTTTACATTGTAATAATACAAATCGTTTACCTAGTGTTTGATTCAGTTGTTCTACACGGTTGCCTTTAGATTGAATATCACCATCTGCAATCAAAAGAACACTACTTGTGGTAAGTAGGGCATTCATACCTTGATTATTAAGATGTTCTGTAAATTCATCACTAAAGTCCCAATGCACTAAGTTACTACCTGCATACTCCACAAAGGTATAGTGATAATTTGGCATAAAGCGGAGATATTTCTTATATAACACTTCGTTGGATTTTTTTAGTTCACTTAGATACTTCTCCATATACTTAGTAATATAGAGACGATCTGTAATGCCCTCGACCCAAATTGTGCAATTGGCTAAGTACACAGAAGAGGGTTTAACCCCTAAAGAAGCAAGTAAGTCTCGATCACGGTCACAGCGATAAATTTTAAAATCAAACTTAGATGAATCAGATTGATTTAGCTCTTTGACAAACTTTTGGATGATCACTTGATCGGATTCATCAGCCATATCTAATAGATGATTGGAATGAGTCGTAAAGAAATAATAGTGTTTGGTTTCGTTTAGGTAGAAATTCATCAATTGACGAACCATGCCTGCATGCATGTGTAATTCAGGCTCTTCAATAAAAAATGCGTGAACTTGTTCATTGCCTTCTAAATCTTGTCTTTTTATAAAAGTCTCATAGGTCAAGATAATTGCTTGTTGTAATCCATCCCCAAGTTGTGAAATTGGGAATTGTTTGTCTTTACCAATTTTAATATTGACTACATCTTGGTCATGTTTAGGAATGAGTGAAACAGGGTCATTATCAAAAAAATACTGACTGAGCTTTTCTTCATAACTTTTAATCAAGTCACGTTGTTCAGGCTCACCAAGTAGATGGATTTTTAGCTCATGATAAAGGCATTCACCTGTAATAATATTTGATGAATTGTATTTTTCTCGATCCTGAAAATAGTCTTTCTGTGCACGTTCGATGTAGGGTAGCTTATTTTCTATTTCTGTAACGGGACGCATTCCACGTAGTATTGGTAAATATAGCTTGTCATCTGAGAAACAGTTCCGTGATTCAATTTGAAGTATGTTATTTTCGATCTTTGTTAAAAGATTTCTAAAATCCGAATTAGATGTATGAGAATCTAATTGATAACGATTAAGTGTAGTTAAAATTTGTGAAAACCAGTTTTTCAATACTTCAAACTTAAATTTCAAAGAGTCTAAATATCTTAAATCTTCTATTATTTTTACTTTTTCTGTGTGAGGTAGAGGTGAAAACCCATCTGACCTCCACGAGTTATCTGTGCCATGTTGCGTAGGTCTATGAAACTTATTTTTTTCTAAAAAATAAATTAGATTATCTATTTCAATTTGAAGATCATATTTTTGAAATTCTTTAAAAGTTTTCTTTGCTTGAAATAATTTTCTTAAAAACCGACTCTTACCAGCATTATTTTTACCAATAAAAAAGTTCAATCGTTTTATTTCTATCACCTGATCATAGTCTTCTTCATTGTAAGCACTATAGTCTTCTAAATTTTCAGCCCAATAATAGAGTTTGTTGTTCATCTTTAAATATACGTAAGTTTTTTATAAACACATGATATTACATAAAAATAGAAAGTTGAATCTAATCAAGAAAATCTCAAATTATGTCTAATTAATTGTCATGCCCCGTATTAGCACAAGACTAAATTTTCTGCACAAATAATAAGCTTTTTCAGTCCATAAAACCGTAAATATCCTCCATCAAACTGGCACGCTTTCTGCATTTATTCGAGTAATACAAAATTCGAATTTGGTAATACCAAAGAGGAGCCACAGATGCAAAAGCCGCAGAATCAAGCCAAGAAGACATCACAGTTCTTTAAACAGTTTTTACTGGAGTTGTTGAGTGTGAGAGCTGGCTTTTATATCAAGCAAGACCCTCATCACCCTGAATCATTGCGGAAGTGAACTGTGCCTAAACCTAAACTTGCCCGAATCAGTGTCACGGTGCCAGAAAGTACCTTAAGTGCGCTGGATCAGAAAATTGTCGATCAAGGCTATGAAAGCCGTTCGCAAGCCATTGTCGACATGATTCACAAACACTTAATTGCGGTAGAAGAACAACAAAATGCGGTCATGGTGGGAACGCTAACCTTGCTGTATGACGCCAGTTCCATGCCATTACGGGTGCAGTTGATGGATTTGCAACAGCAATATTTAGAACAAGTGATTAGCTCGCTGCATATCCAATTGGATGAGCAAAAAATTATGGAAGTCATGCTCATGCAGGGCAAAAGTGCAGAATTAAAATTAATGAGCCAGCAATTTATTGCCTTGAAAGGGGTCATTAACGGACACCTTGAACTGATGGATGCGGTGATGCCACCAATCCCACAAAATGTCGAATAATCTTAGGGGAACCTGAAAATGATGAAAAAAGCAGTGTTATCAATGTCAGTAGTTGCGGGTATTTTACTCTCAGGTTGTGACAATACCGCCAAAGTACCTGAAGCTGAAAAGAAGACTGAAACAGCAGCAGCGACTCAGGCAATGACCATTGGCTATAGTGACTGGCCTGGTTTTGTGGCTTGGCAAGTTGCCATTGAAAAAGGCTGGTTAAAAGATGCAGGCTTAATTGTCGAATTTAAATGGTTTGATTATTCGGCTTCATTGTCGGCATTTGCAGCGAACCAGTTAGATGCGGTTTTGGTCACCAATGGTGATAATTTGGTGACGGCATCGGGCGGAACCAAAGGCATCATGATTATGGCAACCGACTATTCTGCGGGGAATGATGTGATTATTGCCAAAGAAGGCATTAACAGCATTGCAGATTTAAAAGGGAAATCGATTGCGACTGAAAAAGGCTTGGTGGATC
The DNA here is from genome assembly GCF_022601715.1 of Acinetobacter zhairuonensis. Classification (GTDB taxonomy): domain Bacteria; phylum Pseudomonadota; class Gammaproteobacteria; order Pseudomonadales; family Moraxellaceae; genus Acinetobacter. Next base: position 10,188 of record NZ_JAKVIM010000002.1, on the reverse strand, counting down.
ACCTGTTACTTTCAACTGCATTAACTGATGCCAAAATTCCATTTGCAGATGTGAAGCTGGTTAATTCAATGACCAATGAATTACCACAAGTATTTGCAAGCAAAGATATTGATGCAATTGCGGTATGGCAACCTGTGGCGAATCAGGCATTAAAATCGGTGGCGGGTTCGAAAATTATTTATACCTCTAAAGATAAACCGGGTCTGATTTATGACACCTTGACTGTGAATATGAGTCATTTGGCTGCCAATAAAGAACAGTGGGCGAAGCTGATTCAAGTCTGGGATAAAACGGTAAAATATATTAATGACCCAGCAACTCATGCCGATGCTGTAAAAATCATGTCGAATCGCGTTGGGGTTGATCCGCAGCAGTATGAACAGTTTATTGGCGGTACGAATTTATTAGATTTGGCTGCAAACAAGAAAGTATTTACCAAAAGCTCTGGCTTTGAATCGCTTTATGGTTCAACTTATCATGTGAATGAATTTAATGTGACCAACGGGATTTATAAAACTAAATTGGACGTGGATGGCTTAATTTATCCAGAGTTGGTGCAAGCAGCGCAATAAGTAAAGTCAGAATACGAAAAGCCCAGAATTGATCTGGGCTTTTTGTTGGATGAACTAAATAAAAATTAAAGGTGGGTACTTTGAGAAAAAATATTAATCACCAAAATGCCTGAAATCATTAAAGCTAAACCAATTAAGGCAGGAAAATCGAGTTGTTGTTTAAAGCCAAACCAGCCCACCAGCGAAATGAGGATAATCCCTGCACCTGACCAAATGGCGTAAGCAATGCCCATTGGGATGGTTTTTAAGGTTAAAGATAGAAAATACAAGGCTATGGCATAACCCAATACTGTTATCGCAGATGGAATCAGGACACTAAAGCCTTGTGAGGCTTTTAAGGCTGAAGTGGCAATCACTTCAGCAATAATTGCAATACCTAAATAAATGAATGCTATCAAGAAATCACCTATTTATAATGTGGCTTGAGCATGGTGTAACAGATGCTCAGCTTCTTGAGCGAGCCAAGTTTGACTTGCATCCGAAGTGGTCGTTTGAGTTTGAAAAGTGTGGTGTGGCTGATACATGTCTACGTTGAAATATAAGGCATAAGCTTCACCTTCAATCTCTTTCACCTGTCTTAATTTATTTTCACTGACGCGTTCAAAACTCTCTAGTTGAACGGGCTGATGTAAACGATGATTCTGAGTACTGAATTGAACGCCTTGTGACAGGGTGCCGACTGAAACTTCAAATTGATTGATCTGTTCTAAACTAACCCCAGCAGCATGTGCCTCTGCTAGATCGCTAAAGGATTCTAAGGCTTGCTGATTTTGTGGTAGTCGAGACTGCGCATAAGCCACCCAATCACCACAAATAATCAGACCAGCATCGAGCTGAATGAGGGTATTTGATTTGAGATGAATGGCTTTTTCTAAACGTAAGCCTAAGTACATGCCTTGACTGGCTTGCTGACGCCAATCTTCTACATAGGCATTACTGGGTGAAAACTCCAAAATACAGTTGCCAATGCAATGCAGTGTTGCAGGTTCAGGCCATTGAATGTGGTTTTGATAGTTGGCATGTGGCTCAACCTGCCAAGACAGCAGTTGCTGTTGACTGTCCCAATGGGTTTGTCCAAGCCAGCCTTGTCGTTGCAGTATTGGGGTTTGAGTGACATCTTTAAGCCGTAAATCTATGGTAAAAGATTTGGATTGAAACCAGTAGACGATGGTTTTCTCATCCGTCGCACCATTACAAAAGCTGATGCTTTTGCGTCGGAATGTACCCAGTAAAGCAGTTGGAAGTTGTAATGTGGCAAGATCCGTTGGGGGCAGTTCAGCAGATAATTCGATGAGATTCATGACAATTCCTTTTGTTCATTGAGACCAAAGGAATACAACGGACGTGCATTTTGCAGCACGATTTCCCCCGATGCGACTTTTTGCTTTAAATAATGAAAGGTCTGTGCAGTTTGATTGAATAGGTGTTCACCGCCTTTCAAAGGGGCATAAAGAGGTTGATCGGTATCGATCACAGGTTGAATCACATAGTCGTAATCACACGAGAAGAATAACGGGAAGGAATAACGCTCTTGTTGCACTTTTTTCACACGATGTTTGGTGGCTAAGTAACGTCCATTGGACAGAATTTCCATCATGTCACCAATGTTCATCACTAATGTGTTTTCAAGTAAGGGAATATCGATCCATTCCCCTTGTTTATTCAGAACTTGTAGACCAGGCGCTGTCGGAAGGAGTAAGGTAAAACATTCATAATCGGTATGTGCTCCCATACCTTCTTGGTCTTGTGCCTGTGGATTGAACGGATAGTGAATCAGTCGCAGTTGACTTGGCGCATGGGCAATATGTGCATCAAAATAGGTTTCCTTTAAACCTAGGGCTAGAGCAAAACACTGGAACAATTGCTGACCAATATCTTTTAGATGTTGATAATACTCCGATACATGCTGTTTAAATTCTGCATCTTCGGGCCACTGGGTCGGTCCCACTAAAGGGCGCCGTTGTTCTGTGCCCAAATAGTCATAATTCACATCATAAGATTCTTTAAGGTCATAGACATTTTTGACAAATTGTTCCTCTCCAATCGGAACATAGCCACTATGATTTTCGGAAAAACCAATGTAGTGCTGCATTTTAATGTGCTCTTCACGGGCAAAATATTGCGCACTAATCCGACATAAATTCTCAAAGAGTTCGGGTTGGAATTGCTCACCTTTTAAATATAAAAATCCGACTTCTTTACAGGCTTGATCGAGTGCCTGTGCAACAGATGAACGATCTTCAAGATTGGGGCTGTTGAGTTTTGAAATTTCTACCAGTGGTAATACATAATCCGATTGCATGATCATCACCAAAAGTTGGTCGTCCAACGTATTGTTCAACACTTTGGGTCGTCCCAAAGGTTATGATTATTTATAAGTGTCTTATTTGTGTGTACTGACTTGTGTCATACGTGGAATTTTAGGCAGTTCTTCAAGTGCGGGATCGAGTTCATCTTCCTGTGCATGGACCAAGGCATCGACACGTTCGCGTAAGCGTTTAAATTCGGGCGTAAGCATCAGTTCTGCATTGCGTGGTCGCGGTAAATCCACCTCAATAATTTCTTTAATTTCCCCTGGATTGGCTTTTAGTGCGACAATTCGATCTGCCAGTAAAATGGCTTCGTCCATATCATGGGTAACAAAAATAATGGTGATGTCGATGTTCTGCCATAAATCCATTAAATGCCTTTGCATTTTTTGTCGGGTATGCGGGTCGAGTGCACCAAAAGGTTCATCCATGAGCAATATTTTCGGTTGATTGACCAGTGCGCGGGCAATCGCAACCCGTTGTTTCATCCCGCCTGAAAGTTGGTGCGGGTACTGATTTTCATATTTTTCTAAGCCGATAATATTAATCCATTCCCGCGCATGTGCTTCTGCGGAGGCATGACTGGCACCTTTCATTAGTGGACCGAACATCACGTTTTCTTTTACGGTTTTCCACGGAAACAGGGTATAACCCTGAAACACCATGCCACGTTCAGGACTTGGTCCAGTAATAGGCAAACCATCCACCAATAATTCACCGCTGTGATAGGGGTCGAGTCCCGCCACCACACGGCTAAAAGTCGATTTACCACAACCTGAAGGACCAATGACACAGATAAACTCGCGCTTATGAATTTTAAGATCCAGTTGATTCAAGATAGTCCGTTGGGTCTTGCCATGCTGAAATACTTGCGTGAGTTGTTTGGCTTCTAAAATCACAGGGCGTTGATAAATCTGTTCAAAATGTTGTTTCGCATCAAAATTTGAGTGGGTCGTCATTATTTTGCTCCTGCTTTCCATGTGAACATGCGTTCGCCCAGTTTCATTAAAATTACGTCACAGACCAGTCCAATCACACCAATAATCAGGATGGCGGCATAGACATTGTCAAAATTTTGGTAGCGCGCTTGTTGGGTAATAAACCAAGTGATCCCCGAGGTGGTGCCAATCAATTCAGACACAATTAAATAGGTCCATGCCCAACCCAGTAATACGCGTAAATCACGGTATATATCGGGCATTGCAGCAGGAATCACCACATGGAATAGGCTTTTCATTTTATTGGTGCCAAGGGTATAGCCTGCTTCAATCAAACCGCGATCGACCATGCGTGTAGTATTGGCAATAATCAGGATTTGTTGGAACAGCGTGCCAATTACAATAATTGCGACTTTAGGTGCATCATTAATGCCAAGAATGGCAACCGCCAGTGCGCCAAAAGCAGGTGCCGGAAGGTAACGGAAGAACTCGACAAAAGGTTCGGTCAGTGTTGAAATTTTGAATGAGAAACCACACAAAATGCCTAAAGGAATACCGACTAAAGAAGATAAGAAAAAAGCGGTAAACACCAGCTTGATACTATGCCAGAGACTTTGATGAAACCAAGGCGCATCCGCTTGCACAGGTGGGGTGGTAAAAGCGGTAAATAATGCGGTTGCAACTTCATCGGGTGCAGGCAGATAAATGGGATTGACCAGTTTGCCTTGAGGTGGCGCATCACCCTGATTGACTGCACTTTGTGCTTCATTATAGAACAGAGTTTTATCGACCCGACTGTCGACTTGGAAGTAAGACACACTGCCAGAATCGGTAATTTGAACTTGTGGATGCCAAATAAAGGGTAAATAGCTAACCGCACACCAGATTAAGATTGGAATGAGAAACGAGCAAAAGCCCAGAATCAGCTTGTTTTTGTGGTTAAGTTCAGTTGCAACATAGCCCATAGTGCTTGCCCACCTAGTATTACGAATTTTTAAAAGCGTAATACTTTTAAGCAAAATGGATGCCAATGCCTTAAAAACCAACAACTCAAGTGAGCAGGTTTAAATTTTCTGTATTAAGTCCGATGGAAATAATCATGCGAGATGATATTGGATCAAATCCATTTTCAGACTGAATCATTCCCCTAAAAGAGATAAACCAGCAAGCCCAAAACCGCAGAGATGAACAGCACTTTCATTACATTCCATTCAAAATAGAACAGTAAGGCAGTTGCCATTAGAGTTAAGAGTAGGGCAATCCAGTCGAGCTCTGCCGAAAAGCCTTGCGGCCACAACACATGATAGGCAAAAAATAATGCCAGATTCAGAATCACACCCACCACCGCTGCGGTAATGGCGGTTAAGGGTGCGGTTAACTTGATTTGATGCTGTGTAGATTCAATTAGGGGTGCACCAGCTAAAATAAAAATAAATGAAAATAAAAAGGTAAACCAAGTCGCGATACAAGCCCCGATGACACCTGCCAAAAACACATGCTCATTGCCGAGTACAGCTTGACTAAATCCGCCTAAAAACCCGACATAGGCAACAATCATAATTAAAGGCCCCGGGGTGCTTTCACCTAAAGCCAGACCATCGATCATTTGACTGGCACTGAGCCAGCCATAATGATGCACAGCACCCTGATACACATAAGGCAAGACCGCATAAGCACCGCCAAAGGTCAGTAAAGCGGCTTTGGTAAAAAACCAAGCCATTTGCGTATAAGGATGCTCCCATCCCAAACTGAGACTTAAGCTCAACATGGGTAGACACCATAAGATTGCACCAAATAGCACGACTTTGAACAGCCGTGACCATTTGAACATGGCATGTGCTGGCGTAGGAGTATGATCATCAATATAGGCTGGACCATAATCTTGAGTTGGTGTGGCGTGTTGTGAAGTGTCACTTAAATATTGCGGGAAATATTGACCCAAAATAAAGCCTAGAAGGGCAGCCGCTAAAATAATTAACGGGAAGGGCAGCTTGAGGATAAAAATTGAGATAAAAGCCATAGCGGCAATTATCCATAAAATTCTATTTTTTAATGAACGTTTGGCAATACGATAGGTGGCGTGAAACACAATCGCCGTGACCGCAGGCTTAATGCCATAAAATAAGCCCGCAATGAAGGGAACATCACCAAACTGAATGTAAATCCAAGAAAGCCCGATGATTAAAAACAATGAAGGCAAAATAAACAGCAGCCCAGCCACAAGCGCCCCCATGGTTTTATGCATTAACCAGCCAATATAGGTCGCCAATTGTTGTGCTTCTGGACCAGGTAACAACATGCAGTAATTGAGTGCATGTAAAAAACGTTTTTCAGAAATCCATTTTTTGTTTTCCACCAGCTCCTGATGCATTAATGCAATTTGCCCCGCTGGACCACCGAAACTGATCCAACCCAATTTCCACCAAAATTTTAGGGCGTTCCAAAAAGGAATAGTCTGGACATCTGAACTTTCGGAGGGTGGTAGAGGAGGTTGATTCATGGGCTTGCCTGAGAGGTCATACAGCATTATTGGTACTGGATTAATTTATTTTAGCTTGATTCAGCATGGGTTTTTGTTGATCTAGCATTTTGCTGGAAGATTCTTTCACAATGAAGAAAATCATTTGTTGAATGATACATTCGTGATTTTTATGTTTCCTAATTACCATGATTTTGAATGAAGCTGATGCATTTAGCATGTAGATTATGGACTTTAATTATTAGAAAAATGAATTTTGATTAGCTGAAATAAAGATATTGTTTGGAGGATTCAAGCATTAATACTTTTCAGAAATTCTCTATAATCAGCATCTTTCTTTAATATAACTTAACTTTATGAAAATATTAGATGGTGGTTTCGGTCGTGAGCTTGCGCGTAGAGGCGCACCTTTTAGACAACCTGAATGGTCGGCTTTGGCTTTAACGGAAGCGCCAGAAATTGTTAAACAGGTTCATTTAGACTTTATTAAAGCGGGTGCAGAAGTCATCACCACCAATAATTATGCGGTGGTTCCATTTCATATTGGTGAGCAACGCTTTGCAAATGAAGTGACGAGCTTGGTGAAAGTTGCGGTAACGCAGGCGAAAAATGCTGTGGCAGAGAGTGGTAAAGATGTTCGCATCGCGGGTTGTCTGCCGCCGTTATTTGGTTCTTACCGTGCTGACTTATTCAAAGAAGCTGAAGCTCAAACTTTAGCAAAGCCAATTATTGCAGCGCTTTCGCCAGATGTAGATTTTTGGCTGGCAGAGACACAATCTTGTCTTAAAGAAGTTGAAACAGTACATGCGTTATTACCGCAAGATGACCGTGAATTTTGGGTCTCGTTTACCTTGCAAGATGAAATTCGACTTGAACATCCTTTGTTGCGTTCGGGTGAAAGCCTAGAACAAGCTGCTGAGCTGATTACACGTTTGAATGTGAATGCTGTATTGTTTAATTGTTGTCAGCCAGAAGTGGTATTACAAGCCATTCGAGAAATTAAGACACTCTTGCCTGAGACAGTGCAAATTGGGGCTTATGCCAATGCCTTTCCTCCACAGAACAGCGAAGCCACTGCAAATGATGGTTTGGATGAAATCCGTGCCGATCTGAATCCTGAGTTGTATTTGAACTTTGCACGACAATGGCAAGCCGCAGGTGCAACTTTAATTGGGGGCTGCTGTGGTATTGGTCCTGAACATATTGCAGAACTTTCTCAATTTTTTAAACAGTAATACTTTCCTATGTCTACAGCTAAAATTGGCTTACTTTCCCTCACCGCCTTAGTGTTTAGTTCTATGGTGGGTTCGGGAGTATTTAGCCTGCCACAAAATATGGCTGCAGTGGCAAATGGTCAGGCATTACTGCTTGCTTGGCTCATTACTGGAGTCGGCATTCTTTTCCTAGCCTTTGCACTGCTTTTTTTAACCCGACAACGCCCTGACCTTGATGGTGGTATTTATAACTATGCCCGAGAGGGCTTTGGTGAACTGATTGGCTTCTGTTCTGCTTGGGGCTATTGGTTATGTACCACCATTGGGATTGTCGGATATGTTGTGATTGCCTTTGCAGGTGTGGGTTTATTTACCGATAGTCCTGAACATGTGTATTTCGGTGAAGGCAATACGATATATGCGCTGATTGGTTCATCCATTTTTGTCTGGATTGTACATTGGTTGGTGAGTCAGGGCATTAAAGAAGCAGCATTGGTCAACTTAATTGCAACCATTGCCAAGATTGTGCCTTTGGTGATCTTTATTGCTTGTAGTTTTGTCGCGTTTAAACTGGATCTATTTAAACTGAATTTTAGCGATTTTACTTTGCAAGTGCCGGTTTGGGATCAAGTCCGTAATCTGATGCTCATTACCCTATGGGTTTTTACAGGGATTGAAGGGGCAGTGGTGTTATCCTCCCGTGCCAAGAAACGAAGTGATATTGGTCGTGCTACCGTGTTGGGTGTGTTGTTAGCACTCAGTTTTTATGTGATGGTCACTGTGCTGGCTTATGGGGTAACGGGGCGTGCTGAAATTGCCAATATGCCTAACCCCTCTATGGCAACCATTTTGGAGCAACTGATTGGACTGCCTGGGACCATTATTATTACCCTTGGTTTGATTATTTCGGTGAGTTCTTCTTATTTAAGTTGGACTTTGTTCGCCACAGAAATTCCATTTTTGGCGGCTAAAAACAAAGCATTTCCTGCTGTGTTTTTAAAGACTAATCAAAACGGTGTGCCAATTGCATCGCTATGGTTAACTTCAATTGTGGTACAGGTTTCCCTCATCGCCGTGTGCTTCTTTGACAAGAACTACACGCAATTATTGCTGATTTCATCTGTAATGATTCTTTTGCCATATTTCTTGGTTTCAGCATTCTATTTAAAAGAATCGGTCAGGAATAAACGCAGCAAACATATTTGGATTGCAGCAGTCGCAGTGATTTATGCGGCTTGGTTGCTTTATGCAGCAGGGGTTTCATTGCTTTTGTTATCAGGATGCTTGTATTTATTGGGCTTACTGATCTTTTTCTATAGCCGATTAAGCTATAAAAAAGTGGCATTAGAGTGAGTCTCTAAATATAAAAGACCGCTTCATTAAAGCGGTCTTTTTATTTTAGATGGTTATGGAAAAAGCAAGCACATTTAACTATCACAAGGTGTACTTCTGCTTTTTTATAAAATATTGCGTAATTCCCGCGCCGTTTCCTGTAACAAAGGCAGAATATGTTGGATCAGGTATTCTTTGGTGGTGCGGGTCGTTGGAGACACAATATTCAGTGCAGCAATGACTTTGGATGATTGCGCATAAATGGGTACAGCCAGTGCATGTACCCCTAATTCATGTTCTTCACTGGAATAGCACCAATCCTGTTCTTTAATCTCATGCAGTAAGTTTAAAAAAGTTGCGTTGTCTGTATGGGTATATTTGGTTAAACGTTGCAGTGGATATTTCTCTAGCCATTCGCTCTGTTCATTAGGCTCTAAATGTGCCAGTAAAATTTTACCTGCAGAGGTGGCATGTGCAGGCAAGCGGTTACCCAAATGTAAACCATAAGGATTGACGCGGTCTGTTTGCTGATGTGCTGCACTACGGGCAATGGTAATGGCTTCATAACCATCCAGCACCATCACGGAAAAAATCAGTGATGTTTGATTGGTGAGTAGATTTAGCAGGGGTTGAGAGATTTTCGGAAGTTGTGCGCCACTCAGATAAGCACCTGAAAACTTTAGAATTTTAGGAGTCAGATAAAAATAATGACCATCCGATTCTAAATAGCCTAAATATTCAAGCGTGAGTAAATGACGCCGTGCAGCTGCTCGGGTCATTCCTGTACGTTCGGCAGCCATGGAAATATTCAAGCGATGACGGTCGGCACCAAAACAATCCAGAATAGCCATGCCTTTACTGATTCCTGCCACAAAGTCTTCATGGCGAATAATTTTTTTATTGTCTTTATTTTGCAGCAGCTTTTCAGTTTTATTTAAATCCGAATCCATGACTGGTTTCCCTAAATTTTTAAGTATTCGCTTTTTTTACTATAGCGTGAAATCAGACTGAAAAAATCAGGTTTTGTTCGATAGTAGGTAAAAAAGTTCGATGATCGAACAATAACCGGTCTGACCATCTAGCTTAAACCCCATAAATGATAAAAAATGAACACATAAGGAAATCAAACTAAAAGACTAGGGAATGTTGTTTTAGCTCAATCATCTTCCAGTATAAGTGAGATTTCCGCGCCTTTTCAAATTTGCTTGATGCACAATGGAGTTATCTAATGATAGATAAAAGTGCGGCATCCCTCGAGGAAGTGCTCTCCCAAATCACCGACGGCTCAACCATCATGATTGGTGGTTTTGGCACAGCAGGACAGCCTGCTGAACTGATCGATGG
>NZ_JAKVIM010000028.1 GCF_022601715.1 Acinetobacter zhairuonensis | reverse complement strand
CACACAAGTTGTTCTTCATAATCTCTTAATGATCTTTCTAATACTTCGTCAGTATTAGATGCTGGACTTAATAAACTTAACAACTCAGCATTTTGTGCTTCGTTCGTTTCCGTCTATCTCGTCGGTATGGGTGCATTATAGGGGAAATAAAAACCCTTGCAAGCACTTTTAACTTGCTGTTTTCATGAGTGTTGTATTTTTATGCACTAATTTGGTTCATTATTATACTTTTATTGCCATAAACCCCTAATTCTACAGCAGAAATATGAATAAAATATTTCTGCTGCATTTTTTCATTATTTAGTTGGGTTTGCCTGTTTAACGCTCACATTAAGAATTTTCACAGGTTGTTGCGGTACATCTTGGTGCATGCCATAGCTTGTGGTTGGTACTTTTACAATTTTATCGACCACATCCATCCCTTTTGTCACCTTACCAAAGACGGCATATCCAGCATTCATTGAGCCTTTATTTAAGAAGTCATTGTCTGCGACGTTAATAAAGAACTGACTGGTTGCTGAATTCGGATTGTTGGTGCGCGCCATCGCCAAAGTACCACGCATATTCTTCAAGCCATTTGAAGATTCGTTGCTAATGGGTGCTTTGGTTTGCTTTTCGACCATGTTGGCATCCATTCCACCTCCCTGAATCATAAAGCCTGGAATGACACGATGAAAAATAGTGCCGTTATAGAAATTTGCTTTTGCATAGTCTTCAAAATTTTTTGCTGAAATTGGTGCTTTATCATTAAATAGCTCAATTTCAATATTTCCCATTGATGTTTTCATTTCCACCAGAGTATTGGCTGCATATGTACACACACTGAATGTTGCTGCAGTCAATAACGCGAGGCTTTGCTTTAACATGTTAGGGGTTCCTATGATGTATTTTATGGTTGATTATATTTAGCACAACTCTCAAATTTCAGGTAGTTTTGCCTTTCTTTTATTTATCTACACAGCAAAAAATACAACATTCTCTAGTTTATAGAGGGTTTCAAATGAAACCCTATACTTGAATTCCAACGCGGTTTTAACTGTGCTTATCCCAAAATTTTCGGAACTTGCGACTCATCTCGATATAGTGCTTTTTTGCAGTGCTGGATAAACCTGCGAGGTTGATAAAACCATGGGTCATGTTGGGGTAATCATGGTGAACCACGTTTACGCCCTGATGTCGAAGTTTGTGTGCATAAATCTCCGCTTCATCATGCAGTACATCATGCCCTGCGGTGACCACAAAAGCCGCTGCCAATTTTTTTAAATTGCCATAGGTTGGCGAAATAATCGGATCATCCAGTGCTACTTGATGTTGCGTTGCATAATGCGCAGTCACGGTATCCACATCATCACCCGTTAAGATCAAGCCATCTTTATAGGCAAAGAAGGACGGATGACGACTTTTGAAGTCCAAAGCTGGATAAATCAGAAATTGAGCATGCGGTGCATAAGCTTTCCCCGCACTACGCTGTGCCACAACTGCACTTAAATTACCGCCCGCACTGTCCCCTGCCACTGCAATTCGATTTTTTAAAATCTTCAGCTGTTTACGGTTTTGATAAACCCAAGCCAAGGCATCTTCACAACTTTGGACAATTTGATGCGGCGATGCTTCTGGTGCCAATGGATAGTCGATACTGAGCACTTGTACATTGGCATGTCGCGCCAATAAACGACAGACTTCGTCATAACTGTCGACACTGCCCACAACAAAACCACCTCCATGATAGAACACCAGCATAGGCAGTTTTTTATTGGGAGCCGGATGATAGTGGCGCGCAAAGATGGTGCCACTGTGTAAAGGTAAACGTAAATCTTCCACCTGTTTAATGGCTGTTGATTTTCCCGCAAGAAGTTGGCTCTGTAATTCAAAGGCTTTACGAGAGTTCTGGGCATCTGCCGAAATAAAGCCTGTTTTATTTTGTTTATACTGAACGGCAACCAGACATTTAAGAAAAGAGTCTAATTCGGGATAGTGATAAGGATAAGCCAAGGCCTTGACGATGTTTTCCTGTACAAAATTAGGCAGCTTATCTAACAGCCGTGCTGCTGTGCCTTGATTTTGTTCCATGACTTTTTGTATTGATATGCCCATAAACGACTTATTCCTTGTTGTTTTATCTTTCGGTGAACTTTAAGAAATAAAGCTCAACCTTAAATTATGGCTTTTGCAACAAAGCTAATCTGCTTTAAGCATATTGTCATTAACACTCTTTCTGCAAGTTCAAGTCAAAATCATCAATACAAAGCTTTAAATCCACAACAAGTACAAATTACATAAGCAGTTGAAGAGATTCAGACAGTACACCTCATTCAAGTACTGTCTTTTACTCTAAATATGCGTTAATTCAAGCCAACAACTATTGTTGCATCGATTGTGGTTGTGCCTGCATATCCTGCATTTGAGCCTGAGGAGCATTCATATTTGCAGATCCATCTGCCTGGGCTGCAATTCCGACTTGTCCTTGTGCGCCCACTTCTGCTCCGGTCGACATTTGAGCTGTTTCAGTCGCTTGTACAGGATCTTTTGAAGCACAACCCACTGCAAGCACTGAAATAGCTAACATAGAAATAGAAAATAAACCGACTTTTTTCATACAGAGTTCCTTTGAAAATAAAAGCACAAAGCCTTGCTCCAGCTTTGCGAGAACTAGGATTGATGTTTTCACTGAGTTTTGCACACATCTACCGTTACGGTTTTTTATGACTTGGTGGCGTTCTGCAATGTTTTTTAAACAGGCCGATTCAGGCTTAATTTGTTTTTAGAAAAAGCATAAAGCATACAAATTGCTATTTTTATTCAAGTAAATTGCATCTCACTTCTATCACCAGCCTAAGAACAAGATCAATCAGAGGCATGTTTAGTCATAAAACACGTCATGATTGTTGCGGAACAAACACACAACCGACGCATTGCAACGTGATTGACATTTAATTGCTATAAAAAATTGCAATTCTCCGCAATTTCACAAAAAAAAAGCTTATTCGTAGGTTGAATAAGCTTAAAAAACAGATTCTGAATCAATCTATCAGAAACTACAGCAGCGATTGCTAAGGCATAGCTTAAGAAAATCTATAAAAATTGTGAAATATTTAATTTCGTTTAACTTGATCGCTTTTTGCTCTTAATGAATGGATTAAGGCCATTTCATCTCGCCTTTAACCACTTTCGCTCCTAATTCTAAACTACTAGACTCTGTCAGATCAGGATATTGTTGCTGCATGCTTTGAACTAACGCTGCAGCATTTTTGCTTTTTTTCACGGCTTTTTCATACTGCTTTAAGTAATCAATGGAAAAGTTCACCGCATTTAGCCCTTCAGCAGCACCCGCCTGCATATGTGCAGGAACAACGACTTCAGGTTGAAGTGCTTTGATGGATTCCAATGTCTTCACCACTTCGGCACGATCTTTAGAACTAGGCGTATCCGCCATCCATAGATGAATACCCGATGAAACAGGGATGCCCCCAACCACCGCTTTGGCACTTGGAATCCATAAATAAGTCAGTTCCTTATGCCCTTTAATTGCAATGACTTCATGTTCGAAGCCTAAGGTTTTGTCGCTATACGCTTCAGGTACAATAATTTTGCTGGGTGCATTCGCACCCATTTGTGGTGCCCAGTATTGGACTTTCAATGCTTGAGTCGCCTGAATATGTTGCACGGTTTCAGGCGTCGCAATGATTTTCACCTTTGGGAAGTACTGCTGGAAAACATCCAAACCAAAATAATAGTCAGGATCACCATAACTCACGAAAATCGTGCTTAAAGTTTTGCCTCGATCCAAAATATCTGCGGCAATTCGTAGCGCTTCAGACTTAGAAAATTGAGCATTCACCAGCATGACTTCTTTATCACCTTCAATCAGGGTAGACGTCACGCCGAAATGTTCAGATTGGGCTAAATAAGTGTGAGTTTTTAAGTCTTGCGCATACGCAGTAGAACTCAATGCTAAAGCGGTTAAGGCAACAGCATAAAACATGGCTTGCATGGTATTCATCTCAGATTTGATTTTTGAATACTATAAGTTTCAGTTTTTGCCAAATAAACCATCTGGATTAAGATAAACTGTTGCAAATATTGCAACAATAATCAGAAATATGGATACCTTAAAAGCCATTCAAGTCTTTGTCTGTATTGCCCAACAAGGCAGTTTGACCAAAGCAGCAGACCAGCTCAGTTTTTCGCGGGCCATGGTGTCACGCTATTTAGAGCATCTGGAAAATCACTTTTCTGCCCGATTATTTCATCGTAATACCCGTAAAATTTCGCTCACGGCTGCTGGTGAACAAGCGCTGCATTACTGTGAAAATATTTTGCAACAACAGCAACTGCTGTTGGAGATGACTCAAGATCAGCAACAAACGGGAATAATTCGACTGACCACAGGGCTGTTCCTGTTACAAAATGGTCTAGCCGAATGTATTCAACGCTTCCGTCAGCAATTTCCATTTGTACAGTTTGATATCGTGGTGACCGAAGACACGCTCGATTTAATTGAAGCGCAGATTGATCTGGCTTTTCGCATCAGCCCGAAAATTGCTGAAGGCTTAATTGCGCTCCCCTTATTTCCCATAGACTCGGTGCTGTGCGCGCATCCTGAGTATTTGGCTCAAGCGCCTGAAATTCAGCATCCCGACCAACTATTGCAACACACCTGTCTGACGCATCACAGTATGTATTCCATCTGGACCTTGAATGCCATCAACCAAAAACCGCAGAACTATGCCTTAAACAGTGTGATTCAAAGTAACGATGCCTATGCCCTGTTAGAACTGTGTAAACATGCTCAAGGGATTGCCATGTTGCCAGCCGCACTAGTGCAAACTGAACTGAATCAAAAGCAACTACATCAGATTCTGCCCGACTACGCCTTGCCGCAAATGCAATTGTCTGTGGTGTATTCGTCTCGTCGTCATTTAAGTATAAAAACACAAGAATTCATCGCATTTGTGGCTCAACACTTCAATTTGCCTTAAAAAAACATAAATAGTGCAAATTTAATCAAGCCTACAACTTGAATTTTCCATCCCTGCCCCGAACTCTTGTACTAATCATGAATTTCATAACTCATGGCAGTTCAGAATTAACCAGTTAGCACTGACGCCAAAGGACTGTACATGTTTAAAAACCCTTTTAAACGGAGTAAATCAATGACAACTGAGCAAAACGAACACGCTCAAGACCTTCAACAAGAGCAAGCGGATCAACAAACAGCGCAAACTCAAGCTGAAACCGAGCAAGCAGACGTTTCAGTTGAAGATTTACAGGCACAAATCGGCAAGCTTGAAGAAAGTCTAAAACTGGAAAAAGCCCGTACTGCGAATGCCGTTTATGAAGCACAGAAAAGCGTAGAACGCATTCAACGTGAATCTGAAAAGCATAAAGACACGGTACTGGAAAAGTTTGCGAAAGAATTACTCGACTCTGTCGACAATTTAGAACGCGCGATTCAGGCTGCAGGCGAAGAAGAAACACCTGTACTCGAAGGTGTAAGACTCACATTGAAATCTTTACTCACGACACTTGAGAAATTTGGTGTGGTCGAAGCAGATACACAAAACGGCTTCAATGCAGATTTGCACCAAGCGGTAGGTATTGATCCAAATGCCAAAGCGAACGAAATTGGCACCGTTTTACAGAAAGGTTACACCTTGAATGGTCGCTTACTTCGCCCTGCGATGGTGATGGTAGGCGCATAAGCCTTATAAATACGGGAGTTTGTGAAAAATTTTCAGAAAAACAACTTGAAAAATTTTGAATGGCTCTCATATCGGATAACAAGCAAAAACATTGCACAAGAATTTTTGAGGAACAGATCTAATGGCTAAAATCATTGGTATTGACTTAGGTACTACAAACTCATGTGTTGCTGTACTTGAAGGCGACAAAGTTAAAGTAATCGAGAACGCTGAAGGCGCTCGTACAACTCCATCGATTATTGCGTATAAAGATGGTGAAATCTTGGTAGGTCAATCTGCAAAGCGTCAAGCAGTGACTAACCCTAAAAACACATTATTCGCGATCAAACGTTTGATCGGTCGTCGTTATGAAGACCAAGCGGTACAAAAAGACATCGGTCTGGTACCTTACAAAATCATCAAAGCAGACAATGGTGATGCTTGGGTTGAAGTAAACGACAAGAAACTTGCACCACAACAAATCTCTGCTGAAATCTTGAAAAAGATGAAGAAAACTGCAGAAGATTACTTGGGTGAAACAGTGACTGAAGCCGTGATTACGGTTCCTGCTTACTTTAACGATGCACAACGTCAAGCAACCAAAGATGCAGGTAAAATTGCAGGTCTTGATGTTAAACGTATCATTAACGAACCAACTGCTGCGGCACTTGCGTTCGGTATGGACAAAAAAGAAGGCGACCGTAAAATTGCGGTTTACGACTTAGGTGGTGGTACTTTTGACGTATCAATCATTGAAATCGCAGACTTAGATGGCGACCAACAAATCGAAGTATTGTCGACTAACGGTGATACATTCCTTGGTGGTGAAGACTTTGACAATGCGTTGATCGAATTCTTGGTTGAAGAGTTCAAGAAAGAACAAAGCGTTAACTTGAAGAATGATCCTCTTGCGTTACAACGTTTGAAAGAAGCTGCTGAAAAAGCAAAAATCGAGCTTTCTTCTTCTAACGCAACTGAAATCAACCTTCCGTACATCACAGCTGATGCGACTGGTCCTAAACACTTAGTGATCAACGTAACACGTTCAAAACTTGAAGGCTTAGTGGCTGACTTGGTTGCTCGTACCATTGAGCCTTGCCGTATTGCACTTAAAGATGCTGGTCTTTCGACTTCTGACATCTCTGACGTGATCTTGGTGGGCGGTCAGTCTCGTATGCCAATGGTTCAACAGCAAGTTCAAGAGTTCTTCGGTCGTGAGCCACGTAAAGACGTGAACCCTGACGAAGCTGTTGCAATCGGTGCTGCGATTCAAGGTGCAGTATTGTCTGGCGACAAAACTGACGTTCTTTTACTTGACGTAACACCTTTAACTTTAGGTATCGAAACAATGGGCGGCGTTTTGACTCCAATCATTGAGAAAAACACCACGATTCCTGCGAAGAAATCACAAGTGTTCTCTACCGCTGCTGATAACCAGCCTGCTGTAGACATTTCGGTTTACCAAGGTGAGCGTAAGATGGCTCAACAAAACAAATTGTTGGGTAACTTCCAGTTAGGTGACATTCCACCTGCGCCACGTGGTGTACCGCAAATTGAAGTATCGTTCGACATTAACGCGGATGGTATCTTAAAAGTATCTGCGAAAGATAAGAGCACGGGTAAAGAGCAATCGATCCAGATCAAAGCAAACTCAGGTTTGTCTGATGCTGAAATTGAAGCAATGATTAAAGATGCTGAAGCGAATGCTGAAGAAGACCGCAAGTTTGAAGAACTCGCGAAAGCTCGTAACGAAGCAGATGCTCTTGTTTCTAGCGCGCAAAAAGCAGTGAAAGATTTGGGCGAGCAAGTGACTGCTGATGAAAAAACAGCAATTGAAACTGCAGTTTCTGAACTTGAAGCCTCTACGAAAGAAAATGATGTTGAAGTGATCAAAGCGAAAACTGAAGCATTACAAAACATCATTATGCCGATTAGCCAACGTGCATACGAAGCAGCTCAACAAGCTGGCGGCGCGCAAGGTTTTGATCCAAATGCATTCCAAGGTGGCGATGCGGGTCAACAACAAAAAGCGGACGACGGTGTTGTAGATGCTGAGTTCACTGAAGTAAAAGATGACAAAAAATAATTTGTCAGATTGAAAAGACCGCGCGTAAGCGCGGTTTTTTTATTTTTAGGTACTGCATATTTCCACATCACGTACTTTTCGCTACATTAAGTACAAATGAACAAGAAAAATGATTATGCATCGACTTGGGTTAATTCTTCTCTTCTTGGCTTTACTGTGGCTCAGCTATCAAAGTCATGCACATTATCAATTACGCTATAACGCCTGGTCGGATCGACTCCTGCATCCCTTTGACCAACGTTTACGTTTTAAAATTGGCAATGTGGATCCACGTTTTGGACTCACACATGAGCAAGTCATTCAACTAAGCCAAGAAGCTTTAACCATCTGGCATCAAGGTACACAGCAAAATCTGTTTGTTTATGATCCGAATGCCAAACTCAGTATTGAACTGATCTATGATCAACGCCAGCAAGATGCGGAGGCGTTAAAACAGACCCAACAAAAACTGGATCACAGCAGAAATCAAACGGGCCGCTCTTCAGACAATATTGAACAAGCACGTGCTCAACTTGAATTTCACCAACAGCGATTAACACAACAAAAGCAACAACTGGAAGCCGAATATCAGCGCTTGCAAATTCAATTCGCTGAGGCAAGATCACCTGCACAGCAGCAAAGCCTGCGCGATCAGCAACAACAACTTCAGCTAAGAGCTTCCCAATTTGAACAAGAAATTGCTTACTATCAACAGCAAAATCAGAAGTTTAATCAGCAAGTGGATCAACACAACCTAAATATTCAGCAATTTAATCAACAAATCATACAAGCCCAGCAACGCTTTCCCGCACGTGAATTTCATAAAGGCGTCTTTATGGGAGATAAAATTGAAATCTATCAATTTGATGGTCGTGATGATTTAAGACTGACCATCGCGCATGAATTAGGGCATGCCTTAGGACTAGCACATCATAATGATCCACAAGCCTTGATGTATCCAATGCTCGGGGAACAGGATTTAGAGCATTTTAGGCTTAAAGCTGCGGATTTACAGTTATTGGCCGCACGGCAATAGACTCTTGAAAAATACCCTTAAACTTTATAAGGCTTTCAGTTAGATTTGCGCAGCAAAAGATCAGATTTCATGCTATTGTGATAGAACCATCCACACAGCAAACTGAGCGGAGAACAATGTGAGTTACTACCATATTCTCATTGAAGTGAATGATCATATCAGCACAATTGAACAAACTCGTGATTTGGAATTGTATGATATTATTGAAATTCAGCCTTATCTCTACTCTATTCTCCTGCCGTATTTCAATGAGCAAGAAATTGAACTGGAAGATGAAAATATTGAATTTCAGGATATTTTGCATTTAGAAATCAAGCAGACCTTGCTGCCAATTCAACATCTGATTGAAGAAGAACAACGCCTACTTCCAAGCGATACAGATGTCACGATTACTGCACATGAAATTTTTAATAACCGCGATTTAAGTCAGGATGTCACAACGGTGATTTTTGATATTCTAGAAGCGGTGAAATTCGATCCCATCGAAGTCGAATAAAATATCTAAACAGGCGATGACGGTACAGCTGCACCGTCATCTTTCAATTTATTACTTCATCATCAACTTGGCATTTTCGTTACGGAAAGCGCGTAAAGTCTGTTGCCCTGCGCGTCCAGTCGGATTTAAACCCAGACGAATTTGTTCATCACGAATCGCTTGTCGGGTTTTATCACCTATCAAACCATCCACTTTACCAATGTCATAACCCCGATTGAGTAAATATTGCTGAATTTCACGGCGTTCTGCACGGGATGTACCAGCATCATTGGTTGGCCAACTTTGTTGGAACTGACCTTTACCCTGTAAACGATCCGATAAATGTGCAATCGCTAAGGCATAACTTTCTGCCGCATTATAACTATAAATCGCATCAAAGTTTTTAAAGACCAAGAATTTCGGTCCATTTTCACCTGCTGGTGCCATTAATCCTGCTGGGGTACTTGCCGATAAATTACCTTGAACTAATGCACCACCATCAGCACGCATCACTCCTTGATTCATCCAGTAGGACAAACTTTTTTTATTACGACGCCCTTCACCAGAAATAGAAAGACTTGCAGGCGTAGTCACCTCAAAGCCCCATGGCATACCTGTTTGCCAGCCACGTTTAGTTAAAAAATTAGCGGTCGAAGCCAATGCATCTGAGGTACTCGATACCAAATCACGGCGACCATCACCATCAAAATCAACAGCTAATTCTTCATAGGTTGAAGGCATAAACTGAGTATGACCAAATGCGCCTGCCCACGAACCGCGCAACTGCTCTTCTCTTAAATCACCACGCTGTAAAATCCGCATGGTGGTAAAAAACTCTCCACGGAAATAACTTTGGCGACGACCTTCACAACTCAAGGTTCCCAAAGCCTGCAACAAAGGATAACTCCCTGAAATATTACCAAAATTACTTTCGACGCCCCAGACTGCCACCACAGTTTCAGCAGGTACACCATAAGCTTGGGCAACGCGATTGAGTACATCTCGATGTTGAGCTAATTTTTGTCGCCCCATCTCCACTCGTTCATCATCAACCAGACCAGACAAATAATCCCAAATCGGGGTGGAAAATTCAGGCTGATAATTTAGCTTATCAATGACGCTATAATCAGGCATTAAATTTTGGGTATAACGATCATAAGTGCTCGCACTGACACCTGCTGCAAGTGCTTGACTCCGTAAATTCGATAAGCAACCTTGAAAATTATTCTCGGAACGATAACCACCTGGCTTTGTTAAGTTATTGTTATAAGTCGAAACCGAAGCTGGCTGACCATTAATAATCAATTCCGCATGGGATTGTGCTGCAACCCAAAAAATGGATCCAAAAATAAAATAATTAACTCGTTTCATCGTGACTTTCGTTTTAAATTCAAATTATGCGTTTACCTTAACATTCCAGTGCAAAATTGACAGATAAGAAACGTAAAATTTGAATTCATTTTCTTCGTTTTAAATTCATATTTAATTTTTAAATTTAAAAATAGATATCCATAACCCCAGCTAAACCTTTATTTAAATTCAAAACCACCACTTTGAATTTAAAACTCAAAGTTTGAATTTAAAACATGTTATCCACAGCCGTTCTTTAAATTTAAAACGTACAAACGCACAATTCAAGCAGCCTTAGTATGAATCACAACTCTCTGGAGCGACTTTTAAATTCAAAAATCCTAATTTAAATTCATAAACCATACTTTTAAATTTAAAAAAATGAATTTAAAAGCTTCAATCAACTTTAAATTCAAATTATTTTATCCACAATTAACGACTCACACTGTATTTAAATTCAAACTTTTCAGCAAAACCAAGTTTTAAATTCAAAGTATTTTTCTATTTTCTTATTCTTTAACAACCAAAAACTACGACTTATAGCGTATTTTTCATTCATTCAATCCACAATACGAAACTATAATTTGCGATAAACGGTGCGACTTCTGTGCAGGGTCGCGTAGCATGCCTGAGTTATCGACATAAAAAAAGCGATCCACAAAGTGATCGCTTTTTTGCTAAACAGTTCAGGATTTAAATGGTCATATCTTCGCTTAATGCTAAAGGTACAGGCAAAATTTTCGCCAATTGACGACATAAAGTGGTCAATTGGGTGCTGTCATTTGGCATTAACGTGATGTGACCGATCTTGCGACCCGCACGTTCTGTTTTGTTATACAAATGCAGATGTGCACCATTTAACGCCAAAACCTGTTCCGATTTTGGATACTGTCCAATGATATTGATCATCACGGTAGGGCGGACCACTTCAGTTGAACCCAAAGGTAAGCCTGCAACTGCACGAATATGATTTTCAAACTGCGAACACACCGCACCTTCAATCGACCAGTGACCTGAGTTGTGCACACGTGGCGCCATCTCATTGGCAAATAGACCTTGTTCTGTCACGAACAATTCTAGTGTCAGCACGCCGACATAGTTTAAGTGATTGAGTAAACGCGTGATGTAGTCTTGCGCAGCAGGCTGTAAATCCGCGCTGTTTGGTGCAGGAACAATCGAATGCGACAAGATTCCGTGGTGGTGATGGTTTTCAGCCAAAGGCCAAGTTTTCACTTCACCATCTTGACCACGCACCGCTATGATTGACACTTCACGCGAGAAGGTCACAAAACTTTCTGCAATCAGGCTTTTTGCTGGACCCAATTCAGCCCAAGCTTGCTCAATTTGATCTTCGCTACGCAGAACAAATTGACCTTTTCCGTCATAACCGCCAGTGGCTGTTTTCAGTACCAGAGGCAAACCAAGCGTAGCTACAGCTTGTTGTAAACTCTCCAAAGAGTCCACTGCTTGATACGGCGCAACAGGAATCTGCAATTGATCGAATAAGGCTTTTTCCATTAAACGATTTTGTGCAGTCGCTAACGCTTGGCGCGGCGGATGAATAGCTTTGCTTTGCGTTAAAAGATCGACATCCGCAAGCGGGGTGTTTTCAAATTCCAGACTAAAAACGTCGGCGCTTTGAATAAACTGTTGCAGACCTTGTTCGGTTTGGCTGGAAATCACCTGACCTAAAGCTGCGGAAGGGCAGTCTGTATCTGCTTCATAGAAGGTACATTGAATATTGAGTGGCAAGGCTGCTTGCGCCATCATGCGACCCAATTGACCACCACCAAAAATACCGATGGTTTTGTTCATAACCTGTGTCCCGTTTTAAGCTTGACCCGGAATATTGTTGCTTGCCACTTTTTCTGTTTGTGCTGCACGGAAGTTTGCGACATTTGTCGCAATCTCTGGACGAGTCAAACCAAGAATTTGCGCTGCCATAATTGCCGCATTGGTTGCACCTGCAGGACCAATCGCCAAAGTACCGACTGCAATACCTGCTGGCATTTGTACAATCGAAAGCAGTGAATCAACACCATTTAAAATAGAAGATTTTACTGGCACACCCAACACTGGTAAGTCTGTTTTTGCCGCACACATACCAGGTAAATGCGCTGCACCACCTGCGCCTGCAATGATCACTTGAATACCGCGATCACGTGCAGTTTCAGCATATTCAAATAAACGATCTGGGGTACGGTGTGCAGAAACAACTTCAGCTTCAAATGGGACACCAAGTTGCTTAAGCATATTGGCAGTGTGTTCGAGAGTCGCCCAATCAGATTGAGAACCCATGATAATTCCTACGAGGGGTTGAGCGTCTTGTGCTGCGGCCGCATTCATTGCTAATGTTCCAGAGATTAGAGTGAAAGAGGATAAATCTCGACGAGAGCCAAGCTTTAACTGGTTCAGAAGCCGAATATTATAGACTGATTTTTCATCTCACCAAAATTTATGCAGGGCAGGAGCGAAATATTTTTGCTTTTTTTTCGATAAAAATAAGGAAATGATTGCATGGATAAAAAAATGTAGCGCTTTCGCCATGATTTGAGCTGCTAAACAGCAATTTTTTATGGCTTGAGCATTATCAACGGCTCAGAATGAGATTCATACCATTATATTCTGCTAAAAATAGTTACTGACTTCGAAATACAAAATACACGCAACCCAATAAACAACAACCCGCCCAGATATAGTCCAGCTTAAACGGCTGTTTAAACATATACATCATAAACGGCACAAATACCAATAAGGTCATAACTTCTTGGGTAATTTTCATTTGTCCTAAAGTCCAACCATCCTGCGCCAATAAACGTGTGGCAGGAATCATAAAAGCATATTCCAGCAGCGCAATGACCCAGCCAAACAAGATCGCTTGCCACAGTGGTGCACCATGTAAAAACTTCAGATGACCATACCAAGCCATGGTCATAAAACAATTGGAAATCACTAACAAGGCAAAAGGAATCATCATGCTATTCATCATTACAGCACATTTATTCAAGAGGAAAAATGAGCTGAAAAGTATAAGCCAAAGCACCCGTTTTAGGGGAAGTTATCGTGTTTCACTGACACATAATTCAGGCTGAAATCATGCTCTAAATAGATACAAGAAAAACTATCTTTTCCCGAAGAGCCTTGCTATCGTTGCTGTCAAATCAATTCTGACAACAACACCAATGATGAAGTGCTGTGTCAAAAAGCAGTGGAGTTAAAAATCAATGCATCTGCATATTTTGGGTATTTGCGGCACCTTTATGGGTTCATTGGCGTTACTGGCGCGAGATTTAGGACATAAAGTGACAGGTTCAGATCTGAACGTTTATCCACCTATGTCGACCCAACTGGAAAATGCAGGCATTACTTTAATGCAAGGCTATGATCGTAGTCATTTACAACCGCATCCAGACCTTGTGATTGTTGGAAATGCCATGAAACGTGGCATTGATGCAGTTGAATATATGTTAAATGAAGGACTACCGTATATTTCGGGACCGCAATTCCTTGCCGACCATGTGTTACAAGGTAAACATGTGCTCGGTGTAGCAGGTACGCATGGTAAGACCACTACCACGACTATGCTGGCGTGGGTACTCGACCAAGCGGGTTTAGAACCTGGTTTTCTGATTGGTGGTGTACCTTTAGGTTTTTCTGAAAGTGCCCGTTTAGGCGCTGGAAAATATTTCTGTGTAGAAGCAGATGAATATGACTCGGCATTTTTCGACAAGCGTTCCAAGTTCGTACATTACCATCCTAAAACTGCCATTTTAAACAACCTCGAATTTGACCATGCCGACATTTTTGATGATTTGGCAGCCATTCAAAAACAGTTCCATCATTTAGTGCGTACCATTCCAAGTGAAGGTCGCATTATTGCGCCCATTACCGAAAGCAACATTGATGAAGTTTTAGAAATGGGCTGTTGGACGCCTGTAGTGCGTACCTCTTTAGATGCACATGCTGATGCAGCGCTCTCTGCAGAACAACTGTCGGCAGATGGTTCGCACTTTAAAGTGTTGCAGCACGGCGTGGTCAAAGGCGAAGTGAAATGGAACATGACAGGGCAACATTCAGTGGCAAATGCCTTAGCCACCATTGCTGCGGCAGAACATGTGGGTGTAGCGATTGAAACGGCCTGTGAAGCCTTATCCAATTTTGGTGGCGTCAAGCGTCGTATGGAACTGCTCGGCACCATTCAAGGCATTGAAGTCTATGATGACTTTGCGCATCATCCCACTGCAATTGAAACCACGCTAGATGGCGCACGTAAACGCTTAGGCGAACGTAAACTGTGGGCGATTATTGAGCCACGCTCGAACACCATGCGTATGGGCAGTCATAAAGACGGATTGGCATATTCAGCACGTTTGGCCGATGAAGTGATCTGGTATCAACCTGAAGGTTTGGACTGGGACTTACAGCCTGTGATTGATGCAGCACCGAATAAAGCTGTGGTTGCGCGTTCACTGGAAGATATCATTCAGACTGTGGTGACTGAAGCAGGTGAGGGCGATGCCGTGGTCATTATGTCGAACGGTGGCTTTGGTGGTTTACATCAAAAGCTGATTCACGCTTTAGAAACACAATAAGCACTGTATTGATTAAAGCCCGCTGAAAGCGGGCTTTTTTATTTTTGGAGCTTGTATAGAAGGTTAGGCTGCGACATCTAACAAACTTTGATCACGTTTAAACATCACATCCACATAAGAACATACAGGCACGATTTTTAACTGTTGTTCACGCGCGTATTCCACCAAAACATCCAATAACTGACGTGCTACACCTTGTCCACGCAAACTGTCATCCACCCAAGTATGATCTGCCACAATCGTAGTGGCATCACGCCATACATAAGTAATTTCAGCAATCCGCTGACCTGCGGCATCATTCAGAAAAAACTCACCCTTTTGCGCATTATTTTGATGTTGGAACTGCATGCTCGGCAATCCTTGATTGAGAAAAATTACAGCTAACATGCCATAAGCGCTGCAGAAAAAACACCCAGTTTTAACCTCCGTCGACCAAAGTTTAAAATCTGGTTACACCTTGCGCAATAAATCACCAATTTAAGGGATGAAGCTCCTAGCACTTTATTTCTATGCTAATCATGTAGCACGCACAGGAGCAGCGGCATGTTAATTTATTTTGTTTTAATGCTCTGTGGTTCGTTATTGGCCAAAGTCATTGACCAATATGACAACACAGTTCCATACAGACGTTGATATTTAAACCCTAGACCAAGAATAAACTTTGCTTTCCTCCTCAGATCAATCTTCTGAGTCTTTACATCGATCAGCTTCGCTTTAGATTTGCACTTTTGTACAAAATATGCGATTCTTGCCGCATCATTTGGACCTAGTCCAATACAGAATTTGAACAAGGGGAGTAGCCTCCTCCAGACGTCAGCAACAGCACACCGTGCTGACGTGTCAGAATATCGTCATTACACTTTGCAAAAAGTCGGTATCTGAGCATTACTCGATGTAATGTAGGCAAGACCTTGATCATGTTGACACAGATGTTTATATCATCTGGCAACAGGTCAAGGTTTTTTTGTGGCCATTTGCCAGATGTTGAGGATTTTTTATGGAATCTATCGGCAATTTATGGCTGTATTTAGCGTTCTTCGGCATTGTGATTATCATGCTGTTGATCGACTTTCTTGGATTTAAACAAAAGCAAGGGCAACAGGTTGCCATTAAAACGGCAGCTTACTGGAGTATTGCTTGGGTCACTGTAGCAATGTTATTCGCTGGTGGCCTCTGGCTGTATTTACAGCAAACCGTAGGCGTTGCGATTGCCAACCAAAAAACAATGGAATATATCGCGGGTTATTTACTGGAAAAATCCCTCGCGATTGATAACGTCTTCGTTTGGTTAATGATTTTCGCAGCTTTTGCAATTCCACCTGCATTACAACGCAAAATCTTACTCTACGGTGTACTTGGTGCCATTGTACTGCGTACCATCTTTATTTTCATTGGTGCTTGGTTCGTTCAAGAGTTTTCTTGGATTCTGTACCTATTTGGCGCGTTCTTGGTCTACACAGGCTTCAAATTCCTCAAAGGGCAGGATGATGAACCCGATATCGAGAACATGGCGATCTTAAAATGGTTACGTAAGCATTTACGTATTACCCCGCAACTGCAAGGCGATAAGTTCTTTATCCGTGAAAATGGCGTGTTGTGGTTTACCCCATTATTCTTGGTACTGGTACTGGTTGAAGCATCTGATGTGATCTTTGCGGTAGATTCTATTCCTGCCATCTTTGCAGTCACCAGTGATCCGTTCATTGTGTTAACAGCTAACTTAATGGCAATTTTGGGTCTGCGTGCAATGTTCTTCTTGCTCTCTGGCGCTGCATCGAAAATGCATTACTTGCCCTACGGTCTCGGGATTATCCTGTTGTTCATTGGCTTCAAAATGTTGATGCTGGATGTATTCCACATGCCTATCTGGATTTCTCTAAGCTTTATTGTGATTGTATTGAGCATTACCGCGTGGCTGTCAGTCCGCCACAATAAGAAACAAGAGAACCCATCTGCTTAAACCAGAAGCATGAATCTCAGAAAGACAGATTTAGCCCGCTAAGTCTGTCTTTTTTATGGGAGCTTCAATCCGCACATTCCTGTTGCACCCAACGCAATTTGGACCACTTTTGCAGAAAAGCTTTACTTTGCATCCGCTGTAAAAACACTGCATGACTAACCATGCGAGGATTCCAGCGCAGTTTGAGTTCAAATAAATCTGCAAGCCCCAAAGGTGCAACGACCTCTAACTGTTCATCCAGACACAAGCGCACGACAACTGCAGTCGCCGTTTCGGGCCACATTGAGACAGCCTCAAACAATGAGGAATAAGCAGCAATCGGCTGCCCATCTGCATGGGTGTACCAGCGATGTACATTGGCTTGATTGACCACATCCCAGAGGTATTCAGGAAAATGTGTTTGGAGTTGCTGTGCCAATCGCTTTGCCACGTGATCTTCAGGGTCGGTTGGATCATAGAAAATCACATCAATTTCGCTTTGTTCCAGTACCAAAGCCTGAGCATGTAAATTTGACCAAACCAAGTTTCGTAATGCACCCGCAGAAATATAGGCATCAGGGTGCAAGCTACGCAAAACCTCTAGACATTGCCATAGTGCTCCATGATTCCGCAGCATCTGCTGGAGTGCCATGATGTTTTGGCGATCTAAGCTTTCTAATTCTTCCTGCATCGAATGGTCCTGTTTAAGCTAAAAGATACATCCCGTACCTAATATCTTGGCTGGATCTGGATAGTTTGGCAAAGAATTTGCTTCATTCAGATCCAGCAGGATGATGAGCGTACAGCATGAATACTATTCCAACCCTGAATCCGATTGCCAAGCCTTGTCATAGCCAATTTATCGCACAAGACTGGGAAATTCTGGCGCAATATTGGTATCCCGTGGCGCGTATTCAAGATGTCAGCACGCAACTGCAGCGGGTGACGTTATTGGATATAAACATGGCCCTCTATCAAACGGAAGCAGGTCACATTCATCTGATCCGTGACGTGTGCCCGCATCGCGGTGTGCCATTATCCAAAGGCTGGGTAGAAGGGGAGGAGATTATTTGTCTCTATCATGGTTTACGCTATAACGGCGCTGGCAAATGTACCAAAATTCCCGCACAACCTGATTTAACGACGATTTCAGAGCGTTTCAGCTTGACCCAGTTTCCTGTGATTTTACGCTATGGTTTGATCTGGACCAGCCTGCATGCACGAGACACAACCCAAACCAATATTCCCGTGTTCGATACTTGGGACAATGCCGATCATCAAGCGATTTTACCGCCCTATGTAGATATTGCAGGTTCTAGTGGTCGACAATTGGAAGGCTTTATTGATGTAACACATTTTGCTTGGGTACACCATCAAGCCTTTGCCGATCGTGACAATCCTGTGGTACCCAAATATCACACCGAACGCACGGAATATGGACTGAAAACCGTGTATATCAGCAATGTCAGCAACTATCCTCATGGCTTGCAGCATTTGGCGCCCGCAGATTTTTTATGGGTCCGTACCTTCGAGGTTTATCCGCCATTTTCCGCTATTCTCAGTATTGACTTTCCGAATGATGGTGTACTGAAAATTTTAAATGCTTGCTGTCCCGTATCACACAATCAAACGCGCTTATTTGTACCTATAACTCGGAATTTTGACCAAACGGGTGATTTGGAATCCGTATACGCCTTTAATGCACAAATCTTTACTGAAGACCAAGCGATGGTGGAATCACAAAAACCCGAAGAACTGCCACTGGATTTAATGATGGAAGCCCATTTTGAAGCCGATCGTTCTTCTACCACCTATCGCCGTATTTTAGCCGAGTGGGGGCTCAGTCAACGTTATACAGTTTAGTCGGGCATTTTCAGGTACAATCAACCGAAAAAAGTAAAAGTTGTAGGTTTT
Source organism: Acinetobacter zhairuonensis (assembly GCF_022601715.1). GTDB lineage: Bacteria > Pseudomonadota > Gammaproteobacteria > Pseudomonadales > Moraxellaceae > Acinetobacter. Next base: position 26,374 of record NZ_JAKVIM010000028.1, on the reverse strand, counting down.
CCATGTCTTCATTGTTGCAGACCACTGTCATTCGCGGTCGTTTTTTAGATATTCAGAATTTAGTTGCGCAAGCTGCGGATATTGCAGAGCAGGTGCGTTATATAGAAGATGGCGTGCTCATCAGTGAAGCTGGAAAAATCAAATGGTTTGGTGCTTGGCAAGATGCCGCGGCACATCTGCCAGAAGGCGTTGAAATCCAGCATTATCCTGAAAAATTGATTGTGCCTGGGTTTATTGATACCCATATCCATTTTCCGCAAACCGAAATGGTCGGTGCCTACGGCGAACAACTGTTGGAATGGCTTAATACGTATACCTTCCCAACAGAAATGCAGTTTCAAGACCCTGCTTATGCAGCCAAAATCGCCGAGTTTTTTGTCCAAGAACTTCTTAAAAATGGCACCACCACAGCATTGGTATTCTGCACCGTGCACCCTGAATCGGTAGATTCCTTGTTTGAAGCAGCGCAACGCCATCAGATGCGCCTGATTGCTGGTAAAGTAATGATGGATCGTCATGCACCTGATGCTTTATGTGACACACCTGAAAGCGCTTATGCGGACTCTAAAGCCCTGATTGAAAAATGGCATGGGCAGGGGCGTGCGCTGTATGCGATTACCCCACGTTTTGCTCCTACCTCTACGCCTGAACAATTACAACTGGCAGGGCAACTTAAAGCTGAATATCCAGATGTATATGTTCATACCCATTTAAGTGAAAATAAGAATGAAATTGCTTGGGTCAAAGAACTGTTTCCTGCACAACAAGGCTATTTAGATGTTTACCATCATTATGGGCTAACTGGGTCACGTTCGGTATTTGCCCATTGCGTGCATTTAGAAGAGCACGAATGGGACTGTATGCATACCACAGATTCAGCGATCGCCTTCTGCCCAACTTCAAATCTGTTCCTCGGTAGTGGTTTATTCCCATTGAAAAAGACTTGGGAAAAACAGGTGAAAGTTGGATTAGGCACCGATATTGGGGCAGGGACGTCCTTCAATCAGCTGCAAACATTGAATGAAGCCTACAAAGTACAGCAGTTACAAGGCGATAAACTGTCTGCATTTGAATCGCTTTATCACGCCACTTTAGGCGGTGCCAAAGCCCTCAGCTTAGATCATCAACTGGGTAACTTTAATGTGGGTAAAGAAGCCGATTTTATTGTGCTGGACCTGCATGCCACAGCTTTACAGTCTCTTCGTCAACAACGTACCAAAGGCATTGAAGACGCATTATTTGCCCTAATGACCATGGGCGATGACCGTAATATTCACGCGACTTATGTTTATGGTCAAGCAGCCTATGTCCAGCCTCAATAGGCCTGTGCCGCCTACGTTGCCCAAGTTAAAACTGTGCCTGCTGCTACTCGCAGGCATCGTCTTACTCCGACGCGACAGTCATGGTGAGAGCAAAAAATATACAACAAGGGGTGCATCTGCTTAGCAGATGTATTAAAATAAATGCATATTTTGGGGTGTTGCAAGTCAACGCCTTTTTTATTTTTGATTTTTAGGTATCTGCCCATGACCGTTCAAATGAGCGTAATGATTTCAGCTGAAGAGATCCAAGCAAAAGTTAAACAGCTTGGTGCTAAAATTAATGCCCACTATGCCGAAAGCGACAAAGAACTTGTGTTGATTGGCTTATTACGTGGTTCCGTTATTTTTATGGCTGATTTATGCCGAACAATTGAAAAGCCGCACGAGCTCGACTTTATGACCGTTTCAAGCTATGGCAAATCTACAGTTTCAAGTCGTGATGTAAAAATTTTGAAAGACTTGGACGGCGAAATTCGTGGTAAAGATGTACTGGTCGTAGAAGATATTATCGACTCTGGGCATACCTTAAGCAAAGTGCTTGAGATCTTACAAACACGTGAACCAAACTCCATTGAACTCTGTACGTTGGTGAGCAAACCTTCACGCCGTGAAATTGATTTAAACGTGAAATTCTTGGGCTTTGAAGTCGAAGATAAGTTTATTGTTGGTTATGGTCTCGATTACGATCAAAAGTATCGCCACATTCCATTTATTGGTGAAATTGGTCTCTAAGTCCTAGATCAATCACATCGTTAAAAGCCTTTTAAAACGGTCAAACGGCTGCGTTTAAAAGGCTTTTTTATGTCTGCTGACTTTGTAACACGCTCACACAAAAACACCACATTCGCTTGCAGGATTAGGCTTTTATTGAGCCACAGCACAATTCAAAATAATCTTGTTCACTTAATAATTCATTCAAATAGAACAACAAGGAGAACTCTATGTGGTCACTGATTGTTGCGATTTTCGTCGGTTTTGTTGCTGGTCTAATCGCACGTGCCATTCATCCCGGAGATGACAAGGCTGGCTTTTGGGTTACCACCCTGTTAGGGATTGCAGGTTCCTTAGTCGCCACTTATGCTGGGCGCATGCTTGGACTATATGCCGACAATGTCGCAGCGGGATTCTTCGCCTCCGTGATTGGCGCAATTATTATTTTATTTATCTACAACCTGTTCAATAAGAAATCGCACGCTTAAACCTGCCATAAAAAAGCCTTTTCACGTGAAACATGAAAAGGCTTTTTAAATAAAATTGATTGATCTTGAATTACAAACCAAACTCTTTCCAGATCAGTTCAATTTGTTCAGCAGGTAAGCCTCCCACCGCCTTAAAACCATTGGAGAAAATCAAGGTCGGGGTTCCATTGACACCAAGCGATTTACCCAAAGCTAAATTACGCTCGATCGGGTTGGCACAGCTCTTCTTCCCCGCAGGTACAACACCTTTGGCGATCAGATTTTCCCAAGCATAACTCTGATCTTTTTCACAATATACTGCTTTCGACGGCGCGACGGATTGCGGTTTAATTGGATAAATGAACGTATAAATGGTCACGTTATCCAGTTTTTTTAATTCAGTCTCAAGTTGCTTGCAATACGGGCAATTTGGGTCAGAAAAGATCGCCAATTGACGTTTGCCATTACCACGTACAGTTTTTACTGCATCCTGTAGTGGTAATTTTTTCCAGTCAATCGAGTTTTGTTTCAAGATCAAATCTTTGGTCAGATTATGCTGATCTTTCAGGCGAATCATCGAACCCACCAAAATGTGCTGGGCATTTTCACCCAGATAAACCACCTGACCATCCATAGAACCGCTGTAAATGCCTGGCATTTCTGTGGTTTGAATATTTTCAACTTTCAAATCTGGATGTTGTTTTACAAGATTGTTTTTTACAGTGTCTACACTCGCAAAACTGGATAAAGACACTAAACCCGCCAGTACTGCGACCATTGTTTTTTTCAACATGAATTCTGCTCGTTCACGTAAGTTATCAAAGGGAATCAGTTTAATCTTAATTATTGTGATGATTGATCATTTTTATCAGGTATTTGGTAAAACAAATACCCGAGTGTTTCACGTGGAACTTTGCCCTAAACCGATAAAGGATTGATCTCGACTGAGACATGTACGATTTCTTCATGAATCGATAAGGCTTCGCGCACCTCGTCTGCACTGATTGAGGCGTGGCTACTGAGTGCCAAGATACAGGCAAACTTACCTTTGGCGACCTTCCAGACATGTAAGTCAGTCACTTCAACAACTACAGGCAAGTCCTGTATCACTTCACGGATTTCTTCCACCACAGGATGATTCATTTCTGCATCCAACAGGGTTTTTGCTGTTTCCTGAATTAAGCCATATGCCCATCGTGCCACCAAAATAGCCCCTAAAATCCCTAATAAAGCATCGAGAAAGGACCATCCCATATATTTCCCTGCAAACAAGGCAATGATGGCAAACACGGAAGTCACTGCATCGGCAACCACATGCAAAAATGCGGCTTTTTGATTTAAATCATGTTCATGGGTGTGGTCGTGACCATGCGAATGACTTGATTCCTCATGATGGTGATGGTGACCATCATGCAAAAGCCAAGCACAAATCAAGTTAATCACTAAACCCAGAATCGCAATCGGAATCGCTTGATTGTATTGAATATCAACAGGATAAATGAGCCGTTCTACCGAGTGAAATGCCATAAAAATGGCCACCACCAACAGTAAAATAGCACTACTATATCCCGCTAAAATTTCAATTTTCCATGTCCCAAAACTAAAGCGCTGATCCCGAGCGTAATGCCGCGCTGCACGATAAGCAAAATAAGCCAATCCCAATGCCAACATATGTGAACTCATATGCCAGCCATCGGCCAGTAAAGCCATAGAATTAAAAATCCAGCCGCCGATCACTTCTAATAGCATCATGACTGCCGTTAAAATAGCGGCAATTAGAATTCGTTTTTGCGCCAAGGGATTCCCTTCATCAAATTGATGACTATGAGTTCTGTGCGTTGCTGAATGTTGCATGATATTCTCACCAATATACTCCCCAGTAGTATATTATTTTTTGGAGGTAAGTGTGGGTCATTTATCTGAAGATAAGAAAATTCAAAATCGTGTGAAGCGTTTACAAGGGCAAATCCAAGCGGTTAATCAAGCCCTCATGCAGCCCGATTGCTCCTGTATTGAGGTATTACAGCAAGTGGCCGCCGTGAAAGGGGCAGTGAATGGGCTGATGAATGAATTGATTGAAGCGCATCTACGTCATCACGTTATAGGTACCAATACCGAAACCAATGACGATGAACTGGCTGAGTTCATGAAATTACTGAAACGCTATGGCTAATGATTGTTAAAGCAGCAGTTTCAGCTTAAGCTGTCGGAACTCTTCTATTTTTTTACTGTGCTTTTTCCGACAGTTTTTGTGATGCTTTATGACGGTTCAACATCCGTGGCGATCATTCCTGATGATCAGCCTTGCTTTATGCATGGGTACCATTGGTACAGCATTAGCCAGTCCGCTGTATCCGATTTATCAGCAGTTATGGCATTTACTGCCGAGCCAAATTACCTACATTTTTGTCGCCTATATGTTTGGGTGTTTAGCCACTCTTCTCTTTTTTGGGCGAGCCAGTAATAGCTTTGGTTTTCTACGCACCTTACAGGTAGGTTTATTGTTTGTCACTACGGGCTTGCTACTCTCCGCATTTGCCAGTAATGCGCTTTGGCTCGGTTTAGGGCGCTTTATTATCGGGATTGCATCAGGGCTGATCAGTACGTCTGCCATGTTAGGCTTAATGTTGACCATTCCAGAGAGTCATAAAGCACATGCTCCGCAGTTAAGTTCGATTATCACCGTCATCGGCTTTGCTTTAGGTCCTTTCATCGGAGGAATAATTGCCCAATTTTCTGCAGCCCCATTACTCATGCCATATCTACCGATTATTGCAGGAGCAATTATTTGTTTAATCGGGTTATTTCGCTTAAAGCCCCCCGCCTTCCAAGCGCAAACCTTCTCAATTGCACCACACTTAGAGCTGCCTGTCGCTTCAGTGCGGATGCATTTTTTTATTGCAGGTTTAACCGCATTTTGTGCTTTTGGCGCATTCAGCTTATTTGCTTCACTGTCAGCCTCCTTTGTCAAAGACCTGATCCCTTGGCATGGTCCTTTGGTGAGTGGTCTCGCCATTTCCAGCATTCTGTTTATTTCCGCACTGGTACAGTTTTTTGCCAAATCGCTCCCTGCAGCACGTAGCTTGAATTATGGATTGCTTCTGCTCATGCTGAGTTGCCTGTTTTTGGCAATCTGTATGCAAACCCATTGGAGTCTATTGTTCTTTATCAGTGATATTGGTGTAGGTTTGGGACATGGCTTGGGCATCATGGGTTCTTTTGGTCTGATTCACCAAATGACCGATTCACACAATCGCGCTGCGGTCATTTCGACCTATTTGTTTATGGGCTATTTGGGAACGATCGTCCCAATTATTGCCGTCGGTTACAGTGCCGATCTTTGGGGCTTAAATCTGGCGGTTAGCGGTTTTGGCATTGGCATGGCACTACTGTGTTTGGGACTCTATTTGTGGCACAGAAAACAAAAGGCTTTGCTTCCTGTATGAAACAAAGCCTTATTATCAAATTAGAGTGAAATCAGAGAAAGGGGATAGAACGGTTATTTACCAATACAGAACGAGCCAAAGATTTTCCCCAGCAAATCATCCGCACTGAACTCACCAGTGATCTCACCCAAGGCATTTTGCGCCAGACGTAATGACTCTGCCACCAGTTCCCCTGCATGAAACACCACCAGTTGCTCATGTGCTTCTGCAAGATAGTGCTGCGTGCGCTTCATTGCGTCTAAATGACGTGTACGGGCAATAAAGGTGTCTTCCTCTGGCTGAAAGCCTGCATGCGTTGTAATCGCTTCTATGAGTGATTGAACGCCTGTTTCCTGTTTAGCTGAGACCGTGATATGGCGGAACCCTTGAAAATCACCAATTTGAGCTTCCACACCAGTTAAATCGCATTTATTGCCAATCAACATGAGGCGCTTAGGTTCAAGATGGTGTTCAAAGTATTCTCGTGCCAATTGCAACGGATCTTCACCTTGGCTCAAGTCATAGACCAATAATAACAAATCGGCTTGTTCAATTTCTTTAATTGCACGGCGTATGCCTTCTTTTTCCACCACATCGCCCGTTTCACGCAAACCCGCGGTGTCGGTCAGGGTGATCGGCAAACCATTCAGGCTAATCTTTTCATGCAAGACATCACGAGTGGTTCCCGCGATATCCGTCACAATGGCACGATCAATGCCCGCTAAAGCGTTTAATAGCGAAGATTTACCTGCATTCGGTTTGCCAGCAATCACCACCTGAAGACCTTCGCGCAACAGTTGCCCTTGGCGCGCTGATTGCTGTACCGCAGCGACTGAATGCTGTACTTCTTGCAATAAAGAAAGAATCTTGCCATCTGCCAAGAAATCAATTTCTTCTTCTGGAAAGTCGATCGCAGCCTCCACATGCAAACGCAAATGGATCAATTTTTCTAAGACCGTGTTGACCTTGTGCGAGAAAGCTCCCTGTAAAGAACGTACGGCTGAACGCGCGGCTGCCTGTGAAGTGGCATCAATCAAATCGGCAATGGCTTCTGCCTGAACCAAATCCAGCTTGCCATTTTCAAAGGCACGCATGGAAAATTCGCCTGCTTTGGCAGCCATAGCACCCAATTCCAAACAACGAGCCAACAAGGCATTTTGAATTACAGGTCCACCATGTCCCTGTAACTCCACCACATCTTCACCGGTAAACGAGTTAGGATTTGGAAAGCAAATCACCAGACCTTCATCCAGCACTTCACCCTGAAGATCCAGAAACTGACGGAAACCTGCCATCCGTGCTTTCGGTAATGCCTTCTGCGTCAACTGTTCTGCAATGGTATAGGCTTGCGGACCTGAAAGACGAATTACGCCCACACCACCACGACCTGGCGGAGTAGCAATCGCTGCGATAGTGGTTTGATGTTGCATAAAATTCACCTGATGTTAGTCCTAATCGAACCCAAAGAAAAATCCGCCTAAGATTACCATCTTAAGCGGATTTAATCAGCTAGTTGCTGTGAGAAGCTGCTTATGCAGTTTCTTTTGAGCTACGCGCTTTTTCAACTGATTTATTGATAAACCATTGTTGAGTGATGGTAATGGTGTTGTTCACAATCCAGTACAGTACCAAGCCTGCAGGGAAGAACAACATAAATACTGTGAACATGATTGGCATGATCTTGAACACTTTCGCCTGCATTGGATCGGCAGGTTGCGGGTTCAACATTTGCTGGATGAACATGGTTACACCCATCAACAACGGCAGGATAAACCACGGATCCATTGCCGATAAGTCTTGAATCCAGAGAATCCAAGGTGCATGGCGCAGTTCCACACTTTCCATCAGTACCCAGTACAATGCCAAGAAGATTGGCATTTGTAGTAACAATGGTAAACAGCCTGAAAGTGGATTCACTTGCTCGCGCTTGTACAATGCCATCATTTCTTGAGAGAAGCGCATACGGTCTTCACCGAATTCTTCTTTCATACGCTGCATTTCAGGTGCAATCACACGCATTTTCGCCATTGAGCGATAGCTCTTCGACGACAATGGCCACAAGATCAACTTCACCAATACAGTCAGTAAAATGATTGACCAGCCCCAGTTCCCCACCAAGTTATGGAAGAATTGTAAGCCTAAGAACAATAATTTCGCGATTGGCCATAACCAGCCATAATCCACAGTCTGATTTAAACCTACAGCCAAGTCTTTCAATTCAGATTGAATTTTAGGACCTGAATAGAACGTCGCATCCACTTCAGCCACCGTACCTGCAGGTACATTGATGGTTGGAGAAGTAAAACTGAGGATGTTCATGTCATCACTCGATTTACGCGACTCTAATTTAGCACTGTATGCTTGACCATCTGCCTGCGTTAACTTCAACTCACCTGGAATCCAAGCGCTGACGAAGTAATGCTGAACCATCGCAACCCAGCCGCCTTTTGCTTCAACACTTAACTTTTCATCGTTAAAGTTAGCAAATTTCAACTTGTTGTAATGTTCTTCAGGCGTACCCCATGCGCCACCCAAGAAGGTACCCAGAGTGAAAATCCCTTGATCCGATTTACCTGGATCTTCTGAATTATCACGTTTGAGCTGACCAAACATCTGGCCTTGCCAGTTTTGACCACTGCGGTTCACCACCTTGTGGTTGACCACAACTGGGTATTCGCCTTGCGTGAAAGTAAAGGTTTTAATAATTTCTACGCCGTCAGCCGTCTTAAAGACCATCGGAACAGAAAGTACTTGAACTGACTTGCCGTCTTTATCTTTCGCTGCTTTTGCATCAGCTAAAGTATAAGCAGATTTCTCAATTTCATAGACAGGACGACCATTACGACCACTGTCAGGTCCATTTAGACCAATTAAACCAGATTGTGCAACATACGTACGCTTGGCATCGCTTTCCAGCATAACAAACGGTTCATCGCTATCTTTGTTTTTATCATGATTGAGTAATTCAACACGAACAATATCACCACCTTTAGGATTAATCCAAAGATGATAAAGGTCAGTCTGAACTGAAATAAGCTGTTGACTTGCTGCCGCAGTCGATTCTGTTGTTTGCTGCGCTGCATTATTTGCTTGTGGCACATCTGAAGCAGCTGTCGCTGTCTGTCCATTTGGCAGGTCAGCAGAGACTTCATGTGAAACGACCGCAGCTTTTTGTGGCTGCTGTTGAGTTTCATTATGCCCATAGTCCTTTTGCCATGCCAAAATAAGCAAATATGCGACGACAAACATGGCTCCTAGAATTGCAATCCTGGCCCATTGTTGCATATCTATTACCCCAAAAAGTTAGAGTGATTTTGATTCCATAAACATCCACGAAAGGGTACAGCAACGAGATGCGTTTGAGAATCGATTTGCTGAAATGAAATAAAACGAATTGCTTTTGCAGGAACAGGATCATAGCCCGAGCCGCCCCATGGATGACATCGACAAATACGATTTGTAGCCAACCAAACACCCCGTACAGCTCCATGTGTATGGATTGCTTCCAATGAATATTGAGAACATGTAGGTATATAACGACAGCGTGGTCCTAACATAGGACTAATCGCGATCTGATAGAATCGAATGAACCAATGCAGCACACGTACCATTGGCCTTCTCTACTTCTGTGGGGAGGGAGCTATTTTTGAATGCTTTTTAGCAATGCGTTGCAGCTTTTGCCAAGCAAATTGTAATTGCTGATGCAATTCAGAATTGGCAACTGTTTCTATACCAACTTTAGGCATAACAACAATATCCAAGGCATCCAATTGCATTTGATGCAGGCGAAAACTTTCGCGAGCAAGTCGTTTTACTCGATTCCTTTCATGCGCACGGCGCACTTTCTTCTTAGCAACAACAATTCCCAAACGACTGTTAGGTTGTTTGGAATATGTTGCCAGAAACAAGAAGTGGGGTTGATGCACTTTAAAAAGCGCACCATCAAACACAACTTTATAATCGGCAGCACAACGAAGACGCCGTTCTGCGCCGAAGTCATAAAGTGTCATAACACCCAAAATCGTTTAAGCGTTAACAGATTAAACCGTTAAGCTGTGACGACCTTTTGCACGACGGCGAGCTAATACTTGACGACCAGCTTTAGTAGCCATACGAGCACGGAAACCATGAACGCGTTTACGCTTTAATTCAGATGGTTGGAATGTACGTTTCATATCGAAACTCCAAAAAATGATCTTTCTATAAAGGTCCGCGATTTTAGTGTTCATTGCTTGAGCTGTCAATCAAAAACACCAATTCCGCACAAATAAACTTGTAACTATTAAATCTTTGACTGTCGCCTTTTTATTTAACGTTCAGATCAACAAAAAAGTATTCACACCATAATAACTTGTTAAATAATGGAAAATAAGTTATAAACAATATTATGCACAAATTTATCCACACACATATAAACACCTCACAGTTTTAAATTTAAATTTATTCGAATGTTTGGGTTATCCACAATAAAGTCAAACCTTATAAATAAATTCAAATTTTAAAATTTAAATTTATTATTATTAGGGAGCTGTTTTTCTGTGGGAAACCTACTTTTAACCTATAAAAACAAGTATTAGTGTTGTGGATATCTATGTTTTTAAGATTTTAAGGAATTGTGGATAACTTTACTGTTTTTTTTATCCACAGCTTGTGGGTTTTTTTATCCACATGTGGTTTTGAATTTAAATTTAGATTGATTATTTCTTTTTTGAGCAATTTCTGCAGAATTCTTCATGACAGATGTGGATAACTTGGTTAGAATGGCGACCCGCTTTGGCGGACAGTGGTGTTTTTAAATTTAAAAATGGATGAATAGGGGTTTCACATGCTTTGGACAGACTGCTTAACTCGCTTGCGACAAGAGCTCTCTGGAAATGTTTTTACAATGTGGATTCGCCCTTTAGTTGCTGAAGAGTTGGATGACACTTTGCGACTATATGCGCCTAATCCATACTGGACGCGCTATATTCAGGAACATCATTTAGAATTGATTACCATTTTGGCGGAACAATTGTCTGAAGGACGCGTTCGTCATGTAGAAATTATGGTAGATTCGCGTCCAGGCGCGATTTTATCCCCAAGTGAACAGCCAGCGACTACGACTGCGGCATTAGAAACTTCAACACCTGCGCCAGTTGCAAAGGTAAAGAAAGAGAAAGATGATGCGCAGTTAAAAAATAAAAAGCGCTTATTGAATCCCTTATTTACATTTTCTCTGTTTGTTGAAGGTCGTTCTAACCAGATGGCGGCAGAGACTTGTCGTAAAGTATTGACACAATTGGGTGCTTCACAGCATAACCCTTTGTTTTTATATGGTCCGACAGGTTTGGGTAAAACCCACTTAATGCAAGCAGTGGGCAATGCTTTATTACAGGCAAAACCAAATGCACGTGTCATGTACATGACGGCTGAAAGTTTTGTGCAGGATTTTGTCAGTTCCTTACAACAAGGCAAAGTCGAAGAGTTTAAGAAAAATTGTCGTTCATTAGATTTACTTTTGGTCGATGATATTCATTTGTTGGCGGGTAAAGAAGCCAGTTTGGTTGAGTTTTTCTATACCTTTAACGCTTTATTAGATGAATCTAAACAAATTATCTTAACTTCTGATCGTTATCCTAAAGAACTTACGGAACTTGATGCTCGTTTGGTTTCCCGTTTTTCTTGGGGCTTGTCGGTTGGAGTTGAACCACCTGATATTGAAACGCGCATTGAAATTTTATTAAAGAAAGCGCAGAGCAGTGGTGTCGATTTGCCACGTAACTGTGCACTCTTTATTGCACAACAAGTGGTGGCTAACGTACGTGAATTAGAAGGCGCGCTGAATAAAGTGGTCGCGATTTCACGTTTCAAAGGGACGTCGATTGATCTTGATGTGGTGCGAGAGTCGCTAAAAGATGTTTTGGCAATTCGTGCGCGAACCATCAGTACAGAAAACATTCAGCGTGTGGTGAGTGAATATTTCCGCATTCCATTAAAGGAATTGATCGGCCCTAAGCGCACGCGAATTTATGCACGTCCACGTCAATTGGCGATGGGCTTAGCACGTGAACTCACTGGGGACAGTTTCCCTGAAATTGGTATGGCATTTGGTGGTCGTGATCACAGTACCGTGATGCATGCCTGTGAAAAAGTGCAAAGCCTCAGAGAAGAAGATCCAATCTTTAATGAGGATTACAAAAACTTGCAACGCCTGCTGCAAAGTTAAAGCCTATTGCTCAAATTCTAGTCTTGCAATGCGGTATATTCTGCCGCATAGTACACTGCTAAAAAATACATTTATTTATATTTCATCTTCAGTTTTTTCGAGGAATGCATCGTGCGTTTAAAAATCGCCAAAGAAAGTTTACTTAATGTTCTTTCCCATGTGGTAGGAGCGGTGGAACGTCGCCACACCTTAAACATTTTATCGAATGTTAAAGTACAAGTGAGTCAAAATGCTTTGGCGATAACAGGTTCTGATTTGGAAGTTGAGTTGGTGGCGAGCACCAATTTGATTGAAGGGGCTTGCTTACAAGCAGGTGAAACCACAGTTCCTGCACGTAAATTGATGGATATCTGTAAGTCTTTACCAAGTGCTGCCCTGATTGATATTCAAATTACTGAAGATCAACGCTGTATCCTTAAGTCAGGCAACAGTCGCTTTGTATTGGGTACCTTACCTGCTGAAGATTATCCACTGTTAAACACTGAAAATACGCAAGGCACGCAAGTTACGGTGACTCAGCGTGAATTAAAACGTTTATTTGAAAAAACCGCGTTTGCGATGGCTGTGCAAGACGTGCGTTTTTATTTAACGGGTACGTTATTGGAAATTGATGAAAATCAATTACGTGCAGTCACAACTGATGGTCACCGTTTGGCATTATGTGAAACCTTAGCTTCTTCAAATACGCAGCAATTGGTTCAAGCAATTGTGCCACGAAAAGCCGTGGGTGAATTACAACGTTTACTCAGCATTGAAGATGAGCAATTGTCTCTATTGATTGGTCGTGAATTGTTAAATGTCACCATCAATACACCAAGTCGTGATAAAGAGCAGGGACCAATTACAGTTCGCTTTACCACGAAACTGATTGATGGAAAATTTCCTGATTACCGCCGTGTGATTCCACGTGGTGGCGACAAAAATGTATTGATTGCACACGATGTGTTTAAGCAATCTCTACAACGTGTTTCGATTTTAAGTAATGAGAAATTACGCGGTGTGTTCTTAAATTTCAGCACGGATACCTTGCAGTTGCGTGCCAATAACCCTGAACAAGATGAAGCGATTGAAGATTTAGCCATTCAATATCACGATGCTCCGTTAGAAATGTCATTTAATGCACAGTATTTGCTGGATGTATTAAGTGCCTTGGACGGTGATGATGTGTCGATGACCATGACTGAAGCCAACCAGTCGGTGTTGGTACATGATCCTGTACATACCGATCAGACTTATGTCGTGATGCCGATGCGTGTCTAATCTCTAGATTTATTATGCATATTACGCGTTTAAACATCGAACGTGTTCGTAATTTAAAAACGGTTGCACTCTCTGAGTTGCAGCCGTTTAACGTCTTTTACGGTGCGAATGGTTCGGGTAAAACCTCTATTTTAGAGGCTATTCATTTACTTGCGACAGGGCGTTCCTTTCGTACCCATATTCCCAAGCACTATATTCTGTATGAAGCTCAGAATGCTGTTGTATTCGCTCAATCAGCCACTGAAAAAGTGGGTATGCAAAAGCATCTGAGTGGTGAGCAGGTCATGAAAGTCAATGGCGATCATATTGCCACGCAAGGGCAATTAGCAAAACTATTGCCTTTACAACATATTGATCCGCAAAGTACCGATATTATTGATCATGGGGCCAAACCACGGCGCCAGCTACTCGATTGGCTCATGTTTCACGTGGAACCTGAGTTTTATCATGCCTGGCAATACTATTCTCGTGCTTTGAAGCAACGGAATAGTTTATTAAAGTCACAGCGTAATTTAAGTCTGGCAACTTTAGAACCATGGAATAAAATGCTGGGTGAATATGGCGAAATTTTACACTCTCAGCGTGTTGCGATTGTGGAACAGTGGAATGTTTATTTTCAGCAAGATTTGCAGCAATTATTGCCCAATTTAAGCATCGAGCTGGAATATGTCGCAGGCTTTCATACTGAGCATGGGTTATTGCATGACCTGTGCAGTCACCACCAAAAAGACCTTGATCGACGTTATACTGAATATGGTCCACATCGTGCTGATTTACGCTTAAAAACCCCGATGGGGGAGGCGGATATTGTTTTATCACGTGGACAAAAAAAGCTCTTGATTATGGCGCTAAAACTCTCCCAGATTGCAATGCTACATGCCTGTAATAAGGAAACTGTGGTATTATTAGATGATCTGACAGCAGAATTAGATTTAGCCGCACAACAACGTTTAATTGAGCGATTAAGCCAACTTGGTAGTCAAGTTTTTATTACCACTTTAGAGCATGAATCCGTACAAAAACATTTACATGACTTGTCTATTTCCTACCAATTGTTCCACGTGGAAAATGGGCGAGTGGCATGTGTTGTGCAATGATTTCCCATCTTTGGATAGACCGATTTTTCACTAGGGAGTAACCATGAGTTCAGAAGACCAATCTGTCACTCAAACAGAACAAACCATCGAAAAGGCTTATGATTCTTCCAGTATCAAAGTTTTACGTGGTTTGGATGCCGTCCGTAAGCGCCCAGGTATGTATATTGGCGATACTGATGATGGCACAGGTTTACATCACATGGTGTTCGAAGTGGTGGATAACGCCATTGATGAAGCATTGGCAGGTCATTGTGATGAAATTCTCGTCACGATTCATGAAGATGAATCGGTCAGTGTTTCAGATAACGGTCGTGGGATTCCAACCGATATTCACCCTGAAGAAGGCGTTTCTGCCGCAGAAGTTATTCTGACCATTCTGCATGCAGGCGGTAAGTTTGATGATAATAGTTATAAAGTTTCAGGTGGTTTACACGGCGTAGGTGTTTCCGTTGTAAATGCTTTGTCGAGCAAACTCGAATTAACCATTCACCGTGCAGGACATATTCATCAACAAGAATATCGTCATGGTGATCCGCAGTATCCATTGAAAGTGATTGGTAATACTGAAACCACAGGGACCATTGTACGTTTCTGGCCAAGTGCAGAAACCTTTAGCCAGACTATTTTTAATGTTGATATTTTGGCGCGTCGTTTACGTGAGTTGTCTTTCCTGAATGCAGGTGTGCGCATTGTATTACGTGATGAACGGATCAATTTAGAGCACATTTATGCGTATGAAGGTGGTTTGTCTGAGTTTGTAAAATATATCAATCAGGGCAAAAACCATCTGAATGACATTTTCCACTTTACCACTCAAGCTGAAAATGGCATTGGGGTCGAAGTGGCTTTGCAATGGAATGATTCTTACCAAGAGAATGTGCGTTGCTTTACCAATAATATTCCGCAAAAAGATGGCGGAACGCACATGGCGGGCTTCCGTGCAGCGCTAACGCGTGGCTTAAACAGCTACATGGAAAATGAAAGTCTACTGAAAAAAGAAAAAGTGGCTGTGACGGGTGATGATGCTCGTGAAGGTTTAACGGCGATTATTTCAGTGAAAGTGCCTGATCCAAAATTCTCTTCACAGACCAAAGAAAAATTGGTATCGAGTGAGGTGAAGCCAGCCGTTGAACAAGCTATGAACAAGGCATTCTCAGAGTACTTGCTTGAGAATCCTGCGGCTGCAAAATCAATTGCAGGCAAAATTATTGATGCAGCGCGTGCGCGTGATGCAGCACGTAAAGCACGTGAAATGACGCGTCGTAAGAGTGCTTTGGATATTGCGGGTTTGCCAGGTAAGTTGGCAGATTGTCAGGAAAAAGATCCAGCATTGTCTGAACTGTATCTGGTCGAGGGTGACTCTGCAGGTGGTTCGGCGAAACAAGGTCGTAACCGTAAAATGCAGGCGATTTTGCCGTTGAAAGGTAAAATCCTAAACGTGGAACGTGCACGTTTTGACAAGATGATTTCTTCTCAGGAAGTCGGCACACTGATTACAGCTTTAGGCTGTGGTATTGGTCGTGAAGAATATAATCCTGATAAGTTGCGTTATCACAAAATCATTATCATGACCGATGCTGACGTCGATGGTTCGCATATCCGTACCTTGTTACTCACTTTCTTCTTCCGTCAAATGCCAGAATTGGTGGAACGTGGACATATTTATATTGCGCAACCACCGCTTTATAAATTGAAGAAGGGTAAACATGAGCAATACATGAAAGATAATGAGGCGCTCGAAACCTTCTTGATCTCCAATGCGATTGATGATTTAGCTTTACATGTCAATGTAGATGCTCCAGCCATTCGTGGTGAAGCGTTGGCGCGTGTGATTGCCGATTATCAAACCTCGCAAAAAAGTTTACAGCGCTTAACCCAGCGTTATCCTGCAAGTTTGTTGGATGGTCTGATTTCATTAGAAACCTACAAATTTGATCACTCGCAAGATTTGGCCTATGTACAACACTGGGGCGAGCAATTGCGTGCTGCAGTAGAAAAAATTCAGCCGAGCTTACGCCCTGAATTAACGCTCGAAGCTTTCGATAAAGAATTGGCGGGTGGTGAAAAAGCGGTAGTGTATTTCCCGCGTATTACCATTTATGTGCATAATTTGCCGCACAGCTATTTATTGGATGCGGGTTTATTGTCTTCGACTGAATATGTACGTTTACTCAAGAATTCGAAGAGCTGGTTCAGCTTGCTTGAAGAAGGTGCTTATTTAGAAAAAGGTGAGCGCAAAATTCAGGTGAATACTTTCCATCAAGTGTGGCAGCACATTCTACAAGACTCTCGCCGTGGCATGATGATTCAGCGCTATAAAGGTTTGGGTGAGATGAATGCGGAGCAGCTCTGGGAAACCACTATGGATCCTGAAAACCGTCATATGTTGCAAGTGACCATTGATGATGCGATTGAAGCGGACCGTATGTTCTCTTGCTTAATGGGGGATGATGTGGAACCACGTCGTGCCTTTATTGAAGAAAATGCGTTAAATGCAGATATCGATGCATAATCGGTGGTGATTTTCTAAAAGCAGCCTGAGGGCTGCTTTTTTATGGCGGGTTGTTTTGTTGAGTTTTGGTGAGCGTTATTAAACTGTCGTATTGGTGTGGCATGCTGAATAAAAATAAATAATAGCGAGGGAAGATGATGGATTTAAGTTTGGAGCAGCAGCGTGATCATTGGCTGAATGCCTTTTATACGGGGCAGATACAAGAGTTGATGCAATATGAGCATCCTGAGTTTAAAGTGGTGTATGAAGCTCAGGGAAAGGTGGAAAGTAATTTAAGCCGTTATGCCAGTATTCAGCATGCAGTGCAAAATGGGGTGTGGAAGCCGCGTCATTTAGAGATTCAGACCGAAATGTTTGAGTTTAATCCGGCCCAAACAGAATGCCGAATTCTGTTGCATTTGGCACAGCCTGAACAGGTTATTCAGGAAACGTGGCATTTCCAATCTGATGCATGGCAAATTGTAGAATTACGCTTTTGTAAAAAGAAACTGGTGGGCCTATTCGACTGAGTTGATTTTTAGACATAAAAAAGCAGGTCGAGTGACCTGCTTTTTAGCTTTGCGTGGGTTAGTCAGTAAACGTCACTTTCGCAATCGCTTTTTTACCTGCTTGAACGATCAGGGTGATGTTTTCGTTCACAGAGAAGCTGGCATCAACCACATTCCAGTCAACTTTAACGGCTCCACGTGAAACAGCATCTTTTGCTGCAGCAGCATTTTTTGTTAAACCCGCAGCACGTACAATCGAAGCAATAAACATTTCGCCACCAAACTCGGCACGTGAAATAGTCACTTCAGGTGTACCTTCTGGTAGTTCACCTTCGGTAATGATGTTGCCTGCACCTTTGTGGGCGTTTGCAGCCGCTTCAGCACCATGGAAACGTTCCACCAATTCAAGTGCAAGAATCTTCTTCACTTCTTGAGGGTTACGTCCTTCTTCAATTTCTTTTAGCAATACTTTGATTTCTTCAACCGATTTGAAGCTGAGTAGATCAAAATAGCGTTCAATCAAA
The DNA here is from genome assembly GCF_022601715.1 of Acinetobacter zhairuonensis. GTDB lineage: Bacteria > Pseudomonadota > Gammaproteobacteria > Pseudomonadales > Moraxellaceae > Acinetobacter. The sequence continues at coordinate 8,363 of NZ_JAKVIM010000028.1, read as the reverse complement.
GCATCTGGCATAGAAAGGACTTTTTGATACATCGCCCCTGGTGTATCAAATACACCAATGTAGTTGCCTAAAGATTTAGACATTTTATTGACGCCGTCTAAGCCTTCAAGAATTGGCACAGTAATACACACTTGCGCTTCTTGATCATAGCGACCTTGTAAGGTACGACCCATCAATAAGTTAAAGGTTTGATCCGTACCACCGAGTTCTACATCGGCATGCAAGGCAACAGAGTCATAACCTTGTACCAAGGGATACAAGAACTCGTGAATCGCAATCGGTTGTTGGTTGTTATAACGCTTGGTGAAGTCATCACGTTCCAACATACGTGCAACGGTTTGCTGTGAAGCTAGCTGAATTAAATCAGCCGCAGTCTTGGTCGCAAACCATTCCGAGTTAAACACCACTTTGGTTTTGTTCGGATCAAGAATTTTAAACACTTGCTCTTGATAGGTTTTGGCATTTTCTAAGACTTGTTCACGTGACAACGGTGGGCGAGTCGCGCTTTTACCCGTCGGGTCACCAATCATGGCGGTGTAGTCACCAATCAAGAAAAACACTTCATGACCGAGGTCTTGGAAGGTTTTTAATTTGTTGATCAGCACCGTATGACCCAAGTGCAAGTCAGGTGCAGTCGGGTCGAAGCCCGCTTTAATTTTTAGAGGACGATTCTCTTTGAGTTTCTTTAACAGATCCTCTTCCGAGATAATTTCATGAGTGCCTCGTTGAATGAGGGCAAGCTGTTCTTCAGCTGGCAGGAAATTTGACATCACAAAACCCAAACACATCAGTTATTCAATTTGTGCGATATACTAACACTTTTTCAGCACATTGCAGGCTTTAGAATAATCATGACAGCAATCTATATTGGAGTAATGACCGGCACCAGCATGGATGGGGTAGATATTGTGGCCGCTTCATTCGATCCATTGCAGTTGCATGCCACGCTCACCTTAGCTTTTGACCCAGATTTACGTGATGAACTGATGGCGCTGACTTTGCCAGATGACAACGAAATTGATCGTATGGGCAAAGCCGATGTGGCATTGGCGAAAATGATAGGGGAAGGCATCAATACGCTGATTGAACAGCATCAACTAGATCGTAGCCAAATTAAAGCCATTGGTTCGCATGGGCAAACCATTCGCCATCGTCCAGAGCATGGGTTTACCTTACAGATTGGCGATCCAAATATCATTACTGAAATCACCAACATTCCAGTGGTGTCCGATTTTCGCCGTCGTGATATGGCAGCAGGTGGGCAGGGGGCTCCGTTGGTACCCGCTTTTCATCAAGCCTTATTCCAGCATGAAAGCATTCACCGTGTGATTCTGAACTTGGGTGGCATCGCCAATGTCAGTCTTTTACCAGCGGGTGCACTTGAAAAAGTATCAGGTTTTGATACAGGACCCGCCAATATTCTGATGGATGCATGGTGTCATCGTTATACGGGGCAGCCTTACGATGAAAATGGCAACTGGGCCGCTTATGGTCAGCCAATTCGCAGTTTGTTAGAGCGCTTACAAGCCCATGACTTTTTTGCCAAGGAGCCGCCTAAAAGTACGGGACGTGAAGATTTTAATCTGGATTGGCTGGATGATCAGATCATGGACTGGCGTAATGACGAGCTGGCTTATGATGAATTGGAAGACATTCCTGAAAATGTCCAAGCCACACTATTAAAACTAACCACACGTGCAATTAAAAAAGCCATCTATCGTTCTGGGATGGATACGGGTGAAGTCTACGTGTGTGGTGGTGGGGCCTATAATTCGCAACTGTTAGAGCAATTACGTTGGCGTTTACGTAAGCATCAATGGACCGTACAAAGTACTGCAGATTTGGGCTTAAGTCCGACGTGGGTTGAAGCGACGGCTTTTGCATGGTTAGCCATGCGTTTTGTCGAGCATTTGAGTGGTAATTTACCTGCGGTGACAGGCGCGGACGGCTATCGGATTTTAGGCAGCATCACGGCAGTCTAGACATGTATAAAAAAACCTCCAATTCAGGAGGTTTTTTATCTCTGTGATCGGCTTAAATCGAGAAAGACGATCCACAGCCACACGTCGTGGTGGCATTCGGATTTTGTACAATAAAACGAGAACCTTCTAGACCTTCCACATAATCGACCACTGAACCGACGAGATATTGATAGCTCAGTGAGTCAACCAGCATTTTTACATCGCCATTAATGAACTCAGCATCATCTTCATTCATATTGTCGGCAAAGTTAAAGCCATAAGAAAAGCCTGAACAGCCCCCACCCGTTACATAAACACGTAACATTAGATCTTGGTTGCCTTCACTATCGCGCAATTGGCGTACTTTATTTGCTGCATTGTCGGTCAACTCAAGCGCTGGAGCAGTCATGATAGATTCCTCAGTTCGGTTCTTGGGTCTTTTAAAAAATGAAAAGACCATATGTCTAGTATAGCATACTCAATATATGGTCAATATTCGAAGATTAAAAGTCAAATCAGAGTAATTTTATCAAGATTATTTGTAGTTTTCATCTTGCAGACCACATTCAAAATTTTTGGCATCTTCTTTACAGCGAAATTGCCACAGCAGTTTCATCATGCGCTTGTCGTACACGCCTTGCTGGGTCAAATTAATCCGTGCTTCACGCATCATTTTTTGATAGCCAGGTTTGTCGGTAGCAGGAACGTCCATCCAGTACTTTGTTGGAATATCGGCTTTCATCTTGCCTAAAATATCAAAGGCACGTGGCAATTGTGCTTTTACCCATTCACGCGATTGTTGACCATAGCCTTTGGGAAAGCGTTCGGGACGAATAATGATATTGCCTGTGACCTGTAAGATCGGATAGTTCACAATTGCGCCCTTGCTGCCTAAACCTTTATGCAGTTCGAGCGGTTTAAAGGCAGCCGCAGGAGCGCCAATAATATCGACCTGACCATTGTTAAACTTACTGCCGAAATTGGTGACATCTGAACTGACTGCCTGAGCACCGACTTGCTGCACCATGATTTTTTGTGCTTGGTCATAATCCAGTACCGCAATCTTTTTCCCAGCGGCTTTTGCCACGCTATTAATATTACGGTCATTCACCATTAAATAGGCATCGCCAACAGGAATGACACCTGCAATTTCATATTGACCTTTCACCATATATTTACTGAAGGTCGGATTGGCTAAACCTTGCATGACTTTGACCGCCAGTTTGAGATTGGGAATTGCCCCAATCGCATCCAGTGAACCTGTAAAATCATTAAATTGGCGTCCTCGCATACCTGTAACGCTGATGCCATCACATTTGCCTGCTTTAAAATCTTCCGCAATCACCGCTTCATTTTGAGCCACTCGTAGTTCAATATCGGCTCCCCAGTTTTTGGCAGCCAATTGATAGTCTTTCATGAGGGCATATACATCGCCACTTTTCCCGACCAAGTCGAATACGCAGACCACTTGTTTGGCTTGTACAAGGCTGGTTGCAGCACAGAGTCCGAGTCCGATCAAAAGTTGCTTGGATGATGCTGTCATCATGTGAATTGTCCTTATTCCATTCTTTTTATAGTGTTGTGATGAGTTTCTTCATCATGTCGCGGTAAAACAATCATGTTACCTGTGCTCAAGCTTAGCCTGTTTTGCAGGATCTTCATTGGCATTGGAGACAAAAGGTGAACAGAAAAAAGCCTAGAAGAATCTAGGCTTTAATGATTGATTTTAGGCTTATTCACCAGCCATTGAACATTCGAAATTGGCTTTATCGACAGAACAACGAGCCTTTTTCAAAACACTCATCATGCTGGCATCATAAATGCCTTGTTTGGTGAGATCGATACGACCATCACGTAACATCTTTTGATATTTGGTTTTATCTTCAGCACTCAGATTCATACGGTATTTTGCAGGAATTGCGGCTTCAAGTCGGTTAATCATCGAGAAGCTTTTTGGCAGGTTTTTCACAAACCAATCACGGGATTTTTGTCCAAAGCCTGCTGGGAACTGTTCTGGGCGAATAATAAAGTCTGCAGTCACTTGCAGTACAGGGAAGTTGAACATCGCACCACTGTTACCCAAACCTTTGTAAATTTCTAAGGGTTTATAGGCATACGCTGGAGCACCGACCATATCCACCTGACCATTATTGAATTTCGCCACAAAATTCGAGACATCTGAAATGACTGCCTGTGCACCGACACGTTGCACCATAATTTTCTGCGCTTGGTCATACCCTAATACAGCAAATTTTTTGCCTGCGGCTTTTTCAATGGAATTGATGTTTTTATCACGAACAAAAATAAAGGCAGAACCGAGAGGGGCAATGCCTGCAACTTCATATTTCTTCCCACCCAGAGTCGTGACCATTTTGCTGGCATTACGCTGGTCTAGAGCAAAGCTAATGGCTTTTTGTGCAATGGCATTACTAGGTACACCACCTAAGGCATCAATCGAACCTGCAAATTTATTGTATTGACGGGCACGCATGGCAGTCATAAATACGCCGTCACATTTACCTGCTTTAAAGTCGTTGTCTGCAACAGCTTCATCTTGACGTGGAATCAGATTAACTTCTGCGCCCCAGCTTTTTGCCGCCAAAGCCCATTCTTGCGCCATTTGATAAGACTCACCAGATTTTCCAAGCAAATCAAACACACAGACATCTACCTGTGCGGCTTGCGTGGTCGTCGACAGACCCATCGCAGTAACTGCAGCGAAACCTAACATGACTTTTTTCATTGTGTTCATCCTTTTCAGATTGATTCTTGTTCTTAGTGTCCTTACACGCAGACAATATTAAGCAAGTTTTACATGTATAAATAGAGTATTTACTCCATTTTTAAATAAAAAAATGACACGCTGAGTAAAATTGCTGTCAATTTGTCCAATCCAAAGAAGTGTTCTCATGAAAATCAGTCAATTGAATGATGCGCTTACTGCTCAAAACGATCAAAAAATTATTCACCACCCAGTGAGCATTCAAAATTGGTACGTTCCACAGTACAGCGGGCTTTTTTGAGGACGGTCATCATGGTCGGGTCATAAATACCTTGCTGAGTCAGATCCATGCGCGCATCACGTAATAGCTTTTGGTATTTTTCTTTATCCTCCTTGTCCAGTTCCATTCGGTATTTCGCGGGAATCGTGGCTTCTACACGTTGCACCATGGCAAAACTTTTAGGCAATTGGCGGACAAACCATTGTCGCGATTGAGCAGCAAAGCCATCTGGAAATTTTTCTGGGCGTAGAATCAGATCTGCGGTGACATTCAGCACGGGGAAGTTGATCATCGCGCCGTTACTGCCCAATCCTTTATGGATTTCCAGTGGTTTAAATGCATAGGCTGGGGCAGGGACAACATCGACTTCGCTCTGATTAAACTTTTTCACAAAATTGGAAATTTCAGACATTACGGGTACTGCATTGACCCGTTTCACCATAATTTTTTGGGCTTGATCGAATTCCATCACCGCAATTTTTTTACCATTCAGTTTGTCAACACTATTCACTGATTTATCGCGCACAAATAAATAAGCGGGACCAATCTGACCAATGCCCGCAACTTCATAGGTGTCTTTTCCTGATTTGGTAATCAAGCGTTTTTGATTTCTCTTGTCCAAGACATAGATAATGGCTTTTTGCGCAATCGCGTTATTGGGTACGCCGCCTAAGGCATCGATTGAACCTGCGAATTTATTATAATTGCGAGCCCGCATAGAGGTCATATAGAACCCATCGCAAACCCCAGCTTTAAAGTCTTGGTCTAATTGAGCTTCATCTTTATAAGCCGTCAGATCGATATGGGCGCCCCAGCTTTGACTGGCTAATGCCCATTCTTCCAGAAATTTATACGATTCCCCTGATTTGCCCAGTAAATCGAATACACATACATTGCTATTGGCGTGAGCTACATTGGATAAATTAAAGAGCGTTGCTGTCGATAAGATCAAAACGGCTTGCTTCACGATTCCACCTCATTCTTTTGATTTTTCAGGAACAAATTTATATAAGCATGTTTTATTTGGATGAAATAGAGTTTTTACTCTATTTCCGATCAGTAACATTTAGGTCGGTTTGCTTTTGTACTTTTTGTTTTCTGAGCGACTTCCTTTAGAATAGCGCTAACTTTTTATGTGCCAGTCTTTGTAATGATTCAGTTAGATCAACTTTCTATACGCCGTGGGGGACGAGTTTTGTTCCAAAAAGCCTCTATGCAATTGCATCCAGGCTGGAAAATTGGTCTAACAGGGGTAAACGGTGCAGGTAAATCGACCTTGTTCGCAGCCTTTTTAGGTGAATTAGGTGCAGATGAAGGCAGTTTGACCCGTCCAGCAGTCTGGACAGTCGCACATATGGCTCAAGAAATCAAAGCCTTAGATATGAAAGCGATTGATTTTGTTCTATCGGGCGATGAAGAATATTGGGAGATTCAGAACAAACTGGATCATCCAGAAAACTTAAGCAATGATGAACTGGCACATTTATATGGTCGCTTTGATGAAATTCATGGCTATTCGGCTGCTGCCAAAGCATCACAACTCATGGCGGGTTTAGGTTTCTTTGAACATCAATCTCAACTCGATGTTTCAAGTTTCTCAGGTGGATGGCGTATGCGCCTAAATCTGGCACGTACCCTCATGAGCCGTTCAGATTTATTGTTACTGGATGAACCGACCAACCATTTAGACCTAGATGCAATTTTGTGGCTAGAAGACTGGTTAAAAGCCTATGAAGGCACCTTAGTGCTGATTTCGCATGACCGTGATTTCTTGGATGCCATCACCGATCATATTTTACATATTGAAAATCAAGAACTGACTTTATATACGGGGAATTACTCGACTTTTGAACGTACCCGTAGCGAACGTTTAGCACAACAGCAACAAGCCTATGAAAAGCAATTAGAAACCCGCGCTCATTTGCAAAAATATATCGACCGCTTTAAAGCACAAGCCACCAAAGCCAAACAAGCACAAAGTCGAATTAAACAATTAGAACGTATGCAGGAACTTTCTGCTGCCCATGTCGATACGCCGTTTACGTTTAGTTTCCGCGAACCATCGAAAATGAGTTCACCTTTACTGGAATTGGAAAGTGCAGATATCGGTTATGGCGACAAACTGATTGTGACCAATGTAAACCTGCAAATTACCCCGACCAGTCGAATTGGTTTATTGGGGATGAATGGAGCAGGTAAATCTACCCTGATTAAATCCTTAGTGGGTGATCTCCCTTTATTAGCAGGACTACGAAAAGCATCTGAATTACTCAATATTGGTTATTTTGCCCAGCATCAGATGGATGCCTTGGATGGGAATGCTAGCCCAATGTTGCAATTGGCACGTATTGCAGATCCGAAAATTAGTGAAGCAAGTTTACGATCATTTCTAGGCAGTTTTGGCTTTAGTGGTGAGCGGATGGATACGCCGAGTGAAAGCTTCTCTGGGGGAGAGCGTGCCCGTTTAGCGCTGGCACTGATTGTTTGGCAACGCCCTAATGTACTCATTCTAGATGAACCGACTAACCATTTGGATTTGGACATGCGCCATGCACTGACCATGGCACTTCAAGATTTCGAAGGTGCTGTGGTGTTGGTGTCACATGAACGTCAATTGATTGCCAGCGTTTGTGACGAACTGTTGTTGGTACACCAAGGTACGTGTCGTGACTTTGATGGTGACCTGACCGCTTATGCAGAATGGTTACGTCAAGCGCGTATCGACATGATGAAAAATGGTCAGCAACCTACTGCTCCAATTCAATCACAAGTCGAGGTGAAACCGACTATTTCTAAACTGGATAAAGAAGCTCAACGCAAAGAAGCAGCACGTCAACGTGAACTCAGTCGTCCAATTCGTAAGAATATTGAGAAATGCGAATCGCAAATGGAGAAGTTACAGCCGCGTTTGCAAGAAATCGAAACCTTGCTGGGGGATAGTAGTTTATATGACGCTGAACGTAAGCAAGATTTATTAAAATTGATGGATGAGCAAAATCAACTCAAAGCCAAGTTAGAGCAAACTGAAGAAGATATGCTGGGTTTGATGATGGAATTGGAAGAACTCGAAAGCTCATTTTGATTCATTGATAGAGAAGACAAAAAAGCACAGCCCTAGGCTGTGCTTTTTTGTAGAAGAAAACTTAAACAAGTAAGAAAGTGATAGAGAGCAAATAAAAACATATATAAAAGAGAAAAAATGAAAATAAATATGCAATTTAGGCATTAAAACGCTTAAAAAATGAGTGGAAAACAAGTTTTTTGCACAAATTCGTGGAAAAAAACAACAGACGTGCAAAATAAACCAAAATAGGGGTTGTAACGGATAAGAAATGCTGTAGAATGCACATCCATCGGCGGTGATGCAGATAAAAACTTGTTGATTAACAAGGATTTAGCT
>NZ_JAKVIM010000027.1 GCF_022601715.1 Acinetobacter zhairuonensis | reverse complement strand
GTTTTACCATGGTCAACGTGACCGATTGTGCCCACGTTTACGTGTGGCTTATTACGTTCAAACTTAGCCTTAGCCATTTGATTTTCCTTTTTAAACTACTCATGCAGGATCACTGCATGAGCAACTGGTTATTAACTAAAAATTAGTTTGGGATTATAGTAATCGAAAGATTACTCGTCGTCACCTTTTTTACCGCCAGATTGGAATTTAGAAATAATGCCTTCCGCCACGTTACGTGGAGTTTCAGCGTATTTAGCAAATTCCATAGAGTAAGTCGCACGACCTTGAGACATAGAACGCATTTGAGTCGCGTAACCAAACATCTCAGCAAGCGGTACTTCAGCTTTAATTGCTTTAGTTCCACCAGGAAGATCGTCCATACCTTGAACCATACCACGACGACGGTTTAAGTCACCCATGATATCGCCCATGTAGTCTTCTGGAGTTTCTACTTCAACTTTCATGATTGGTTCAAGAAGAACAGGATCTGCTTTCATGAAACCATCACGGAATGCGTAAGAACCCGCCATTTTGAACGACAATTCGTCAGAGTCGACATCGTGGTAAGAACCGTCGAATAATGTCGCTTTGATACCCACAACAGGGTAACCAGCCAAGACACCATTCTTCATACGTTCTTGAATACCTTTGTCAACCGCACCGAAGAATTCTTTAGGTACAGTACCGCCTACAACTTCTTCAGCGAATTGGTATTCTTTACCAGCTTCTTCAACATCCATTGGCTCTAAACGTACGTATACGTGACCAAACTTACCTTTACCACCAGTTTGACGTACGAATTTACCTTCTTGCTCAACAGTCTTTTTGATTGTTTCGCGGTAAGCAACCATTGGTTTACCAATGTTCGCTTCAACACCAAATTCACGCTTCATACGATCTACGATGATGTCAAGGTGAAGTTCACCCATACCAGCAATAATCGTTTGACCAGATTCTTCATCTGTACGAACGCGGAACGATGGATCTTCCTTAGCCAAACGACCTAAAGCGATAGACATTTTCTCTTGGTCAGCTTTAGTTTTTGGTTCAACAGCCAATGAAATTACTGGCTCTGGGAATTCCATACGCTCAAGTGTAATGATGTTTTTCTCATCACATAATGTATCACCAGTGGTAACATCTTTAAGACCTACACACGCTGCGATATCACCTGCACGGATTTCATCAAGATCTTGACGCTCGTTCGCATGCATTTGCACGATACGACCGATACGCTCACGCTTAGACTTAACTGGGTTATAAACTGGGTCACCTTGTTTAAGAACACCAGAGTAAACACGTACGAACGTTAAATTACCTACGAATTTGTCGTTCATGATTTTGAACGCTAATGCAGAGAACGGAGCTTCGTCAGATGCTTCGCGAGATGCTTTAGTTTCGTCTTTGTCGTCAAGAACACCTTCAATCGCCTTAACTTCTGTAGGCGATGGTAAGAATTCAATAACAGCATCCAACATACGTTGAACACCTTTGTTCTTGAACGCAGAACCACAAAGCATTACTTGAATTTCAGAAGCTAATGTACGAGCACGAAGACCAGCGATGATTTCTTCTTTAGAAAGATCACCTTCTTCTAGGTACTTGTCCATTAACTCTTCAGATGCTTCAGCCGCAGCTTCAACCATCTTAGTGCGCCATTCGTTAGAAGTATCAACGAGGTCAGCTGGAATCTCGCCGTATTCAAACTTCATACCTTGAGATGCTTCATCCCAGATAATCGCTTTCATTTCGATGAGGTCAACAACACCAGCAAACGTATCTTCTGCACCAATTGGCACAACGATAGGTACAGGATTACCACCTAGACGAGTTTTAACTTGCTCAACTGCACGGAAGAAGTTTGCACCAGTACGGTCCATCTTGTTCACGAATGCTAAACGAGGCACTTTATATTTGTTCGCCTGACGCCATACAGTTTCAGACTGAGGTTGTACACCACCAACTGCACAGTAAACCATGCACGCGCCATCAAGAACACGCATAGAACGCTCAACTTCAATTGTGAAGTCAACGTGTCCTGGTGTATCGATTACGTTAATACGGTGTTGTGGGAATTGGCTACCCATACCAGACCAGAAACAAGTTGTAGCAGCAGAAGTAATAGTAATACCGCGCTCTTGCTCTTGTTCCATCCAGTCCATTGTTGCTGCACCATCGTGTACTTCACCAATTTTGTGAGATACACCTGTGTAGAACAAAATACGTTCAGTGGTAGTCGTTTTACCTGCGTCAATGTGCGCAGAGATACCAATGTTACGGTAACGAGAAATAGGGGTTTGACGAGCCATGATTTCTTGCATTCCTAAATTTGTTGTTTAAAACAGGACGCTTTAAGCTGACGAACAGCTTAAAGCGATTCGATGACAATCTAGCGTAAGCCAAACTATCACCCTCCTGAATAGGGGCTGTTTTAGTCGCTTAGAAGCGGTAGTGTGAGAATGCTTTGTTGGCTTCAGCCATACGATGCACGTCTTCACGCTTTTTAACCGCTGCGCCTTTACCTTCAGCTGCATCAAGCAACTCACCAGCAAGACGTAAAGCCATAGTTTTTTCAGAACGCTTAGCAGCAGCATCTACTAACCAACGCATAGCCAAGGCAGTACGACGGGATGGGCGTACTTCCATAGGTACTTGATAAGTAGCACCACCAACGCGGCGTGCTTTTACTTCAACCATAGGACGAACTTTTTCAAGCGTAGCTTCAAAAAATTCAACTGGGTCTACTTTGTTTTTTTCTTGAACGCGGTCTAAAGCACCGTAAACGATACTTTCAGCAATAGATTTTTTACCATCTTGCATTACGTGGTTCATGAATTTAGCGATTGTTTGGCTACTGAACTTAGGATCCGGAAGGATTTCACGAGCAGCAACTACGCGACGTCTTGGCATTTTAAACTACCTATAGATATGACACTTCAGGTTAATCCAGCAGTAGTACAAAGTGTCATGTACTTTCGCTGGCCTTACTACACGTCGCTTGAATTTCACAAAATAAATGCAGAAATCAGACAAGCGAGACGATAAAGGATTGCAGTTCTAGCGAACTAAGAAGTTAATCTCGAAAGATTATTTCTTAGGACGTTTAGTACCGTATTTAGAACGTGACTGGTTACGATCTTTAACACCAGCACAGTCTAAAGAACCACGAACGGTATGGTAACGTACACCTGGTAAGTCTTTAACACGACCACCACGGATAAGAACAACACTGTGCTCTTGTAGGTTATGGCCTTCACCACCGATGTAGCTAGAAACTTCAAAACCAGAAGTTAAGCGAACACGGCAAACTTTACGCATTGCTGAGTTAGGTTTTTTAGGTGTAGTTGTGTAAACACGTGTACAAACACCACGACGTTGTGGACAAGCCTTCAACGCAGGAACTTTAGATTTTTCAACTAAAGTCGTACGACCCTTACGGATCAACTGATTTGTTGTTGCCATATGGCAATTCTCCCGTTAATAAAAAGCCCCAAAAAATACTACTTTTTGAGGGCATGCAATTGTAAGTCAAGATGCAAAAATGGTCAACCTAAGCAAAGCACCAATCCATCAGGCTTTCAGCTTTTCTTGCCATTTTTTAAACACTTTTCGGTATTTACTGTTCAGTCGGTGGTGTGGTCTTTTTTGTAACCCTTTTTGCAGGCGTCTTGCGCGGACGTTTTGCTGCAACAACTGGCTCTGCCAAAGGATTTTCAATCTGCTCTACAGCACCATCCACCATGACCTCTAACGCTTGAGGCGATAATGCGGATTGTTGTTGGACTTTGTCATGCGGTTCGACCAAATCACCCGCTAATTTTTCCAGCCCCTCTTCTATTTTCTGTTGTTGAGCAGTGTCATCTCTTGGTTTGGCGGCAGTTTTTCGCTTAACTCGAACCTTGGCAATATTTTGATGATTATCCAGTGTCACTTCAGTTGCATCATTGAATGACTCAGCTTCAACCAAGCTTGGCTGTACGGTTTCAGTGAGTAATTTAGGTGCTGCCTGCGCCAACAAAACCAATGAACGCTCGTAAGCGGTTACCACTGAAAGCTCAACATCTTTATGCTGCTGAATGTATTGTCGCGCCTGTGCAAATACTACTTGGGCTTTTTGATTGACATCTTCAATCAATTTCCAGCTATACACCGCACTTAAAGTCGCACCTGCAACGGGAGTTAGTTTACTTAAGAACGCATAGTTTGGAATTTTATTCATCCAAGCCCATTTGTAGTCGCCTTGTTCATTGTGCAGCCACTTTTTCAGTGTCTCAATGTCGTTACTCGAACCAAGTAAATGTTGTAACTGACCAATATCATGCGTTTGTAACATCTGTGATAAGGCTTTTAATGCCATCAACAAGGTTTGCTTTTCAGCGATAAGTCCCAGATCAATTTGTTTAAAAATAAACTGGACGATATCTTGCTCGGTGTCCTTATTCAGTTCGAAACCATAAGCACGACCCACTTGATAAATGGTTCGTAAAGACAAAATTAAAGACAGTGGAATATCAACACTTGAACCAAGGGTACCCGTAGCTCCCGTAAGCATGCCTTGTAAAGAAGCTATCCATTTATTCTGTTCAGCCAAAGCCTGACTGATCCGCTTAGATCGATCTACATCCTGGGTCAGTGTTTCAAGATCTTTGACTCCCGCCTGATCTAGAACATCATCCACCGAGCTAATATCAGAACTAAAAGCATTCAAGCGTTCAAAAAAGTAATCGCTAATTTTATCTGTATATTGTGGTGCGACAAAACTCGCCACATTATTCACTTTGGAATAATGTCTGCCTAAAAGCTGGCGAGAAACTTGCGGTAAGTGCTCGCGTAAAATCTGTTGTGCATCTTGATATTTTTTCTTATCAAAAGCCAATTTTGAATCTGCTTTTCCTTCAATAAAAGCTGAATTTCCCGCACCTTGCGGATAGGCAGCCACAGAGCCTGGTGCAACATGTTGCAAAACATCAATTCCTGTTTGGCTGAGCTTTTTAGCCACCCCAAAGGCATTTGAGAGGAATCCTGTTGATTGTTTATTATTAGCTTCTGTCATTCTTGACCCTTCTTGTTCAATTCTTTCATTTCTCGCTAAATACTAGGTATAGTCTAAGTTTATCTCAACATCAAACTGTTTCTTTTAGTTAAGAAGTTTGCTCAAATCGGCTTTTTTCTCCTGTTCCAAATACGCATCATATTTGCCATAAGAATTCAAAATTCTTTCTGCTATTATGAGTTCAAATCAAACATATGAAGACTTGTAGCATAAAGGCTCTCCCCTGACTGCATACAGTCACGCAAAATATCACCATATAAGGGATCTGTAGATGAAACGTGTTGTTATTACTGGTATGGGCATCAACTCATGTATCGGTAACACTTTAGAAGATGTCACTCATTCATTGCAAAACGGGATTTCTGGAACACGTTTCAACCCGACTTATGCTGAACTTAATTTCAAAAGTCACATCAGTGCTGCAGCAGAACAAGATTTCGATCACATTGACCGTAAATTAAAACGCTTTATGGGCGTGTGTGCGATGTATGCCTATAACGCCGCAGTGGCTGCAGTTGAAAATGCTGGTTTGACAGCAGAACAAATTGGCGGTAACCCACGCTATGGTATCGCAGGTGGTTCAGGTGGCGGTTCAACTGCTTCTGTGATTGAAATGAAAGAATTACTCGACACTAAAGGTGCGCGTAAAGTTGGTCCTTTCTTCGTACCACGTAACATGTCGAACACGATTACGGCTAACGTGGGTGTTGCATTCAAAATGCAAGGTGTTGCACACACCATTACCAGTGCTTGTGCAACTTCTGCAGATGCGATTGGTTATGCTTACAACTTAATTCAACTCGGTAAACAAGACTTGATGCTTGCGGGTGGCGGTGAAGAAGATCACTGGTCACAAAGCTTATTGTTTGATGCAATGGGTGCGCTTTGCTCGAAATACAACGACACACCTGAAACAGCGTCACGTCCATATTCAGCTGACCGCGATGGTTTCGTGATTGCTGGCGGTGGCGGTTTCGTGGTACTTGAATCACTTGAGCACGCTCAAGCACGTGGTGCCAACATTTTAGCTGAAGTCGTGGCTTATGCAGCAAACAGTGACGGTGCAGACATGGTTGCACCATCTGGTGAAGGTGCAACACGTTGTGTACTTATGGCACTTGAAGAAGCGAAACAACACGGCGTAGACAAGATTGACTATGTGAATACACATGGTACGTCTACCCCTGCTGGTGACGTGACTGAATTGTTGGCTATGGAACGTGCGTTTGGTGAAGGTCAAGTCCCTCCGCTTAGCTCAACCAAATCAATGACAGGTCACAGCTTGGGTGCAGCGGGTGTTCAAGAAGCGATTTACTCTGTTCTTATGATGCAAAATGACTTTATTGCTCCAAATATCAACGTGACCGAACTTGATGAAGGCGCAAAACCATTTGATATCGTACTTGAAAAACGTGATACAAAATTGAATACTGTGATGAGTAACAGTTTCGGTTTTGGCGGTGTAAATGCTTGTCTCATTTTCAAAAAATGGGAAGGCTAATTTAAGAAATCTTGATCATTCATTGCTGATGCGGTGAATGATCAACTTTCCACACTGCCCTTAATAGGGTGAATTGATGGATGCTCCTTCTGATGCTTTCCTTTGGGTAAAAGCATTACATATCATTGCAGTCGTTTGTTGGTTCGCTGCACTCTTCTACCTCCCTCGTTTATATGTCTATCATGCCATGAGTGAAGATGTCGTAAGTCATCAGCGCTTTGAAGTGATGGAACGCAAGTTATACCGCGGTATTATGTGGCCATCCATGATTGCTACGCTAATAACGGCACATTTCTTGGTAGATTGGGGTGATGCGACGCGCCACTATCACGAAGCACTCTGGTTTTACTTGAAAGTCGGCTTGGTTGGACTTTTGGTGATTTACCACTTTATCTGTGGTTACTACCGCAAAAAACTGATTGGCAATGCGCACTATAAATCGCATAAGTTCTGGCGCTTCTTTAATGAAATGCCAACCTTGATTTTGTTTACCGTGGTGATTTTAGTGGTGGTTAAACCAACATTTTAAAATCCATCAAATAAAAAGCCCCGATTGATTCGGGGCTTTTTATGTCTGAAAAAATCAATAGTATATTTAGCAATCAAGATTAAGAGCCTAACCAATATTGGCGAATTTTTACATTGAGCGGAACCGAATAATATTTTTCAATCGCCCAACTCAAAATAAACACTGCAATAAAATAAACAGGCAACAATATTAATTTTTCAGCCACTAGCGTTTCTTTTGGGAAATACACCGCTTTGATTAAACCCAAAACAATCAAATGAAACAGATACATTTCATAACTACGCTGCCCCATCCAGATCAAACCCTTTGCCACAAATGAAGTAGGCTTATGATTTTGGTTCTTCTGAAAGCATAACAATAACAATGCCGTAAGTAGCGCAAACACACTAATCGCCCAAGTGCTCACTTCTTTGATTGGCGCATAAAAATACAAAACGACCATCAAAAATACAATCACTGTAAGCATCACCTTTTGATGACGAATCGCCCCTTTATAAGACTGAGCATAAATTGCAGTCAGACAGCCAATCGCAATTCCATCAAAGCTGGAAAAATAATGATACAGATACGCCCCGCTTGCATCCCCAAAATGTAGAGCACGAAAATATGGTGCATACGCGATGATAATGAGCAGAAAAGCAATAAAGCCTTTGCCTCGACCAAGTACTAAACACAGTACAGGAAATGCTACATAGAAGACTTCTTCAACCGATAAAGACCACAACACCCCCAAAGCATAATTGACCCAGCCGTATTCAATAATCAGCAGGTTCATCCAAAAGCTAAAAGCAGAGAGCACGGTTACCGCATAGGACACCTCTACACCATTGGGAGACTGATTAATAAAAGGTGGTACTCCCAAAGCCCCCAGTACGGTGACGATTGCCACCAATAGCACCAGACACGGCAGAATTCGAGCAATACGCCGAATATAAAAATCTTCC
Organism: Acinetobacter zhairuonensis; assembly: GCF_022601715.1. Taxonomy (GTDB): domain Bacteria; phylum Pseudomonadota; class Gammaproteobacteria; order Pseudomonadales; family Moraxellaceae; genus Acinetobacter. The sequence goes on along the minus strand of NZ_JAKVIM010000027.1, from coordinate 38,732 downwards.
AGCCGAATCTGTGCCAAAGACCCGCTACGCTGGATGGTGTGTTGGGTAATTAAAAAACCAGAAATGACAAAAAACATGGTCACACCATAATTGCCATTTCGTGCAATCAAGGTACTCAGACTTTCACCACCTATCTGGATACCCAAAAATGTATCGTGCAATTTATACGGAATATTGAAATGGTGAATCAGCACCAAAAGAATAGAAACTCCACGCAGGAGGTCAATTTTATAATTACGCATAAACGATTGTTAAAATTTTAAAGTGCCTCATTTAATGTCAAAGCACACGTTTAAAATAGCTTTTAAGCCTAAAATCATACAATTATCGAACACTTCATTCGAAGCTATTGATTCCGTTTAGACAAAAAGAAGGCCCTGGTTTAAACAAGGCCTTCTTTATCGTTCGGAGCATCAATGATGGATAGGTTAGCTATCCAGCTGTTGCTTTAACATGCTCTTTTTCACGCGAGGTAAATACAACACACGATACGTAATTGCCAAAATAATCAGCCAAATCGGACTAATGATTAAGGCGCGTAAGGTATCTGGCTCTAGACTTAAAATGACCAAGGTGAAGAATAAGAACACCAATACCACGTAAGACATCCAGACCCCACCAGGCATTTTAAACTTCGACTTGGCATGTAATTCAGGGCGCAGTTTACGGTAGCGTAAATAGCACACCATAATCAGGCTCCAAATGCTGATAAACAGAATTACACACAATGAACTTGCCAAGGTGAATGCTTCTACAGTATTTGGAACGAAATACTGCAATGCCGCACCCGCCATAATGAAGATACAGGAGAACAGTAAACCTTTGGCTGGAACAGCGCGGCTGGATAACTCCCCCAACGCTTTTGGTGCCTGACTACCTTTGGATAGACCGTAGAGCATACGGCTGGTCGAGAACACACCACTATTCATGGATGACATTACCGAAGATAGCACTACTAAATTCATAATCACTGCGGCACCACCAATCCCTGCATGCAAGAATAAGCTCACAAATGGACTTTGATCCGCTGGAATCTCATTCCATGGGGTGACCGACATCACAATAAACAATGCCAATACATAGAACAAAATGATGCGGGTTGGAATCGCATTTACGGCTTTAGGGAGATTCTTTTCAGGGTCTTTGGCTTCAGCCGCCATAGTACCAATCAGTTCGACACCGACAAAAGCAAACAGTGCAATCTGGAAGCCCGCCAAGAATCCGCTGGTCCCTTTCGGAAACATGCCGCCATTTGCCCAGACATTACTAAAGCTGGCAACTGAACCTTGCGGTGCTTGAAAATGGCTGAAGACCATAAAGCCACCAATTACAATCAAGCCTAAAATGGCGAGAATTTTGATTAATGCAAACCAAAACTCAATTTCACCAAAGAGCTTTACCGTTAAAAGATTTAGACCAAGAACCAATAATACACAGCCCACACTAATCAATGCCTGCCCCATAGGGGTAAAGGTCATATCTGGGGGTAACCAAAAATTTAGATAATTGATAATAGCAGCGAGGTCAGCAATGCCCACCAAGACCCAGCCGAGCCAATACGACCAGCCGATATAATAGCCCGCTGCAGGACCTATTAAATCGTGTGCCATATCGATGAAAGATTTGTAATGCAGATTGGACAGCAAAATTTCACCTAATGCACGCATTAGGAAAAAAAACATACCGCCAATGATCATGTAGATAATTAAAATTGAAGGTCCAGCAAGAGAGATAGTTTTGCCTGAACCCATAAATAAGCCTGTACCAATAGCTCCACCAATTGCGATCAATTGTAAATGACGATTGGAGAGCTTGCGTTGCAACTCATGAGTTGCCTGTTCTGCTTGTGGCTGACGCGTCGTGGTCATTACTTAACATCCTTTTTTATTCCTTTCCATGGCTTGGCTTGATCTCGCTTCTCACGAGCAATCATTGCTGAAAATAAAGCCAAGCCTTCGTCCTTGTCACTACACTCTAAACCGTCTTGGTTTATCTAATGAGTGCACTGACTTTCGGTACGTTCCTCCGTCCGTAGATTAGGGTGTTACTTCTGTGCAGCAACAACTGCAATTTCAATCAACCATTTTGGGTTAACCAAATCGGCTTGAATAGTGGCGCGGGCTGGTGTTGCATAACCTTCAAGCCAATCAATCCAAATTTCATTCACGACTGAAAAATCAGCTAAATCTTTTAAAAATAGTTGTGCTGACAAAATACGGCTTTTATCGCTATTGGCTTGTAACAACAGCTCATCAATCGTATTTAAAACATCTTGAGTTTGCGCTGTGATATCCGAATCAGGATTTTTAGGTACTTGACCTGACAAATACACCACGTTGTTAAAAACGGTCACGGCGCTCATTACAGGCGTGGTATTGAAGCGCTGAATATCTTGTTGTGACATGGTTAAAATTCCTTATTCCTGAATTGAAAAATTGACGCGTGCAGTCACGGCGCACATCAGCTCATAGCCGACCGTGCCAGAGGTTGCTGCCACCTCATCAATCGGTAATACTGCACCCGAACTCGATTGTCCCCACAACACCACTTCACTGCCAATTTGCGCATCGGGAATCGGGTCGAGATCAACCGCAAGCATGTCCATGCTGACACGCCCTAAAGTACGAGTACGAATAGAGTTCACCAGCACAGGCGTACCTGTCGGTGAAATACGTTGATAGCCATCGGCATAGCCACACGCCACAATCCCAACCCGAATTGGTCGGTCAGCGACAAAGCTTGAGCCATAGCCAATGCTGTCGTTTGGATTTAACTGTTGAATCGCAATCAGTTCACTGCGCAAACTCATGCTCGGTTGTAAATTCCAGTCCTGAATGCTATGACTCGGGAAATCTGGAGAACTGCCATACAGCATAATGCCACTACGCGCGTAGTCTGAACGTAGCTGGGTCGAGTATCTTAAAATCGCTGCGCTATTGCTGATTGAGCAAGGTGCTGGATACTGTTGCAGAATTTGCTGGAAGACTTGATGCTGGTATTCAATGCCTGCCTGCCCCTGACGCTCACCATCAGCATCGGAGAAATGCATCATATGCACTAGTTCTTTAACCGATGCTAAATCTTTCAGTTGTTGCCAAGCCTGTACATAGCGTTCTGGCGTGAATCCTAAACGATTCATGCCGTTGTTCATTTTTACGAACACTTTGAATTGTGCTGCGACTGGAAACTGTTGTAACCATTGAATTTGCAGCTCATTGTGCACGGTAAAATTGAGTTGATACTGCGCACAATCATATAAATCTTGCGCTGAGAAAATGCCTTCGAGTAACAGGATTTCTCCTGTCCAGCCCAAGGCACGCACGCGTTTTGCTTCTTCGATATCGAGTAAAGCAAAACCATCGGCAGATTTAAATGCTTGGTACACGCGCTCAATGCCATGCCCATAGGCATTGGCTTTGACTACGGCAAACACTTGGCTGTCTGGCATTGCAGCACGTGCAATCGCCAGATTATGTTTTAATGCGGATTGATGAATGACCGCGGTAATTGGACGTGGCATAACCCTTCTTCCCTAAATTGAAACAACTCCCTGAATTCAGGAATTATGCTGCACTCAAATAACGTTCAATCGATAGGCCATCGATGCTGATGTCTGGTTTATGGTTCATCACCAAGTCACTGATCAGCTTGCCTGAACCACATGCCATGGTCCAACCTAAGGTGCCATGTCCTGTATTCAAGAACAGATTTTTGAAGCGAGTCGCGCCAATAATTGGCGTGCTATCTGGGGTCATTGGACGTAAGCCTGTCCAGAAGGTTGCATTCGGTAAATCGCCGCCTGGGAATAAATCTTTGGTGACCATTTCCAGCGTGCCACGGCGGTCATCATTCAGTTTCAAGTTAAAACCGCTTAACTCTGCCATGCCACCCACACGGATACGTTGGTCAAAACGAGTAATCGCAATTTTGTAGGTTTCATCCAGTACGGTTGATTGTGGTGCAAATGCAGGATCCACAATTGGCACAGTCAATGAATAACCTTTGACTGGATAAACTGGTAAATTCAACTCAAGTGGTTTTAGGAAATCACGTGAATAACTACCAAATGCCAACACATAGCGGTCTGCGGTCAATACTTTGCCATTCACCACTACACCTTTGATTTCATCACCTTCAACCACTAAACGCTCAACGTTTTGGTTAAACAGGAAATTCACACCATTAGCTTTGGCAATCTCTGCCAGTGAATTGGTAAACTTGTAGCAATCGCCTGTTTCGTCATTTGGCAGATGCAATCCACCGACCAATTTATCTTTGGCAAAACCAAGCGCAGGCTCTACACGCGCAAGGTCGTCTTTCAATAACAACTCATGCGGCACGCCACACTCTTTTAATACTTGAATATCGCGTTGTACCGCTTCTAATTGCGCTTCATTACGGAACACTTGTAATGTGCCTTTTGAACGGTTTTCATAGCTGATGCCAGTGTCTTTACGCAATTCACGTAAACAATCACGACTGTATTCCGCCACACGCGTCATACGCTCTTTATTAACTGCATAACTTTGTGCATTACAGTTTTTTAGCATTTGCGCCATCCACTGTAACTGCCACATGCTGCCATCCATATTGATGGCTAATGGTGCATGGTGCTGGAACATCCACTTCACCGCTTTAAACGGAATGCCAGGTGCAGCCCAAGGGGTCGAATACCCTGGTGAGATTTGCCCTGCATTACCAAAACTTGTTTCTTCTGCTGGACCTGCTTGACGATCCAATACAGTTACTTCCGCTCCCTGCTGCGCAAGATAATATGCACTTGCTACACCAATTACACCACTACCTAAAACGATTACGCGCATTTCCTTTCTCTCACTGATGCCGCCAGTTTATTTAACTAGTATATTTCCACATCAATAGTGAAATTGACTGATTTAATAGGTATAGTTAAGATATATTCATGTGTTTTTTACTAAATAAAGGCTAAAAACAGAGAAAAACTTATGCGTAAATTAGACCGTGTAGATCGCCTGATTTTGGATATTCTGCAAATGGAAGGCCGCATTGCGATTAGTGAATTGGCTTCTCGGGTCAATTTATCCACGACACCCTGCTCGGAACGGGTCAAGCGACTGGAGCGTGATGGCATTATTACCGGCTATCATGCACGGCTGAATCCTGCACTGGTGGATCGCAATTTACTGGTGTTTTTAGAGATTAAACTGTCTGCCAAATCTGGCGATGTGTTTGACCAAGTGGCATGTGATTTGGTCGAAATTCCCGAGGTTTTGGAATGTCATCTGATCTCAGGTGAGTTCGACTATCTGGTTAAAGCCCGCTTAAAAGAAATGAGTGCTTACCGACGCTTGTTGGGCGATTTATTGAAAAAACTACCTTCTTCTGCGTCCTCACACAGCTATATTGTGATGGAAGAAATTAAAGAGACTTTGTATTTAGATATGCGCTAAGTCCTGCTCGAATTGTGCTAATCTCGAGCAGCTTTATTTTAGAATTTACTTATTTTTCATTTTCTAATCTTTCTTAATTTTCATATCTTTTGGGAATTTTTGCATCATGTTGAATAAACTCATGTCGAGCTTAGGTCTGCAAGGTATTCAGGTAGACACCCGCATCCACAATAGCCAATTACAAGCGGGTCAAGTCCTGAATGGCGAAGTCATTTTTACTGGGGCGTCCTCCAACAAAACCATTAATGGCATTTACTTAAAATTAATGACCAGCGCAGAAGTGGAATCGAATGATTCGGAATACAACACCAGTTTGACGATTGCAGAATGGCATATTAGCGGTGCATTTGAGTTGCTCGCCAACCAGACCCATAAATTCCCATTTTCGATTCAGTTGCCTTTTGAAACCCCATTGACGGATCTGGCATGCCGTATGAATAAAACCCGTGTTTGGTTGCATACGCATTTAGATGTGGATTGGGGACTGGATGCAACCGATAAAGACTTTTTGCAGATTAGTCCTACACCCACCATGCACGCCTTTATTCAAGCCATGCAGCAATGTGGTTTACACTTGGTCACGGCTGATGTCGAAAAGGGACAACTGCGCGGCAATGGCTTTTACTCAACTTTAGGTTGCTATCAAGAATTAGAGTTTAAACCTGCACAGTTCTTTAGTGGCATCAATGAAGTTGAAGTATCTTTTGTGGCAGAGCAACATCAAACCCATGTGCTGTTAGAAGTAGATCGCAAGTTCCGAGGGGATGGTTTTAAAAGTTTCACCATTCCGCATCAACATGCCAATCCTGCAGTTCTCGCCAATGAAATCCGCAGAACACTCGGCATTTAAAAATACATAACCCCACTTTGCTATGTACTGATTTTCTCTGTACTAAAAAGTGGGGCTACGCAATCGATCTCTGCAAAATTAAATCAGCTTCAGCAAATCGGCAAAACGTTGAATCCGTGCTTTCGGTTGTGCCTGATCCAGTTCGGTTGGAGAACCATAACCATATTCCACCGCAACCGTTTCAATGCCATTGCTGCGCGCACCGAAAATATCGTGTTCACGGTCACCGACCATCAAACATTCTTCAGGCTTGAGCTGTTCTTTTTCTAAAATATAAGCAATCAACTCGCCTTTATTGGTCCGATCACCATTCAGTTCGCTGCCATAAGGATAGTCAAAATATTGTAACAGCTCAAAATGATCTAAAATTTGACGTGCATAGACTTCTGGTTTCGCAGTTGCTAAAAACAAACGATAACCTTTGCTTTTCAAAGCCTCCAAAGTCTGGGCAACATCATCAAACACATGATTTTCAAATAGGCCTGTCACGGCAAAACGTTCCCGATAGCCCAATAAGGCTTGGTCTGCCAAGATATCATTGGTGTCTACATTCAGCAATTTCGCCAAAGAAGCTTTTAACGGCGGACCAATTATCCAGTCAATATTCTCTGACTCTGGAATAGGATGCCCCACTTTTGCCAATCCATATCGTGCAGAAGTGGTAATCCCCACTTTGGGATCTGTCAGTGTTCCATCTAAATCAATCAAAATATTCTTAATCACAACCCGACCCTAAACCCGATAAATTACACTCGAGACTTCGCTCAAAGTTGCCTATACTATCGCAAATTGAATGAATTAAGGAAATGTACATGCGCCCTACGGTACTTTGCTTTTCGGGTTTAGACCCTTCTGGCGGCGCTGGCTTACAAGCGGATATCGAAGCGATTGGACAAAGTGGTGCACATGCCGCAATTGCATGTACAGCACTCACTATTCAAAATTCACAACAGGTGTTTGGCTTTGAAGCCACTTCAAAAGAATTACTTTTAGCACAAGCACATGCGGTCGTGGGCGATTTGCCTATTCAATGTGTCAAATCGGGCATGCTTGGTACGACCGACAATATTGCCGCACTGGCTGAATTTTTGCGTGAACATCCTGAGTACCGTTATGTACTAGATCCTGTCTTGGTTGCCAATAGTGGTGGTTCATTGGGTGATCAAGCCACACTGGTCAAAGCATTTGCGGAACTTATTCCTCTTGCAACGATTATTACCCCAAACACGGTTGAATTGCGCGCCCTCACAGGTGAGCAAGACCTCGAAGCAGCTACTCAGAAACTATTTGAAATGGGTGCCAAAGCGGTATTAGTCAAAGGTGGACATGAACAGACTGCCGACTATATTCGTAATGTTTTATATGTTGATGGTGAATTTGTGGCTGAAAGCCACTGCCCACGTTTGGCAGGTGAATACCATGGTTCAGGCTGCTCTCTGGCAAGCTTTATTGCGGGTCGTCTCGCGATGGGCGATGAACTCAAAATTGCCGTTCAACATGCAGAAACATGGTTATTTAGCGTGTTAAAACAGGCTGAAACCCCTGTCCCGAATGGACAGAAGATTCCAAAGCGTTTCTAAAAGGGTATGCTCACCCCGCAATGACCGAGTGAAATTGCGGGGTTATTTTTATTTACCACGATACGTCTTTAAATTCTCGACATGCTGACGATTGGTTTTCCACGACTTTTCCAGCACTTCTTTTTCAATCCGCAGTTGAATCCGTTTTAACTTCATCGGTGGAATAACAGGATCAGCAAAAGTCTTGATGTAATCCGTCCAAGCAGCGCCACGGAACACATTCTGCGGCATCTGAGTTTTAAACTCACAATCGGGCATAAATACCACCACAGAATGAATCAGTGCTGGATCCACAATATCCTCCAAGATGGCTTCTAGCACTTTCTGATGCTTATAATTTTGATGCAATGGATTTTGAAATTTAAAACTCTTTTTATAAATTTTTTGCGTCCACATTTTTTGACGTTCACCACCAAAAATCCATCCCTTATAGTTTTTGGTTTCAATCACAAACACACCAAATGGACTCAGTAAAATATGATCAATTTGCGTGGTCTGGTTCTGCTCATCAGGCAATGTACAATCATTTAATAAAATATAATTATCTTGATTCAGATACAGTTTGACATGGGCGCTCACCGCAAACTCACCCATTTTCCCTTTTAAAAAGGGTTTGAATACCTTAAATAGAGCGACTGCAATAAACAATAAAAGTATCCATCCAAGTGTGGACAATAGCGGTGTGAAAATCTGTGCAATCATTTTTTACTTAATATTATAAAGAATTAAGTCAATGAGTTTATTGAAGTTGCTCGAGTTTTAAAAGTATCTGTTTATTGTCCAATCCACCCGCAAAGCCCACCAATTTTCCACTTACTCCAATCACCCGATGGCACGGCGCAATAATTGAAATCGGATTCTTGCCATTGGCAGCACCTACGGCACGTACAGCTTTAGGATTACCCAATTGTTCCGCAAGCTGTTTATAACTGCGGGTTTCACCATAAGGAATCTGTAACAACGCTTGCCAGACTTGCTTTTGAAATTCCGTTCCTTCAAAGTCCAAAGGCAAATCGAACTGCTGTCGTGTCCCAGCAAAGTATTCAGCCAATTGTTGCTGAGTTGCGCATAAAATTGGATGATCCTGTTGTTCAACCAATTCCGCTAAACGCACACGTTTAGGATTTTCATTTTGCCAGAGCACCGCCACCAGTGCTGTTGCATGAGCAACCAGTTTCAATTGCCCCACAGGCGTGGACATATACGTAAATGAAAGTTGCATAACTCACTCCCGCACTGCGACATAAATATAAAAAGAAGAGATTAATTGGAAGCCACTTTCATCAGCACCAGTCCTGAAATAATCAGCACGGCGGCAAGCATACGTAATGCAGAAGCAGGCTCACCCAAAATAAAAATGCCCACCAGAAAAGAGCCGACTGCTCCAATGCCCGTCCAAATGGTGTAGGCTGTGCCGAGTGGTAAAGAGCGCATAGCATACGCCAACAAAGCGAAACTCAGCACCATAAAAATTAGGGTGATTACACTCGGAACGAAACGGGTAAATCCTTCAGACATTTTCATAGAATATGCCCAAATCACTTCAAATATACCCGCCAACACCAACACAATCCAGGCCATCTGCCTTCCTCCAATGGATTAGCGTCAGGTCGTCCTGACGAATTTTCTTGGTGCAAAAGCCTTTAGCTTTGCCTCAAGGGAGGTCGTTCCTCCTAAAACTGGGCTTTATTATACGTAAAGCTGCTTCAAAATAGCGCAAATGCAAAGTTTCAATTCAGGTCTGTATACATACTCATAAAAAAGACGGGTTGATCCCGCACCAACATTATTTGGTTCAGGATCAACCCAGTCCGTTAAACCGAGATTAAATCTGTTAAAAATCTTTAAAATTTAAATCGAATACCCGCACCATACAGCCAGCCATGCTCTGAATCACTGCCCTCCTGCCATGCTGTCGCCTCATTTCCTTTTTGGTATTCATAAGACACATCAATAAACGGCATGATTTGTTTACTGATTTCATAGCGGGTTTCCAGCCCTGATGCAATACTGCTCAGACCTGTTTTCTTGGCATATTTAGAATCGTCACTAAATACGATATCCAGATCCAAATAAGGTTTTAAAATCAATTTCTGGGTCAGCAATAGGTCACGCTCTGTCTCTAAACTAAAACTCCACTGTTGATCTTGCCCTGCATAAACATAAGCATCGGTTTCAAAGAAATAAGGTGCCATGCCATGTAAGCCAACAACGGCATCTAGCTGATTTTCATCCACCTGTCGGTTTGGATCATTGCGATATCGCACACCAGCCTGAGCATCCCAAAAGTCTGAAATCATGCGGCTATATAAAACTTTAGCTTCAGACTCTGCACGATGAGATTCCGCTTTATCACTATGCAATTTGATAAACAGCTTATTTTCATCGGTACCAATACGGGTTTCCAGTTCGGATTTTAAGGCACCCTCGCCATCTTCATTCCATAACCAGCGACTTTCGACTGTCGTAGCTTGATAAATCTGACCGCCATGCTCTTTGATATGTAAAGCATGATCATCATCTGGACCCGCAGCCACTGAAGCTGCTGGCTGAGGCTGGATCGTTGCAGGTGCACTCGTGGTATTACTTGAAGGCATCTCCGTTTCAGTTGGCATCACCATGGATGAATGATCATGCTGATGCACTGATGAAGAATTGGTTTCAGCCCATAACATCGGACTAAGCAAGAGTAACGAAGAGCTGACCGCAATAAATGAAAACTTAGTGATTCGCATGTTCAGCTCCTTGAGTTACTGGTTGAACCGAGGGTGTAGATGGTTGAGCAGAATCAACATTTGCCACCACCAATTTACTCATCATCCCTGCTGACATGTGATACAACAAATGACAATGAATGGCCCACTCACCCAACTCATCTGCAGTCAGTAATGCCGTTACTGTTTTTCCTGGCGGGACAATCAAAGTGTGCTTATTCGGCATATTGGCAACACTTTGCCCATTTTCCAGTTGCATAAACATGCCATGTAAATGCATTGGATGCGCCATCATGCTGTCATTAATAAATTTTAACCGGACACGCTCACCGTATTTCACCTGCAAAGGCTGTGTATCAGTAAACTTCTTGCCATTAATGGTCCAAATATAACGCTCCATGGTTCCACCCAAGCGTACTTCCAATTCACGCTCAGCAGGTCGAGTGTCTTTTTGCGGTTCTAAAGAGACCAAGTCGGAGTATTGCAAAGCTTTTTGCCCTTGCGGAGTGGCTGCATTTGCCCAACCGTATATAGGCATATTTTTAGTTGAACTTACTGTTGTCACTTGATGCTGGTCATGCGACTGGTTTGTCGATGATGCAGGGTTCATCTTAGAATGATCCATGTTTTGCATATTGGTAGCATTCATTTTGGAATGATCCATTCCCTGCATTTCAGCATGGTTCATTTTGGAGTGATCCATGCCGTTCATATCTGAATCAGTCATTGAAGAATGATCCATGCCTGCATGTCCTGAACCATGCCCCATATCCTCCATGGTCAGGAGTGCACGTGGTCGTGCAGTTGGCATCGTGATGGGTGCTTTGGCACTTCCTTCAGCCTGTAAAGTTCCAATTGCAAAACCTGAACGGTCTATCGACTCAGCTTCAATCTGATACTTCGCTTGTTTCGGCTCAACGACTACATCATAAGTTTCAGCGGTACCAATACGGAATTCATCTACAGAGACAGGTTTAACCGGCTGCCCATCGGCACTGACCACGGTCATTTTTAAATTCGGAATGCGAACATCAAAGAACGACATGGCGGAAGCATTAATAAAGCGCAAACGGACTTTTTCATTCGGTTGAAATGCACCTGTCCAATTTTGTTCAGGCGTTTTGCCATTTACTAAAAAGGTATAACCCGTGACATCGGACAGATCCGTTTTTAACATGCGCATTTTGTTCCACATGGAACGGTCTTGCCATGTGCTTTTCACCCCATCTCGCTGCGCTTGCTTGAAGACATCGGACACTGTCTCGCGCTGATTTTGATAATACTCAGCCGATTTTTTCAGATTTTTCATGATCTGCTCACTGCCCGATTCATGAAAATCTGAGAACATCACCACATAATCACGTTGTGCCTGTTCATGTTGGGCTACAGGCTGTTTACCTTTAGGATAAATCACTAAAGCACCATACAAACCATCTTGCTCTTGCCCTTTAGAGTGCGCGTGATACCAATAGGTACCATTTTGACGGACTTTAAAACGGTAGACAAAATCTTGATTCGGTTTAATCCCTTTAAATCCATTAAAACCAGGTACACCATCCATGAGACCAGGCAGCAATAAACCATGCCAATGTAAGGAAGAGTCCTGATTTTTAAGCTGGTTATGCACTCGAATAACTGCTTCATCGCCCTCTTCAAATTCCAATAAAGGTGCAGGAAATTGACCGTTGACGGTAATGCGTTTGAGCGGCTTACCCGTTAAATTGATTGTCGCTTCTGCAATGGTCAGATGATATTCCTTTACGGCAGCAAATGCCCATGTAGAGGAAAATACACATAGCCCAAGCATCAAGCTTTGACGAAATAATATAGACATGACTTAACCTTTATTCTGGAAATTAATGAAAATTACGTTCTGAATAGGGTTAAGCTTTGGGCGGTCGGAGAATCTCTTGCCAATAACCTATTAAATGCTGAGCTGTATAGCAACTATGCAAATTGGATACTGAATCTGGATGAAAATTTTGCAGTGTATCTGCCACAGCTGTATCGAGCCAGACCGTCAATGTTTGACAATGTAATTGTGCACAATCGGCACATTGCTTCACTGGAGTACTGCTGTTCAAATGGCTATCACAGAGTTTCATATCCATCTGTGCCATATGCTGTTGATGCTGCATGACAGGTGCAGCAGCATGACAATCAGGCTGAGCTTGTGTCGTTTGATGCTGCTGATGCTGAGCCGCAACGGCTTCAGCTTGCTGCTGAACGTGTACTGACATCTGCTGTTGTAACATTTGGGCATGCATCGGCATGCTTGATGCATAGACAAGACTACTCCACCCCATGACAAAAGCCATCAGGCAAACAAACCAAGACTGTTTGCGGAGAGAAGTGGACACTTTAAAAACCCTATATTGTGAAGGTTGTTACAGCAAAAGATATAACTACAGCATACCCAAGAAATGACTTATGCACAATTTTTTCTAAAAAATAATACATTTGAGAAGCGCTGTAATCTCACGAGGATTATCTGAATCTTATTATTTTTTGCGCTGTGCAATTCTTAAGCCCTGCTGAATAAAACAGCTATTTTTTTCAAAGAGTAATTGCAAAAAAAAGAGCACAAACGTGCTCTTTTTATACAGAATAAGTCTAATCACTAAACGCTTGATGTGGAATTGTTTATTGTTTACACAAGATATCCATAAGGTTATCTACATAGATATCGACAAGCTTACCCACAAAGTTATCCACAGCTCGTTTAATAGTTATCCATAAGACTTAAACGCTCACTGAACCGACTTTTTCCAGTTCAGCACGCATTTCATCAATCACAGCTTTATAATCTGGCTTACCAAAAATTGCTGAGCCTGCAACGAACATATCTGCACCAGCTTCTGCAATTTCACGAATATTGGCAGGACCTACGCCGCCATCAACTTCTAAACGGATGTCACGCCCAGAAGCATCAATAATCTTACGTGCCTGACGTAATTTTTCCAAAGTCATTGGAATAAACTTTTGTCCACCAAAACCTGGGTTTACACTCATCAGAAGAATTTGATCAACTTTATCCAACACATAGTCTAAGTAATGCAATGGTGTTGCTGGATTAAAGACCAGACCTGCTTTTGCACCACCCGCTTTAATCAACTGTAAAGAGCGGTCGATGTGTTCAGTTGCTTCAGGGTGGAAAGTAATAATGTCTGCACCTGCTTCCAAGAAATCACCAATCATACGATCGACTGGCGACACCATTAAATGCACATCAATTGGAGCTTTAATACCATAGTTTTTTAATGCTTTACATATACCCGCACCAAACGTCAGATTTGGGACGTAGTGATTATCCATCACATCAAAATGCACCACGTCAGCACCCGCTTCTAATACTTTTTCAACATCTTCGCCCAGACGTGCAAAGTCAGCAGATAAAATTGAAGGCGCGATTAAATAAGGCTTAGACATGGATCAACCTGAGAGTTCATGAATTTAATGCTGATATTATAGCAAACTGCGACCAAGGTCTGTGACATTTCATTTTTGCAACGTTGCGTTGCAATGGACTGGTGTTCAAGCGCAGTAAATTTGTTAAGGTAATGTTCCTACATCATGGTCGAAAAAAATGAAAAGCAGCAGTCAAATTGCCACACTAGAATCTGCCCGTATCGCCAAGCGTTTATATAATCACTGGAAACACAAATTTGAAGTGAAAGAATCCGAGCAGCAATTTGAAATTATTATGCCAGAAGCACATGTGAACCTGATCCCGCAGACGGAATATTTAGCCGTTGAAATTACCGCAGCCACAGAGAAACTGGATCATTTGGAGAAAGTGGTGCTGGATCATTTAAGCCGCATGGCACAGCAAGAATTTGAAGCAGTATGGCAGCGGAGTTAAACTCCGCTTTTTTAATGCAATTTATGATTCAAGTTGTACCGCATGAAATTGCAGATGATCATCGATAAAACTTTGAATAAAATAATAGCCATGATCATAGCCCACATGTTCACGCAAAGTCAGTTCCTGCCCCACTTGGGTACAAGCTTGCTGAAATGCTGCAGGATGTAACTGTGCATAGAACTGATCTTGTAAGCCCTGATCAATCAGAATTTCATTAAACAATGCACCTTTCTCACTCACCAAAGCCGTCGCATCATGCTGCTTCCAAACAGTTTGATCATTGCCTAAATAGTTTGAAAAGGCTTTTTCTCCCCATGGACATTGGCTGGGTGCACAAATTGGGGCAAAGGCAGAAACTGATTTGAACTTCTCAGGATATTTAAATGCCAGTGTTAATGCACCATGTCCACCCATAGAGTGTCCGAAAATACCCACGCGATGCTGTTGAATAGGGAACTGTTGCAACACCAAAGTGTATAGTTCATCCGCAATAAAGCTTTCCATTTGATAATGCTCAGCCCACGGCGCCTGCGTCGCATTAATATAAAAACCTGCCCCCTGACCAATATCCCAATGATCGCCTTGTGCCACTTGATCACCACGTGGTGACGTATCAGGCATAATCAAAATCAAGCCCAGTTGTGCAGCTAAACGTTGTGCATGCGCTTTAATGGCAAAGGTTTCTTCTGTACAGGTTAAACCTGCGAGATAAAACAAGGCAGGACACGCCTCACCTTCAAGTGCTTGTGGTGGTAAGTACACGCCAAAACGACTATCGCCTTTGAGTACTTGGGAATTAAAACGGTAAATACGTTGCTCACCTTCAAAACAGCGATTATGTTGTAATAATTCCATCTTGGATTCCTTTTAAGGTGTATGCGCAACCGCTTGCGCTTGAGTTTGCTGGGTTATTGTTGTCGGTGGAAATAAGCGCTGCTCTAGTTGTGGCAACATCAATTCCATATTTTTACCAATCGACCATTGCGGCTCAGAAGGCTCGAACCCTTGAGCTGATTCCCACTTAGCAACGGTCTCTTTCGCTTCGGCAAAAGCGTCTTTCATCGAGCTTTGTTCACGCATCGCCTGATCAAAGAAAGCGCGCCCAAAATAGGTATAGTCTGCTTCATTAGAACAACCAAATGAGGCTCGATCGGCTGCAGAAGCCGTAATAATCAGGGTATTATCATTCTGCAAAGCAGACACAAAACTACCAGAATAGCAGGCTGAAATCACGATCACACGCCAGCGAATTCCAGAACGGTCTAAAGCATCCCGTAACCATTTCGGATCGACCTGTGCCAAATCTAGTGGTGCATTTTCCATTTCAAACTGATTTTGCAAACCATGTGACGTCATATACAGAAACAGCACATCACTTTCACGGTTCATCTGCTGCCCAATTCTTTTCAGTGCCAACTCCATACTGGTACGTGAAGCAATTGGAATTTCGGTGCGTGTTGCAGGGTTATTCACCAAGATCAAGGAACGACCAAACGTGCCAAAACGGGTGTCGAATTGTTCACGAATCCGCATCACTTCCGACATGAATACATCTTGATAACTGGCACCTGCCACACCTAAAAAGTACCAATGTGACTGGGCAAATTCACCATATTCAATGGCTTGTAAATTCTTGTTCAGTAATCGGCTTTGTGCATAAAATGCATCTTCTGCAAAAGTTGGTGCAACCTCTTCGACTTTCCAAATGGGTTGGCTTTTGACTGACATCTGCCACACGACTAAGGTAAACAGTGTTGCCAACATAATCAGCGCACGTTCCCACCATGGCCATTTTAATTCACGTGCAAATACCCAGACTACAGCGAGACTTTGCCAAACAAACAACACCATAAAAATGGTCGGCAAGTAGTCATAAAAGGCATATGGCAAGATATCAATCATGCCCAAATACTGGATCAAACTTTGTAGCAACGCGATATGTGTGTCTAAGACTAGCCACAATAGTGCTGGAACCAGCATCAGACGTGGGTTATTTACCCGTTGCGAAAGAAAAATCCCGACAATTAATGCAATAAAAGGCCAAAGCGCGTAACTGACTAAACCTTGCGAGTTAAAATCACCAACTTCGCCCGCACTCAGCCAGCTAAATAAGGTATTGGCACAACCACCTAAGATCCCCCAGAAAATCAATTGTGTAATTGAAGGATGGACGATTTGCAATGCACGTCGTGAACCCAAGAATAGCCACAGTCCCGCCGTTTGGTTGCTTTTAAAATCGTGCCAAAAATTAATGGAGGGTTTGAAATCAATCTTCATAAGGTTTCAGGTGGCTAGTGCTACTCGCTTCATCGCATAGTTAGTTTATGCTTGATCGGGTTTTTATCAATATTATTTTTCACTATATAACAAATCTTTGCCCAATAATGAAGCAATTATCCTAAGGTCTGATGATCGAGCTGAAAGTAAGCATCAAAACGACACGCATCTCCCTGCCATTGAGTATCAGGTTGCTGATCATTCAGAAAAACCGCCAAACGAGGACGCTTGACCACTACCCGTTTTGCAATCTGTTGAGCCAAGGGTAATAGTTGATCGCCCAAATCCATTTCACCATCTTCAGGTAAAAGCATATGCAGCAATTGCATTTGTTTTTTGACTTGCGCTTGCTTTTTGACAGCCTGCTGATTTTGATCACGCTGTGGGAACATTGGATCTAAATACACCACATCACGATAGTGCGATTGCACAGCACATTGCTTTAAATAATCAGCAGAGTCTGCGAACACCAAATGAATCCGCGACACAATTGGGGCAAGATACGCATTTTTGAGTGCCTGCTGCTGGCTATCTTCTAGTAAGGTAAATAAAATCGGATGCCGTTCCACCAAAGTTACATTAGCGCCAAGTGCCGCCAATAATAATGTGTCATGCCCCAAACCTGCAGTTGCATCAATCAAGTTGGGTTTTTCAGCAAGATTACAGGCTCGCGCAATCATTTCAGACTTGAGCGAAGCGCGTTTTAAGCGTGGAATTTCAGCTGACCAGTCGGGCTGCATTTTCATACCATTGGCGCATAACCAGAGTCCACATTCATCTACGCAAAGTGCTAATTCAGGATTTAAACGTAGAAAACGTGCATTGAGTTTTTCTACCATTTCAATCTGAACGGCAACACCACGTGAAACAAGCACAGCAGCATAATGCTGTGCTTGTTCCTGAAAATGGGCTTCAACATATAAGCGCATCACGCTTACCATAACTTCCATCCAGTAAAGGCGAATAATAAAATTACTAAGCCCGAAAGAATGCGATACCAAGCAAAAACCATGAAATCACGCTTTGCCACATACGCCACCAAAACGCGAATCAAAATGAGTGCCGAAATAAATGAAACAATAATCCCAACAGCAAGCACTGCCCAATCTTCAGTCGTTTGATAGACATCATAGCTTTGATATAGATCGAGCAATCCTGCGCCAATAATGACGGGAATTCCGAGAAAGAACGAAAACTCAGTCGCAGCTTTACGGGATACGCCAAGGAACATTGCCCCAATAATGGTGGCTCCTGAACGCGAAGTGCCTGGGATTAAAGACAACACCTGAATTAGACCGATCCAAATGGCTTCTTTATAGCTGATGTTATCCACTTCTTGTGCATTGACTTTCGGTGGATTTCTTTCAATCCACATAATAATCAAACCACCAATAATCAGCCCCATCCCCACGGTAATGTCATTAAATAATAATTCTTTAACCATTTGTCCAAAGGTTAGACCGATGATAATGATGGGAATAGACGCCATAATCAGGTTGAATCCCAAATGACGACCTTTAGGTTCGCCCGTAAACATCCCCGTTGCCGCACCCCATAGGCGAGCCCAGTATTCATAAATCACTGCTGCAATTGCTCCCATCTGGATGGCAACCACAAATACATCACTTTTTTCTTTGGTCCAGAAGTTCATTAATTCTGATGCTAGAATTAAATGTCCTGTACTCGAAATGGGTAAAAACTCGGTAATACCTTCAACGATACCCATAATCGCTGCTTTCAGCAGCAGTAAAAGATCCATACAAAATCCTAATTATGATTTGCCTTGTTCTGGAATTTTTTTCCACGCATTATCACGTAAATACACAGGAAGTGCTTCTTCGGCTGCGACCCAATGCTGCTGTTGCGCAGCAACGCGTGCAATCTGTGCAATATCTTGTGCTGTTGCCATAATGTCTTTAAATTCTAAAGCGTCTGACTGAATTAAAGCTGAACCCGAACCGACTAAGGTAAATTGAGTGACTTGTGCCGCTTGTTGATAATCTAAAAGTTGTTCTTCATCAACCGCCTGCATAATGCCTTGCTCATTTAACTGAAAACTGGCGATATAGACTTCATTCATACGGGCATCAAGCACAGCGGTCACCGCGCTTAAGCCATGCAATCGATAAGCGGCTTGAGCCAAAGCTTGTAAAGTGGATACAGGAATCACGGGCAAATCATGTGACCATGCCAAAGCTTGAGTCACAGCAGCATTAATACGCACACCACTAAATGAACCTGGTCCGCGGCTAAATGCAATCGCGGTTAAATCTTCGGTGGTCAGACCGAGTTGAGCATAGCCCTGTTCAACCATGGGTAAAATGGTTTGCGTTTGAGCTTTTGCACGCGTATCTAATTGGAAAAACAGTTCTTGATTTTCATCTACGATAGAAACAGAACACTGTTCATTGGCTGTTTCTAATGCCAGCAATTTCATGCTCAACCTTGCTTTAATTTAATCTTAAAAAACGAGGGCTATGATACTCCACTCATATCTTGGACGCGAGAATTTCCAACCGCAGATACAAAAAAACCAAGCAGTTGCTTGGTTTTAAACACGCTATTGGCTAGAACTCAAAAACTTCCAATTGAGTGAACTTTTTATAATGTTCAGCATAATGCAAAGCGCTAAGTTTTAGTTTTGCTTCGACATCGGCATCCAGCGTCTTCACCACTTTTCCTGGAGAACCCATCACCAAGGAATTATCAGGAATGACCTTACCCTCAGGGATTAAAGCATTTGCGCCAATAATACAGTTCTTACCAATCACCGCATTATTCAAAATCACGGCATTAATGCCAATCAAGGAGTTATCACCCACAGTACAGCCATGTAGCATGGCTTGATGCCCGATGGTCACATAATTACCGATCTGCATGGGAATTCCTGCATCGGTATGTAATACGGCATTTTCCTGTACATTGGTAAAATCCCCCAATTGAATAGTGCTGTTATCTGCACGAACCACAGCACCAAACCAGACACTCACCTGTTTTCCTAATTCTACCTGACCAATCACGGTGGCATTGTCTGCCACCCAGCCATCAAAAGGAGCATGTGTGGCTTTCGGTGTATGTCCTGCAAATTTGTACATCATGTTTAATTACGTCCTTTGGTTTTTAGCAATGCCTGCTGTGCATAAAATAATGGCGAATTTAATAAAAATGGCCATTCTTTTTGATAATTTAATCCATAAGCAAATAAGGAAATCAGCATCCGAGCTGTTAAGCCCCAGACAATTTCATCTTCGACCCGCATACTGGGAAAATACAATGACTGCTGGGCATAACGCACTTCATGCGGCGTAGGTGGTGCATCCATTAAATGTCGTAATGAGGCAAAGAAGATACGATCAATTTCTGAAGGCTGAGCAATCAGTTCAACCTGAGGTGGAATCAGCCCAACAATCGGTTTGACTAACATACCATTACGAGCTTTTTGCATGGGTAAATCACCCAGTAACTGCACATCAAAAGGATTTAAAGCCGTTTCTTCTTGTGCTTCGCGGAGTGCCACCACAATGTTACTGGTATCCTGTGGGTCCCGTTTCCCTCCTGGGAAAGAAACTTCACCTGCATGATTGGTTAAATACACCGAACGGCGGGTTAATAATACTTTAGGGTCAGCTTCATCGGTAATCGCAATTAACACAGCAGCTTCAGCTTCTCGTTTACGGGTTGAAAATCTTAAATGCTGCTGTAATACATGTGTTAATGAACGATTATCCATATCACTCACCTCTGTTCTTCTTCATTTCATCATAGCTGAATTTTAATCGGATTGGAGAGAATAGATGTCAAACTTATTTTTTTCAGTTATGCTGAGTGGCACCTTTATCATTGATGATGAATATGAACTTCTGCGGAAATTGTGGACATAAAACGACTGAAAAAATCCCTCTTGGCGATCATCAATTACGTCGCGTTTGCACAGAATGTGGTCATATTCATTATGTAAATCCCAAAGTCATTTGTGGTGCTTTAGCCCTCTGGGAAGATAAAGTCCTGCTTTGCCGTCGTGCAATTGAACCTCGTTATGGTTTATGGACTTTGCCTGCAGGTTACATGGAATTATTTGAAACTATGGAACAAGGTGCTGCACGTGAAACTCGTGAAGAAGCAGAAGCAGAAGTAGACATTGAACAACTTTACTGTATGTACAATATTCCTCGTATTGGGCAAATCTATGTGCTGTTTAAAGGTCAATTGATTGATGGCGTTTTTGGTGCAGGTGAAGAAAGTATTGAATGCCGCCTATTTGAAGAACATGAAATTCCATGGACAGAACTGGCGTTCCCAAGTGTAGAACAAACGCTGAAACACTATTTTGCCGATCGTCAAAGTAATCAATTTATCACCCATTTAGAAACCTTGGGCACTCGTCTGGATCATACGGGCTAAAGCAGTTTCACTCATGCCAAAGATCAAAGCCGATTCAATTGAATCGGCTTTTTAGTCTGTATCAAGGAGGGTTAACTTTTCGTCTTCACCGCGTAGCAAGAGGCTAGACTCATCTCCAAAGTTCCCCCGCTTAATTTTGCCAAGGCTGTGTCATCTGCGGTTTCATCGGTATTGTTGGCATTATAAACCTTTTGGAAACTGGCATAACTATTTGCCCATTTCACACTCTCACCTGCCGAATCGGTAAAACTAATCCGTCCTGTACTGCCTGCCGAAGCATTTAATAAATTCTGTAAATGGATCAGTGCACCACCGACCACAATACTTTCACCTGCAGCTGAGGTTTGAATCGTTGAATTCACCCCAACCAATGCACCATTTACAGATTTTAATGCTTCATCGCCTAAAATCATGCGAATTGAAATCGCACGATCATCAATAAATGCACGTGAAGTCGTTCCTATGCGGTATTGCTGCACCCCATTACTGTCTTTTAAGTTGCTTCCGACAGTTAGGCTACAACTGCCTGTACTCATATCAGTCTCGGTAGCGGCAGATTTTATGTTGGTGCGAATATCACCATTTTCATCAATCACGACTCCCAGTTTTAGACTCGGAACACTGCTCTCGCTAAATTTGAAAGTCAGATCTGCGTAGAGTGGGAAAATATAACTCTCCCCTGTCGCGACATTGCTGCTGGATTTAAACACTTGCTTGTCTAGATAGGTAATTGGATAAACTTTAAAAATATCCAGAGAGCCTTTATAGGTATCGCTAACCCCATAACGCTGTTGCCATTGCCCCAAGTCTTTGAGGTCTTCAGTGGTCACCGTAGTTTTTTGCGTGAGTAGCTTGTAGAACTTTTCCTTACCCGCAATCATATAGTCGTTATACAGCTTGCCCTGATTAATAATCAGATCTTCTGAATTTGGATCATTCACACCAATATAATAATTTTGATCAATCCGTTTATTCAGCGGATTAATCCAGTGATTTTGCGGTAAAGCCGTCATCTGGGTGGGTTTATAGCTGCGAATTAATTCCGCATTCACCCCTGCAATAGACGTGAGTCCAGATTTTGCCAAACCACGCCATTGCAAGCCACTACCAAAGGTGTAGCCCTGACGGTCTGTCAGCAACATAAAATGTCCAAACAAATGTTTGGTGGTAGTGTCATTGGCTTCACAGACATCTTTATTACAGCCTGTTAAACCATCTGAACCCGTTAAACTGCTAATGACACTGCCTGAGGTGGAAAACAAAGAAAATTCTGGTTGATACACGGCGGCATTACTAATATTTAATAACTTGCTGACCACCTCAAATGCCTCAGCATCAGATATGACCGACACATCTAACCATGGCTTAAGGATTGCCGCATAATCGCCATTCACCATCTGCTGTGCTGTGACGGAACTGATAATTTTATCCAGACCTTCACGGATCGAATCATTCATATACAGCGCTTGAATATCCGTTTTCGTGTTAATTGATTTCTGCTGTAGTGCCAGAGCCTGAACAATTTTGACCAAATTCATGGCGGTCTTGACCGTGACATCACTTGGATCTAGTACAGTCGCTTTACGGTTGGTCATTCCCACTGCAATGTCCAGTACAGTTAAGCGTGGAATCTGATTGGTACTAACCAAAGCAATATTACTGATCGGGAACGATCCCAAAGCAATACGCTTGTCCGCTTTACCCAACAAGAATACATTCACCGTATCACTATAATTACAGGTGCCTGTTGCCACGCCATTATCTAAATCCATTAAAGTGACAAAGGTGTTTTGCGTATCACTACTACAAGAAAAATTCAGCCCATCCAAAGGATAATCGAGTGCGAATTCAATACAATTATTGGCACCAGCGCTACAACTGCCATTGACCGTGCTGTTATTATTTTTCTCTGGAATAACATTCGCGCTTTCACCACCACAGCCTGTGAGTCCTGATACCATCGTCGAAAGTGCCAAAGTTAATAAATATTTATTTTTCATTCCCATCACTCTAATTCTCAACTAACGAATGGCTGTTAGTTTGATTTGTCCTTGATTACTTAATATTTGGTCTTCAACATCAACTGCCGAAAGTAAAGGCGTCATCAAAATATAACGGGTCTGTGTTGGCAGCTGTAACATGCCATCCATCACCGCATAGCGATACTTGTTTTCTTCCCGATTCTGATTTTTAAAGCCCGTCACCCCTTCAATCACACATCCTGATTCGTCTAGAAATGCCACGAATGGCCAGTAAAAACTCGGCTGATCCTGACTAGAAGCATAAGAGCTGAGCTGTACATTTTTGATGCCTGCCTGAACAGCGACCACTTCATAATCAAACTGATCCTGCAACGGTTGCCGAGGCCACACATTGACATCCTGTTGTGCTTTCAGCACTTTGGCTTTTTTGACTTTTTTATCGCTATAACACGCTTGTCCCAGACTCTGCACCACTTGATCTTTGGCAATCGGATAATATTGGGTTGATAAGGTAATGACTTTATTTTCAGCATGTTGCGTCGATTTAAAGAGTCGATCCAGCACTCCTTGGTTCACACCTTTTTCACGTTCCACCACTTGTAAGCGCGGTGCACCTAACTCTTTATCCACCACCCCTTCAGGCATCACGTAAAAGCGTTTTTTATTTTCTAAATTAAACTCTTGCCCTTCCAGATATTCATTTTTGACATAACGGTCGCCATTGATTTCAAGAAAACCATCCGAAGTTGACTTCGATGAGACAGGAACAGCCATTGGAGGACTTGCTAGGCGTGTGGCTTTTTCGATTGCTGTATTGGCCTCAATCTTATGAAGTGCACGATCTACCTGTTTAGCGGTTGTGGTCTTTTGAATATTTTTATTGCCCAGCGTGGGGTCTTTGGCTGGCGCTGATGAGGAAATCTCTTGAGAATTTGTTTGTATAACAGGCACAGGAGATGCTTGTTCCGGAGTCTCTACAGGTTGCACACTTACAGCAACTGATGACTCAACTTGAGTTTTAAGCTTGTCTGGATTCTCAACAGTTACAGTTTGAACATTTTCTACGAATTTCGACTGCTGATGGACAATTGATGGTTTTCTCTTGACCAATTGAGGCTTGGGTTTAGTTACTGTTTCTTCTTTAACTGTTACTGCGGTTTGTGGTTGGGAGATCTGAGCTTTTGCTACTGTTGTAGCAGTCTGAATGGGTGGTGTCTGTTTGGTTTGACTTAACCTGAATTCAATTTTCTCTACTTGTTGAGGTTCCAACTGAGTTTTGGTTTCAACTTGCTTGGTTTCCGAGGGTGCACGAGGAATCACCATTGGACGACCATCTGGACCAATAATGGTATAAAACTCACCCGCATGCGCAGGCAATGCCAGCATTCCACATAATACCCACGTAGAAGATGACACCCATGCGAAAATCTGCTTCTTATTATTGTGTTTTACCATTTCGTACGATAACTCAAGCCTAAGATTGTGATACTGGTTTCAGTTTTTACGTTTAATCCTGCATAAGGATTCAGCAGAATATTATTCACCCCAGTTTGGTTGGATAAGCTACTGGTATTCGCAGGAATACTATCTTTACTGCGTAAATAACCAATGGATAAATCCAGATCTGTATCGGCATCAAAACGATAACCGACCCCTAAACCAAATAACTGGGCATTGTTAATTGGGACCATGGTATTACGCTTATCATCTGGAATCGCGCTGGTTCGTGGCTCATATCCTGCACGTAGTTTCAGACGATCTGTTGCCGAATATTCAATCCCAATGCCATAGTTCCAAGGTGAGTCAAACCTCAACGGCAAAGCCAAACTGTTATCGGTAATGTCAGGCGACAACAATTTCGCAATTTTTAAAGCAGAAATGGAGCGGTCAAATTCAAACTTAAATTTGTCCCAAGCACGATAATCCGTCCAGCCCACATCAAAATTAACTTGTAAATCAGGAAAAATTTTATATTTGATCCCTGCCTGAATATGTTGTGGATATTCAAAATCCATCGAAACCAGACCAGACTCTGATGCAGGAATACTCTGTGGAAAACCAAGAATGGCCGCAAGAATCTGTCCTGTCGGTGAAGACATCAAACCATTGATGAGTTCGCGGGGGGCTTTCGAGTTATCAATGGTGTATTTACCTTTTAAGCGCATTTTGGCTGCACTTTGGTACACCATCCCAAAACTAAACTCGTCGGTGGGTTCCCACATGACTCCAAGGTTAAAACTCGGACTCAGCGACTGCTCCATGGCTACTTCCATCCGTCCAAAGCGGCCAAATGGATTCATGCCTTCTTCGGCATTACAAATCCCGAGCAATAAAATGTCAGTGATAACATCAGAATTGTCTTTAAACGGGGTACACACCACCTCATCAATCATACGCAGCATCCCAATCATTTCATTGGGAAACCGTAGATCGGTTTTTAAAGCAAAAGCTTGATAGGACATTCCCACCGAAGCACCGATCGAAAGCTCATCATTGACTTCATAGGCGATAGATGGTGATAAATAGGTAAAGCGTTCTAAGGCAACTTGTTGCCCCATAAAATTACTGGGATTACCATTTTCAGCACCAAAGCCTGCAACCAACGGCGCATAGAAGGCTGTTGCAAACGTGGTTTTTGAGCCTGGCGGTTTATAGGCGGCACCCGCAGTTGGTGCCAGCATTGGCATGCCCTCACCTAAATCCACCACTTTCTTTAAAAAAGGCACATACAGGCTGATGTATTCCACATCCCCATTCACCGCACCTTTATAGTCAGTACATAAATCTGAAGCGACTTCTGGACCATCATTACAAACCAAAGGATCATCTGAATAGCCAAAAACGTTATAGCCTTCAGGTGCAGAGTACTGACGTTTAATGTTGAAGTCAGCCAAAATACCCTGTACATCGGTTTGCAGCCCTTCAATTTTGGTAAGTGCTGCTGGGTTATAATGGACTGCACTGACCCCTGGAGGATCGGCTGTAACCGCATTCCCCATGGCTAGTGATCGAATATCTACTGATAAATTTTGCCCAAGTTGAGCAAAAGCCATACTTGAACAGCCCGATAAAATTATCGCTGAAACTAACGGGCTAAGTCGTACCTTGTACATGCGACTGCCCTCTTAGCTAATTTTTTTACCGAAACCTGCAATATCTAATGGGAAAGACAAACCTAAAGATACATCTGGTGCATCTTCCGTTAAGCCGATGCCTAACGTGCCGTTCACAATGGTTTCAGGTGAAACACGTACACCCAATGAAATGGCAAAGGTTGAACTGGTTTGGTCGGCAGGAGAATAGCTTTCACCCGAGGTATACAGAAATTCTGCCCCTGTATTGAAACTTTGTTGATATGACATGGTCATAGAAACATCATAGTTAAAGGAGTAAGCAAAACCGAATGAAAAGCCTCCACTTATACCTGGATCAAACTCTTCAATTACACGTGGACCGCGGCGCTGATCTAAACCTGTTTCTTTAAATCCATAGTTGGCAGAAACAGATGCAAACAAGACCACAGGATCAATATACTTACGCGTACTCGCGCCTACGCCAACAGAGTAATAGCCTTTGCCCGTTGCTAGATCTGTCGTGGGATTAATTTCATATGGACTATCCCCAGTTTTGGTCGATACATTTCCAAATAAAATTAAAGGTAAACGACCTGTTTTTAACGGAAAGGGTTCCCAACGTGTGCCTAAAGAAATATCACCTAAACCAGCTGTAGAGGTGTCTTTTAAATTGTCGGTTTTCGCGACCAAAGGTAAGGATGCGGTAAAGGTTAAGTTATCCAGAATCCCGTACTGCACTGTAAAGATATTGGTTAAAGTATGGCTGGCATTTTCCTGTACCCGTAACTGATAAAGACTGCCCTGTGCCATCTCTAAATCTAACTGGGTATCGCGATAATAGGTATAATCCACATCATAAAATGCAGAAATATCCCCTCTTTTAATCAAGGAATATTGACGCTCATTTGAGGTAAAAACTTCTTCAAGATTCGTCTGTTTAGTGGCATCCCCTTCTTGTTGCTGCAAGGCAGTTGATGCCTCTTGAGGATTGGCAACACTCTCATTTTCCACATTTGCTGAAGCTGACGTTCCTTGCGCTTCTGTTACGGTATCCGCTGCATAAGCAGTCCCCATCAAGACTTGGATACTCAGTAGCAATAATGTTTTATTCATCCATTGATTTTTCATTTCCATCCACTCTATTCTTTTTTTATTTGCTTTAAACTGTGCTATTTGCTCTTGTAATATAGGCGTAAATGTCGATCGACATATTGGCCGTTCATCTCGGATTCAGGGTTATTATTGACAATTCTTGAGGTCGTTGCCCCCCGATCCGCCAGTTTTTCCATATAAAACTGCGGATACTGAATATCAACCAGTGCATAACGGTTCACTGTTGCATCCTCAACATGACGCATATCACTTTCCTGTAATGCCAATAAATTTTTACGTTGCTCTGGCGGCACACTTATTAAAAACAAGGTGTTATTTTCCCAGACCTGTTTAAAGCGCTCTTCATCAAAACTAATATTACCGAGGGCTGGATCTGCTACATAAACACGGCCATCCTTGTACGCCTTATACACCACAAAATGCTTAAAACCTGCATAGGAAATAGGAACAATCGCAGGTTGCCCCTGTGCAACCAGATCTTCAAATGCGCCCTTATAGCCACCACTTTCTAGTCCTAAAGCAGCCACAAAACGTTTCATGTCTAACAAAGAAAAACTGCGACGCTCGATAATTCGCTCTGACTCACCAAATTTAAGCAGGCCTGTCATGGTCTGTTGCTCAGTCAGTTGAGTCCCGACATAACCATTGAGCAAGGTTGTTAATGCAGCGGAGCCACAACTGTAATCGTAGGCTTGACGGACAATGCCACGGAATTGATCAATAAGTGCAGGTTGAATTTGTACGGTTTCACGATGCATGCGGGTAAAGGAATCTTGCCGTGAATCCAAGGTTTCCGTGTAATAGACTGTTTCAGGTGATTTTTCTTTTATTTCAAAGGCTTGTGTGGCAAAATAATACATCAATGCCGAGCCCAATGCGATCTCTAACATATTCCCTAACTTTTAAGTTTTCGGCATGATGTGCCTGAATTTTATTATTTTCTAGAGTAAAAACTCTATACTTCCTTGTCTTTCGACAAGATACCTGTTTTTAAAAAAAAGAAACAGCTTTTTCTTACATTTTTCGATGACTGAATATTTTTTTGTAAAAAAAAGCGCGTGAATTCACGCGCTTTTGAAATCAGAAACTTAGTGACCAGAAATCGTAATCACCGCACCTTGATTATATACACCCATTGAAGGGCTGTAATACGTCTGTAAACCTTGTAC
Organism: Acinetobacter zhairuonensis; assembly: GCF_022601715.1. Lineage (GTDB taxonomy): Bacteria > Pseudomonadota > Gammaproteobacteria > Pseudomonadales > Moraxellaceae > Acinetobacter. The sequence continues at coordinate 10,278 of NZ_JAKVIM010000027.1, read as the reverse complement.
TTCTACATCACCAATTGATGCCGCGCCTTGACTACCTAAATGTACACCTTTCACATAGTTATCTACAGGACCGCTAGAGCTGATAATGCGCAAGTAACCCGTCGATGCACCTTCAGCACCCACCACACTGATCGCTTGATTCAAAGTTAAATCTTTTGAATTCGCATCTGCAACTTTAATGCTATCCACAAAGATTTGACCTGCTGCACGGTTACCCACTGTTCCATCACCCGTGCCTTGTTTAGTTGAATTATCTAAAATACCTAAGTTGGTAATTTCAAGACCACCAATCATTTGCGCATTCAATTTCACCATTGCGCCTTGAGGTGCTGCACCCAATTGAATATTGGCTGACATTGGACCCGTTTTTAAAGATAAACCAGACAAAATCGCATTGTAGTTTGCATCATCCCCACCACGACGAATGTCAGTTGAAGCTGCAGTTGGAAGAGCACCTGAACCTGTTACCCCAATTTCACCAATTTTGATATCTAAACCAGAAACTTGTGCGCCAATGTTGAGGAATGCTCCGCCAGTTCCAGTCGTACCTGCATCGCTATCAATGGTTAAATCTGCAAGGTTACGTGAAGCCAATAAATATGCCCCAGCGTTGTCATAGTTGGCACCAATAACAATACCATTGGTCTCATTCGCATCACCCGTTTTGCCATTGCCCTTAATCACGATTGCACCAGCAGTAGAAGTACCACCTAAAGCTGAATTGGTAAAACCATCATTGTCATGAATGAAGAGTTTTTCAATTTCAACTTTAGAAATGCCAATACCGATATTCAAACCATCTTGACCCGTTGCCGCGCTTAATGCAGCATCATCCATTGCTTGCATAGCCATCGCATTCGCGCTAATAGCCATCGAAGAAACTAAAACAAGTTTAGTCAAATTTTTCATGTTCCACTCTCCCAAGAGTATTATTTTTCTTTAATGTCAACCACTCGATGTACCAGCTGTTTTATTTGTTTTTCGACAGTGCTACATTTTTCCTTGAGCGATCCGTTGGCATTGACAACGTTATATGTCTGTTATTTTTTGTTCAACTGCTGTTGGTCGCAATATGAATCTTACCGACAAACGGTATTTACCGTGTTGTTTCATTCACATTCGAGTAAAATGTAAAATATAGTTTTAATGCCAGCTTTTCCCAAGCGTATGACCACCCCCTCTTTTTTCAAAAAAGTTATTTCTGATCAAAATCTTAATGCTCAAGAAATTCTTGCTCGCCTTGATGATTTGCCTCATTTAATTTATTTAAAAAATAATTCGGCGCCCGTGATTGCATTTCTCCCTCTGCAATTTGAATATGTCAAACAAGGTATTCGTCACACGTATCAAAGGAATGATTTATACGAGTATCGCCCAATTCAATCTCATCTGAATTTCGAGCAAACTGAGCATTCTCTGGAAAATACTGCTGGTTTTTGTGGCGGTGTCATGGGCTTTGTCAGTTATGACTATGCCAGTGCACAGCAAGTGAAAGTTCACTCAAAAGATCAACCATCTTTTTGGCTAGGTTTATTCAGAAGCTATTTAAAATTGACAGGGGATGGTTGGTGTTTTTATAGCGATGAACCTGAAGCAGATCAGATCTATAGCTTACTTCAAAGCAAGCTAGAGACTGTGCCTAAAACAGCTCCACTACAGCTTACTCAGTCCTGCCAAGCACGTTGGAATAAGCAACAATATCAAGCAGCTTTCGCACAAGTTCAGGAGTACATTAAAGCTGGTGATTGTTATCAAATTAACCTGACTCAGGAGTTTATCGGACAGGCTGAAGGTCGCTTACTTTCTGTAGCACAAGAGTTCTGGCAACTGACCGATGCACCTTATTCAGGCTATTTAAAAACTGGAGCATTCGAGTTGCTCAGTTGCTCACCTGAACTGTTTATTGAGTTTCTTGCGGAGCGGCAACTGGTCACCAAACCGATTAAAGGCACCATGCCACGCTATGCTGATACAGAGAAAGATCTGCAATCCAAATTACAATTACAGCATTCAGCCAAAGATCAGGCTGAAAATGTCATGATCGTTGATTTACTGCGTAATGATTTAAGTGTGTATGCCGAAACGGGAAGCGTCAAAACCCCGAAATTGTTTGCCATTGAATCCTTTAATCAAGTGCATCACATGGTCAGTGAAGTGACTGCGACACTTCAACCTGAAGTGAAAGCCTTAGATGTGTTACTCGCGGCTCTGCCGGGTGGTTCCATTACAGGCGCACCCAAAATTCGGGCCATGCAAATTATTGAAGAACTAGAAGGTGCGCCACGCGGTGCATATTGTGGCTCGATGGGTTATTTTAATTTTGATGGCACAGGTTCGTGGAATATTCTGATTCGTTCCATTCAGAAATATCAACAAGATCTTTCTCTTTGGGCAGGAGGTGGAATCACCATTGCCTCAGACTGCGACGCAGAATATCAGGAATGTTTTGATAAAGTTTCTGCCATGCTGAATTTACTTAATACATGGCAGAAAACAGAGTCTTAAGCCAAAATATCTTGCTTTAAGGTCTCGACCAAACGCTGGTTTTGCTCATCTGTGCCAACAGTGATACGCAGGAATTGATTGATCCGTGGCTTATTGAAATAACGCACAATAATACCACACGCACGTAATTCAGCAGCCAACTCACCTGCATCTTTACCCGGTAAGGATGCAAAAATAAAATTGGCTTTGGATGGCAAGACCACGAAACCAATCGCTTCTAGTTCACGGACCAATTTTTCACGGCTCTGAATGACTTTTTCACATTGCTGCTCAAAATAAGCTTGATCTTCAAATGAAGCCACTGCTGCCGCAATCGCAAAACGGTCCATCGGATAGGAGTTAAAGCTATTTTTCACGGCTTCCAGTGCAGCAATCAAATGTGGTTGGGCAATCGCAAAACCAACGCGTAATCCCGCCAAAGAGCGTGACTTAGACGTGGTTTGACAGACCACCAAGTTTTCATACTTTTCCACCAGTTTCACAGCAGATTCAGCACCGAAATCGACATAGGCTTCATCGATCACCACCACTGAATTTGGATTCGCTTGCAGAACTTCTTCAATCGCATCTAAGCCTAAGGCAATACTGGTTGGCGCATTCGGATTGGTAATAATGATGCCACCATTGGCTTGTTTATAGTCTGCCACCACAATTTCAAAAGCATCATTTAGCGGTAAAACTTTGGTTTTCACCCCAAAGAACTGACTATAAACAGGATAAAAACTATAGGTAATATCCGGATAAAGAATTGGCTGTTCTTGAATAAAAAAGGCTTTAAAGATATGCGCCAGAACTTCATCTGAACCATTGCCAACAAAGACCTGAGCAACATCCACCTGCTGTTGTTTTGCAATGGCTTGTTTTAGTGCCGAAGCATCTGGATCAGGATATAAACGCAAGGCATCTGCAGAATTGGCTAAAACGGCTTGTACTGCCTCGACCACTTTAGGTGATGGTGGGTATGGGTTTTCATTGGTATTTAATTTTAATAAATTCTGAATTTTCGGTTGTTCACCCGGTACATAAGGTTCTAACTCACGTACTTCAGGACTCCAAAAACGCATTTGTGCTGTAGTAATCGACATTTTCTTTTCTCTTTTCACTCTCTCCTAACCTTTCTCATAGAGCAAGGAATTTACGCCCCATTATTGATTTCATCTATGAGTTTCCTCTATTGAGGAAAAGGTTAGGACAAGGTTTTAATACAGTTTATTGATAACGATAACGCGCCGAACGAGCATGAGCATCCAAATTCTCTTGTTGCGCCAAGATATCCGCAGTTTTCGCTAAAGGTTTGACCCCAGCTTGAGAGCACATAATCAGACTTGAGCGCTTTTGGAAATCATAGACACCGAGTGGTGACGAAAAGCGTGCCGTACCAGAAGTCGGTAAAACGTGATTCGGGCCTGCGCAGTAGTCACCAATCGCTTCTGGGGTATATCTGCCCATAAAAATTGCGCCTGCATGACGAATGCTTTCAGACATCTCTTGTGCGTCATCTAAGCACAACTCTAAATGCTCTGGTGCCACTTGATTAATCAAATCAATCGCTTCTTGACGATCCTTAACCAAGACCAATGCACCACGGTTTGCAATTGAGGTACGCGCAATCTCTGCTTTTGGCAGTACAGCCAAATGCTCTTCTACCGCTTGAGCTACATCATTCAGCAACTGTTCGTCTGGGGTAATAAAGATGGCTTGAGCAACCGTGTCATGCTCAGCTTGAGACAACAGATCCATCGCCAACCATTTCGCATCATTTTGACCTTCAGCATAAACTAAAATTTCTGAAGGGCCTGCAATCATGTCGATGCCGACTTGACCAAAAACCGCACGCTTCGCAGCAGCAACAAAACGGTTACCTGGTCCTGTGATTTTGTCTACGCAAGGAACGGTTTCTGTACCATAGGCCAAAGCAGCAACCGCTTGTGCACCACCTATGGTAAATACACGTGTCACACCCGCCAAATAAGCAGCCGCGAGTACCAATGGATTTAACTCACCATTCGGTGCTGGAACCACCATAATGATTTCAGGTACACCCGCCACATGCGCAGGTACAGCATTCATCAATACTGAAGATGGATAAGATGCCAAACCACCTGGAACATAAATCCCCACTCGGTCTAAAGGCGTGACTTTTTGCCCTAGAGTATTTCCCAAAGCATCCACATAGGTCCAGCCTTCTTGCTTCTGTGCTTGGTGAAACTCACGAATACGCTCAGCTGCAAACTCAAGTGCTTCTCGCACTTCCGAGTCTAAACCTTCAAATGCTGTTTTAAGTTCTGCTTGGGTCAGTTCTAGATCTGAAAATTGATGCGCTGGATGTCGATCGAACTGCTGGGTAAGTTTAAGAACATGAGCATCACCATGCTGACGAACATCAGCAATGATTTGGTCTACGGTTTTTAAAAGTTCAGGATCACTTACAGTTTCAAAAGCTAACAAGTCAGCAAAAGCTTGCTTGAAGTTTTGATCTTGAGTCGATAAACGTCGCATCAATTTACCCACAAGGTTTGAGTTAGAAAGCGTTAGTTTACATTGTTTCCATCAGATTGTGGGCAAGATAACATCAGCATTTCAACTTAGTCCCATCGAAAATGACTTTAATTAATATAAAAATACTGTGGCATTAAACCATTCCTATGTATTTACGCCAGCCATTTTTACATCATAATTTCATTCTATTTCTTAAAAATAAAAAAACCGCCCCAAAGGACGGTTTTAGAATATCGATTAAATTAAGCTTGTTTAGCTTTTTGACGATCTTCAACAGCTGTTTCTAACTGTGCAAGAATAGGATTTAACAATGCTTGTTTGCGTTTAAAACTGGCTTTGTTCACGATCAAACGCGAAGAAACTTTACAAATTTCTTCCAATGGCTCTAAACCATTGGCACGTAAAGTATTTCCAGTATCCACCACATCCACAATGTAATCACCTAAACCGACCAGAGGTGCAAGCTCCATTGAACCATAAAGCTTAATCACATCCACTTGCTCACCTAAGCTGGCATAGTATTGTCGAGTTAAATTGACATATTTAGTGGCAATCTTCAAACGACCTTTTGGACGTTCCATGCCGACCTTACCTGCCGTCATTAACTTACAGTTGGCAATTTTAAGATCCAATGGTTCATAGACATTTTGTGCTCCATGTTCCATCAGAACATCTTTACCCGCAACACCTAAATCCGCAGCCCCATTTTCCACATAAGTCGGCACATCTGAAGCACGTAAAATTAAAATACGGACTTGTTTATGCGTGGTTGGAAAAATTAATTTACGTGATTTATCTGGATCTTCGAGTAAATTAATACCCGCTGTTTCAAGTAAAGGTAAAGTTTCCTTGAGAATACGCCCCTTACTTAATGCCAATGTTAAACCATGATCAAAATTACCCATTACATTGAAATTAGGATCATCGTTTCTCATGTCACTCATGCACTTACTCGCTTAATTTGAGCACCTAAACCTTGTAATTTTGCTTCAACATCTTCATAACCGCGATCGATATGATAAATACGGTCAATTAATGTTTCGCCTTCAGCAGCCAATGCCGCCAATACTAAAGAAAAAGATGCGCGTAAATCTGTCGCCATCACGGGTGCAGCAGATAATTTTTCTACACCAGTCACAACAGCATCATTGCCTTCAACTTCAATATTTGCACCCATACGCGACAATTCAGGCACATGCATAAAACGGTTTTCAAAAATCGTTTCAGAAATTGTGGCAAAACCACGACCAATCACGTTCACAGCCATGAGCTGTGCTTGCATGTCGGTTGGAAAATCAGGATGTGGCAAAGTACGGAAGCTCACGGCTTTTGGACGTTTACCCATCATATCCAGTTCAATCCAGTCATCGCCACGGGTCACTTCGGCGCCCATTTCTTCAAATTTGTCTAAAACAGATTCAAGCAAAGATGGATCGGTATGTGTCGTTTTGACACGTCCGCCGGTAATCGCAGCTGCTGCTAGATATGAGCCAGTTTCAATACGGTCTGCAACAACTGCATATTCACAGCCGTGTAAGCTTTCAACACCAGTCACAACCAGCGTATCCGTATCTAAACCTTCGATTTTTGCACCCATCTTGATGAGCATATTCGCAAGGTCAGTGATTTCTGGTTCACGAGCCGCATTACGAATGGTGGTGACACCGTCTGCCAAAACAGCTGCCATTAAAATATTTTCAGTACCACCTACAGTGACCATATCAAAGACAACTTCGCCACCTTTTAAGCGACCGTCTACTTTGGCATGCACATAACCATTTTCAACTGTAATTTCAGCGCCTAAAGCTTCTAATGCTTTTAAGTGCTGATCGACTGGACGCGAGCCAATCGCACAACCACCTGGTAAAGAAACCATAGCATTGCCATAACGCGCAACCAGTGGACCCAATACTAAAATTGAGGCACGCATGGTTTTAACCAACTCATAAGGAGCAAACTGGTTATCTAAAGTGGATGTATCTGCAGTTACTGTATCGCCTTCATAGGTCATTTTAATACCTAAGCCTGCAATCAACTTCACCAAAGTATTTACATCTTTTAAATGTGGAACGTTGGTCAGTGTGATTGGAGAATCCGCCAAAATCATAGCGGCAAGCAAAGGCAAGGCAGCATTTTTTGCGCCTGAAATTCGAACTTCGCCTTCGAGCTTGGTACCACCCTGAATTAAAAATTTATCCATTAAATTTTAAGCTCCAAAAAGGCTTGCTTTGCGCCATTCTTCTTTTGTCATTGCGCGGATGGTCACAGCATGTACTTCACCACTTGCGATGTATGAGTTCAACGGAGCATAAACAGTCTGTTGACGTGCAACAGGACGCTTTCCTTCAAACTGATCATCAACAATTCGAAGATCAAACTTGCCAGCTTGCCCACTAACTGCAACTTCAGCTTCAGGAAAAGCAGTTTTTAAAATTTCAGTGAGCTGTTCACTATTCATGACAAAGACCTCTATACAGGACCAATGGTGTAAAACCCGCCATTTTACTATAAATCAAGTAAAATAAAGCAGTCATCACACAAATTTTATAGATAAAAAAAGGAGGTTTATCAAAACCTCCTCAGATCAGAATCCAGATTAAGCTAAAACTGGTGCATGATCCATTTGTAATTCACGATGTTTATGTAATTGTCGTTTTAATTTTTCCGTCAATTTTTTAATCGAAGTGTACATATCATCTGCCGTGGCCTGTGCGAACAATTCTATGCCTGGTAAACGTATAATCGCTTCAGCGATATGATTCGCGCTCCCTTTTTTAGAATGTTTATCGATTTGATGATCTTTAGATAATTTGACCTGCATACTATTGACTTGATCTAAATGCTTCGTCATTTGGGCAAATTTTTCACGAATATTTTCTTCAATTGCAGGGGTGATAGTTAAATGATGACCACGAATTGTTATTTGCATAGTTCTATCCCTCACCTTCTTTTAGGATTAGCAAAGGTACAGCCGAAATGCTTCACAGCCAGAAATAGAATCTGAATAACCTGATCAAACCATTTCAACTTTCCTTTAAATAAAAAAGAGATTCATTATTTCGTCATAATGAATCTCTAGAATAGCCATACTTTAAATTTTAGATCAAGACTTTTCGTTCAGAAGATGACGGAATATGTAACGATTCACGATACTTGGCTACAGTCCGTCGTGCTACATCAATTCCTTCTTCCTTCAACATATTTGCGATTGCATTATCTGACAAAGGCTTACGCACATTTTCTTCTGCAATCATTTTTTTGATTTTCGCACGAATCGCTGTTGAAGATGCTTCACCGCCAGAGGTAGTCCCCACATGACTAGAAAAGAAATATTTCAATTCAAATAAGCCACGCGGCGTTAACATATATTTATTCGTCGTCACACGTGAAACAGTTGATTCATGTAATTCAACTTCTTCCGCAATATCACGCAGCACCAAAGGTTTCATTCCTTCAGCACCAATTTCCAAGAATGATTTTTGATGTTCAACAATACAAGAAGCTACTTTTAGCAAGGTCTTATGCCGTTCATCAACACTTTTAATGAAGTTCTTGGCTTCCAACATCTGATTACGCAAATATTGATTTTCATCACTCTGATCTGCCCGACGAATCATGTTGGAATAAAACGAATTAATTCTTAATTTAGGCATGACATCAGGATTTAACTGAACTTGCCAATGATCATTACGTTTCATCACAACAACATCAGGAATTTGATAATCAGAATCCTTCTCTTCAAACTCAAGTCCAGGATGCGCCTTTAAAGTTTTTAATAAATTAACTGCTGACTTTAACTGATCAGTATTTAATCCTGTTTGTTTGAGTAATTTGGCAAGCTCATTAGAAATCAACAACTCATAGTGCTTGAGCAAGATGATGGCTTCATTTCGATAAGTTGTTTGTACAGGTAAACTTTCCAGTTGAACCATCAAACATTCCGCCAGATTACGCGAACCAATCCCAATCGGATCAAGACGTTGAATATGTTTTAAAACTACAACAACTTCATCTTCCTCAACGATATCGTCATATTCCATAGATTCCAAAAGATGCTGCACCGAAGTCGTAATTTCAGACAGTTCTGCATCTAAAAAGCCTTTCTCATCCAGTGAATCAATAATACAGTAGGCAATTAAACGATCAATTTGGGAGAAATGTAGTAAGTTGATTTGTTCGAGCATATGCTCTTTTAAACCGAGATGGCCCTGACGATTATCTTCTCGCTCTTCAAATTCAGCGCTGCCTAAACTTGTCGATTGATGGGTATACACATCATCCCAATTGGTATCTACAGGCAAATCATCTGGTAGATGATTTGCATTTAACTCATTGGTTAAATCACTATTATCCTGTTCTTTTTCTAGATTCGATAAACTTTCGACACTATTTTGCTCTTCTACTTTTTCTAATAATGGGTTACTGTCGAGTTGAACTTGAATTTCCTGTTCTAACTCTAGACTTGATAATTGAAGCAAACGAATGGCTTGTTGCAATTGAGGTGTCAATGACAATGAGTTCGCAACTTTAAGTCCAACCGATAACTTCATACAACCCTACTCATTATTAATCATTAAATATAAGCAATTTTTATGCCGCTTTATAATTTTATAGCATAGTTTTATTAAAAATCATACAAAGTTTTATCTGTAATGAATTAAATCAGCCACTCTCTTTATCAACACCACGCTTCCCCTTAAAATATCAAGTGAATAATATGTGTAAGATTACTACCTTAGTGATTTGAATCAGATAAATTAGGTCCGGTTGGTTAAGCAGCTAAAGCACAAACAATATCTATTTAAAGTGTTTGTATTAACTTATGCTACATTCCACCCTAAAATTGAATTGCACTCAGTAAGTGCTATTTCTAAGAATAAAAGACCGCGAGCCAGATTGTCATGTGATTGGGATCCGTCCAAAGTACTTTATGTTTAACATGCGCTGAAATATTGATGTAGTCTCCAGCAGATAAATCACAGATAGAGCCATCCTCAAATTCTAAACAAGCTTTTCCTTTAACAACCATAACCCACTCATTTTCTTCATGATCGTACCAGCCTACTTCAGGTGTGGTCTGTCCTTTTGAAACTATACGCTCAATTCTTACTGTTGAAGCATGAACAAGCTCCTCGAACACTTCCAAATTTAGATCTCTCGGCAGAGAATCAAATATGCTTGTTGGGTTCATAAAATCCCTCTTCTTATATTTTCATTTATTTAAGGTTTAGCATAAAACGAGAGTGAAGCGTGGGGATTTTTTGATAGGCAATA
>NZ_JAKVIM010000026.1 GCF_022601715.1 Acinetobacter zhairuonensis | reverse complement strand
GATATGATTCAACATAATGTTTTTAATAAATATAAAGTAAATGTCGTAATTATAAAGTTTGCCGTATAGTATAAAAATTTAGCGTTTTTGACCAGCGCCAAGCTGAATTTTATGGCACTTTGTGACGTAAATTGACAATATAGAAAGGAAATTATGCAGTATTATTTACGCTATAGATGCATGATGTAGTGATTAAAAACACTTTAAATATTCAATTCCAAATTTATAATTAATATGATTAAAAATCAAAATGATAAGTTTAATTCATTTCTTAAATCTCTATCCATTTTTTAAGGTGCTTTATAAGAGACTGACTCACAGAATATTTGACCGAATTCAGTTTTTTATGTTTACAAAATTATTTTCACTATGCGCGTATATTGCTGAGAAGATCAAGCCTGCGCTTTTAACCACGTCACAAAAACCTCGACTTTGGGTAATAAGCGACCATGTGCTGAAGCAAGATAATAATGTTGCTCACACGCCATTAGCATTTCAGGAAATGGAATGATCAACTCGCCTCGTTCAAGCTCTGGCTGAACCAGTCTTTTTCTGCCCATACAAATGCCCAAATGCTGTTTAGCTGCCAAAACCGCCAAATCCGAGCGGTCAAACTGCATGCCCTTCGAGGTATCCAGTTCTAACCCAAAATGATGTGCCCAGCTCTGCCACTCTTCGGTTCCCCTACCATTGTTCCATGCTTGGCTGTCATGCAGTAAAGTACAATCCTGTAGCTGCTGCACATGCCCCATCAAATTCATCTTTTTGGCATATGCTGGACTACACACGGGAATGATCTGCTCATCCATCAAATACTGATAATTCAAATTGGCTGAAGGTTGATGATCAAAATAAAGCGCCAAATCAATGCCTGTGCGTTGAAAATTAACACTGTCATTGCCGGTTAAAATCGACAGCTCAATCAATGGATATTGCTGAATAAAATCCTGCAATCTGGGCATCAGCCAACATTGGGTAATTGAAGGACGTGCATAAAGGGTCAGTGAGCCCGCCAAAGCCTGATTTTGAATGGCATTCAGTTCATGGTTCAAATGTTCCAATGAGGACTGTAATACAATAAAAAGGCGCTGCCCTTCAGACGTTAGTTCCACCTTACGGTGTAATCTTAAAAAAAGCTGGAGCTGAAGCTCTTTTTCAAGCTGGTTGATTTGATGACTCACCGCACTTGGGGTCAGACATAATTCTTCGGCAGCCAAGGCAAAGGACTGATGTCGAGCTGCGACTTCAAAGGTATACAATTTGGAGAGTTGAAAACCCGTTAAACTGCTCTTTGCCATGTGTACGTTCTCCACGGGATTCAATTTCCTTCATCAACTAGCGAAATCATATGGGTGATGAATTTAAGATTAATTTATCTCACCCTTATGAATATATGTAAGAGATTTCTCTCACTTCAGATGAATTTTTCTAATGTTAAATCCAAATATCATCATTTGACCAATCCCTATAAATCCATTCAAATACATCAAAATAAGTTTTCTGCAAATGGAATATTTCTGCGTTGAAAGCCAGTAAATACCTGAATGAGTGCCCAATATGAATCCTGAGCAAATCCAACAATTGTGTGAACAGCATCCCATCGTAAAGGAATTAATCGAACTGAAAGAAACCATTTGGTTCAACCCCAATTTCACCACTTTGGCAGAAGGATTACCCTTTGTTGGGCTGAACCAAGCAGATATTGAGGATGCACGTGACCGTCTGGCACGCTTTGCGCCTTATCTCATGGCTGCATTCCCAGAAACCGCGGCAACACATGGCATTATTGAATCTGAACTTGCCGCAATTCCCCAAATGCAGCAGCAGCTAGAAACACAATTCGGGAAAAAAACTCAGGGCACACTTTGGCTAAAAAAAGATAGCCATTTACCGATTTCAGGTTCAATTAAAGCGCGTGGCGGGATTTATGAAGTGCTGTGTTTTGCAGAAAAACTGGCGCTGGATGCAGGCTTACTCAGCATCGAAGATGACTATGCCAAACTCAATCTGCCCGAATTTAAGCAGTTTTTTAGTCAATACAGTATTGCGGTCGGGTCGACTGGCAATCTCGGACTCTCCATTGGCATTATGAGTGCACAACTGGGCTTTCAAGTGACGGTGCATATGTCCGCAGATGCACGCCAATGGAAGAAAGATAAATTACGCGCGCACGGCGTTACCGTGGTCGAATATCTGGAAGATTATGGCGTGGCGGTGGAAGCAGGTCGAAAAGCTGCACTCACAGATCCAAACTGCCACTTTATTGATGATGAAAATTCTCAGGCACTGTTTTTGGGTTATGCGGTTGCAGGCGAACGTTTAAAGCAGCAATTGCAGCAACGCCAAATTCAAGTCGATCAAGATCATCCGCTGTTTGTCTATTTACCTTGTGGCGTAGGCGGTGGTCCTGGTGGGGTCGCGTTTGGATTGAAAATGGCTTTTGGCGACCATGTACATTGCTTCTTTGCCGAACCGACCCATTCTCCGTGTATGTTGTTGGGTATAGCTACAGGTTTGCATGATCAAATTTCCGTACAGGACATTGGGATTGATAACATCACCGCTGCGGATGGGCTGGCGGTGGGTCGTGCTTCTGGCTTTGTGGGTCGTGCCATGCAAAGACTACTGGATGGACTTTACACGTTGGATGACCAAACCCTGTATCAATTACTCGGTCTACTCCATCAAACTGAAGAGCTCAAATTAGAACCTTCTGCCTTGGCAGGTATGTTAGGTCCTGTGTTGATTGCTCAACATCCTGAATATGCAGTCATGCATCATTTCACAGCAACGCAATTGCAGCATGCCAATCATATTGTTTGGGGCACGGGTGGTGGCATGGTGCCTGAGCAAGAGATGGCGAATTATTTAGCAAAAGCGCAGAATTAATTGAATTTTCATCCACTTTAACATTGAGATATGAAACCATTCAGCCATTAACTTTGATGGCTGAATGATTCAAAGTTCTTCATTAAAATTTAAAACTATAATCTACATTAATTCGTGTCTCATTCGTCGAGTGGAAGGTCATATTGGTGGGCATATCATTTCGATAATGTGAAAAACGCGTTCTGAGCCCTAAGCCTTTGAGTCGTCCTTCTGGTACGCGATACCCCAATTCAACCTCCATAGACTCTTCTTCAAAACGTTGATCACCAAAGCTTAATAAATCAATATCCTCACCTTTGGCATAGCGCGTCATAAAGCGCAGACCCTTGAGTGATGTTTCTCCGAGTCGAACATTTTTAAAGTCATAGTCATAGCGTACGGAGTAAACTTTTTCATCTTTGTTGGAATAATCTGAACTCATAAAGTCCAGTACAACAGGACTCTCTGCACCCGATAGGAACGGTAAACCGGTATCACCAAATGACTGCATATAACCCAGCGAAAGTGTATGCCCCTGATAATTCAGTCCAAATAAGCCACTGATATGACGGTTGTCGACTTGTCCGATTTTTTCACTCCCAGCATCATCACTATTAAAGAAGCGCACATCACTTAAGAAATTATATTGATCAGAAATCGGCTGTTTGCCATTAAAGCCCAGAAATTGTTGCTGATAAATATCTTGCAATTCAGCATGGTACAAACGCACGCGATAGGCATTATTGAGTTGATACGCCCCGCCTAAGGTATAGAAATGATCCGTTGTCGCCGCATTGTTATAACGGCGATTAATATTATCAATTCCAGCATCGGTGTAATGAATCGAATCTCTTTGACGAACCTGATCGACATAAAATCCTTCCAATTGTAAGTTTGGAATTTCAGTCGAAACCAGTCTCACACCACGATAAGTCTGTGGGAGCAATCGTGCTGGAGATGAAAAAATGGTCGGAAGTTGTGGAACTAAATCCCCAACAAAGAGTTGATTATTCCGAAATTTCGCTTTGCCTGTGACACCAATTTTTCCATAGTAATCGTCTCGTGAATTATCGGAATTGACGGGTAATAAACCCGTACGAGCATAATCATCTGCACGATTGCCTATGAGGTTAAAACCAGCCATTGCCAGAACATCCATACCGAATCCAACCGATCCTTCCGTATATCCAGACTGCCCTTTGAAAATCAGACCTTCAGCCCAATCCCGAGCAGCCGTATAACGGTAGGGATCCTGTTTATAATCCCGATCAAAGTAAAAATTACGCAATGTGAGCTCAGCTTGACTATCTGCGATGAACTGCGCATGTGTCACATTTGCAAATATTGGGCACAAGCAGACCCCCACCCATAAAGATGTCTTTTTCATTATTATCTCAACGTTTAAATTTTATTTAGGTCATTACGCAGAAGTATTTAAGGACAAACTTTGACTCTGCTGATGTCTATAAACCGCTTTACCCAGAATTAAAATCAGGAAAATCGCCAAGATAAAGACAATGCCGTAATACGCATAAAGCTGCTGAGGAGCAATCCCTTGATCTAAAAATATACCCGCAACGGTTGGTGAAAGAATGGCGCCAATACGACCAAATCCAATTGCATAACCTACACCGCGACTTCTGATTTCAGCGTCATAAATCGTTGGTGAAATGGAATACAGTCCAGCAACACAACCGTTAATAAGCGTGCCAAGCAACAAACCAACTGCAAGCGCAATACTAACCTGAGCAGAAACGGCTACAAACAGGAAGATACACAGTGCGGTTAAACCTAAGAATAAACTGAGGGCGTGGAAAATTTTAATGCGTGAAGCAAGAAGCCCAATAATTGCAGCACCAAAAATACCGCCAACACTAATTAAAATACCAGTACTTACCCCTTGATCTCGAGACATCCCCATGGCAATCAAAATCTTTGGCGTCCAACTCATGACAAAGTAAAAGCCAAACATCACCAAGAAAAATGCAAACCATAGACATAACGTCTGGAAACCCTGATGCCCACGAAACAGTTTGGCAACATCGCTGCCCTTTTGCTGTTCTTCACGTTCATACTGCGGCAAGGCATTTAAAACCTTTAACCCCATACGCTGTAAAATCGTATTGGTATTTTCCAAAGCACGTGCTGGTTTTTTTGCCAACAAATAATCTAGTGATTCTGGTAATAACCATAATGCAATCGCGAACATGACTAAGGTTGTTATACCCCCAGCCAAGAAGACTGAACGCCAGCCTAAATGCTCAATCAAGACAAAAGTTAAAATCCCGCCTAAAGTTGCCCCAATGCCATAACCTGTGGACATTAAACTTACTGCAAGACTTCTCCAGCGCAGATTGGCATATTCACTCGCAAGAACGTTACTGCTCGCTAAAATGCCTCCGACACCAACACCGGTAATAAAGCGTAAAATTGCCAACATGCTATGACTTTGCACCAAGGCACATGCCGACATACTTAAACCAGCAATGACTAAGCAAATTAAAATTAATAAACGACGACCAATTTTATCCGCTTGCGGTGCCAATAAAATTGAACCTGCAGCCATGCCAAATAATCCTGCGCTTAACAAAATTCCGATTTGTGCACCAGACAACGCCCACTCTGCAGACACAGATGGTGCGGTAAATGCCATAACCATGACATCAAAGCCATCAATTACATTGAGCAAAATACAAATTAGAATCACGAACCATTGATAACGGCTCATTTTGTTTTGATTGATCTCGTGTAAAACGTTTCTATCCATTGTGTGCCTCTCAATTCGGATAAGAAATGCTTACGAGCATGCAGGAAAGTAGCATTCGGTGATTATGCATATCCTTATCCATAATTGCCTTGACGGAATAATTAAGAATTGAAGTTGATCCTGTGCGAAGACCAGTGTTATAGAGCATCCTGCTCTTTTTCTATACTGCTTGTTTGGATCCAAAAAATCAATATAGCAATCTCATAATTATGAAAAATATTATTAATAATATAAATATCAATTAAATAACAATATTTTATACATCTAATTTTTTATTTTAAAAAAATGTGGATCCAATCATTAAAGTGATTTATTATTATTATTAGCGCCACCGACCTTTAAGCAAAGCGCTCAATACAAAAATATCTTAGTTGCATGATGCACTAAAAAAGAACTTTCAAGGACTGTCATATGACACACACAAAACTAAGCCAATTATCCCTTGGCTTAATCCTCGCAAGCACTTTGATTGAACCTAGCTATGCGGCTAACCAAGTCAAAGCTCCACCAAACATCATGATTATTCTAGCCGATGACTTGGGTTTTTCCGACATTAGTGCCTACGGTAGTGAAATTAAAACTCCCCACATCGACAGCCTACTGACACAAGGAAAAATGCTATTTAACTTTCATACATCCTCTATGTGCTCACCCACACGTGCGCAACTGATGACGGGTGCCGACAATCATGTGGTAGGTTTAGGAGCGATGTATGAAACCTCCAAACGACAAGAGAAATTGGTTGGCGCAGATAGTCCTCGCGCATTATTGAAAATAGACGGCTACTCTGGGCACCTCACCCAAAATGCTTATACGCTTGCAGAAATGCTTAAACATAAAGATTATTACACCTTTATGGTAGGTAAATGGCACTTAGGTTTTGAGACAAATCAAAACCCCAAAGCACGTGGTTTTGACCAATCTTTCGCACTATTGGATGGATTCGACCTACACTATAAAGAGCAACCTCAGAATTATCCACGCACCACACAATATACTGAAAATGGCCAAAAAGTATCGTTACCAGATCACTACTACTCCACAGATTTCTTTACCCAAAAAGCATTTGAATATCTGAACAAGAACACCCAGAACAAACCCTTTTTTGCTTATATGGCATACACCGCTCCGCACTGGCCTATTCAAGCACCAGCACCATATCGTGATATGTATAAAGGCAAATATGATCAAGGTTATGATGCCATTAAAATGGCACGATTTAATAAACAGAAAAAATTAGGTTTAATCCCCGTAAATACTGAATATCCAGCCAATAGCGGCAACAATGCTTTAAACACCAAAAGTTGGGAACAATTAACCCCGCAAGAGCGTAAATATGAAGCACGTAAAATGGAAGTTTATGCGGGCATGGTCACTCAACTGGATGACCGC
This sequence comes from Acinetobacter zhairuonensis, assembly GCF_022601715.1. Classification (GTDB taxonomy): domain Bacteria; phylum Pseudomonadota; class Gammaproteobacteria; order Pseudomonadales; family Moraxellaceae; genus Acinetobacter. The sequence goes on along the minus strand of NZ_JAKVIM010000026.1, from coordinate 41,631 downwards.
GTTGGTGATGTGATTCAGTATCTAAAAAAGCACAACCAGTATGACAATACTGTGATTGTGTTTATGTCAGATAATGGTGCCGAAGGTGGAAACCACAACTTCCCGATGGGTGACGCAGACAACCGCTATGAAAATATTGGCAATGCTACTTCTTACGTCTACATGGGACCCCGCTGGGCTGAAGTCAGCAGCACGCCTTTTACCTACTGGAAATCAGCAGCCACAGAAGGTGGCGTACGCGTGCCTTTCCTCGTGAAATTTCCAAGTAATATTTCCAAAGATCGTGGCATCAATAATAACTTTGGAACCGTGCGCGATATTTTCCCTACAGTGATGGAATTGGCTGGTATTCAACCTAACCAGCTATACCCTGCTGATAGCAAAAAAATTCAACCTTCAGGCTACAGCTTAATCCCAGCACTCAAAAACAATGCAGCCCGTATTCGTCCTGTAAACTACCATGAATTTAAAGAACTTCATGGCAGTCGCTATGCCAAAAATGATGAATGGAAACTGGTCGAAAACTCTCCATCAAAATTCAAGAGCCATGGCTGGGAACTTTATAATCTAAAAAAAGATTTTAACGAACAGCACAATGTCTATGCACAGCACCCAGATGTCGTCAAAATTTTAAATACCAAATACCTATCTTATGCAGATCAGAACGGCGTAGTTGATTTTGAGCAATACAACAAGAAATAAGGAACAGAAAAATGATGAAGCAAGCCATTTTGTCTTCATCATTGATCCTATTATGTGCTTGCCAAGATAGCTCCCATAAAGCCAACCAGAATTCTGTTTCAGATTTAGGTAATCGCACCAAGTGCGCAGCCTATTCAGGCTTGCCTCATGGCTGGCCTTCGCAGAAAGATGCTGGAATGGTCAAACTTCCACAAGGAAGCATACAACTTGGCACCACCAATGGATATGATGATGAACGACCACTCAACCAAACAACCAGTCAGGTTCCTGCTTTTTTAATTGATGCAACAGAGGTAACCCATGCACAGTTTGCTGAGTTTGTGAAACAAACAGGCTATATTACGGATGCAGAAAAACAAAATGGCGCAGCCATGTTCGTTCAACCCACCCAACCCGTTGCAGAGTTAAATTGGTGGACGTTTGAACAAGGTGCCAACTGGAAACACCCTTGGGGACCAAAAAGCAGCAAGCAGCCTCAACCGAATGAACCAGTGCGAATGGTGACTTGGAATGATGCCTATGCCTATGCAAATTGGTTAGGACATGATTTACCCACCGAGCTTGAATGGGAATATGCAGCAAAGGGATTTCAGCAAAACTCCGATCTAGGTCCTCAACATAATGGTCACATCACTGCCAACTATTGGCAAGGTGAATTCCCTTATCAAAATAACCAAAATGATGGTTTTTCTGAGGTTTCACCTGTCGGGTGTTTTGACAAAAATCCATTCGGGTTATACGACCTGATTGGCAATGTATGGGAATGGACGCAAACCCCATATACAGGACCACGAGACCAGCACATGGGAGACCCCGCGCAATATCGGGTCAACCATAGCGAGGTATTGAAGTACACCATTAAAGGTGGCTCTTATTTATGTGCATCCAACTATTGTGCACGTTACCGTGCTGCCGCAAGACACCCACAAGAACTCGATTTAGCCACCAGTCATGTTGGTTTTAGGACAGTCAAACGTTTTTAAATGGAATTAAAATGAAACATATTTTTAAAAATGGGATTTTCATCTCAGGGGCTTTTTTTGCCTGTTGTTCAGCACACAGTGCCGAATCTTACAATTTTAAAAACGATCTGGTTTTAAAAACCTTTAGTTTCGATCGAGACTACGAAGACAGCAACAGCAGTGACTCCAGTAGTTTAAGCCAAGGTTTTCTCTATAGGGGCGACTGGTCTATGAAAATTGACCAAGTACAGCTTCATCTTATGCCTAGCCTGCAATATGCTTATCGCCTCAGCTCTGATCAGCATAGCAATGATTTTGTACTTCCTTTTGATCCTGTCAGCAAATCACAAGCGCAAGACTACACAAAATATGGTCTAGGTGCGGGAATTGAATATCAGAATGCTCGATTTAATTTTGGTGAACTCACACCAGATGATCCGCTTACACCTCAAGTCGACACTCATCAGTTAAGAGTCAACTACAAAGGTGCAGAGCTCAAATATAAATATCAAAATCAGAATTTTAATCTAGGCTTAATTAACCGTTACTCCCCCCGAAATGAGGAGGATTACCACAAGTTAGCCATTTCCAAACAAGAGTCAGACGGCTTATATTTTTTAAGTTGGGATGGTAAAACCAGCAAATACTCATGGAAATTTTATGATGGTTATTTACAAGACATCATCAACCAGAGTTATTTTGCATTAGATTATAATTGGACCCCTCAACATACTACGAAAATACGCCTGTTCCGTCATGATGAAATAGGAGCAGCTAAAATTGGAGAATATGACAACACTTCATTAGGTGTCATGCACTTTATTAAATATGGCAATTTGCAAACAGGGTTTGGCTATCAAGAGAACTATGGTAAAGACGGCATCCCGAAACTAGACGGAATGCCTATCCCCCACATGGTCAATTGGACTTTAGGCGCCTTCACCAAAGCCGATGAAAAATCCTACCATTTTGTCGCCTCATATAATCTTCAGGATTACATCAAAGGTCTAAAAATTACCTACAAATATATCTATGGAGATTCGTTCAAAACCAATAATCAGGATAATTTTGAACAAGAAAGCGACATCTTGGTTCAATATGACATGAATCACTGGGTTAAAAACCTCAAATTCCTGTTCCTGAATATTGATTACGACACCAAAAATGGCAAAAGCCTAGATGAACAGCGCTTTATGCTGCATTACACCCTCAAATTTTAATTCAGCACGATCCAAAAACCTATACCGATAGGTTTTTGGATCCATAAATACAATTATGATAAATTAAACCCCAATAAAAGAACAAATAGTACAACTAACAATCAGAATTATCCATGTAAAAATCCATAAATACCCTAAAATTAATCCAAATGCCAATTGACCACATAATCAAAATGCGATAAATTGGATCCAATAATTGACAAGGAGTCATCACAATGTTTATCAAAAATGCTTGGTATGTAGCATGCCGTCCAGAAGAAGTTCAAGAAAAACCCCTTGGTCGTACGATCTGTGGCGAGAAAATTGTTTTTTATCGTGGTAAAGAAAATAAGGTTGCTGCTGTCGAGGATTTCTGTCCGCATCGTGGTGCACCGCTGTCATTAGGTTATGTTGAAGATGGTAATTTAGTGTGTGGTTATCATGGTCTGGTGATGGGCTGTGAAGGTAAAACCATTTCTATGCCTGCTCAACGCGTAAACGGCTTCCCATGCAACAAGGCTTATGCAGTCGTAGAAAAATTTGGCTTTATTTGGGTCTGGCCAGGGGAAAAAAGCCTTGCCGATGAATCCAAACTCCCTGTTTTGGAATGGGCAGATCATCCTGAATGGAGTTATGGCGGTGGCTTATTCCACATCCATTGCGATTACCGTTTGATGATTGATAACCTCATGGACTTAACCCATGAAACCTATGTGCATTCCAGCAGTATTGGTCAAAAAGAAATTGATGAATCCTTACCGACCACCAAAGTTGATGGCGATCATGTGATTACCGAACGTTATATGGAAAAGGTCATCGCACCGCCATTTTGGCAAATGGCCCTCCGTGGTAATCACTTAGCCGATGATGTTCCAGTCGATCGTTGGCAGCGCTGTCACTTCTTTGCACCAAGTAATGTGCATATTGAAGTGGGTGTAGCACATGCAGGTCATGGCGGTTATGACGCCCCTAAAGACAAAAAAGTCTCTTCAATTGTGGTGGATTTTATTACCCCTGAAACAGAAACATCACATTGGTATTTCTGGGGTATGGCTCGCAACTTCCAGCCTGAAAATAGCGAACTTACTGATAAAATTCGTGAAGGACAAGGCAAAATCTTTACTGAAGATTTGGAAATGCTGGAACAACAGCAACAAAACATTCTGAATAATCCACAACGTAAACTGCTCATGCTGAATATTGATGCAGGTGGGGTTCAATCGCGCAAAATTATTGACCGCTTATTGAATGAGGAAAGACAAGCTGCTGTACAACCTGAAGTGGTTAAATTTCCGAATATTCACGTAATTTAAAGAAGGATTAACATGGACGTTATGATCAATAAGATTCACCAACTTACCCCTTCCATTCGTGCATTTGAACTTGTTTCAACCTCAGGCTCGGCTTTGCCGCGCTTTGAGGCCGGGTCACATATTGATGTGCATCTTAAAAATGGACTGATCCGCCAATACTCTCTTTCGAATTGTTCTAGTGAACAAAACCGCTATGTGATTGGGGTACTACAAGATGAAAACTCACGTGGTGGTTCACGCTGCATGCATAATGACTATCATGAAGGCGATGTGTTAAGTATTGGGCAACCTCGTAATTTATTTGCCCTACACCCAAACACGAAAACAGCGGTTTTATTTGCTGGAGGCATTGGGATTACCCCAATCCTTTCTATGGCCTATCGCTTAAAAGCACAAAATATTCCTTTTGAACTGCATTATTTCGTCCGTACGCATGAAATGATTGCCTTTTATGGCAATTTAACTACGCATTTTCCTGATCAGGTACATTTCCATATTCAGGATCAAGACGAAACACAATGTAATATGCAGCAGGTATTGCAGCAGCCAACTTCAGATAAACATCTTTATGTCTGTGGTCCAACGGGCTTTATGCAGTTCGTTATGCAGTCTGCAGAAACAGCTGGCTGGCAAACCGAGCAGCTACATCAAGAACATTTTGTAGCACAACAAAGCAAACATGAAAATGATGAAGCATTTACCGTGGAAATTGCAGGCACTGGACGTCGCATTGAAATTCACCCAGAACAGACGGTAACTCAAGCCCTACTAGAACACGGTTTTGACGTACCTGTATCTTGCGAACAAGGGATTTGCGGTACATGTATTACCCGTGTGGTTTCTGGAACCCCAGATCATCGAGATATGTTTATGACCGATGAAGAGCGCGCTTTGAATAATCAATTCACCCCTTGTTGCTCTCGTTCGAAGTCCAAAAACCTCGTGATTGAGTTATAAGTCAGATCACCCACCCAAAGGCTTTTGGGTGGGAAAATTTTATGATGCTTCAGACAGAATATTTCTGAGCGTTTCGCCCAACAAAGCAACACTGCTGTGTTCTCGCATTAAAGTTTCGGCACGCCCCGATTGGCGTTGCAGCAATGCTTCATAAATTGAGCAATGTTGCATATGCGCATAATGCAGGCGTCGATATTCCGATAATGCCCGTGATTGATCATAGGTAATCGCTTGCACCGAAGCCATTGGAAGCTGATTGTTTTTCGCCAATGCCTGAATCAAAGCAACATTTTGCGCCCCTTGAATAATGGTGTCATGAAAAATCACATTATATTCATGATATCGCTCTAGGATTTCTTCGTTAAATTTAGTATTTTCCACAAAAAGCTGTTCAATTTGCTCAATACAGTTTTTGAGGATCTGCTGCTGCTCAGCCGATAAACCTTGTTCAGCCAAAGTCTTAGCAGCTAGACCTTCTAACACGCCACGAACTTCCAAAGCATCATTGACCAATTCATTTGAAATCTCGCGGACTGTATAACCACGGGTCGGATTCTTAAGCAACAGCCCTTCTTGTTCAAGCAAGCGAAACGCCATACGCACAGGTTGGCGTGACACGCCTAGTAATTCTGCTGTCGGAATTTCAGCGATACGACTGCCGCCTTCCAGTTCCCCAGCAATAATCATTTTTCTTAATTTAATTAAAACTTGTTGTCCTGAAGACATCCTAGCCACACTTTATACAAAAACTTTTAAGCCATGCTAACAACTTCATTCCGCTGGTGACAATAGCTTTCTGGTCAAGAACGTATTCCTACCCCAATGCATTTAGCACTGATCGTGATATTTCATCATCATTCACCATCAGCAAACGGGTGTTTATTTCAGATTATTCACCATAATATCTAGGTTATTACGAATCAGATAAGCCAAATTCAGATCAATCCCTTGCAACATTTTCTGCTCCAAAGCTGCAACCACTTGATTACATTCAGCCAGTTTCACTAAGCCCGTTTCAGTCACAGTCACTAATATCCGCCGACCATGCGTTGGATCGGGCTTCTTTTCGATCCAGCCATTACTCAGCAAATCCTGCAAGGTTTTATTGGCGGACTGCGGTTTCATAAATGACCGTTCAGCCAGTTTGGCATTGGATAAATTACTTTTGGATGCCAAGACAGACAGCGCAGTAAATTGCGGCAAGGTAATATCCAAGTCTTTTAAATGTTCTGTTAAATATTGACTGACCACCCGATCTAAACGAGCAATCATATAACTCAAACGTGGTCCATCTTCTATTTTCTGATCCATTGAACGTGTACGTACCATATTGTTTCATCATCAAAAATAAACAAAAAGAAGTATGAGATGACACTCCCATACTTCTCATCGTTAAAACAGATTAAGGTGCAGTTGTGCTTTGCATTAACTGTACAGTTTGTTTAGGTTTTCTGACAAGCAGCAGTGCAGAAATTGCTGCAATCAGAATCACAGGAATACTTGAACCAATCACAATCGTGGCACTTTTACCAATCGAAAGTAAGAACCCTGCCAATAATGGACCCGCAAATGAGCCGATTCGTCCAATTGCCACTGCCGCACCCACGCCTGTACCACGCATTTCGGTTGGATAGTACATGGTGGCCAGACCATATAATGCAGACTGTCCACCCACAATAAATAAACCACAACCCACCGCAGATAAAGCCAGCAGAGCAACCGTTGGTGAAAAGGACAAACAGCAGAGTGAAACCAAAATCCCCAAGTAGATAAATTTAATCACAAAACTCATGCGCATTTTATCCAACATCATGCCCATCAGAATCGAACCAAACATACCGCCCACGTTATAGCCCATTTGAATATAATTGGCTTCGAGTTTTGACAGCCCTTGCGCACCCATGAGCAGTGGTAACCAGTTTAAGAGGAAATATAACACCACCAAAGTACAGAAAAAGCTGATCCAAATCTGAATGGTCGACATGCGACGGTCTTTGGCAAACAACACGTCCATAAACGGTGTGGTGTGTTGCGTTTGGTTTTTTCTGTCTAAATAATCGGTAGATTCTGGCAAGAATTTGATTAACAACGGAATCAATAAGATGGGTGCAATGCCTCCCACATAGAAAATATGGCGCCACTCCGCATCACCTGCCAGCATCATCGCAACCACTGAGGTTAATAGCCCACCAAAGGGAATACCACTGTACATGACACTCACCGCAGTACCTTTACGGTCTGAAGATACAGCTTCAGATGCCAGTGTAATCATCATTGGCAGTGCACCACCCATTCCCAATCCTGTCAGGAAGCGAATGAAAAGCAGTAAATCATAGTTCGCGGCAAAAGCGGTCAGAAGCGACATCACACCAAATAACAGGATACTAAACATCAGTACCTTTTTACGCCCGATCACATCGGCTAACCGTCCACCAATTAGTGCACCAGGCAAGGTACCTAAAATTGCAGCACTAAAGGCCATTGCCATTTGTGCATTATCCAACATAAATTCTGCACGCATACGCGGTGCTGCGACGCCCATGGATTGAAGATCGAAACCTTCAAATATGGCGATGGCAAAGCACAGCAATAGCGTTATCTTCGCCCTTCCCGACGGATGTAACACATTATCCATAGTTCAATCCTTTATTTCACAGTTATTTCCATTACATCTTGTTGTTTTGTGCTGTTCATAGAACACTCACAAAATATCAGTTAGACTGATTAAAAAATCAATACCAAATTCAATTTTATTTTTTAATAAATTTATTTATTGTTATTTTTCAATTGAATAAAAAATTTATCCAAATTTTATCAAAAAACACTTGAATGTAAGTTTAACTGATATTATGTTGAATACAGAACAAACAAACTGTCATCCAAGGAGTAAGCACATGACATATGAAAAGCGCTGGGAAACTGTTGATGTTAAAGTTGAAAATGGAATTGCATGGGTAACCTTCAACCGCCCAGAAAAGAAAAATGCCATGAGTCCAACATTAAATCGTGAAATGATTGAGGTACTAGAAACCATCGAGCTGGATCAAGATGCTCGTGTGGTGGTACTGACAGGTGCTGGCGATTCATGGACTGCGGGTATGGATTTAAAAGAGTATTTCCGTGAAGTAGACTCTCAACCTGAAATTTTCCAAGAACGTATTCGTCGCGATTCATGTCGTTGGCAGTGGCAATTACTACGCATGTATTCGAAACCGACTATTGCTATGGTCAATGGCTGGTGCTTCGGTGGCGGCTTCTCCCCTTTAGTGGCATGTGATTTGGCCATTGCTGCAGATGAAGCAACCTTTGGCTTATCTGAAATTAACTGGGGCATTCCTCCTGGCAACTTAGTCAGCAAAGCCATGGCAGATACGGTCGGTCATCGCACTTCGCTGTATTACATCATGACGGGTAAAACCTTCAGTGGTAAAGAAGCGGAGAACATGGGCTTGGTCAACAAAAGTGTGCCTTTAGCGCAACTCAAAGCTGAAGTAACGGAGTTGGCAAACATTCTGCTTGAGAAAAACCCTGTGGTGTTACGTACTGCCAAAAATGGTTTCAAACGTTGCCGCGAACTGACTTGGGATCAAAACGAAGACTATTTATATGCCAAGCTTGATCAATGTATTCATCGTGATACCGAAGGTGGACGTCAAGAAGGTCTGAAACAATTTTTAGATGAGAAATCGATTAAACCTGGTTTACAAAGCTATAAGCGTACTGGTTAACTTTCTCTTTTTAAAATGGTTATGTAAGGATACAACCCATGCACAATGTACAGTCACTTAGACAAGATGAATCTGTAGATCATGCTGATCACAACACGAATGCATTTACAATTGGCAGTGCTACAACTGCTATCAAGAAAGTGGAACTGACACCACTACTGATTCATGGCCAGTCTGCTGCAGCATCCAATCAGGCAAGCTTTGAACGGATCAGTCCAATTGATGGTCAAGTTGCCAGTATTGCTGCTGCGGCAACACTGGAAGATGTCGATCGTGCCATTGAATCTGCGGCTCAGGCATTTCAAGTTTGGGCAAAGCTTTCTCCGACAGAACGCCGTTTACGTCTGCTCAAAGCAGCAGACTTAATGGATCAGAAAACTGAGCAATTTATTCAAATTGGCATGCGTGAAACAGGTTCAACTGCAACATGGTATGGGTTCAATGTCCATTTGGCTGCCAACATGTTACGTGAAGCAGCAGCCATGACCACACAAATGGATGGTAGCCTGATTCCTTCCGATGTGCCCGGCAATATGGCGATGGGCATCCGCGTCCCTTGCGGAGTCGTAGTCGGTATCGCACCGTGGAATGCACCGGTCATTTTACCAACACGTGCTTTAGCCATGCCACTGGCGTGCGGTAATACTGTGGTGCTCAAAGCCTCTGAAGCCTGCCCTGCAACACAGCGCTTAATTGGACAAGTGCTACATGAAGCAGGCTTGGGGGATGGCGTGGTGAATGTGATTACCCACGCAGCGGAAGATGCACCACAAATTGTCGAACGTCTGATTTCACACCCTGCCGTCAAGCGTATTAATTTTACTGGTTCAACCAAAGTTGGAAAAATTATTGCAGAAACCGCGGCAAAATATTTGAAACCAGTGTTACTCGAACTCGGTGGCAAAGCCCCTGTTGTGGTACTGAATGATGCAGATGTCGATGAAGCCGTTAATGCAGTCGCCTTTGGTGCCTTCTTTAACCAAGGACAAATCTGTATGTCTACCGAACGTGTACTGGTACAGGATGGCATTGCGGATCAATTCATCAACAAACTGATTGAAAAAACCCGTACGATTCGGGCAGGCAATCCAACTACTCAAGAATATGCACTCGGTGTTTTGGAAAGTGCCCGTGCTGCACAGCGTATTCAACATTTACTGGAGGATGCACTAAGTAAAGGTGCCGATTTGCCCTTGGGGATTCAAATTCAAGACACCACCATGCAGCCGACCTTGGTGTTAAATATCCAACCTGAGATGGCACTGTATCGCGAAGAATCTTTTGGTCCAGTCTGCACCGTGCAACGTTTTAACAGCATTGAAGAAGGCATTGCCCTCGCCAATGACAGCGAATATGGCTTGTCCGCTGCGGTTTTTAGCCAAAATATAGCGCAAGCACTGGATGTTGCTAAACAGATTGATTCAGGAATTTGCCATATAAATGGTGCAACCGTGCATGATGAAGCACAAATGCCATTCGGAGGCACCAAAGCCAGTGGTTATGGTCGCTTTGGCAGCAAAGCTTCAATTGCAGAATTTACCGACTTACGTTGGATCACCATTCAAACCCAAACTCGCCATTATCCAATCTAAGCATTGGATAGCGGCTAAAATACTAAATATAAATTGCATGATGCAAAAAATATAAAGCGCAGTGATGCGCTTTCCATGGAGTGAAACACAATGCAAATGAATGCCACTCAATCACAAGATCGCGAAAGATTGGTAAAACTCGGGCGTCATGATATTGATTACGTCTATAAAGATCAGGTCTTGTATCTTCAACCTAAAGAACAACTGAACAGCTATCCGCAAAAATTGACTGATCGCCTGATTCATTTTGCACAAACCAAACCTGAGCATATTTTTGCAGCCAAACGTAATTCGCAAGGCGAATGGGTAAAACTCAATTATGCCGAAACATTGCAACGTGCTTGGCATTTTGCGCAAGCCTTGCATAATCGAAACTTAAGTGAACAACGCCCATTAGTTATTTTATCGGGCAATGATCTAGAGCATTTAACCCTGTCTATGGGTGCCATGCTAGCAGGGGTTCCATTCTCTGCTATTTCCCCAGCCTATTCACTGGTTTCCCAAGATTTCGGAAAACTCAAGCACGTGTTTGATGTGCTCACCCCTGGTATGGTCTATGCCAATGATGGTCAGGCTTTTGCCAAAGCCATTGCAGCATGTGCCCCTGCGCACATTGAAATAGTCACCAATAAAGGCATTATCGGGGATCATGGCTGTACTGCATTTCAAGAACTCTTAGATACACCTGTAACCAATGTTCAGGAGCATTATCAAAGTTTAGATGAACACCAGATTGCCAAATTTTTATTTACTTCGGGTTCAACCAAACTACCTAAAGCGGTTCCAACCACGCATCTGATGCTCACGGTGAATCAGCAGATGTTGCTACAAACGTTCCCTGAGTTTGAAGAAACACCACCAGTATTACTCGATTGGTTATCTTGGCATCACACCTTTGGTGGTAGCCACAATGTTGGGATTGCCCTATATAACGGTGGGACCATTTACATCGATGATGGCAAACCAGTAGCTGGCAAGTTCGAAGAAACCATTCGCAACTTAAAAGAAATTTCACCAACAGTATATTTGAATGTACCTAAAGGTTGGGAAGAACTTACCGATGCCCTAGAAAAAGATGCCGAACTGCGAGATCGCTTCTTTGCCAAAGTCAAAGTGCTGTTCTTTGCTGGTGCGGCATTATCCGAAGCTGGCTGGAACCGTTTAGATCGTATTGCACAACAACATTGTGGTGAAAAAATTCGCATTATGAGTGGACTCGGCATGACCGAAACGGCACCCTCTTGCGCGTTTACCACAGGTCCACGCGTGATGGCAGGCTTTATCGGTTACCCTGCACCAGGTTGTGAAATCAAGCTGGTGCCTTATGGTGACAAACTTGAATTCTGCGTGCGTGGCAAACACGTCATGAAAGGCTACTGGCGTTTAAATGCAGATCAACAAAGTACGGTCTTTGATGAAGAAGGCTTTTTCCATACGGGCGATGCGGTACGTTTGGTCGATGCAACTGACCCGACCCAAGGACTGATGTATGACGGACGTATAGCCGAAGACTTTAAGCTTAATACCGGCACTTTCGTGAATGTCGGTACCTTGCGCAATAAAGCCTTAATTCAGGGCAATCTACTGATTCAAGATGTCTGTATCACAGGTTCGAACCTGAATAGCATCGGCTTTTTGATTTTTCCAAAAATCGCGGCCTGTGCAGACTATGCGGGCTTAAATCTTGCCGAGCATTCACCAGAACAGATTCTCAAACATCAGAAAATCCAACAATGGTTCCGTCAATTTTTAATGCACTACAACAAGGATGCGACGGGAAGTTCAAATCGTGTCTCGATGCTGTATTTGCAAACTGAACCACCGCAACTGGATGCAGGCGAAGTCACCGATAAAGGCAATCTCAATCAAAGCAATATTCTGAAGCGACGCGCTGAGAAAATTGCCGAGCTATATCAAAAGCAAACTGAGAATTCTCTAATTATTCGAATTCCAACGCTAAACAACTAATCCACTGAAATTAAAGTAAAAAAGCTCAATTCATTTTGGGCTTTACCCCTACTTTTGCCAAAAATAAGGTTTGAGTATGCAACAAGATACTGAATTTGAATTGTTTCGAGATAACTATCGACGCTTCCTGAAAGAGTTTGTCGCGCCACATTATGAGCAATGGGAACAGGATGGACTAATCCCAAGAAAATTGTGGAACCAGCTGGGTGAAAATGGCTTTTTATGTGTCGATGTCCCAGAAGAATATGGCGGCTATGGTGCCCCAGTACACTACTCGCTGATGTTGGTACAAGAAACTGCTCAAGCAGGTTTTACCTCTTTAGCGGTGGCAATTGGCGGGCAGAATGAACTGGTCTCCCCTTATATTCAAAACATCGGCAGCGAAGAACAGAAACAATATTGGTTGCCGAAAATGGTCAGCGGTGAAGTGGTCACCGCGATTGCCATGACGGAAGCCAATGCAGGATCCGACCTACAAGCGATTCGCACCCAAGCCATTCTGAACGATGATCATTATCTGGTGGATGGTTCTAAAACTTTCATTTCCAACGGCATTCATGCCGACCTGATTGTACTGGTCAGTAAAACCGATCCTGAAGCACGCGCCAAAGGCATTTCCCTGTTACTGGTGGATGCCTCTTTAGCTGGTGTAGAAAAAGGCAGATCGTTGAAAAAGATTGGTTTACATGCCCAAGACACTGCTGAATTATTTTTTGATCAGGTCAAAGTGCCGAAAGCACAACGACTGGGTGAAGAAGGTAAAGGCTTTGCTTACCTGATGCAGGAACTGCCACGTGAACGTTTAAGTATTTCTATGATGGCTTTAGGTTCCATTTTGGGTGCCATTGAGATCACCAAAAATTACGTACAAGAACGCAAAGCTTTTGGGCAACCGCTGAGCCAAATGCAAAATACGCGTTTTGTGCTCGCCAATACGCAAATTAAAGCCAAAGCAGCGCAAGCCTTTGTCGATCAATGTGCCGAGCAATACAGCCGAGATGAACTCACGGTCAGCCACGTTGCTGCTTTGAAATGCTTTATTACCGACACTCAATGTGAAGTGATTGATCAGTTGCTGCAACTATTTGGTGGCTACGGATACATGCAGGAATACCCAATTTCACGTTTCTTTGTCGATGCGCGCGTGCAAAAAATTTACGGTGGAACCAATGAAATTATGAAAGAAATCGTAGCGCGGGAGCTGCTCGGGAAATAATTCTTTTCAACAAGAAATCAAGAACAGACCTCCATCCGAGGTCTGAATGCAAAACAACAATGATATTTCAGGAAGAAATGCAATGCAGTCTAAATTATGGATGTACTCTACCCTTATGCTCTCCAGTTCAGTCTTTGCGGGCAGCTTTATTGATAACAGTACGGTCGATTTAACCACGCGAAATTTTTATTTTGATCGTGACTATCAGGAAGTATCCAAATATCCGGCAGCTAAAGACTGGAGCCAAGGTCTTATTTTCAGAGCCAATTCAGGCTATACCGAAGGAACGGTGGGATTTGGTCTGGATATTTTAGCCACTGCAGGTTTTGCACTGGATGCCAGCGCCGATTATGCAGGAACAGGAAACTTGCCACGTGATCCCGTCACCAATGAACCTGCATCCAGTTATGGACAAATCGGAGTCACAGGTAAATCCAAAATTAGTAAAACTGAGTTAAAAGTGGGTACGCTGCGCCCGATGAATCCAGTATTGGTCGCATCACCAGCACGCCTGTTACCCCAAACCTATCGAGGGATTTCACTAGAGTCGAAAGATATCCAAAATCTGGATTTCCAATCGGCTTATATTGATCAGGTCAACCATCGTGATTCGACCAACTGGGAAAATATGAAAATTTCAGGGGTCAATGGTCGCTTTAAACCTGCCGATACTGACCAACTGTATTATCTTGGGGGGAATTATCAGCTCATTCCAAGCACCAAACTGACCAGTTTTTATATGGATGTAGAAGACCTGTATAACCAGTCCATGTTTGGCGTCACCTATAATCACAAATTCAATGACAGTAATAATTTTAGCTCACAATTGCGCTACTACCGCAGCCGTGAAGATGGGCAAGCCAAAGCGGGTTTGGTGGATAACGATCTGATTCATGCTTATTTTGAACTAAAACATCAAAATCATAAATTCATTTTGGCGACCTTCCACCATAATGGTGACACCGCATTTCCATATTTAACCAATGGCGAAACAGGGCTACTCATTGACACTTGGCCAGCGGAATTTTTAAATCCCAAAGAGCATGTTTACAGCTTCCGCTATGAATATGATTTTAAAAATTATGTGCCGGGTTTACGTTTCATGACCCGTTACACCACAGGCGATAATATTTATGCGCCAAATTTGGGTGGAACCAATTTAAAAGAACATGAAACCGATTTTGACATTGGTTATACCGTACAAAATGGGCCTTTAAAAAATCTCGGTTTGCGTGCCCGCTACGCAATGTATGACAACAATATGCTCTCCACCGCTAACATCAAACCTTCCAACGAAACCCGCTTCAATATCGACTACACCTGGAAATTTAAATAATGCCTAGCGAGGTTCTGCATCTGTCAGAACCTCTTTTTTTACGAGAAAAATCTGATGAAAAAAATACTTGGTCTTTGCTTTGGATTGAGCCTATTAAGCCAGAGCTATGCTGAAACGCAATACCATCCGCCAGCCCCCCATCTTGAGCCACTAGCGCAATTTAGCGTGGATTTGAATGCACCTGTTTGGGAACTCGGCACCACCAGCGATGGTGGTAAACGTCGCATTATTCCGATTACAGGCGGTACCTTCCAAGGTAAACAACTCAAGGGACGTATTTTGAATAACGGTGCCGATTGGCAAATTGTGGATAGCAAGGGACTTGCGATTATTGATACCCGTTACCTGCTCGAAACAGACGATGGCGCTTTAATTTATTTGCAAACCAAAGGCTATAGACATGGTTCCAGTGAGGTTTTAAAGCAAGTTGCACAAGGTAAAGATGTCGACCCGAATAAATACTATTTCAAGATCACCATGCAATTTGAAACCAGCTCACCGAAATATGCATGGCTGAATCAAACCGTTGCCGTCGGCAGTGCCATACGTCTAGGCAAAGCCGTGATTTATGACGCTTACACACTGCAATAAGCATCAAAGCCCTCGCTATCTTTTAGTCATCGTTCGAAAAATGGATCTTTCCTTATGACCCTAAGTACCTTAGCAACACTGCCCCCCATCCACCATCTTCTGGGAGGGCACAATATTCAATGGAATGCCGATCAGACTGAACTGGAAATTAGTTATGTCGCACTAGACAGCTTTACCAATCCTAGAGGAACCGTTGAAGGAGGCATGGTCTGCGCCATGTTGGATGATGTGATGGGACTGTTTGCTTATCTTGCAAATGATCAAACCCCTGCAACCACCATTAACCTCACAATGGATTTTTTACGTCCCTGCCAAGTCGGAACCGTACTCACCAAATGTCGCTTTACCAAACAAGGCAAAGCCATTCTCTGCCTTGAAAGTGAAGCATGGCAAAACCAAAAAATGATTGCGCGAAGTACCGCCAATTTCATGGTCCTCCATCCTTAAAATCCAACATTGATTGATATGGAACTTCAATAATGCAAACAACCTTAAAACAAAAAAAATGGCTGAAACAACTGAGCTATCTGATGTTATGTACCACCCTTTCAGCTTGTGGCGATGGGGATAATGACAATACAACGGCAACCCAAACCACTGCCACTATTCCTCAACTCACGCCTGCCGTGGGCACCAATTTAAAAGGGTCATGTACCGACTTAAACGGCTTTCAGTATGCCAATACCAGTATTACTTCAGCAACCTTACAAGCAGCGGGCACGCTCAAAGTTGCAGGGCAAGACATTGCCGCCCACTGCCTGATTACAGGCTATATGCACCAACGGGTCAGTCCAGTAGATGGGCAAACTTATCAAATTGGTTTTGAAATGCGCTTACCGATCGACTGGAATGGTCGTTTCCTTTATCAAGGCAATGGCGGTACCGATGGCAATATTGCCACTGCCACTGGACAAGTCGGCAGCGGTGGACCGCTGACCAATGCACTGCATGATGGCTTTGCGGTGATTTCATCCGATGCGGGACACAATGCTTCACAAAATCCATTGTTTGGTTTAGACCCTCAAGCCCGCATTGACTATGGTTATGGTGCCATTACCAAACTCACGCCGATGGCTAAAAATCTAATTCAGGCGGCTTATGGCAAACTACCAGACCGTTCTTATGCGGGTGGAACCTCAAATGGTGGGCGACATGCCATGATGGCAGCAACCCGTTTGGGCGATCAATATGATGGCATTCTTGCCAGCACCCCCGGTTTTCACTTACCTCGTGCGGCTGCAGCACAACTGTACACCGCACAACAATTACGTCGAGTTGCCACCGATGAAAATGATTTAAGTACTGCCCTTACAGTATCGGAACGCAAAGTGCTGGCTCAAGCCATTCTCAATCAATGTGATGGGCTCGATGGTGTGGCAGACGGCTTAGTGCAAGATGTCGAAGCCTGTCGTACCGCATTTGATATTCATCGCGATGTTCCTGTATGTTCCAGTACACGTGATGGTAGCTGTTTAAGTACCGATCAAATTGATGTGCTTGCCAATATTTATCGTGGTCCAGTCAACTCTGCGGGCGAAGCCTTATATGCCACGCAACCGTTTGATCCGGGGCTGATGGGCAGCAATTGGGCCAGCTGGAAATTTGAATCTTCTGTTGGCACAGCACGTGACCCTGTGGCGGTCGGGATTATTTTTCAGGTTCCACCAAATCCAGATGTCATGCTGAATTCTCGCCAATTCGCTTTCAACTTTAATTTCGATACCGACTATGCAAAACTATCTGCCACCAATGAAACTTACCTCGAAAGTGCCATGTCTTTCATGATTCCACCTGATGAATTGAATCTGGATAAACTGCACGAACATGGCGGTAAAATGATTGTGGTACAAGGTACGGCTGATGGCGTTTTTTCTGTAGATGACACGCAGAACTGGTACGATAAACTGCTTAATAAGTATCAAAATAATACCTCAGGCAATGCACCAAGTTTTGTCCGTTTTTTCCGAGTGCCCGGTATGAACCATTCACGCGGCGGTATCGCCACCGATCAATTCGATGCGCTGACTGCATTGGTCAATTGGGTGGAATACGGTCAAGCACCTGACAAAATTATTGCTTCTGCACGTGGTGTAGGCAATGCCAGTGGTGTTATCAATACTGAGCTTCCTACAGATTGGTCGGCAACCCGTACTCGCCCACTGTGTCCTTATCCGCTAATTGCCCGATATAACGGTCAAGGTGATAGCGAGTTGGCTGAAAATTTCAGTTGTAAATAAGCAGCAAAAATAAAGAGAGCAAAGTTGCTCTCTTTATTTTATCTAAAGATAAAAACAGAATGCCGCCTTAATCCTGTTGTTTAATCGATACGAACTCCTGTTCAGGTGTGCCCGCAATCAGGTGATGAGCCAGTCATCAAAACAATCAACTTTCATTTCGATAAATCTGAATAGCTCTAAATGTGAAAAGGCTTAAACCCTTACAGTTTAAGCCCCTTGATGACTAACACCCATTATTTGAAATATTGAGCATCTTTTTAAATTACCTAGCTTCCTCGAATAAAATACCTTTACCCATTCGAAATCAATGCATTTTTAATTGTGGTCGAGAAGACTTCGCCAAGACATCTTTTAACATCAAAACGCCTGTTTTAAATAACCCATGCAAGGCAATTTGATGAAACCGATAAAGCGACATATACATCATGCGCGCGACAAAACCTTCAATATTAATATTGCCCATGACATGCCCCACACTATTGCGATCACTTAAAGACACCAAGGATCCTTTGTCTTTAAAGACGAACTGCGGCAGCGGTTGCCCCATGACATAAGCAGATAACGCCTTTTCTAAAAAAATAGCTTGCTGATTTGCCACTTGTGCACGTGGTGCTAAAGGACGATCCTTGCCTTCTGGGGTAAAGCTTGCACAATCGCCCATCGCAAAAATGCAATCATCCCGAGTCGTTTGCAAAGTCGCTTGAACCACCAGTTGATTAATTCGATTGGTTTCCAAATCAGCAATATTCTTCAAGAAATCAGGTGCTTTAATACCCGCAGACCAGACCTTTAAGTCCGCTGGTAATTGTGTACCATCCTCAAAATAAATATGAGTTTCATCAATTTTCTTCACTCGGCTCTGGGTTCGCACGTGAATGCCCATGTTGAGCAACTCTTCCTCAGCCAAACTGGAAATTTTGCCGTTCAGTGCGGGCAAGACACGATCCGCAGCCTCAATTAAGGTAATCTGCACATTGTCGGGTTTAATACTATCTAAACCATATTTGCAGAATTGATGTGCGGCAAAATCTAGCTCGGCGGCTAATTCTACCCCTGTAGCACCCGCGCCAATAATGGCGATATTCAGTAAACTCGGCTTTTCATTTTCGATTAAGCTATTGGCTTGCGCTTGCAGATACAGATTTAAAAATTCTTTTTGCAAGTAATCGGCTTGTGCACGTGAGTCCAAACACACGCAATGTTCTTTAGCTCCTTCGGTATTAAAATCATTGGAGGTTGAACCGACTGAAACCACTAAAATATCATAGGCAAGCGCACGACTGGGTGCGATTGTTTCCCCTTGATGCGAACTTAATTCCTCCAGTTGAATGGTTTTATCGGTTCGATCAATATTGATCATTTTCCCCAAATAAAACTCAAAATTATTCTTCTTGGCATGTGCAAAGTAATTTAATTCATCATCATGTGAATTTAATGTCCCCGAAGCCACTTCATGTAAAAGTGGTTTCCAAATATGCGTAAGCGTAGCATCCACCAAGATAATCTCGGCTTTATTTTTTTTACCTAAGCGATTGCCTAGGCGTGTCGCAAGTTCGAGTCCACCTGCTCCACCACCCACAATCACGATCCGCATTTTACACTTTTTGTTTTCACTATTTTTCAGCAGCATGGCTGTTTCTCCAATTGTTTGATGGTTATGAAACATACGACGCATAGCCATCAAATAATTGCCTAAGGAATGAGCATCTTTCAAGATGTTTCAAAATGTATCCTAAAAAATTTAAATAAACAAGAGTGATAGCCAACATTTTTTATTGAAATGATAGTTTTTTAGAGCGTGAGAAAATTACCATTAAAGTTTTATTTTAAGCAAAATTAAAATTCCATTAATAATATATACAATTGTTTTATAATTATTTTTTAAAATAAGTTTAACGTAAAAATGACGATCCAAAATCCAGATATCATCAATAAAAATATCATTCCCTAAGCATGGGACGCATATTGACATTTATAATAAAATAAAATCTTATCTTTTGATTACTTCTTTTTCCAAGTTCAAATAAGCTCACAATGAATCAACATGCATTTGGTTGAATATTCAGTAAGCTATCGAAAGTTAAGTTTATTTAAAATATTATTTAACCCGAATCCTGTTTAAGCCCGTTGATTTTTACAGACCGGTAGAGTGGTTGAATCAACCCATAAATATTGGCTGCGTTGGTTTTTCATTAAGGCGACATGTAATGCATGTAGTGCCAATTGATGCATATTGATGAGGTGAATCATCCGTTGGTAGCAGGGTAAGCTTTTAAATAAATGATTTTTATCCTGTTTCAACCATGAAAAGAATGCTTTGAAATTGTTGATATGAGAACACTTATACCAAATGTCGATAAAATTGATTTCTGAGAGACTCAATTGGGCTGGTCGAATTCTTATAGAGTGACGACTTTGTTTGAGAAATTTCCAATAAGTTGCTTCAAATTTAAGAAAGAAATCATCGATTACGCAGAATAATTCGGTACTATTGAACATCAGGACTAGAGCTTTAGGTTTGGTGTGGTAACTCAACTGATGGCTCTAGTTCTTCTATTTTTCAAGTCAATTTCTTATCCGCGATTCGGGTTATTTAATATTTAACAATTTTTTCTATTTTATTAAAAATAAATACACCTAAAGGTACACTTAATCAAAATTATTTTTTGATTTAATTTTAAGTTCGACATAAATAATGTGCATCTAACACCAATCTTAAAGTATCTAAAAGAATTAACTTACACTACGTTCCTAGACAAAAATAATTTTCAAAGTTAAGGCAATCAAACCCACACACATTTAATCACTTACTTTGATTCAAAGGGTTAAGTATATCGCATGCCTAAATTATAATTTCAAATGAAGCAACTGATACTCAGCTACCTTTTTTAATTTTTCCACCATCAACCTGATAATGCGCAACCAAACACATTAATAAAATAAATTAAAAAATCAATCACATAAAATCCTAAACGAAATTACACAAATAAACAAATACCCCTTAAATGATAATGATTATCGTTAATATATTAATTATTATTTAAGCAACATAAAAACCAGAGAAGATCTACCATGATCCATGAAAATATTCTCGACTGCATAGGTAAAACGCCACTATTACAACTATCAAGGCTATTCACGCATCAATCGATCTCAGTGATTGCGAAAATGGAATTGTTAAACCCAGGAGGAAGTATTAAAGACCGTCCGGCATTATTCATGCTACAGGAAGGCCTGAAATCTGGAGTGATTAATAAAAATAGTCATATTGTTGAAAGCTCATCAGGGAACTTAGCGATTGCGCTTGCAATGGCTTGCAAAATATATGGATTAAAATTTACTGCCGTTATTGACCCGAAAATTGCCTCAGCAAACTTACAAATGCTGAAGCTCTACAAGGCCAATATCGAAATGGTCTCTAAAAAAGACCAAAACGGCGGTTATTTAAAAACCAGAATTGATACTGTAAAACGACTCTGCCAACAGCTTCCAAATGCTGTTTGGATTAATCAGTATGCAAACCCAAATAACTGGAAGAGCCATTATTTTGGTGAAGCAGAAGAAATCCTAAATCAAATTGATCGCAAGATTGATTACCTCGTGATTGGAGCAAGTACCTCCGGCACGATTATGGGCGTGTCTCGTCGCCTTAAAGAAAAGTTCCCCGAATTAAAAGTCATCGCTGTCGATATTGTCGGCTCTGTGCTGTTCGGTGGTACATCTGGTCAACGCGAAATTCCCGGTATTGGTGCAAGTACTGTCCCACCGCTACTCTCCCCCGATGAAATTGATGATGTCATTTATGTAGATGACTATGAATCTGCACTGGGTTGCAGAGAACTTCTTGAACATGAAGGAATCTTTGCAGGCGGTTCGAGTGGCTCATCAATTTCAGCCATCAAAAAACTGATTCCAACCATTCCTGATGGATCGTGCGTCTTAACGTTGCTGCCCGATCGCGGTGACCGTTATCTCGATTTGGTTTATGAAGATGAATGGTTCGAAATGATCAAGAAGCGTCACTTCAATCGAAATGTACGACGCCAAGAAAACCTTACTTTACAAAATATTGTTTAACCATCTCATTAGGAAATATTCATGAGCAATTTGGCTACCCTTCGCTATTTAAGTCAATCAGATTTATTAAATCTTGGCGCAAATCATAGCAATTCATTTATTGAAGCGATTACTGAAGGTTTAACTCTGCATGCAAATAAACAGTTTGTACAACCCTTAAAACCTTATCTTCGCTGGCAAGGTGCAAACCATATTGCTGACCGTATTATTGCCATGCCTTGTTATTTAGGTGGCAATGACCCAATTGCCGGCATCAAATGGATTGGTTCAAGACAACATAACCCTAAAAAATTCAATATTCCGCGTGCTAGTGCATTAATTGTTCTAAATGACTCAGAAACAAATTATCCAGTTGCAGTAATGGAAGGCAGCTTAATCAGTGCCATGCGAACTGCTGCAATTACGGGTGTTTCGATTAAGTATCTAGCAAAAAAAGACTTTTCTGACATTACTGTAATTGGCTGCGGACCAATTGCCCAAATGCAGATTAAGACGGTACTTGAACAATATGCTCAAGTGAAAAAAATCCATTTATTTGATGTGAACCCTGAAGCAACTGAAAAACTCAAAGCGTTGTTCTTATCGGAATATCCACATCTAGAAATTGAAATTCATGACAGTGCCAAGTCTGCGATTCAGCAAGCCGATGTCCTCATTACCTGCACAGTTTCAGATAAGCCTTACATCCCATTTGAGTGGCTTAAAAAGGGCTGCTTTGTTTCAAATATTTCAATTATGGATATTGAGCCTGAAGTGTTCTTAAAAGTGGACAAAGTTATTGTGGACGACTGGGACCAATCAAATCGAGAAAAGAAAGTCATCAACGTACTGGTTGAAGATGGCTTATTCAGTCGTGAAAAACTGCATGCTGAACTTGGCGACATCATTATTGGTCATAAAAACGGCCGCGAACATGAAGATGAAATCATTTTGCTCAATCCAATGGGGATGGCGATTGATGACATTGTTTGCGCTAAATGGTTCTTCAATGCTGCACAAGAACAAAACGTTGGAACGGTTCTACCACTTTTATAAGAATAGGAATAACTAAAATGCTAGATCGGATTTACACAGCACAACTACAAAAAACAATAGATGCCCTCTACATGGAGAATTATGGAGATTTTAGAGATCATATTTCATATAAAAAGCCTTATCTGGCAATCACTCTAAATGATGAGTTGGAACTCTATTTCAGCTGTTTAAAAGTAGATGGTATAAATCCTTTCTATATTACTCAACCGGAAGTTTTACTTCATAACCTCTTGAGTAATACGACTTCTAAAATTTCTATTTCTGAAGTTTTTAACTATTTAACCCAAGCAACTTGGTGGCCATCGCCACACCATCAAAAAGCAATTAATTATTGGCTAGACAACTTAGTAACTGCTGAAAAAATTCCTCAAATTTTACAGTCAGCCCTTTCATTTTCTTCGCCTTTAATCAAAAGCGAGTTGCTATCGCTGGTAACTGATCGTCCATTTCATCCGTTCGCTCACTCAAAAGGTGAACTTGCACCACTCACAACTCAAAAAGAAATTGAGGTGTACTGGTGGGCTTTTAAGAAAGATGATGTCATCAATAATATGGAATCAACTCCTCATAAAGAGCTTCTGTTATCAGAAGCTGAGGAACGTCTAATTGCTGACAAAATGGCTGAGCTTTCAGATGACTACTTAGCCCTACCTTTGCTAGAGACTCAACATCGTTATTTAAAGTTTGATGAAAATAAGTACGGCGGTATTGATCTAAACCATGTCACCATAATTGGTTTGCCGACTTCTTCTTTAAGAACTCTTATTCACAACGCAAACCCTACTCTGCATTTAAAACTTTCAACCAATGCCAAAACATTAGGCGCAATCCGCTCTATGCCAGGCCGTTATTTAATGAATGGTCATACGGCATATGATTTTTTAAATGAAGTCATTAATGAAACTGCTTTATTAAAAAATCGTCTCTTTTTAAGTAATGAAACACATTGGTGGGTGCTCGGTAAACAAGAGCCGATTGTAAAAAATTTAGGTGTAATCGGTTGCCAAGTCCGACATTTACTGGATATTTGCCAAGATAAAAATGTCACGCCAATCACTATGTCAGCTTTAAGCTGTACGTATGTTGACCCTTGGGAAACGTTGGGCGTTGAAGGTGACAAGTGGACATTACTAAAAGCCTTAACTTTTCATTTTATTCAAACATTCTTAACACTTTGGGCAAAAGGCATCATGCCCGAATGCCACGGGCAAAATACCATGGTGTGTTATGAAAATAATAAGTTGAAATGCTTTGTTTTACGTGACCACGATACCTTAAGAATATGTACCACAGCCATTGAAAAAAGTGGTTTTACACCTCCGATTTATACCATTGATACGAGCACACCGAACAATCTTATCTTTACCAAAAATGAAGACTTATTTAATTACTTCATTACCCTAGGGATTCAAATTAACCTCTACCCGATTGCTTTAGCTACCTTGAAATATACGGATCATACAGAAAGCGATTTCTGGAAGTTGGTTCAAGACATTATTCAAGATTTTGTAGAAACCCAACCCATTTCAGAACAAACAAAATCGCAAATTCAAACCTATCTTTTTGATAATAAGACTTGGCCATTCAAACAGCTACTTACGCCTTTACTCGCTCAAGAAAGCGACTCAACAGGCATGCCAAGTAAAATAGGAAGTACGCCCAACCCTTATCACAGCTTATCTATTTCTAGCTATGAGACCATGGATATCTAAATCATGCGCTCATCTCGCCTAGATCATTTCATTATTTTGCTCTGTCAGTTTTTTTCTACTTTTGGGCTTATGGTGCTTATTCCAATCATGCCGCTTTATATGGAAAAACTGACGGCGCATATGAGTACTCCCACTATCTGGGCAGGTTTGGCACTCGCAGCTCCGGCTATTGGCAGCTTATTTACAGCACCAATTGTGGGTCATCTGTCCGACACATTCGGCCATAAAAAAGCATTATTACTTTCTCTCGCTGGTTTCTGTATTTCAATACTGCTCATGGCGAGCGCCCGGCATTTATACCTATTTATTTTTGCGCGGATTCTACTTGGTTTTTGCGGCCTTTCCGTCATTCTGAATGCCTATGTTTCATATCTTTCGAATGAACAACAACGAGGTGCCGCTTTTGGACAACTACAAAGTAGTGTTGCGCTAGCTTGCCTGTGTGGTCCAGTACTCGGCGGGATATTTATGGACCACTGGCGGGTTGAAGTATTACTCAACGCGACAGCATTTGTTGTGATGACACTCATTGTGATTGCGTTATTTGTACTAACCAATCCTGTTAAAACTGAGGCTGTAAAAACCAAAGAAAAATCTAAAATTCCAGACTTTTTTGATAGAACAATTTTTTCTTGGTTGAGTGCTGGCATCTTGGTGCAAGCCGGCGGCTTTAGTTTAGTGTCTTGCTTCGTTTTATACATTAGTGAAATAAGCCAAAGCACTCACTCATCGTTATCTGCTGCAAGTTTAACAGGCACAATCCATGCGCTTTCATGGGGAGCAGCCTTTATTGCTGCGACCTATTGGGGGAAAAGAAATGATGATAAAGGAGATTCTTTTAATAACTTCATTTACGCATCTTTAATTTGTGGCATCACGATTTTCGTATTGATCTGGGTGTCTAATCTCTGGCTGGTTCTTGTATTACGACTCATACAAGGCTTTTGCTTTGCAGCACTTATTCCTTCGATCTTACACACAATTTCTCTAAAAGCTGGCACTCAAAGCCAAGGAAAAGTGATTGGTATTTCTAACAGTGGCTTTGTCCTAGGGCAACTTATTGGCCCAATCACCATCACGCTCACCTACTCATTTTTCAATATCACCGCTGCATTAATCTGCACCTCACTATTTTTTATCGGTGCGGGATTGGTGGTGATTTTGAACAGATTCTTAATGGATACAATTTTAGAAGAGGCACAAGAATGAACTCAATTATTACAACAGATGCATGGTCTTATAAACTTTTCGAACAGTACCTGAATACTTTCTTTCGTGAACTTAAAGTGAACCTTGAAGAGCATATTATTCCAACTCAAGACTCCCCTTTATTCACACTGTATGCGGAGCAACTAGACACCCTGTATTTTGCTTATACGTTTAATGCATCTAACACGACTGTTTATGGCGTAGTTCAGCATCTTTCAACTACGGGTTATCACAGATATCAATGTGGTTTTGTTCTACAAAACTTAAACGACAATACATTTGACTCACTCACCGACCCTAAACAGTTAGTGAAGTTGATTACTGATGAACTGAATAGCTTATTTAAAGACAAAAACCAAAATAAGAACCTGTATTCCGATATTGCCAATAGTATCGATAACACAAAATTCTTTTTAGAAAATAGACCCACTCAAACAATATCTAAAGCATTGAGTGGTTTTCAGGCAACCGAACAAGGCATGTTATACGGGCACCCTTTTCATGTGACCTCTAAAGCCAATTTAGGTTTTTCTAAAGAAGACATGAAAAAATATAGCCCTGAGTTAGGCGCAAGTTTCCAACTCCACTACTTTGCAATTCATTCGTCTTTAATCCAAAAGCTTGTAAGTGAAGAACAGTCTTCTCACCATATTGAAAATGAAGTTTTACAAAAAGCAAAAGATCGTTTGCAAGAAAACTTCGCAAACTATGAGCTCATGCCCACCCACCCTTGGCAAGCTAACTTCTTACTCCAACATCCATCTTTAAAGAAACATTTAGATAGCCAAGACGCAATCTATCTGGGAGCTTTAGGCCAAACCGTATGGCCAACCTCATCCGTTCGTACGGTGTGGTTACCTCAATCGAACCTATTTTTAAAGCTCTCAATTGATGTGCGAATTACCAGTTTCATTCGTAATAACCCAATGGATGAAATGGAAAGAGCTATTGATGCAAGCAAAATTATTATCAATCACAAGATTAATGAACAATATCCAGAGCTTGTGATTCTGCCGGAGTTAGAAGCAAAAACAGTCAATATTCCAGAGTTAGAAAGTTCATTTGGCATTATTTATAGAGCTGGGCTCACTCCAGATGTATTAGAAAATACCCGAATGCTGGGCGGCTTGGTTGAAGAAAACGAAAACCATGAAATCCCGCTTTTAAGCTTTATTCAGCAAGCGGCACCGAATCAAAATCTACAATCGAACGATGCCAAAGATTTCATTACTTTTTGGTGGAAACAGTACGTTAAAGTTTCACTCATTCCATTAATTGAGTTGTTTGCAAATAAAGGCATTAGCGTAGAAGCGCACATGCAAAACAGTTTAATGGAATTTAAAAATGGCTATCCACATCGCCTTATTCTTCGAGACATGGAAGGCATTAGCATTGTTCCAGAAATGATAGAAGACAACTCATCTATTTCTGAAGATAGTACCGTTTGGTTCTCTCAGAAAGATGCATGGATCTTTTTAAAATATTACCTCGTGATCAATCACATTGCACATCTCATCAGCGCAATTGCACGTGTTACGGTTATTGAAGAAAGCGAGCTATGGCAAGCCACTCGCCTTACGCTCACTAAAGAAAGCTTTACCGATAAAGGTCAGCACTACCGCGATTTATTAATTAATTCACTCACATTACCAATTAAGGCAAATATGATAAATACGCTCTACCACAGTGGTGGCAATCCTATCTGGATTGAAGTTGAAAACCCTATTTATAAATATCGCGGCGCAGAAGCGCTTTGCCCTCTTCAAGCTACACAACAAACCAATTATAAAACCCTCGCGGAAAATCGCGTGATGGGCCAATTATTAGAAGCACTCATTTTTGAAAATACTTTTAAATACGAGTTTTCTAAAGGTCAGATCAAGTTTTATGTTTCCGATACTGTTTTTTATACCTGTGCGGCCAAACGACATTTCAGTTTTAAACGAATTAAGTTAGATCCTTCAAGTTTAGTCCGTTCTGATATTACTTTAGGCAGTGAAACTCGCCCTAACTTAAAAACTCTACTTGCCGATCTAAAAAATATTATTGAAGCTGACCCAGTGAAATGGCAAAACTTTAATGATGAGCTTAATTTAACTTACGTTAAACATGCACAGACTTTGAGCCAAGCCCCTGCCCAACCTTTAAGAACTTTGCCGTACCTAGAACAAGAAGCACGCATCACCAACGCACATTTATATCACCCAAGCTTTAAGTCACGTATTGGTTTCGATTTAAAAGAAAATCAAAAATATGCACCTGAGCTTTCTGAAGGTTTTACGGTTCAATGGGTGGCGACTCATAACAGTTTATGCAAACTGGTTTTAAGTGAAACCATTAACTTAGAACAGCTTTATAAACAGCATTTTTCAGAAAAAGATCTACAAGCTATTAGCAATCAATTGAAAGAGCAAAGTGTAGATTTTAAAGATTATATTCTCACCCCAATTCATCCGTGGCAGTGGGATAAAATTATTGAATTATATTATCAAGATGCGATTAGCAACCAACTGATCATCCCTTTAGACATTGAAGGTCCAACTTATTTACCACAGCAGTCGATTCGAACCTTATCAAATTTTAGCGACATCTCGGCGCTTTCTCTCAAGTTGGCAATGAACTTGGTCAATACTTCAACCTCTCGTGTATTGGCACCGCATACCGTTCAAAATGCAGCGAAAATGAGTGACTGGCTTTATAATATTGTTGAACACGACCCTATTTTAGAAAATCAGCGTAAGCCTGTTATTTTAAGAGAGATTGGCGGTCTTTCAGTTAACCAGCAGATTGCACTTCCTGTTCAATACGGCGCACTGGCTTGTATTTGGCGCGAAAGTATTTACAGCTACTTAAAAGAAGGTGAATCGGCCACTCCAGTCACGGGCTTAATGCAAATTGATACAGATCAAAAGCCTTTAATTGATAAGTGGATTCAAGAGTACGGTATTGGGTTCTGGTTAGAAAAATTACTCACCAATGCTTATTTACCTATCATGCATATTTTGTGGTGCCACGGCCTTGCATTAGAGTCACATGCACAAAACATGGTGCTGATTCATAAAAATGGCTTACCTGTTAAAGCTGCCTTGAAAGATTTCCACGATGGAATCCGTTTTAGTCGTCATCTTTTACGCGAGCCAGAGCTTTTACCAAACTTGCAAGATGCACCAAAAGAGCATGCCAAGATTAACCCAAACTCGTTCTTGGAAACCCACTCTCCAAATGAGTTAAGAGACTTTACTCAAGATGCGCTTTGGTTTGTAAATCTGGCTGAGTTAGCGATTTTCTTAAATGAACATTATGACTTCGATGAAGTCAAATTCTGGACCATGTTAAGAACTATCATCAATCAGCACAAAGAAGCTCACCCAGAGTTTGCCGAACGATATGAATTATTTAACTTTACAGATGACACCATCGACATTGAACAGCTCGCAAGCCGCCGTTTCCTTCCAGAAATTCGCTTAAGAGTACAAACTACGCCAAACCCGCTAAGTCTCATTAAGGAAATTGAATATGAATAAGCATTCGATTTCTTTTAAGAAGAGAATAGCAAATGGCAAGACACTCTACGGAATATTTTGTTCCGTAGCTTCTCCCATTAATGTCGAGCAACTGGCACTTGCTGGTTACAACTTTATTATTATCGACTTGGAACATACTTTATTTAGTACGTCTCAAGTCGAGACCATGATTTTAGCTGCTAGATCTATGTCTCTTGATGTGTTTGTAAGAGTGCCTTTAAATGCCAATCATTTAGTTCTCCCCCTGCTCGATGCAGGTGTAACGGGTATTGTGTTTCCGCGTATTGAAAATGCTCAGCAAGCACAAGAAGCTGTGAACTATTGCCACTATATGCCGCTTGGGCAAAGAGGACTCAACTCGACCAGATTAAATCGCTATGGCATAGATGATTTAGCTAGTTTTGTTGAACAAGCAGCAAACGAGACGATTGTGGTTGCCATGATTGAAAGCTTAGAAGGACTAGAACAGCTTGATGAAATATTAAAAGTTGAAGGCATTGATATTATTCTGGAAGGTGCTGCCGACCTTTCTCAATCGTTGGGAATGCCTTGGCAAACAAGCCATCCTAAATTAAAAGAAAAAGTTCAAGAAATGTACATGAAAACTAAAGATAGTCAGAAGGCATTCTGTGCTATTCCACGAAGGCCTGAAGACATTACTTACTGGATACAAAGAGCTGTCAATCTTTTCGTGCTTGGTGATGATAGGAGTATTGTTCGAAAAGCCCATCAAAATCATATCAATTCATTTAAGAAGTTTATTTGAACTTTCTAATTAAACCAGAAGATATAAAAATATTTTCTGGTTTAATTAATATATTTAATTCTCATTTCTATATTGTAAATATAATGATTCTTATTTACTATAAGCGCAATTTTAGAATAATACTTGAAATGTAGGATGGGGTTGCGCGTGGAAAATTTGAAGTTAATAACTAAGAAACCTGAATTAATAAACTTAATTCCTATTTTATCTATCACTGGATGTATTTTTTTAACGAACACATCTTACGCGGCCTCCCCTACATCTATTGCAGAAACAGAAAATAATGCCGAGATACTTCCAACACTCACCATTACTGCTACACGTTCTGATGAAGTACAAGAAAAATCTAAGCAAGTCACCAAACTTGATGAAAAGCAACTTGAGCTATTAAAAAATGGTTCATCTGGAAATATTGCAACAGTATTAGCAAAAGCAGTTCCTGGTTTATCTGATTCAAGCCGTACAATTACAGATTATGGTCAAACACTCCGTGGACGTAATGCCTTAATTTTAGTTGATGGCGTACCAATGAACTTAACGCGTGATACTTCACGAGGACTCTCAGCAATTGATCCTGAAAGTATTCAAAGTATTGAAGTGATTCGTGGGAGTAATGCGATATATGGTAGTGGTGCGGCTGGAGGTATTATTTCAATTACCACAAAAGCCGCTGGAGGCGCTCCAACTGCAAAAACTGTTGTCGGTTTACAAAGTCCTTTAACTAACTTTAGTTCTGATGCATTAGCTGGCGATATCCATCAATATTTTACTGGTAGCCGTAACAATTTTGACTATGCTTTAGATTTTGGATATCAACGTATTGGTAGCCCTTATGATGCAAGTGGCGACAGAATTGCGCCTGAGCCAAGCCAAGGCGATTTATTTGATGCTGATGCTTATAGCATTGGTGGAAAACTGGGTTATCATATTGATGATCATCAATATATTCAATTCGCTGCGAATTATTATAATGCAGAACAGGATTCAGAATATGCATCTGATCCAAGTGTAGCCTCTCTCCCTGCAGGGAGTGTTCCTGCTAAGGCAATTAAAGGTTTGAAATTAGCAGATCAAAATAAAAATGAAAACCAAATCTATAATTTGACCTATAGCAATAAAGATTTTCTAGGCAATAAAGTCGATGCCCAAATCTATTATCGCGATTTCTTTACGCGTTTCTCACCTTTTGATGCACGTAAAGTCAGCACCCGTGGTAGACAGGTAGATCAGATCTATCAAGAAAACAATGTCCTCGGTAGCCGTTTAACGGTCAGTACGCCACTAACGCTTTTAGGGGACACTACTGTCGTTTGGGGTGGTGATTTCAGTCGTGAAAAGAGCGAAATGCCTTTAGATATCTTCGATCCTCAAATTTATGATCAATCAGGTGGATTGGAATTTGTCAAAATTGGGACTTTAACTTATTTACCAGAACTTACCACACAAAGTATGGGTGGATTCGCTCAATTCAAACATCGTTTTAATGATCAATGGTCTGCTGAAATTGGCACTCGTTATGAAGATAGCTATGCGGAAATTGATAGTTTTATTCCACTCTCTCAACTTGGTAAAGCAGACCCATATACTGTGCAAGGTGGAAAAGTCAAAGCTGATGCATGGCTATACAATGCCAATGTGGCATATTCCCCTGTAGATGCACATACCATTTATGCTTCATTTAATCAGGGCTTCCAATTACCAGATGTAGGCGTTGTGCTTCGTAATGCGACTGCTGGCTTTAACTTAGCTTCTTCATTTTTAGAGCCGGTCAAAGTCGATAACTATGAGTTAGGTTGGAAAGGTAACTTTGAAAACTTTAACTCTAGTTTGGCTGTCTTCCACTCTACTTCTGATCTCGGTGGTGTGCAGTCTTTCAACAATGGCTTGATTCTTGCGAGAACAAAGGAAAAAATTTCAGGGGTAGAGGCTACTTTAGATTACCTTGCTGACAATAATGTTTGGGGTTCTGGTGGTAGTGTCACATGGATGAAAGGTCGTGAAACTCCTCAAAGTACCAGTATTGAACAAGACATGACAGGCTTCCGTATCCCACCATTAAAATTGACAGGATATATTTCTTATAGCCCGACAGACACTTGGACGAATCGTATTCAGGCGACATATTTCGGTGCAAAAGATTATCGACTGAATGGTGTGAATGGTTTTGGTCGCTATGATGTGAAATCTTATACCACAGCAGATTTATTGAGTAGTTTTGCAATTAATCCAAAGGACACTGTGACGATTGGTATTGAGAATATGTTTAACCGTAAGTACTATCCGCTATATAGCCAACTTATGCGAAGCAACAATAATACCAGCCATTTATTAGCGAGTGGTGTAACGCTGAAAGTGTCTTATAGCCATAAGTGGTAAAGGATTTTTTAATTAATTTATCACTGAGTATTCTATACATTTAGAGCATAAAAAAGCCCGATATCCTGTCGGGCTTTTTCATATTGGGTGTTTAGGTATAACTCCTGTCGTACCTCACGTTCTGGTGTCGCACTTATCATTATTGTTTTATGTGTTGGAACATCCTGTTCTCTATGTCCCCATCATATGAAAAATCCCGCTAGTAGCCTAGACTCTATAGTCTCTAATTCATGTCAGCATGAACGTATATCTGAATAGCTACCACTCTCCCTGACAAATATATCCTATTCTTTTTATCCATAATAACTCATTGATTATAAAATTATTTTTAAATACTATAATTGTAAAAAATAACTATAAAGTAAAAAACCACTCTTATTCCCTCTCTAAGTTATTTAAGCAACCCTTAAACTAACTTTTAACTCACCCAAAACTTTTGATAATTTAGTTAAATTCTGCTCTGGATCTAGTCAACTGTCCATACCGACAATACCTGCCAATCTAATCCTTGTAATACCGTTGGTCTGAGCTGATCACTGTCTCTTGCTGTCGCTACTTTTGCATAATTTTCACCATCTACTAATATATCTACAATATAACTATCTACATGCAAGTCATCTTTAATAGCAAGATCAATACAGCTGTCGCCCTGACCCTATTCCGAGGTCCACGCTCCAACCTTGTTCTTGTAGCTTATTTTGTAAGTATTGCTCAAATTCTTTTTTAGTCTACTGTTTGTTTTGATCAACATAATTTAAATTCAGCTGACCACTACGAGCAAAAACTAAGAAGTCTTTTAAGTCCCTTACACCTTCACTAAGTGCGGGCTTATTCATTTGAGAATATATGGGTAGATAAGCCTTTATAGATGAGTTTGTGCAATAAAGCCGTATAAAGTTGCATCTTTACTGAAGATTCAACCAAAGAAGCATAATAATTCCTTAGAAGAGCAGGAAGAGGCATTGATATTTTTGCAGAAGAGCTGTGGCAGTCCAAAGAACCCCATTTTGTTTATATCCCTTCCGACGCTCCAGCGATGAGTTTGCGGACTTCCTGAACCCAAGATATTGCCTCTTCATCGCGGAAGAAGGCTCCGATCCTTACTTTGATGCCATCAGACATTCTAAGCGTGACAATTGCAGCATCGTAAACTGGATAGTCGGATTCCAGTTCGACTTTGTATATTTGCAAACTCGCAAGAGGATAACGGGTCAGCCTGTTTCGAAACGGGGATTTTCGCTGAAGGGTGATCTCACCTGATTGGGCATTTAGCTTCAAGTCAACTGCATCACCGAAAAGGGCATACCACAAAATCATAGCTGAAAAACCTAGAGGGAGGATCATAAATCCGAAGGTTGCAAAAATTGCCCCTAAAATTGGAGTGTTTGCCCAATCGGTCGATTGTACGAGGCCTAGATAAAAGAGGATGAAAGGAATACAAAGCAGAGACCATGGCAGCAGAAAAAGACGAATCCAGAATGGAAATTTTCGCTCATACCGCATACCATTTTCATTTGATACGATAAATTCCCCTGATTTTTGTAAAAAAATTGGATTTACCATTCGCTCGAATCTCACATTTGTTTAATGTTACTTAATTGGTTACTGGTTTTTTCAAGATTTACTTGCGCATTCCAGACGTATATTTCTATGTGTGACAGATATGGGGGGATGGTGGTCCCCACAATACTGTCTAGGATCAAATAGAGCTGTATAGTTAAAGATAATTGCGATAAAACACGATCTTCCTTATCTAGCATCAACAATTCACGTTCAGCTTCTTTTATTTGTTGAGTAAGCTCTTTTTCAAAAGGAGGTTGTTTTTCAACTAAATGCATAATCAATTCCAAACGGTAACGTTCTCTAGAAATTTCCTAAAACAAACTACTCTTCACTCGCCCAATACCAATAAACCTCTCCCCAATCTAATTCAGAAAATGTAGGAAGTATTTCACCTTGTTCAAAATACTGTCGTAAATCTGGTCGTGCTGGTGTATTCCAATACCCTGTTTGTGGACATAACGCTCCACCTTTCACTTTTAGTTTCTCTTCTTCTAGCGGTAATCCATTAACCTTATTAACTCGTTTCCCTTCAGGCCAACTACTGTCTTCGTCAAAACGACACATCCATGCAATCCCTTCTTCATAACTCAGATGCTCATTTGGATCATCATCCCATTGTGCATAACCGACCAGTTTCAGCTCATCACAACGTATTGGTTTAATTAATGCATTGGCATAAACAGGTAAAACAGGCACACCATCTTCAACAGGGTACATAGAGAGTTCCCCGAGTCGAATCCATAAGCCTGTTTGATTTTCTGGATACCCAATTTCCTTAACCTCTACCTCTTTAAAGCAGCTAAAGTAAGCTTTGATCTCTTCAGCAGTTGTATTTAATTTTGCAATCCAATATGGATCAAGTAAAAAACTCCAAACAGGTGTTCGAATGCCAGAGCCTAACCGTTGATAATCAATATAGCCATCTATCCGTTCATGATCATGAGTACCATTAAAATCTGGATGATCAATGTCTACACCATAGAAGGCTTGAGTAACAATCTTTTCAAGACTGTTAATCTCATAACTCCCCAAATGCATAGATGCAGCTTGGGCAATCTCAAAGCCACTATAAGCATGACGAGGCTTTAATTTATCAATACAACGTTCAACAAACTGATTCCACTTCTCTTTATTCTCCTGACTTGCAATATACCAGGCATACCTAAAGTTCATTTTTAAATGGCTGTATCGCATATATGGTCTTTCAGCAATAGTCATTGAATATGACCACACGGCTGAACTAATTTCAGTATCGTCTGAGACAGTTGCTGTAAAATAAACAGAATCCGTCTTCTGACACTGTCTTTGGCAAATTGCATCTAAATCCGCCAGTAATGCTTCAGCCTTTTCTGCTTTAATAAATACATCTTTGATTGGATGTATAAAATGCGTCCATTCCTCATTCTTAATTTGATTAAACTCATTAAAGAGTTCAATAAATTTAGTAATCAGTTGAGGGGCTTCTTCTACTGAATGATAAACATAAAAAGAAACATAGGGACCTATTCCATAAGCATCTTCCCCTTCATCTCCAGTCACCCAGAGCTTATCTGTAGCTTTAATCTCTTCGATCCACTCTACTTGCTCTTCTACCGTTAAGTAAGGCATTACCGTACCCATATCATTCTAAAACAAACTACTCTTCACCCGCCCAATACTAGTAAACCTCTCCCCAATCTAGTTCAGAAAAAGTAGGAAGAATATCACCTTGTTTAAAATACTGTCGTAAATCTGGTCGTGCTGGAGTTTGCCAATAACCAGTTTGTGGACATAACGCTCCACCTTTCACTTTTAGTTTCTCTTCTTCTAGCGATAATCCATTAACCTTATTAACTCGTTTCCCTTCAGGCCAACTACTGTCTTCATCAAAACGACGCATCCACGCTATGCCTTCGTCATAACTTAAATGCTCATTTGGATCATCATCCCATTGTGCATAACCGACCAGTTTCAGCTCATCACAACGTATTGGCTTAATTAAAGCATTGGCATAGACAGGCAAAACAGGCACACCATCTTCAACAGGATACATGGAGAGTTCCCCGAGTCGAATCCATAAG
Organism: Acinetobacter zhairuonensis; assembly: GCF_022601715.1. Taxonomy (GTDB): domain Bacteria; phylum Pseudomonadota; class Gammaproteobacteria; order Pseudomonadales; family Moraxellaceae; genus Acinetobacter. Next base: position 5,508 of record NZ_JAKVIM010000026.1, on the reverse strand, counting down.
CCTGTTTGATTTTCTGGATACTCGATTTCCTTAATCTCGACTTCTTTAAAGCGGCTAAAGTATGCTTTGATCTCTTCAGCAGTTTTATTTAATTTTGTAATCCAATATGGATCAAGTAAAAAACTCCAAACTGGTGTTCGGACACCCGAGCCCAATTTACGTTCATTGACATACCCATCAGGATCGTCATGAGTATTGCTACCATTAAAACTCGGATGATCAATATCTACGCCATAAAAAGCCTGAGTAACAATCTTTTCTAGACTATTAATCTCATAACTGCCTAAGTGTAAAGAAGCGGCTTGAGCAATCTCAAAACCACTATAAGCATGTCTAGGTTTTAACTTATCAATACATCGCTCAACAAACCGATGCCACTTTTCTTTGTTTTCCTCACTTTCCTTATACCATGCATATCTAAAGTTCATTTTTAATACGCTATATGTATCAGAATAAGGCGTTACTCTAAAATAAGTAGTCCATACTGCTGAGCTAATTTCAGTATCATCTGATACAGTTGCAGCAAATGATAAAAAATCATCTCTAGTATATTGCCTTTGGCAAGTCTGCTCTAAATCTTCTAATAATGTTGGGGCATTTTCCGCTTTAATAAAAATATCTTTAACAGGATGTTTGAAAGAAACCCATTCTTCATTTTTAATTTGGTTAAACTCATTAAAAATTTCGACAAATTGAGTTATTAGTTGAGATGCCTCTTCCGCTGAATGGTAAATATAAAAAGTAACATAGGGACCAATTCCATAAGCGTCCTCCCCTTCATATCCAGTCACCCAAAGCTTATCCGTAGCTTTAATCTCTTCGATCCACTCAACTTGCTCTTCTTCTGTTAAGTAAGGTGTTATGGTAGTCATCTCATTTTCCTCTATTTCCAGCTTTCTTTGTTCCTGATTGTTCACTCGGTTTACCCTTGCCTTCCTCTAAAGCAATATCCTCAGGATAACGAAACAAAGAAAGTAGCCCACCAGCCTTTAGCCCCTTTCCTGAATGGTTGTTATTTTTCCCATACTTAGCTTCTTTAGCAATCTTACATTCTTTTAACAATCGACCATATTGATCAAATTGTGCCTTCGTAATAGAGTCCCCCTGAAACTTGATTTCGACAAGAACTCACTTCTAATATCCTCATTCACAATCTCTGATAAAATTAAACCAGCCCAACTTTCCAATATCTTTTGTCGTGCTTTAGTTAGGCAAATCACTAACTTTGACGCCTCTTTTCTTTTTTAATTGCGGAAATCCATTAGCATTAGCTTTTTCACAAACCTCTGAAATCACTTTTCGAAAAGGTATTCTCTATGAAATCTGCTTCTTAAAGCCTTGATGGCCCCGTTGTCTGGGTTGACGTGCTCAGTATTCTGAGGGTCGTCTTTCCTGAACACAATTAAAACGGATTAGGTTCCATAACAGCTCCCCCATCATCTCTTGAGACTAATTTCCAAACTGCAGGTTTACTCGAAATACGTCCGCTTTTTCTTTGATGCTGTCCCTCTTCTGGAAACTCTTGACCTTGTATTAAAGGTTGAGCTAGCCCCTCAAAGTCAAATGGAGTCCATACCCCACTGTAAGGAACGATCCGATCTTCATTGCCATATTCTCCTAAAATCGGCAATAAATCTTCTTTGATCCCGTCAAAGTCAAAGACACCTTTAGAAAAATTAGCATTGTCCCATCTTCGAATCCAATAATAGACTTGCGACAACGAATAACGTGGCCCGCGATATGCGGTATGCATAGCATCCGTTGGTATATCAGTACGTACTGATTTACACAGCTGATTAACTACAACATAGCTTAATGGCGATGGTTTACTTTTATGGCCTAAACGAGGTAACTCTCCAGCTTTAATTACAAGACTATTACCAATTTCTTTTAATCTGACTTCAGGAGAATTCTTTAAAGTAACATTATAGAATGGCTGATGAATAAACTTATCTTTTAAGTCTTTCCCAATAAATGTATACCAATTAATACTCCGGATCCCCTCATACCAATCTCGTTTAAGGAAACTAGCACCATCAGGTGTTATACCCCAATATTGTCGAGTAACCCCATACTCATAAAATTGATAAGGATGACGATCATAAGGTAATTGAATACTTAGGCCCGCATAGCCATGAAATACCTCAAATTGAGTTAACAATTCTTCAATCCAAGCATTAAATTCTTTTCGCCCATCCTCCTCATAAACAAGTATAATAGGAAAGTTAAGATGCAAATGGGACACCCCATAATTATCTCTGGCAGTAAACACGCCTAATGCATACTTATCAGCTGTGGAGCCATCTTCTCCTGAACATAAATACCACTCAAAAGCATTCGTAGTTCTTGCTTTGTTATAAGCAGATTGATAGCTTTTTTCTGTAAACCTTAAGAACCGATTGCTATTACTATAAAAATGAGATTTGATCGGATATCTATTTCTAAATTTGTCAATAATATTTAAGACTTTCTGCTTCCCTTCATCATTCCCTCCATTGAGATAATATAGTTGGATTGTTAAAGATAATTGCGATAAAACACGATCTCCCTTATGTAGCATCAACAATTCACGTTCAGCTTCTTTTATTTGTTGAGTAAGCTCTTTTTCAAAAGGAGGTTGTTTTTCAACTAAATGCATAATCAATTCCAAGCGGTAACATTCTGTAGAAACTTCCTAAAACAAACTACTCTCCACCCGCCCAATACCAATAAACCTCTCCCCAATCTAGTTCAGAAAATGTAGGAAGTATTTCACCTTGTTCAAAATACTGTCGTAAGTCTGGTCGTGCTGGTGTTTGCCAATAACCAGTTTGTGGACATAATGCTCCACCTTTCACTTTAAGTTTCTCTTCTTCTAGCGGTAATCCATTAACCTTATTAACTCGTTTCCCTTCAGGCCAACTGCTATTTTCATCAAAACGAGCAATCCATAGGGGTGAGCTTTCTATATCAAATCTTGGGTTAGGGTCATCATCCCATGCATCAAGAGTCGTCAACTTCAAATCATTACATCGTATTGGTTTAATCAGCTCATTTGCCTTTACCAATAAATCTGGAATACCTTCTTCAACAGGATAAAGTGATAATTCTCCCAATTGAATCCAAAGACTGAATTTTTCAGGATCTGTTGGATCTAGCAGTTTGGTGATCTCGATTCGTGGATCATCTAGTTTGAAACGGATTTGCTCCTCACTTAATCCTAATTTTTCTAGCCAATATGGTGAAAGTAAAAAACACCATGTTGGAGTACGTATTCCTGCTGCTAATGATGGTGTATAGATAAAACCATCTATATCATCATGAGAATGACTCATGTTACTAGGATGATCGATATCTAGCCCGTAAAAATAGTCACTAAAAATGCGTTCTACAATTTCAAATTCTGGAGAAACCATAGGAAATTGTGCTGCACTCCCAATTTCATAACCACTATAGGCTTGTATTGGATTGAGTTTAATTAAACATTGCTGTACAAACTGATACCATTGCTTTTTATGCTCTTTATACCATTTTTCGCCAAATGATAATTTTAGACTAGAATATCTTAATCCGTTGTCTCTAATATTACTTTGTAAAGCCCACTGCGCACTTTGGTTGTCTGAATCTCCAGTGGTCGCTGCTATAAAATATACAGAATATTTTTTATAGCCTTCATGCATTTCATCCAATAACTCCTGACGAGTTCTTTGCCATTTTTCAGCCTTTTTCCATGTACTTGTTTTATGCCTGTACTTGAGTTTAAAAGGCTTATCAATTATTTTACTTTCAAACTCCTCATAAATATCAATGATTTTATTAGCAACCTCCTCCACTTCATCATCTTGATGATAAATATAAAATGTGATGTATGGGCAAATACCGAATTCTTCTTGTTCATACCCATAGATATGGTCACTATCCTTCTTAAACTCGGCTATATAATCAGTGACTTCTTCTTGGCTTAAAAATAATTCGTCACTATTCACTTCATTACTCATCATTTTTTACTCGCTGATTTCGATTTTTTTTGCTGCTGGCTAGGCTGATCTTTTGGACTCACATCTTCTGGATAACGGAATAATGACAATTTAAACCCCTCACTTGCTGTAATTTTGCTGGCTTTCTTTTCAGCAGCGCATTGCTTTTTTAGATCATCATAATTATCAAACTGTGCTTTATCAATCTTGTCTCCTTGGAACTTGATTTCCACCAATGCAAAAATATTGGTCAAAGTTAAAGGCTCACCACGATATTCTGGAATAATAATATCAGCACCAATTGTATTCTTTCCTTTATATGGCATTGGCCAAAATGGATTGATATCAGTACCTGTACGCTTGATTCGTGTTGTACCCTCTAATAGAGGTGCAAGGTACTTCTTCGTTTTTACATCATAACCAAAACAAACTTCTGATTTTAATGGACTCTTCCATTTGACAAGCTCATCCATGAATTCAAACATAAAGTTCACAGCAAGCTGCTTTAATCTCACGATGATATATTCATCTACATTTGCCCCCGCAAGTTCTTCAGCAGTCATCTTCAAAAGTTTTGCAACAATATCAACTTTGCTTTTAGGTACAACATCCTTTAGCTTTTTACCTTTCTGTTTTCTTAGCTGAATCATAGGCAACTGTTCAGCTTTTTCACAGACCTGACTAATGATTGAACGAAATGGCACCTTTTGTTTAATCGCAGCAGTAATCACATTACTTTTTGTTTGGGGGCGTCCAGATGCAGCTTTAGTATTGTTGCTTTGCTTATCGCCAGTAGTTAACGTCGTTAGTAAAACTTTTTCTTTTTCCTTATCAATTTTATCTGAAATCTCTTGACCAAGATTTTTCATGATTTTTTTAATTTCTTCTTTAGCCTTTTTAATATTGTCCTGATAGTTTTTCACCTCACCATAAGCATTAGAAGCTGTACGATATATTTCATATGCAGTTATTGCATATCCTGCCAATTCAACAACGACAATAATAGCTGGCAGCATCGTTACTCTCCATCCAACTCAGATTCTAGTTTTTTTGATTTTTCTTCTAATTTTGCTTCCCAGTTTTCAGTCAATCGCTCGCTTTCTCTCATCACTGATTTATATCCAATAATTCTTTCTTTGGTTTGTGTAATCACTTGCTCCGTAAATCCCTGCTCGTCTGTAACCCCCTCTTTTAATGAGTTATTCTTGCTATCATGTATTGAAAACTTATAACCTTTAAAGTTACGACCATCTGCTTTAAAAAGCTGATATTGAGCTGAGTAAGGTGACTCAGAAAATTCTAGTTTAGGTAATTGGGGTAAATTGCTAGAAACCTTCTCCCCACCCATAAACACATGCTGCCCCGCCTTCACCTCAAATTTACCGCCAGTCACAGGGAAAATACCTGAACCATTCAGCTTGATCTGAGAACCACCCGCAGTAATCACAATCTCTTTCGGACTGGTTATTTCAATGCGGTCTTCTGTAGAAACAATCTGAATGTTTTGTTTGGCTAAAATACCCAAAGCATCGCCCTGAGCCTGCATTTCAAA
>NZ_JAKVIM010000025.1 GCF_022601715.1 Acinetobacter zhairuonensis | reverse complement strand
ATATGATTCACAAGGAATCGACCCAACAACAATACAATAACTGCTGCAATCAGCGTATAAAACGCATTAAAAGTAAGTGCCATAATTCTTGTCCGTCAATTTTATCTGTTGTTATACAGATAAATAATAACGCTCTAAGTATGAAAAGCTACAAGCGGCAATTTGTACAAACAGTGAAACACTCTGTACGCTATATATGCTTGCAAACTTAACTTTTGAGCAAGAGAATTTAGAAGTTGTAGCGTGCCATTGCACCTACGCGATTATCTTTCCCTTTTACCCCAGAGAAAGTTTCACGCTCACCATAAATATATTCCACCCCAAGCGTGACAGGAGTCACTGGGCTGTACATCACATTCAGCCAACCTTGTTGTAAGGTTTTGTTCTGTAAGGTATCTGTCGAAGCCAAATAATCAGCAAAATCATTACTGTCATTTGCCAACATCAATCCATAGCCCAAAGTACCGCGTACTTTAGGATTAAATTGATACGTCGTACCTACAGTTAAGGCATCGAATTCATTTAGATTAAGATCTGTCGTTTCAGGTCCAACATTGTAAGCCGTATTGGTATAGAGCAGGAATTTATCATCCCCTTTGACATGGGAGTAATCCCCCAGTACTCGAAGCTGATCTGTAACTTTATAGCTTGCACCTAAACCCAAGCCCCAACTAAAGGCAGTTTCATTATCCGCTTCGGTTACCCGTAACTCCTGTGCCAATACACGTAGAGATGATGTCCCTTTACCCTCGGCAAAATTCTGTTTCAACTTCGCGGTTAGTGCGGGAAAGCGATTGTCGTCACGCCCTTTTTCCAGACCTAAAAAATAGGATGTATCTGCACTTAATTTATCGCTATAACGCACCATTGGTGTACGGAATGTACCGATACCTAAAGGCGAGTTGAAATCTAGCATTTCTGGTTGTAAATCAGTCGCTAAAAAATTTGATGTGGTTTGACCAAAGAGCCAGCGATTTAAGGTGAAGTAGGCATGACGGATACGTAGTGAGTCATTGCTACCACGAAAATCTACTTCGACTTTAGCACCAAGCTCTTGACCTTCAATCGGTGCTTTAAAATCTAAGCCTAAACGGGTTGTAGTCGCGGTACTATAAAAACGATCTTCTGTTTTATTTTTATTTGGGTCATTACCTAATGACACTGCATTAATGCGGTTGAAAATAGCATTGCCACCTTCAACTTGATAAGACGCATCGCCGCGGATAAATCCATATAATTTGACTTCTGAACCGCCCGCAGTTTTAAACTGCAAAGGCGATGATTGTTCAGTATTGGCTGCTGTCACAGCAGGAACTACTGTCGTTTTCTCAACGGTTGGTGACGTGGTGGTAAGCGGTGTCGAATTCGCTACCACGGATGTTTGTTGTAGTTGTGGAAAATTCTGTTGAATCAAAGCTTTTAGTGCTTCAACTTCAGCTCTTAATTGTGCAATTTCCTCTTGCTCAGCAGATGCCGCGTGAGTCGCTGTCATCATCAAAGTTGCAATGGTAATTGCCACACTTTGCCGAATCGCAGGCTTCTTCATGAGGGGTAAACTCATTCCAAACTCCTTGTTCCTTTGCTATTTTGCATGTTTATCAAGATCTATTTGTCTCGGGTGAACAAATAAACCCATACGATAATATCAATTTCTCAATTAATAACTGTTGAAATGAAAGCGCAACATTATGCTGCCTTTTGCTCAAAAGTTTTATTATTTTTTATAAACTCTGTTTTAATTGATTCTAATTTAATCTATTCACTTCGTTTCTAAACACGACGGTTTTGCTTATCTATTATGCTAACTTCTTGTAAAAATAAATAAAAAAAAGAGGCATACGCCTCTTTTTTTCAACAACACAATATATTTTAGAAATTATAAATCGCTACCATGTTTACACGATTTTCTTCACCCGTTTTACTAGATAATGGTGTCGTTGCATTAGGTGCCGAGAAAGTCTCACGTTCACCGTAAGTATATTCAAGTCCTAAACTTACTGGTTTGATAGGGCTATAGAATACGTTTGCCCATGTTTGCCATAAATCTTTGTTCAACGCAGATGGGTTAGCTGAAGCATTGATATAATCTAAATCTGTATCATGCGTCATATAACCATAACCCAACGTGCCTCGCCACTTCGGATTAAACTGCTGGGTAATCCCTACAGTAATTGAGTCAAATTCGCTTTGTTGAATATCACCATTCGAATTGATTGAATAGCCAGGGTTAGACCAAGATACAAAGCTGCTATCCCCTTTGACATGGTAATAATCAGCTTTTAAGGTAGTACTTGGCGTCACATTAAATTTGGTCCCTAAGCCCACACCCCATGCCACTTTCTCATCATCAGAAGTTTGCTTGTCTGCCACCATAGTACGCGCAGTAACAATACCTGCATTTTCTGCAAATTTATGGTTAAAGCGTGCAGTTAGCGCAGGAATACGCATTTGGTTATCTGGATCAGAACCTAAATTAGTCCCTGAGTTATCGCTATATTTAGAATCTTCAAGTGCAAAAATCAAATTAGTTTGTGGGCTAAAGGTGCTGGTATAACGCACTTGTGGCGTACGTTTAACAGCACCACCCACATAACCTAAAGCATCGATTGTTTCAGGCATATAGTCAGGCACGGCGAAGTTCGACCACGTTTGACCAATCAACCAATTGGCATAAGTTAAATAAGCATGACGTATACGTAAAGTATCATTTGCACCAAGGAAATCGACTTCAACCTTACCTGCAACATCACCACTTTGCGTTGGTGTTTTAAAATCAAAGCCTAAACGTGTTGCAGCCAAGGTCGATTTAAAAATATCACTGTTGCCTTTACTGCCTTCTAAAGCCGCTTTGTTAATTTGGTTATATGGATGGGCTTTGTTTGGACCACCATCAATCTGATAGGTTGCGTCTGCACGAACGTTACCGTATAGATTCACCTCGGAACCGGCCACAGTAAAGCCAAGACCTTTTTTCTCTGGTGCTGGTTTAGGTGCGGCTGTTTGTGCTACTGCTTGAGCTTGCAAATTCTGCTGTTGTACATTCATTTGCTTTTGCTGCTGGGCATATTGCTCTAACATGCCACGCAACTCTTGAACTTCTTTACGGAGTTGTTCAACTTCCGTATTGGTATCCGCCTGTGCTGTACCCGCTGCTGTTGCTACACCCATAGCTAAAACTAATGTTTTTAACCCTAAAGACATTTTTTGAGTCGTCATCCTAAATTCCCTATCCATCACAGTGCAAATTATTGTTCGTTCATTCCGCTGAACATTTCTTGAGCCAAAATGTGACAGATAAGTCTGAAAACGACTATATATGCTTTAGTCTAAGTCTATTTTTTTGATATTTATACAAATTACCATTCCGTTCAGCATTAAATTTGCTCTAACTCTTTGTCTTTTCTACATAAGTATTGAATAATTATTTAAAAATAATGAATTACAATTCACTATTTCAATATCAAGTGATGAACCTAGTGATTTTTTTCACCCACAATCATACCCAAAAGGTATTAAAATCAACCTAATAAATGTCTTTTTTTCCTAAATTGATACCTTATTATTTCACCATAAGCAGTAATAAACACCCCTTTAAGGTATCTGCGATCGCTCTAATCTCAGTTTAATTCACTACACATCATTCAATAATAGCGTTGTGAGCAAATGGGTAACCTACAATTCCAGACTCACCGTGAAATTGCATCTGGCTGAATACAAGGTATAATTTTTAACAAAATACAGCCCTGTCTTCTCTTTGACATCGACAATTAAGTAAGAAAATAAATGATCGTATTATTATGAACAAATGCTAAGCCAGAAAAAAAATACCTCTTGCTCTTTCGGATGAATTCAAAGGTCAAACTGAATAGGATTTATAAATTAAAAAAGGCGTAATTGAATTTACGCCTTTGGATTTGAGCTCACCCTTAAATCGGCTGATTAAAGGTATCGCAATCCTTTAAATTTCCAGATTTAAGCCCTGCTTGGAACCATTTCATTCTTTGCTGGCTCGAACCATGAGTAAAACTATCTGGAACCACCTGACCGGTTGCCTGTTTTTGCAGATAATCATCGCCAATTTTTTGCGCAGCATCCATGGCTTCTTCAACATCCCCTTGTTGTAAAAACTGGGTCCGTTGTTGATTATGATAAGCCCAAATGCCTGCTAAACAATCAGCTTGTAACTCCTGACGAACCGAAAGTTGATTTGCTTCAGCCCGTGAAGTTTGTGTGCGAGCCTTATGAATTTGTTCAGAAATTCCCAATAAGTTTTGTATATGATGCCCAACCTCATGTGCAACCACATAGGCCTGAGCAAAATCTCCAGCTTGGTCTTGACGAGTTAATTCAGTCGGGTTTTGCTCACCACTAATCCCCATTTGCTGACGCATATCTTTAAAGAAAGTGGTATCGATATAAACTTTCTGATCGATTGGACAATAAAAGGGTCCCATCGCAGCCTGTGCCGCGCCACAGCCAGAATTGACCGCACCTGTAAACATCACCAGTTTTGCTGGTGTATATTGCTGATTCAACTGTTGCTGAAACACCATATTCCACGTGTCTTCGGTATCCGCCAACACTGTACCCACAAACTCCATAGCTTCCTGTTGCTCAGGCGTCGGATTATCCAACCCTTGGTTTTCCGCACCGACTGAAGCCTGCTGGGTCACTTGCTGGGTAGCTTGATATGCTTGTTGTGGATCTACGCCAAAAAATTTCCATGCAACAAAGGCAACGACCAGCCCTAAAATACTGATACCCCCTACTTTACGGGCACCGCCACCACGGCGGTCTTCAATATTGCTACTGACGCGACGACCTTTCCATTGCATAGCCGTATTCCTTATTTTTATGAAGTGGATCGCTATAGATTAAGCCTGTTTTGAATTCGGCCAAATCTTTTTAAACACAGTCAATACAAGAATGACGGCTAAACCCGCAGCAATACCAATCATTAAATTAATGAGTGTTGGAGTTAATGCACCCACAATACTGCCAAAATTTGGGATCAGTTCTATATGATCAACCGTCTCTTCAGTAAAATGATGAATTAAAGGTACAGCGTGATTGATAATCCCGCCTCCAACCAAGAACATGGCAATCGTTCCAACTACGGTTAAGGTCTTCATGAGCTTGGGTGCAAATGCCAATAAGAATCGGCCAATGCTTTTCTTGAGATTAGTACTTTGTTGGGTAAGATACAGTCCAATATCATCAATTTTGACAATTAACGCGACAAATCCATACACCCCAATGGTCATTACAATGGCGATGATACTGAGTACCGTTAATTTACTGATAAAGGTCGCAGTCGCAACTGTACCCAATGAAATCACTACAATTTCAGCAGAAAGAATAAAGTCAGTCCGTACTGCCCCTTTAATTTTTTCTTTTTCATAAGTGACTAAATCAGTTTCGATCGCATGTAATTCTTCTTCAGCTTCTTTTTCATTGGTCGCCTTACGATGTTGCAGACTGTGTAAAACTTTCTCCACACCCTCGTAACATAAGAATAAACCACCAATCACCAATAAAGGGTTAATCAACCATGGTGCAACCACACTAATCAGCAAAGCTAATGGCACCAAAATCAATTTATTTATAAAAGAACCTTTAGCTACACTCCAGACCACAGGTAATTCACGTTCAGCGCGTAAACCACTGACCTGTTGTGCATTCAGTGCCAAATCATCCCCTAATACACCTGCTGTTTTTTTGGCAGCAACTTTACTCATAACAGCAACGTCATCTAATACCGTCGCAATATCATCTAATAATATTAATAAGCTACTCGCCATTATATTTATCCTAAGTAATTTGCTTTATTTTAATGTGATCTTGAGAAAAAAACTGTATTTGCTTGTTGATTTATGTCCTGATTTAATTTTTTTTGACTTCTATTTTTTTCTGACTGACATTAAAAAAAATTATGCCGTACAATGTAGCCCATTAATTGACTGCAGATGTAGTAAAACACTACTTTTTGGAAAAGAAAATGAGTAATCAAGATAATCGTCCAGTGATCTTGACTGGCGACCGTCCTACAGGGCAACTTCACTTAGGTCATTTTGTTGGTTCTTTACGTTCGCGTGTGGGTTTACAAGATTCACATCATCAACATCTTTTATTGGCAGATGCACAAGCATTAACTGACAATGCCGACAATTTTGAAAAAGTGCGCCGTAATATTATTGAAGTTGCAACTGATTACTTAGCTGTGGGTATTGATCCAACTAAAACAACCATTTGTGTTCAATCTTGCTTACCTGCATTAAATGAACTGACCATGTTGTATCTCAACTTTGTGACCGTTTCTCGTTTAGAACGTAACCCAACCATCAAAGCTGAAATTCAGATGCGTGGTTTTGAACGTGATATTCCAGCAGGATTTCTGTGCTACCCAGTAGCTCAAGCGGCTGACATTACTGCATTTAAAGCAACTGTAGTTCCAGTGGGTGAAGACCAAATTCCAATGATTGAACAAACCAATGAGATTGTTCGTCGTATTAACCGTCAAATTGGTCAAGACCTTTTACCAGAATGTAAAGCACTGCTTTCTAATATGAGCCGTTTACCGGGCTTTGATGGCAAAGCGAAAATGTCGAAATCATTGGGCAATACCATTGTGCTGGATGCAAGTGATAAAGACATTAAAAAAGCCGTCAACGCGATGTACACTGATCCGAATCACTTACGTATTGAAGACCCAGGTCAAGTTGAAGGCAATATCGTATTTACCTACCTAGATGCATTTGATCCAAACAAAGAAGAAGTTGAAGAACTGAAAGCACATTATCGTCGTGGTGGTTTAGGCGACGGTACAGTGAAAAAACGTTTGGAAGGTGTATTGAAAGAACTCATCGGACCGATTCGTGAACGTCGTATCGAACTTGCAAAAGATCCTGACTACATCATGGATATTCTGAAAGCCGGTACAGATAAATGCCGCGACATCACCCAACAAACATTGGATGAAGTGAAATCAGGTTTAGGCGTTTTCCACTTCTAAACATTTTCCAAATATCAATAAATTAAAGGTCTTTTATAAGGCCTTTAATTTTATAGAATAAAAATTATCCAGCTTCCTCACAATACTCTCCAACTCTTAACGTGATTTAACAGTTAATAACGTGATTGCTCATGAATGTAGGCATATTTCCAATTATGCTAACTTCATAGTTTAGATCATCTAAACTTATAACATTTCTCCTTAACCGAACTGTGCAAACAGATTCGTTGTTCTACGCAATGATCACCCCAATCGTTGCGTATTTTTTTGTCTCAAAGTTTTTTAGACTTATTCTCATTTAGATGCTATCTTAATCAATAAAGAATAAATTTGTACTTTATTTGTTATTTATAACTTAAAAAAATGAGAATTCGAACATGTGGGAACTTGTGACGCACCCGTCAAATCTGGTTTTTAGCATTTCCATATGCCTGCTGTTTCTCTTTGCCTTTTTTGAACTGACTTTACTCCTATTTGGAGGCGGAACTCAGGGCATTCTCGATCAACTTTTACCTGCAGATCTGACCTCTCCCGAAATCGATATTGATACTGAAGCTGGTTGGCTGTTACAAACTCTAGACTGGTTATATCTTGGTCGTGTTCCATTGTTAATTTGGTTCATTATTTTCCTGACCATTTTTGGGCTGTTCGGACTTTTTTTACAAAGTCTCGCGCACATATTTACTGGATCTTACTGGAGCGCATGGATTCTAGCACCAGCCAGCTTTTTTTTATGCATGCCGCTGGTCCGCTTCACTGCCAAAATTGTCTCTAGGGTTTTACCCCAAGATGAGAGCACTGCCATTTTTAGTGAAGAACTGGTGGGACGAACAGCCATTATTGTGCTAGGAATTGCCAAACCCCATTCTCCAGCTCAAGCCAAAGTCAAAGATCAATTTGGACAGATTCATTATGTTTTGGTCGAACCCGAACAGGATGAGTCCTTTAAACAGGGTCAACAAGTCATTTTGACCCAAAAAACTAAAATTGGCTTTCAAGCCATTCGTGCAGAAACTTAATAACACTTTAACTTTGAGTATTCCATGTTAAATCCAAATATTATCAATATGTTAGTCATTACTGGCATTATTTTTGTCGCCATCATCGTGATTGGCTTTATTGTCGCCCGTTTGTACCAACGTTCCAGTAAAGAAATTTCATTTGTCCGTACTGGTTTTGGCGGTGAAAAGGTCATCCTTAACGGTGGTGCGATTGTTCTTCCCGTATTACATGAAATTATTCCTGTAAATATGAATACCCTACGTCTTGAAGTGGTGCGTGCTGAAGACCAAGCTTTAATTACCCGTGATCGCATGCGGGTCGATGTCATGGCTGAATTCTATGTACGTGTCAAACCCACTGCGGAATCAATTGCAACGGCAGCACAGACTTTAGGTAAAAAAACCATGTCGCCAAATGAGTTAAAAAGTTTGGTTGAAGGTAAATTTGTGGACTCTCTCAGGGCTGTGGCGGCAGAAATGGCGATGGAAGAACTGCATGAAAAACGTGTAGACTTCGTGCAAAAGGTTCAACAGGTTGTCTCTGAAGATTTATTCAAAAATGGACTAGAACTAGAGACCGTCTCATTGACTGGCTTAGACCAAACCAGTTTTAAATATTTTAATCCGCAAAATGCTTTTGATGCAGAAGGTCTGACCAAACTCACAGAAACCATTGAAGACCGACGTAAAAAACGTAATGTGATTGAGCAAGATGCTGATCTGGCTATCAAAACCAAAAACCTAGAAGCTGAACAAGCACGTTTACAAATTCTACGTGAAGAAGAATATGCCAAATTACAGCAAGAACGCGAAATTGCAGTACGTCGTGCAGAACAACTTGCAGAAATTGCAGCTCAAGAAGCTGGTAAAAAGCGTGAGGCAGAAGAAGCACGAATTGCTGCAGAACGTGAAGTTGAATTGAAACGTATTGCGTCTGCACGTGATGTCGAAAATGAAAATATTCAAAAGGCTCAGCTCATTCAAAAAGCCCAAGTCGAACAAAAGAAAACGATTGAACTGGCAGAGCAAGACCGTGCGATTGCCATTGCTGAAAAATCACGGGCAGAATCTGAAGCTAAAGCGCAAGCCGATCAGGCACGTGCTCAAGCGGTGAAAGCAGAAGAAGAAGTCTTAACTGTACGCGAAACACAACGCGCTGAACGTGAAAAAGCTGTTGAACTGGTAGCCGCAAAACAAGCTGCGGAAAAAGATGCGATTGCTATTACTGTTGCGGCAGAAGCAGGTAAAAAAGCCGCTGTGGATGAAGCCGAGGCAATTCGAATTTCAGCCGAAGCTGAAGCTGAAAAAGCCCGCTTAAAAGCCAAGGGTGAAGCTGATGCAAAAGTACTCTTGGCACAAGCGATGGAAAAACAGTATCAAGTTGATGCTGAAGGCACACGTGCAGTCCATGAAGCCAATAACACCCTGTCGAGCGAACAAGTTGAAATGCAAATTCGTCTTGCCCTGCTTAAATATTTGCCTGAGATCATTCGTGAAAGTGTTAAACCAATGGAGAGCATTGATGACATCAAGATCTTACAAGTGAATGGCTTAGGTCATATTGCCCATCCTCATGGCACTGATACTGGTAGCGAACATGCTACGGCTTCACTTTCGGATCAAGTGGTGAACAGTGCGCTGCGTTATCGCTCTCAAGCTCCCTTAATTGACAGCTTAATGAGTGAACTTGGACTGCAAGGTGGCGACATCAATGGTTTAACACAGCAGTTAAAGCCTCAAAGCAAAGTTTAATTCTCCAAAGATAAAAGAAAGCGCAACATCTGTTGCGCTTTTTTCTGTAAAAATATTACAAATTAATCTGATATATTCAGTTAGTATTCAAGCATATAAACTCTTAACACAAGGACCGTGCATGCATCTTACGATCTATCCTGCTTTGTGGTTTGATAATCAAGCGTTAGAAGCGTTGGAGTTTTATTGCTCCGTATTCCCCAATAGCCAAATTCTTGAACAGAATGCGACTGTGGTAAAAGCATCCCTTGCTAATCAATTATTTATTGGCATTAATGGCGGTCCCTATTTTTTGCCTAATCCCGCAATTTCCTTCACTGTTGTTTGTGAAAGCCGTCAAGAAATTACTGCCCTATGGCAGAAATTAATGATTGGTGGTACGAGTCTTATGGCACTTGGACATTATGCATGGAATGCATACTATGGCTGGGTACAAGATCAATATGGCTATTCATGGCAATTACAACTAAGTTCTGCCAATCAAATGCAACAACAAAAAATTATCCCCAATTTACTCTTTTGCGGTATTCATCAAAATCAGTGTTCACAAGCCCTGCAATATTATCAAAAGATTTTTCCCCAGTTTCAGCGCCATCAACTGACTCGCTATGCCTCAGATGAACTTAAAGGACAAATCCAAGACTGTAGTTTCAGCATAAACCATTTGCAATTGATCGCGAAGGATAGTCCTGAAAAGCATATTTTTGATTTTAATGAAGCTGTTTCCTTTGTAATTCCATGCAAAACCCAGCAAGAAATTGACTATTACTGGAATTATTTTACTGAACACGGTTCGGAAAGCTGGTGTGGTTGGTGCAAAGATGTATTTGGTATTAGTTGGCAAATCGTCCCTGAAAATATCAGTGCTATTTTAAAAGGAAGACCGCATGCGTTATCGGCACTGACCCGTATGAAGAAAATTATTATTCAAGATCTTCTGGTTTAAAGCATCGAGAGACCTTCTTTCTGTTCAAAATTATAATAAACGTACCCAATATAAACGGATTAACTGCCCACGATCATATGGAAAATTGGAAAGATATTCATACCCCATTTTATTACGTTTATTCAGTTTTATTTCAATGCCATAGCCAATGGAAATACTGAGGGCATCCAAGTCAGCACTATTGAACTCTCCTGTCCCTAATTTATTGCTAAAATTATCCGAATTATAGGCAGTATAGTTAAATACCCGAATATATTCATTTTCATAGAAATCATTATTCAGTACGGTATAGTCTTTTTCTTCTTCGTCATGTTGTTCCGCAAGCTTCTGATAATAATGAAAAATATTATCCCCAATAAATTCGTTCATATGCACGTCTTCATTTTCTGCATAGCACGTATTAATAAACAGCAACAACAAGAAAAAGCAGCGACAAGCATATAATTGAATTGAGCTGAGCATCTGTAACACTATGTCTTCACAGCATAATTTTAATATTCACTATAACATGCTGAAATATGACTTCATACATAGCAGCTCAGAAATCACTAACTGTTTCCATGCTTCATCACGTCATTAAAAAAGGGCTTCATTATCATGAAGCCCTTTCCTTGGATCATCCTAAAATAGCTTTAGCTACTTTAGATTTAGAACTGTTTTGCGACAGAAAATACCAGACTGCCTTTCATGATCTTGGCATCGCTATCAATATTATTATCAATCCATAACAATTCTGAATTTAAGCCCAAGACCTCAGCCCCAAAACCAATTTTGTAATCAAAATAGTCATCTTGTCGACCATCCCCACCAAAAGCAGTGGCAAACAGTTCATTGTCTTCCATTTTGGTATAACCTAATCCAGAAATGAGCTTGATTGAGTTGTAAATTGGAAACTTGTAGGTTGTATTCAGATAGAGCTCTTGCCCTGATTTGAAGGCAAATTCAGGTGAATAGAACACACCCGCTGTGAAATAATCGCCTGCAGTCACTAAATCACTATGGTTATAGTTCACGCCAAACTCACTAAAGTCGGTGTGATATTCTTTGATCGTGCCCGGATAATTTACATCCGCATAATTAAAATCTAAGAATGATTTTTCTGTGATCGGTAAAATATAACCCACAAAAAAATCAGCTTCGACATTTCCACCTGCACCCACATCTGCATTCGATGCCCACAGACTTAAGTACGCCCCAGATTTATGTACAAAGTTTAAAGCACCTTGAACAGCAGGATCATTATTCGACATTGACATCCCCCGAAAGCGATAATCCGTTGCCATGGTCATGGAGCCGGTAACGCTAATCACAGGTGCTGCTGTTTCGTTGGCATCGGCTGCAAATGCTGATGCAGAACAAACGAATAGAGATGCAGTAAGCAACTTCTGAACAAATGGTTTAAACATATTTTCTCCGAAATCCTTAGAAATGCCATATCAAGTTCTTGATATGGCATGTTTGATTGCTATCCCAGCATTAATGTTGATGTGTCGAAGTGTCTTTAGGTGTGTTTAGATTTAATGTTGGCGTTTCATCGAAGAAGTTCCACGGTTTAAGCAGTACATTTACCCACTCGGTTGGCATGATTGGCCATTCTTCTGCACGCGCCACGTGGGTTGTACCTGTGGTTAACCACACGACCAAATCTTTGTTATCAATGTTGTCGTTGTTTTTAACAAATTCTCCTAAACCTGTATCTTTGTCAGAACGGTTTGGATACGCACCCTCTGGATAGAGTTCAGTTGGATTATATTTTGTTACCCAAATTTGTTTATCCATGAAGTTTAAGCGCTTGAATAACCATTCATCTTGGCTAAAGTTTGCACCTTTGGCAATTGGGTGTGTACCGCCAGCAAATGGAATCAGCTGGTAAGAAACAGGGTTGCCCACTTTGTTTTCTTTCGAATAGTTACTAATTAAACGAATAGTTGATGGATTAAATTTCTCAGCGGCATCTTGTTCTTTGCTTACAACATGCTTTTCGATTTCCATCGCACTCTTACGCACGCCTTTTTTGTTTGCATTCACAACAGGGTTCATATGAGTGAGCGTATTATTTGCACCATCAACATCTAAATCTAGGCGGAAGTTATAAATATGCTGATGGGTTGTTCCCACAATATTGTGGTCAATTAAAGTACCGTAACGGGTATCTTCTTTTGCTGTTGCATCATGCATGGTCTTTGCTTTTACGCCTTTAACCGCTTCAATCCCTGTTGCACCCGCATTAATACCCATGGTGCCATTGTCTGAGAAGACCCAGTCAAACATGTAGTCATAGTTACCAACTGTACTAACCCAGCGAACAACCAATTCTCTTCGCTCAGCACTCACATTACTTTGTCCGAATTCCTGATGCTTAAACTCAGGTCCTGCATAACGTTCAAATACAGCAATCGCGTTTGGAATTGTCATTGGTTTACCTTCGTAATCAGCAATGACTGCATCAAGCAATACTGCGTTCTCAGGAACATCTGTACCACGCTCAAGCGATGAGGTTAGTGTACCCATACCATATTCGCCAGAATCGAGGTACGACTTGAAGTACCAACCCATATCTGGATCACCATAAGGAACGACCATGCCACCAAGATTACCTTGATACATGACTTTACGTTTTACACCTTTGTCTTTAAACGTGACTGTACCTACTTGTAAGCCTACACGTGAATCTATACCAACATGGAAGCACCAGTTACCCCAATGGATATACTGACCTGAAATGCTGTAATTTTTACCTTCTGGCTCTACGATATTAAGTGGCTTACGTTTTTCTAATTTCTTGTCACGACCATCATAAGGACGTGGAGTCATTGGTACTGGAACAATGGCACCTTCTTCAATTTTAACGATTTTCTTTTTTTCTAAATCGACAATAGCGACTAAGTTTTCAATTGGATGCGCCCAGTAGTTACCATCACCTACATCAAGATAGCTGACAATTTTCAGTAGACTAAGTTCTTTGTTTAAACCATCCTCACCACCAAAATAGCCCACTGTTAGTGGTGTTGCCATAACTTTAGTGACATCAGTAACACCGCGTTTTGCTAATGCAGCTTTGAACTCAGGACTTTCTTTAATAATCTCTTGGACCATCATAAAGTCATCAATCAACACCATGCCATGGGTTGCGGGCAATACTTTCCAAGTAGTTAATTTTTGTGTCTTTAAATCAACCACACCTTCAATAATATTGTCATTTTGCAATAAACTGAATTCGGCTAAACGTGGACCTTTGTATTCAGTATGATTCAGTACACTGTCCCAAACCGCATTTTTTTCAGGCTCTTGTAAACGTATACGGCTAAAACGCAATATTTTCGGTGCGCGTTGATCAGCCTGAATAACTTTATTTACAATCTGAATTTCTTCTGTTGTTAAAGTATTTAACGGATGCTTTACCGTTTCAACTTGGAATGTTTGATCTAGTCCAGACTGGAAAATTTCATTCGCCAACGTTTCAGATGCCATTGCCTGACCATCTTTGATTACGATCGGTGCTGAAACTTTTAATGGCTTCCCATTCACCATAATCGTGGTTGAATTCGGTTTAGCACGCGCTAAGGTTGAGTTTTTGCTGATTGTATATACATTTGCATACTGATCTTGTTGTACCGTTGCGCCAACTGATTGCATCGCTTGCTGTAACGGTAACATTTTCGCAGCTTCACCATGTGCCATTGCCTGAGTTGCACATGCGCCAATCGCCATTACACCAATAACATTCGACATTTGTTTAAGATACTTTTTCAGCATGTGTGAATGTAATGTTTTCATCTAGGATTTCCTTAACCTTTCCAACTTTTTTCTATGCTGAAAAATTACGCTGTTCCCTAAGTAAAAAAATCATCCCAAAGGATGATTTTTAAAATCGAAGTCAAATTCCGCATTTTGCCTCAAAGTTGAAGACCACATAACACTCTGCTCATTAATTCCTGACGGCTTTTAACCTGAGCCTTTTGATAGATGTGTTGCAAATGAGTTTTAATGGTAGAGAGCCCGCAATGCATTTCATCAGCCAGTGCCTGATTATTTAAGCCTTTGCATAATAAATTAAGGACTTTGGATTCTTGTCGAGTTAAGGATTCTGTTAATCCTTCATTAAAAACACTGACCTGATGGCTAGAAACATCATAAATTTGATTAAAACAGCATGCTGTTAAATCATAAAATGACTCGATCATTCTCAATTCATGTTGTGAAAAAGCTGTATTCTCCGAAGAACGTACTAAGCTCATCCCCCGTACAGGTATACCATTCTGGCGGAAAAACAATTCGACTGTGTCTTGAATATTCCACTTCTTCCTAAAGTCTTCATATTCAGGATTAGATGTTGCTTGCTGTAAAACACTTAACTTAATGTCTTTTTTCTGATAGCTATGCCGAAAATGTACAGGGTCATGGTGCTGTTTATAACCCAAATATTCATCGACTGCTTGATTACTAATGCCTTTAAATAAATATTGACTTGCCGTTGTTTCTGAATCGATATTAAACGCCACCAAACCTTCAAATGGGATAACCTTCTGAAGATTGCGACTAAACTCTTCACTAAATTGATTCCAATTTACCGCTTGCATCGTATGAGGACACTGTTAACACTAATACCCGTGTAGTGCAATTTGTATACCAAATGTAACTTTTAAACATAAAAAAACGTATGCTGCAGGAGCAACATACGCTTGAGATCTCGCGAATTCAATGACTTAAGCTAAACCCTGCGCTTTTAAAACTTGTAACATCGTCGCACCTAATTCTGCTGGACTACGGGTATAAGCCATTCCCGCACGCTCAAAGGCTGCAAATTTTTCTTCGGCAGTGCCTTTACCACCCGAAATAATTGCACCAGCGTGTCCCATACGCTTACCTTTTGGGGCTGTCACACCAGCGATATAACCGACAACAGGTTTTGACACGTTAGACTGTATATATTCAGCGGCTTCTTCTTCTGCCGTGCCCCCAATTTCACCAATCATAATGATCGCATCGGTATCTGGGTCATCTTGGAACAGTTTTAATGCATCAATTTGGTTCATACCCGGAATTGGGTCACCACCAATACCAATACAAGTCGATTGTCCCAGTCCAAGTTTAGTGGTCTGTGCAACCGCTTCGTAAGTTAACGTCCCTGAACGTGAAATAATGCCGATACGACCAGGTTTATGAATATGACCTGGCATAATCCCAATTTTACATTCACCAGGGGTAATCACCCCCGGACAGTTTGGACCCACCAAACGCGTACCATTGCCATTGGTTTCTAAATAGCGTTTGGCTTTCAACATATCCAGTGTAGGTACACCTTCCGTAATCACGACAATCAGTCCAACGCCTGAATCCACAGCCTCAACAATTGAATCCAATACATAAGGTGCAGGTACATAAATCACAGAGGCATCTGCTTGAGTTTCACGCACTGCGTCTTTCATGGTATTAAATACAGGTAAATCCAAATGTGTGGTTCCACCTTTACCTGGTGTTACACCACCCACCACTTTGGTGCCGTAATCTAGCGCTTGAGCAGAATGGAAAGTACCATTTTTACCCGTAAAACCTTGTACCAATACTTTTGTGTTTTTATTAATTAATACGCTCATTGTGGAACTCCTTATGCTTTTACTGCGGCAACAATTTTTTCTGCAGCATCAGCCAGACCATTTGCAGAAGTTAATTTCAAACCTGATTCATCCAGAATTTTTGCCCCTAACTCGGCATTATTTCCTTCTAAACGAACCACAACAGGAACCTCTACATGAACTTCCTGTACCGCAGCAATAATTGCTTCTGCAATCATGTCACAACGAACAATTCCACCAAAAATATTAATCAATACGCCCTGAACCGAGGTATCTGCCAAAATTAGTTTAAACGCTTCAATTACACGCTCTTTGGTTGCACCACCACCCACATCCAAGAAGTTTGCAGGTTGTCCACCGTAGAGTTTAATGATGTCCATGGTTGCCATGGCTAAACCAGCACCATTCACCATACAGCCAATGTTACCTTCTAAAGCCACATAGTTCAGATCGAACTCAGAGGCTTTAAGTTCACGTTCATTTTCTTGAGATTTATCACGTAAAGCTAAAACTTCAGGTAAACGATATAAGGCATTTGAATCAATGCCTACTTTAGCATCGACACATAAAATTTCGCCATTTTCACGTACGGATAATGGGTTAATTTCAAATAAAGCAAAGTCATTTTCAACAAAGGCTTGATAAGCCGCAGTCATAATTTTGACGAATTGCGTGACCTGAGCATCCTTAAGTTTTAGGGCAAAAGCTACTTCACGTGCCTGAAACGGTTGTAAACCCACCAATGGATCTACTTCAACTCTAATAATTTTCTCAGGTGTTTCTTCTGCGACTTTCTCAATTTCAACACCACCTTCAGTTGATGCCATGAAAGTCACACGTCGGCTTGAACGGTCTACCACTGCGCCCAAATATAATTCACGTTCTACAGGATAAACATCTTCACAGACAAGTACGCTGTTAACAGGCTGTCCACTTGCATCTGTCTGATAAGTGACTAAACGAGTACCGATAATATGATTGGCATAGTCCGCTGCTTCAATACTGGACTTCACCACCTTCACGCCGCCCGCTTTACCGCGACCACCCGCATGAACTTGTGCTTTCATGACCGCAAACTTGCCACCAAGCTGCTCGAAGGCTTTCACTGCTTCTTCTGCGTTGGTTGCCAATACACCTTCTTGAACAGGCATACCATATTTTTTTAATAACGCTTTGGCTTGATACTCATGTAGATTCATTGACTAACCTTTTACTACTTTTTCGCTTTGTTATGGACTGACTAATCCTCGGACTTACGTCTTCTTGGTATTAGTCCTTATTTCAATTTTTCTTTCTTATTTGTAGTAGATTGTTCCGCTAAAAACAACCTTTAAAAGTAAAAAAGAGCGGTTTAAACCGCTCTTTTTTGATCTTACTTACGCTTACGCTGAATTGCGTGAATCGCTCGACCATCAACGGCCAAGGCAGCTTCATGTACAACTTCAGAGAAAGTTGGGTGACCAAATGTCATCAATTGAAGATCTTCAACACTTGATACAAATTCAAGTGCAATCATACCTTGATGCACGATATCAGACGCAGCAGGTCCAATCACATGCATACCCAATAAGCGGTCAGTTTTTGCATCCGCAACGAACTTCACGAAACCAGCATTTTCACCAGCAGCCATTGCACGACCATTTGCAGCGAAACCGAATTGACCAGTTTTCACTTCATGACCTTTTTCTTTGGCTTGCTCTTCCGTTAAACCTACCCACGCCGCTTCAGGGTGTGTATAGATTACAGAAATGATTGTGTCATAGTTGACTTGTGCAGCATGACCGTGAATACGTTCAACAGCCATTACGCCTTCTTCCATTGCTTTATGTGCAAGCATTGGACCACGCACTAAGTCACCAATTGCATATACACCTTCAACAGAAGTTGCACACCAATCGTTCACTTCAACTAAACCACGTTCAGTGAGTTTAATACCTGAATCATCAGCCAATAAACCTTCTGCATAAGCACGACGACCAACACAAACGATTAATTTATCGAAAGTTTGAGTCTTGTCTTCGCCACCTTGCGTGTACTTAACTGTCACTTCACGACCGTTAACTTCAGTACCAGCTACTTTCGCACCAACACGGATGTCTAAACCTTGTTTAGTTAATACTTTTTGGTAATCTTTCGCCAATGCTTTATCAGCCATTGGTAAGAATGCATCCATTGCTTCAAATACAACAACTTCAGCACCTAGACGACGCCATACTGAACCAAGCTCTAAACCAATTACGCCAGCACCAATAACACCTAAACGCTTAGGAACTTCTTGGAATTCTAAAGCACCAGTTGAATCAACAATAATGTCTTGATCAACAGGAGCTACAGGAATATTTACAGGCACAGAACCAGATGCAAGAATCACATATTTTGGCTCTAAAATTTGAGTTTCACCTTCATGAGAAACAAACTCAACTTTTTTACCAGCAAGTAATTTACCCGTACCTTTTAACCATTCGATACCATTACCTTTAAGAAGGCCATCGACACCCATAGTTAATTGGTTGACGATTTTATCCTTACGGTCAAGCATTTTAGCCAAGTCAAACTTCACTTCACTTGTTGTAATACCGTGATCATCTAAATGATGAACTGTATCTTCGTAGCGGTGAGAAGAATCAAGTAAAGCTTTTGAAGGAATACAACCCACGTTTAAGCAAGTACCACCTAAAGATGGTTTGCCTTTGTGAATACGTTTTTCGATACAAGCAACTTTAAAACCTAATTGCGCTGCACGAATCGCTGCTTCATAGCCACCTGGGCCACCGCCAATTACAACAAGATCAAATTGTTGAGACATGTTTATCTCCAAATACAGGCTTAGAGGATCGCTCTAAGCCTGTTTTTTTTATTCTATCGATTAAAGGTCAAGGATCAATTTAGCTGGTTCTTCTAACAATTCTTTGATTGTTACTAAGAAACCTACAGCTTCTTTACCATCGATTAAACGGTGGTCATAAGAAAGCGCTAAATACATCATTGGCAAGATTTCTACTTGACCATTCACTGCCATAGGACGCTCTTGGATTTTGTGCATGCCTAAAATTGCAGTTTGTGGTGTGTTCAAAATTGGCGTAGAAAGCAATGAACCGAAAGTACCACCGTTAGTAATGGTGAACGTACCACCAGTCATGTCTTCGATACCTAATTTGCCATCACGAGCTTTGTAGGCATAGTCACGGATACCGTTTTCAACTTCAGCGTAGTTCATACGGTCAGTATCACGTAATACAGGAACCACTAGACCGCGGTCAGAAGATACTGCTACACCGATGTCATAGTAACCATGATAAACGATGTCGTCGCCATCAATTGATGCGTTAACCGCTGGGTAGCGTTTAAGTGCTTCAGTTGCTGCTTTAACAAAGAAAGACATAAAGCCAAGACGCGCACCGTGACGCTTCTCGAATGCGTCTTTATATTGCGCACGCATTTCCATGATTGGCTTCATGTTCACTTCGTTGAACGTCGTCAACATTGCAGTTTCTTGAGTCGCGGCAAGTAAACGTTCAGCAACGCGCTTACGAAGACGTGTCATTGGAACACGTTTCTCAATACGCTCACCGACTGCAACGCTTAATGGCGCAGCTGCAGCAGCTGGTTTAGTTTGATGGTTTGCAACATCTTCTTTCGTGATGCGACCACCGCGACCAGTACCCGCAACATCAGCAGCAGCAATACCAGTTTCAGTTAATGCTTTACGAACTGCAGGAGCTTGGTCCTGAACTTGTTGAGCACGCTCTACAACTGGTGCAGCACCCGCTTGAGTGTTTGCAGCAGCTTGTTCAACTTTTGCTTCACCTTGAACCGCTTCAGTTGCAGCAGCACCAGAAACCGCACCTTCTTCAAACTGAGCAATTACTTCAGCAGAAAGAACTGTGTCACCTTCATTTTTAATGATTGCAACGATTGTACCGTCAGCAGGAGCAACTACTTCTAAAACAACTTTATCTGTTTCAATGTCACAGATCACTTCATCACGTGATACTGCTTCACCTGGTTGTTTGTGCCAAGTTGCAATCGTACCGTCTGCAACTGACTCTGGGAATACCGGTGCTTTAATTTCGGTTGCCATTATTTAGAATCTCCTGATTGTTCAGCTACGATCGCTAAAGCGTCATTAACCAGCTGAGCTTGTTGTTTTGCATGCAAATATGGTGAACCACAAGCCGGTGCAGCAGAAGCTTCACGACCTGCATAACTGATACGTACTTGTTTACCTGATTTCATTACATCGTCATATAAACGAGGAGCAATGAATAACCAAGCGCCTTGGTTCTTAGGCTCTTCTTGAGTCCAAACTACATCTTTAAGGTTTGGATAAGAAGCCAATACTTCAGCAATACGTTGTTCTGGGTACGGATACAATTGTTCAATACGAACGATTGCAACGTTGTTTAAACCTTGCTCACGACGTTTTTCTAATAGGTCGTAATAAACTTTACCACCACAAAGAACAAGACGCGTTACGTCAGCTTTGTTGATTTGATCAACTTCATCAATCACAGTCTGGAATGTGCCAGTTGCAAGTTCATTTAAAGTTGAAGTTGCAAGTTTGTGACGAAGTAAAGACTTCGGTGACATGATGATCATTGGCTTACGGATTGGGCGAACTGCCTGACGACGTAAAGCATGGAAAATCTGAGCAGGTGTAGTTGGAGTCATTACTTGCATGTTGTCTTCAGCACATAGCTGTAAGAAACGTTCTAAACGTGCAGATGAATGCTCTGGACCTTGACCTTCAAAACCGTGTGGTAGCAACATAGTTAAACCACAAACACGTTCCCACTTGGTCTCACCTGAAGCGATGAACTGGTCAATTACAACCTGTGCGCAGTTTGCGAAGTCACCGAATTGAGCTTCCCAAATAACCAAGCTCTTTGGCAAAGTCGTTGCATAACCATATTCAAATGCCAATACTGCCATTTCTGACAATAAAGAATCATAAACCGCAACGCGCGGTTGGTTTTCTTTGATGTGGCAAAGTGGAATATAAGTTGAACCATCAACTTGGTTATGTAATTTCGCATGACGATGCGAGAATGTACCACGACCAACGTCTTCACCGGTTAAACGAACTAAATAGCCTTCATCCAACAAAGTCGCATAAGCTAAAGTTTCAGCTGCGCCCCAGTTCAATGGCATTTCACCAGTTTGCATTTTCAAGCGATCATCAATCACTTTTGCGACTTGACGCTGCATCACGAAGCCTTCAGGCAACTGACGCATGGTGTGACCAAGTTCTTTTAAGCGATCTTCAGAGAACGTAGTATCCCAAATATCTGTGTATTCATGACCCAAGTATGGAGTCCAATCCACAAACATTTTTGTATTTGGCTCAAGGATTAATGCATTTGCAACGTGTTTACCTGCTTCTAAATCAGCACGGTAGTCTTCGACCATTTGATCCGCTTTAGCACGATCCAACACGTTTTCTTGAACCAATTGGTCTGCGTATAACGCACGTGTAGTCGTTTTCTTATTGATGACTTGATACATCATCGGCTGTGTTGCAGCTGGCTCGTCCGCTTCGTTATGACCACGACGACGGTAACAGAACATGTCAATTACAACGTCTTTACGGAACGTATGACGGAAGTCATGCGCCAATTGAGCAACAAACAATACTGATTCAGGATCATCACCGTTCACATGGAAAATCGGTGCTTGGATCATTTTCGCGATGTCTGTACAGTATTCTGTAGAACGTGCATCACGAGGGTCAGACGTTGTAAAACCAACTTGGTTGTTTACAACAATGTGAACCGTACCACCTACTGTATAACCACGTGTTTGCGACATTTGGAAGGTTTCTTGGTTTACACCTTGACCTGAAAATGCAGCATCACCATGAACAATTACGGGTAATACATCATCACCGCCAATGTCTTTACGACGCACTTGACGTGCACGTACAGAACCTTCTACTACAGGTCCAACGATTTCTAAGTGCGATGGGTTAAATGCCAATGCCAAGTGAACTTCACCACCTGGAGTCATTACATTTGAAGAGAAACCTTGGTGGTATTTAACGTCACCAGAACCTTTTTTATGTAAGCTCTTACCTTCAAACTCACCAAATAGTTCTGCTGGGTTTTTACCCATGATGTTAACCAAAAGGTTTAAACGACCACGGTGTGGCATACCAATGACAACTTCTTTACAACCTACAGAACCTGCACGTTGAATCAAAGCATCAACCATTGGAATGAAAGATTCACCACCTTCAACACCGAAGCGTTTTGCACCGACGTATTTATTACCAAGGAATTTTTCTAGACCTTCTGCTGCAGTCAAACGCTCTAATACGTGTTTCTTCTGCTCTACAGTGAAATTAAATTGACCACGTGCCCCTTCAAGGCGTTGTTGAATCCAACGTTTTTCTTTGGTGTCAACAATATGCATGTATTCTGCACCAATAGAAGCACAATATGTTGCTTCCATGGCTTGAACCATTTCACCTAAGGTTGCTTCATCTTTACCGATAAGCAAATTACCTGTATTAAATACAGTATCTAAATCTGATTGGGTCAAGCCATGCGCAGCTAAATCAAGATCTGGAACGATTTCACGTTTTGCCAAACCTAAAGGATCAAGCTTCGCTTTCTGGTGACCACGGTTACGGTACGCTGCAATAAGTTGTAATACGCCAATTTGACGACGCTCATGTTCAGTACTTACTGTGCTTTGAACCACGGCCTGAACACGACTTGAATTGCGACCTAATAAGAGGAATTGCTCACGTACATTACTGTGTGGTTGATCACCTTTCGGGAATTTATCGAAGTAAGTGCGCCAATCAGCTCCAACTGATTCAGGTGACGTCAAATACTGCTCATAAAGTTCTTCAATATACGCTGCACTATCAGCGGAAAGTTCAGTGTCAAGACGCAGAGCGTCAGCAACTTCTTGCATTTGTGGACCCATTTCCTATTGCAAAAATATTTCAGGTGCCTTTTAAGCAACCCCATGATTGATAATGTCAAATTGGTAACATGACATTAGTCCCCAGCAGACATTAGCCTCAGGGCGTTATCACCACATTAGGATGAACCTGATGTGTAAAATGAACAACAACACCCTCAATGGCATCATCACTCATCCATAAATACTCGACCGAAACCGAGCAATTTTTTGCAAAATCGTTTTAGAAAAAATAAATTCTCGATTTAGCTTTTCTAAAACCACTTTCAAGCTATTAAGCTCTCAATTTTTATGAAAAAATGTGTATAAAATAACCATCATTTTTTCAATATAACGATGTATCAAATCGTAACATGATCCCATTAGATCAATTGATTTTTTTGACACATACCATTCATAAATCAGCGAAATACACATTGAATTTCATGATGTAAACTATGGTGCTTCATCGTTAAAAAACATCTAATTTAGACCAAAGTCCAATTCCAGTTTTACAAATAGCAAAAAAGAGCATCTTCTTACAAACTGCCCTTTTCTAACGTTAAATAATAGCATTTATTCTACGTGACTAGCGCACTTACAACACAAATAATCCGCTCCTTTTTACATGAATTGCACAAATTTCGCCTAGCCTTTCATCAATCAACAGCAAATACAAAGTTTACCCCCAAATAATAACAGCAATAAAAAAGCACACCCTAAAGTGTGCTTTTTATAACCCTTAAATATGTAGCAATTAGCCAGCCATATCTAAAAGCATATTACGGATGTGACCAATTGCTTTTGTCGGGTTTAAGCCCTTAGGACAAACAGATACACAGTTCATGATCCCTTTACAACGGAACAATGAGAATGGGTCGTCAAGACGAGCCAAACGATCTTGAGTCGCTGTATCACGTGAATCGATAATGAAACGATACGCGTTTAACAATGCAGATGGACCCAAGAATTTGTCTGGGTTCCACCAGA
The DNA here is from genome assembly GCF_022601715.1 of Acinetobacter zhairuonensis. Taxonomy (GTDB): domain Bacteria; phylum Pseudomonadota; class Gammaproteobacteria; order Pseudomonadales; family Moraxellaceae; genus Acinetobacter. The sequence continues at coordinate 25,823 of NZ_JAKVIM010000025.1, read as the reverse complement.
ATGATGGGCATGAAGTTGAACAGCATGCACACAAAATACATTCATACAGACCATCCAAGTGTTCACGCTCTTCTGGAGACTGTAAACGCTCTTTTGGTGGTGCAGGTTGATTGTTAATCAAGAATGGGTGAATTTTGTTGTACTGATCGTAGAACTGGTTCATATCTACAACCAAGTCTTTCACAACAGGAAGACCAGGAAGCGGACGAACAGTGATCACATCTGGCAAATCGTTTAGGTTCCAAAGACACGCTAAACCATTTTTACCATTAATGTTTACACCATCTGAACCACAAATACCTTCACGGCATGAACGACGGAACGTTAAAGTTTCATCTTGTACTTTCAATGCAAGAAGCGCGTCAAGCAACATACGGTGCTTATCAGTCAATTCAAGCTTAAAAGTCTGCATGTACGGTGCTGCATCCTTATCAGGATCGTAGCGGTAGATATTAAATGTACGAGTACCTCTACTCATCTTACTTCTCCTAATTAGAATGTACGTGGTTTAGGCGGAATAGCAGCTACAGATAGCGGCTTGTAACGCACTGGCTTGTACTCAAGACGATTGTCCGCAGAGAACCACAATGTGTGCTTCATCCACTCATCATCACGACGACCATATGGGTATTCTGGATGATCTGGAGATTCTTCAAAATCTACAACCGTATGTGCACCACGGCACTCTTTACGCGCAGCAGCAGAAATTAAGGTCGCTTTAGCCACTTCATACAAGTTTTCAACTTCTAAAGCTTCAATACGTGCAGTGTTGAATACTTTAGATTTGTCTTTCAAATGAATGTTACGAACGCGTGATTCAATATCAAGAATTTCTTTCACACCTTTGTCAAGCAATGCTTGAGTACGGAATACACCAGCATGGTCTTGTACGATGTCACGAATTGCATCAGCAACTTCTTGTGCATTTTCACCTGTAGTCGAGTCATCCAATTTACGGATACGCGCAACAGTTTGCTCAAGTACAGTTGTAGGAAGTGGTTGGTATTCATCACCGTGATGTTTAGTCACGTAGTCAATGATATGTTCACCAGCCGCTTTACCAAATACAACCAAGTCAAGCAATGAGTTTGTACCTAAACGGTTTGCACCATGTACAGATACGCAAGAACACTCACCAATTGCATAGAAACCTTTTACCGGCTTAGTGAAGTTACGCTCACCCGCATTGGTAGAATAAACATCAGTCTCTTTGTTGTAGTTCGCTTCAAGCGGTGAAGTTTCAACACTTTCAGGCACAACAACTTGACCATGGATATTCGTAGGAATACCACCCATTTGGTAATGGATTGTTGGTACTACAGGAATTGGCTCTTTAGTGATGTCAACGTTCGCGAATTTCTTACCAATCTCAAATACAGATGGAAGACGCTTCATGATCGTTTCAGCACCCAAGTGCGTCATATCAAGCAAGATATAGTCTTTCTTAGGACCACAACCACGACCTTCTTTAATTTCTTGGTCCATAGAGCGTGATACGAAGTCACGTGGTGCCAAGTCTTTCAAAGTCGGTGCATAGCGCTCCATGAACGGCTCACCAGCATCGTTACGAAGGATTGCACCTTCACCACGACAACCTTCTGTCAACAATACGCCTGCGCCCGCAACACCTGTAGGGTGGAATTGCCAGAATTCCATATCTTGCAATGGAATACCAGCACGAGCCGCCATACCAAGACCGTCACCAGTGTTGATATAAGCGTTAGTAGAAGCACGGTAAACACGACCCGCACCACCTGTAGCGAACAATGTTGCTTTCGCTTGGAATACCGCAATTTTACCTGTTTCTTGGTCGTATGCAGTAACACCAAGGACATCACCCGCTTCGTTACGGATTAAGTCAAGTGCAATCCATTCAACAAAGAATTGAGTGCCCATTTTCACGTTGCTTTGATAAAGCGTGTGAAGAAGCGCATGACCTGTACGGTCAGCAGCAGCACAAGCACGTGGAACTGCTTTTTCACCGTAGTTTGCAGAGTGACCACCAAATGGACGTTGGTAAATAGTACCATCTGCGTTACGGTCAAATGGCATACCCAAGTGTTCAAGTTCATAAACTACTTGTGGTGCTTCACGCGTCATAAATTCGATCGCGTCTTGGTCACCTAACCAGTCAGAACCTTTAACAGTGTCGTAGAAGTGGTAGTGCCAGTTATCCTCTTGCATGTTACCAAGAGATGCACCAATACCGCCCTGTGCAGCCACTGTGTGTGAACGCGTTGGGAATACTTTAGTCAGAACCGCAACTTTTAAACCAGCTTGAGCAAGTTGGTAAGACGCGCGCATACCTGAACCACCACCACCCACGATGACAGCATCGAAAGTTTCGTGTGGAATATTTGTGTAATCTTCTTTAGGGGTTATAGCGCCCATGATCTATTCCTATCAATTCGCCCAAAAAATCTGGATTGCCCAGATCGCATATGCAAATACAGCAATAATTACTGCTGAAGTCAGTACAAGGCGTAAACCTGAAGCTGAAGGACCCATTTGACGAGTAGTCACATAATCTGTGAATACTTGCCACATACCAATCCATGCATGTGCAACAAGAGATAAGACTGCTAATAAAGATAAGATCTTCATTGGAGCTGTCATCATAAAGCCGTACCACTGTTCGTAGCCGAAACCGCCATTGCATAGGATCCAACCTAAAACAACAACAGTGTAAACTGCTAATACGACAGCACTTACGCGTTGGATAAACCAATCACGAGAACCTGAACCCGTTAAACCAGTAGCACTTTTCATTAGATAACAATCCATACAAATGCCGCAATGATACCGATTGCAGACAAGATCAATGAAATAGTAGCTGCGACACGTCCACTTTGCAGTTCTTCAGCAACGCCAAGATCCGCAAGTAAATGCTTAACACCCGCAATAAAGTGGAAAATTAAGCCGGCTACAAATACCCATACGACAAATCGCACAATGAAGCTATTGAAAATAGCTTGCACTTGCGCAAAACCTTCAGGAGAAGACAATGATTTGTCTAAAATCCATAAAAGTACCGGTACGAGTAAAAATACGATGACACCAGATAGACGGTGTAAAATTGATGCAATAGCCACAGGGGATTTTAAGTTTACTTCTAAAACTTGACCCATGGACAAATTGACAGGTCTGTTGCTTTTCACAGCGGGCATCCTGTAAGTAAAAACTCCATCCGGAGTTTGTTGGAATTAATTCGAAGGAAAGCTGGCATTGTCAGGCAAGCAAATGCCTAAACTTAAAACGACACCGAATTATAAAACGCAAGAAGTCAAAATACAAACAATCAAAGGCTGGTTTTTTAACAAAAAACACTTAAATAAGAATCATTCACAACACCAAACATTCTATATAAACCAATAATTTAGCTGAAATTCAATGCTATGCCATTGGTTTATATGACTTATCCACTTGTTTTAGAGCTAAAGATCCCCCCTATGACGCCACTCATGTTTAGACTAAAGATATTTAGAATATTCGCTCTATTTGATAATCCTTTCCTCTATATAGGAAGACTTGCATTTCCTATCAAAATGTTCACTATTTATTTAGAGCGATTTTTTTCAGATATAACCAGATTAAATAATGACTTAGGCACAATTAAATACACATCACTTATAAAATTTATGGGTTTAAATCACACAAAAATTGCAAAAAATGACGTTTAAAGTCTATTTTTTGTTCTGATTCTCAAATTTAATTAGTCATTTTTTGATCAATCAAACACATCTTTGGTCTTAGAATGAAATGCAAATTTTCTCAATCAAATGAAATAAAATTTGAACAAAAAAATATGTAAGTTATGAAAATTAGATAAATTTCGGGAGAAAATACTCACACCATTTGTTCAAAAAACCCATACCCATAATTTTTATAAATTTTTACAATTCAGCTAAGACCCTATTTTTTTTCTGCACCTCAAGAATATTTTGACATATCATAGCGCGTCGGTGCTGTGATTTTACTCATATCTCTAAGGAATGATTTGACTAAGCCTCTGTGTGGACGTCAGTTTTTTATCCATAAGTATAATTGACAAAAATCCAGTACTCTCTAATCTTATTAGCAAATTTTTGATCCGTCTGATTCGCGCATTAAAAGATTAGTACTACGAGTCAGATTAAACATTCACCAGGACAGGAGATCTATTGAATGTCTGAAGCAACTGGCAAAAAAGCCGTATTACAGCTTGATGGCAAAGAAATTGAATTACCAATTTACAGCGGCACATTGGGCCCAGATGTAATCGACGTTAAGGATGTGTTGGCCGCAGGTCACTTTACTTTTGATCCTGGTTTTATGGCTACAGCAGCTTGCGAATCAAAAATTACCTTCATTGATGGTAACAAAGGTGTACTTTTACACCGTGGTTACCCAATTGACCAACTTGCAACTAAAGCAGACTACTTAGAAACTTGCTACCTATTATTAAATGGCGAGCTTCCTACTGCTGAGCAAAAAGTTGAATTTGACGCTAAAGTACGTAACCACACGATGGTTCACGACCAAGTAAGCCGTTTCTTCAATGGTTTCCGTCGTGACGCTCACCCTATGGCGATCATGGTTGGTGTAGTGGGTGCGCTTTCTGCGTTCTATCACAATGGTTTAGACATTGAAGATGTTAACCACCGTGAAATCACTGCGATTCGCTTAATCGCGAAAGTACCTACTCTTGCAGCTTGGAGCTACAAGTACACTGTAGGTCAACCATTTGTTTACCCACGTAATGATTTGAACTATGCAGAAAACTTCTTGCATATGATGTTTGCTACTCCAGCAGACCGTGATTACAAAGTAAACCCAATTCTCGCGAAAGCAATGGACCGTATCTTCACGCTTCATGCTGACCACGAACAAAATGCGTCTACGTCTACTGTACGTTTAGCTGGTTCTACTGGTGCTAACCCGTATGCATGTATCGCTGCTGGTATCTCTGCACTTTGGGGTCCTGCTCACGGTGGTGCGAACGAAGCTGTTCTTAAGATGCTTGATGAAATCGGCACTGTAGAAAACGTTGCTGGCTTCATGGAAAAAGTGAAGACCAAAGAAGTTAAGTTAATGGGCTTCGGTCACCGCGTTTATAAGAACTTTGACCCGCGCGCTAAAGTCATGAAAGAGACTTGCGACGAAGTTCTTGGTGCGCTTGGCATTAACGATCCACAGCTTGAACTTGCTATGGAACTTGAGCGTATCGCGTTATCTGATGAATACTTCATCAAGCGTAACCTTTACCCGAACGTAGACTTCTACTCAGGTATCATTCTTAAAGCGATTGGTATCCCAACAGAAATGTTTACTGTAATCTTCGCACTTGCACGTACTGTTGGTTGGATCAGCCACTGGTTAGAAATGCACAGCGGACCTTACAAAATTGGTCGTCCACGTCAGCTTTACACTGGTGAAGTTCAACGTGACATCCAAGGTCGTTAATTCGCAAGAATTGATGATTAAAAAAACCACCCTTTGGGTGGTTTTTTTATACCTTAAGAAAATTATAATTGATCAGAACTTACTGGATTTAATCAGGCTTAAGCCTTAACTTACATGATAATGTTCTAAATCTAACTTTTGCAGTTTTTGCTTCAATTGCTTAAGCGACCATGGCCACGCAGCGAAATTTCGTCCATTTTGGTCTAAATAGTACGACTTACAACCGCCCCGATTAAATACTGTAGTCTGTAAATGTTTTTGCACGGCATGATTATGCTGACGAAGCACCTCAGGCTTGATTTCCATACGCTTAATCTGCCGATTTTTCATCTGTAACAGACCACTGATAATGTAATCCAACTGAGCTTCTGCAATCCCGATAAAGGAATCATAGACCAAAATATTGGGACCTAGCACCAAAAAGGCATTCGGTACCTGCTCCAAACTTGCTCCCAAAAAGGCTTCTGGAGAACTCTCCTTCCATCGCTCAGCCAAAAGTCGCCCTTGCGCATCGTAAACTCGTTGACCAATTGGTGGATGTGACACTTCAAAGCCAGTACCCCAAATAATCACATCGACCTCATGTCGATTACCATTGGCGGCAATCACCTGATTTCCCTGAATGTCAACCAAACCCTGTGGTACAAGCTGTACATTGTCTTGCTGAAGTGCAGGATAGTAATTGTTGGCAAATAACAGCCGTTTACACCCAATGGAAAAATTTGGCGTGACATGTTTGCGTAATGTAGAATCTTGAATTTGCAGCTTTAACAGCTGCTTACTCAGTATATTGATTGGTTCAAGCAGCTGCGGATGCCGCAACCCAAAGTTGATGCCATTCAGAATTTTCGCCACACTGCCACGCCATAATTGCTGAATTACGGGGTATTTTTCTATCATCCCTTTAGCAGTTTCATTTAAGCTGAGATCAGCTTTCGGCAACACCCACGGCGCGGTGCGTTGAAATACGATTAGTTTTTTCGCCTGTGGTTGAATCTGCGGAATAAACTGAATTGCGGATGCACCTGTACCAATCACCGCAATCTGCTTTCCAGTTAAATCCACGTCATGATTCCAGCGTGCAGAATGAAATATTTCTCCGCTAAACGTATCCACTCCTTTGATTTTAGGTACGGCTGGTTCAGTGATTGGACCTGTAGAGAAAATGACCGTTTTGGCCTGAAATATCCCGTTTGTTGTCTCCAAGTTCCATTGCTGCTGTGATTCATCCCATTTGGCAGATAAAAGCTCATGCTTGAATTTAATCTTGTCGATTAGTTTAAATTGATGGGTGACTTGTTCTAGATACCTCAGAATCTCTGCTTGCTTAGCAAAGAGATGGCTCCATTGATGACTAGGGGCAAAAGAAAATGAATACAGCGCTGAAGGAACATCGCAGCCACAGCCTGGATAGGTGTTGTCGCGCCACGTTCCCCCAACTCGATCTGCTTTTTCCAGTACAACAAAGTCATGATAATCCGCTTGTATCATTTTATAGGCAGCAGCAATACCAGAAATTCCCGCACCAATCACAATACAATCATATACATGCGTGGCATTTAATTGTTTGGCTTTGATTCGTGGCTTGGATTTCTTTTGATTGAATGTCGATTCATGTATATCCGTACCAAGATTCTCTGCACTACGTTCTAATATAGGTTCTAGTTCTGTATCAGAATTGTCCTGAAATGTATTCTCAGTCATGTTTTATCTCTTATTGTTATTTCACATATTTTTGAAAGAACGGATACCCCATTCCAAGCAACTTGATATACAAATTCGGTGCAGCACGCTTCATCCACCAAAACAATTTGGCGTCTGGCTGAGGAATGGTATACAACTTATTCGCATCCAACCGATCCAACGTTTGCATCGCCACTTGATCACTGTTGATAAAGGCGTGGTTCATCAACAAATGATCTGCCAAACCTGAATAATGCAGAGGTAAGCGACCATTTTTCATAATATTGGTCGGCACCAATGTGGGACAAAGCACATTTATACGGATACTTGCATTGCGGAGTTCTGCAGAAAGTGTTTCTGACAGTGACAGCACACTTGACTTGGTGACGTTATAGGCTGTCATTTCTGGAGCAGCGGTAAACCCCGCAGCCGATGCCACATTAATAATGGCACCAAAACCCTGTTGCTTAAATTTAGGCACAAAATAATGACAACCATGAATAACTCCCCATAAATTGACTTGCATACACCACTGCCAATCGTCCAGACTCAGCTCGTCAAATTTTCCGCCCAAACCTACACCTGCATTGTTAATCAGCAGCGTTGTGGGATGCCCCATTAGTTGTTCAGCTTGCTCCGCCAAGGATTGGACATGCTCTGCGCACCCCACATCACATTGCACTGCAAAAGCAGTGGTCTGATATTGGGTTTGAATCAGTGCTACCGTTTTCTCGGCGGCACAGTAATTTATATCAGCACAAACCACTGTGCCGCCCCGACGAGCAAGTTCGAGTGCAAAACTTCGTCCAATTCCACTTCCTGCCCCCGTCACAACTGCATATGCTTGCTGACTTGGCTTCGTTCTTTTTTTCCATATTGTCATTTTGAATGCTCCTCTGGCTTAAGAGCGTAAACTAGGGATAAATTCCCTTGTGAAGTAAGGCGTCAAAATGCCATTTTTAGGATCTAATAATTTTTCTTTGTAATAGCTTAAATATTCTGAAGTATCATGATCGTTAGGATGAAAGTTCGGACGTAAATAATCAAAAATATGTCGCATGGTGCTGCCATAAACACCATCTTTCAGTCCAAAAATCAGCGCGATGCTATACGGCATTTCCTTCCAATAACTAAAGCGAATTAGATTTTGGGGGCATCGATAAAATGGCACCAGTAATGAGGCGAATGAGATCAGCACCAAAATCGTGATCAGTGCTGGAAAAAAGCCTGCAATTCGTAATGCATAATTATTTGAAAGTGACTGGAATACATCATAGGCAATATCTTTATGCTCAGACTCTTCGAGCATGTGCCACATCCAGATGGCACGTTGCTTTTCATCCTGAGAATGGAAAAAGATGTCTTCATGTTTCATCATATATTCCGCCAATACCGCAGTGAAATGCTCAATGCCTGCCATTAAAGACAGCTTCATGGGCTGCGGTAAGCGGTTAAACCCATAATCAAACGCCCACCCTGCCCATGTACGAAACAGTTGCACAGGAAAATCCAAACCCACCAGCGCATCATTCAATTCATTGTGCATTTTGGAATGGATGGCTTCTTGACCAATCAAGGCAGTGACCCGCTGCTTGAGCAAGGGATCTTGGATCAATTCACGGTGATAACGTGCGGTATCAATCACCAAATCCTCTCCAAAAGTCAGAAAAATGGAGAGTGATGCAAAATAAGCACTTGCCAACTCTGCATTTAAATAAAATTTGGGATCTAGTGTTTTAGCTTCAAAGTCAAAACGCATATGCCGAATCGGTATCATGGGTGACTGTTTTAAGCCATCAAAGCGTGGACCAGAAAATACATGGCTCAATGTATTTTTAAGTGGTGAAATGAATTGCATGACCATTCCTTATTTTTCTACTGTAACTGCAACTTTGTGGTAGCACGTATGCGGTATTTGCATACGCTTACAGTAAAAACTAAGGCAGCTCATTTAAGTTGCCATTAGCAATTCGAGTCATTTGGTTTGCAATTTCTGCCTTTCCCGATGTTTGTCCGACAGTTTCCTTACTGAATTATCTACACAGGACAAAATCACGCTTTAGGTGCCAAGAATGGAATACATTTCTCATAAGCATCGCAGTCTTGCCCCTGCGCTTTTTTCATAAAATAGTCCTGTACCATTTGCGCCTGTTGTTCGATTCCGTAATGTAAAAATAATTTGCCCTTTACTAAAACATACGCATAACGACGATCAAACAATGCCTTACGGACCACTGCTATGCCCTGTTGATATTGCCAGACATGGGTCATTTCATGCATAAACCAGGATTGCAAACCAAGTGAGCATTTTGAGAAGTCCTGACAATAATTCTGCTGATGAAAATAGATGTGTCCATTCGGACTCATGGCATAATTTTTCAGTATGGCTTTATGCGCAACAATCTGCACCTGATCAAGCTGAATCGTGTCTGCAAAAATACTGCGCACCAAGATTTTTTCACCATCAGTCAAAGGACGCTGCGCTATTATCCCAAAGCGCTTGATGCTCTTGATCAGCCTTGAAAAGTAGTACGCCATATCTTTAACCTTTTCAGTGAAATATCAATAAAAATGAATACACAATTATGAATCAGATTGCTAAATGCAAATAAGAATTTTTTTTGGATTTATACACTACATTTGTCGCAATTCGTATATAGTATCAACGCAAATTATTTATTCGTTATTTTGTCGTTGATTACACAGTACTGAACCGATAATGATAAAAAACTCAGTTGTCTGTGTACACATCCCTATAGCTTTAGGATTAAGTTGGAATGAAAAGTTTTAAAATTGCCCTAGCACAATTCTCTCCGCACATTGGCAATATCGAAGCAAATGCTGAAAAAATGCAACAATTGGCAAATGAAGCCAAAAAGCAAAAATCAGATTTAATCATCTTCCCTGAATTATCAATTATTGGTTACCCAGCAGAAGACTTACTGTTACGCCCGAGCTTATCTAAACGTACACAACAAGCTTTTGAACAGCTCAGCCAAGTCAAAGACATCGTAATGGTGTTTGGTTTTGTTAATCAAACTGAAGATGGTCAGCGTTATAACTCTGCTGCCGTCATGAAAGACGGTAAGATTTTAGGCATCTACAACAAACAAAACTTGCCAAACTATGGCGTGTTTGATGAAAAACGTTATTTTAACGAAGGTCATCAACACTTGGTATTTGAGTACCTTGGTCATAAGTTCGGCTTACTGATTTGTGAAGATATCTGGTCACTAAATACCGTTCAGCAACTGGCACAATTAAATGTTGAAACTGTGCTGGTATTGAATGCTTCTCCTTATGAAGTCGGTAAGCCGCAGCACCGCATCAACACCATGCAAGAACTGGCTAAACAGTTAAATATTCATTTGGTCTATACCAACCAAGTTGGTGGTCAGGACGATTTGATTTTTGATGGCACCAGTTTTGTGATTAACAAAGATGGTGCTGTTGCATTGCAAGCACCAAGCTTTAAAGAAGCATTGTTCTATTCAGACTATATTGTTGAACAGCAAAGCTACCAAATTGCGGAAAGCAGCCCAGCACTGGATACCATGGCTGAAATCTATCAAGCTTTGGTGATGGCAACCCGTGACTACGTACAACGCTCAGGTTTCCCTGGTGTGATTTTAGGTCTATCTGGTGGTATCGACTCTGCTCTAACCCTTGCAATTGCAGCAGATGCGATTGGTGCTGATAAGGTACAAGCAGTAATGATGCCGTATACCTATACCTCTCAAATCAGTGTAGAAGATGCAGCAGCACAAGCCAAGACCATGGGCATTACCTTTGGTATTGCGGAAATTAATCCGATTGTAAACAGCTTCATGCAAACGTTGTATCCTTTCTTTGGCAATGCTCCTGCAGATGCTACCGAAGAAAACCTACAAGCACGTGCACGTGGCACGCTGTTAATGGGCTTATCAAATAAATTCGGTAACCTTGTACTATCGACAGGTAACAAATCTGAACTTTCAGTCGGTTATTGCACCCTTTACGGCGATATGGTCGGTGGCTTTGCTGTACTTAAAGATGTGTACAAGACCATCGTGTTTGAATTGGCAAAATACCGTAACAGTATTTCCGAAACGCCTGTGATTCCAGAGCGTGTGATAACTCGCCCACCATCAGCTGAATTACGCCCTGACCAAACGGATCAAGACTCTTTACCACACTATGATGTACTGGATGCAATCCTTTACGCCTATATCGAAGAAGATATGAGCCAAGATGACATTATTGCCAAAGGCTTTGATGCTGAAGTAGTGAAGAAAGTCATTCGTTTGGTGGACTTCAATGAGTATAAGCGCCGCCAAGGTGCGATTGGTCCACGTATCAGCTCACGCGCCTTTAGCCGTGAACGTCGTTATCCAATCATTAATGGTTGGAAAGCTGGCGTTTAAGCGCTGATAAGAACATAAAAGCCCAAACATCTATTTGGGCTTTTTTTATGAGTCATCTTGTAGAGTATATTTTTCAGGCACAAAAAAAGAGACCAAGCTGAGAGCTTGGTCTTTTAAAATGGTGGCTATGACGAGACTTGAACTTGTGACCCCCGCATTATGAGTGCGGTGCTCTAACCAACTGAGCTACATAGCCGTAAACTGTGGAGGCATTATCTATACATATTAAACACCCGTCAAGCCCTACCCTATCCCAATGATCAGCATTTAAACAACTGATAATTAAATGTTTAAAATTAATACATATTTAGTAAAAAAACATCGGGCACAATAGCTAAATATATAAAGGAAACTATCCTTAAGCAGATCAAATACTTGCTTATTACTACACTCTTAACAGCACTAAGTGCATGCCAGCTCGTGAGTCCAGCCTTGGTCAATTATAATCACGCTTACATGGATGTTGCCAAATGAATCATCAATCAACACTTATAGAACATGTAACAAAAAACGATGCATGGCATAGCTCAGCAAAGCCCAACAACGCTTATATCATGTTCAAAAAGATCACCATATAAGTAACTTGAAATTACAATGCTAAATGCTATGCGCAACTAAACCGAACAAAGAATAAAATTACAGGCTAAAAAAATAAATTTTTGCAGAATAATGTACTGCCTATATGCAGATCCAAAATAGCTTCCAAGGATTAAAATCACAGAAGTATCAACTCAATATAAATAAAAAGAATCTCTTCGAATTATTGATTTCATCTCTACAATTCTGTAAAACAGCTCACTATTTAATAACGTGCTTAAAACTTTTAATCACTGATTACTTTTAACATCAAAACCAATAATTTTATAACAGCATGAGTCATTATTTTGGATAATAGAATTGAAAATGATGTATCGCCTGATACACAACCTTATATTGCAGGCTTTTGGCGTAGAAGCTTCGCATTTATCATTGATGCTTTGCTCATCGGTGTTTTCTGCAACATTATCTCTAGCCTATTAGGTAAATTTCCTTATGAATACCCTATATTCACAACATTAATTGGTTATCTTTTCGTTGTTCTATATTTTACTTATTGCAACAGCGTTAACAATAATGGACAAACAATCGGTAAAATTCTTCAATCCATTAAAGTTATCAAACTAGATCAGCAGTATCTCAGCCTATCCGCCTCATTTCTACGATCGGCAATTTTATATGCCCCTTTCTGCTTAATGTCTTTTACGCTACTTTTTCACCCAGTATTGAATAGCATCTTTACGATACTCTTAGGTAGCCTGCTGATTTCTATAATTTATTTATATATTTTTAATCGGAAAAATCGCCGCTCTATTCACGACTATCTAGCCCACACAATTGTCATAAAAAATGGGGTTGAACCTAAGACTATTTCTACAACATGGAATGTACATTTTTACATCGCGACTATTTTAGTTTTCATTTTTTCAGGGTTACAAGTTTGGAATAGTATTACAAGTGACCAAGACTATATTCCTATTTCTTTACAAAATCTAAAATTTAAGGAATTAAGCCAATTTGATTATGGTTATCTCATCCTTCCTAAAAATGAGGAAGGTATAAATCCAACTCAACATTATTATTTAGCCACGATTACCGATCCTAATTTACTCAATAATCCAAGTTATGCTGAAGAATTTGCACAATATATTTTCAAATTAGAACCACGTCACCGTGCAAAATATCTAGAAAATTATGTTCAACTCACCGCTCGCTATCAATTTGGGTTAATTTCAAAAAAACGTTCTTCCACCTATTTAATTGAAACAGATGATCAGCAGAAAATTACTGCTCAGGAAGTTTCTTCACAACAACAAACGCAAATTGGAGGTGGGTATTAAGCCCAAAATAAGGACAAAAAAAAGACCACGTTTTGGAACGTGGTCTATAAAAATGGTGGCTATGACGAGACTTGAACTTGTGACCCCCGCATTATGAGTGCGGTGCTCTAACCAACTGAGCTACATAGCCGTAAACTGTGCGCGCATTATGTGGTTTTCTCACCAGTACGTCAAGTACCTTACGCGCTTAATTGATCAAAATTTGTTGAAGTGAGCCGATAAGCCGGGTTCTGTCGAGAACGATCATTCCTCTAGGCGTACAATCACTCATACGCTCCAGCGACCTACCCGGATCCAGCATGGGCCATGCCTAAAGGATCCCTATTTGGTCTTGCTTCCGGTGGGGTTTACCATGCCATGAACTGTTACCAGCCATGCGGTGCGCTCTTACCGCACCCTTTCACCCTTACCTCCGATTCCGATTGCTCGAAACCATAATGAAGGCGGTCTACTCTCTGCTGCACTTTCCGTCGGCTCACGCCGCCCAGGCGTTACCTGGCACCTTGCCCGTTGAAGCCCGGACTTTCCTCCCCTGCTTTAGTCACGGAGACCTCCACAGCAGCGATCGTCTGGCTCACTTCGAAGGCGCATCTTATCAAATTTAGAAACTATTTGCTTGTGCTTTTTTGAACAATTAAACGTTGATACTTTTCTAACAACTGTTCTTGCGTTTCCGCATGATTCGGATCAAGCGGAATACAGTCCACGGGACAGAATAACTGACACTGTGGCTGGTCATGATGGCCCACACATTCGGTACATAAGTCTGGATTAATTTCGTAAATCAATTCACCCATATAAATCGCTTCATTTGGGCAAACTGGTTCACAAACATCACAATTGATGCATTCATCGGTTATATATAAAGACACGCTACCAACCTTGTTGATGCTTCTGCTCAAAAGCTTTGACCACCGCTTCGGGAACGAATTTGGTGACATCGCCTTTCAGACGAGCAATTTCACGAATTAACGTGGAAGAAATAAATGAATATTGTTCAGATGGGGTCAAAAACACTGCTTCAAAGCGTGAATCTAACTGACGGTTCATATTAGCCAATTGGAACTCATATTCAAAGTCCGAAACTGCACGCAATCCGCGTAATACAGCGGTTGCATTCTGTTCACGAAAAAAGTTCACCAATAAACCATCAAACCCCACAAATTCCACATTGGGTAAATGGCTCAGAGAAGCTTGTGCCAATGCTACGCGTTCCTCTAGCTTGAACAATGGATTTTTATGATGCCCAATCGCAATGGCTACCACGACTTCATCAAACATTTTTGATGCACGCGTCACGAGGTCAACATGCCCATTGGTAATTGGATCAAATGTTCCAGGATAGATTACGCGAGTTTTAGACATCCATTTGTACTCTGATTCATTTTATTGGGAGGTATTTTATCAAAAACTGGTTTTATTAGCGAAGAAACTGCATAAATTTGAAAAATCTTCACTATTTGTTCAAAACTATTCAACTGTTTTCATTTCTCCCCCAATCGCTATGCATCATTTGTCTGTCTATTTGATTTAGATTCAGTCTTGCCAATTTGATTTAAGAATTGTCAGTAAGGTCATGTTGGGGCACAATAGTCATAACTTTGGAAGTAACTGATTATGGCGAAAGCAACTGTAGTTAAAAAACATAATGGCGGTACGATTGCCCAAAATAAGCGTGCCCGTCATGATTATTTTATCGAAGAAAAATTTGAAGCAGGACTATCCCTACAAGGTTGGGAAGTAAAGTCCTTACGTGCTGGTCGTATGACGCTGTCCGAGAGTTATATCACTTTCAAAAATGGTGAGGCTTTCCTGTTCGGTGCACAAATTCAACCTTTACTGAGTGCGTCTACACATATTGTTGCTGAAGCAACTCGTACGCGTAAGTTACTGTTAAACCGCCGTGAATTGGAAAAATTGTTAGGAGCAGTCAATCAAAAAGGCTATTCCTGCGTTCCTCTGGTCGCTTACTGGAAAGGCCCTCTTGCCAAGTTAGAAATTGCTCTAGTAAAAGGTAAACAACTGCATGACAAACGTGCCACAGAAAAAGACCGTGACTGGCAACGTGATAAAGCCCGAATATTCCATAAATAATATAAAAAACCTCCCGATCGGGAGGTTTTTTATAGCGGTTATTTTAATAATCCGCTTTGAGTTCAACCAAATATTTACCGAACTTACGTGCTGTTTCCAGATCACCTTCAGGCGGGGTGACTTCTACACTGGCATTATCAGATTGCGTCATAAGCCCCAAAAAACTCGACATACGGTTAATATCTTGCTGGCTACGACCTGTCGGCATAAACGGTAAACCCGCCCATAACATGCCATGTTGCATGGCAAATAAATTAATCTGCTGCAACACCGCCAACTTATCGCCACTTAAGCCACCACCATTGGTAAACCCTGCAGCGAGCTTACCTTGCCAAGCACGGGCTAACCAACGCTTAGACGAATCTTCCATAAACTGTTTCAACGCAGAGGTCAAACTACCCATATAGGTTGGACAGCCCATGATAATAATATCGGCCTGATCCAATAGCTCCCATTGCACCGCTGCGACAGAAATCAGATGGACATCTGCTCCTGCCTGTTCTGCACCTTGCGCAATATATTGAGCCACTTTAGCCGTATGACCATAAGGGCTATGATAAACCACACAGACATGAACAGGAGCAGCAGAAACGAGATCAGTAGCAGACATGGAAACTTTTAAAACCAAATAATTAAGTCAAGTTTAACACTTTTCCTTGATTTGAGGCGAGATCATCAACAATGAAATTGCCTGACTCAAGCAGCAGCAACAGGCTTATTTCATGAACACATAAGTCGCCATGCGCCCTGTCTTGGCATTACGGCGATAAGAATAATATTCGTCATTTTGTCGATAGGTACACTGGTCACCGCCCAAGATCTTGGTCACACCATGTTGCTGCAAAATATAGCGCGCAATCGCGTATAAATCTGCCATGTACTTCCCCAGCTCTTTTGATGGTTCAAAAGACGAATCTAATGCAGGATATTTACGACAAAAGGTTTGCTTGACTTCAGTACCGACTTCAAAACATGGCTGACTGATGGCTGCACCCAACCATGCCCACGCAGGCGGATGTTGCATCGCAGCAATGGTATTTTCCACAATGCCATTCGCCAGTCCACGCCAACCCGCATGCAGATTGGCAACTTCAGTTGCGTCAACATCACCAAGCACAATCGGCAAACAATCTGCGGTCATCATCATTAAGGCATGCTGTTTACGTTGCGTTACCAAACCATCGCCTTCGAGTGCCTCAAAGCAGATTTGCTCATTCACGGTATGACAAATGGTGCTATGGGTTTGCGTCATCCAAGTAATTTTATCTACACCAAAGACAGAAAACTCTTGTAATAACTGCATACGGTGCTGTTGCACACGCTTCGCATCATCCTTAACATGCAATGCCAGATTAAAACCCTCTAATTCAGGTTTATCCGAAGCCAAGGCATGCGCATGTTGTACTCGGGTTTGCCCTACACAGATCCCCTCTGGCAATCCTTGAACAAATTGCATGTTGAATTCCTTATTATAAAACCTTCATTCTTCACGGTAGTGCTTGTAAAAAAGTGCATACCGTGAAGTTACTTCAAGTCAGAGACTTAATAGGCAGCGTTTTCACTACGTAAAACATCAACCAAAGCTGCAAAATCTTCTGCCCATGGCGCTTCAAACATCATGTCTTTACCAGTACGTGGATGTACCAGTCCTAACTTTGCTGCATGTAATGCCTGACGCTTAAATCCACGCAAGGTATCACTCAGTAACTCAGACGCTCCTGCTGGAACACGGACACGTGGCATATAGACTTGATCGCCTACAAGACCATAACCGATGTAAGAGAAATGAACGCGAATCTGGTGCGTACGTCCAGTTTCCAAGCGTGCTTGCACACGGGTGAAATGCTGAAAACGTTCTTTCACATTGTAGTGCGTCACTGCATCCTTACCACCCGGTAAGACGGTCATTTTCACGCGATCAACAGGGTGGCGTTTAATCGGCTCATCAATGGTACCGCCAGCAATCATATTGCCGTAAACGATCAAATCATAAACACGATAAACCGTTTTTTTTGCCAATTGCTTGCTCAGTGAGAATTGCGCTTCTAAATTTTTCGCCACGACCAATAAGCCACTGGTGTCTTTATCAATACGATGGACTAAACCTGCACGTGACAGTTCCGCCGACTTCGGATAATGATAAAGCAGCGCATTCACCAAAGTGCCTGTAGTATTTCCAGCGCCTGGATGCACCACCATGCCTACAGGTTTATTAATAACAATGATGTCATCATCTTCATAAACAATATTCAGAGGAATGTTCTCAGGCTGGCTTTTGGTCTGTGCTTCTAACTCTACATCCAGGGTAAGTAGCTCAAATCCTTCACATTTGTATTTTGGCTTTACAGTGTTACCATTTACCAACAAATGCCCATCCTTCAGCCACTGTTTGAGTTTTTCACGCGAAAAATCGCTCCAAACGTTAGCAGCAACCTGATCAATACGTTGCCCGATGTAGCTCTCATCCAATTGAAATTGCAACGATAAACGTGTTGCAGTTGCATCAGAATTATGGTTATCTGCTTCGTCTGTTTCTTCAAGTAAATTGAAATCAGTTTCTGCAAAATTTGTATTAGTAGATTGTGCTTGGGTCATTTGATCATTCAAACAAAAGTGGTTTAATAGCGCAATTGTAGCTCATTGCCCGTATTAACAGAGGAATTTTTATGTCGCTACCACGTTATAAAATTACAATGCTCGCTCTTTCTTTAAGCATTGCATCTGCAATGGTGGGCTGTAGCAGTAATCCAAAAAAAGAAGTGGTGGATACAGGCCCACAATTAAGTGAGCAAGTGTATATACAAAAAGCTGAGAAAGCGCTTGATAATGGTCAATATACTGATGCAGCCAAGTACCTAGAAGCGATTGATACTTACTACCCGACTGGCGATTATGCACAACAAGCTCAACTTGAATTGTTGTACACCAAATTCCAGCAAAAAGATTATGAAGGCACCATCAGCCTTGCAGAGCGTTTTATTCGCTTAAATCCACAGCATCCAAATGTAGATTATGCTTACTATGTTCGCGGTGTAGCGAATATGGAACAAAACTATGATGGTTTAATGCGTTATACCTCATTAAAGCAATCACACCGTGACACCAGCTATTTAAAACTGGCTTACCAAAACTTTGTCGACTTCATTCGTCGTTATCCATCTAGCACTTATGCGGTTGATGCAGCACAACGTATGAAATATATCGGCAATGAACTTGCTGAAAGTGAAATGAACGTAGCGCGTTTTAACATTAAGCGTAAAGCATGGTTAGCCGCAGTAGAACGTTCACAATGGGTGATTGAACACTATCCACAAACACCACAAATCCCAGAAGCTTTAGCAACGGTTGCTTATGGTTATGAGCAATTGGGTGATCAAGCCACAGCGCAACAATATGTGGATGTGTTAAAGCTCAACTATCCGAACTTGGTAAAATCAGATGGTAGCGTCAATTTACGTGCTGCACGTAAAGAAGGCAGTTGGGTTAACCGTGCAACCTTGGGTGTCTTCGGGCGTGAAGAACAAAGCAGCATTGAAACACCAAAAACTGCTGCACCTGCGGAGCAACGTAGCTTAACCAACCGTATGAGTTTTGGTTTACTGGATCGTCCAGCAACGACAACGGAAACCCCTGCTTCTGGTGCGGCTGCCGAATAAACTCGCAACTCATCGTGCAATTTCTTCGAGGGCAAGTTATCATACTTGCCCTTTTATATTTGCTCTTGGGCTTGATCGAGTGGATTAAACCCTATACAAATAAATAGTTTTCTTTTGCAAAGTATGGGTTTGTCTAAATCTCACTTTGTATTTTCTTTTTGTTGCACCAATCACGATAACGACTATGGCCATTCCTCAACATACGATAGATCAAATTCTCGATCGAACTGATATTGTCGACTTGATTGGTCAACGCGTGAAATTGAAAAAAACCGGGCGGACCTATTCGGGCTGCTGTCCGTTTCATCAGGAAAAATCCCCTTCGTTTCACGTCTATCGTGATAAGCAGTACTACCACTGCTTTGGCTGCCAAGCCAATGGTAATGCTATTCGTTTTCTCATGGACATCGACAATCGAAATTTTGTCGATGTGATGAAAGATCTATCCAGTCAAACAGGTATTGAATTACCCAAAGACAATCAAGATTCCAAGCGCCTCTCCTACAAACGCGAAACTAAAACTGTTGCTGAGCCGCCAAAAGTAGCACCGATTACACCGGTACAATCCCCCGCATCTACAGAGCTGCCAATTGATCACGATCCTTTTGAAGAGTTTCGTAATCTTGACGATCCCTTTGCCCAGTTTGAGCCCTTTCAAGAGTTCCATGAAGCTCCAACTCAAGATGGCAATCTGTACGACTTACTGGAAAATGTGGCTCAGTTTTACGAACGACAATTGCCGCAAAGTCAAAGCGCACAACAATACTTTAGACACCGTGGTTTAGGCGCAGACACCATTCAATTCTGGCGTTTAGGTTATGCGCCTGAAGATTGGCAACATCTAGAAAAAGCCTTTCCACAAGACGTTCAGGGCTTAAAATTATTGGGTTTAATCCGTACCAGTGACAAGGGACGTGATTTTGACTTATTACGCGATCGGGTGATTTTCCCGATTCGAGATGCCAAAGGTCGTGTGGTCGGCTTTGGTGGTCGTGCCCTGAATGATGAAATAAAACCGAAATACATCAACTCACCAGACTCCGAAGTTTTCCATAAGAATCAGTTACTGTATGGACTGTATGAAGGACGCAAGCAAAAAGCTCAAGACTGGCTGATGGTTGAAGGCTATATGGATGTGATTGCACTACAACAAAATGGCATTTATGGTGCGGTAGCCACGCTTGGTACTGCGAGTAATACCGAGCATTTAAATATTTTATTCAAACAGAATAGCCGTATCACCATCGCCTTTGATGGAGATGCCGCAGGTCAAAAAGCGGCACGACGCACCCTAGAAATTGCACTTCCACTGTTAAATGATGGTCGTGAACTTAAGTTCTTTGTACTACCGAATGATCATGATCCAGATTCATTGATTCGACGTGAAGGGTTAGAAAACTTCCACCGCCTATTACAGCAAGCACCTCTGCTTTCTGACTTTGTGTTCGCACATTTAACCCAAAATCAGGATATCAGCAGCCCCGAAGGTAAAAGTCTGGTGATGGCAGAACTGCGCCAACTGACTGAGCTGTTACCTCAAAAAGGTTCTTTCCGTTATCTGTTAAATCAGTCCTTTAAGGAAAAACTGGGCTTTGGTAAACGCTGGACGCCACAGCTGAGTAATGATGCCTCTTTATCTTTTAACATTCGCACCAAAGATGAAGACTTCGCCATCGCAATTTTAATGCATCATCCCTTTTTATATATTCATTTTGAAACGCTGCGCGCATTTGTGCCCAGCAATGAATTGCTCTCGCACATCTTAAGTATTCTCAACCGAATTTTTGATAATTTACCTGATGATCAAGAACTGGCTACTTATTATGTCTTAGGAGCTTGTAGCACTTACGGTTTAGAAATTGCCGATATTATGCGACGTACCAATATTGAAGTACTCACCCATGCGCCTGAAATGGCGGATAAACTGGCGACTGAATATGCTTTAGCTTTGCAAGAAAAGTATTTACGTCAGAAATTAAAAGATCCAAATTCATTGCTTGAATCGCGTAATCTACGTCAACAACTGAATGAACTGACCAAGAAAATCGGACTGCGCTTATTATCTTAAGCAGCAAGATACAATCTTATTTTTTCGCTTTACGACGATGTTCAACTACGTAAGCAAGGCTTTGCTGTAACTGTTCAAAATAGGCAGGATCCTCTGCCTTGGCAGCATCACGCAGTACAATTGAGGTTGGATGTAACAGCTTTTGGGTTAACCGATGGGCAAAATCCTGCATAATTTGCGCGGCATTTTCGCCTTTTTCTAAGCGCGCCAATGCCAACTGTAATTCTTCTTGTTGTAATTCATGCCCATGTTCACGGTATTGATGAATAGTTTCACCAGCTTCATTGACACGTTCATGGGTAATCAGCTCAATGGCCAACTGATTGACCATGACTTCTGCTTCAACCGCTGCTTGGCGACGTTGTGCCAGATTTTCATCAATCACAGATTGTAAATCATCAACCCCGTAAAGATAGACACCATCCAAAGATTCTACTTTCGGTTCAATATCGCGCGGTACGGCCAAATCAACCAGCAGCATTTGCTGATAACGACGTTTTTTTAATGCGCGTTTGACATCTTGATAAGAAATCACCTGATGTAAACTTCCGGTACAGCTGGAAATTACATCTGCGCGGTATAAGTTTTCTGCCAGCGCTGCAAAATCAATAATTTCAACATCAACTTGATGGGCAATTTCTTGTGCCAGCAGTTCAGCCCGCTCACGGGTACGGTTACAGATCAGGACTTTACCTACCCCCATCTCTGCCAAATGCTTTGCTACCAAGCTATTCATTTCACCTGCCGCCACAATCAGCACGGTCATTTTTTCAGGTTGGCTAAAAACTTGTAAGGCTAACTGCGCAACCGCATACCCCATTGAAACTGCATGGCTACCCACCGCTGTTTCTGAACGGACACGCTTTGCCGCATAGAAAGCATATTCAAAAATTCGGTTTAAATTACCTGAAACAGTATGAGCATCTTTTGCCAGAGATAACGCAGATTTCACCTGCCCTAAAATTTGCGGTTCACCGAGCATGAGTGAATCAAGTCCACTCGCAACCCGCATTAAATGCGTGACTGCTTGTGCATCTTCATAACGATAAACATGATTGACCAGTTGCTTGACATCAAGATGATTTGCTTGGGCGAGCCAATTTAATACCATATCTGCATTTTCAGAGATGGCATAAACTTCGGTGCGATTACACGTCGAGACCACCACTAAATCGTTTAATTCAGTGTTGTGGCTTTGCTGGGCAAGCAATACACTAAGCTTTTCAGCATT
The DNA here is from genome assembly GCF_022601715.1 of Acinetobacter zhairuonensis. GTDB lineage: Bacteria > Pseudomonadota > Gammaproteobacteria > Pseudomonadales > Moraxellaceae > Acinetobacter. Next base: position 3,369 of record NZ_JAKVIM010000025.1, on the reverse strand, counting down.
AAATGCAATTTGCTCACGCAACTCTACAGACGCGGTTTGATGGTTGACCCCCAATGCAAAGAAAGACATATCAAATCATCAATTCACTAAATTTATGCTATTGTGCAACATCGGTGTCATAAAAAGCATTACTTGGATCAAGAAAAAATTGCGTCAAACATACAGCCGTATGAACGGCACGACGATAAAGCAGTATTCTACCACATTCTTATTGCTTGGTAGCATGGCTTCTGGTACTCACGTAAGAGCATCAGAGGCAGTTTATCATGCAAATTCAAATAATAATGCCATAAAACAAAGCATGATTGCCGAATTTGCTTTGGCTTATCACGACATTCCAACCGCCTTACATAATTACACGGTACTTGCGATTCGCAGCAATTCCACACTGGTCAAACAACGTGCCTTAAACATTGCGCTAGAACAAGATGATCTCAAAGCTGCACTGGATATTGCCACGCACTGGGTGGTACAAGAACCTGAAGATGTCCCTGCATTATTTTATTTATCCCATATTGCCTTAAAAGCTCATGAATACGAGCTGGCTGCGGAAACACTGGATAAAATCTTAACCATCGATCCAAATGCAGATTTAGAACAAATTCTAGCGGGTATTTCTCCTGAAACTCAAAGCGATCGTGACATACTGCTCAAAACCTTATCTGCCAGTAAGGAAAAAGATAATCCTTCTGTTTTGGTGCTGATTGCAGGTTTAGAAGCACAAAATGCGCAATATGAGCAAGCATTGCTGACCATTAACCGCGCCTTGCGTAAACGGCCTAAAGTCACGGGCTTTATCCTAATGAAAGCAAATTTGCTCAATGCCATAGGCAATCAAGAGGAAACGCTGAAATGGTATGATAAATCCAGCCGTAGACATCGTAACAACCTAGAAGTTCGTCTTGCAAAAGCGAAATACCTGATTAAAGTCAATCAATCCGATATCGCACTAAGAAAACTGGAAAGCATTTTAAAAAGCTGGCCCAAACAGGAAGAAGCCTTGTTCCTTGCAGGTTTAACCAGTATCGACTTAAAGCAATATGAAGATGCCGAAAAATATTTGGTCGAACTGCGCTATTCGGCACAATATCAAAATGATGCCTATTACTATTTGGCGGTTAATGCAGAACGAAAACAGCATTTTGAAACTGCCAAAGCCTACTATCGCTTGGTAGATGGCAGCCTTTACCCAGTGTCTAGACGCAGCATGATTAATATCTACGCTCAGCAAGACAAGTTAGCTGATGCTTTACGCTTCCTGACCCAAGAACGCGTCAATTATCCGCAGCACGCCAGTTTTTTATATCAAGCGCAAGCCGATATTTTAAAGCGCATGAATAATACCAAAGCTGCACGTCGCTTATTGGATGAAGCCATTAAGAACTTGCCTGATGATCCTGACTTGATTTATGCCGAAGTGTTATTGCTTGATCCCTTTCAAGATCGGGTAAAACTAGAACAACTCTTAAACAGACTGTTGGAAATAGAACCCAATAGTCCGACTTATCTCAATGCTTATGCCTATACCTTGGCACTGCAAAATCGACGTTTGGATGATGCACGGCATTATGTCGAATTGGCTTTAGAATATACGCCTGATCAGGCTTCGATTTTAGATACGTTGGGCTATATCACCTATTTACAAAACGATTTCGAAACTTCCGCCCAAGTATTGGGTAAAGCCTATACCTTAAGCAATAGTGTTTCGATAGGCGTGCGATACGCCAAGGCATTATACATGCAAGGAAAAATTGCAGAATTTAGCGCGGTGTTACAACAACTCAAACAAAAACATCCAAATGATCCGCAATTGGAACAACTAAATTCGTTACTGTTACCTGAACAAATCAAAAAGAGCTAATTGATTTTAATGCGTGTATTCTCCAAAGTCGGTCTAACCGTATTTACCACTAGTGTTTTATTCCTCACGGGTTGTCAGCAATTTACCAAACCGCAAATTCCTGCTGAAAGCCCAAGTGCAGCCGAACAAAATAACTTTAATTTGCAAGGTAAAATTGGTGTGCGTACCCCGCAACAATCAGGGAGCGCCTTTTTTACATGGCAGCAACAACAGCAAGAGTTTAATATCGAACTGAGTGGTATTCTGGGCGTAGGCAAAACCCAAATTGCGGGCAAACCAGGTGCAGTCAGCCTCAACAGTGCTAAAACAGGACTGATTCAAGCAGCAACACCAGAAGAACTTTTGGAACAAGCAACAGGCTGGCAAGCACCAATTACCCATTTAATTGATTGGGTACAAGCACGACCAGCCACTTTGCAGGCACAAATCAATAAAGATACCAGCAATCGCCCTCTTAAAATCATTGAGGATGGCTGGCAAGTCGATCTCAGTTATAACGATACAGCTCAGCTGCCAAACAAATTAGTTCTTAAACAAGAACTTGAATCTGGCAAAGAAAATCGTATTACAATGCTCATTCAAAACCGTTAATTCTGGCTGGCTATGATTCGCGTACCCTCTCCTGCAAAACTCAACCTGTTTTTACACATCACGGGACGTCGTGAAAATGGGTATCACGAGCTACAAAGTATTTTTCAACTGATTGATTTATATGATTGGCTGGAATTTGAGCCGCTGAAGGAAGAGCACATTCAGATTGATGGCTTAAATAACGTCGATCTTGAACAAAATTTAATTTACAAAGCTACACAGATGCTGAAACCCTTTGCCCAGCATCTCACAGGCTTAAGGATTAAGATCGAGAAAAACATCCCCATGGGCGCTGGCTTGGGCGGCGGATCTTCTAATGCAGCGACAACCCTAATTGTGGTCAATCAACTTTGGCAATGTGGATTAAGCATTGAACAACTGGCTGAGTTGGGTGTAAAACTGGGTGCCGATGTGCCTATTTTTGTCCATGGGCAAAATGCATGGGCAGAAGGCATTGGTGAACAGTTAACATTCATAGACTTAGATCAAAAACAATACATTGTGCTGAAACCTGACTGTTTTATCAGCACTCAATTGCTTTTTTCACAAAAAACATTGACAAGAAACTCGAAGACCTCTAAATTCTGCGCCTATCAGATAAAGCCATCTGACTTTGGAAATAACTTTGAGCCTCTGGCAAGAAGCTTATACACTGAAGTCGATGAAGCGATGCAATATTTAGATCAATTCGGTGTTGCAAAACTTACAGGTACAGGTGCTTGTGTTTTTACTGAAGTAACTGCAAAAATGTACGTAGATGAAATTCTTGAACATTCGCCTTGTAAAGCTTACTTGGTCAATAGTTTAAACGAATCTCCATTACGTCATTTTAAAGTTCAATAGGGGCGTCGCCAAGTGGTAAGGCAGCGGGTTTTGATCTCGCCATCCGTTGGTTCGAATCCAGCCGCCCCTGCCAA
>NZ_JAKVIM010000024.1 GCF_022601715.1 Acinetobacter zhairuonensis | reverse complement strand
GTCGCACTTGCCATACCCAGTGCCAATGCACCTTGAATACCGTGTTCAACTTCTAGAATTTCACCCCATGCACCCGCAGTACCATGACCACCCGTCAAGGTAATTGAACCCGCGATCAAGCCGATGAGTGGATCAATACCCATTAAAGTCGCAAGACTGATACCGACAAAATCTTGAACCACAATGAATGAAGCAACGGCAATCAGGAAGATCACCAAGCCCATACCACCTTCTCTCAGTTTTGAGAAGTTTGCACTTAAACCAATCGAAGCGAAGAAAATCAACATGAAGCTGGTTTGCAGTTCACTACTGGTACTAATGCTAAAACCCCAGACGTTGTATACGACTAGGGAAAGAATAGCCGCAACCAAACCACCAGCAACCGGTTCAGGGATATTATAACGACGTAAAAAGTCGATATGATTCACAAGGAATCGACCCAACAACAATACAATAACTGCTGCAATCAGCGTATAAAACGCATTAAAAGTAAGCTGCATATACATATCCATATATTAATTAAAAGAATAAAGTACTTAACTTAAATATCTGATATAAATCTAATTATTAGAGCACTAAGTGAAATTTAGATTATATAAAATGCCAATATTCAGTTTAATAAACCACTGAAGCCACACTAGGATTTCAAGGATCTGTATTACCATAAAACCCATCCTTAGCAATATGATTAATTAATCTTAATAATCTATCAGCTAATATCTTAAATTATGACGCAATGTTTTCTGATTGAACTGGATTTAAAAAGTAATGGAAAGTGCAACCAATAAATATGCTTAGGAGCATCGCAACTAGAACAAACTTCAATAGTCTTTTTTTGATTCATATCAAACTTCCTTATAAAACTCAGAGTTTTATTAGCTCAAACTATTGAATAGCAATAGTCTAAACATATTCCAAGAACATCAAATCCTATTTGATGCAAGAAAAACGTATGGAATTTAAACGATATATCGATTAAATAATAATGAAAAAATGTATAAACCCATGCAAATTATGCATACAAAATCAGGCTCCATTAAATAAAATGCCAATGACACAATTGATTAATAAAACTTAAATATGTCGTGTTCGCTAAATTATTAATTTCTGATTATATTTTTTATTTTACTGATTGGTAAAATATATTTCACTGCTGGCTGTTTTTATATTTATATGTAGTTTACCTATATATATGAATTAAAAAACTTAATTACATCCATTTAATAAATAGGAGTTCTACTCAAAATTAGTTTAAAAGCTTTTAATTAAGCATCTTAGAGTTTTAGAAATGAATCCATCGTTTCTGCTCGAAATCTTAAAATTAGTAAATATTTGAAACTTTATAATAATCAAATTGAGTCATAGGAACATCATGCAAATCAAGATTAACGAACATTGTGCTAATTCTTGGAAAAACGAATTAAAAGAATTGCCAGAATTCAATGAATGCCTCACATCATCAATTATCGAACAGAGTGCGAGTTTGGCAAGAAAGTATCTCAATTTAAGAGATATTCATTTAAATGAACTCCGTATGGGTGGAGGTCTAATTGAGTTTTCAAATCTCCCTATTGACGATCAGCTATGCCCTCCACCAACGAGTGCCTCCAGACCCTACACTAAGGGCTATATTTCAGAGCTCGTTCTTTTAGGTGTTACAAATGCTTGTGGTTTGAATCCATTTGCCTTCAAAGCAGAAAAGCAAGGTGCTTTGGTGCATGAGATCACCCCTATTTATCTTGCTGATAACAAAAGCATTTCAAGTGAAGGCGTGGCAGAGTTTGACTTTCATACCGATGGAGCCTATTTGTCGAGAAATATCAGACCGCATACTTTGTCATTGATGTGTCTGGTTGATGAAAAAAAGACTTCAACTAACTTGGTAAAGCTATCAGACGTAGTGAATAAACTTAGCCAAAAATCAAAAGAAGTATTGGTTGAGCCTCGATTTGTACACACAGCCCCTGAAACATTCAAAGTAAAAAATAGACGTATTCTAAGTTCTATCTTTGACTTGGTTGATGGTCATTACGAAATTAAAGCAGCATTGCATAACGTCAATGCAACTGATGAAGATAGCGAGTGCGCGTTATTTGAATTAAAAACTGCTGTCTCTGAATGCCAAGTTCAAAAGTCTTGGGATGCTGGGGATCTAATCATTTTTAACAACCTTCGCTGCTTACATGGGCGTGGTGAAATTATAGGGACGCGATGGTTGCAGAGATGTTATGGAACATACACATTCTCACCAGCCACGGTTTTGGATATTGAATAGTTGGTTTTAAGATGATTTTTGAAGTTGTACTAAGAGTTTTTTTATTAATTGCAATCTCTGTTGTTGGCTGGGTAGTCGGTAAAAAGTTCAAACTGGATTCAAAAGATATTTCAACCTTGCTTGTTTATATTATTTCTCCTTTTGTGATCTTTTATTCGATTGTGGAATCCCCTGCCAATTGGACATATCTGAAGTATTCTTTGGGTGCATTTTTACTGGCATCCTTCATGGCTATTGCTGGTCTAATGTTCGCAAGATGTTTCTGGAAAGATAGTCGTGTAAACCTATTTGGCTTTGCTGCTGGCACAGGGAACACTGGTTATTTTGCGCTTCCACTGGTACTCGCAATCTTTGACAAAACACAAATTGCGATCGCTATTTTTATCATTATCGGCATTAACCTCTATGAGTTTACAGTCGGCTATTTTCTTACCGCTAAGGGCTCATTAAATGTAAAAGAGAGTATTTTTAAAGTCGTTAAAATGCCGATCTTGTACGCAGCATTTATTGGTATCGTTTTTAAATATCTCGATATTCAATTTAACGATGTGCTCCTTTCATTTCTGGCGAACTTTAAAGGTGCATATAGTGTTTTAGGCATGATGACTATCGGTATCACGATTGCAAAATTCTCTAAAATTGAAGTGGATTGGCTTTTCTCAGCCTTATCATTGACATGGAAGCATCTTATTTACCCAATTGTTGGCATATTGATCTTCATGTTTATTATTCCAGTAGATAAACAAATCTTGCAGATTATTGCCCTCATGGTTGCTACACCAATGGCTGGCAATGTTGTTGTAATCTCAAATACTTTGGGCTTACACCCCGAAAAAGCGGCAACGTCAGTCATGTTAAGTACAATGCTGGCTTTGGTTACGGTTCCTATCGCACTTTATTTTGTTATTAATTTCTAATCCTTAGTTAATGATAAAACGCCTTCAAATTGTAAGGCGTTTTATCTCTTAACAGGACTATAAGGCTGTTAATTGTTATTGGAGGCAAATTATATTTTAGAAAGAGCTTCAAGGTGCTCGGCAAAGTTACCTTCCTTGCCAGCTGCATTGACATGATCAAAGTAATCATACCAACCGCTTGCTTTAATGCCAGTAAGTAACGCATCACGAGCTTCTTCATTTGGGAAGTGCCAGACACCTAAAAATTGATGTTCACTACTCTGATCAACTTGTGAGTCGATTTGAGTGAGTGTCAATGCTTTAACACCAAGTTCCGTTAACTGGCCCATCGCTGCACCAACATTATTTAAGTATTGAGTACGCTCATCTGAAGACAAGCCTTTCCAAGTTGAATTAGGTGTATAAAGTTCGATGAGATACTGATTCATAATTATTCCTTGTTAGTGAGGTTATTCGAAACCTTTGTGAGTAATTGGGTGAATTGTTGTCGTTCTTGTGAAGTTAAATTTCCGAATATTTTGGCGATCCAACGGCTATGCTGTTCAAATACATTTTTAGCGATCGACTTACCTTTTGCTGTAAGTTGAATTTTTAAGGCTCGGCGGTCTTCAGGATCGGCATGTCGCTCTACTAAGCCCTCACGCTCCAAACCATCAACCAAGCCCGTCACCGTTGGTCGAGTAATGCCTACTTGTTCAGCTAAATCTTTTGGGGCAATCCCATCTTCGGCAGCATCAAGTAAGAACAAAAGAATAAATCTGCCTTCTGATAGTCCATGTACAGCCAGTTGTTCTGCACAATCAGCATCAATATACGTAGCCAGTGAAAGTGCCATGAAACACAGCTCTATACTCTCAATATCAGGCAGTTGGCGTTTGTTTGCTTCACTTAAAAGCACTTGATACTTTTTTTCGAGATTCATTTAATTAGCTACAATATAATAAGCCACCTAACTATATTAACATCCGTATGTATTTGTCAATGTTCGATTTGCAGTCTTACTTATTCAGGATGATTAATAGATATGTTTTAGCGACAGAGATTGATTGAGAACTACCACCCTAGACATTGTGATCTAGGATGGTCCCAGACGATTTAATCATTCAGGCCATAAGTTCATTTTTGATTTTCTTACAGACTTTTAAGGTTGAGTCTACTTCACTCTCATTCAGATTAAGCTTGCACTTGGTATCTTGGAAAATTTTAGCCACTGGATCTTTTAATTTCTCGCCAGATCCAGTGAGTGAAATATACTTTCGGCGGCGATCATTCACATCAACTTCTACGATTACAAACCCATTTTTTTCAAGACGCTTAATAATTGGAGTGAGTGATCCAAGATCAAACAATGTTTGATCACTGAGTTCACTAGACGACAGATGATTCTGATTCCAGAGTGCTGCCAAGACCAAAAGCTGAGGGTACGTTATCCCAAGTTCTGCTAATGGTTTAGTATAGTTTCTCATCATGGCATTCGTGGTCGAATACAATGTGAAACACAGCATCTTGTCAAAATTAAATGTATCTAGCATCGAACTCATCTGTTATGTCCTGAAAAAAATTAAAAACGATGAACAGTCTCAATTAACACGGACACCGCATCTGGGCTTGTTTCCTTAGAAATACCATGCCCCAAGTTGAACACGAAACCTGTTCCATCTTTATCATTTCCATAAAAAGATGTCATAACTTTATTCACTTCATTTTGAATTACAAAATCGGGAGCAAGTAATACTGCAGGATCGAGATTTCCCTGTAAGGCAACTTTAGAACCCACTTGCTGACTTGCTAAATCTAAATCAGTCATCCAGTCAAGCCCTAAAGCATTAGCACCACATCCTGACATTTCCTCAAGCCATTGACCACCACCTTTTGTAAAGACAATTGAAGGAACAGAGAGATCACCTAACTGGCTTTTTAAAATGTCTAAAATAAAAGTAATATACTTGAGAGAAAACTCTTGGTAAGTAGCTCGACTTAGCAAGCCACCCCATGTATCAAAAATCATAATTGCTTGGGCGCCAGCTTCGACTTGACATTTAAGATGCTGGGCAACAGCTTGGGCATTTTTTTCCAACAACTTATGTAAAATTATAGGATTGCTATAAAGCATACTTTTTATAGTTAGAAAATCCTTAGAACCTTGCCCTTCGACCATATAACAAGCTAACGTCCAAGGACTGCCAGAAAAACCTATCAGTGGAACTTTACCATTGAGTTCTTTACGACATTTGCTGACTGTTTGATATACGTAAGATAGTGATTCTTCTGATGGGATCGCTAAATTGTTGATGGCATGTTCAGAGCGTAGAGGGTTTTGGAACTTAGGCCCATGATTTTCTTCAAAATATAAGCCCAAACCCATCGCATCAGGGATAGTCAAAATATCCGAAAAGACAATAGCGGCATCCAAATCATAGCGTCTAAGTGGCTGCAAAGTTACTTCAGTCGCATAGTCGGGAGTTTTCATTAAGTTGATGAAATTACCAGCCTGTTTTCGTATAGCGCGATATTCTGGCAGATACCGCCCAGCTTGGCGCATCATCCAAATTGGTGTTCTGTCTACTGGTTGTTTCTGCAATGCTCGGATAAAGTTAGTGTTCTTGAGTGGTACAAAGTTTGTCATTTAGGACTCTAATTATAGTGTTGCGTGATTAGCCGATTCGACTGAGGTTGGCAGCATTTTTCATTTCGGTAATAGCTTCTTTATAGTTAGGTGCATCAAAGATTGCTGTACCAGCGACAAATGTATCTGCCCCCCATTTAGCAATTTCAGCAATGTTGCTACCTTTCACACCTCCATCGACTTCGAGACGAATATTTCTCCCACTTGCATCGATCAACTTTCTTGCTTCACCAATTTTTGGGAGCACTGCTGGTATAAATTTCTGACCACCAAATCCCGGATTCACAGACATAATCAACATTAAATCTATTTTATCCATCAAATACTTACATGATTCCAATGAAGTGGCTGGGTTAAACACCAAACCAGCTTTACATCCAAGATCTTTAATAAGCTGAATTGAGCGATCTAAATGGGTAGTGGCATCAGGATGGATTGAAATATAGTTAGCGCCAGCTTTCGCAAAATCTGCAATTAAGGAATCTACAGGGGATGCCATCAGATGCACATCAATTGGCGCTTGGATTCCTTCTGCCCTTAGTGCAGAACATACTTGAGCACCCATTGTTAGATTGGGAACATAGTGGTTATCCATAATATCAAGGTGAATCATATCTGCACCAGAATCCAATACAGACTTCACTTCTTCACCTAATCGAGCAAAATTGGCAGCCAAAATAGAGGGAGCAATCCAAATGTCATTCATAAAAAGAACCTAAAAGTAATGATTAAAATCATAGAGTTGAAAGAGAGGATTTAATTTCTGAAATCATCTCTGGATTTAAATTTTCCAAATGCAAGTGATGACCACCTTCATGCCAGCAAACTCTTGCATTCTCCCCCAAATATTGAGACTTAGAATCAAATACTTCTCCTACGAATAGTCCATTCGTTCCAAGAATTATGGTTAAAGGGCAAGTAATTTGACTTATAAAGCTGCCTGCCTGAACATCAGTCAATTGAATTGGTTCAGATATAGTGAGCCGAGGATCGTGTTGCCAACGATAACCCGACTCAACTGATACTAGATCACGCTTGGCAAGTAGCTTGGCACTACTTAATGAAATGGAGCCTCCCACCACTTTCTGTCTGGTTTTAACGGCATCCTGAATACTCGAATACTGAGGTTGATTCTTTTGAGAGAACCCATTGAGCTTGGTCGAGTGAGCCATTTCCGAAAGTCGAAGTGTTGATTTAAAATGACGTACAACATCTTTTTCAGAGATGGTAAATGGTGCGCCCATACCATCAATGAATACGATGCATTTAATGCCTTTGCTGATGGAATTTAAAATTGAAGCTACACCTGTTCCCATCGAATGGGCTAAAATAGAATAACTATTCCATCCCATTTTTTTTACAAAGATGGACATATCGATGGCATAGTCCCATAAGTAATATGCTTGGTTAAGGCTTCTGTGCTCTGATTTACCATGCCCAGCAAGATCAGGAGCCACAACATAATACTGATCCAAGAGAGCTGCAATTCGAGAGAATGACGCACTATTATCCAACCAACCATGTAAAGCTAGAATTGGAGGATTTAGCTCATCGCCCCAAGTTTTTACTGCTAAATCTAAGCCGTTCACATTCAAAGTGAATTCTCGCTCAATTGCTGATAAAGCTTCAGAATTTACATTCATCATATTCATATAGCATTCTGTTTAAAGTAAATCGTTTAGAATCAAACAGTAGAAGCTAACTCTACCCCAACCATCTGTTTTAATTGAATTAAGTCAAACTTTCCATTTGGAGTACGAGGGAAAGAGGTCAAGAATCTGATCGTATGAGGTACTTGATGAGGCTCTAAATCGATTCTGCATTTTTCTAAAAGCTGATATTCGTTAATAACAGACTCATCTGATATTTGAATAAAGGCATGTAGTGTCCCACCTAAGCTTTCATCGTCAACACCAACTACAGCAGCTGACACAATATTTGGCAAACTATATAAGTAATTTTCGATTTCAACAGGGCTCACCTTCATACCACGAGATTTGATTACATGATCCGTGCGACCTCGGAAGTACAAATACCCTTCTTCGTCAATGAGACCCAAATCACCAGTGTGAAGTACATATTCATTCGGCAAAGGTCCCGGTTTAAGTTTTTTCTGAGTTGCCTCAATATTGCGCCAGTACCCTGCCATAACAGTTGAACCACGGATAACGAGTTCACCGACTTGATTAGGTTTAGTAATTTTGTTTCCAGATGAGTCTACCAACCACATTTCTGTATTTGGAATTGCGATACCAACACTATCGGGTTTATTGTTAATTTGGTCAGGAGGAAGATAGGTGCATCGTTTGCACTCTGTTAACCCATACATTGAGAAAATACTTGCGCTCGGAAATAATGCTTTCATCTGTTCAATATGATGAGATTTAAGTGCTGCACCAGTATTCGTTACGATTCGAACGTCAGGGAAAGTTACTCCCGATCTATGCGAATGCTCATAAAGAAGTGACAGCATTGTAGGAACAAATGGAATTACCGTGATCTGTTGCTGTTTAATTTTTTTTATTAAAAATAGAGGCCAAGTAAATTCTTGTTCAAGAAATAATGTCGCACCTTTACTAATCGACATGATCATTTGATATAAACCATAATCAAATGACAATGGTAGTGAACAAAGAATATGGTCCGATTCTTTATAGCCTAAATACGTATTCAGGGAGTCTAAAGCTGCACACATATTTCTATGAGTTAGCATTACACCTTTTGGCATTCCTGTTGAGCCAGATGTATAAACAATTGTTGCTAAATCAACATCAAGAATATTGTTATTTTTCCATTCAACATCGTTATATGATGTCGCAAGTTCCCAAGAATCAACAAGTGGATTAGCAACTAAATTGCCGACAACCACGCTTTTAAATAAGATACTTTTGGACTCAACAGATACATCTTTAAACTTTTGATCATTAGTGATCAACACTGAAGCCTGCGAATTATCAATGATATAATTCAATTTATCCGCTGAAGTATCCAATCCCACATTGCATACAACATAACCAGCTTTGAGCACCGCCCAAAACGCAATGATCGTTTCAACTTTGTTTCCCAAACAAAGTAACACTCTATCACCACGATTAAGTCCCAGCGCCTGTAGATAGTAGCTTAAGCGTGATGATAACTCATCAATTTTGCCGTAAGAATGTGAGTGACCATTCTCTACAACAGCAGCCTTATCTGCACATTTGCGTGTGATATAAGGCAAGATGTGGTGCAGTAAAACATTACACGGTTGCATGACACTCCCCCTTCTCCCCAGTATGATTAAATCGATTTTTCTCAGCTTCGATATAAGATGCTAGTGTTTCAATTGTATTGAAGTGTTTTGGTTCAATTGTTTCTGGATTAACAAAGAAATGTTCAATTTCATCTTCTAAGGCAACTAAAATTTCCACCGAAGAAAGCGAATCAATGCCCAAGTCATCACGTAGATGTGAATTAGAGGTAATCATTTTCTCTTTAGGTAACTTCAAGATTTGGCTAACAATAGATGCAACGATAGACTGTGTTTCATCTGTAATGATTTCACGATTATTTTCTTCTATTACTTTTTCTTGTCCTAAAAGTTGCTCTACAGAAATATCAGTGTGCATTGAAATAATATCTTCAACCGTATCTCGGTAGCGCACTAAATGTAGACTTCCATTTGAGTGAAGAACCTCAGCTGGATACCCATGACTGTGAAATAAAGTTGGTGAGGCTGTAGCACCATAAGCACCTGATGATAATACTGCGAGAAGATCACCAGCTTTCAACTTTTCAAGTTTTGCATTTTTAGCCAACAAGTCGTCTGGATTACATAATGGTCCAGAAATATGGTAAGTTTCAATTTCATCAGTTTTTTGTGCAGAAACTTTAACAATTTCAAAGTTACGCTTTAGAACCTGACCAGCTCCGACCGCAGCTGAATGACAGTTTGTACCACCATCAGTCACCGCAAAGTTCGTGCCATGGTTATGCTTAATATTATCAACGGTAACTAAAAGTGCTGCGCTCTTACCAGCTATAAAACGCCCTGACTCCATAATAATGCGAGTTTTTGGATGTTTTTTATGAAATTCATTGAATAGAGGATGCAGTAAGTTAGTTAATTCTTGAGTATCTAAATCTTTTTCATTTTCGTAATACTTAATACCCAAGCCACCACCAACATCAACCATGGTGAGATCCAATCCATGGAGATTAGAGACTGTCTCAAATAAATCTAAAATATACTTAGAGTTATCGTAAACAGACTGTGCTTCTAAAATTTTAGTGCCATTGTAAACATGGATACCCTTGAGATGAATATTCGGAAGTTTTGCATAACTACCCATATTTTTTACGGCAGTTTCTTCCTCAATACCGAAATGAGTAGGTCGCCCACCCATTTTCCAAGGAGAGCCTTTAGCTGAGAAAACTGGGTTAATGCGAATTGCTACTGGCGCTATAACGCCCATTTCTGAAGCTAATTCTGATAACTTGTTTAGTTCTTCTTCAGATTCAACTACAACTGCAAAAATATTGAGTTCTAAAGCTCTTCTATGTTCTTCTTCCTTTTTCATGGGTCCTAAGAGAATGATATTTTGCGGATCAACGCCAGCCTTTATCGCAATTTCTAGTTCTGCTAATGAGCATACTTCAGTATTGCCCCCATAAGAATTAATCAATTTTACGACTGATAAGTTTGGATTAACTTTAAGTGCATAAAAAATATCAACACAATCTGGTAAAGCATTTCTTAAGTCGTTAAAACTGCTTCTTAACTGGTTCTCATCATAGATATAAGTAGGTGTACCAAACTTCTGTTTTACTTCAAATAATGTTTCTGCTGTTAAGTTCATTTTTTTTAAATCCAAATAATTAGTACTTCCATAATTCGGGCGCTATTCTACAAAAAGAATACTTTGCGCGCAAAGTATTCTTTTGGATAATTGTAAATCCATTGAATTCATGAGAAATAAGGTGATAGCACTTTTAATTAAAGCTAGTGCAAATCGCGAAAGCGACTAAAATCAAATTATCCAAGGTATGACAGACGCTGGAAATCTATAAGTAGCTAAGGTGATAAAACATTGGATTACAATACTTTCCATTAAATCGCCTTAGCGACACATGAAAAAAAGCCACGCTTTCATATAGCGTTAAATAAATTGTTTGTCTCAATAGCCACCAAAAATTTAGAGACATAAAGTCCATTTGAAATGAGCTTTTTCATACTCTAATGGAGAACGTTGAGCATTAGAATCATGTCTGCGATTTGAATTGGAGAACATCTCGATATATTCAAAAATATCTGTCCTCGCTTCAACTCTAGTTGTATAGATTTTCTTTTTAATTCGTTCCCGCTTTAACAGTTGAACGAAGCTTTCCGCAACAGCATTGTCATTGCATGAGCAGTATACTGCGCAAGACAAAGCTCATACTGCTTTCAAGATTATGGTGTTTCAAAAATGTCTGCCATTCATGACTGGTATATTGACTACCTTGGTCTGAATGAATTAAAACTCTGTTCTGTGGCTTCCCCGCCATAATGCCATCAAGCACTAAATCTGTGGTGATTCTAGATTTCATCGACCATCCTACTACTAAGTGAGAAAATAGGTCGATGACTACAGCCCGATATAACCAACCTTCATGAGTAGGGATATCTTGCGAAGCAGTGCTTCTCATGTCTGTCACCCATAATTGATTGGATTAAATTGCCGATCTAAAGTATTAGCAGCAACAATAGCAAGTGTTCCAGCAGAGGTTCGCTATGATAACCCCGCTATGATTTAAGCTCATTGGCTTTCATCAGGCGATAGCTTTTAAATCACAGTAGATCTTGCGAATATGTTGCTTGTCCTGAATAAAGGCATACCTCATTGGGACTAGCTTGCGAAGTACACTGCGGCCTTTTTTAAGATATTTCGCTCTTCAGTACGCAGTCTAGCAAGTTCTGCGAGTGATTTATTGGCTTCGGTAATCGCTTTAGGTTATTGCGGATCATCGCGTTTTATCCATGCATCCAAACTATGAGTTGTTGTTCCTAATCGTGTAGCAACATCAGCACCACTATGGCCTTTATCTGTCACTTGTTTGACTGCTTCATTTTGAATTCTTCTAGGTATCTTTTACTGCTCATAAGCACCTCGTCTATTAGCCATTTTATCTAACTTTAAGGTGTCTATAAAATTGATAACTATTCAATTTTATAGACACCTTATATGAAATCTCATCAACGAAATGAAAAAAGGTACTCTAGAACTAGGTTCAACCCATCGTAAGAAGAGCCTTTTATTTCAAATAAGCTGACACTTGAGAAGTCAAAGCCTTCCACCAATAGTCACATAAAATAAACCACCTATTTCTAGGTGGGTTTCTTTAAAACTGCTTTCAAAATCGGGGGTGTCGCAATATGAACCTGTTCAACTGGCCTGCATAGTGAGTTGCCAACTTTATCTAATAATTTAATATACCTCTTTAAGCAAGTGTCTACGAGATTCGTGCAGGTTAGGCCAGCCACATCCCCAAGTTGTAACTTAAATTAGGGGAGTTTAATGTAGCTTTAAATTTTTAAATCTTTGTGCAAGAAAGCCTATCTTAAGTACATACTTTTAGATAGATGGATTTTTAGACATTTAAAGCAAAAACCTCGGCAGTATTTTGCTGTTCGACCAAGTTGTGAATTGTAAAGTTATCATTTTTCTTTTGTTCACAAGTGAACTCCGATTTCTGATTGAGCGATAAAGTACATCCGCTTAACAATGGACATTGAGCAAATAACGCAGCAACCCAATCGACAAAAACACGAACTTTAGGTGATAAATGACGATTTTGTAAGTACACCACTGAAATTGGCATTGGTTCAGGTAACCATTCATTCAATACTTCTTTAAGTGCACCAGATTCCAGATGTTTGGCAACCATGAAGTAAGGACATTGAATGAGTCCAAAGCCCTGTAATGCCAAATCAATATATGAGTCTCCATCATTGACTGAAACTCGCCCATTGACTGAAATACTTTGAATTTCACCATCTACCACAAAATTCCAATCAATATTACGGCCTGTACGACTATTGAAATATTGAACGACCTGATGCTGCTTTAAATCTTCAATTGTTTCTGGTGTACCGTGTTCAGCGAAATATTTTGGCGATGCAACAGTCACAAACTGAACTGTACCAATTCGACGAGCCACCAAACTTGAATCTTGAAGCTGACCAATCCGAATCACGCAATCCACAGCATCCTGAACTAAATCTACGGGACGGTCATTCATTCCAATAACCAAATCAATATCAGGATATTTAGCATGAAAATCACAGAGCATAGGAATAAGGATCATACGGCCTATTGAAGCTTTAACATCTATGCGTAAACGACCGCGTGGTCCACGTTCAGCATCATGAAAGTTGGATTCAATGTCTTCAACATCAGCCAAAATCTGTACGCTACGCTCATAATACACTGCGCCATCGGGCGTCAAACTGAGTTTGCGTGTGGTTCGGTTCAATAAGCGAATTTGCAAATGCTTTTCTAACGCCTGAATGGTTGTGGTCACAGAGGCACGCGGTAAACCTAAGCTATCAGCCGCCAAACTAAAGCTATTAGTTTCAACCACTTTATTAAACACTTTCATAGCATGAAAAAGATCCACGCATTGCTCCTACAGTTATTAAATTGAAATTCAGCACATCGATTGTTATGAATTTCCGAATAGTGTTATCAAATTTAATATATTTATTCGTAATTGACAAACATTTAAGCTCCGATCTCTTCACTACACCTGTTTCTCCCATCAGACATGTATTTGTCGTCAAACAGGTACACGAATAAAAACAGGAGCTCTTCATGTCAATTTCCCGCAAACAGTTCACGCTGTCTGCTTTGCTTGTTGCTATTTTAGCTACGGGGGGCAGTTTTATGTTTCTAAATGAAAATGCCGATGCTAAAGCTGCACAAAATACAAGTGCACAAGCTGCTGTAACTGTCGATGTTGCGAATGTCGTGAGTCAAACCATTACCGATTGGCAGGAATACTCAGGTCGCCTAGAAGCCATAGACCAAGTGGATATCCGCCCGCAGATTTCAGGCAAACTTCTCGCTGTACATTTTAAGGATGGCGGTCTGGTCAAAAAAGGTGATTTACTTTTTACCATTGACCCGCGACCATTTCAGGCTGAGCTCAACCGTGCCAAAGCACAACTGGCTGCAGCAGAAGCCCAAGTAACTTATGCTTCGAGTAATTTATCTCGCAATCAGCGACTGATCGAAAGCAATGCAGTCGCTCATCAAGAACTGGAACTCGCTGAAAATGAAGCGCGCACAGCTACTGCTAATGTGCTAGCCGCCCGAGCTGCAGTGGAAGCTGCGCGTTTAGATCTTGAATATACCCGCATTACCGCACCTGTCAGTGGTCGTATTTCTCGTGCCGAAGTAACGGCTGGGAACGTAGTCGCTGCGGGCAGTGGTACGCAGGTTTTAACCAGTATTGTGTCAGTTGCTCGACTGTACGCATCATTTGATGTCGATGAACAAACTTATCTGAAATATCTGAGTGATCAAAATAATGCTGCTCAAATTCCTGTGTCTATGGGACTTGCCAATGAAGATGGCTTCTCCCATACAGGAGTTATTAGTTCTTTTGATAACAATCTAAATACTACATCGGGAACAATTCGTGTCCGAGCGACCTTTGATAATCCTAATGGTTCACTTATCCCTGGTTTATATTCACGCATTCGGCTAGGGGGTGGACAGCCTCGTGCTGCGATTCTGATTAGTCCAACTGCGATTGGCGTCGATCAAGATAAACGCTTTGTGGTGGTTGTGAATAGCAAGAACCAAACGGTGTATCGAGAAGTGAAATTGGGTGCAGTACAAGATGGTCTGCAAATCATTAACAGTGGGTTACAGGCTGGTGAACGCATTGTGGTCAATGGTTTACAGCGAATTCGACCAGGTGATCCTGTCACACCACATCAAGTTACTATGCCAAATAGCCAAGTTCCAACTACCCAACAACCTCAGCCAACTGAAAACACATCCAATGCGGCAAAGGGTTAATCAAATATGAATATCTCTAAATTTTTTATTGATCGACCGATCTTTGCAGGTGTGTTGTCAGTCGTTATTGTGCTGGCAGGGATATTGTCGGTTTTTAAACTGCCTATATCTGAATATCCAGAGGTCGTCCCTCCCTCCGTGGTTGTACGTGCACAATATCCTGGTGCTAACCCAAAAGTCATTGCTGAAACTGTAGCTTCGCCACTTGAAGAATCAATCAATGGTGTAGAAGACATGCTGTATATGCAATCTCAAGCAAATAGTGATGGCAATTTAACAGTTACCGTAAACTTTAAACTTGGGGTTGATCCAGATAAAGCTCAACAATTGGTACAAAACCGCGTATCGCAAGCATTACCTCGCTTACCTGAAGATGTACAGCGTTTAGGGGTGACTACCCTGAAAAGTTCTTCGAACTTAACCATGGTGGTGCATTTAACCTCGCCCGATAATCGTTACGATATGACCTACTTACGCAACTATGCAGTGCTGAATGTCAAAGACCGTTTAGCGCGTTTGCAGGGTGTTGGTGAAGTGGGTTTATTTGGTTCAGGTGATTATTCGATGCGGATCTGGCTCGATCCTCAGAAAATCTCTGCACGTAATTTAACAGCAAGCGAAATTGTCAGTGCCATTCGTGAACAAAATATTCAGGTTGCCGCAGGGACAATTGGTGCATCTCCAAGTAATGCCCCACTTCAGCTATCGATCAATGCGCAAGGTCGTTTAAGTACTGAAAAAGAATTTGCTGACATTATTTTAAAAACTGAAGCTGATGGTGCAGTGACTCGATTAGGTGATGTCGCGCGAGTTGAACTTGCCGCATCAGAATATGGTTTGCGCTCTTTACTTGATAATAAACAAGCAGTTGCTATTCCTATTTTCCAAGCCCCGGGTGCGAATGCCTTGCAAGTATCTGAGCAAGTGCGAGATACCATGCAGGAGTTGTCTAAAGATTTCCCTGCATCTGTGAAATATGAAATTGTTTACGATCCTACTCAGTTTGTGCGTGCCAGTATTGAAGCGGTTGTTCATACCCTACTAGAAGCAATTGCACTGGTTGTGGTGGTAGTCATTTTATTCCTGCAAACATGGCGTGCTTCAATTATTCCCTTACTGGCTGTGCCTGTGTCAATTATCGGTACATTTGCATTGATGTTGGCGTTTGGCTATTCCATTAATGCCCTGTCACTGTTTGGGATGGTGCTTGCCATTGGTATTGTGGTCGATGATGCGATTGTGGTGGTGGAAAATGTCGAGCGCAATATTGAAGCGGGACTCAGTCCTAGAGATGCGACTTATCGTGCCATGCGCGAAGTAAGTGGACCGATTATTGCCATTGCATTAACGCTCTGCGCAGTATTTGTTCCGCTGGCCTTTATGACAGGTTTAACAGGTCAGTTTTATAAGCAATTTGCCATGACCATTGCCATCTCAACTGTCATTTCAGCATTTAACTCACTTACGTTGTCGCCTGCTTTAGCTGCAATTTTGCTGAAAGGTCATGATGCCAAGCCTGATACTTTAACGCGTGGCATGAACCGAGTTTTTGGGCGATTCTTTCAGGCATTTAACCGCGTGTTCTCACGTGCATCCGATCAATATGGTCGTGGTGTAAGTCGGGTCATTTCACATAAGACTTCAGCGATGGGCGTATATGCCATTCTGCTCGGTTTAACTATTGGTATTTCCTACATTGTCCCAGGTGGATTCGTACCTGCTCAGGATAAACAGTATCTGATTAGTTTTGCACAATTACCGAATGGTGCCTCTTTAGACCGTACAGAAGCCGTTATTCGTAAAATGAGTGATGCTGCGTTAAAGCAACCTGGTGTTGAAAGTGCAATTGCCTTCCCAGGTCTATCCATCAATGGCTTTACCAACAGTTCTAGTGCGGGCATTGTTTTTGTCACACTGAAACCTTTTGAGAAGCGTAAAAGCAACGAACTTTCAGCCAATGCCATTGCGGGTGCCTTGAATCAGAAATATGCCGCCATACAAGAGGCGTATATTGCTGTTTTTCCACCGCCACCAGTCATGGGATTAGGCACTGTCGGAGGCTTTAAATTGCAGCTTGAAGACCGTGGTGCATTGGGTTATTCCGCATTAAATGATGCTACGCAAAATTTTATGAAAGCAGCACAAAATGCGCCAGAACTTGGTCCAATGTTCTCAAGTTATCAAATTAATGTACCGCAGTTAAACGTGGATTTAGACCGTGTCAAAGCCAAACAACAAGGTGTTGCTGTTACAGATGTATTTAACACCATGCAAATTTATCTGGGCTCACAATATGTGAATGACTTTAACCGTTTTGGACGTGTTTATCAGGTTCGTGCACAAGCGGATGCGCCATTTCGTGAAAATCCAGAGAATATTTTGCAATTAAAAACCCGCAACAGTGCTGGACAGATGGTACCTTTATCTTCACTGGTGAATGTGACACAAACTTATGGTCCTGAAATGGCAGTACGCTATAACGGATATACCGCGGCAGATATTAATGGTGGTCCAGCACCTGGTTATTCATCTAGTCAGGCGGAAGCTGCAGCGGAGCGTATTGCCGCAGAAACCTTACCACGTGGGATCAAGTTTGAATGGACAGATTTAACTTACCAGAAAATTCTGGCGGGGAATGCAGGGCTATGGGTCTTCCCGATTAGCGTGTTATTGGTCTTTTTAGTTTTAGCTGCACAGTACGAAAGTTTAACCCTACCATTGGCTGTGATTTTGATTGTACCAATGGGGATTTTAGCAGCACTGACAGGTGTTTGGTTGACCAATGGTGATAACAACATTTTCACACAAATCGGCTTAATGGTACTGGTCGGTCTGGCATGTAAGAATGCCATATTAATTGTGGAATTTGCTCGAGAACTTGAAATGCAAGGCATGACCGCCTTTAATGCAGCAGTTGAAGCCAGCCGTTTACGCTTACGCCCAATTCTCATGACCTCAATTGCGTTCATTATGGGCGTTGTTCCCCTTGTCACTTCTACAGGTGCGGGTGCAGAAATGCGTCATGCCATGGGTGTTGCCGTATTCTCAGGCATGATCGGGGTAACCTTCTTTGGCTTATTCCTGACCCCTGCCTTCTATGTACTAATCAGGACCTTAAATCGTGGACATAAACTGCATTCAGCCAGTCCTCATGAAGCTCCGATCAATCCACATCATTCATAAGGACGGTATGATCATGCCTAAAAAACAGATCTGGTTATTGTCCTCGCTCATGGGAAGCCTGCTCCTTGCAGGCTGCTCACTGGCACCACAATATGAACCAGCCAAAATAGTCATTCCCCTGCAATTCAAAGAAGCAAGCGCTATTCCTGAAGATGAAAACTGGAAAATTGCGCAGCCAAGCGATGTAGCCTCTAGAGGGGAATGGTGGAATCTTTTTAATGATGCCCAACTCAATGCGCTTGAACAGCAAGCGATAACAGGAAACCAGAACATTAAAGCGATTGCTGCGAATGTTCAGGCATCACGTGCGCTAAAATCAGCAGCACAGGCTGAACGTATGCCGAGTATTGGGATGGGGTTTGGTCCGACTCGACAAAGAGCTTCTCCTGCATCTCAGGGGCTTGATGCGAATGCAGCTACATCAGCACAGACGCTATGGCGTGCGCAAGCAAATGTGTCCTATGAATTGGATTTATTTGGTCGTATTGCCAGTAGTGTCAATGCTGCAACTGCAGATGTACAGCAACAAGACGCTTTATACCACTCTGCCCTGTTAACTTTACAAGCTGATGTTGCACAAACTTACTTCCAGATTCGTCAGTTCGACACGGAACAGGGCATTTATGAACGAATGATTAAATTGTTGACGGAATCACGAGATTTAATGCAAACCCGTTTTAAAAATGGTGCAGTGAGTGAAATGGATGTCTCTCGTGCACAAACAGAATTGTCTACAGCGCAGACCAGTTTATTCACTATCGAGCGTCAGAGAGCCAATTCAGAACATGCACTTGCCGTACTGTTAGGCAAGACACCTGCTGAGTTTAATTTGGCACAGCAAAGCCTAACTCAAAACACCCTGCAAGTTCCTTCGGGTTTACCTTCAAGTTTGCTTGAAAGGCGTCCTGATATTGCTGCTGCTGAACGTGCTATGGCAGCAGATAATGCTCGAATTGGTATTGCCCGTGCAGCATTTTTCCCACGGCTGAGTCTTACAGGTGCACTGGGTTATGAATCCTCAACGCTTGGAGATTTAGCCCAATGGTCGAGCCGAACTTTCTTGTTAGGACCTGTGGCAGGAACAATTTTGTCTTTACCATTGTTTGATGGCGGTCAACGTAAAGCGGGAGTTGTGCAAGCAAGGGCTGCCTACGAAGAAAGTATTGCCAATTATCGACAAACTGTACTGAATGCATTTCGTGAGGTTGAAAATGGTCTATCCGATCAACGGATTCTTGATCAGCAAATCAGTGCTCAAGCCCAAGCACTGATTGCTTCACGCAATGCAAATAAACTTTCGCATTTACGTTATCGTGTAGGTGTGATCAGTTATTTGGATGTGATTGATTCCGACCGTACTCTGCTTAAACAAGAGCAATTGGCTGCGCAGCTACAAGGTAGCCGAATGATTGCGAATGTAAATTTAATTCGTGCTCTTGGTGGTGGCTGGAGTATTCAAACAACTCAAAACTCATCTTGAGAGCGCCTATATAAATTCAGGCATTGCACATCAATGCAATGCCTGAACTACAAAGACAAACAAGAGTTTTGAGGCCTATAATCCATATTGTTAATCGTCAAAAGTCTCTTATAGAAAACATATTACTTAATTCATAAGAGCCTTAATGTATTAAGGAAACTATTCAACATTCTCATATTAAAAGTCTTAAATTTATGAACGTTATTTGCTTTGTAAGCAATTTTTATGACAAGTAAAGCGCCTCACGGTGCTCTATTTATGAAAATCTTCAACTAAATTTTTCTGACAACTCCCTCATCCCTAGTGGATTCATCTAGTGAGTTTTGTTTGACAGGTGAAATAAATAGCTACTCACATTAATTAACCTGAATCGCGGATAAGCAATTGACTTGAAAAAGGGGAGGACTAGAGCCATCAGTTGAGTTACCACACCAAACTCACAGCTCTAGCCCTTATGTTAGAGAGTACTCAATTATTCTGTGTCATTGATGATTTCTTTCAAAATTCGAATCAATTTATTGGAAATTCTTAAAGCAAAACTTTAAACGCATAAGATTTCACCCTGCTCTGCATTTCTGAAATTATCTTTATTGCTGTGTGGTACAAGTGCTCTCATTTCAATAACTTCAAGGCATTCTCTACATCATTAAAACTGAACAAAAACCAATTTTTTAAACAGCTTCCTTGTTATTAGCGCATGATTCATCTGATCAATGTCCATCAACTGGCTTTACACGCTTTGCAGTTCGCTTTGATGAGAGATCATCAAAGTTCTTATTTATGGATCGATTCAACAACATTAGCTGTCTGTAAAAATCAACGGATTCAACGCCATAAATCATTAGCCAAAATTGCATCACATGGTAAAAGCTTGATGGGCTGGTTTTATGGTTGTAAACTGCATGTGCTAATGAATCAGTCAGGAGATATTGTCAGTACGGTTTTATCGAATGGGCATACAGCAGACATCAAAATAGTTGAACAATTAGTCAAAGGAATGACTGCCAAACTATATGCTGATCGTGGCTATATTAGTCAGGAGTTAAAGAATAGATTGAAATTACAAGGTACTGATTTAGTTACTTATCACCTCAAGAATATGCAGTCTATACAGTTATCAAAAGCAGATGAACATCATCTGAAACAGCGCAATAAAATAGAAACGACTAGAGCCAGAAGTGTTGCAGGCTATTTAGCTGGTATTTATGCATCATGTGCTTACCAATTATGCCATCAGAACAAGCCAACCATTCGTGTAATTGAATTGTTGGCTTAAGCAGGATTCGGGTTATTTAACGTTCGGGGAAACCATATTTTCTGGTCGAACCACCGCATCAAATTGCTCCTCTGTCACCAATTGCAGCTCGACAGCCACCTGTTTAAGAGTTTTACCTTCTTTATAAGCAGTTTTAGCCACTTTTGCGGCATTCTCATAACCAATCACAGGATTCAACGCTGTTACCAACATTAACGAGTTATGCAGGAAGTAATCAATCTTCTCTCGATTCGGCTCAATACCGACTGCACAATGCTCATTAAAGCTATTGCATGCATCACCCAATAACTGAATAGACTGCAATAAGTTGTACGCAATCACAGGCATAAACACGTTTAATTCAAAATTACCCGAAGCACCAGCTACATTGATGGTCGTGTCGTTACCTAATACCTGCGCCACCACCATGGTCAAGGCTTCACTTTGGGTTGGGTTAACCTTACCAGGCATAATACTCGAACCCGGTTCATTTTCAGGAATACGAATTTCACCAAAACCACAACGTGGACCACTTGCTAACCAACGAATATCATTGGCAATTTTATTTAAGCTTGCCGCCAATGTTTTTAATGCACCTGAGGCAAATACCGCAGCATCACGACCTGCCAATGCCTCAAATTTATTTGGTGCTGTGACAAAAGGTAATCCAGTCAATTGAGATAATTTCTCGGCAGCTTTTACCGCATAGTCAGGATGTGCATTTAACCCTGTTCCTACAGCAGTACCACCGAGTGGAAGTTCATAAAGACCAGACAAAGCCTGATGTAAGCGTTTCAAGCCATGATCTAACTGCGAAACATAACCACTAAACTCTTGTCCCAACGTCAACGGCGTTGCATCTTGCAAATGCGTACGTCCAATTTTCACAATGTCATTAAATTCTTGCGCTTTCGCTTCTAAGGTATTACGCAGTTGCGTAACCGCTGGAATCAGCAATTCATTGATCTGTAGACTTGCTGCGACATGAATCGCGGTTGGAAAAGAATCATTGGTCGATTGTGCGCGATTGACATGGTCATTCGGATGTACAGGTTTTTGAGCACCTAAAGGATTGCCCAATTTTTGATTGGCAATGTTAGCAATCACTTCATTGCAATTCATGTTGCTCTGTGTACCTGAGCCTGTTTGCCACACCACTAACGGGAATTGGCTATCCCACTGCCCCAGAATCACTTCTTCTGCGGCATCGACAATATAGTGGGCTAATTCTTGAGGGATTTGGTTCAAATCTGCATTGGTGAGTGCGGCTGCTTTTTTCACTAGCCCCATGGCACGGATCATAGGACGAGGTAAACGTTCTCCACCGATTTTGAAATTTTGCAAACTACGTTGTGTTTGTGCCCCCCACATGGCTTCTGCAGGAACTTCAACTTCACCCATGGTGTCATGTTCAATACGTGTATGCATGTCTACCTCTTTGTTTATTTGTCTATAATCTTGTACTTATTCAGGTATTGAATAATCTTTTTATTCTATTTCATTCTGATGTGCGAGTAAACGATAATAATTATCGTTTACTCGCTTTTATTTGATTATGCTCTTAATGTTTGTTGATAGAATCGCCATTCATCTTCTAACATTTGTGTCAGACTACGTTTGGCTTTCCAACCTAACAACTGTTCTGCTTTTTCAGCTTTTGCAGCAACCTGATCCAGCTCTTGAGCAACGAAATAATCGGTATCTACCGTCTTAATTTCAGTCCCTGTAACTTGTGCAATCTGTTGCAACAAGTTCTGAATCGAATAATTTTCACCCGCAATATTGAATGCTTCACAGGTATGCTGCTGGGTATACAGCCATTTCAAAGCAGAAATCACCGCATCACAACTGTCCAGCACATGCACGAAACTGCGTTCTACCGTGCCATCTGCGGTATTCGCTCGCTTGTGCAAATCAATATACTCACGTTGTCGTGCTGCAACCTGCATTGCTAGTGGCACAATATTTTTGGGTAATGGTTGAACAAACTCGCCCAATACACCATGCTCAAATGCGCCCACAATATTGCCCAATCTCAGAATAGCGATATTCCACTCTTCATCGGTTTTAAAAGTGTCGCGTATAATTTCCTCAATCATTTGTTGAGACTTGATATACGGGTTTGGATAAGCATAGTTAAATGGCATATCTTCGTTCAGTTCAAGGCTAGACTCACCATATACCGCCAAACTTGACAAATGCACCAAATGACGCACACCCGTTCGTTGCATCGCGCGCAATAAACTCATGATGCAGCTAACATTGTCGTTATAATACTCAAGTGGCTTTAATACAGACTCTTGCAAAGATTTGAACCCAGCCGCATGTACTACAGCATTCACTGTATATTGCTCGAAGACCTTATTTAAAGCTGGCGTGTTACGGATATCCAGCTTGGCAAATGGAACATACATCCCTGAAATGTATTCCAAACGTTCTAAGGTCTGTAGATTGGCATTGGACAAATTATCTACAATAATGACTTCTTGCCCCTGAGCCATTAAGCTAAGAGCGACATGAGAGCCTATAAAGCCTAATCCACCAGTTACTAAAATCATTGTATACTACCTTTTTCTTATGAAGTCTGGACGTTCCAAGTTTCGATTGGTACAGCCTTTAAGTGAATTCCATGAGTACATTACTGTTAATTACCTCTGCTCCTACTTCCATTCATGCTTGGCATGCACTCGGGCTTGCACAAGCGTTACATACACAACAGAAAGCTTTTCGGGTTTTCTTTTATCAAGATGGGGTTACGGTAGCCAACGCCCTGCAATGGGTGCCTGATGACCAACGTAACCTCACGACTGAGTGGCAGAAGCTCGATATTCGCCTACCTGTTTGTGTAAGTGCAGCCTTGGCAAGGGGTATCACAGATGAAGAAAATGCAAAAAGACACAATATTGACCAACATAACTTAGCGAATGGCTTTGAATTGGTCGGTTTGGGTGAACTTGCCGATGCCGTACAATCCACTGAACGTCTAATTCAATTTTAAGTGGTTATTTTTGGCGAATTTGTTGCATTTAAAAGGTAAATTGTGTGAAAACTGTACTCGTGATATTAACCCAAGCCAACCTTACCAGCTTACAAGTGCATGAAAGCCTTGCTGCGACAATGGTTTTAGCGACATTCGGGTGTGAAGTCAAGGTTTTACTTGTGAACGCTGCGCTCAGTTTATTGCAGGCAGAGCAACAGTTTGACGCGGTTAAGCATGCTTTCAAACTGGCTTCGAATATGGTCGATAGCTTTGAATTTTACGACTTAACCCCAGTTTTAGTGAAAAGTGTGAATCAAGACCATCCTTTTGTGGTTCAAGCCCAGCAAGAAATTGAATTTATTGAGCTAAATGCCGAGTTTTTACAAGCCTTCGATCACGTTTTATATTGGTAACGGATGAATATTTTTTATGCTGACAGCTACACTTTATTTGATTCAATCAGACTATTCATCCGCAGAGGCGAAACTCACTCAATTACAATCTATGTTACAGAGTGGTGATTGTGTGGTGCTTATAGGCGATGCAGTACTCCATGCACATCATGCAGCCTTAACATCGCTTGAACAACTCTATGTGCTGGATACAGACGCTGCTTTATTAAGTAGTCCGAAGCCACCACAATTGAACGTGATTTCTTATTCTCAATTTGCCAACATCTGTTTGGCACATACACGCTGTATGACCATTAAATAATAGGTTTGAAAAGACAATGATGAATCTAGAACTCGATCAAGACGGTCACTTGGTCGATTACACCATCTGGACACCTGAAGTGGCACAAGAACTTGCCAATAGTCTTGAGCTGGAATTAACCGACTGGCATCTCTCCGTGTTACATGCAGTGCGTCAGTTTTATCAGCAGTTTGGACATTCACCTGCAACACGCCCACTGATTAAGTTTTTAATGAAAAGTGTGAGTCCTGAGATTAACAATGCCATCTTGCAAGAGAAGTTTAATACAGGTCTGGTTGCTCGGCACTTAAGCCGACTGGCTGGCGTTCCTAAACCAGCCAATTGCCTATAACAATATAAGCTTAAGCCTGTTGTATCTGCACAGCAGGCTGAGCTTCGACATGAAAAGGATGCTGTCGAAACAACGGTTTGACCTGACGCGCATGCAGAGGCTCTCCGCACTCCGAACACACGGTAATCGCAGTAAAAACCTTACCGCATTGCTTATGCATCAACTGCATGGGTTTACCCGTACCATCATCCATCCACTTGTCTGCCCACGTGACCATGCTCATTAACACAGGATACAGCTCTAAACCTTTCTCGGTTAAGCAATATTCAAAGCGTTGCTGACGTTCCATATACGGTCTTTTTTCTAAAATTTCATGTTCGACCAGACGCTTCAAACGATCGGCCAAAACATGTCGGGTCACACCCAATTGCTGTTGAAAGTCATCAAAACGGCGCATTCCCATAAATGCATTACGTAATACCAGTAAAGTCCAACGGTCCCCTACAATCGATAAAGCGCGTGCGATCGAACATGGCTGCTCGCCTATCTCATCCCATTTCATATGCATCGTCATTCAAGCTATTCTTTCCTCAAATTATCGGATTGCTCTACTTTTGACAACATCTCCGCGCCATCTTCAGTTTAAGAAAAAAATCAGCCATAAAAAAAGCCATGTTTTTCACATGGCTATTAAGGAGTAACACAGCAACTAGGGAAGAAGTTGACTGGTTAAATGGATCTTCACCCGTTTAACGCTGCTATTGTGATGGCTTTCAACTTATCATTTCCCGTCATTTTTATGTCATTTCCAGTCAAATGAAGTCATTCACTTAAACTTCATCACCTTCTTTCCAGACATCTTCGTATTCTTCACGATCAATCATAAAACGGTAGCCATGCTCCAACGCCAAATATGGCAGGACTTCTGGCAAAAGTTTATCCAGTTCTTTAACCGACACCGTTTGGAAGAAATCTTCACTATCGTCATGCTCACCTGCATAAATAAACCATGTAACCTCTTCACCTGCTTCTGGCTTGTTACGAATACCCACAATTGGTTCTTTATTTAAAGATGCGACCGCAACGGCAATCACATCATTTTCATGCACTGCAATATACTTTGAGCCATATTCTTCACATACCAGTTTTTGTTCAGTGATTAAATCCATATCCATTGTGGATACCAAATGCAATGATTGATGTTCCGCAGTTTAGAACCAAGTGCCATTTGTCTCAAGTCATCCCTACACAAAATATACTGTTGTAAGTTGTCTTTTTCTGCTAATCTTGATTATGTAACTTTATCAAGGTGAATTATGAGCGAATCAAGTAAAACCTCTCATGGAGGTAAACGTGCGAATGCAGGGCGTAAATCGCAGTACACTGAAAAAACTGTCGTGATGCGTGTTCCCGAGTCAAAAGTCCTTGCAATTAAAGAATGGTTGAAACCTGTGCCAGAAGATGACCGTCAACCTAGCATTCAGCTTAACCCAATTCACTTACAAACAGAATTAACCATTCCTTCTCCGCTTGAGTCAGTCGCAGCAGGATTTCCTTCCCCTGCCCAAGACTACATCGAAGATTATATCGACCTGAATAAGTATTTGGTTAAAAACCCAGCCAGCACTTTTGTTTTACGTGTAGATTCGTTATCTATGAAAAATGCAGGAATTGATGCAGGAGACCAGCTTTTGATTGACCGTCGGTTATCTGCAGAACATGGCGATATTGTCTTAGCATTGATCAACAATGAGTTTACAGTTAAACGCTTTATGCAAGATAAGCATGCAGACAATGGTTTTAAGTTCTGGTTAAAAGCAGAGAACCCAGACTACCCTGACATCTATCCGCGTAGTGACGAAAATGTTGCCATTTGGGGTGTCGTCACCTGTATTTTGAAAAAGCTGAAATAAGTGATTACGATGGACAGGCTTTATCATCAAGAACTTTTTGCATTGATTGACATCAACAACTGTTATGTCAGTTGTGAGCGGGTATTTAATCCGAAATTAAATGATAAACCCGTCGTTGTCCTCAGTAATAATGATGGCTGTGTCATTTCACGCAGCAATGAAGCCAAAGCCCTGAATATTTCCATGGCTGTGCCTTGGTATGAAATTGAACGAGATGCTGTGAAAGCGGGTGTTCAAGTTCTTTCAAGTAACTATCCACTTTATGCAGATATGTCGCAACGCTTTTTTAAGATTTTGGGTGAACACTTTAATGACCAAGACCTTGAACCCTACTCTATTGATGAATGCTTCATTCGACTCACCAGTTATCACCAACTGTTCGATTTAGAGCAATATTGTCGCGAACTTGTACAAAAAATTGCGCAATGGCTCGGCTTACCCTGTTGTATTGGGATCGGATATTCCAAAACCCAAGCCAAACTGGCGAATCATTTTGCCAAGAAAAGGCAGAGTTTTAATCAAGTCTGTTTTTTACCTAAATTGGACTTATGCAGCTTGGAAGGACTAATGCTTGAGACACCTGTAGAGGAAGTTTGGGGCATTGGACGAAAAATTAGTAAAAAATTACAGCATTATGCAATTCACAATTGCTTTGACTTAACTTTTGCCAATGAACATTACCTAAGTAAAGAGTTTTCTATCCTAATTGCACGCACAATCCGTGAGCTAAAAGGTCAATCCTGTATTGCCTTAGATGATCCCAAACTGCCTGCAAAAAACATACTTTCATCGCGCAGTTTTGCCAAAGCATTGACTCAAAAAGAGATCATAAAACAAGCGATGATTTTTCACATCAATCGTGCTCACAAACGCCTGACCAAACAACAGCAGCTCTGTGCTTGTATTCATGTTTCACTCTATGAAAAAGTACCCAATTCACCACATAAAAAAAGCTACTCGTATGCTATTGGTTTAGAGTATGCCAGTGATGATCTGTTGATTTTAAACAAGGCTGTTCAACAGCAAATTGATGTTTTATTTGAAGAAAATAAAAAATATGTAAAAGTTGCCGTAATGCTTTCAGCGCTACATCCCAAAAGCCAGCATATTGATGACTTATGGCAACCCATTAACTTGATTCAGCAACGCGAAGAACTGATGAAAACTTTGTACAAAATGAAACATCGCTATGGTTCCGATTGCATCCAAATTGGTTATCATTCCAGCAGCACAGCATGGAAAATGAAACAGCTACATCGTTCGCCACGTTACACCACATGTTGGAATGAAATGTTGACCATCGATGATTCTCTATTCAGCCAGAAACCTTGCAAATGACGCTTTTTGGTCAATTTGAGCTTTAAAAGAAAATAACTGTTATATCGTAAATTTTGTCATTTTTTAACATTGCCAATTATCAGCAAAGTTCGCAATATATGACCCAAGTTCTGGTACTTGCTTTCTACAACAATTCAAAGAAAAAAACAAAAGACTTGTAGGAAATTATGCCATAATAAGCAAACTTTGCAGACATCTTGCAAAGCATTATTGCAAACTTAAAATTGGAGCACGCTGAATGAGTTCGACCATTTTGGTCATTCATGGACCGAATTTAAATTTACTAGGCAAGCGAGAACCTGAAGTATATGGCTACCTCACCCTAGAGGATATCAATCAGCAGCTCATCTCTCAAGCGCAAAAAGCATCAACATCTCTCGATACATTCCAAAGTAATTGGGAAGGTGCCATTGTCGACCGAATTCATCAAGCGCAACAAGAAGGCGTACAGTTCATTATCATCAATCCTGCAGCGTTGACACATACTTCCGTTGCGGTGCGTGATGCCCTTCTTGGTGTGGCAATACCGTTTATTGAAGTGCATTTGTCAAATGTTCATGCCCGTGAAGCATTTAGACATCACTCTTACCTTTCCGATAAAGCCGTGGGTGTAATTTGCGGTTTGGGTGCAAAAGGCTATGCCGCTGCACTCGATTATGCCCTCGAAAAAATTCAACCATCTAAGTAATCATAATCAGGAATACTGTCTCATGGATATTCGTAAAATCAAGAAACTCATCGATTTGATGATTGAATCTGACTTACAAGCGATCGAAGTTAAAGAAGGCGATCAATCGATTGCATTGACTCGTCGTAGTCCAGTCGTTGCTGCAGGTATTGCTGCAATGCCAGCGCCATCAGCAGAAATTCCATCTGCACCTAAATCTGCTCCACGTGGTGCGGTTGAAACTTCACCAATGGTTGGTGTGTTCTATGCAGCTCCAAGCCCAGGTGAAGCACCATTCATTAAAGTAGGTCAAACTGTTACTGCTGGTGAAACGCTAGGTATCATTGAAGCAATGAAAATCATGAACCCGATTGAAGCAACTCAAAGCGGCGTGATTGAAGAAATTCTTGTGAAAAACGGTGAAGTGATCCAGTTCGGTCAACCTTTATTCCGCTATCGCGCATAACACCACGGGGACTCACAATGTTGCAAAAAGTTTTAATTGCAAACCGGGGTGAAATCGCTTTACGTATCACCCGCGCTTGCAAAACATTAGGAATCAAAACCGTTGGTATCTATTCAGATGCTGACAAAGACCTAATGCATTTACGTTTTTGTGATGAAGCGGTGTGCATAGGCCCAGGGGCGAGTAGCGAAAGCTATTTAAATATTCCTGCAATTATTACTGCGGCAGAAATTACAGGTGCAGATGCTATCCATCCGGGTTATGGCTTCTTATCTGAAAATGCTGAGTTTGCTGAAATTGTAGAAAACTCTGGTTTCATTTTTATTGGTCCACGTCCAGAACATATTCGCCTGATGGGGAACAAAGTTTCTGCGATTACAGCGATGCGTAAAGCTGGTGTACCTACAGTTCCAGGTTCTGCAAATGCAGTGACACCACAAAATGCCCTTGCTGAAGCAAAAGAAATTGGCTTTCCACTGATTGTGAAAGCAGCTTCTGGTGGTGGTGGTCGTGGTATGCGTATTGTAGAACGTGTAGACACCCTACTTGAGTCTGTACAAGCAGCTCAACGTGATGCAGAAATGTGGTTTGGTGATGACACGGTTTACATGGAACGCTTCCTGCAAAAACCGCGTCACGTAGAAATCCAAGTTCTTGGTGATGGTAATGGTCATGCAATTCACTTGTTCGACCGCGACTGTTCTTTACAACGTCGTCACCAAAAAGTATTGGAAGAAGCGCCAGCACCAAACTTGCCTGAGCAAGCGCGTGCAGATATCTTAGAAGCATGTGTGAATGCATGTAAGTTGATGCAATACCGTGGTGCAGGTACATTCGAATTCTTGTTTGAAGATGGTGAGTTCTTCTTTATTGAGATGAACACCCGTGTTCAAGTTGAACACCCTGTAACTGAAATGGTCACAGGCATCGACATTATTGAGCAGCAATTACGTATTGCGGCAGGTCTTGGACTTGAAATTGCTCAGGAAGATGTAGAGTGTAAAGGTCACGCGATGGAATGTCGTATCAATGCTGAAGATCCTTCTACATTTATGCCATCTCCAGGCAAAATCGAGCATTTCTATGCTCCAGGTGGCGCAGGCATTCGCTTAGACTCTCATATCTATCAGGGTTACAGCATTCCGCCTTACTACGACTCAATGATTGCAAAACTCATTGCGCATGGTAAAGATCGTGAGACTTGTATTGCTCGTATGCGTCAAGCTTTGGACGAGATGATCCTAACTGGCGTCAAAACCAACATTCCTTTGCATAAAGATTTAATCCTACAAGATAAAAACTTCTGCAAACATGCGATGGATATTCACTATCTTGAAAAGCATTTGTTGAAGCAACTTGAAGGTCAAGCGGAAAAAGCAGCATCTTAAGTGATCGCTTCTTGTTCCAAGAAAAAGCCAGTCAATCGACTGGCTTTTTTATTTTCTGTTTCGATCACAATAAATTTAATGATCTCATCCAATATCAAAACATTAAGGCAATACTCGACGCAAAGTCGCAAAGCATTGACCTGCTTTTTCATTATTGCAGAAATTAATGGTGGTTGGATTTTTCCACTGTACAAAATATTGAGAAATCTCCCCTGACTGGTCTTGTTTATAGCCAGAGCAATCTGTTTCATTGTTATCATATTTCACTTGTAACATTAAAACAGGTAACTGAACTGCCGCATCTTTTGATGCCTGATAGTCATAGATTCCCGTAGACCATTCTTGACCACTTTTAATAAATACGTCGTTATTGCTTTTGAAGTTATAGTACTCAATACATTTTTTATTATTTGGAATTTCCATTCCCCATAAACCCACAATTTCAGGCCGTGTCATAATACGAACTGTATTTTCACTGCGATCAGCAGCATCTTGAGCATTTTGATTTGCAGCAGTACTCTCATTTGCCATACTCATTGCTGAACATAACATCAACACTACTGTAAGATATGCTTTTTTCATTTAGTTAATCAGCCATTGCATCCCTACAAATAAGTTACCATATTTTTATGCAAAACCATCACTTATAACCATTTCACTACAATCTATTTGCATAAAAAGCTTCTCTTTTATCTTCAAGCTCTAGCACTTTGGCTCGCGCAATCTATAATATGCATTGAAAACGCTTTTTAAATAGAAGCAGTCGTTTAAAATATATCTAACTTCTTAAAATCATAGAAAATCAGCTCGTTTTGATTAAGGACGATCATTTGCAAAAGCAAATCCGACATCTGTTTATTCCTTCATTTAAACAACAATCCTATGCATTTATGCTATTAGCGATTGTGATTTTCAGCTGCTGTTTAATTGGTATTCTCACACGTCCAATAACTTTTCTAGCTCTGCTTTGGCCAGCCAATCCAATCCTATTAGGGCTTTTTTTAAGATTTCCAAAACTAAATAATATTGGTGGTTGGCTAGGTGCCATTACCGCTTATCTTATTGCAGATATAATTACAGGTAACTCGTTTGAAGTGACCGTTTATTTAACGCTATCAAACCTGATTAGTGTTTCTGTTCCTCTCATTTTAATCTATCTAACCAAGCTCGATTATCGAAACTACAATCAGGGCTTTAGTTTTCTGTACCTATTTGCAATGTGTGTCGCTGGGTGCATGCTGAGTGCAATTTTTGCAGTACAGACTATTACCCATGTGCCGAATAGCTTTATGTCCTCTGACCGAATCTGGACGGAATTTGGCATGTGGTGGACGGGTGAAATTGTCAACTTTATTACCTTCTTACCGCTTATTTTAACTTTCCCGAAAAAAGATGAACGTCAGAAGTGGATTTTCGAACTTTTCACTCAACCTCTAAAAACCAGTGATATTCTGCCCTTTATCGCCATTATTATATCAGTCGCATTTACACATATTTTTTTCGGACCTGGTGCCTTACTCTATCCACTCGCCGCATTGGTTTGGGCAGCACTGAGTTATCGATTATTTAGTGTGGCATTAATCAATAGCATTGTCTGCATGGTGACTTATCATAGCTTGACCTATTTTTACCTATCATCTTCTTCAGATGCTTTTCTAAGCACCACCATTTCCATTCGTATTGGATTGTGTATGCTGGGCATTGCTCCACTGGTATTGTGTACGATTAGCCAAAACCGCCAGAAATTGTTTCACCAAGTGCTAGACTATGCAAATCACGATAGTTTGACCAATACCCTCAATAGGCGTTATTTTTTAGAACAGAGCCAACTTCTCATTCAACAACCACAGCATAAAACTATTTCAGTCTTGATGATCGATCTCGATCATTTTAAGCAAATGAATGACAAATATGGTCATCATGTCGGTGATTTGGTTTTGCAGCAATTTGCAAGAATCGTCAAACAGAAAATCGGTCCCCATGATTTATTCTCTCGCGTAGGTGGCGAGGAATTTACCGTACTAACACTCAATGCATCCTTAACACAAACCTTTGAGCTGGCTGAACGTATTCACCAAGCAGTCGAAACGGCGATTTTAAATATTGAAGATCACATACAGATTAAAATTACGATAAGCATCGGAATTGCACATCAAACTTTGCCATTATCGGGTACATTACAACAAATGATTGTCCGTGCAGATCAGGCACTGTATAGCGCCAAAGCACAAGGTAGAAATCAAATTATTATTTCAACATAATGAATGATATATACAATTTAGAAACTGGAGAAAAACAAAAATGAAGTTTTCCGAATATCAACAATATGATGGCTTGGGGCTTGCCAAACTTGTTGCAGATAAAGATGTACATCCACATGAGCTTTTACTTACCGCACTATTAAGAGCTGCCGAGGTGAATCCCAAACTGAATGCAATCACCATCCCTATGCATGACTATGCGCAGCAGCGCTCACAGCTGTCACTTGAAGGTGCTTTTGCAGGAGTGCCTTTCCTCGTTAAAGATCTATTCCAAGAAATCAAAGGCTATCCCAGTACTTTTGGCAGCCAAGCCTATAAACGTGCCAACTATATTGCTCAAACCAACTCGGAGATCGTCAATCGTTGGGAGAAAGCTGGAATTGTGACCTTTGGTCGCACCAATACTCCCGAATTTGGCATTAAAGGCGTCACCGAACCGGAAGCTTGGGGGGCATGCCATAACCCATGGAATTTAAATCATAATAGTGGTGGCTCTTCAGGTGGTTCCGCCTCTGCCGTTGCTGCTGGGATTGTTCCTCTTGCAGGCGCGGGTGATGGTGGTGGTTCAATACGAATTCCCGCCTCGTATTGCGGTCTATTTGGATTAAAACCTAGTCGTGGCAGAACGCCTTGGGGACCTCACCTCAGTGAAGCCATGCATGGTGCAGCCATGCAACACGTGTTAACCAAATCTGTCCGTGATAGTGCTGCAATGCTCGATGCCACACAAGGTCCTGAATTACATTCTCTATTTACCATTAAGCCGCCAGAACAAAGCTACTTAGAACTCATACAACGCCCGCCCAAACAGCTCAAAATTGCCTATAGTACCAAATCCCCCATAGGTACGAAGGTTTCTGCCGATGCTGAAGCTGCCATATTACATACAGCCAAACTATTGGAGTCTTTAGGACATCTTGTTGTTGAAGCCGAGCCTGCAATTGATGGTATGAGTTTAGCAAAAGACTTTATTACCACATGGTTTAGTCAATTTGCTTATACATTACAAGAGTCCCGAAACCATCTTAATGCGCAAGACGAGGACTTTGAACTAGATTCTCTTGCACTCGCTGCATTCGGTGAAAAAACAACAGCTTTGCAATACATTCATAACCTGAATAATTGGGGAGATTATGCTAGTCAGATGAACCAATTCTTTGAACAATATGATCTTTACCTCATCCCCTCAACAGCATCGACTGCACCGAAAAATGGTGAAGTTAAAACACCTGTATGGCAAAAACAATTGCTCAAGGGACTACTCAAAATAGGACAAGCGCATTGGCTCGCCGAAGGAAAGCTCATTGAAAAAATTGTCAAAGAGAACTTAAAGTGGGTTCCTTTCACTCAATTGGCCAACATTACAGGATTACCAGCCATGTCCGTTCCGTTGTATTGGAACAAAAATCAACTCCCATTAGGCTCTCAGTTTGTGGCGCCATTTGGACGTGAAGATCGACTATTACAACTTGCGCATCAATTAGAACAGACTCTACCATGGATGCAAAAGTACAACGATATTAAGCTCTAGCTTGATTTAAATGGACTTCTGTACTTGATTCGGCAGTGCTGCCACAAAGAGCAAACCCATAAGTACAGCAAGTCCAGCAACCATGAACACTGACTCTCCTGAAATGTCAGTCCAGTATTTTCCAGCCAATAGACTACCTGCTGCCACACCTAGCCCCCACATTGTGCTATAAAGCGCCTGACCACGTCCCTGCTGAGTCAGCATAAAGTTTTCAAAAATGATGCGCATCGCAATCATATGAAAAAGCCCGAAACTAAATGCATGTATGGTTTGTGAGAGAAATTGTAATGTGAAACTATGCGGAAATAATCCCACGGCGAACCATCGCAAGCTGGTCATAATTAAACAGATACTCACCAGTAAGCGCCAAGAAAATCTTTGTAGAAAAAGATTGGCAAAAGCAAACATAATGATTTCTGCGATTACACCAACTGACCAGAGTAGTCCAATTGCCGTGGTGGAATAACCTGATTGCTGCAGATAGTTACTATAAAAGCTATAAAAAGGCGCATGTGAAAACAACATAATAAATTCAATAGCAAAAAATGCAGCCACCACGGGTCTTTTTATAATGGGCCACAAAGAATCAAGTTGTTTTTGTGATTTGGGCGCACTTGTCGGTTCTTTAATCGTAAATGACCAAATGAAAGCAAAAAAAGAAATGCAAAGCAGCATGATTGGGAGCATCGAAATTGGGATGATTTCTAACAATGCACCAATACAAAATACACCAATGATAAAACCAACAGAGCCCCATTTACGTACTTTGCCATATAATTCAGCTCGTTTTTCTCCGAGCCAAAAAAGTGTAACACCTTCAAATTGAGCAAGGATTGCATTCTGGAAAAAACTAAAAATTAGCATTAATAACGCTACTG
Source organism: Acinetobacter zhairuonensis (assembly GCF_022601715.1). Classification (GTDB taxonomy): domain Bacteria; phylum Pseudomonadota; class Gammaproteobacteria; order Pseudomonadales; family Moraxellaceae; genus Acinetobacter. The sequence continues at coordinate 15,263 of NZ_JAKVIM010000024.1, read as the reverse complement.
ACTGAAAACTATTCGGTATAATAAAGATCAAAAACCAAATACACGCTTCCATCCATGTCGCTATACGAACCAATAGCATCCGCTTGCCCGACTTATCTGCAATCCACCCCCAAATAAACGGCGCGAAAAAACGGGTAACAATGGCGATTGAAGATAAAATACCAATTTCTTGATAACTGAAGCCCTGATCTTCAAGATACAGGCTCCAAAACGGCATGAAGGTTCCAACAATACAATAGTAAAACAGATAGAAACCACCGAGTTTAGTAGTCATTGGAAGAGTGAGCATCAGGTCGTTTTCTCTAGTATTTACAATAGCTTAATATTTTTCAAAGTTGTATCCGTTTGTACCTGCAATGCTTGTTTAGGAGATAAAAGGTATACAAAATAGTATACAAATCTTTTCTAAGAAAATTATTTCAAAATTTGTATACTTTAAAAAATATGCCATATTTTATCACTTTAGATGTAAGTCACCCATAGATACAAGCACAAGTATGCAGGACTTGCTCTACTTTACATAGAACACACAAATACAACTAGCGAGTTACTTTATAAAAATAAGAGCATCTATAGATTTAAAAAGAATAATGGTAATTGAATGAAAATAAAAATAGCCGTATGCGTATGTTCACTCTTTTTAACCGCCTGCGAGCAGAAAAAAGATACCGCAGCTGAATTTAAACGTCCAATGGGGCCTCATGGATTGCCTTATCGAGTTGGGAATTTGGGCGGTAAAGCTATGCTTTTGGCAGAGGACGCAATTTTTCTGGAATATGAAGATTCTCCAGTCTTAAAGCCTGAGCATCGGTATAAAGGGTATAAAGACCCTCCGCGGGATTTTAATTCGGTGATTACTTCTTTTGGTGTTGATATGAAATATCCCACGGGGATCGCATTGAATACTTATCAAGGTGCACCGCAAGAGGCTTATCGGCAATATAAGGTGGATATAAAATCCCCCTATCATCAATGGGTTCATATCAATGTAAATGCTGGGATTCGCTATCACCCAGATTTAACGGCTGTATTTATCAACTCTACGGTTGATTCAAAAACAATTTCGAAAAAATTTATGGTAGATACGAATTATTTCTCTATTTATATCCCTACACACCAACAAGAATTTGGTTTGAATAAATATGGTCCGCATCCAGAATGGGTTAAGTTTTCTGGATATAGTGAAACAAAGGATATGTACATACAGAAAGACAATACAGGAAAAGTGATAACTTTAATCAGGTGTAATAATTTTGTGATTAAACGTTTGCTGGCTGCACAATGTCAGATGCGTTGGAATTTGGAACCTTTTATGAAGGTGCGATTGACTGCAAACTTTGCCAGAGTCCATTTAAAAGATTGGCAATTGATTCGAAAAAATTCTGAAAAACTCATCGAGAGCTATGCTGTCGATCCAAAAACCTTAAAACGCTTAGCGGACTAAATCGGTAATTCTCATGCGGAAAAAGATACTAGTCACTTTAAGTTTGATCTTTCTCACGGGATGTTTTCCTCGAGAGAAGGCTGATATTCCCCAAGAGGGAGAGATTGTGACATGGAAGCAAAATGATCATTTGGTTGTTAAGGCTAAGTTAGGACCAAGGCGTATTCATATTCCAGATACACATTGTAAAAGATGTGAAGCAGAATTTTATCAACCAGAACATGAACTCTATTTGGGACAGTTTCCAATAGATTATGTACCTGAAAAATTTCCGCCTATTAGCCAAGAAGAAGCAACTATGCTACCCCTGCCATATGCAATTAATCAGCTTGAATTTAACTTGATGTTAAATGGTTCAACTGTTAAGGCAACTGATAAGTCTTTTTATTCTGGTCAACCATTGGATGATATTAACCAAGTTAAGGTTTTTGTTGAGAATGAAGGGAAAATAAACTATACAACTAAAGAGGTATATAAGAGGTTTTTGGAGAGAGAAAAAGGAGAGTATGAAAAGAATATTTCTGTGGAATATGGCTTGTTCTGTTACTCGAGAAAAGATGCAAACCTTTGGTGTTTTGGTGAATCAAATAATAAGCTGTTCTCAGGACTTTCATTTAATTTTGAAGATAAAAATAAAATTGGAAAAAATAGAAGCTAAGATATGAAATCTTCTTGATGCTTGGAATGTATCTCCAATTTCGGATTCAAGCCAGTAATATCAGAATATTTATTATGCTGACAGGCAAAAAAAGTTATATTTACCCCAAGCATCCCAAGTCACGACAAGAATTTGAACATGAAAGACATGCTCAACATCTATATCGAATACACCGTCTAATTTGGTAGAGTACTTACGTTTTACAGTATCTTCATGCTAGGGCTAGTTTTCATTCTAATTAAGAAAATGTGGAAAATATGATTATAGTAAGTGCTTGTTTAGCAGGTTTAAAAGTTCGTTATAACGGTACTGACTGCTTAGATGAAAAAATTAAAAAATTAGTCGATGCAGGGAAAGCTAGTATTGTTTGCCCTGAGGTTCTTGGTGGTTTACAAACCCCTAGGGAGCCAGCTGAAATTATTGGTGGGAATGGTGATGATGTATTAGATGGAAATGCTAAAGTTATTGAGCGATCTGGAAAAGATGTGACTGAAGCTTTTATCAAAGGAGCTTATAAAACTTTAGAGAAAGCGAAAAATATGCAAGCGACAAAAGTAGTGCTTAAAGAGAATAGCCCTTCTTGTGGTAGTTCTATGATCTATAATGGTGAGTTTAAAGGTCTCAAAATTAATGGCGATGGAGTTACTTCAGCTTTACTTAAAAGACACAATATACAAGTGATTTCAGAAGAGGCTTTTTTAACACTATTTTTATAATTTTATATCTAAATAACCATGCATTAACCCCAACCCAAATATAAACTTTCTTTGATTCATCAAAACTGCCTTAATTTTAAAAAATCTATAAATAGAGAGAACATTACGTGATGAGAAATTCTTTGTTAGCTACCACACTTATAGGCTTATCGACCATTTCATTTGCCGATGCTTTACCAGAATACAAAGGCTACCCTGCTACAATTTATACAGGGAAAACAGCCAAACTCAAGATGAATAACGATACAGCTAAGTCCTTCAAGACTAGGCTTTCTGCTGCATTAAAAGGCGAACCTGAATTTGCAGGTGAATATGTAATGGCAGCTTGGGGCTGTGGAACTTCTTGTGTGATGCAAACATTTGTCAGCAAACGTACAGGACAAGTTGTAGAGCATGGCTTTGGTGCTGAACTAGGTCAGAATGTTATTGGTAAGCGACCAGACAGCCGTTTACTAATTACCCATGGGGTTGAGTATGACAATGACTATAACAAAACTGGCGAATATGACTTTTACTATGTATTTGAAAATGGAAAATTTAAGCTTATAAAGAAAGTAGAACGTATTGAAGAGTACTAAACTTCACAATAAAAACCAGCCTCTTGAGCAGCATTAGCGTTTCCGCATTTACTACATGATAAGTTCCTATTGATAATTAGCTCTGTAGAAGAGGTGAGATGAAGTTTAATTTTTCGTTAGATGCTGCCATAGCTTTAACTTTGACTACAGTCTTTTTCTATACTTCTGGTCAAATCTATTTAAATGGGATATTAAGTCCTTTTCTTATTGATTCCGTCGTCCTAAATTTTTCCGTACAAGATAAGATTTACCTCGGTTTTTTAAAAGGTGCGAATGAATATTTATACATTCTAGGTGCTTGTCTCATTTTATTTTTTCTTAGATACATTTTTATTTACTTTGAACTCGGAAAAGTTATTGATAAAAAGCTTATTAAGCTAATTCCCGTAAATTAGCGACCAAAAAAGAATGTACTACGTATTCATAATTCCGAATACTTTGAAGGACTAGATCGAAACTACGCAACTGTTGTTTTTACTTCTTTGCTCGCTCTAACTCTGACTTTGGGAGTTTTACAATCATTCATTCACATTGAAAGTAAAGGTAAGAAACTTGCAGAAAAAGCGATGAACAATGTCACTGCTCTCCCCTTAATTACTATAAAAGAACAAGATAAAGAAATAATTAGGCATTTACTAAAATGTGGCTCATCTCTATGTGTAGTTATTGATGAAGAAAAATGTATCTCTAGTTGAACCGAAGAATGTTATTTTGATGGGTAGCAACTTTAAAGATAAATAAAGTGCCAAACCGCACTCTATTTATGCTTAATTTTGAACCAATCTATTTATTTATAACTGGTCGCTAATGTTGACTTGCGGTCCATACTTCATGATCTCAAATCAACATCAACAATTCATAGATACTCCATAGCTCCATAATTAGAAACTATAATTTCTATCATTACCAAGCTTTGAAAATTGCGCTTCCATATCGTTAAATGCATCTGTGAAGCCATTCAATGAAATCTTATTCTCAATCAGTTGTTTTTTATTATTCTGGAATCGTGTAAACGCGTAATTACCACGCTTAAATTGCTTAATAAGTTCATCTCCATTTCTGAATAATCCTTCTCGCTCTTGCAAGATCTCATTGTTATCTACATAAATGTATGCAGGATTATCTTTTAAATTCTTCTCACCAATATTCACAATGTATTGATGATTAACATGCAAAATTGAAATTGGACCTTTGCTCATCACACAGGCTTTCATGTCTTCAAATACTTTGTATTGACATTTAATTTTCCAACTAGCACGACCGAGCAATTTATTCTCTATTTGATCAATTTCGGCATTATTGTTTGATCTGGCATTAACTTTCAAAATTAAATTAGAAATCCGATCTTCAGATGCATGAGTATTGTTTGCAACCACAGGATTTAAGAGAAAAAAGGAGAAAAATAATTTTTTACGCATAATGAAATCCCCAAAATAAAAAAATCAATAATAATCAACAATTTTCTTATTTCTATTGCTTAATGTTTCATTTTCATTAAATAAAGATATTTTTTTAAGGTTTTATTCAAATAATGACTATTGATACTCATTTTTAATCAGGCTGCTGTCAGATGCTACGTGAATAACCTATCTGCCAAGCTTTCACCTTGGAGCTTTTAGATATCATCAAAACTAAAAACCCCACAGACGAATATCAACTCCATTTGAATCGTAAAAAAGAGAGCTAATTGCTCTCTTTGCGGGATTAATCAATATGTGAAATTCTATTAATTTCTGCAATCAGTTCGGAGCGTGTGAGTTTATGAATATCTAAAGCAAACAAGGCATCCAAACGTTTATTAATATGATCAACAGTGATTTGAAATGCTTTCAATTTTTCATCTTCAGGTAGATCTAGATGAGATGGATCTGTAAGTCCCCAATGCGCCTTGATTGCTCCACCTAAATAAAGTGGACAGGCTTCATGTGCTGCTTGGTCGCATACCGTAATCACAACATCAGGCTGATATTGCTCACAATCATCAATGCTTTTACTCGACAGACCCTCTGTAGACAATCCTAGATTTTCTAAGGTTTTGATCGTTAATGGATGAACCTTTCCCGTAGGTTTACTCCCTGCACTATAAGCCTTCCAACCCTCTGGGGCACGGCTATTAAATATCACTTCAGAGAGGATGCTACGACAACTATTACCCGTACATAAAAATAAGAATTTCATAAAAACTACTCGCAATGAAGTGAAACAGACGAATGAATATTTTGCCTATTAATTATTTCGTCATTTTGACTAGAGATAATGGAAAGTATCTGTTTTGCCCAAGCAGGTAACGCTGGATTTAAACGGTAATACACCCATTGTCCTTGGCGTTGATCGAGAAGAATGGATAGGTTTCTGAGTAATGCTAGGTTTCTAGAAACTTTAGGCTGACTCATTGAAAGCTGTTCAGTCAATTCGCATACACAGACATCTTGCTTTGCCATCACGAGCTTCACAATTTCTAAGCGAGTCGGATCTGACAGGCATTTAAAAAAATCAGTTTGGTTCATTTCCATTCTTGGAAAAACTATATATTCAAATATACGAATACCCATATATATGTGCAACTACTTTGATTCTTACAAACTGTAACAGGCTACATTTGATTACTACTCAATCAGGTTATGAAATCTACAATTATTTCTTTAATCTTGGTCAATATCATCATTCTACTTACCATCTTTTATAAAAAGAAAAAGTGAGATAAGAATTCCCCAATATTTGCTATCCAATTCCAGTTACGTCACATCCTTTCCTCAAAGGACAAGGTTCACCACCTAATAGATTTTCAAGCATGTTTTGCATTTGTTGCAATTGCCCTATTTTCTCTTGGATCATATATAACTTTTCTTGCAAAATCGTATGAAATTGCGTAGCAGGAATTTCATTTTCTCCTATAAGATCAATAATTTGTTTTATTTCAGCAAGGGTAAAACCAAGGTTTTTTGCGGTCTGGATGAGTTTTAATTGTTGAAGTATCTGTTCAGAATAATCTTTATAGCCATTATTGCGTACCAAGGGCTGGATCAACTGCATCTTTTCATAAAAACGAATAGTATCCCGACTTAAATTAATCTGTTTTGATAGTTCTCCTATTAACATGAACGGCTTCCTTTTATCTTTTTATAACGCTTGACCATAGAGTGTAGTCCATAGTTTAGCTTAAGTAATTTCTATTAATCGAGTTTAATAATATGTCTACACTATCCCAAACTGCCCTTGTCATTGGTGCAACTGGATTTATCGGAAAATTCCTTATCGCTCAACTAATCAAAGATCATACAAGAGTATTTGCTATCTGCAGAAATATAGATGAACAAGCACCTCAACTTCGTCATTGGCTAACACAGCAAAACATCGACCATCAACAACTGAGTTTTATTCAGGGAGATATTACCCAACCCGAGTTAGGGTTATCGCCTAAAGACTGGAAAACGTTAAATGAAGTGAATTACCTCTACAATACAAGTGCCTTATTCAAATGGCATCTGTCCATGCAGCAGGCTCAAACTGTTAATGTCGATGGACTGACGAATCTACTGCAGAGTGTAAGCAAGCATTGTAATTTGCAACGCGCAATACACTTGTCTGGCTATATGTTAACGCTAGATCAACATTTACAAAAAGCTGGCATATACCGAGAACATATCGAAAAAACAGACTGGTCAAAAATTTATGACACTTTAGGAGCTTATGAAGCCTCAAAGATTCAAGGACATTATAACTGGATTAAACAGGCAGACCTATTAGATATACCATGGACAGTCATCCACCCCGCGACCGTGATTGGAGATGAAGTAACAGGAGAAATCCCTGCTTCTCAACCAATTACTACTCTCATTCAACAGCTGCAACAAAGAAAAATGAACGCCCTTCCTGGGACATCAAAGCATTCGCTCCCTTTAGTATCGGTCACCATGCTGGTCAATGCTATGGTTTATGCAAGTAAAGATCCTCAAACAATTAAACAGGAAATTTTAGTCGCAAATCCCGAGCAGATCTCTCTTCAAACTTTAGTAAACATTATTGCAAAGTCACTAGAGATGAACCCTCCACGCCATTTTATTTCTATATCTCTCTTAAAATGCATTTTAAAGTGGCAATGGCTGGCAAACAAATTAGATATGTCAGCAGAAATGTTAAATTTTATCCGAACTGAACAGCTCGATTTGAGAACATTTAATCAACTCAATCAACAATGGAAAATTACTCCAACTGAGTTGGAAACAACTATGCAAAAGACTGTGGAATGGGTGACTCAATGAGTAATATTTAAATTCTTTGAAATTAAATACTACATATTCTTTATTTATGACAACTTCTATATAAATCTAGACTACCGTGCATCCTAAAAATTGAGTGCACGGTAAAATAAACATCTATTGATGTCATGATGAGCGTTTGCTCTGCGAAAGAAGATGACTATCTTGTAAAAAATGCCGCATACCCGACACAACTTATGCGAACAGATTCAACCCTTTGTCTCTTTAGCTCATCGTTTTACTGATTCAATGATCTCCACACCTTTGATACACCCAGCAATCAAACTGTAATGCTAAGCTACTCCAATTAGCTTTGGATTTCTTCATCTCGTTCTTGTCTTAAATGATAGTTTTCCCTTTCCCTGTATGCCAATATAGTTAAAGAGCCTACGTACAATCGCTAATCCAGATATTCAATACACAGAAAAGAAGTTACACCCCTAAATCTCATCCATCATGAATTCAAGGCAAATTGAACAATAATGAAGACCCACAAGCCAGATTGGATAGCATTGTGCAGATTAAGCCGACTGCCAACTCATGCGGTTATCATGGCATACTGATCATCTATACAAGTACAGTAACTAAGCCTTTGCCAATATCCCTTTAATTTCTGCGCCATAAAATTTTACAAGTACGCTTACAATCAGGCTGTTAGATGCGAGATATAAATTTTGGCTGTCGTTTCTCTGCAAGGACTTTGTATACTTTGAAATCCACAAATGACGCCCAATAAAAAACCACTCATTATGAATTTTTTAACTGATTGCAAAGCAACACCAACCTATTGAAATTCTTTATTTTTTCAATTTAATATACTTAATATTCAATATCTTAAGTTGCAGCATGTTAAATAAAAAAGTTCATGATGAAATGGATCAATGAATACCCCTGAACAATGCGCGATGGTAGCACTTTCTAAAAATGTTCTAATTCCATATTGCTGCTCACGTTAGCATAATTGCGCTGTAACAGGATCACACATAGAAATCCAACAGCTACTCAGCACCAGCAGATCCAATGGCTGTCTACAGAACCTTGGTTAAGAATAAACCAATCATTATGCAAATCTCGACTACACCACTTGGCTATCCTTCTAGAATGAGCCATATGGTTGTAATTCGCGGTATATTTTTTCAACCTACACCCTCTGGTGTGATTCCAATGCTTATTGTTAATGACCCTTTGAGCCTCTATACACAGCCTGTCCCTTTTGTACAACTTGCACAGATATGGAGAACTGTAATCGTAGTACACGATTAACATTCCACCTCAGACATCTATTGTAAAGATTGATCTTTATCCTCAATTATCTTCAACACGAATCTTCTATCTCTAAAATTGAGAATCAAAGCATGGCATTTCTGCAGGCAATAAAAAACCCACCGAAGTGGGTAGATTGAACTACACTGTATTTAGTTAGGGTAATCATCTGAATTTTAAAAACTAACAATTCACTATGCTGTGATTGTTAATCACTGATAGTTAACTATATATTTTATATAGCTTATTTACATCAGTATAGAAGGATTTACCATCCAGATTAAATGTTAGCTTTTGCCCTGACTCAAGTTCTACCTGTTTCGAGACTTCTACTAACGTTTTCCCTTTCAAATTACTTTGAATTTTGTTTAATGGAATAATATTCACACGGATTACATCGCCATTTATAGCGGAGGCTGTAGTCCAGCCATTTTTAGTATTCATTTGTTTACTCATACAATGAGCTTTTGTAAACAGAAAAAGTATTTAAAAGTAAAACCAATTATTGGTTTGGAGATCATTCAATTAAGATGATATTTAAACTTATGATATTTACAGCAGCTTGAAAATTTGAAGATAAGAGATGTGTTACATTTTACACTTGCTCTAATAATTTATAGGAAAACCTGCTACCACAGGCTTCCCCAGATCGGCACGATGCAACTTCATGCTTTGCGTTAACTGTTTGAATTCGATGTGTAAACATCTGAAGTTTGAAGGGAATACGCAATTCCTAGTACAACTCAAACACTACCGTTTTACTTACGGATTCGATCAAGTTAACTATAACAGATATACCTTCTTTTACCTATTTAAATATTTATTTAATTCTAAACTCTAACATGGTAAATCCTAGCTTGAAGATTTTACTTAAACTGCATTCTCGTATACGAAACCTGAAGAAACTTATTCATCCAACGTTCCGAAGAAACCATTCTACTCTTGTGGGCTCTTAAACTTTATTCTTTTCAATCTACCCATATTTAAGTGAATATTTACTAAAAATGGAATAATACGCCTAAGTTCGTTCCATAGATTGGATTTGATTCATATTCATTATTATGTCGTTTACCTTTAAAAACAACTCTGTACCGTCAGTAATTTAAAGTGATCGACAATATATATAATATACGCATCTATTTTATAAATAGCTCAAATGCAGAAGACTAAAGACTTATAAACAGAGAATCTCTAGCTTTCGCAATACACAGAACCTGTAACCATCCACTTAGAAGACGATACTTTATCCAACTAGGCTAATCGTGCATGGGTTGGCAGCATTTATCTTAAACCGATACAAATTAAAATTACCGCAAAAAAAAGCCCAATCTAGGAAGACTGGGCTATAAACTTTGAATCTTTTCTCGTTGGTAGCGGGAGCTGGATTTGAACCAACGACCTTCGGGTTATGAGCCCGACGAGCTACCAGACTGCTCCATCCCGCATCAACGAGTTGACTTTATACGCCCTAATAACTACAAAAGCAAACTTTATTTAAAATTAATTATTTATGTGCCAAACTGGAAGCTATCATCAGAAACAAAAAAACGATTTGATGAACTTTTAAATATTGAGTGAATCACTATAACTTTGCCTACTTCAGCAGTAATATCACATATCATGACAATTTTAAGAATATTTACCCATAAAAAATCATATGATCAATTCTAGTCCTACTACGGCATTGGCTTCATTACTATTCATCTTTCGTAAATTAGCTTTTCAGTTACCCTTTTCCAAAATGTATAAAGTAACTAATACGAAAAAGGGTACCATGGCATGATAAGAATGTAAGACTATTGCCGAGTTATGCTGCAATTTTTGATTCATTTAGGTCTCGATTAAATACAACACTCTATCTTTTGATACACAAATTCAAACTTAGCCTCCACTCTTCTAGAAGAATTTAAACAGAACCATTCGTCACATTTACTCTAGATTTTGCAGTATGACTCAAAAGTCACTTGGAAACATATATTCTAAATCTCAATAAGTTACATAAAGTTGAGAATATTCTTCTGAAACCTTGCATCGAAACATAAAAGCCAACTTACTCATCCACAACACTCAAGGCTCTATGAATAGCTATTGCATGTACATCCAAGATGTAGGCAGTTGACTTGCAGAAAAAGCAATCCTTTTTATTTAGTAGATAACACTGCCTTAGAGTAGAAATGAGATGAACATATCCAACAACATAATATTTCTGATTACTATTTTAGTCTCTGGGAATTTATCAATGCCCTGCTCATGATGTACATTTTCCCAACCTAAACTATAGACTTCCACACGAGGGCAACCTTTATACCTTACAAAAAGGTGATATCTATTTGAGTATTACTTCAAGCAGTATCTTCAACATTCAGCTCATCAATATGGTTCAGAATAGCATGATCGTACTAAATATTACATTTTGAACAAGTTGTCTTTCTCTCGGAGCAATCGTATTCCAACCCACTGTTGTCGCAATGATCTCTACAGGATTGGATTTAAGAATTGGATTATCATCTGTTAAGTGAAGTCGTCGCATATATTGCGGCAACCTAGCAACTAGTGAACTGCACCATTAACACTGGATAAATATTTTGAAGACACTATAAACTTATCTCCTAATTTATCTTTAGAAATTTTAAAATCCTTTGTATTTCCCTGAATTTGTTAAAAAATAAATTAAACATTAAAATCAATATTTTATCTTATGATATAAGCTCTATATTTGAAAAATAGAACAATATAATTAAAATAATCCTGATGAGTTAATTTTATATTTCCATTGTTTTAATAGCGAAGCCTACTAAAATTTCTTCAAAATCAGCTATACACTAATTTATTTTCTGGTTTTCAATTTTTCTGTTTGTAATTTCTAAAAAAACCACCAGAGGTGGTTTTTTATAATTTAACAATAACTTAGCTCTTCTAAACCAATATCTTCAAGAAATTGATCTTGTTCAATTAGGTTTTTGAATTTTAGCCTTTTGACACTACCAACATTAAAATGAATCACAACAAAAAATGGAGGTTCACTTTTAATTTCCATATATTGAATTAAATCTGTATTGACGATCACGTCATTTACACGAATGAGCATCCAAGCACCAAAAAATCTAAATATGAGCTCACATAGTATTAATCCTTTCACTCAAAATCCAGATGTAAAAGTTATATATATTAGACGATTAGTTCATAACCAATACAATATCATATCTGAATATATTTTTATAAATATCAGCGCTTTATTACATATAATAAATATTGATATTTATAATTAAAATAAAGAATTTACTTTTCACTCAATTGTAAGATATTAAATTGATAATAATGAAAAGATTAAATGAATAATATAATGAATACGTCTTAAATTTTAGATAAAAAAAACCTGCAGCTTGGGGAAGATGCAGGCTGGTAACTAGAGGACTAGTTAAAATGGAGAATACTTAATGTTGAGCATTTTACTATGTTTTATATTTTATGGAAGTATCATTATGTAACCTTTTTGTAAAATATTACACAGTTAAAACTCACTATTTATACAGTATTCATCAATATTTACATCTACATCTAGCCAAAGATCATAAAACCTTAAGATAATGATGAACTCTTTATTTAAAGTAATTTTTAATAATTAATAGTTTTTTAGATTATTTTTGATTTTAAAATCAAGCAATTAAATCTTATACTTTAGTTAATCTAATATATTTAATTCTTCAGCCAATGAGCATATAGATCTATTCATTTTCAATATATCAACTCAATCTAAGAGCATGCCATTACAATTATTTATCATACTGAATTACAAAAAACTCACTCAAAATTTTATATCAGTCAGTTATTCCTATGAAATAGCATACTCTTCAATACATTATCTTTTAGAATAAAATGATGTAGCAATGCAGCACATGCATGTAATCCTACAAGCGAGATAAACAGATTACCAAGCAGTTTATGAATATTACCTAAATAATCAACATTTTGGGCTAATGAAAACAATGGAACATCCTTATTAAATAGCTGAAAGCTGTCAGTTAAACTCGATAATGCCAACCAGCCAAACAAAGGAACAACAAACAAGCATAGATACAAAAGGAAACGACCTGTTTTAAATAATACTTCTTGAATTTTATTTAGTATTTCATTTTTAGGAAGTCTATTACTATAGTAGACGAAAAACCTAAACGAATAAAAAATAATAAAAAAATCGTAATTCCACATGCCACATGAATTTGACCCTGAACACCAGTGTATATCGGATTCCCACTACTTATGTAAGCCGCAATAACGATCAACAAAGTCAACCAATGAATGAAAATGATTGGCTTAGGATAATGAAGAACCATTTGATCTACCTTATTATTGTTATCTAATATATCTTAATCATAGAATACATTTGACTATATCGCTCAATCAAGCGGTGTTCTGACTAGCATCAAGACTTGTTAGGTAAAAGATGTTATAAGTCCATCGAAGTACTATTATTTACTTTGAAAAGCATGTCCTTTTCAATAAGCATTCTGCTCTTTTCATTTAATTATTTTGAGTAAAAAAAAGTAAAATTGAAATATACATCTTGATGAAACCATTTTATTTTCATAGAAAAGAAGAAAGATTCTTGCCATGCATCAGAAAAAACGCCTCATCCTTTTTTTTGATGGCACTTGGGATGATGCCATTGAGAATACAAATGTTTATAGACTTTCGAGCTTGCTTCATAACTAGGATAGAGATATTCATCAGCGTTTTTTCTATAACCCTGGTGTAGGTACTCGACCATTTGAAAAGATTATCGGTGGTCTCATAGGTTTAGGGCTTTCTAAAAACTTGTTGGATGGTTATGAATGGCTAATCAAAAGATACTGTCAAGAAGATGAAATCTGGATTTTTGGATTTAGCCGAGGTGCATACACTGCAAGAAGTTTGGCTGGTTTAATTCGTAAATGCGGATTACTGCATACTTCCACTAAAAGGCTATTACATGAGGCTGAAAAATTATATCGAAATAAAGAAATTAGCCCAGAGGATACGATAGCGAAAACCTTTAGGCAGAAGTACAGTCGTGAGGTTAATATCCACTTTCTTGGAATTTGGGACACAGTGGGTGTACTTGGCATCCCAAGCACGAATCGAACCAATAGGCACCGACTAACATGGCATGATACTGAAATTTCTAAAATTGTTCAACGCGCCTATCATGCAATGGCACTTGATGAAAATCGTGAAGCCTATGACGTAACGCTTTGGACTTTTCCTACTGGCAATAAAAAACCTGAACAAATTGAAGTAGAACAAAGATGGTTTATCTGATCACATGCAAATGTAGGCGGTGGCTATGAGGCAGACCCATTAGCAGATATCTTACTTGAATGGATAATTAATAAAGCCAAAGCAGCAGGACTGAAAGTTTCTAATGTTCATGCTCAAAATGAAGCTTGGAAAAAATTGCCAATAGACTCATACCAACTGTTTTTACATCATACTTATGCACTTTTAAAAGACTTATTGAATCATGGCAATGGTCGATTCTATAGAAAATATAATACTGATTTTAAAAATGACTTAGCTGTTAATATAACTATCGACGAAAGCGTATATAAATTATATCGACACAATAATAAATATAGACCTAAAACATTAGATAACGTAATTAAACTATTCAAAAGGTTTAATTAATTTATTGTTTGACCTGAATTTAATTCAGATCAAACATCCATTTTAAAATTATATTATTTAACCACAGTTTGCTTGAGTGATTGCCTGAGTAGTAGGATCAATTGTTACGGTAATGCGCTCTGTTCGAAAATCCATAGTTGCAGCTTGCCCAGAAGTCACCTGTCTAACAATTTTAGCTTTTGTAATTTTGAATTTACTAATCATCGAGTCTTTTTCCCTATCAATGTAAAAGCCTGTCCAAGTAGACATACCAATTGATTTACCCTATATAAAGCCCACTCTTCTATTTTACTTCCATCTGGTAATATGCAGTATCCAACTTGACAATTTTTCTCATTTTTAATGTCCAATTTCCCCCTGAGCAATACAAATATTCACTTACTGGATTTGCTAATCCAATATTTGTAGATACTGATTTATTTTGGTCAATAGAGGTACAAGCTGTAATTGACAATATTACTAGCAATAAAGTTAATATTTATTCATAAGTAATTATGTATACTCGGATCTTTACTTAGCTATAATCTTATTGTTTATCCTTATTTTGGCATCTTGTTAATATTCAACTTTATCATTAGTTCTATTGACTAGATTATTTTACAACTATTCCCGACAATAAAAAAACACCCCCTTCTTAGTAGAAGGGGGTGTTTTTAGAATTAATGAGCTGGCGATGACTTA
>NZ_JAKVIM010000023.1 GCF_022601715.1 Acinetobacter zhairuonensis | reverse complement strand
TTGGTCAATAAGAACAAGGGGCTTCCAACACCCTTTGATATTCAAAATGTCCTGGTCATTGCCCCTGAAAATGCTGCAGGTCTTGGAGACTTCCGAAAGGATGCCGATGTTCTAGATCGCACTGGTGTTTGTCACTTTGTCTATCATTCAGCAACATTCCAAGGTAATACAGCCCCTACCAGTATTATTGAATCTTTAAGTGCTGGTTTAAGGCAATGGGCCAATGACTTTGACTCCCCTCCTGATCTGATCGTCATTATCCGTGGTGGTGGCGCGGTCAATGATCTAGCCTATTTGAATGACTATGATTTGGCTGCCCTGCTCTGTAAACGTTCAGTACCGATCTGGGTAGGTATTGGCCACGAAAAAGACCGTACAATTTTAGATGAAGTGGCTAACCGCTCTTTTGATACTCCTAGTAAAGTGATTGGCGGAATTCGAAATCTTATCCAGGAGCGAGTACAGAACGTGCTTGAATCATTACAGAAGATAAAGCTGCTCTCTCAACATCAAATCACTGCATATCAAGGCCAGAACGATCAATACATCAAAGTGATTAAGACGCTTGCGCAAAACCAAATCAATGAAGCAAACAGAACACTCGAGTTAATGAAGAGCGATACCCAGTACTTTACTCAATCTCAATTGAAACTTGCCTCTACTCAAATTGAAGGCTTACTCCGTGAGACTCTTTTACAAAATCCTAGAAATGTAATGGCCAAAGGCTACGGGATTGTCCGTAGTGAAGGCAAAGCTATTCGTTCTATCCAACAAATATCAGGTGAAGCCATTCAAGTAGAACTCCAAGATGGTCTTATCGAAGCTAATGTGACACAGGTGATCCACAATGACTAAGAATGAACTAACCTTTAAAGATGGATTCGAAATCCTTAAGAAAAATGCTGAATTGCTTGAATCCCAAGAACAGCCTGATATCGATAATTTAATGAAGATCGTTGAAGAGTCGATGATTGCTTACAAAGCCTGTAAGTCACGTGTAGATGCTGTGCAACAGGCTTTGGATGAAACATTTAAAGATTAAAGCTAGATAACAAATCACTTTTTTATACTTCTTTCTTTATTTGAAGTTTGATGAGCTAAACTTCCGAATATGGTTGATATTTTCAAGAAGTAATACTGATCACTCTCATTTCAATGATTATCAAAAATTCATATAGGAAAATAATTTTGACATCTTTACTTTCAGCAACTGTAAAAAGAAATGGGTATTTTGAGTTGAGTTTTGATGACTATAGGTCTTTTAAAGATTTTATCAGCCCTGAAAACTATAACTTGCAAGAACTAATGACACGGTTGAGATATGAGCATGAAAATATAGCCCCTATTAATTTACCAAGTTTTGGTTCTATACCTGCACCATTACCGACCATATATGATGAAGTTGTTTTCCGTGGGCAGGCAAACACTATGTGGGGTTTAACCCCATCATTGTTCAGAGAGACAACAATGCATCACATTTCTACCCCTAAGGATATAGTCAAAGAAGAATATTTAAATCTTATTGAATTCCAAAGGCTTTGTGATCAAGCTGGAGTACAAATACCTGGTGACTCTTTTAGTAGAAGGAAATCTCAAGAAATAGTTCTTTCGAACTTTGATCTTAATCACATGGATGACTTTTGGAATAATGAATTTATTGAAGTCGCAACCTTTGCTCAACACTTTGGTTTAGAGACCAGCTTTCTTGATTGGTCAAGAAATATCTTAACAGCATGCTATTTTGCTAGTATGGGTGCAATGAGTGAAAGTAATAAATACCAAACTAAATCTGGTTCTTTTAGCGTATGGATATTAAATAATACTCAGCTAGATCCTAAAATTATTAAAGTTATAGAACCTCCCAAGTCTATAAACAATCATATATCCCATCAAAATGGACTTTTAACACTCTCCAAAATATCTCCAGAAATTGCAAACTTTATTGATCCAAAGCATGGAGTTCAAACTAGACCTAAGGACTTCTCTTTAGAGCGGATTTTTGAATACTATGGAAAAGATCACTTATTACTCAAATTAAATATACCTTGGTATTTTGCAAATGATCTTTTTAATTATTGTAATGCTTTCAATTTTAACGCATGTAATTTATTTAGAGGTGCCCATGGTGCAGTACAGCACTTTAAGGATCTAAAAACCTTTGAAATTTTTCAAGAAAATTTATATTCTACCGATAATCATTTCTCCAATGCTCAACAATCAATTCATGACTCTACTTCTATATTGAACACAAAATAAAATATAGTAAGCCTTTCTATAAATTGGCTAGTCCGTCGTTGTGTTTAAAGAGAAAAATATGTGGTTTTGATTGAGGATATAAATTGAAAAATATACGGCCTATTAAATTTAGCTTTGCAGTAAGTTTGGTTATCTCATTTGCCTTTTTATTAATTACATTTTGGATTTTCTATAAATTCTCATGGGATGCTAACGCAGCAAAAGATGCCTTAAGCACAACTGGTAGTTACTATGGTGCAGCTGCAACTTTAGGTGCAGCAATCATAGCTGCTTACCTGTTTAATGATTGGAGAGACCAATCCGTAGGGGAGTTAAAATCACAACGTTGTTTAGAAATTAACAATGATTTATTTCAAATCGACAAGCTAGTATCAAATGCAGATATTTTTATGCAGGTGCTAAAAGATAAAAATGATGATCAACTATTTTCTTTGCTAGGAGAAAATATAGCTACTATAAATAATGATCTAAAAACCGCTACAACCGTTTTTTTAAACCGAATAGAAAAAGATAAAAGCTATCTATTTACGAGCATAGAGTCCACATACTTTGATGTATTGAAGGGTAGCATATTCGATATACAAAATATATTAACTTGCTCACCACATTTAAAAGACGATTTCGAAACTTTTACTCGATATAGCCTGCGCTTGAAAGAATATAAAGAGCGATATAATCATTCTAAAGAAATTCTAGATAAATATATTTCTTACAATTAAACACGTTTTAAACTTACAGCTACTCAATAACATCATCCAATTGATCCAAAAATAGATCCAATAGCCCTAGATACATACATCACCCCCTAACAGAGACTAGAATCCACGTCCAAAACTAAATTCTAAACGCAAATTTCAGCATTTTATAGATTGGGGGTACTTTAGGGGGTATCAATTTTAAGAAAATAAATATTATTGTTTATTTTCATATAATTATTAATTTGATTCATGTCACGCAGGGCGCACCATTTTATAGTTTAATTTAAGCTAAAAATTTCCATTTAATTGTTTTATATAACAAAATTTGGCTTTGTTGCATAAACCAGTCAGTAAAGACTTATTCAACAGTATAATTCCCAGATGAATAAGCCCGAACCTAAAATCTATCCTATTTCCAACTGGCAAGCGTATAACCAAGCTTTGATGAATCGAGGAAATCTCTCGATCAGGTTTGATGCAAATCCCTAATGCTATGCACCACTAAAAGCTAAATAAAGCAGAAACCACTCGTCCTCCGATAGCGTAATTTAATGTTGCTTGATGATTAAATCTCTATTTCGACTCTCTTTGCATATGGTCACAAGCTTTGTGCAAAGCCTCATTAAACTTTATGGCTTAGATTCGACAGCACCAGATTACTCAACTATCCGTAGAAGACAAAAGCATCCAAGTCATTGCTAATCGGCCAGACATATGCAGCGATTGCGCAAAAAAATACGAAGCTATGGAAAGATTATAGAATCGATTCAATAGATCGAAATAAATGAATTCAAACAATTGAGAATCTAGGCAGAACCATATTGAAAATATATGGTCTGGTTATCATTGCCAAAGTTGAGTTGAAAGCAAGATGTACTGTTTCAAATTATTAGGGGGATAAACTGACCGGAAGACATTTTCAAAGTCAGATCAATGAAATTCATGCTTCAAATTCAGAATTAAATAAGTTAGGCCAGCTTAACTGCCCAATTATCCACTTAAATATTGGGAGCTTAGATGAGTTTTAATTTTTAGGTCTTTGTGCAATAAAGCCCATTTTTCTAATTTCATTTTTTAAATATTTCTCCTGTGTTAATTACCTAACTCTACATTTCTTTGCATGAAGGTGGTAGAAATATGTTGTTTTTTTATTCAATCTAAATCGAGACCTTAATATTCTACTTTTATATTTTTTAAAATTTCCTCTCATTTTTACTATACCGATAACAGTTCAATATATAGTTTTATTTTGGGTAGTGTTGACTGTCTTAGTATGGCGAAAATGCATAACAAGCATTCACTAGAGGCGAAAAACAATGCTATTTATTCTGAGTATCATCCTTTTGCTTATAGCCGTTTGGGTAATTTTTTTCTTTGAATTATCAAGATTAACTGGTTCTTTTTTCCTTATTATTGCGACGGTATTGGCTGCTTTTCTTAGTCTATGGTCACTCCTTTTGAGTATTCCACTTGTTTTGATCAGTGTGATTTTACTGATTAAACCGCTTCGCATGCAATTCATAACAAAGCCTGCTTATAAAACACTAGCCAATGCCATGCCCAGCATGAGTAGTACTGAACGTGAAGCGTTGGATGCAGGCACCAGTTGGTGGGAAAAAGAATTATTTATGGGGGCACCCGACTGGAAAAAATTTGATGCATACCCCTATCCACAACTCAGTACAGAAGAGCAATCTTTTATAGACCATGAAGTTGAGCAACTGTGTAACATGCTAAATGAATGGGATATTCATCATAAGCATAAAGATTTACCGCCCGAAGCATGGCAATTTATCAAAGATAATGGCTTTTTAGGACTTATTATTCCAAAAGAATATGGTGGGCGACAATTTAGCTCTTTTGCGCAAAGCCGAATTATGAGCAAAATTTCATCACGATCTTTAACAGCGGCGGTTTGTTGTATGGTTCCGAACTCTTTAGGACCTGGTGAATTGCTATTACATTACGGTACAGAAGAGCAAAAGAAACGCTATTTACCGAGTCTAGCCAGAGGTGAAGAAATTCCTTGTTTTGGTTTAACTAGTCCTGAAGCTGGTTCAGATGCCGGCTCCATTCCAGATTCAGGTGTGGTTTGTTATGGCGAATTTGAAGGGCAGCAAATTCTAGGCTTGAGGATGAATTTTTCTAAGCGTTGGATAACACTTGCTCCGATTGCTACAGTCATTGGCTTGGCTTTTAAAATGTATGATCCAGATGGCCTATTGGGTGATACAAATAAAAAAGAATATGGTATTACCTGCGCTTTATTGCCCGCTAGTCATGAAGGTGTAGTGACTGGCCCAAGGCATAATCCTGGCTTGCCTTTTATGAATGGCACTATTGAAGGTAAAGATGTATTTATTCCATTGGACTGGATTATTGGCGGTGTAAAAAATGCAGGTAAAGGCTGGCGCATGTTGATGGAGTGCTTAGCCGTTGGTCGTGGTATTTCTCTACCAGCACTGTCCACAGCAGCAGGTGAAATGGCGTATTTAAATGTCGGTGCATTTGCCAAAGTTCGTCAGCAATTTAAAATTTCTGTAGGTAATTTTGAAGGTGTGCAAGAATCAACCAGTGAAATTGCCAGTGATGTTTACATGTTAGAGGCATTCCGCTATTTGGTCACTTGTGGTCTGAACCAAGGGGGTAAACCTGCTGTGATGACGGCAATGGCAAAATACTACGCCACAGAAACCATGCGACGGATACTCAATCATGGAATGGATGTTGTAGGAGGTCGTGCTATACAACTGGGTCCACGTAACTTTATTGCCCTCGGATATCAGGCAATTCCTGTTTCAATTACCGTAGAAGGTGCCAATATCCTAAGCCGTTCGCTCATGATTTTTGGTCAAGGGTCAATGCATTGCCACCCTTATTTATTTGAAGAACTACTACTGTTACAGGCTGTAGATAAAAACACGGTGCTCAACACCTTCGATGACATTTTATTTAAACATTTAGCGTATACCTTTAACCGTACAGCACGTGCCTTTACCTATGGCTTTACAGGTGGTTCTGCTCATGCTCCAGAAAATGCAGATGAATTTAGTCGTCCTTATTACAAAGTTATTAATCGTTTCAGTGCCGATTTCGCCTTGACCGCCGATATGTGTCTGGGCTTACTGGCAGGTGATATTAAACGTAAAGAAATGCTGTCTGGTCGTTTAGCTGACATTCATGCTCAGATGTTCATCGCCAGTGCGATTTTGAAATTTTATGAACATGGACAAAAAACAGATGCGGAGCAAGTTCATGCACGACTAGCCTTAGATAAAGCATTGTATAAGGCCCAAGATGCCTTTTATGATCTTTTTGAAAATTTTCCAATCCGGTTCGCTTCTGGATTAGTCAAATTCATTTGTTTCCCTTTTGGAAATGTAGTAGCCAAACCAACAGATCAATTAAAACGTGATGTTGCTGAATATATGATGCAAGACAATGCTTTCCGTCAGGAATTAAAACGGCACGTTTGTTACAGCACAGACACGAATGACGTTTCTGGACGTATGGAATCTGCTTTCCAAATGTTTCTAAAAATAGAACCGCTTTGGAATGCATTCAAAAAGGCCGAATCTAAAGGACAGTTTCAAGGTTTGACTTTTGAAGCGCATATTACAGATGCAGTGGCTACCCACATCATCACACAGGCGGAAGCAGATCAGCTAATTGCATACAATATTCAACGTTATGACAGCATGCTCACCGATATTTTTGATGAACAGCTATTCAATGAGTTAGCACTAGATAATCCACATGTATTACACAACAGAACTGATTCAACACAATAGCAAAAAATGGATGATGAACCGGAGGCTTTTCTAGGTTTTTAACATCATTAAATAAATGCTGGTTCATCAGAGGCCATCAAGGAAAATTCCTATTTTGTTCTGCACAATGAGATATACAGCATCCAACAATTTAAATACTTCTAAATACTGAACATGATAGGTAGTTCCTTAAACCAAACTCACATACCTTCATTAGATTTTTTCTTAGAAATCAATCTTCAAATTGATGAAATTAAGTTTACATGCTAAAAATTAGGCAACACCAATAAAAGATAGTACACATTGATATGAATAAGATACTTACATCCCTCCTTTTCAGCACAAGCTTAGTCAGTCTTCATACATTCGCCACTTCACCACCTGCGCCAATTCAGCAACAGCATCAAGTTGCAGGCTATTACCAATATCAAGCGGGTCATGCGCAAATTACGGCACTTTTAGATGGGACTAATTTTATCTCACCTACGCTATTTAAAAATCTGCCAGAAAAAGATATGCATGAAATTTTAAAGAAATACTATGCTGACCAAGAAAAGGGGATACAGACCTCAATCAATGCCTTTTTAGTCAATACAGGACATTCTCTTGTCTTGGTTGATACTGGTGCTGCAAGTTGCTTTGGGTCACATTTAGGTTCAGTGTTAAGCAATCTAAAAGCCTCAGGTTATCAACCAGAACAGGTGGATAGCATTTTACTAACGCATTTACATCCTGATCACGTCTGCGGGATTAGTAAAAATGGAGTCGCTAATTTCCCGAATGCGACCGTCTATGTTTCCAATACAGAAGCCAGTTTTTGGCTGAACCCCAAACAGGTCAATCAACTTCCGAAAGAGAAACAGGCTGGCTTTTTAGCTACAGTAGAAAAAATTAAAGCAGCCATTGCTCCCTATCAAGCCACACAACGTTTCAAAACCTATCAATTGGGGGATGAAATTAAAAATTTTAAAGTGATTAGCACTCCTGGACATACACCAGGGCATTTCAGCTATGAACTAAAAACCAAGGATGAAACCGTTGTCTTTATTGGAGATATTGTCCATTCGCATACTCTTCAATTCGACAAACCTGAAACGGCCATTGAATTTGATGTTGATCCAAAGCAGGCCGTAGCAACACGCTTAAAACAGTTTGCTGAATATGCAAAGAATGGTGAAACGGTTGCAGCACCGCATTTACCCTTCCCTGGAATAGGACATATCTACTCTGCGGATGGAAAAAGTTATCAATGGATTCCCGTGCACTTTAAAGACTAATCAAATACTTTGACTATTCTTATGATCATAAAAAAAAGCGACCTTCAAGGTCGCTTTTTTAAAATCTTATTTCATACCGAAAATCAGTTTAAGACCCAGCACGGTCATTACCCCACCTGCGATACGATCACAAATCGCTTTCGACTTTAAATAAACTTTGCGAGGACCTTCCGCAGATAAGGCAACAGCAACCAGTGAATACCAGCCTGCATCAATAAAGAAGCACAGCATTGGTAAAATTACATAGAAATACGTTGGAATGTCCTTAGGCAATAATGCAGTAAAAATACTGGCTAATATCACTGCAATTTTCGGATTACTCATTTGCGTAATTAAGCCTAAACGGTAAGCCTGTTTATAGCTCATTGGCTCTGCTGCACCATTCGGGTTATCCATTGGCTCTTTGGCATGTTTAATAATTTTATAGGCAATCCAAAGCAAATATAAACCACCACAAATTTTTAATATCAAATAGGCAGATGGCACAGCCAATAAAATCGCTTGTAAACCCATGACCGCCAATAAACCAAATATTGCAGCACCTGTACCTGTTCCCAGCGCAGTAAACAGACCATGTTTACGTGAAATTGCAATGGAATTTTTCGCTACATAAATAAAAGTCGGTCCTGGACTAATAGCACCCAACATTAAAGCTAAGGTAATTGAACCTAGTATGATCAGCGATTCCAAAGAGCACCTCGATGCATTGGGAGAAAAAATGGTGCACTATTTTAGACAAAAAATGCACCAAAACCTATCAAAAAATGCACTATAGGCGATAAAAAAATTCAGAAATTTAAGTCTACGCTTATTCTCATATTGCTAAAAACTCTTAATTCAATACACTTGTAAAGTATTTTCTTTATCTTAATAAATTCAAACCAATTAGAGTAAAAACTAAATATATTGTTAATTTTCATATACTTGAAATGTTAACATAGGATTATTTCATTTCTTTTTCACCTCTAGATTTTCCATAAAACAATTTTTTTGATCAAAATTTAGCATCAAATATTCACATTTCATTCATAGCTTTTTCCTATGCATAATCACATACTTAAAACATGGGATTATTTTACTTACTGATAAAAAATGACAAACGAGGGTTTATCCATGCCGAATAAAACCACATTCGACGCCAAACAAGCACATCTCTGGATCATTGGAGGTGGTATTGCGGGTATGGCTGCCGCAGCCTTTGCCATCCGTGACGCAAAAGTTCCTGCGCAAAATATTCATATTCTAGAAGAACTTCATATTGCAGGTGGTTCAATGGATGGAGGTGAAACACCACAAGCGGCACATGCTTGGGTCACACGTGGTGGGCGCATGCTCACCGATGAAACCTATTTATGTTTATGGGATTTATTTTCCAGCATTCCCTCTTTAGAAAACCCAGACATTTCTGTACGTGAAGAATGCCGTGCATTTAATGCAGAGATCAAAACCCATGCACGAGCACGTTTAATCGATGCTGAACACCACATCTTAGATGCGTCTAAATTAGGGTTAAGCAACTTGTATCGTGCACAAATGCTGCGTTTACTAGCTTCGAAAGAAGAACGGATTGGCAGCAGACGCATTGATGAGTTTTTTGATGACAGCTTTTTCCAAAGTAACTTTTGGCAGATGTGGCGCACCACATTTGCATTTCAAAAATGGCACAGTGCAGCCGAATTAAGACGCTATTTCTTGCGTTTTATTCAGGAACTCCCGCGCATTCATACTTTGGCTGGCGTAAAAAGAACCAAATACAACCAGTACGATTCCATGATTTATCCTTTACAGCGCTGGCTGGCCGAACAAGGGGCCGATGTGCGTTTTGGTCACTACGTGACTGATGCCGATTTTAGTAGCGATGAAAGCACGCAAGAACGTCGTGCAACAAAACTGTATGTCAAACTCCCTGAAGGTAAAGAAGAAATTGATCTGAAACAGCATGATCTTGCCATCTTTACCTTGGGTTCAATTACCGCAGACTCACGTTACGGTGGCAATCAAGATGTGCCTGAATTAATTCGAGATCGACAAGACCATGGTTGGCGTTTATGGGAGACTATATCGAAAAAGGCAGCCGATTTCGGACGTCCCATGAGTTTTTATGGCAATGTGGATGAGCACAAATGGGAGTCGTTCACCCTGACCATGAAAGATGACGTATTGCTGAAGCGTATTGTCGACTATACAGGCAATGAGCCGGGTACTGGTGCACTCATGACATGGTTTGAGTCAGGCTGGCATTTATCCATTGTGGTGCCTGCACAACCGCACTTTGCCAATTTACCCGACAATACCTTTACCCTGTGGGGCTATGGTTTCGAAATTGACCATATGGGCGATTACGTCAAAAAACCAATGTCACAAGCTACAGGACAAGAAATCTTAACTGAGCTTATCAAACAGCTCGGTTTTGACGATATTTTGGAGCATGTTTTAGCAAACACCGAAGTGACAACCGTCATGATGCCTTATGCCTCTGCCCTGTTTGCCTGCCGTAAATCAGGGGATCGACCTTTAGTGATTCCAAAAGGCTCGCAAAATTTTGCTTTCTTGGGACAATTTGTCGAAATTGAAGATGATGTGGTGTTTACCGTCGAATACTCGGTACGCGGCGCAATGCTTGCCATTTATGAGTTCTTTGGGGTCACCCGTGACATCCCAGAAATCTACAATGGGCTGCTTGACCCGAAAGTTGGCTTAAAAGCCTTGGAAGCGGTGTTCCACTAATTCATTGATACAAAAAGAGCATCTTTGATCGATGCTCTTTTTTATGACTTCAATTTAGTCTGGCTGAAGAAATACTTGTTTGACATTTAACTGGCATAGACAGTTCAAGCTAAGGACGTGCCACCTTCTCATGCAGCGTTTGTTCCTGAGCAATCAGTTTATAATCTTGATCTGCCACAGGCATACCCCCAATGACCATACTGCGAACCATAGTTTTCGGTTTATTCAGATCATCCTTTGC
This sequence comes from Acinetobacter zhairuonensis, assembly GCF_022601715.1. Taxonomy (GTDB): domain Bacteria; phylum Pseudomonadota; class Gammaproteobacteria; order Pseudomonadales; family Moraxellaceae; genus Acinetobacter. The sequence goes on along the minus strand of NZ_JAKVIM010000023.1, from coordinate 44,474 downwards.
ATCACAAGCGCTAAGTAATCCGGCTATAAGGCACATCAGGATGAAGGATACTTTTTTCATCGCATACCCTCACTTCTATTATTATTTTAATTTCAGCATAGCACTATTCATTTTCAAATCCTATTGGCTTTATAACAACTTTTATGGCTGAATCGATCCTCTGAAAAACACCTGACAAAAGTTAAAACTGCTTCACGTTTATAAAAAAAGAAGCTGAAAAATGTCTAATGAAATGATGAATTTGAATCCTGCTTACAAAATCTTACAGGCAAGATGATTTACAACGGACAAATTTGTCCGTTAAATATTAGGACTGGCTGCTACAAAAAATAAGCTCATCATGACTATTCGCCAACAACGTGCCGCTCAAAACCGCGAGGAATTACTGGAAGCTGCCATTCAGGTCTTCCGAACCCATGGCATTAATGCGCCCTTGCAACTGGTGATTGATGAAGCCAATGTAGGACGAGCAACCTTTTATCGTAATTTTGCTGACCGTCGAGCTCTGGTGATTGCCTTGATGGAACAAGCGCTAGAACGACTCGCGCAAAGGGCTGCCGAGTTTTCTCAATATGAAGATGGTTTTATTCGCCTCATTCAGAACCATGTCTATAACTTGCCCTATTTGACTGCACTGATGGAATATTGGCGGGTGATTGAGCGTGATGATCCGCTGATGGTAGATATTTATGCACGGCGTGATGCGATTTTACAGCCCTTGATTGATCAAGCCATCCAACATCAAATCTGTCGTCCCGATTTAACCACGCAAGACTATGCCATGATCACGGCAATCCTACGCACTTCCTTTCAAGGTTTAACCGATACTGAACAACAGCAATTGGCACAGCGTGCGATTGAACTATTACTGAATGGTATTCGGGCGTAGATGGCGGGCTGATTATGTCGCAAACTCCGCGTTTACTGGAACCCGCTCCCGACTGGACGCCTGAAGAAAAGCCCACGCTGCCGGGTTCACCTGCGGTGATCGCTCACTCCACTACAAAACGAATTCTGTATTTTTGTATTGGCTTGTTCATCGCTCTATCCGCGAGTCTGAGTAATGGTTTTATTACCGCCAATTTACCCTTAATTCAGGGTGAATATGGACTTACCCCTTCTGAGGCGGCATGGATTCCTGCGGCTTATGTCATGGCGAATGTCAGTTCTAACCTGATTTTGTTCAAAGCTCGCCAGCAATACGGCTTACGTTTATTTTCAGAAATCGGCTTAGTGATGTTTATTGCCATACTAGTTTTGCATTTATTTGTGCACACCTTTGAAATGGCAGTGTTAGTGCGTTTTATCAGCGGTATGGTCGCGGCTCCGCTCAGTTCTTTGGGTATGTATTACATTATGCAAGCCTTTAAACGCGCGGATTTCGGACGCAGTATTTATTTGGCACTGGGCTTTCAACAATTGGGCATTCCATTGGCGTGGATCATTTCGCCTTATCTGATTGATGTGAATAACTGGAATGTACTCTACACCTTTGAAATTGGCTTGGCGCTCTGTTGTTTCGCCATGGTGGTGTCACTGAAATTGCCGCGCAGCTTAAGAATTGCCGTGTTTGAAAAGCAGGATTTTTTCACTTTTGCCCTCCTCGCCCCAGGGTTTGCCTTTCTGTGCATTGTGCTGACACAAGGTCCGATTTTATGGTGGCTAGAAGTAAAATGGCTGGCGTATCTGCTCATTGCTGGTTTTAGCCTGATTGTGATCGGTCTGGTGTATGAACACTATCGGGTTAATCCCCTGATTATGACCCGTTGGCTCGGGGCAGCATCGACTATTCGCTTCATTATTGGCGCATTTGCGATTCGCTTTCTGATGTCCGAGCAAAGCTATGCCGCGGTGAATTTCTTAAAAACCATGGGCATGGGACCTGATCAGTTTGTACCACTATATACCATTATCTTCTTAGGGATTGTGGGAGGCACCTTATTCAGTGCCATCACCTTTTCCCGTGAACGGATTATTTGGCATTTGCTTTTAGCCGAAGTGTTGGTGCTGATTGCATGTGGTCTTGACTTTCATCTTACCAGTGATATTCGTCCTGCCAATTTCTATGTCAGTCAGTTTTTGGTGGGCTTTGCCAGTGGCGTGTTTATTGGCCCCTTACTGGTAACTGGAATTATGAGTGCCATGCAAAAAGGTCCAACCCATATTGTGACCTTCATTGTGCTGTTCTCTGCCACGCAAACCTTTGGTGGCTTGGTTGGTTCCTCTTTCTATTCCACCTATCAACAAATGCGCACACAAGATTATCGTGCCGAAATCATTCGCCAACTCCCTGAAACAGATCCGCTGATTGCACAGCGCCTGCAAAGCTATCAACAAAGCTCACGCCATTACACCCTCGATCAAAGTTTAGAACAGCAGCAAGCCTTAAAGAGTCTGAATCAAGTAGTGACCCGTGAAGCGCAAGTCCGCGCCTATAACGATGTGATTAGTTTAAACGGCGTAGTTGCCCTGCTGCTATTACTGTGGGGCGCATTTTTAATTGCACGTAATCAGTATCAATTGCGACAACACGCCAAGCTGCCCAACTCCTAACACATTGCCTTATTTATTGAGAAACTGTTATGTCTGAAGATCAAAAACCTGCAACATCATCAGAGGAAACTCTGCGAACGGAACCTCAGCCGATGATGATAGCTGCACCACCTAGTAAATTGATTCCTACGGCAAAGCGGACCTTAATCTTGATGTTTTTGGTATTGCTCATCGGTATTAGCATTATTTTATGGGCATGGAAAATTGGTCCTTTTGACAGTGCCATAGAGTCGACGGACAACAGTTATGTCAAAGGCAAAACCACGGTGCTCTCTTCACAAATTAATGGTTATGTAAAAGATGTTTTGGTCAGTGATTTTGATCATGTCAAACAAGGACAAGTGCTAATGCATATTGATGCCACCACTTATGATCAAAAAGTCACGCAAGCAGAGGCTGGCGTCGATCAGGCACAAAATAACCTGTCAAATCAAACTCAAAGCATCGCCCAGCGTAAAGCTGATATTGTGGCGGCAGACGCCAAAGTGGAACAAGCACGTGCAGCCTATCAACTGTCTTTAGCGCAACAGCAGCGTTATCAGCAATTAGGTAATTCAGGGGCCGCGTCCGAATCGGAACAAGACAAAGCCGTCGCAGATACGCAAAATAATTTAGCTTTGCTGCAACAGGCACAAGCCAATGTGCTGGTTGCCCAAGAGGCGCTGAAAACCGCACAAGTCGCGGAAACAGGTCTCAAGGCGCAAGTTACCAATGCCGCAGCACAACTGGATCAAGCCAAAACCACCAAAGACTACAGCACCATTACTGCACCAATGGATGGACAACTCGGTGAAGTCAATCCACGCGTGGGACAATATGTAGCCGCTGGTACACAATTGCTGTATCTGATTCCACAACAAACTTGGGTCACGGCGAACTTTAAAGAAACCCAAATTGCCAACATGAAAATTGGGCAAAAGGCATGGTTTACCGTCGATGCACTAAATCACCAAAAATTTACAGGACATGTGGAACAGATTTCCCCTGCTGCGGGTTCTGAATTCAGCGTGCTTAAGGCAGACAATGCCACGGGTAATTTCACCAAAGTGGTGCAACGTATTGCGGTGAGAATTGCGATTGATCCCAATCAGGCAGGGATTGAAAATTTACGTCCAGGCATGTCCGTGATCAGCTCTGTGGATACCCGATCTGCACAGCACTAATTCCTGTGCAGATTGCCATACATTCACTTAGACTCTCTAGCAAACCAGATTGATGAAAACCTCATGTTTGACCAAATAGCCCAAAGCATTCCTTATCATCACATTCATGTGGATGGATTTGAGATCACCATCAAGCGTTTGGATTTGGTTCATCCGCAGATTTCAGGCAACAAGTTTTTTAAACTGAAATACAATCTACTCGAAGCACAACAGCAAGGTTATACCAAACTGTTGACCTTTGGTGGTGCCTATTCCAATCATATAGCTGCCACGGCGTATGCGGCAAAATCCTTTGGTTTCGACAGCCTTGGAATTATTCGCGGGGAAGAACTGGCAACTAAACCTCTGAACGATACTCTAACAACCGCACAGCAGATGGGCATGCAATTGCAGTTTGTGTCACGTGAACACTATCGCCTCAAGCAAAGCCCAGATTACTTGGCTCAATTACAACAAGACTATCCTGATTATTATGTCATTCCAGAAGGTGGCACCAATACACTCGCCATTCAGGGCTGCAAAGAAATGCTGAATGCGCAGGATCGTGAAAATTATGATCTGATCTGTTGTGCTGTCGGGACTGGTGGCACCATCACGGGCTTGATTGAAGCCAGTAGCAAGCATCAACAAGTTTTGGGCTTTTCGGCTTTAAAAGGGGATTTTCTCACTTCTGAGGTGCAGCAACTTACCCATAAAACCAACTGGCAGATTAGTGACCAATTTTGTTGTGGCGGCTATGCCAAAACCACAGTAGAACTACTGCAATTTATTCAAGCCTTTGAGCAGCGCTACCAGATTCCCCTTGAACAAGTCTATACAGGCAAAATGCTAAAGGGATTGTTTGAACTGATTCAACAAGGGCACTTTCCTGCACAAAGTCGAATTTTGGTGATTCATTCGGGTGGACTACAAGGTCGTTTAGCACAACTTTAGATAGTCCTGAAAAAGCAAAAAAGATGGTCTATAATGCCCTGCTTTATTCTCCCGTGAGTATGCCATGTCCGCAAATCAATATGATGTCTTAGTTTTAGGTGCAGGTGCATCTGGCTTAATGACAGCCTATATGGCAGCTCAACGTGGACGTAAAGTGCTGGTAGTAGAAAAAGCCAATAAAGTCGGGAAAAAAATTCTGATGTCGGGTGGTGGTAAATGTAACTTTACCAACCTGTATGTCGAGCCAAGCAACTTTATTTCACATAATCCACACTTTGTGATTTCAGCCCTGACCCGTTATACCAACTGGGATTTTATTGGCTTGGTTTGTACTTATGGCATTGAATACGAAGAACGTAAGCACGGACAGTTATTCACCCTCAATGGCGCCAAAGAAATTTTAGCCATACTATTGGCGGAATGTGAAAAAACAGGGCTGGTCGAGATTAAAACCAACTGCGAAGTCAAAGCCATCACTGCTCTGGATGATCAAGGTTTTCAAACGGCTACCACGCTGGGGTATTTTGAAACCGAATCTGTGGTCATTGCTTCAGGCGGTTTATCCATTCCAACCTTAGGCGGTTCGGGTATTGGTTATGAGATCGCCAAGCAGTTTGGACATCATGTCTATCCAACCCGTGCAGGTTTGGTGCCATTTACCTTTTCTGACAGCTTCAAAGAAGTCACTACACGCCTAAGTGGTAATGCAGTTGATGCCACTTTATCCAATGACTTAAATGCTTTCACCGAAGCCCTTTTGTTTACCCATCGTGGACTCAGTGGTCCGAGTTCTTTACAACTCTCGAATTATTGGGATGTGGGACAAAGCTTTAAAATTGACTTTCTACCAAGTGTAGATTTGCACGAATACTTAAAGGCTAAAAAGCACAGTCAACCTAAAGCCCTACTTCGTACATTACTTACGGAACATTTCCCTAAAAGTGTGGTTGTAGAACTACAAAACCTGATTTGGTCTGAGCTCGCTGAGACAGCCATTGGTCAATTGTCTGATGAAAAACTTGAACATATTGCGACACGCTTACATGCCTTTGAAGTTAAACCGTCTGGAACTGAAGGTTACCGTACTGCAGAAGTGACTTTAGGCGGTGTTGATACCACCGAGGTTTCATCCAAGACCATGGAAAGTAAAAAACAAAAAGGATTGTATTTTGTAGGTGAAGTCCTAGATGTGACTGGGCATTTAGGTGGTTTTAACTTCCAATGGGCATGGTCATCGGCACATGCCGCATCGCAATACGTTTAATTCCTTAAAATAAAAACAGGCAGAGTTATTTAACCCTGCCTGTTTTCGTTTTAGTGAATAGAATTCAATCTATGCACGAATTCAACACTTATTCTAAATAGTCAGTACGCAGTAAATTCACTTGCGGATTGGCATCTACACGCTCAATTGCCTTTTGCATTTGATTTAAACACTGTTGCTGTGCGTCGGTCACTAAATTCAAACGTGACAAAAATATTTTTAACATGATGATCCCCTTCATTGTTGTTGTTTCTACTTCCAAGTATGGTTCAAAAATATGTCAGCCGTATTAAACTAAATACTCGTTTATGCTGAATATTTTCTATAAATAGCACAGTAATATTTAAAATGCGACTCTCTCAGCATAAAGTATTAGAACCATTGTTCCTCTACATCCTCCTCTTCTTTTACTTGCTGTTGCTTTACCTGCGCTGCAAAAATAAACTTGTAGGCGCTGGCTAAAAAACCAAAAGTAATTCCCGCAATAATGATTGGAGCAATGATTTTGTTTGGTGCTTTATTTTTCATTATCTATCCTCATCAAAAAAGATCGATCTGCCTAAGCATGATCGATCTGAATAAAATTGAACACGTTATTTCGGGTCATCTTTTGGCTGAATATCCACATCTTGCTCCGCTTCACCAGTAGAACCATAAGGGTTATTCAAAGGCTTGTGCTCAGGGTCAACTATCAACTCATCAGGAACCACCTGCTCATCTTGAGACGGTGATTTCGCTTGGGAAATTGTCGAACTTGTCATCATCGGTTCTGTTTTTACCTTCTGATCTGTATTCGGTTGTTTCGCCTGTTTTTTAGCGCAATCAATCAAATCGCTAAGTATACGTTCCGCTGGTTGACGTCCACCCAAACCAAATGCAAGAGCAAAAGCCACTGCCACAGCGCCCAAGGTTAAACCAAAGGCGAGATTCACAATGGAGTCAGCTATGCCCATGGCTTTTAAACCCATGGCAAGCACCAAGCCCATAATAAGTACACGTACTAAACTGGCTAACCAAAGCGAACTCTGATATTCACCGCGTTGTACAATATTTGCCACCAGATTTGCCAGCCAGAAACCGATGACCAAGATGACTGCACCCAGCAAAATATTGGCGCCAAACTGAATAAACATTGAAATAAGCACACTGACTTGCTCTAGCCCCAAACGATTCGCAGCTTCTGAAACTGCAAACAGCATGGTGAAGAATACAATCAGATAACCAACTACACATGAAATTTTAGTTGTGCCTAAAAAGCGCTGAATATCCAGTTTTGCAGGAATATCATCGATGCCTGTTCCTGCCACCACATCCACCACCAAATTGGCAACAAAGCGTGACACCACATAGGCAATAATTAGAATCAGACCCGCTGCAATAATTTGCGGAATCGCATTCATAATTTCATACAACATGGCAGTTGCAGGTTGTGAAATCGAATCGATGCCGAGTGCTTCAAACGCAATAATCAGTGCGGTGATAATGACAATAGCAAACACAAATGAACCCAGCACTTGTGCCAAATTCGAATTTTTAAACAACCCAATCTTTTGTGCTTGAGCTTGCAAATCTAGACTACGCACCAATCCTTCAAGAATACCACGTACAATCTTTGCCAAAATATAGCCGACAAATACAATGATGATGGCAATAAACAGATTAGGTAGATAGGAAATGGCTTCATTCAACATATTTTGAATTGGGAATAACAAGCCTGTCAGACCTAAAATAGAAAGTACTATTGGAAGGAACAGCAATAAAATTAGCCAGTACACGATCTCGCTAATGTTCTGACTGATTGGACTAACACCAACATCTTCACTCAGTTTTTCATCCAATTGCGTGCGATCCAGCAGCTTTTTCAGTCCAACTTTCACCAAATTAGCAAAAATCCAGCCAATAAATGCAACCGCAGCAGCAGCCAAAAGCTGTGGAATAAATAGTAAGAACTGTTGAATCATACTACTGAAGGGACCACTGACACTGGTAAGGTTCAAGGCGTTGAGCGCACCAATCACAGCAATCAACAATACAATCCAAAAAACAACACGAGACACAATATTTTCTATATTAGAACGATGCCCTGTTGCCCCTGAGAGTTTTTGATTGGTGCCTAATTTGGATAGAACCTTTTTCACTGCAGCCGCAATAATCAAAGCAATAATCCAACCAATCAGTAATATCGCAACCGCCGCCAAAATAGGATAAAACTGATCCCAAAAATACCAGCCATGCATTTCAGGATTTCTCATCCCACCGTCATAAAAGTCATTCATGTGATGTTCCCTCTTTTTATTTCTGTAAATGTTTCAGCTCCTTTGGAGCGAGATTGTTATCTTGATTTAAAAGTGGTGAGGTACTTATCAACATTAGGATTTGTATTTTTTTTAATCAACAGGCATATGCAGAATTACAACAAAAGGGAACATCCCAATTGCAAAAAAGCCCCAACTGGTTCAGTCAGAGCTTTTGTTTAATTAAATTAAGAAACTTTAAAATATGTGTTTAACTCAAGCAAATTCACCATGAACAGTTGCATCGAACCCCATCCTCGAGCATTCTTTTCGAGGACAATCCCCGTTGCACATTCTTAATTTGGTGTTCCGCTTGAGAGCATGTACACCACAAGTGCTAAGAAAAAGATACCGACTAAGATAAGCATGTACACTGGTAAGCGTTTTTTTTGTCTTATTTCTTCAGCACTCGTGACATGAGGCGGTTTATTGAAATCATGTACCATGGTCCCCTCACTAAATTCATCCCTTGTTGAATTTTTATACTATCAACAAAAAATATAAAGTTGTGTGAAGAAGCATTATGAGTACGTGAGCGCTTGTAAATCATTTGTATATCAAGCAGCTTCGCGGGTTCTTACTGCTGACCTTAAGCTTTACATTCAAAAAATACCATGGGGTAATTGCGCTTGCCCCTGCCCAATCAGCATTTCATGCTCATCCTTTAAATCGACCCCAGAGAGCTGTAACTGCTCAGACTTCCGCATCAATGCCAACAAGCGTTGCACGGCAGTCACTTCATCTAAACCTGCTGGGCGTACATTGGAAATACAGTTGCGCATGGCATCATGGCAACCTTTCTTGGCTTGCCATGTATAGTAGATGCCCATGCTATCTGGAGAACTCAGCCCAGGGCGTTCACCAATTAGCATTACCAGCATTTTCGCCTGCAAGATTTGCGCAATTTCATCGCCCAAAGCAACGCGACTCCCCGTCGCGATGACCACAGGTGCAACCCTCCAGCCCTGCTGCACACAAGCTTCTTGTAGTTTTGCAATAAAACTCACGGCATTATCTTCAATTGCCCGTGCAGACAAACCATCACCCGCTACAATCAAGACATCATAAGGCTGTTGTTCTGCTTGCATGGTCTGTAGCATTTGCCTTGAAGATTCTGAAAGCTCACGTCCTAAATCGGGACGTTTTAGATAGATGTCTTTATTCAGCGCACAACTACTCACTTGCACAAAAGAAATCTGCTGTTGTTGTAATTGCTGACTCAAGATGTCCAGATCCAGCGGTTTCAAAACAGCGTCCTTGGCTTGAGCATGTGCCAATTGAAACTCTAACAGTGGACGTGTCGGCAGGCTGCCCCCTGTACGCCCTAAAGCAATTCTAGCATCAGTAAACTGTTTCAGTTGCTCCCAACTGTTTTTCTCAAAACGTGGGGTATATTGCACATCATAATGTAGTTTCATCAGCGTCTCCCCAAACTATGACAGCAACAAGCGTGAGAATTTTTCAGGCATCTGCTGTGGCCATTCCAGCAAAGATGATTGTTGTTTCAAAATACCTTGCTGTTCTAACCAGTAAGCAAACTCAGGGGCAGGCGCTAACCCCAACAACTGACGTATATATAAGGCATCGTGAAATGATGTGGTTTGATAATTCAACATCACATCATCCGAACCTGGAATGCCCATAATAAAGTTAATACCTGCATTGGCTAAGAGGGTCAGCAAGACATCCATATCATCCTGATCGGCATCGGCATGATTGGTATAACAAATATCACAGCCCATCGGCACACCCAGCAACTTGCCACAGAAATGATCTTCCAAGCCGGCGCGAATAATCTGTTTGCCGTTATAGAGATATTCAGGACCAATAAAACCGACTACGGTGTTGACTAAAAATGGATGATATTTGCGTGCCACCGCATAGGCTCGAGCTTCGATGGTTTGCTGATCCACTCCATGATGGGTTTGACTAGACAATGCACTACCCTGACCCGTTTCAAAATACATGACGTTCTGCCCCACCGTACCGCGCTTTAAACTCAGTGCTGCCTCATAGCCTTCTTGCAATAATGCCAAGTTGATTCCAAAAGCCGTATTGGCTTGTTCCGTGCCTGCGATGGACTGAAACATCAAATCAATTGGTACATTTTTATTCGCCAATTGAATACCTGAACTCACATGGGTCAACACACAAGACTGGGTGGGAATGTCATATTCATGAATAATGTAATCCAACAGCTTTAACAGTTCCGATAGGTTCTGCAAGTTGTCTGTGGCAGGATTAATGCCAATCACGGCATCTCCATTGCCATACATCAAGCCATCGAGAATACTGGCAGAAATCCCCAGTACATCATCGGTGGGATGATTGGGTTGCAAACGAGTGGATAAATGTCCCTCTAAACCAATGGTATTACGAAATTGGGTAATTACGCGGCATTTTTTTGCCACCAGAATCAAATCCTGATTGCGCATAATCTTGCTGACCGCTGCCACCATTTCTGGGGTTAAACCTGCCTGTAATGCGGTCAACTTTTCAGTCGTTGCATCTGCACTCAGCAACCAATTGCGAAAGTCTCCCACCGTGAAATGTGAGATGGGATAAAATGCTTCGGCATCATGTTCATCCAAAATCAGCCGGGTCACTTCATCCTGTTCATAAGGAATTAATGCTTCATTCAAAAACTGTTTTAAAGGCACATCTGCCAAGCACATTTGCGCAGCGACACGTTCCGTTGCATCTTGCGCTGCAATCCCCGCAAGCTGATCCCCAGAGCGTTCAGGTGTGGCTTTCGCCATCAGTGTTTTCAAATCTGAAAAAACATAATGCTGATGCGCGACATTAATCCGATAGATCACTCCCCATACTCCTTATGTATTTAATTCTTGTTCTGCTGCTTGGATATTGGCAAATTCTTCTTCTGGGGTTCCTGCCACCAAATGATGACGGCTATAAATCAAGAAATACAGGATAAATACCGCATATATGGCTGCTGCCATAAACCAAACTTTCGGATCCACCACAAAGCCTGCAACCGTCGCTATTGCCGCCAAGACCAATGCAATCGAAGCAGTGACAATGCCACCCGATGCTTTGTAGGGACGAGGCATATTCGGTTTGGCAATTTTCAATTTGATATACGCCATCATCATCAATACATAGGAAATGGTGGCACCAAAAACTGCCATCAAAATAAGTAAATCCCCCTCTCCCGATAAAGACAGCATAAACCCAATAATGCCCGGAATAATGATGGCTAAATGAGGTGCATGGTTTTTATTTGTTAATGAAAGTTTCTTGGGTAAATAACCTGCGCGAGACAAGGCAAAAATCTGGCGTGAATAGGCATAAATAATCGAGAAGAAACTGGCAATTAAACCTGCCAGCCCGACAAAGTTCACAAAACCAGCTAACCACGTGTTTTCCCCATAGACGACTTTTAAGGCATCCACCAATGGTGCACCTGATTCTTTTAAGCTATTCGCTCCAGCTGCGCCTGCCCCCAAGAATAAAATTGCTAAAGCAAATACCGCTAAAATGAGCATTGAACCAATCAAACCTCGCGGTAAAGATTTATGCGGCTCTTTGGCTTCCTCTGCTGCCAAAGGCACGCCTTCCACTGCCAAAAAGAACCAGATGGCATATGGTACTGCCGCCCAAATTCCTAAATAGCCGAATGGTAAAAATTCACTCGCCCCAACCGCATCGGCTTTGACAGGAATATTGAGTAAATTCTGACTGTCAAAATGTGGGAACATCGCTACGATAAAGACCAGCAAGGCCACGGCAGCCACAGCGGTAATGATAAAGATAATTTTTAACGCTTCCCCTGCACCTTTTAAGTGGATGCCCATGAAAAACAGATAACAGAGTAAATAGACAAACCAGCCGCCAATCCCAAATAAGGATTCACAATAAGCACCAATAAAAACCGCAATCGCTGCTGGCGCGATGGCATATTCAATGAGAATCGCAGTACCCGTTAAATATCCACCTAGAGGACCAAAAGCTGTACGGGCAAAGCTATAGCCGCCTCCAGCAGTGGGCAACATGGTCGACATTTCCGACATGGCTAAACACATACATAAATACATAATGGCGACAATGATGGTGGCAATAAACATGCCACCCCATCCACCTTGTGCTAAGCCAAAGTTCCAGCCCGCAAAGTCACCCGAAATCACATAAGCAACCCCGAGTCCAATTAACAGTAACCATCCTACCGCCCCTTGCTTGAGTTTACGCTGCGCAAAATACTCTGCATCGGAATGATGTTGTGGATTGGCTTCAGCTACTACACTTTTAACATTTGACATAAGCACCTCGACCTCGCTAGATGCTTAAAACCAATGCATAAGCTGTACCAGTTTTGACTTGTAGGTCAAAATGATTTGGATTTATGCAAGAAATCAGTGCCTTATCTTGGAGGTAAAAACTCGCGGTTTTTCCTTGTGAGTGAATGACTCAGGTCAGTCCAGCATGCGCAAAGAATATGTAACCAATCTGCCGTTTTAAAGTGAAATTGGAGTATAATCACGCACCTCATTTTAAATGCTCCTAAACTTTATGGCGTATAGTCAGCAAAGTGTCACACTTGATCTTGACACCGATGTCACACATCAATGTGGACTACACTACACACGTGATCAGCATCTGATTGGTATTATTGAATTTACCAAGCCAAGCTATGTGCTGAAATGGGGTGATTTAGAATATTTCCGTCGACGTACCGAAGAATTTTCTGTCATGCCATTTCCTGAATGTGTAAATGCCATGGTTGTCGATATTCGTAATGTGGCTGCATTTTTGGACGGTGAAGTTCCGATTATGCCTTGGCGCTTAGTGGAAGAAGAATGTCCTGTACGTTTAGTGGTTCCACATGATCGACTCGAATATTATGCCGGTTTTTTTGAACCAACATGGCTCAGTACCGATTTGGACAGCGCGATATATGAAATCCGTGATTTCATGGATATGTTTGTTCACTAAATTTAAGTTATAAAAAAATCCTCCAGTTCGGAGGATTTTTTATTTAAGTGAAAGCCACTCGAATCCAGTGCTTACCAATAGTTTTCGACGGCAATATTACCTTCACCACGACGATTCATCGTTAAGCCGCGTGCCTTTAACGCTTCTTTGGTATCTTCCACCATCTGCGGATTACCACATAACATCACATGGCTGGTCGCAGGATTCAGTTGGCAGCCCACAGCCTGTTCAAGTGCACCATTCTCGATCAATATCGGCAAGCGATCATGTAAGTCCGCTTGTGGATCACGGGTAATGATTGGAACAAATTTAAAGCCAGTATGCCCCTCACCAAAAGTCTGGGCAATTTCTTGAATTCGCTCAACATAAGCCAATTCGGAAGCAGTACGAACACTGTAGACCAAATGAATATGTTGATATTTGCTCCATGTGTCGAAGTCTTGCAACATAGAAACAAAAGGCGCCAAACCTGTGCCTGTCGCCAACAACCATAAATCCTGTGGTAATGGCAATTGATAACGGGTAAGCGTTAAAAATCCATAAGGGATTTTTTCTAAATACAGTTCATCACCCACTTGCAAGTGTTGCAAGTTAGAGGTAAATGCCCCATCGGGTACCACAATTGAAAAGAATTCTAAGGTTTCGTCAAATGGTGAGGACACAATCGAATAAGCGCGAACCACCAATTCATCCCCTACTTTTAGACCAATACGGGCAAATTGACCTGCAGTAAACTTAAAATGTGCAGGACGTGTCATGGTGAAACTGAATAGGTTATTGGTCCAACGCTGTACAGATAAAACCTTTTCTACGCTAAATTTTTCAATTGACATGATTTCGACGTGGCATCAAAGACTGCGCTCATGTTAGCATGACAACATAATTTATTAATATTTTTTAAATGTTAAGGCTACATTCATGCGCATGACTTTACGCCAATTGGCTGTTTTTGTAGCAGTCGCTCAGGAAGGCACCGTGACCAAAGCCAGCGACGCGGTGAAGTTAACTCAAAGTGCTGCAAGTATGGCACTGGCAGATCTGGAAGATGGCTTAGGGGCTCCACTGTTTGACCGCCTAGGTAAACGTCTGCAATTGAATGATTTAGGTCGTTTCTTGCTGCCGCAAGCTCTTGAAATTCTTGGGCGCTGTGAAGCTTTTGAACAAGCTGCCAAAGGTGAACTCCAAAGTATCGATTTACGTTTAGGCGCAACCTTAACCATTAGCGATTACTTAATGCCTGACTTGATGGCGAACTTTTTACAAGTTCAACCGCAAGCGCATTTGCAGCTTCAAGTCGGTAATACTCGCCAAATGATTGAAGCGGTGAACCAATTCCAGTTGGATCTAGCCCTGATTGAAGGTTCATGTCATTTACCGCAATTACAATGCATTCATTGGCGAGATGATGAACTGGCGGTCTGCTGTGCGCCAAACCATCCTCTTGCCCGCTTAAACCGTGAATTGAGTCCTGCCGATTTTGATCATGTCGAATGGATTTTGCGTGAAGAAGGTTCAGGCACGCGTGAAGTATTTGACAATGCGATTTTACAAGACTTACCCGATGCCAATATTCGTTTAACCCTTGGTCATAACGAAGCAATTTTGAAGATTGTTGCTGGCGGGATTGGTATGTCCTGTATCTCTAAATTGGCAATTGAACCCTTACAAGAAAAAGGTCAATTGGTGGTGCTGAATACGCCTTTCTGGCAACTTTCGCGTCCTCTTTTCATGCTGGTACATCGTCAAAAATACCAAGGACCTGGCTTAAAAGCCTTTATGAAATTCTGTGAAGGTTAATTGCCTATTGTAAAAATGCTCCCTGATGGGAGCATTTTTATTCTTGCTATTTTAACGGTGGAATTGACGTTCACATGGCTTCCCATCCCCATCACTATCCATTTCAGTACTTGGGCAATTTCTTAAGAAAAATACAGCTTCATCATAAGATCGCATTTGGCTACAGTGGGTTCGCCCATCACATTGATAGTTCCCAGTCTATTCACTATTCTGGATCATCGCAGCTTGAACTCCATGCGTACTCATCGATGCAACCGTAGTAGCTTGCTGTGTATTAATGCTATAGCCAACCGTATCTAAATTTCTGCGCCCCTGAGCCGACAGAATACGATCAGGCAAATTGCCTAAAGCTTCTCGCTGTTGTTCCACAATGCGCTTTTGTTCCTGAATAAGTTGTTCAGCTTTTAATTGTTTCGCTACACGATATTCCTGAACTTTTTGATAGGCCACTAACCCTAATCCAGCAACGACAATCAAGATGAATAAAACTATATATTTTCGACGTGATACCGATTTCTTGGGCTGAATGATTTGCTCTGCAAGCGGCACCGATTGGTAACTAAAACTCTGCTGCTCAAGGAGCAATTGATCATCCTCTGGCTTTAAATCTAGGCGAACAATATCAGATGCCTTAAATTTCCCATGTTCCTCTACTACACGGAATTTGAGCTGTTCTCCCTCATTGGGCTTAATGTGCCAGCTCGGGAAATCTTTAATATGGAAAAAGATGTCTTCCGGCTCATCCTCAACCTGAATAAAACCAAAACCACGTGCAGAGTTATAGTGCTTGATCTTCCCCTCAAGAAACATAATGTGCCCTAAACTTTTTATTTTTTCTATTCTAATCAATAAAAAAGAGACCCTAAAGTCTCTTTCTTAAATTCGAAAAGAAATAATGCTATTGCTTCGTGATCAACGTCTAAAGTTTGATAATAAAGCTGAAGTAATCGATTTATTGTGTGTAGCCACTTTAGCTTTTTTGGCTTTCGCAGAATTGTCTTCTACACGTTCAATTTTAATTGCTTTGAGCTTATTACCATTTTCAACCACTAAAAATTTGACCCGTTCATTACGCTTCGGCTCACCATCCGCAAGCGGAAAGTCCGAGATATGAAAGAAAATATCTTCTTCGGATGTCGCAATAAAACCGTAGCCTTTATCCGCGTTGTATTGTCTAATTTTTCCTTGTTGAAACTCAGATTTCATTCATTTTCCCCTATTCTGGAAACAAGCGAGCTTGAGTCTATAAAAAAGAGGCTATCACAGCCCCCTTATAGACTATAGCAATACTTAATCTTTTTGCACTGAACCGAAGATTTTATCACCTGCATCTCCCAAACCAGGCACGATATAACCTTGTGCATTTAAACCTTCATCCACTGAAGCGGTAAAAATGGTCACATCAGGATGTGCATCTTCAACTTTTTTGATACCTTCTGGTGCCGCAACCAAAACCATCACACGAATATCTTTACATCCGCTGGCTTTTAAAACATCAATTGCAGCCACCAATGAAGAACCTGTTGCCAACATTGGATCAATGATCATCGCAATACGGTTTTGAACATCTGGCACCAATTTTTTATAGTAAGTACGAGCTTCTAAAGTTTCTTCATCACGCTCCAAACCTAATACAGAAACTTTAGCACTTGGAATCAGGTTTAAGAAACCATCCAACATCCCAATACCCGCACGTAAAATTGGGACCACGGTAATTTTTTTACCTGCAATGCGTTGTGTTGTCACTTTACCAGCCCAACCATCAACGTCATGATCCACCACAGGTAAATCTTTGGTTGCTTCATAGGTCAGCAACATGGTCACTTCCTGAGCCAATTCACGGAAATTCTTGGTGCTAATATCAGCACGACGCAATAAGCCAAGTTTATGACGAATCAATGGATGACGAATTTCATGAATAGCCACGGGAGTACACCTAAAAAGATCAAAATATAATTCATAGTATTATAAATGTTTTTTATAAATCTTATAAGAAAAAAAAGCCCCCGACTGGCGAGGGCTTTTTGATTAACACGATAATTTTACAATTATTGGCGTGTTAACATGAAATGTAATGGCGATAAAATCTCAGCTTGTAATGCCATTTTGATAATTGGATCTGGATAGATACCAATCACCAGTACTGCAAGTGCTGCGAGTAATACCATAATACCACCCACTTTTTGACCCCAATGATCTACAGCGTCAATACGTGGAGTATCTGGTGGTGTCATGTACATCACCACCATTACACGAAGGTAGTAGTACAAGCCTATACCTGAACCCACAACAATCATAGCAGCCAAGAACCAGTGTTGAGTGGTTACTGCAGCCATTACCACCAAGAACTTACCAATAAAGCCTGCTGTTAACGGAATACCCGCTAAAGACAACATCATTACTGTTAGAGTCGCAGTTAGTACTGGACGGCGCCAGAATAAACCGCGGTAGTCCGCTAAACTTTCTGCTTCATCCACGTTGTTGTATGGGCTAGACATCAGTGCTACTGCACCAAACGCACCAATCGTCGTTAACACATAAGTGATCACGTATACAGATACGTTGCCTAAGCTTGCATAGGTCATGCTGATTAAACCAATCAACAAGTAACCGAAATGTGCAATCGATGAATAACCAAGAATACGCTTCAAGTTCACTTGACGTACCGCCAAGAAGTTACCCACCAAGATTGAAAGCACTGCAATAATCGTGATGATTGTGACTAAAGACTCAACCAAGATTGCGCCTGAAGTGAGCAAGTAACGTACAAACAGACCAATCGTCGCCACTTTTGCAGCGGTTGCAAGGAAAGTTGCAATCGGCGCTGGCGCACCAGCATAAACGTCTGGTGTCCATTTGTGGAATGGTGCAAGTGAAAGCTTAAAGCCAACAGCAAAAATAATCAGTGCCAAACCAAGGAGTACCATTGGTTGACGAATATTTTGCATTAATGCTTGGAAAGATTCATAGAAAGACAATGAACCTGTGTAAGCATAAACATATGCCATACCCATCAGCAACATTGCCGAAGCAGTTGCAGAAAGAACCAGATATTTAATACCCGCTTCTAATGAGTTTGCACGTTGATGTGTATAAGCCAACATGCCGTATACAGGAATCGACATTAACTCAAGGCTAATGAAGAAAGATGCATAGTGCGAACTTGCCACCATTAACATTGCACCCGCAACCGAGCACAGCATTAAGATATACAGTTCTTCACGGTTATCTTTATATGTTTCGATATAGGCATGGGACAAAGTACAGCAAGCAAGCGATGCAATTAAGATCACCAATTGGTAGAGCATGGTGAACGGATCCACCATGAACATACCCATCACGTTTGATGGAACAAACTGCCCACCAAACATGTTGAATAAAATATTTGCCGCAGCAAGGTTTAAGCCGACCACTGATGCTGTTGCGATTAAATTATGGTTACGTTTAATCGAAGTGAGAATCATCACAACGATCGCGGTCAACGCCACGATCATTACAGGAGCTAATGGCATAAGCTCAGAAAAAGACATTGTGAAGTTCATGGCTTATTGCATCTCCACATTTTCGAGTTGAACAGATGCTTGATGCACAACGTCAACGACTTCTTGAACTGGAATGTAGCTGTTAGCTAACCACGCCATGCTTGAATTTGAAATATCAAGGAAGGTTTGTGGGTAGAGACCAAGCCAAAGCAGACCAAATGCACAAATTAACAAGATACCAACTTCACGCGCATTCAAATCTTTCAGTGGATTTGCGTAATGTTGTTTTTGCTCTTCGTTTGGCGTACCAAACAAAGCTTTGTGAATCAAAATTAGACCATAAAGACCAGCGAATACTAAGCTGATTGCAGCCAAAATCGTGAATACTGGGAACTTCGCATAAGAACCCATCAAGATCAGGAACTCACCAATGAAGTTACCTAAACCAGGAATACCGACTAATGCTGCCACGAAGAACATCAGGAAGAATGAAAGGTATTGGAATTGACCACGAATACCACCCATCAAACGCATGTCACGTGTATGTAAGCGCTCATAAACCTGACCACACATAATGAACAGTGCAGCAGAAGATAAACCATGCGCCAACATCATAATCATCAGACCTTGGAAGGTCAAAATGTTACCTGCATACAATGCAAGTAAGATGAAGCCCATGTGAGAAATTGAAGTATAAGCCAACAGACGCTTCATGTCGGTTTGCTGGAAAGCACACCAAGCACCGTAGAAAATACCAATTAAACCCATGATGATTGCGATGTCTGCAAACTGTGCAGAAGCCGCTGGGAAGAACGGAATAACAAAACGAAGTAAACCGTACGCGGCTGTCTTAATCAAGATACCCGCTAAGTCTACAGAACCCGCTGTAGGTGCTTGCGCGTGTGCATCTGGTAACCAGCCGTGTAATGGGAACACAGGAAGTTTTACTGCGAAACCCACAAACAAACACAACATGAATGCATAAGCTACCGCTGGAAGCTGAGCATCAAGCGTATTCGCTACACCTAACAAGTAGTTGTAATCGAAGCCGATCATACCTGTCATCATGTATCCATAAACCACAAGGCCTAGAATACCGATGAGCATGATTAAACCAGCAACTTGAGTATAAATGAAGAACTTGGTTGCAGCGTAAACACGTGATTTACCATCCGCACCGCGATGTCCCCAAAGTGCAATCAAGAAGTAGATTGGAACAAGCATCATCTCCCAGAAGAAGAAGAACAAGAACATATCAATCGAAAGGAATACACCGATTACCCCGCCCAATGACCATAATAGGTTCAAATGGAAGAAGCCTACGTTCTTTTGAATCTCACCCCAAGAACAACCAACAGCCAAAATACCCAATAGTGCAGTTAAGCCCACCATTAATAAGGATAAGCCATCAACCGCTAAGTGAATATTGATGCCGAGGGTTTGAATCCACGGCAAGAAGAATTCAGCAGACCATGTTGGGACCTTAGCGCCCAATTCATAGCTGAAAGTACCCGTTTGCCATAAAGCGACAGTTAAGCCCAAAGTGACGAGCATACCGCCAAGTGCAATATAGCGTGGTAGTTGTTGGTCGAGCTTGTCGACCAACCAACATAAAAAACCTGCAATGAACGGTACGAGGATCAGCGCGGGCAAAACCATGTTGTTTGTGATTTCCATCTTATTTCCCCACTACCTGAATCACAACTAAGATCATCAGTAGAACCACAATGCCCAGTGACATGCTCGATGCGTATTCACGCAATGAACCTGTTTGACGAGAGCTTGTAAAGCCGTTACCAGCTTTCACAATTGCAGGTAATACGAGCCATAAACCATCAATTGGGTCACGACCACAAATCTTAGCAATCAGTAAATATGGTTTTACGAAAATCAGGTCATACAAGGTATCGAAACCTAGTGCATTACGGCAAATATTCGCCAAACCTGCACCCAATGACGTTTTCGCAAAACTTTTCACTGCACCGTAAGCAAAAGCAAATAAGATCACACCAATCACAAGACCAGCAAGCGCAATACCCACGGCAATATATTCTGCACCGTGTACACCCGCTTCCATTGCTTCTGGAATAATCACCGCTGGAATTTTTGCAGCATTCAAAATGCTTTCTACAGGTGCTTTAAGTGCCGCACCAACGAAAGTTGAAAGAACCGCTAAAATTGCCAATGGCCCCCAGTAAGTCACGCCTTTGATTTCGTGATATGGCGTATTTTCTTTTCCAAAGAATACAACCCAGATTAAACGGAATGTATAGATTGAAGTTAAGAAAGCACCTGCAACACCTGCCCAGTACAAGCAGTCATATAGTGCAACTGCCTGACCTTTCATCCATACCGCACCTAAAATTGCATCTTTCGAGAAGAAGCCAACAGTGATGAATGGAATTGCAGCCAACGCACCGCCACCAATTGCGAAGCAAGCAAACAGGAATTTATTCTTGTAGAACAAACCACCCATTTTGAAAATGTTTTGTTCGTGGTGGTAAGCCAAAATCACCGCACCAGAAGACAAGAATAATAATGCCTTAAAGAATGCGTGAGTGAGCATGTGGAACAGACCCGCTTGGTATGCTTCCGCGCCTACTGCCATAAACATATAGCCCAACTGACTCATGGTTGAGTAAGCCAAGATACGTTTAATATCGGTTTGAACCAATGCAGCAAAACCAGCAACCAATAAAGTCACAGCACCTGTAATCGAAATGAACATCATCACTTGAGGAGCCATTTCAAATACGGTGAACATACGACAGCAGAGATATACACCCGCAGTAACCATTGTCGCTGCGTGGATCAATGCAGATACTGGTGTAGGACCAGCCATCGCATCTGCTAACCATGTTTGTAGTGGAATCTGCGCAGATTTACCTGCAGCACCTAGGAACAACATCAATGCTGTCCAGATGGCCATAGATGAACCTTGGGTTAATACTGTTGGCGCCGCAGCAACCACTTCCGCAATGTTTAATGTACCGAACTGTTGGTAGATTAAGAACAATGCAATTAGTAAGAACACATCACCAATACGCGTTACGGTAAATGCCTTGATTGCCGCAAAACCGTTTTCTGGGTTTTGGTAGTAGTAACCAATCAGCAAGTACGAGCACAGACCTACACCTTCCCAACCTAAGAATAACAATGCCAAGTTATCGCCAAGAACCAGCAACAACATGCTTGCAACAAACAGGTTGAAGTAAGAGAAGAAACGTGCAAAGTCTTCTTCACCACGCATATACCATGAGGCAAAAATGTGGATCAAGAAACCTACACCCGTGACCATACCCATCATCAATAATGACAAGCCGTCTAAGTGCAAGCTAATGCCTGGTGCGAAATCACCAACTTGGAACCAAGTCCACAAGTGTTGTACTTGTGGCGCAGAACCATTGTTAACGAAATCCATCCCCGCAATAAGGGCAAATAAAGCAGATAAACCTACAGCCCCAACGCCAATCATCGCTGCAACTTTCTCAGGTAAATTCTGGCGCCCCGCCGCTAATAAGACAAAACCGATTAGCGGAAACAAAACTGTTAAATATAAATAACTCATCCGCGCATCTCACTAGCAGCATCCACATCCAAATGATGGAAGCGATGATAAAACTGGAGGACGATCGCAAGACCGATACAAGCCTCTGCCGCAGCAAGGGTCAAGATTAAAATGAACATGATTTGTCCATCTGGTTGTACCCATGCACTACCCGCCAAAACGAATGCTAACGCAGCAGCATTCATCATGATTTCAAGGCTCATTAACATAAATAATAGGTTGCGTCGCACCATCACACCGTAAAAACCCAGTGCAAAAAGAATGGTCGCAACGATCAAACCATGTTCTAAAGGGATGTTGCCCATTATTCTTTGTCCTCTTCTGCACTTGGCTCACGTTTACCTAAGTGGAATGCTGCAACCAGTGCTGCAAGCAATAACATCGCGGCAACTTCTACCAATAATAAGTAGTGAGTAAAGAGTGCTTGACCAACGGCTTTCGGACCTACAATTTCAGTGCCCATCACAGGACCTGCGGTGGTGTAGTCTGAACCTAACATCCAAACTAAAACCAAGCCCATCAGAAAGCTCATTAATGCTGGATAAGCCCAAGCAGATGACGTTAACCATTTGCGCTCTTGATCAACGGTATGTTGACCAAGGTTCAGCATCATCACCACGAACACGAATAACACCATGATCGCGCCAGCATAAACGATAATTTCCAGTGCACCCGCAAATGGTGCCCCCACAATCATGAACATCCCTGCAACAGCAAGCAAAGATACGATCAAGCTAAGTAACGCATGTACAGGGTTCGCGTTAGTAACTACACGAACCGTAGAAACGATGGCCACGAGTGCCATCAAATAAAACGGCCACATCATGGTAATAGACTCCGTACATCAACAGGTGCGCTTTCACGTTGCGCCTGACCTTTTTCTTTACCTGTTACAGCCATACCTGTAACACGATAGAAGTTGTAGTCTGGATATTTACCAGGACCTGAGATGAGTAAGTTTTCTTTCTCATATACAAGGTCTTGACGAACGTATTCACCTAATTCGAAATCAGGTGTCATCTGGATTGCAGTGGTTGGACACGCTTCTTCACACATCCCGCAGAAAATACAACGCGAAAAGTTAATGCGGAAGAATTCTGGATACCAACGTCCATCTTCTTTTTCTGCTTTTTGCAGTGAAATACAACCAACTGGGCAAGCAACAGCACATAAGTTACATGCTACACAACGCTCTTCACCATCTGGGTCACGCGTCAATACAATACGACCACGGAAACGCGGAGGTACAATTTCTTCAGCTGGTACTTCTGGATATAAAATCGTGTCACGTTTACGCGTCACGTGGCTGAATACCATCCACAATGAACGTACAATTGACCCAACTCCAGCTAGAAATTTAAACATTTTGTTCTCCCTGCTGTCTTAGGCCTGATTCATCAGAATCACAGCACCAGTCACTAATAAGTTGACCAATGCCAATGGCAAGCAAATTTTCCAACCAAAGTTCATCACTTGGTCATAACGTGGACGCATTAATGAACCACGCGCCAATACAAACATCATTACAAAGAATGCTGTTTTGATAATGAACCAGAATGCTGGTGGAATGAACGAAATCTCAAGGTTGAATGGCGCTAACCAACCACCGAAGAATAAAGTCACGATGAGTGCTGAGATCAAGACTACGTTGACGTATTCCGCAACGAAGAACATCCCCCATTTCATACCGCCATATTCTACATGGTAACCTTCAGCCAATTCTTGTTCTGCTTCTGGTTGGTCAAATGGATGACGGTGAGTTACCGCTACACCTGCAACCACAAAGATCATGAAGCCTAAGAATTGAGGAATAACAAACCAAACATCACGTTGTGCTTCTACGATTTCACGCATGTTGAATGAGCCTGCAATTGCAACCACACCCATGAGTGAAATACCCAAGAACACTTCGTATGAAATTGTTTGCGCAGCAGAACGCAGACCACCGAGTAATGCGTATTTGTTGTTTGAAGACCAACCACCAAATAACACCGCATAAACTGCAATACCAGCCATTGCCATAAAGAACAATAAGCCGATGCTCATGTCTGCAACACCCAAGTATGGGCTTACAGGAATGACCATGAATGACAGTACCGCAGTTGCCATGGCAACAGCTGGTGCTAAACGGAAAGTTAACTTGTCTACAAACTTTGGCGTCCAGTCTTCTTTGAACATGATTTTTAACATGTCGGCAACAATCTGGAACATACCGCCAGGACCAACACGGTTTGGACCGTAACGGTCTTGCCATAAGCCGAGCAAACGACGCTCGACAAATGACATTAATGCTGCAATCAGAACCACCACCAATAAAATGACAATAGCTTGAATCACAGAGTACGCAATCGGCCAGTTCTCAGCCCAAAGCGGTGTTTGACGTATAATTTCTTGATTCATGAATTACACTCCTACCGCGACTGAAACTGGTTCTGCTAAAGAAACAGTCGGTGCAAGACCAATTGGATAACCGATATAACCTGCTGGTAAATACTCAATCACTTGAACTGGTAAGCTAATGCTGGTTTCACCCGCTTTCACCGTCATTTGCTGTCCATCTTGAACATTCAGACGCGCTGCATCTTGTTCACCCACCGCAAATACTGCTTCAGGAATACGCGACTCCATTGCAGGTGTCTTCACAGTGAATTCACCAGAAGCAAAAATGTGATGCATCGGCACTAAACGGAAACTTTCAGGGTTAACTACAACCGCTGCTGGTGCAACAAAGCTACGTGCTGGACGTTTCGGTAAACGATCGAATAAACGTACGCCCGAATCACCACCTTTTAAGTGTCCGCCAACATTGTCTTGGAATTTGTTCCAGGCTTGTGGAGAGTTCCAACCCGCTGACCATGCAAATGGCACAAGTGCAGATGGAGTTTGATTTCCGACATAACCTTCCATCGAGAATGTTAATGCAGAATCAATATCCGTTGGTTGTTTTGGTTCGTGAACAGATAAAGGCGCACGAATCGCAGTACGACCAGAATAACGACGTGGTTCACGCGCAATTTTCAAGCCATGTACTCGGAAGCCCGCATCTGGTGCAACATCTTCAATCGCTTGTAATGCTGGAACGTTTTTCGCAACAGTTTCAATCACATCATCAAGCAATGTCCAAGAAATGGCTTTGCCTTTTAAGCCCGTTTCAATGGCATGTAACCAGCGCCAAGATTCTTTGATCGCATATTCAGGTTTGTAGTAGCTTGGGTCATACACTTGGTAGAAACGTTGTGCACGGCCTTCTTGTGAAACGACAGTACCATCACCTTCAGCGAAAGATGCCGCAGAAAGCACAATTGACGCTTTCGCAACAGTTGCAGTTTCAGAGTGATCAAGCACAATTACTTCTTTGCCTGAAAGTGCAGCATTGACTTGAGCTGCTGGTAAACGACGATAAAGATCGTTTTCAACCACAATCACTGTGTCATAGTCTTGAGCTAATGCTTGCTCTAAGCTTTGACCACCAAGGATTGCCAAGCCCATTGAGTTCACTTCAGGAACCGTCAAGGTCAAGCCAGCGTTACCCAGATTTTGAGCTACTTGTGCAGCCGCTTCCATGATCGCAGGATCTTGTAAGCTGGTACCTGAAATCACCAATGGTTTCTTCGCAGCTTTTAATGTATCTGCAATAGTTTGTGCAAACGCTTTCGCATCTTCAGCCAAACCAGAAACCACTTCACCTTTCAATGCCGCAGCAACGGCAAAACCTAAACGTGCGATGTCATTTGGAGAAGCAACCACTTCACCTGTCGCAACGTCAGATAGACGGGTTTGCGTTGCAGCCAAGATATAGATTGGTGATTTCGCATCTTGCGCAATACGTTGCACAGGCTCAGCCAACCAATCTTGAGTACGACGTTCTGCCGCCATTTCTTTGGCTTTGTTTTTCGCCGCTTGACGAACAGACAACGCCATACGTGGTGCAGTTTGAGTTAGATCTTCACCCAAAATCAGCACAGCATCGTAGCTTTCAATTTCACGCATGTTCGGGTTGTAAACACCCTCGGTTTGCATGATCGAAGCAGCCAATTCAACCAAGTTTTGCTCTTTTTGAGACATACCTGTTGAATAGTTGTCTTGACCTACCAGCTCACGTAGTGCGTAGTTAGATTCAAGCGATGCACGTGGAGAACCAATACCCAAAACTTTTTTACCTTGGATATTTGCAATCACGGTGTCTAATGCTTGATCTACAGAAACTGGAGTAGCTTCAGCACCATCACGGAATTGTGGTTGACGTGGACGATCTGCACGGTTCACATAACCCGTACCGAAACGACCTTTGTCACACAAGAAGTATTGATTCACTTCACCGTTGAAACGGTTTTCTACGCGACGTAATTCACCATAACGTTCACCTGGAGAAATGTTACAACCAGAAGAACAGCCTTGGCATACGCTTGGCGCATACTGCATGTCCCATTTACGGTTATAGCGTTCAGAGTGAGTCTTATCGGTAAATACACCAGTTGGACATACTTCAGTCAAGTTACCCGAGAATTCAGATTCTAAAGTCCCTGATTCTGGACGACCGAAGTAAACGCGTGATGCATTGGCATAAACACCAAAGTCTGTACCACCCGCATAGTCTTTGTAGTAACGAACACAACGGTAACATGCGATACAACGGTTCATCTCGTGCGCAATAAACGAACCTAATTCTTGGTTGTAATGCGTACGCTTAGTGAAACGGTAACGACGACGGTCGTGTTGCGTCATTACAGTCATATCCTGTAAGTGACAGTGACCACCTTCTTCACAGACTGGACAGTCGTGCGGGTGGTTGGTCATCAAGAATTCAACAATCGAAGCACGGAAATCTTTTGCTTCTTTGTCTTCAATCGAGATGTAGGTATTGTCAGATGCAGGTGTCATACATGACATGACCAAACGACCACGCGTATCTTCTGGATTCGCGTATTGAGTCACAGCACATTGACGGCATGAACCGACAGAACCTAAGGATGGATGCCAACAAAAATATGGGATGTCGATGCCAAGGCTTAAACATGCTTGTAGCAAGTTTTCAGAGCCGTTGACTTCGTACGATTTTCCATCGACATGAATTGTAGCCATAGTCGAATTCCTTAAGCTTGTTCTACGTTGCTAGTTCGAGCGGCAGCATCAACTACTTTCGCTTCAAACTCGCTACGGAAATATTTAAGTGCGCCCATTAACGGTTCCATTGCACCTGGAGCATGTGCACAGAAAGTTTTACCAATCCACAACTTACGCGTTAGTTCTTGTAAGTGATCGATGTCTTCTTTCTTACCTGTGCCATCTTCCAATGCTTTCAGTGCCTTCACCGCCCACGGTAAACCATCACGACAAGGCGTACAGAAACCACATGACTCACGTGCGAAGAATTCTTCTAAGTTACGTGTAGCAGAAACCATACATTGAGTTTCATCAACAACCATGAGCAAACAGGTACCTAATCGCGAACCCGCTTTCATGATGCTTTCAGCATCCATTGGAAGGTCAATGTGTTCAGCTGCCAAGAAGTCAGTCGATGCACCACCAGGTAACCATGCTTTTAGCTTCAAGCCATCACGCATACCACCAGCATGATCTTCAATCACTTCACGCGCAGTGGTACCAAATGGAAGTTCCCATAAACCAGGGAATTTCACCTTACCTGATGCGCCATAAATCTTGGTGCCTGGATCTTTCGATTTACCAGCAGAAAGGTTGATGTACCATTCAGGACCACGCAACATGATTGCTGGTAAGTTGTTGTAGGTCTCTACGTTGTTGACAATCGTAGGACGACCCCAAGCACCTGCAACTTGCGGGAACGGTGGTTTCGTACGTGGGTTTGCACGACGACCTTCAAGCGAGTTAATCAATGCAGTTTCTTCACCACAGATATAACGACCCGCACCAGTATGCACGTGCATTTCGAAGTTCCAGCCAGTTCCAAGGATGTTTTCACCCAAGTAACCTTTCGCTCGGATTTGCTCTAATGCTTCATTTAAGTATTGAGCAGCTTCAATGTATTCACCACGAATAAAGATATAACCATGGGTTGCTTCAAGGGTATAACCCGCAATCAACATGCCTTCGATCAATTGATGAGGAAGTTTTTCCATCAACAAACGGTCTTTAAAGGTTCCTGGTTCCATCTCATCGGCATTACAAATCAGGTAACGTGGACCTGAATTGTCATTTGGCGCCATCAGTGACCATTTGATCCCTGCTGGGAAGCCTGCACCACCACGACCCTTTACGGTTGCAGCTTTAATCACTTCAAGCACATCTTTCGGTGGCATAGTGATTGCTTTTTTAAATCCTGCATAACCTTCAAGCGCTTCGTAGTCATCTGCACTACGGACAAACTCTTGTTTACTCAAACGCCAAGTTAATGGATGAGTTTCTGGGTTACCGTCGCCATAAATTGGTTTTGGTTCGGTATTCATACATACTTCTCCAATAACTGTTTCACTGAGGTCACTTCAACCAGACCGTGAGTGTCTTCATCAATCATTAATGTAGGACCTTTGTCACAGTTACCTAGGCAGCAAATTGGCAACAAAGTAAAACGACCATCTGCCGTCGTTTGACCAAATTGAATACCCAATTCACGCTGGAATGCTTCAGCCAAAGTCTCTGCGCCCATTAAGAAGCACGCAATCGAATCACATAAAAGAATTACGTGACGACCTACTGGTTGGCGGTAGATACGGTTATAGAATGTTGCTACACCTTCGAGGTCCGCAAGGCTCATGCTTAACATTTGAGCAATCGCATTCATTTGCGCATCATCTACCCAACCGTTACGGCGCTGTACACACTTCAGCGCATCAAGACAGGCTGCACGTGGGTACGGATAGTGATCAATGTGATGTTCGATATCGTGAATTTCTTCCGCAGTCAAAATTCCTTCAACGTTCACACGTGGCTTTTTATCAGTCAAAATCATCATAATGCGTTACCCCTTAGCGATCCACGTCAGCCATTACGACGTCAATTGTCGCTAAATAAATGATCAAGTCAGATACAAGACTGCCGTTAATCACCGAAGGCATTTGCTGTAAATGAGTAAAAGTTGGTGTACGAATACGGGTACGATAACTCATGGTTGACTTGTCAGAAGTCAAGTAGTAGTTCGATGCACCTTTTACCACTTCAGCCATTACAGAAGCTTCACCAGCAGGCATTACAGGACCCCAAGAAACGCTTAAGAAGTGCGTAATCAAGGTTTCAATATCTTGCAATGTTTTGTCTTTTGGTGGTGGAACAGCCAATGGATGATCCGCTTTATATGGACCAGATGGCATGTTATCCAAGCACTGCTTGATGATTTTTAATGACTGTTCAATTTCACGGTAGTGAACGATGACACGTGCATACGCATCGCCTTCGTACTCTACTGGCACTTCGAAGTCATAGTTTTCATAACCACTGTATGGACGGTATTTACGCACATCAAAGTCGATACCTGTTGCACGTAGACCTGTACCTGTTACACCCCAAGCCAACGCAGATTTTGCATCGTATTGCGCAACATTACGGGTACGACCCTCGAATACAGAGTTTTTAAGTGCTGCAGTGTGGTATTCCTTCAAACGCTTTGGCATCCATTCGAGAATTTCACGAATCAGGTGCTGCCAGTTGTTTGGAAGATCATGCGCTGTACCACCGATACGGAACCACGCTGGGTGCATACGGTAACCTGTGATCGCTTCAATTGCGTCATAGATTTTTTGACGGTCAGCGAACATATAGAATACAGGAGTCATACCACCCGCATCCTGAATTGCAGTACCGATATACAGCAAGTGGTTATTGATACGGAACAGTTCAGACATC
This sequence comes from Acinetobacter zhairuonensis, assembly GCF_022601715.1. GTDB lineage: Bacteria > Pseudomonadota > Gammaproteobacteria > Pseudomonadales > Moraxellaceae > Acinetobacter. The sequence goes on along the minus strand of NZ_JAKVIM010000023.1, from coordinate 14,652 downwards.
ATGACACGGATACATTGTGCACGGTCAGGTACAGTAATACCCGCCATTTGTTCCACACCCATCACATAAGGCATGTTCTGCGCACAACCACCCAAGTAGTCCACACGGTCTGTATATGGAATGAATGAATGCCAAGTTTGACGTTCAGCCATCTTTTCCACACCACGGTGGTGATAACCGATGTCAGGCACACAGTCTTTCACTTCTTCACCGTCCAACTGCAAGATCACACGGAATGCACCGTGCGCAGATGGGTGGTTAGGACCTAAGTTCAAGAACATGAAGTCTTCGTCAGCATTACCACGCTTTAGACCCCAATCTTCAGGGACAAAGCGTAAGTGTTCTTGCTCGAAGTCTTGTTTTGCTTGGTTCTGCATGTACGGAGTATATTCCGTAGCACGTGCAGAGTATTCCTTGCGAAGCGGGTGACCTTCCCAATAAGTTGGCAGCAAAATACGACGGAGCATTGGATGCCCTTCGAAATTGATCCCGAACATATCGTAAGCTTCACGCTCGTACCAGTTTGCGTTTGGCCAGATATTGGTTGCTGTAGGAATATTGAGATCGCTCTCATTCAAAGCAACTTTAATACGAATATCTGTATTGCGCTCTAATGACAATAAGTGATAGAACACTGTAAAGTCAGACGCAGGCAAACCGTCACGGTGAGTACGTAAACGCTCATCAACCGCAGATAAGTCAAACAGCATCACGTAAGGACGTGACACTGTACGCAAGAACATTAAAACTTCTTGTACGCGCGCGCGCTCAACCCAGACTGTTGGAAAATCTTCAAAAGTCGTTTGCACATAGAAGTTCTCACCAAATTTGGTTTTGAGCTCTTCTATAATTGCAAATGCTGGGCGTGAATCAACTGCTGTTGATTCTGGCATAGCAATGTCAGTTTCAGCCATTGGCTTGGCTTCCTATTTAATACAAATTCAGTCAACCTTAACGACAACTACACCCATCTCGGGTGCATCAAACATTCATCGTTAAAATTATTTAATTTCATCCATAGAGCGTAAGTTTTTCACCGCAATACGCTGTGCATTCTTACGATCGCGTTCTGGCATCATCTTTGGCTTATACACCGGTTGAAGATCATCACCAATTACGGCAGATAGCGGACGACGCTCTAATTGAATTTGGTCCTGTAGCAACATTAATGCTTGGATTAATGCTTCTGGACGAGGCGGGCAACCTGGGATGTACACATCGACAGGAATAATTTTATCGACACCTTGTACTACTGAGTAGATGTCATACATGCCACCTGAGTTCGCACAAGCACCCATTGAAATTACCCATTTAGGCTCTAACATTTGCTCGTACAAACGCTGAATAACAGGTGCCATTTTTACAAAGCATGTCCCTGCTACAATCATCAAGTCCGCTTGACGCGGTGAAGCACGAATTACCTCGGCACCAAAACGTGACAAGTCATGCACACCTGTTAAGGTTGTTGCATACTCTACGTAGCAGCAAGATGTACCAAAGTTAAACGGCCAAACTGAGTTCTTACGCCCCCAGTTTACTGCTGTGTGTAACACATCCTCTAAACGAGTCATGAACACATTCTTATTCACTTCTTCTTCAAGCGGATCGGTAACGATCTGGCGCTCCTGAAGTGGATATTGATCAGCATTCGGATTCGCACGGGTTAAGGTATATTTCATCCCGAGTTACTCCTTGTCAGATGAGGCAGTCGGTGATTTTTGTTTCACACGACCAGATGATTGAGCTGGAATATGACCCGTAGGGTCTGTTACCAATTCTTCAATAGAGTTAAAGCGGGTAATGTCAGCAATGTTCATATTTGGTGAACCTACTTTAGGTTTAATCCCGGCTGCTTTACGTTTATCAGAAGGTGACCAATTTAAAGCACCTGTTGATAATTCATAAATCAAACCAACGAGCAAAACTAAAATAAATACAGCAGCTGTAGCAAAACCAATCCAGCCCACTTCACGTACAGATGTAGACCATGCGTAAAGATAAAGCGCTTCTAAGTCAAAAACTACGAAGAAAATAGCAACCAAATAGAACTTTGCAGACAAGCGAATACGTGCACCACCTGCACCCACTACGCCTGACTCAAACTGCTCTTGCTTAGCACGGCCCCATGACTTACCCCCAAGGAGTAATGGAACTGTGAGCATAAAAGCACAAAGAAATGTAACGCCGATCACGAAGGCAATAATTGCCCATTCGTATGGAGTAATGGCACTCATGCGGGGATAACTCCTGGCAGGCCTATTTATTAACAAAGAATGTATGTATTGGCCTTCAAATACACCAAACACAAAATTAATCCCGCCAATTGTACCTGATTTATGATTTCACTTGCTAGTTTATAGGTCTTAGTCTTTTGGATGATTTTTTGAGCTTTTTTCAGTATTTCCATGCATAAAACACTGAAACACACCCAATTATCGCTTTATTGAATAAAAAAATAAATTTCCATCATTTTTTTCAACATTACTTCCATTTGATGTGCTTTTCTGCCCCATCAATTTCCACCGAAATCCTTTATTTATCTCATAAGAGCCCGAATGATTGAACAACAAAGCTTTTGCAAAGAATTCGATACAATAGCGTTAAAAAATCATAAAATTGAATAAAAAGAACTCACCCCCAAAAGGCAGATGTCGAAAAATATGTAATTTTATTTACAACACTGCTACACGACAAAATTACCTGATGATCACGATTATGGTATTCCTATATCATCATGTAAAACAAATAATAAGGAGCAATTATATGAATCTAGAATTCACTCACAAACCCAATTATTACTTGTTTGCACAACTACTCATTCGTCATATTGAAAACTATATTGCCAAACATCCCGATGCAAACAATGCAATATTTGATCTACGTGATATCTACGAATTATTTCGTCAAGATCGTGCCTCTACCACCACCAATTTAGATGGTATTTTTGACATTGTGGATGATTACAAAGTAGAAACCCTAAATGGCGATCAAAAACTGATTATTGGTCACTCCTTCGATACGCTAAACAATTCTTTATTGGTCGATTTTAATCAGGAAGCACTTGAAAGCTTGAAAGGTGGAAAACCCATTATTGAACCTGATGCCAGCATTATTGATTAAACTGCTTTGAAACACCGCAAGATAAAAGCCCAGCTTACTCCCTCACAAGAATAAATCTGGGCTTATCTTTAGCATAAATTTAAATTATTCGACTTAACTATCTAAACTTTCCTTTGAACCAAGCTTTTTCTTGGTGTTGCTTTTAGCAAAACGTTTTGCAGGCCAGCTCATAGTAAAGCGCGCACCTTTTAAGTTCGGACTCGCATCTACCTCAATACGACCACCAAACCAATATGCGATACGACTAACAATAGAAAGCCCCAAACCATAGCCACCCGAAGCACGGGTTCGACTGTCATCTAAACGCGCAAAGGCTTCAAAGATGCGTTTACGATCTTCTTCTGGTATCCCAGGACCATCGTCCTCAACACAGACATACGCCATACCTGCTTCATTAATGCCTCCGCTAATCACAACTTTATGATCACAATAGCGTACCGCATTACCCACCAAGTTTTGTACAACACGGTGTAGATAACGACGCTCAGCATCTGCCACCACTGTAGATAATGGTGCTTTAACAATAATTTCTTTTTGAGTTTTCAGCGCTTCAGTTTCTGTTGCTACCTGTTCAAGCACTTCAGCCAGTACAATTTTTTCAAAATCGAGTGACGGTGTACCTTGCTCCAACTTGGCATAAGTCATGATTTCATCAATTAAAGTATTCAACGCCTCAATATCTTTATCAATCATATCAACTTGCTGAATGCGATACTCATAATCATCTTCTTCTGCCAGCATTTCCATACCAAAACGGATTCGCGCCACAGGAGTACGCAGCTCATGCGAAACCGCTCGCATTAACTCACGCTGTGCTTCAATCAAGCGCTGAATATGATCCGACATACTGTTGTAACTTGATGCCAAACTCGCCATCTCGTCGGTACCATCTACAGGTAAACGCAAACTTAAATCACCCGATTTCATGCGATTTAATGCGTAATTCACCTCACGAATTTTACGTTGCATTGGCAGAATCAGACCATATACTCCCAAGCTCAAGACAAACAGACTGAGTAAGGTAATGCCTGCCGCCAATTGGAATGGCATCCAGTTAAACAACGGCACAGGACCCAACACCAACACTTCTGATGGTGAACTTGGAATTGGAGAAACAATGGAAATGGTTGTGCCGCGTACCGTTGCACTGTCACGATATAAGATAATGCTGTGATCTAATCTTAAACGTCCGATTTGCTCGGAATCTAAAGGTAAATTCTGTACTTTCTCAATTTCAATTGGATAAGAAAAGTGCTTTTGAATTTTCTCCAGATATTCTTTTTCCTGACCTGGGTAATACACCAAATAGTCCAGAATAAAAATCGGCAACGCCTTCATCTGACGTTCACCAATTTTATCTACTTTGACATAAAGATAATGATTGGTGTCATTTTTCAGCCCGATAATAATATAGGCAATTGAATTTTGCGCATCATAGCGTACTGCCGCTTTTTGCTGGCTAATACGTTTTTGTTCAGCTCTCGACAGATCAACCTTATTGGCATCGACATAATAAATGGGCAATTCCAATAAATCAGACGCGTCAGAAATCCAGTCAACTTTCTGCTGAACGGTTTGCTGACGTGCAATCCCCTCACTGATAATAAAGGAAATGCCATCAGTTAAAGACTCACGATATTCTTGCGCGCGCTGATAGTTAATGATTTGCACCAAGAGATAACCAAACAGCGCCACGATTGCAACCAGCACAACCAGACCTGCATAGATGCGCAAGAATATACTGTGTTTAAACACGCAAATGTCCTGTGTTAAAAAATAAGCAATGAATTACATTCCGTTGGTTTCTTTCACGAAAAGATAACCTTTACTACGCACAGTCTTAATTCGTTTTGGATTTTCTGGATCATCGCCAATTTTTGGACGAATACGCGAAATACGTACGTCAATTGAACGGTCTTGACCATCATATTCAATCCCACGCAGACGTTCGAAAATGTCTTCACGCGATAAAATTCGACCTGCATTCGAAGCCAATAACCAAAGCAAGTCATATTCTGCGCTGGTGAAATCAACCAACTCACCATTTAAAGTCACAGAACGACCACCGTTATCAATCACCAAATCATCAAATTCAATGCGCTGTGCCACTTCATCTTCTGGCGCTTTGTCTGTACGACGTAACAAGGCACGGATACGCGCCAATAACACACGCGGCTGAACAGGTTTAGCCACATAGTCATCTGCGCCCATTTCCAAACCAAGCACCTGATCCATATCTTCAGTACGAGCAGTGAGCATTAAAATTGGTTGATGATAATGAGGGCGCACTTCACGACAAATGGTTAAACCATCTGCACCAGGTAACATGACGTCGAGCACCACTAAATCTGGTTGCTCGGCAATAATACGACGAATGGCACGATTACCATCTGGTTCAACCCCAACTTCCAATCCATTACGGATTAAATATTCTTGGGTTAAACGCGCAAGACGCTCATCATCTTCTACAATTAAAATTTTCGGTAACTTTTCTTCTTGGCTCATAAACTGCCCCTTCAATAGGATGAAGCGTATCTTTTAAAAATCCGACAGATACGACGTAATATAATTTTGCAATATACACACGTTTACATTGTAAACAAGATGCTATTCACCAAACTGATACATCTAAGTAGCTTTTTGTAATATTTTTTAATCGTTGAATTAATTGGCTTTTTAAGATTGTAACTTTTACAGCACCTGCAATCACTTCTTGTTACAAAGCGATCATTTATCAATCAAATCAAGCTATTGATCAGAAACTGACTGATCAATTTTATTCTTTTTCACTTATCCACAAGTTTATCTATAAGCAGATAAATAGAGCTTTGATATGCTATACCCTTGTCTAATAAGGCTTAAACCATAAACATAAAAACAGCGAAATTTGAGCTATGTTTTTTTGACAAACATCAGAAAAATTTTTAGTAAAATGTCAATATTGATCTACCCTCAATTTTCCCGTATCTTGTGTTCAATTCAATCTTAAACCACTAAGTCTTGTGTTTATTCCTCAAACACTGTGGCACACTTTTTGCCCAGTTCAAATGGTCCATAAACATAACAATAGATGACAATGGAGCTATGCTGACATGAGCGTAATCACATCCACCCCTGGTCAACTTCAGGTGATTAAACGAACTGGTGACGTTGCAGCTTTTGACGCCGAAAAAATTTCTGTCGCAATTGGCAAAGCCTTTTTAGCGGTAGAAGGACAACAAAGTGCTGATTCTAGTCGTATTCATGATCGCATTTCACAACTTACTGAAATGGTGATGAATACTTTCAACCGTCGTTTACCTTCTGGCGGTACGATCCATATCGAAGAAATTCAAGACCAAGTGGAATTGGCCCTCATGCGCACTGGCGAACAGAAAGTTGCACGTGCTTATGTGATTTATCGTGAACAGCGTGCGTCTGCTCGTCAGCAAACAGGTGCACACCATCACCCAACATTACAAATTACTGCACAAGACGGTAAACTTAAGCCTTTAGACTTGAGCGCGCTCCAAGCCCAAGTGACTAAAGCAGCTGAAGGTTTAGAAGGCATCGATGCGCAAGCGATTATCGATGAAACCGTTAAAAACCTATACAACGGTGTAAAAGAGTCAGACATCTCGACCACGATGATGATGGCGACTCGTACCCGTATCGAACAAGAACCAAACTACACTTACGTAACAGCGCGTTTATTGCGTGATGACCTTGTTGCCACTGGTTTAGAATTCTTAGGTCTTTCTACCGACACTTTAGAAAGTGATGCACTTGAAGCATTCTTGAAAAAAGGTGTTGAGTTAGAACTTCTTTCTGCAGACTTGCTTGACTTTGACTTACCTAAGTTAGCCGCTGCGATTCAACCAGAACGTTCAAACCAGTTTACCTACCTCGGTCTACAAACTTTATTTGACCGTTACTTCATTCATTCAAACGGTGTACGTTTCGAACTTCCACAATTGTTCTTCATGCGTGTATCAATGGGTCTTGCACTTAATGAGCAAGACAAAGAAGCGCGTGCAATTGAGTTCTATAACTTACTTTCAAGCTTTGACTACATGGCGTCTACCCCGACGTTATTTAACTCAGGCACTTTACGCCCACAATTATCAAGCTGTTATTTAACTACAATTGATGATGACCTGTTTGATATTTATGGCGCAATGCGTGATAACGCAATGTTGTCTAAATGGGCAGGTGGTTTAGGTAATGATTGGACTCCAGTACGTGCCTTGAACTCTTACATCAAAGGGACTAACGGTAAATCACAAGGTGTTGTACCGTTCCTGAAAGTAGCCAACGATACTGCTGTTGCGGTAAACCAAGGTGGTAAGCGTAAAGGTGCAGTGTGTGCCTACCTTGAAACTTGGCACTTGGATATTGAAGAATTCCTAGAGCTGCGTAAAAACACAGGTGATGACCGTCGTCGTACTCACGACATGAACACAGCGAACTGGGTTCCAGACTTGTTCATGCAACGTGTATTTGAAGATGCTGAATGGACACTATTCACACCTTCTGAAACTCCAGACCTACACGATCTGATGGGCGTAGAGTTTGCTGAGCGTTATGCGTACTACGAATCTGTAGCAAAAGAAAACAACATGCTACACAAGAAAGTACGTGCGAAAGATTTATGGCGCAAAATGCTGTCTATGTTGTTTGAAACTGGTCACCCATGGATCACTTTCAAAGACGTATGTAACTTACGTTCACCACAACAACACGTAGGTGTCGTGCACTCATCTAACTTATGTACTGAAATTACGCTGAATACCAATAAAGACGAAATTGCAGTATGTAACTTGGGTTCAATCAACCTTGTACAACACGTTCAAGGCGGTGTATTGGATCGTGAGAAATTGGCTCGCACCATTAAAACAGCAGTACGTATGCTCGATAACGTCATCGACATTAACTACTACGCTGTGCCACAAGCGAAAAACTCGAACTTAAAACACCGTCCTGTTGGTATGGGTATCATGGGCTTCCAAGATGCTTTATATGAAATGGGCATGGCGTATGGTTCTGATGCTGCGGTTGAATTCGCTGACGAATCAATGGAAGTGATTAGCTACTATGCAATCCAAACTTCTAGTGACTTAGCCGTTGAACGTGGTGCTTACTCGACATTCAAAGGTTCATTGTGGGATCAAGGTATTCTACCAATCGACTCATTGAACAAAGTTGCGCAATCACGTCCAGAACGTATGTTCGAAGTTGATCGTACACAGCGTTTAGATTGGGATTCTTTACGTGCGAAAGTACAAAAAGATGGTATGCGTAACTCAAATGTGATGGCGATTGCTCCAACAGCAACCATCTCGAACATTTGTGGCGTATCTCAATCGATCGAACCAACATTCCAAAACTTGTATGTGAAATCTAACCTTTCTGGTGAATTCACTGTAATTAACCCGTACTTGGTACGTGCGTTAAAAGAACGTGGTCTTTGGGATTCGGTCATGGTGAATGACTTGAAACACTTCGAAGGTTCTGTACAGAAGATTTCTCGTATTCCAGAAGAGCTAAAAGCAATTTTTGCGACTGCATTTGAAGTTGAGCCACGCTGGATTGTTGATGCTGCGTCTCGTCGTCAAAAATGGATTGACCAAGCTCAGTCATTGAACCTTTACATTGCTGGTGCAAATGGTAAGAAACTTGACCTTACCTATAAAATGGCATGGTTACGTGGTCTTAAAACCACTTATTACCTCCGTGCATTAGGTGCAACATCTGCTGAAAAATCGACTATTAATACAGGCGCATTAAACGCAGTTAAAGCAACTACCGTTACAGCGGCTCCTGTTGCAGCAGTAGCAGAAGAAAAGCCTGTTGCAGCAGCTGTAGTAGAAGACGAAGGTTTTGAACAAGCAGCACCTGTGCCAATGGCATGTTCAATTGATAACCCTGACTGTGAAGCTTGTCAGTAATTGATGAGCTTCTAGGAATTTCCCTCTGCTTCTTTAAAATAGAATGTATGTACGCTGTTGTGTTATTCAATTCAACAGCACTAAGGGAAATTACCTCTCACTAAATAAAGGAAATGACCATGCTCCATATGACCCATAACTATATGTTAGGACTCGCGGTTCTGGTCTGTTCCTTTATTTTCTTTTATGTGCCAATGGTCTACGCATTTGTTGCCATTCGCAATCAACAGCGTAAGCAAAATAAGTAGTGGGGAAATCTGCTCTACCGAATAAAATTAGAGCACTTATCGACAAAACTTAATTTTGCTTACACAAATTGAGCGTATAGTAAGACATCTTCTTGGCGGAGGTGTCTAATAAAAGATATAACGCAACGAAGAGAGAATTGATATGTCTATCCTAAGTTGGGACGATTTCGAAGATGATTCGCAAAAACCGGCTGCACCTGAACTCAAGTCTGCGCCCGTCGAACCGCAAAAAGCGCCTGCTGCACCGCTGGTATCTGATGCAGAACAACCACAGAAGAATGTGGCAGCTGCACAATCCGCTGGAACCCGTTCAGTGCGATCAACAGATCCAGCCGATCCGTTGGCAAGAGCATCTGCTTCCCTAGAAACTTTGGACGTTGCACCTGGTCTTGAAGAACTTGAAATGGGCGCACAGCGTGTTCAAGTTGACGACAAAGCCATGATTAACTGTCGTGCAGACTTGAACCAACTTGTACCGTTCAAATACGAATGGGCTTGGCAGAAATATCTAGACGGTTGTGCAAACCACTGGATGCCTCAAGAAGTGAACATGAACCATGACATCGCACTTTGGAAGTCTGAAAATGGCTTAACTGAAGATGAGCGTACTATTGTTATGCGTTCACTTGGTTTCTTCTCGACTGCGGACTCTTTGGTTGCAAATAACTTGGTATTGGCAATTTACCGCCACATTACCAACCCAGAATGCCGTCAGTACATCTTACGTCAGGCATTTGAAGAAGCGATTCACACCCACGCTTACCAATACTGTATCGAATCTTTAGGCATGGATGAAGGCGAAGTCTTCAACATGTACCGTGAAGTTCCATCTGTAGCACGTAAAGCGGCTTGGGGCTTAAAGTATACTCAATCTTTAAGCGATCCTTCATTCAAAACTGGTACACCTGAAAACGACCAAATTTTGCTGCGCAACTTGATCGCTTTCTACTGCGTACTCGAAGGGATCTTCTTCTACTGCGGTTTCAGCCAAATTTTGTCGATGGGTCGTCGTAACAAGATGAACGGTGTTGCAGAGCAATTCCAATACATCTTGCGTGATGAATCGATGCACTTGAACTTTGGTATCGACATGATTAACCAAATCAAGATTGAGAACCCGCATCTCTGGACTGCTGAATTCCAAGAAGAAATCATCCAGATGATTCTTGAAGGTACAATGCTTGAAATCGAATACGCACGTGACACGATGCCGCGCGGTGTATTAGGTATGAATGCAGCGATGATGGAAGAATACTTGAAGTTTATCTGTAACCGTCGTTTAAGCCAGTTGGGCTTACCTGAACAGTTTGCTGGTGTGAACAACCCATTCCAGTGGATGTCAGAAATGATGGACTTGCGTAAAGAGAAGAACTTCTTTGAAACTCGCGTAACAGACTACCAAACTGGTGGTGCGTTAAGCTGGTAAGTAAATGAATTCAAAAATCCCGCCTTGATGGCGGGATTTTTTATACTTCATATTTTTAATGGGTAATTGAAACTAGATAAAGAAAAACCTCCCCGATCAATCAGAGAGGTTTAACCAACACGATAATAGATTTAGTGTGATTTTGGCGAATTAAACAATAATAACCCCCATACCATTCACAATGTCGTTATCAACATAGACTGTATTTGCACCCAAGGTATATTGGGTAACCGCAACTCCACCAATGCTGGTAGATAAGCCTTTAATTGCACCGATCATTTCGACCTGGTCATTGGCATCACCAAATATTTGCAGAGTATTTGTTCCTGTGACTTCAAGAACATCGGATTCGGTTAAGGTGAGTTTTGAACCTTCGGTTCCATTGGCTAAATCAATACGTTCAATATTAGTAATGTTATTATGTGCCGATAAGTCCAGATCAATCCCCCCCAACAATGTCAAGGTATCAGTACCAGCACCACCATCAATCGCAGCAAATCCAGTTCCTGAAATAAGAATCAGATCATTACCATTACCACCATTTAAGGTATCAGCACCATTACCATCAATCAGTATATCGTTACCATCTTCTCCGTTCAGGATATCATTACCTGCACCGCCACGTAGCAAGTCATTTCCATTCCCACCATTCAGTGTGTCATCACCATCGAAGCCGTAGAGGCGCTCGTGAATCGTACCTAACAGACTATTATTCAATGTATCGTTTGCTGAGGATCCCTCAATGATATCTTGGCTTGCATCTCCACCTAATAAACGCTGCAATACGCTTGCATTCAATAAAGAAGAAACTGTATCCGTATCCGTTAATCCATAACTATCGGTTGCAGTCACTGTAAAACTACCTAAAGCCTGAAGACCAAGAGTTGCCGAAAGTCCTAGTAGATCAACACCAGATTCAAGCTGAATGGTCGCCAATAACTCATTGATTGCCAAGTTATCGATATTGCCGCCATCCACAGCAGTAATTGTAATGGTGGATGTTGCACCGACAACGTTCAACACACCTGCAGTATTACTAATATGAATTTCGAGTCCCAAATCTGATGCCAACTGATTTGAGGCAGACATTGTAAGAGTACCCAAATTCACCGTAAGTAAACCTGTAAACTTAACCTCGACTGAGCGTAAGTTTTGATTAGCATCCGCAACAACAAATGCTTGCTGATTTAAGTCAATAATGCCAAGTGCATCTAAACCAACCAATCCAAGTAGAGTTGCATCTGTAGCTTGAGCGACAGGTGCAACATTATCAGGATTTGTCGTTAATGGCGTAGAGGAGTCAAAGGTTAGATTAGTAGATGCTGTATCACCATCATTGTCAGCAATCACAACATCAAATGATGAGGTACCATTTACATCGGTCGTGGTCGTTGCTTGATCCACCAAAAGGTTACCATTTTTCAATAAATTGGAAATGATCTCTTGTTGAGTGGTGAAGCTTCCAATTAAATCAACATTTTGAAAGGTAATTTGCTGATCAGCTAGTGTAGAAGATGGTGTAGCACCAAAGGCACCATCAGTACTGATATAAAGAATCGTATCAGCCCCACTCTTAACAAAGAATAAGAAATTTGCCAAATTTCCAATACTTGTACCTTTCGCCAACTCACCAATTAAAAGCCCGCGTAAGTCAAGAATATCACCGCCACCTGTAACAGGCTGATTCGAAAAATCTGTAATGATGTCGAGAGCACGACCCGCATTTACAGTACCTTGATCGCCTTTTTCCCACAGGAAGGTATCATTGCCTGAGCCACCAGTTAGCGTATCGTTTCCAGTACCACCGATTAAAATGTCATTGCCTGAGCCACCTGAAAGCGCATCAGTCCCAGCTCCTCCACGAAGTAAGTCATTACCTTGACCACCATTTAAAGTATCGTCTCCGGCATAGCCATATAGACGATCATCTGAAGTCGTACCATTGAGTGTATTAGCACTACCATTACCCTCTATTACACCAGCTGGGTCATTATTAGGATCTAATAAACTTACACCCAGTAAATCCGTATAAGATGCCGTTGAAGTCACAGGTTGACTATCTGTTGCTGAAATAGAAATCGTTGGCGCTAAACCTAACGACACTAAATTCAAGCCATATTGATGAACATAAACTGTTGCTAAGAATTCATTCAATTTAAAGTTATCAATTGGTCCTCCATCCAAGGATGTGATTGTAAGTTTTGAATAAGACTGAGTAGTAACTAACACTAAATTTAGAATGTTATTATCTTCAATTACACTTAAACCAAATTCAGCTGCCATAGCTGCTGACCAGTCCAATTTATAATAATTACCCAGACCAACGCTAATCACTGAACTTGCATTGACGACAACAGATTGAATATCGTTATTAGGATCTACGGCAGTTAAGAGTTGATTAGTACCTATCCCAATCAAATCTAAAGCCTCTGCATTTACCAATCCTAGTAGGCTTGCAGTTTTATTAATGCCTACTATTGGTGCTGCAATAGTTTCAGTGGCAAGTGCTGAGTAACTATAGTGCCCCGTTAACATATCAACCACCAGAACTTCACCTGTTCCTTTGTTAATCGTTAACTCATCATTTGTAGTATTAAAACTATAAGTAATTGAACCCGCAGTACCAGATGCAGAAATAGAATCTGAATCAGGGAAATACGTCAAGGTATAACCATCTACCGAAATACTCTTTACATAACCACCATCTCCACCATAACTAACAACCAACTCGCCTTCTACCGAAGTTGGTTGTACATCTACGATATGCGTTATATCTGGAGCAGCAATCGGTGCATCATCTTCAACATTAATGATTAATGTTGAATCTGTGGTACCAACAGTATCTGTCGAGGTTATAGTAAAACCTAAAGCTAAAATATTTTCCGCAAGAGAATCCAAATGATCTAGAGGCTGTTTTAAAGTAAAGGTATATGCTCCTGCAGTCGAAAGCGTTAATTCTGCAACCTCAACCCCACCCGCAGTACCCGTTAAAGTGTAGACTCCTGCTGAAAATACCCCACTCCAAGTCACAGTTTGATTGTCTGAGGTTATTCCTGCTGGTCCTGCTACAGATACATCAGTCAGTACACCAAGACTTAATGTCCCAGTAATTGAAGCTTGATTCGTTGTATCTGTCGGGTTACCTGTACTATCTGGATTCCCCCCTGAAAGCCCCTCCTCAGAAACTGAAAGTGTAACCACATCACCCTTGGCAAAGTCAGAATCCGTTGCAGTATTATTCGATACATCAAACGCCAATGATGTAACTTCACTCCCGTCTTTTACAGCATCCTGACCAATTGTCACAACACCAGTAATCGGATCTATACTTACACCCGGAGGGGTATTATCTAAACTCCACGTACCATCACCAGCCTGTTCCGCAATCAAATAAACATCTACATTAGACTCGTTCTTATACTGAATATCTTGTCGAACATTATCGGCACCTGGGGTTACCGTGACCGAACCATCATTTAGTGCAAGTACGTCTGGTGCATCTGCTGCACTAGGGGTAAGATCATCTGATTGTGCAAAATCAGCATCACTAGCAATATTCCCTTGTTGATCTGTGCCCACAGAGCTCACTAGACTGCCATCTTTTACTGCATCACGCCCAATACTAACTACACCAGTGGTAGGATTTATACTTACATTTACTGGTGTCGTATCTAAACTCCAAGTTCCATCAGGTGCTTTAATTGCTGTCAGAACTATTGCTTCATCATTCTCATTAGTGTAATAAATCTCAAGCTGTACATTGTCCAAGCCTGGAACAATACCAACTGAACCGCCTGCCACTGCAATAACATCAGGTGCATCAGCAACTGTATCAACGATTACATCCTGACTACTGCTGGCTGTATTGCCTGCGGTATCCGTCACTGTCGCAACAACAGCATAGCTACCATCTGCCAAGGTGCTCCCGGTC
>NZ_JAKVIM010000022.1 GCF_022601715.1 Acinetobacter zhairuonensis | reverse complement strand
CCCAGGTCTACGTTTTGCGATCCGTGAAGGTGGTCGTACAGTAGGTGCTGGTGTTGTTGCGAAAGTAACTGCATAATAAGTACATATGTTTTAAGTCGAGAATTTCGATTCTCGACTTACTCTGCAGGCTAGTAGTTCAATTGGTAGAGCGTCGGTCTCCAAAACCGAATGTTGGGGGTTCGAGTCCCTCCTAGCCTGCCACTTTTTTCATAAAAGAGCTTGATGCTGGCTAAACTAGTCATATAATAAATCGCGAATTCTACGACGAGTAAAAAAATGTCGAATGATAAATCGCGTGACGCATTAAGCGACGCGCCTATCCCCCAAAGAAATAATTCTGCTGAAGTTGTCAGTTCTGGCTCACCATTAGATGTTGTGCTGTGGATTATTGCATTGATTTTAATCATTGGTGCAACCATGGTAAATCAGCACTTGCCAGCATACTGGGCACCAGCAAATGATATTTGGGTGCGTGTTGGTGTAATTTTGTCTTGTATCGTTGTGGCTTTAGGTTTATTATACGCCACCCATCAAGGCAAAGGCTTTGTTCGTTTGCTAAAAGATGCGCGTATTGAGTTGCGTCGTGTCACATGGCCAACCAAGCAAGAGACGATGACCACCTCGTGGCAAGTTCTTGCAGTAGTCGTTGTTGCATCAATTTTATTGTGGTGTTTTGACTATATTTTGGGCTGGTTAATGAAGTTTATTATCGGGTAAGAGAGCTATGAAACGTTGGTACATTATTCATGCCTATTCAGGTTATGAAAAACAGGTGATGCGTTCACTTAATGATCGAATCCAGCGTAGCGCTGTAGCCGATAGCTTTGGTGAAGTCCTCGTTCCTACCGAAGAAGTGGTGGAAATGAAGGATGGTAAGAAACGTAAGTCTGAGCGTAAGTTCTTTCCTGGCTATGTATTAGTTGAAATGGAAATGAATGATGAAACTTGGCACATCGTAAAAGAGTGTCCTAAAGTTTTAGGTTTCATCGGTGGTACAGCAGAAAAACCTGCACCGATTACGCAAAAAGAAGCAGACGCGATTCTTGCTCGTGTACGCAATACTGGTGAAGCACCACGTCCTAAGACGATGTTTGAACCAGGCGAAGAATTACTCGTAATTGACGGTCCATTCACCGACTTTAAAGGCGTGGTGGAAGAAGTTCTATACGAAAAGTCGCGTTTAACGTTGACGATTAATGTATTTAATCGACCAACCCAAGTTGAATTGGAATTTCGTCAAGTCGAAAAGACGATTTAATCTGAATTGGTCAAAAACGCCCGATGTTTTGCGTCGGGCATTGTTGTTGTAGCGTTATCGCTACGTAAAAATATTGGGGAGCTGTAAAAGGCGTTCGTACCCAGAGGTAATTGAAATGGCTAAGAAGATTGACGGCTATATCAAGCTGCAAGTTCCAGCTGGTAAAGCAAATCCATCTCCACCAATTGGTCCTGCACTAGGTCAACGTGGTGTTAACATCATGGCATTCTGTAAAGAATTTAATGCTGCTACACAAAAAGTTGAACCAGGTCTTCCAATTCCTGTAGTGATTACTGTGTACAACGACAAGTCGTTCACATTCATCATGAAAACTCCACCTGCATCTATTCTTCTTAAGAAAGCTGCTGGTATCCAAAAGGGTTCTTCTGTACCTAACAAAACTAAAGTTGGTAAGTTGACTCGTGCTCAATTAGAAGAAATCGCGACTACTAAAGAACCAGATTTAACTGGTGCTGATTTAGACGCACGTGTTCGTACCATCGCTGGTTCTGCACGTTCTATGGGCTTGGAAGTGGAGCTATAAGACATGGCAAAGTTAACTAAACGTCAAAAAGCCATTGCTGCTGCTATTGAAGCAAACAAAGTTTACACTTTAGAAGAAGCAGTAGCTGTTCTTGCTGGTCTTCCTGCTGCGAAATTCAAAGAATCTTTGGATGTTGCGGTAAACCTAGGTGTTGATCCTCGTAAATCTGACCAAGTTGTTCGTGGCGCGACTACACTTCCTGCAGGTACTGGTAAAACTGTACGTGTTGCTGTGTTTGCTCAAGGCGCGGCTGCTGAAGCTGCTAAAGCTGAAGGCGCTGACATCGTTGGCTTTGATGACCTGGCTGAAAGCATTCAACAAGGTAACCTTGACTTTGATGTAGTGATTGCTGCTCCAGATGCAATGCGCGTTGTAGGTAAGTTAGGTACAATCCTTGGTCCACGTGGTTTGATGCCAAACCCGAAAGTGGGCACTGTAACTCCAGATGTTGCTGGTGCAGTTAAAAATGCTAAAGCTGGTCAAGCACGCTACCGTGTTGACAAAGCGGGTATTATCCACGCTGCGATCGGTCAAGTAGACTTCTCTGCTGAAGCTGTTCGTCAAAACGTTGAAACTTTAATTGCTGACTTGAAAAAATTAAAGCCAGCGACTTCTAAAGGCGTATACATCAAAAAGATCACTTTGAGCTCTACAATGGGTCCTGGTCTTACTATTGATGTAAACAACGTTTCTAACTAAGTTTTTACTTAGACAGAATTTTAAAGCCCTGAGTAATATTTGAAGCATTGCTTCAAATATTACGCAAGAGAAACCGGTTTCGGACTACTTGTAAACTTAGGCAAACTTTGAATTGGTAAATGTAGATTTATCAGCGTCAAAGACCTCAGGCGAGAGCAATTTCGATTGCTTTCTTAATTTTCCAGCCTGAGTAGACGCGGTGGTGTGATTTGTTCATCCTCCGCGTGTAAGTTCAGTGATGAGCTTGCGAATTGGGAGTGTACTTCGCGTAAGTACATAAATCACCGTTAGGAGGTTTTACAATGGCTCTTCTTATCGAAGGCAAAAAACAGATCGTTGCTGAAGTAACTGAAGTTGCTTCTACTGCGTTTGCTGCTGTTGTTGCTGACTACCAAGGTTTAACTGTTGAGCAATTAACCGCTCTTCGTGTTGAAGCTCGTAAGTTAGGTGTTGCTACACGTGTTGTACGTAATACTTTGGCTAAACGCGCTCTTCAAGATACTCCATTCAATATCTTGAACGACAACCTTGTTGGCCCAACAATTTTAGCTTTCTCAACTTCTGCAGATGATATGGGTGCTGCGGCACGCTTATTCGAAGAATTTGCGAAAACTAACAAAGCATTTGAACTTAAAGCTGCTGCATTTGAAGGCAAACTTTATCAAGGCGCAGAAGTTAGCGTTATCGCGAATCTTCCAAACCAAGAGAAAGCGCTTACTATGCTTGCAAACGTTCTTCAAGCTCCTATTTCGAAATTGGGTCGCTTACTTACAGCGCTTCAAGAGAAAAACGAGTCAGAAGCTGCATAAGCTCAAACTTAAACACACATCATTCAATATCCATTTGGAGTTACTCTCATGGCTTTAACAAACGAAGAAATCTTAAACGCAGTTGCTGAAAAAACTGTTCTTGAACTTGTTGAACTTATTTCTGCTTTCGAAGAAAAATTCAACGTATCTGCTGCTGCTGTAGCTGTAGCTGCTGGTCCTGCTGCTGCTGTAGCTGAAGAACAAACTGAATTCAACGTAGAGTTGACTTCTTTCGGCGCGAACAAAGTTGCTGTAATTAAAGCAGTTCGTGAAGCTACTGGCCTTGGTCTTAAAGAAGCTAAAGACATGGTTGAAGGCGCGCCAGCAGTTCTTAAAGAAGGCGTTTCTAAAGAAGAAGGCGAAGAGCTTAAGAAGAAACTTGAAGAAGCTGGTGCTACAGTTACTCTTAAGTAATCTTAAGGGGAGTCGATTTTTCATAATCGGCTCCACAAAATGGCTGATGGCTCTTGGGTCATCAGCCTTTTTGCGTTACAATAATCGGCTCGACTGTAATTTGATTGTCTTAAAAAGCATCAAATTTCAACAATAAAGATAAACATTAAACGCTTACCAATATTTTTCCATTTAAAAAATATTGTTAAGCGTTTTAATACCACTAAAAATTGCAGCATTTGTAAACAGTGGTGGCCATATCGGCCTGCGTAATTCCTTCTAAACCCGTTCTGCAGGCGGGTTTAGTTTACTTTCCGAGGACTCCAGATGGCATACTCATATACCGAAAAGAAACGGATCCGTAAGAATTTTGGTAAATTGCCTAGTGTTATGGATGCTCCGTACTTGCTTTCGATTCAAGTCGACTCGTACAGAACGTTCCTGCAAGATGGCAAATCACCAAAAAACCGCGAAGATATCGGTCTCCAAGCCGCATTTCGTTCAGTTTTTCCTATTGAAAGTTATTCTGGCAATGCTGCTCTAGAATTTGTTGAGTATAGCCTTGGTAAGCCTGAGTTTGACGTTCGCGAATGTATCCTTCGTGGGTCGACTTATGCTGCACCAATGCGCGTAAAAATTCGTTTGATCATCAAAGATCGTGAAACGAAATCAATCAAAGATGTGCGTGAGCAAGAAGTGTACATGGGTGAAATGCCACTCATGACCGATAACGGTACTTTCGTTATTAATGGTACTGAGCGTGTAATCGTTTCTCAGTTACACCGTTCTCCAGGCGTGTTCTTTGACCATGACAAGGGTAAAACTCACTCAAGCGGTAAAGTGCTTTATTCAGCACGTATTATCCCTTACCGTGGTTCATGGTTAGACTTTGAATTTGATGCGAAAGACTTAGTCTATGTACGTATTGACCGTCGTCGTAAATTACTTGCGACAGTGGTGCTTCGTGCATTGGATTACAGCAACGAACAAATTCTAGACTTGTTCTACGAGAAAGTACCTGTCTACTTAGACATGGGTAGCTACCAAATTGACCTTGTTCCAGAACGTCTGCGTGGCGAAATGGCGCAATTCGACATTGCTGATAATGACGGCAAAGTGATTGTTGAGCAAGGTAAGCGTATTAATGCGCGTCATGTACGTCAAATGGAAGCTGCTGGCTTAACCAAGCTCCCAGTTCCAGATGAATACTTGTACGAGCGTATCACTGCTGAAAACATCACACTACGTGATGGCGAAGTCATTGCTGCGAACACCCTATTAAGCCATGAAATTATGGTGAAATTGGCTGAAGGTGGCGTGAAACAGTTTAACATTCTGTTCACCAACGACATCGACCGTGGTTCATTTATCGCGGATACTTTACGTGCAGATACGACAACAGGACGCGAAGAAGCGCTTGTTGAAATCTACAAAGTAATGCGTCCAGGCGAGCCACCAACTAAAGAAGCGGCTGAAAACTTATTCAATAACTTGTTCTTCTCTTCTGAGCGTTATGATTTATCGCCAGTGGGTCGTATGAAGTTCAACCGTCGCTTAGGTCGTCCTTATGAAGTAGGTACAGACCAGAAGTCGCGTGAAGTTGAAGGTATTCTTTCGAATAGCGATATCACTGATGTATTAAAAACATTGGTTGAAATTCGTAACGGCAAAGGCGAAGTGGACGATATCGACCACTTGGGTAACCGTCGTGTTCGTTCTGTTGGTGAAATGACTGAAAACCAATTTCGTGTTGGTTTAGTTCGTGTTGAACGTGCAGTTAAAGAGCGTTTAAGCCAAGCAGAAACTGATAACTTGTCTCCACAAGACTTGATCAATGCGAAACCTGTAGCAGCTGCAATCAAAGAATTCTTTGGTTCTAGCCAGTTATCTCAGTTCATGGATCAAAACAATCCATTGTCTGAAATTACACATAAGCGTCGTGTATCAGCGCTTGGACCTGGTGGTTTAACACGTGAACGTGCGGGCTTTGAGGTACGTGACGTACATCAAACTCACTACGGTCGTGTATGTCCTATTGAAACGCCTGAAGGTCCAAACATTGGTTTGATCAACTCGCTTTCTGTTTATGCAAAATGTAATAACTTCGGTTTCTTGGAAACTCCATACCGTAAAGTTGTTGATGGTCATGTAACAAATGAAGTTGAATACTTATCTGCGATTGAAGAAGTAGGCACTGTTATTGCACAGGCCGACTCTGCTGTTGATGCCGATAATCATTTGACGGAAGAATTTGTTTCTGTACGTCACCAAGGTGATTTCGTACGTATGCCGCCTGAAAAAGTGACGCATATGGACGTTTCTGCTCAGCAGGTAGTATCTGTTGCTGCATCGCTAATTCCATTCCTTGAACACGATGATGCGAACCGTGCATTAATGGGTTCGAACATGCAACGTCAGGCTGTTCCGACATT
The DNA here is from genome assembly GCF_022601715.1 of Acinetobacter zhairuonensis. GTDB lineage: Bacteria > Pseudomonadota > Gammaproteobacteria > Pseudomonadales > Moraxellaceae > Acinetobacter. The sequence continues at coordinate 52,388 of NZ_JAKVIM010000022.1, read as the reverse complement.
ACTGGCTGACAAGCCACTTGTTGGTACAGGTATGGAAGCAAACGTAGCACGTGACTCGGGTGTGTGTGTCATCGCAAACCGTGGCGGTGCAATTGAATACGTTGATGCTTCTCGTATCGTGATTCGTGTTAACGAAGAAGAAATGGTGGCTGGTGAAGCAGGTGTGGACATCTACAACCTGATCAAATACACCCGTTCTAACCAAAATACATGTATCAACCAAAACGTTGTTGTTCGTATGGGCGACAAAGTTGCGCGTGGTGACGTATTGGCTGATGGACCATCGACTGATGGTGGTGAGCTTGCGCTTGGTCAAAACATGCGCGTTGCGTTTATGACATGGAACGGTTACAACTACGAAGACTCGATCTTATTATCTGAGCGTGTACTTCAAGAAGACCGTTTGACTTCGATTCACATCCAAGAATTGTCATGTGTTGCACGTGATACTAAGTTGGGTGCAGAAGAAATTACAGCCGATATCCCGAACGTGGGTGAAGCTGCGCTTTCTAAACTGGATGAATCAGGTATTGTTTATATCGGTGCTGAAGTTGCTGCTGGCGACATCCTTGTTGGTAAAGTAACGCCTAAAGGTGAAACGCAATTAACACCAGAAGAAAAACTGCTTCGTGCAATCTTCGGTGAAAAAGCGGCTGACGTAAAAGACTCGTCTTTACGTGTTCCATCGGGTACGAAAGGTACAGTTATCGACGTTCAAGTCTTCACTCGTGATGGCTTGGAGAAAGATGAACGTGCACTTGCAATTGAAAAAGCTCAATTAGACGCTTACCGTAAAGACTTGAAAGAAGAATACAAAATCTTCGAAGAAGCTGCTCGTGAACGTGTTGTTCGCTTGTTGACTGGTCAAGAATCAAATGGCGGTGGTGGCACTAAGCGTGGCGACAAACTTTCTGAAGATATGTTGTCTGGCTTAGAGTTAGTTGACTTACTTGAAATCCAACCAAGCGATGAAGCAATTGCTGAACGTTTAACGCAAATTCAAGTGTTCTTGAAAGAGAAAAGCTTCGAAATTGACGAGAAGTTTGCTGAGAAAAAACGCAAACTTTCTACAGGTGATGAACTGACAACTGGCGTATTGAAAGTTGTGAAGGTCTATCTTGCAGTTAAACGTCGTATCCAGCCTGGTGATAAGATGGCGGGTCGTCACGGTAACAAGGGTGTTGTATCAAACATCTTACCAGTTGAAGACATGCCGCATGATGCCAATGGTGTACCAGTTGACATCGTATTGAACCCGTTGGGTGTACCGTCACGTATGAACGTGGGTCAGATCCTTGAAACTCACTTGGGTATGGCAGCGAAAGGCTTGGGTGAGCAAATTGATAAGATGCTCAAACAACAACGTGAAATTGCTGAGTTACGTATCTTCCTTGACAAGATCTACAATAAAGTAGGCGGTCAGCAAGAAGATCTAGACAGCTTGACTGATGATGAAATCTTGGTATTGGCGGGTAACTTACGCGCTGGTGTACCTTTAGCAACACCAGTATTTGATGGTGCTGAAGAAAGCCAAATCAAAGAGTTACTTGAACTTGCTGAAATTCCACGTTCTGGTCAAACGGTATTGTTTGATGGACGTACAGGTGAACGTTTCGACCGTCCTGTAACTGTAGGTTATATGTACATGCTCAAGTTGAACCACTTGGTTGATGACAAGATGCATGCACGTTCTACTGGCTCTTACTCATTAGTAACGCAACAGCCATTGGGTGGTAAAGCTCAGTTCGGTGGTCAGCGTTTCGGTGAGATGGAGGTCTGGGCACTTGAAGCTTACGGTGCAGCTTATACACTTCAAGAAATGCTCACTGTGAAGTCGGATGACGTTGAAGGTCGTACCCGTATCTATAAGAACATTGTAGATGGTAACCATTACATGGACCCAGGTATGCCTGAATCGTTCAACGTATTGACCAAAGAGATCCGTTCTTTAGGTATCAACATTGAACTGAAAAATGGTGACTAAGACTCTCCATTAAATCTCCCTAAATCCCTCTTTGAGAAAGAGGGACTTTCCCCCTTACAGAGGAGGGAGTAGGGGGATTAATCAGTTAAGAAACAATATTTGTGACCCAGTTGTGAAGTGAAAATCTCCACAACACACGGAGAAAAAAATTGAAAGACTTGCTCGATATCATGCGCAAAAAGACGGACTCAGACGGTCATGCTCCAGTTGAGTTTGATCGCATCCGTATTGGTCTTGCGTCACCAGAAATGATTAAGTCATGGTCTCACGGTGAAGTGAAAAAGCCTGAGACAATTAACTATCGTACGTTCAAGCCTGAACGTGATGGTTTATTCTGCGCCAAAATCTTTGGTCCAGTAAAAGATTACGAATGCTTGTGTGGTAAATACAAGCGTATGAAATACAAAGGCGTCATTTGTGAAAAATGTGGCGTTGAAGTAACAACTGCGAAAGTTCGTCGTGAGCGTATGGGTCACATCGAATTGGCTTCTCCAGTTGCACACATCTGGTTCTTGAAATCATTACCAAGCCGTATCGGTTTGTTACTTGATATGACGCTACGTGATATCGAACGCGTATTGTATTTCGAATCTTATGTTGTTACTGACCCAGGTATGACTCCATTTGAGAAATACCAACTTCTGAACGATGAAGAATACTTCAATGCGTTAGAAGAACACGGTGATGAATTCACTGCGAAAATGGGTGCAGAAGCGGTTCAAGACTTGCTTAAAGATATCGATCTTGAAGCTGAGATTTCTCGTCTTCGTGAAGAAATTCCACAAACAACTTCTGAAACGAAGTTGAAAAAAGCGTCTAAACGCTTGAAATTGATGGAAGCATTCAAAGAGTCGAACAACAAGCCAGAATGGATGGTGATGAACGTACTTCCAGTACTTCCACCAGATCTTCGTCCGTTGGTTCCTCTTGAAGGCGGTCGTTTCGCGACTTCTGACTTGAACGATCTTTACCGTCGTGTGATTAACCGTAACAACCGTTTGAAGCGTCTTCTTGACCTTGCTGCACCAGACATCATCGTACGTAACGAAAAACGTATGTTACAAGAGTCTGTCGATGCGTTACTGGATAACGGTCGTCGTGGTCGTGCAATTACCGGTTCGAACAAGCGTCCATTGAAATCTTTGGCAGACATGATCAAAGGTAAACAAGGTCGTTTCCGTCAAAACTTACTTGGTAAGCGTGTTGACTACTCTGGTCGTTCTGTAATTACCGTAGGTCCTAATTTACGTCTACACCAATGTGGTCTTCCGAAGAAAATGGCACTTGAGTTATTCAAGCCGTTTATTTTCGCGAAATTACAAGCATCTGGGCAAGCAACAACCATTAAAGCTGCGAAGAAAATGGTTGAGCGTGAAACGCCAGAAGTTTGGGACGTTCTTGCATCGGTAATCCGTCAACATCCAGTGATGTTGAACCGTGCGCCGACACTTCACCGTTTGGGTCTTCAAGCATTTGAACCGATCCTGATTGAAGGTAAAGCGATCCGTTTACACCCGCTCGTCTGTGCTGCGTTCAACGCCGACTTCGACGGTGACCAAATGGCGGTACACGTACCATTAACACTTGAAGCTCAATTAGAAGCTCGTGCGTTAATGATGTCGACCAACAACATCTTGTCACCAGCAAACGGTGAGCCAATTATCGTTCCTTCTCAGGACGTTGTATTGGGCTTGTATTACATCACGCGTGATGCAATCAACGCCAAAGGTGAAGGCATGGTGTTTGCGGATACTCACGAAGTAAACCGCGCATTGGCAACGGGTCAAGTTGCGTTACACGCTCGCGTTAAAGCACGTGTACACCAAACTGTGATTGATGAAAATGGTAACCGTGAACAGCAAACGATTGTTGTAGACACTACACCGGGTCGTTGCTTACTTTGGGAAGTTGTTCCTGAAGGTATGGATTTCCAACAAATTAACGTTGAGATGACCAAGAAAAATATCTCGAAGTTAATTAACTCTTGCTACCGTAAATTGGGTCTAAAAGATACCGTTATCTTTGCTGACCAATTGATGTACCTTGGTTTCCGTCAAGCGACACGTTCAGGCGTATCGGTTGGTATGGAAGACATGGTTATTCCACCAGCGAAATATTCAATTATTGAAAAAGCTGAAACTGAAGTTCGTGAAATTGAACAACAGTTTGAACAAGGCTTCGTAACTGCGGGTGAGCGTTACAACAAAGTTGTCGATATTTGGGCACGTACCAATGACCAAGTTGCGAAAGCAATGATGGACAACTTGTCTTACACCACTGTGAAAAACAAACAGGGTGAAGACGAGAAGCAAAAATCATTCAACAGCATCTACATGATGTCTGACTCAGGTGCCCGTGGTAGTGCTGCGCAGATTCGTCAGCTTGCAGGTATGCGTGGTTTGATGGCAAAACCGGATGGCTCGATCATTGAAACGCCAATTAAGGCGAACTTCCGTGAAGGCTTAACGGTACTTCAGTACTTTATTTCGACACACGGTGCGCGTAAAGGTTTGGCCGATACAGCATTGAAAACGGCGAACTCTGGTTACTTAACACGTCGTCTTGTAGACGTGGCACAAGACTTGGTTATTACTGAGCCTGACTGTGGTACTTTAGGTGGCCTAGTGATGACTCCGTTCATTCAGGGCGGTGACGTGATCGAGAACTTAGGTACTCGAGTATTGGGTCGTGTAGTTGCAGAAGACGTGAAGAAAGCGGGTTCTGACGAAGTTATTCTTCCACGTAATACTTTAATTGACGAAAAACTTGCTAACTTCCTTGAAGAAGCGGGTGTCGACGAAGTTAAAGTACGTTCAGTTGTTGCTTGTGAATCAACATTCGGTGTATGTGCGAAATGTTATGGTCGTGACCTTGCACGTGGTCATCAGGTGAATCCTGGTGAGTCTGTAGGTGTTATGGCTGCGCAATCGATTGGTGAGCCAGGTACACAGTTAACAATGCGTACCTTCCACGTGGGTGGTGCTGCGAGCCGAACTTCTGCTGCAAACAGTGTACAAGTGCGTAACAAAGGTTCTGTACGTTTCCACAACGTGAAAACTGTACAACATGCCAAAGGTCACTTGGTGTCTGTTTCACGTTCAGGTGAAATTGGTATTGCCGATGACTTAGGTCGTGAGCGTGAGCGTTATAAACTGCCATACGGTGCGTCAATCTTGGTGAAAGATGGCGAAGCTGTAGAAGCAGGCGGTATCGTGGCAACTTGGGATCCGCATACACATCCACTTGTTACCGAAGTTGCAGGTAAGATCCGTTTTAGCCAAATTGCGGATGGTGTAACAGCAACTTCTAAGACTGATGATGCAACAGGTATGACCACTGTTGAAATCTTGCCTGTAACTGCACGTCCTGCATCTGGTAAAGATTTACGCCCTGCAGTCGTTCTTGATACGACTGATGGTGGTGAACAGTTCTACTTCTTGCCACAAAACACGATTCTTTCTGTCCGTGATGGCGAAACAATTGGTGTGGGTGACGTTATTGGTCGTGTACCACAAGAATCTTCACGTACTCGTGATATTACTGGTGGTCTTCCACGCGTTGCGGACTTGTTCGAAGCACGTAAGCCGAAAGAGCATGCAATTTTGGCAGAAGTGTCAGGTGTTGTTAGCTTCGGTAAAGAGACCAAAGGTAAGAATCGTCTGGTGATTACGCCTGATGATGGTTCTGAGATTTACGAAGAACTGATTCCAAAATGGCGTACCATGAACGTGTTCGAAGGCGAACATGTGAACCGTGGTGAGACTGTTTCTGACGGTCCACAGAACCCACATGACATCTTACGCTTGAAAGGCGAAGTTGCCTTGACCAACTACATCGTGAACGAAGTTCAAGACGTTTATCGTCTACAAGGTGTAAAAATCAACGACAAGCACATTGAAGTGATTGTGCGTCAGATGCTACGTAAAGTTGATATCACTGACGGTGGCGATACTAGCTTCATCAAAGGCGAGCAAGTGGATTACATCCGTGTGATGCAAGAGAACCAAGCTGTTCTTGCGCAAAACAAGTTCCCTGCGAAGTTTGAACGTCAATTGATGGGTATTACTAAAGCGTCACTTTCTACTGACTCGTTCATCTCTGCTGCATCGTTCCAGGAAACCACACGTGTGTTAACTGAAGCGGCTGTAACAGGTAAAGAAGATGATTTACGTGGTTTGAAAGAGAACGTAGTTGTAGGCCGCTTGATTCCAGCAGGTACAGGTTTGGCTTATCACCTAGAGCGTCGTCGTCAAGAAGCAGAAGCTGCGGAGCTTGAGCTTCACAATGACTTCTCTGATGTAGACCAAGCGCTTAGCCAAGCATTTAATGATGAGTTTAACGGTCTTTAATTAGTCCTTAAACGCTGATGAAAAGCCACCTTCGGGTGGCTTTTTTACATTCTGAAGCAGAACCACTAAAAAAAATCACATAATGAAACCCATAAAGTTCTATGCTTAATCGTAAATCTATAATTAACCATAAGGTTTTAATAATATGAAATTTAATAATAAATTGATTTTAAGTGTGTTCGGAGTGATGGCGGCAGGTTCAGCATTCGCAGCACCAATGCCAAATACTATCGTCATAGAAGATAAAGCTGTAGTACCGATTGTGAAAACTCAAGTTATTCGCACCATGCCAGGCAAAGAACCAGTTAGAACAGTGAACGCGACCATTTTTGAAGTAACCAATAAAGGTAAGGATGTCGTTGCACGTGATGTCGTGATTGTGGATGACAAAGCTGAATTTTCAGATGAGAAGATGAAAGCACCGATGGTGCAAAAAGGCAGTGTAATTGTACCAACTTCAAAAATTGAAGTGGATTCCAAAGTAATGAGAGATGGTGAAGTGGTAGCCGAAGGAAAACAAGTCGATGCTTCGGGGGTACAGTTCAAGAAGGGGGAAGAACCTGTGCATAAAAATCTGAAAATTGATCAGATCAAAAATCCTGAGCACAGTAAAAGTGCCACCCATGCCGTGATTCAGAGTGATGGTAAAACCACCAAAGATGTGATGCTCATTAAAGATGAGTAGGTTTTATTGAACAGAATTGCTTGTTTTTACAAAATCCTCGTAATTTTACGGGGATTTTTTTATAAAACTCCATCATCACTCCTTATTGCTTCTGTAGGGTAGGCACTAAGACAATGGGAAATGGAGATACTCTCATGAAAAAATTAATGAATTTGGCCCTGGTCGCTACAGTTTCGGCATTTCTATTCACAGGGTGTAGCAATATGTCTGCATCGGAGCAGCGTGTGGGTGCAGCAGCCTTAGGTGGTGCTTTAGGCGGCGGTGTTGGTAGTAGCATTGGTGGCAGTACAGGTGCTGCGCTTGGTGCAGGTGCGGGTGCAGCTGTGGGGAGTAAATCTCAGAATGGTTCAACCAAAAATGCAACCTATAGTGGTGTAGGTGCTGGGGTGGGTGCGATTATTGGTAAATCGGTGTTTGGTGGTAGCACGGGCGCAGCAATTGGTGGTGCAATTGGTGCAGGTGCTGGCGCAGCACTGGAAAACAATAACCGTTAAGCGCGGCTGATGTGATTTAAAAAAGGCACTGAGAATTCAGCGCCTTTTTTTATTTTGGATCGGACTTCGATTTTTTGCGGCGAATGTAGACCGTTTTTTCTACTTCAGCAATTCTGACGCCAGCTTCATCATAAATATTGAGCTGGTAGACACGATTCACGGGAGAATAGTCTTCAGCCAGTGTTTTGATCTGTTTAATTTCATCAGTATCAATACGGATATCGGCGTATACGGTTCCACGTCCTGGGGCTAAGAACTGAATCTTGGCAGCTTTGTCCCAGACGATGTATTTTGAGCCAAGGTGATGCATCAGCAACAACATATAGAATGGGTCAATCATCGAATAGAGGCTACCCCCGAAATGTACACCGACAATATTCTGGTTCTTGTGTGTCAGGGGCATTTTGACTCGGATATGGTAGTTTGGAAAATCAATCTTTTCGACCTGAATCCCTGCACCACGGTAAGGGGCATAACGATTCAGGATGAATTTGGTGACGCTGGGGAAGTTTTGTAATCTTTTGAGAATACTCATAGTACAGAATAGGTATTTTTAATGCTTGTGTTCATCTTAACCTGACATCACAAAAATGCAAATCAACAGTCAGCAGTTCGTCTGATTGTAGAAAAAATATGATAAAACAAAAAGGAAATATCTCATGCAAGTACAAACACAATGGGTCACCACCACAGATCAGCAGCGCCTTTATGTGAAAGCATGGGGAGAGGTCAGTAATCCTGCATTGGTCTTGGTACATGGCTATCCAGATAATCAGGAAGTATGGGAGCCAGTCATTCAGTTTTTAGCTCAGCAATTTTATATCATCACCTATGATGTTAGAGGGGCAGGACAATCTTCCATACCGAAATCTATTCACGCTTATGCCTTGCCACAACTCTCGGCAGATTTACAGGCGGTAGTAGCCAATGTCATTCCAGAGCGTGACTTTCATTTGGCGGCGCATGATTGGGGTTCAATTCAGTCATGGGAGTCGGTGACTGATCAGCAGTTTGGTCAGCGAATTTTATCGTATAGCAGCATTTCTGGACCATGTTTAGACCATGCGGCGTATTGGATGCGTGAGCAATTTCAGCAACAGCCGCAACAGTTTCTCAAACAGTTGGGGAAATCATGGTACATCATGGCATTTCATCTCCCTTTACTGGCACCGACGATTTGGCGTTTTTTAAAGCCGCAACATTGGGGGCGAGTGCTACAAAAGCTGGAACAGGCGCAAGACTTGCCTTTAAATACCCATATTGCCAAAGATGGCCAGCATGGTGTGGGGTTGTATCGGGCAAACTTTCTGCCTCGACTGACTCAGCCACGACAACGCTTTGCACAATGTGCAGTACAAGCTATTGTGTTGAAAAGAGATAATTTTGTCAGTCCAGCCTTGATTGATGAAATGCCAAAATGGAGCCCTGACTTTCATCGAGTTGATTTGGAGGCCAATCACTGGGCAATTTTAAGTCAGCCAGAGCTAGTGGCATTTCATATTCAGAACTTTATCGAGCGCAATCATGTTGTCAGTTAAATTATGATTGCAGTTGCCAATCTTGTTCCTAGAGCAGTATGAGAAAGAGAGGTAATTTTCAGTTTTAACTCTGTTAGAATGCTTCTTTTTTTCTCATACTTGTTTGTTATGTTCGCAATTATTGCTGCTATTACAGTCATGTTCGGACTGTCTTTGGCTCGTGTTCCTGTTGTATTTGCATTGATTACCGGTGCAGTGACAGGAGGTTTGCTGGCTGGTTTAGGCTTGCAAGGGACGCTAGATGCTTTTAATAATGGGTTAGGAGGCGGGGCAAAAATCGCCTTAGCCTATGGCATATTGGGTGCATTTGCATTGGCTTTGGCACGTTCGGGTTTACCAGATTTACTGGCCTATAAACTCATCAAAACAGTGAAGAATGAAGCAGATCACAAAGCTCAAACCAAAGTGAAATATGTGATCTTTTTTACTGTGGCTTTAGCGGCAGTGTTTTCGCAGAACTTAATTCCTGTGCATATCGCATTTATTCCTGTGTTGATTCCACCTTTGTTAAGTGTATTTAACCACTTGAAATTAGACCGTCGTGCAGTTGCATGTCTTCTGACATTTGGTCTGGTGGCAACCTATATGTGCTTGCCTGTTGGTTTTGGTGCCATTTTCTTAAATGACATTTTGGCGCATAACATCAATACCTTTGGTAAGCCTTATGGTTTTTCCATTACCAATGAGCAAATTCCGCATGCGATGATTATTCCTGTATCGGGCATGTTCTTGGGTTTATTAACAGCTGTATTTTTTAGCTACCGTAAACCGCGTGTCTATGAAGATTTAGAAGTCGGAAATACCATTCACCGTATTTCATCGGATGTCAATCAAAGCCATGATGGTAAACCGCAAATCGCCCAATTTACCTTGTGGATGGCCGCATTTGCTGTGATTGCGACATTGGCGGTACAGCTGTATTCGGACTCCATGATTCTCGCGGGTCTGGTTGGGGTTGCTATTTTAAGCTGTGCGGGCATTTTCAAATGGAAAGAAGCGGATGATGTCATCATTAGTGGTATGCGCATGATGGCTTTAATTGGCTTTATTATGATTGCTGCACAGGGTTTTGCAGCGGTCATTGAAGCGACCAATCAGGTTCCTGCTTTGGTGGAAGCATCGGTAGAGTGGATTGGTAATAGCAAGGCATTTGCGGCTTTCCTTATGCTGATGATTGGCTTATTGATTACTTTAGGGATTGGTTCTTCTTTCTCTACCGTACCAATTTTAGCGATTATTTATGTACCGCTCTGTATTCAATTTGGTTTCAGTCCAGCAGCGACCATTGCCATTATTGGGACGGCTGCTGCGCTTGGTGATGCAGGTTCTCCAGCCTCCGATTCTACTTTAGGTCCAACCTCGGGTTTAAATATGGATGGTCAACACGATCACATGCGGGATAGCGTCGTGCCAACTTTTATACATTTTAATATTCCATTATTGGTGTTTGGCTGGATTGCCGCGATGGTACTTTAATTAAATTCTGAGTATTTTAATCTATTTTATTTTGATAAATTAATAGATATATTTAAAATGTATTTGGAATATATTTATAATAAAAACTTGAGTAATATGCTCTGGATATAATAATAAATATCTGATTAATATGGTTGGTTTTAAATACCAACCATATTGGTCAAATTAAAATAAATAACAATATTAATCAGATATTTAAAAATAAAATGTATTTATATTATTTAATAAGTGTTGCATATTAATAACAGACTTGTTTAATATTAATTAAGCGTTAAGATTTTTATTATAGAGGTTGCTTTAATATGTTAAAACAAGTTGCTCTTATTGCTTTAATGGGGATTTCTGCATCTGCGATGGCAGGTGGTTGGCAAGCAAAAGTAGGGGCATCTGCAATTGCTCCAACTCAAGATACAGCGGTTGCTGGTGTTGGTGTTGTAAAAGCAGAGAGTGAATTGGCATTTACCCCTTCAGTAGAGTACTTTTTTGGCGATTCTCCTATTTCTGCTGAATTATTATTGGCTGCTCCAGTCAACCATGATGTGTCAATTGAGGGTGAAAATGCAGTTAAAATTAAGCATTTGCCGCCAACACTAACTGTTAAATATAACTTTAAAAATTCAACCCGTTTTACACCTTATATTGGTGTCGGTGGTATGGCATTCATTGTATGGGATGAAGAAACTAAAGGTGCTCTTTCAGGTGCATCAGTGAAAGTCAAAGACGATTATGGTTTTGCTGGTCAAATTGGTTTTAATTACCAACCAGCCGATGCAAAAAACTGGGGCGTATTTGTAGATGCACGTTATGCACAAATTAGCCCAGAAGTTCGTGTAGAAAATACGCCAATTAAATTTGATTTAGATATTGATCCAATGGTTTACACCATCGGTTATAGCTATAAATTCTAAGCAATAAAAATAAGAATAATAATAACAGCGCTAAAACCTCATCATTTGATGGGGTTTTTTTCTACCTGATTTTTCTGTGGTTAAGACAACAATCACTCACCAAGTAGATGCAAAATATTACATTTTAAGCTTATGATTTTGTTTAAATTGAATGGTAAAAATAAAGTTTAGAAAGCATATGTCAATTTTAAGAATAATTTTACTTGTTGTCGGGTTAACCCCTTTAAGTTCATTTGCAGCCAGTTTTGACTGTTCGCGTGCTGAAACATTGACCGAACATCAGATTTGTACTCAGCCTAGTCTTAATGATGCAGATGTCAAGATGGCAACGACCTATCACATTTTAAAACGTTTGGTTCCAATGGGGACACGCTCAATGATTCGGGATGAACAGGTGAAATGGTTACGTTTACGCAATCAGTGTCGCGACAATTCAGGCTGTTTAAGTGATGTTTATGCCATGCGCCAACAACGGCTAGATTTATATTTGCAGCAGATTTATCTACGTGGGCCTTATTAAAAATTGATAACTGCTGAAAAAAAGCGCGATTGCTATTGAAAAATCATTGAGTCACTCCAATTCATAAAGCATCTGATAAAAACACTGTGTGAATGAATTCGAGGAAGGTTGTATGAGCGAACACAATACACAAAAACATAGCTTTCAGGCTGAAGTGGCACAATTACTCCATTTGGTGACTCACTCACTTTATTCAAACCCAGAAATCTTTTTGCGTGAGTTAATTTCGAATGCTTCAGATGCCTGCGATAAATTACGCTTTGAAGGGATTAATCATCCTGAGTTTTACGAAAATGATCCGAACTTACATGTCCGCGTGATTTTGGATAAAGAAAACAAAACCCTGACCATTTCAGATAACGGAATTGGTCTAACGCAACAAGAAGCGATTGATAATCTCGGTACTATTGCCAAGTCGGGCACCAAAGACTTCATGTCGAAGCTCACAGGGGATCAAAAAGCCGATGCACAATTAATTGGTCAGTTTGGGGTGGGTTTCTATTCGGGCTTTATTGTGGCGGATAAGATCACGGTTGAATCACGTCATGCAGGTACGCCTGAGAGTGAAGCGGTGCGCTGGATTAGTGGCGGTACAGGTGATTTTGAAGTTGAACAAATTGCAAAGGCAACCCGTGGTACAGACATTATTCTGCACTTACGTGAAGATGCTTTGGACTATTTAGAAAGCTATAAAGTTAAGCAAATCATCAATAAATACTCAGACCATATCAGCTTGCCAATTGAAATGCAGAAAGAAATTTGGCAGGAAGAAGAAGTAGCCGAAGGTGAAACACCGAAAGGCGGGAAGATGGTCAAAACCGATGAGTGGGAAGCGATTAACTCGGCGAGTGCCTTATGGACCCGCAGCAAAAGTGAAGTCACTGAAGAGCAGTATATCGAATTCTATAAGAACTTAAGCCATGATTTTGATGCACCATTGGCATGGGCACATAATCGTGTCGAAGGCAGTACTGAATATACGCAGTTGTTGTACATTCCAAGCAAAGCACCGCATGACATTTTCACGCGTGAAGCCAAGGCAGGCATCAAGCTGTATGTGAAGCGTGTCTTTATTATGGATGATGCGGATAATTTAATTCCAAACTATCTCCGCTTTGTACAAGGTGTGGTGGATAGTGCAGATTTACCGCTGAATGTTAGCCGTGAATTGTTGCAAGAGAGCCGTGATGTTAAAACCATTCGCGAAGGCAATGCGCGTCGTATTTTAACGGTGCTGGATGGTTTGGCGAAGTCGGAAGATGCACAAGATCAAGAGAAATTCAAAACTTTCTATGCTGAATTTGGTTCGGTCTTGAAAGAAGGTTTGGGTGAAGACTTTGGTAACCGCGAGCGTATCTTAAAGTTATTACGTTTTGCGACGTCGACGAATGATGAGATCGGCACTTCTTTGGCAGACTACAAAGCGCGCATGAAAGAAGGGCAGAAAGCCATTTATTACGTGACTGCGGACAGTTTGAATGCTGCGAAGAACTCGCCACAATTAGAGCTGTTCAAGAAAAAAGGCATTGAAGTGTTATTGATGGCTGACCGTGTAGATGAATGGGCAATGAATTTTGTTCAGGACTTCGATGGTACGCCAATGCAAAATGTATCTAAAGGCGCAGTCGATTTAGGCGACTTGCAAGATGCTGAAGAGAAGAAAGCACTTGAGGCTGCCGCAGAGCAATTTAAACCTGTGGTGGATAAATTATCCGATGCCTTAAAAGCCAAAACCAAAGAAGTTCGCGTGACCACACGTTTGGTGGACTCACCTGCATGTTTGGTGACCAGTGAAGGCGAGCTTTCTCCACAATTGATTCGTATGTTGAAACAAGCAGGTCAAGCGGTACCTGAAAGTAAGCCAATTCTGGAAATTAACCCAGAGCATCCTTTGGTGAAAAAACTCGATGGTAGCAACCATTTTGAAGATCTTGCCAATGTGATTTTTGATCAGGCCGTGATTGCAGAAGGTGGGTTACCAGAAAATCCTGCTGAATATGTGAAGCGTATTAATCAGTTACTGCTTAAATAAGACTAGAACTGATGCATAAAGGCAACCTGTTCGAGGTTGCCTTTTTTATTGGATGACTACTGGTGTGGATAAATGCGAAGTTATCCACAAGCGCACTTAAAACAGTGCTTCTAAACGGATCAGTGTACTGAAATAGTGATCTCGGTCAGCACGGTGATCGTTGTAGTAATTGAGATCGGTTTGCACATAGAACCATTCACGCCACAGAGGTTGACGCCAAGAGACAAAAGGTCCCCAGCTGTTTAGACGTAAATCTGAATTATCTAGATAGCCACCTGTATAGAGTCCATAGTTAAATTGATTACCTTGAAAGAATTGATGTTGGCGGAAGGCATAGTTATCCCAAATGAAATCATCTTTTTGCACATCGGCATAGGTGAGGCTGAATTGGTCACTTAAAAAGGCTTCATCGGGACGTGCATGCGTCAATTCCAAGTTGGTTCTTAGATAGTTCTCGCTATCGATACCGTAACGGTAAATTTGTTCTGCGTGAAAGAAGAAGTCATTCTCTAGCGTCCAATCTTTTTCTGCTTTCAAACGCATGTAAATGTCATCGCCTGAACGTAGACCGATATCAAAGTCAGTTTCAAAGGGTAAGCGTTTGGAAATATCTGACCAACGAAGGGCAAAGGAGCTATTGGCATCACGGTTTTGACGACGGTCATAGGCTTTGTCATTGTCTGGGCTAGGCGGATTTTCATTGGTAATGGCGACATTATTCGGTAATTCGTTATCCAGAGAGTCATCCCCGAAGACCAGACTGAGTCTCTTTTCTAAATTGGGTAAACTGATTTTCCCGCGAATACGCGGTTTAATGTCGTATTCATCGTATTTATTCCAGCGGTTATCAATTAATACCCTTAAGGTAGCAGATGCAGGCGTGTCGGTATTATCATTCCCAAACCAGCCATCGATGTTCTGCGAAGTATCATCCGCCCAATTACGAATTTGCTTTTGCTTACGGTCAATCCAAGTTTGGTTTTCCGTGGCAACAGTCGATGGCACGATTTGTTCATCTGACTGTTCAGGCAGCACGGTAGGTGTGGAATCAATCCAACGAGGAATGGTATAGAACAAGCTCTCCTCAGGAGGCGGTGCCTGTTCGATGGTATAAGGAGGTGAAGCTGGGGTGGCTTCTTGTACTTCACTTGTATTTGCCCAGCTTGAGGTTTGCCCCATCCCCAAGGCAACCATCAAAACAAGTGGCTGGGTAAAAGTTGTTCTGATTGTAGGCATTATCATGATCTTTTATTCTAAATTTACTTCACAAGTTTGGTGAATTTTAGGGATGAAAATCAAGCTTTTGCTACAAAATAAAATAAATTAACTGCTGATGTGCTTTTCAATCGCATCATGCAATTTTGATGCTGAAATGGGCTGTGGCAGCGTCTGAATAATGCTTTGAATCAATTGCCATGAAACCCCTTGATTTCGATCCAGCAGAATAAACGGGTAGGCAATATCTTCATGCGATAACTGTAGTCGCGCATGACCATGAATGATTCGAATTTTCTGGCGTTCTTTCAGGAGTATTAAAGGCGTCGCATAATTTGCTGGTGATTCATCAAAGGCAATAAATTTTTGCTTTTGCACGCATTTCGCAGGAATAAACGGATGATAATTTTCTGTGTTCCAGACCAATTGTGCCTGCTCATGATATAACTCAAACAACTGTTCAGTGGTCTTGCACTGTTTCAGTTTTTGTTCATTCGGCAGTAGCTTTAATGCTGAAATTTCATAGGCATAATGCTGGCTAACAACGTTGCCTAAGCGAATGGCATGTAACTGATCTTCGGCACCTAGAATGGCAAGATATTTAACAAAGCGACCCTGTGCATTGACTTGTTCAGCCAAATATACAGGTTGATTGACATATTGTTCTAAAGCAGAGGCGGAAATCATCAATTCCAATAGTGGCATTAATTCAGGCACATTTTCCACGGTTAAACAGCAAAGTTTATATTCTTGCGCCTGCGGAAACTGTAATGCGGTTAAACGACATTTCCATTGTCCAAGTTCGACCACTTGTGGCAGGATTTGTTTTGGATCCGTGGTATTTAATAAGCTACGAATGTCTGCAGATGTGACCGCTGGTTTTGATTGATGCTGTAGACGGTGAGAATGCTCAGTCTGTGGCAATAATTGAGTCTTCCCTGCGGAGTCTGGCGAAAAAGGAGTTTGCTGGGTTTGTTCAGACAGAACAGCGTTTGAAAACTCGGAAATGCGGTGTTGCGGTGTACTATTCGCTATCCGCTTTTTACTCATTTTAAAACTTTTTGTATTTTCTACAGCTTCTACACTCAGTTCAGCATCAGTTTTAAGTCCATGGTAAATTTCCTGTTGCTCTAACATCCATTCATAATTTTGTTCGAGTCCATCCCAATCGCTAATGAGCGCCGCACGACGAGGGGCAGGAATATACCAGATCTGATAGCCTAAATCTGCTTGATATAAAATGGCCCAGCCCATTTCAGAATGTTGTTCCAGCGTGCGTTCTAACTCATGATCGGTCAGGAAAACGCCTCGAAAAGACTTGGCATACATCGATTGATTTGCAAACTCATGAGCGGTTAACTCAGGCTGCATCTGACATTTGAAATTTAAAATCTGTTTTTTAAAAATAGGTTCATCACAACTTAAAAAGATTTCTTTTAGACGACTTTTAGATTTAGCAATCTCAAAAAAAGATAATGCACGTTGATCTAAGCCATAAATAAGACTTTGTAATTCCTTGGCTAATTGAGCTTTTTCTAAAACATTCATAGTCTTACTTTATAGATGCTGTTGTGCCTTGTCTAAATAACTGGCCAAAACAATATTGGCTGCTATTTCTAATAATTTATATTCCGTTGAGGTATGTTGCGGATAACGTTCTGCCATGGCAATCAATTCATCTAAATTGATGGCGTGTGGGGGAAGTTGTCCTTGAATCAGATCCTGAATATCTTGCATCTGCATGAAATCAAACTCTTTAATCTATGCTCCTAGATCATTTGATTATATGGATTTAAAGGAAAAAAGCATGAAAAATTTTGTCATATTTGACGCATTTTTAATTGAATATGACATTTATTTAAAATTTTTGATGAAAAATATTCGTAACAATTCTTTTTTAATACCGTTAAGCCGAACTAAACATTGTAATGATGAATGCGAGAGCGCGTTGACTAGCTCATACAGTCCTTGTAAAGCTGGAATAAAAAATAGCCCCATTGGGGCTATTGGGTTCAGCATTTAAAACGAAAAGTTTTATGCCGCATTTTTTGCAGGAGCAGAAGTCTCTTGCGCTGTATGATCAGTTGGCGTTGCTGTAGAAGTTTGTGCTTTCGTCTCTTGCTGCACAGGGAAGTTTGGTACGAATACTACTTGCGCAGAAACTTGAGCAGAAATTGTAAATGCAGCAATAGTCAGAATAGATTTCATGATTGACATAAAAATCACCTTGAGGAGAGATTATCCAAAATGGATAAGGAGAAATAAAAACCAAGCTATGCTATCAAAAAACAATCAGTTTGGGAGAGCTAGCAGGTCTAAAAAAGATGACTGGTCAGTTAATTTATTGTTATAAATCAATATTATAGAGTTTTTACTCTAAGATTGCCTTAGCATTTAAGGCAATCTGGAGAATCAGGAAAAATGTTGAAAAATAAACAGCTTAACGGGGCTGAGTGTAATGCTTTTGATACATTTTGCTGCTGATCATGCCCAGCACAGCACCTGAAAATGGGCTGAGTTTAGGCATAAAACGTCCTGCGATGGCGCCCATAATTGCACCTGTTAAGACGGGTGAGATTCTGGATTTTCGGGATTTGTTCTGTGATCGTGCTCGGCTTAAATCGGTTGTAGTTTCGGATACAGCAGTTTGTTCTGGATTTTGTTGCATATTCATATCGACCTCATGTTAACGAGCGGTAACTAGAATGAGGTTTTAGCCTAGCTGAGCAGAATGTAAGCCGTGTTTGTTTCCTGTGCTATCCGCATAGGGCTTATGCAATTGAACGGTGATGTTCATTAAGCGGAATGTATGTTTGGTAGAGATTAGGTTGCCAACATTCTTTAAATCAGGATTACAAGACGATAGGCGAAAAAAATCTCCTGCGTTTTAAAACAGGAGATTTTTTGAATCACGCATCAGGTCATTGAAGCTTATTTTGTTTGTTCAGAAGCTGAGTCACATTGACCATCGACATCACATTGATCTGCTGCGGCTGCGGCTGCTGTTTCAAGGGCTTTGTCCAGTACTTGTAAGAAGACTTCGCGTGGTTGAGCCCCCGCTAATGCAACTCTTTGGTCAAATACAAAAAATGGGACACCGGTAACTTTGAGTTGATCACGCGCAACTTCCTGATCAAATTTTACAAAGTCAGCGTATTCATCCGAATTCAGCACATCCTCAACTTCCACAGGATTGAGTCCAATACGTGCTGCAACATCTTCTAGGGTTTCACGTTCGCCAATCGCCAAACCTTGCGTCATATAGCTGTAAAAGAACGCTTCTTTGGCTTCTGAGCCTAAGCCTTTGCTTTGTGCCATATGAATAATACGGTGTGCATTGAAGGTATTGCCTGAATTGGCATTTTCCCAATTAAACTCAATACCTTCTTCCTTCGCCATAGCAGCAATATTACGTTGCATTTCTTCGACTTCCGCAAGGGTACGACCATATTTTTGCGCCAGGCGTTCTGAGTTTGAAATCTCTTGGCGTAGAGGTGCTTCTGGGTCAAGTTCAAAACTGTGCCAATGCACTTCAAGTTCGACACCTGCTTGTTCAGCAGCAGCTTCTAAACGTTTTTTTCCAATATAGCAAAAAGGACAAACTACATCAGACCAGATATCAACGCGCATGAATAATCTCTAATTTTCAATTGAAAATAAACATGGGGGCGATCAGCAAAATTTTAAAGGGAATTCACATAAATTCGCTTAATCCTTCATGCTCAATCCAAAATTGCAGGGCAAGGTGTGGCATTCAGCTAGATAAAGTTGATTTTGTATAAAAAACCAGCAGGTGCTGTCTTATTCAGGCTATGATAGAGCCAAAGGGTGTCGGAGCGAACTATGCCACGTATCTTTCTGATTTTAGGTTTGGCAACGGCTGCCGTATTTGGTGGATTATTTTATCAATACCATGTGCAACAACAAGAATCAAAACAACTTGAGCAATATCAAAAGGTTTTATATGAAAAAACCGACCTGATTTATGCGCAAGCCAAGGACTGGAACACCCCCATTGATGTGGATGTGACTGACTCGCGCTTACAAGGTGATTATGAGGTTATGGCGAATTTTGTCTTGAGCCAAATGATTCAAAGTGCGGAAGCGCGCAATGCCTACTTACGCGAATTAAAAGCGATTCACTGGGATGAGTTTTTAAATATTGAACGATTAAGCAAAGATAAAAAGCAGAATTATCAAGAAACCGACATGATGTTACAGCAGGCGCATGCCTTGGCGACCGAATATCAAGTCAAAATTGAGCAAGCGCAGCAGAATGCCTTGGAACAGGCGAAACAATTACCGATTCAATCGCGTTATCGCCAGCAACTGGTAGAGAATTTGCGCGAAAGTGTAAAACAGAATGAAGCACTGGCTTTATTTGAAATTGAAAAACAGGTACTGGAAAAAGCGGATCAGATTTTTCTGGTCTTGAAAAATAACCGTTGGCAAAGTAAAAACAACACTTTTATGTTTTATGACGATGCTGCATTAAAACAATTTAATACGCTGTATCAAGAAGTTGTGAAACTGAATACCCAGATGCAGCAGATTCAGCAGCAAAATAAGCAAGCACTGCAACAAAAGCATGATTAAGCGGTAGCTGATACTGTCATGCAACTTAAAGATAACTGCGTTAAATTGAAGCTGTTGAACACATTCACGCATCAGATTTAAAGCAGGTACAGCAATGAAAACCATTCAGGTCTTTGATGATATTCAACAGGTGTATGCAGAGTTTTTAGAAAATAAAGCCTATCCCAAACTGGAAAGTTTAAGTAATTGGGGCAAAAACCGTTTCTTCTTTAGCCAGTATTTTCGCTTGATTGAAGACTGGCACCATACCGAACAAATTGTGATTGAGTTTAATCGTCAGTATTTCAGTCTAGATACAGGCAATGCCCCTGAGTTTATGGACAAAGAGAAATACATGGCGTGGTTGATGGAAGAGCTGTTGCACTAGGTGAAAGCCTCTAGTTTTGACTGGATGGTCTGTTTTTTGCTTGTTTGAGTTTCCCTTATGGATGAAATCAAACTTTGCATGACAACGCTCACACATAAAAGAATTTGGATTAAACAACCGCTGGCAATTTTTACGGGCAATCAACTGGATGCTCGAAATGGTCTCGTGATTCAGGATCAAAAAATTGTCGAGCTGCTCGGCAAAGACCAGCTGCCAAGTCTGCCGTGTGATGAAGTTTTTGATGCCAAGGATTTGGTGATTATTCCAGGCTTGATCAACAGCCATCATCATTTTTACCAAACCTTAACTCGTGCTTGGGCACCTGTGGTCAATGTGCCTTTATTTCCTTGGTTAGTGAACTTATATCCTGTCTGGGCAAAACTAAATCCTGAACAACTGCATTTGGCGACCCAAGTGGCGTTAGCCGAATTGCTGCTTTCGGGCTGTACCTTTGCCGCCGATCATCATTATTTATTCCCGCAGCAACTCACCGATGCCATTGATATTCAAGTACAGGCAGCACAGCAATTGGGGATGCGCGTGATGCTGACGCGTGGCTCGATGAGCTTGGGACAGGAACAGGGTGGTTTACCTCCACAACATACCGTACAAGCCATGGACACTATTCTGCAAGACAGCGAACGTCTGGTGCAGCGTTATCATCAACGCGGTGCAGAGGCGATGGTCAATATTGCACTTGCACCGTGTTCGCCTTTTTCGGTCACACCTGAAATTATGCGTGAAAGTGCGCAACTTGCAGAACAGTTGGATGTGCGATTGCATACCCATTTGGCAGAAACCCTCGATGAAGAAGCCTTCTGCTTAGAAAAATTCGGCATGCGTACTGTGGATTATCTGGAAAGTGTGGGTTGGTTAAATGCACGCACGTGGTTAGCGCACGGCATCCATTTCAATGCCGATGAAATTCAACGCTTGGGACAGGCGGGAGTCGGCATCTGCCATTGCCCACATTCGAATATGCGTTTGGCTTCGGGTATTTGCCCTACGCTGGATTTAATGCAAGCAGGTGCAAAAATTGGTTTGGGCGTTGATGGTTCTGCATCAGGTGATGCTTCGAACTTAATTTTAGAGGCCCGCCAAGCCTTGTATTTACAGCGTTTGAAATATGGGGCGGAGCAGATTACCCCAGAATTGGCACTCAGTTGGGGGACGCAAGGCTCTGCACAATTATTGGGACGTGGTCAGGAATTAGGACAGTTGGCACCCAACTTTCAGGCAGATTTGGCGTGCTATAAACTGGATGATTTGAAGTTTTCAGGCAGTCATGACCCGATTGCCGCTTTACTGTTATGTGGTGCCGACAAAGCGGAACATGTGATGGTGGCAGGGCAGTGGCAAGTCAAAGCAGGACAGATTCAGGGACTGGATTTAGAGGAATTGAAATTCAAGCATCGCGCAGCAGCAAAGGCATTATTGGCGGCTTGATGTTCATTGCTAAAAAGAAGTCCATACTTCGCTGTATGGACTTCATCGCTTGAGATTAATCAAAGATTTTTTCGGCAGCCTGAAACGGCAGGCTAATCACATCAATGGCAACAGCAAAGGGCAGCAGAACCAGTTTTTCAAAAGGATTCAGGCTGGATTTGGACTGATAGCTTTCTTCCTGATAGCTATAAATACTGACCTGATACGGCTTGCTCAGTGGTTTTAAGCTGTTCAGATTATTTGCAGCAGGGTAAACCACACCTGCTAAGGGAATATCGAAACAGAAACGCTGTGCCAGCATACGTTCATCACTGACAGTCGAACATTCTTTTGCGCCATTTTCGATAAAGAATTCGAGGTCTTTTTTACTGATGTCTTCTTTGAGTTTGATATAAGACAGCGGTAGTGTACCTGTGAAATGACCATCATTTTTTTCTGAATAGAAATCGAGTGTTTTGGTCATTTGAATATTTTTCGGTTCGAGTTTGGTGATGAGCGTGACGAACTGAGCACTGCCTTGGGTCAATATGTAGCTATTCTTTTGCCCTGCAATGACCAAGCTGTTGGCAGGTAGAGTGGTGAGTGCTTGGGAGGGTTTACCGAACGCGACCACTTGATCTTCCACTAAGGTGACTTTGTTAGAACGGGTGTAAGTTTTATTGTCTTTGGTGATGAGGGTTTTGGTAGCACAGCCTGTGAAAAGTGTAGCGATTATGCCTACACCAATGAGGGTTTTAACTGGTGATGAAAACATCCGTCACTCCGAATCATTAAGAATTTATAAAGCAGATTTTTTATTGTTCTTAAGCCTATCATTAAAAGATTCAAATGATTGTAAAAGCTTTTTTCTTCAATTGAATAAATAGATGCAACAAGAAACGGATAGTAATACTTTAAAGTTGATTTTATATGTGATGGATATCTATGATATTCCTGTATAGCCTGACTTCCCTTTTGCATTTAAAACTGGGGAATTAAATGCTTTGTATGAGGGCTGGAACGTTGTGAAATACAATGAAAATGTAGGTCGTTTACATCGGGTCGATGAACAGCAATTGGATTAAGCCGCATTTTTCGACGTTATTGGGACAGAGAGTGTAGGATTAATGAAGCTCATTGAGTTAAAAAAGAATGAGACATGTTTCTACATCTCATTCTTAATTTAAATGGCTGCTATACAAATATTTTGTGATTAATTTCTTCAAGAACATGTTGAATATGACGATTTGTATCAATTGTTATCCAAGTTTCATGATTTCCTGAAGTGCGTTCTCGGTTACTTGCTTTTTTGATCTCATTATCAGCCCAACTAGATGGATCATCTTCAAAATATGAAGAACTAACTATTTTCGTTGCTAAGCTGTGCATTTGTGAGAAGTTATGATCAATTCCAATTTTATGTCCTCTCGCAATATAGTAGTGATTCTCTGTGGTATAGCGGATTTTACCATTTGCATTATCACCAGCAGGAACACTTTCTTTTCCGCTAGGTGCTTTAACTCCATAATCACTGTATTTAAAAGAAATTTTAGGAAATACTGTTATTAAATTTTGCCAAATTAGAGATTCTTTTCTTAACCAGAGACCGCAACTATCAGGTTCATCTACCGCTTTATCAATTGTTTCAGGAATACTTGAGCCGCTAATAACGATAGAAAGAGGATTTAAGCTACTAAGAACCTCAGTGATTTTTTCAGTCATACTGATTAAATCTGGAAGTGATTTTTTAACGACACTTTTTAAGTCCACAAGTAGTAAGCAATTTTCAGCATTTGTTTTTAAACCATGAAAGATATGTTCAATTTGTTCTAAGAAATAATCAGGTTCGTCACAATCATCTAAAGCTTCACCATCTAAGCGAATAATGAAATAAGGAGCATTATTAAACTCCATTTTTGAGATCGTGGTTCGGTAGGTAGAATCAATGCTATTGAACCAACGATCATACCCAATTACAGGTATTAAATTAATTTTTTGTTGCTTTAAAGATTGATATGCATATTCATAAACATGTCTGCCATTTTCTAAAATTTGATCAGTTATGCTGTAATAATAAGTATCTATAGCTAATGTAGAAATTTTAGTTTTTTTAACTAAGTTCGTTAAAGCTTTAATTTTTTTATCAATAAATAGTTCTTTCGAAGTTTTGTCCCAATCCCCTACAGGAATTTCAAAAATTGGCATTACATGTTTCAAATCTTCAACTTGAAGATGCGACAATGCATTGAATTCACCACGTTTAGCTGGAAAAATTGGAAAATATGTATGTAGGGGATTCATTTAAGTTACTCCATATGAGTTAATTCCGCAGTAAAAATTTTTTTCACTTCATTTTGTCCTAAAAGATCATTAAAGATTGTGTAATCATTTAGTTCACTTCTTAGACGCCCTGCAATAATTGCAGGATGAATTCTTAGTTCATTTGCCAAAGCGTAAATATTTTCTCGCTTTGGATTTAAGAAAGCATCACTAGTTTTCCATATACCTCTAGGAATGAAGGCTTCTCTAGCTAGTCGATTTGCTTCAGCTTCTTTCTGATCAGTAGAATTATGCTCAAGATCATCGACAAATGTATCGTTATAATCTAAATGCTTCATTACATGAGCCAATTCATGTAGTAGGGTAAACCAGAAGTTGTCTAATCTATCGTATCTTAGAGAAAGAGCTATAATAGGTTTTCCATCAGTATCTTTTAAGCAAGCACCATCAACTCTTGTGCCTTTTAAATGTGGTTCGATGACAACCGAGATACCAGTTTTTTTAAGTTTTTTAATAGCTAAGACAGGGCCGTTTTCTAACCAGCTTAATTGAGCAATTTCTCTTAAAAAATCTTTAGTAATAAGTTCCTTCTGAAATGGATAATTCTCTTCTTTTTTATGTCTACTTTTTTGAACGACTCTAGAAAGCCAAGCATGTAATGCAAACTTTGTATTGGGTGAATATGCTTCACCATTAAGAGTGCGTTTATATGAGGTTGAGGCAAAGTTCAAACCACTGCTAGCTAAATATGCACTGAGTGTTTCTGCAATTTTTTCCTTACTCGGAATTTTAATCCATCCTCTATTTTCCATCTCTTTAATTGGAAATTTCTTCCAATCAATTTCAGAATCAGAAGAACTTCCTGCTTGAGAAGG
This sequence comes from Acinetobacter zhairuonensis, assembly GCF_022601715.1. Classification (GTDB taxonomy): domain Bacteria; phylum Pseudomonadota; class Gammaproteobacteria; order Pseudomonadales; family Moraxellaceae; genus Acinetobacter. The sequence goes on along the minus strand of NZ_JAKVIM010000022.1, from coordinate 27,644 downwards.
AGCTATTAATGTTTCAACAGGTATATTTAAACCTATTGAAATAGCCCTTATCATTTCCACTGTGAGTTTTCGTTTTCCATTTAAAACTTCTGAAACACGACTAGTTGTACCAAAATAGGGGGCTAATTCAGCTTGTTTAAGATTTAATTCCTTCATACGAAAAAGGATCGCATCAATCGGATCAGGGATATCTAATTGAAAGTGTCTGGTTTCATAATCTTGAACGAGTAAACATAGTAAGTCTAAGCGATCTTTGGCAGCTTGATCTTTAGATGTATCTACATCCATTAAAGCTTCAACCTGCTCTAAGTAAGCTCTGTATTGCTCTTCTGTACGGATGACCTTCATCTCAGTAGACATTAATCTGAACTCTTAACTTCTTTAATAACAATAATTTCATTGGAAAGACATATTTTAAGAATCAAATATAGATTCGTATCTAAGATCGAGATTCTGTAAAGCTTATCTTGGACATGCTCCATACGAGGATACATTTTGAAAATATCTTCTGGTCTGCGCCATGAAGCCTGTAAAACTTCATTTTCAAAAATAGAAATCCACTTGAGTGCTATCTCGGATAAATGGCTTCTATTTGCTTTCCCCAGTATTCTCATAAAGCTCTTAAAATAAAAATTCCCAATTTGGGAATACTTTAACTTATTATTCCCAAATTGGGAATAATTTTTAAAATAAAAAGAAAACCCCGCAATAAGCGGGGTTTCTTTTTATCTTAGTATTTAATTAAACATTAAACACGTTCGATAATTGTCGCGATACCTTGACCAAGACCGATACACATCGTCGCAAGACCGATTTGTGTATCTTGCTGTTCCATTACGTTCAACAAGGTTGTTGTGATACGCGCACCAGAGCAACCCAATGGGTGACCCAACGCAATCGCACCACCATTCAAGTTAATCATGTCTTGCTTGTCATACACGCCTAAGCCTTTCATCACTGATAAGCCTTGAGCAGCAAACGCTTCGTTTAACTCGATGGTTTGAATATCCGCCATAGTTAAACCAGCACGTTTAAGCGCTTTTTGTGTTGCAGGAACAGGACCGTAACCCATGATCGCTGCATCACAACCTGCAACCGCCATAGAGCGAATCACAGCGCGTGGCTTAAGACCTAAAGCTTGAGCACGTTCAGCAGACATCAACAACATTGCAGATGCACCATCAGAAAGAGCAGAAGACGTTGCCGCAGTAACCGAACCACCTTTAGGGTCGAACACAGGACGTAATGCTTTGAACGCTTCAAGGTTCGCATCTGGACGAATTACTTCGTCGATGTCGCACAGGATTTTAAAGCCATTCGCATCATGACCTTCAACCCCTACGATTTCGTTTTTGAAACGACCTTCTTGCGTTGCAGCCCAAGCACGACGGTGAGATTCAACACCAAACGCATCTTGTTCTTCACGCGTAATGTTGTTCATACGACCTAACATTTCAGCAGTTAAGCCCATCATGTTCGATGCTTTTGCATAGTGTTTAGACGCTTCTGGGTTCAGGTCGATGCCGTGCATCATACCCACGTGACCCATGTGCTCAACACCACCAATGATGAAGATGTCACCTTGATTCGTTGCGATCTGTGCAGCAGCAGTATGAAGCGCTTGCATAGAAGAACCACAAAGACGGTTTACAGTTTGACCTGCAACAGTTTTTGGAAGGTCTGCCAATAAACCAATGTTACGAGCAATGTTCATACCTTGCTCTAAAGTTTGGTTCACACAGCCCCAAATGAGGTCTTCAACTTCGTTAACATCAAACTGGTTACGAGCAACGAGTGCACGAACCAATTCAGCAGATAAGCTGTCAGCACGTACATTGCGGAACATACCGTTTTTGGTTTTACCCATTGCTGAACGTACGCCATCAACGATGACAACGTCACGTGGATTTAAAGTAGCCATTCACGTTGCTCCTTAACCGTAGAATTTTTTGTTGTTAGCAGCCATGTCACGCAACATTTGTGGCGCTTCATAAGCCTTACCTAAGTGTGCATATTTGTCACAAAGCGCAACGTATTCAGCAACACCTGTTTGGTCGATGTAACGGCACGGACCACCACGGAATGGAGGGAAGCCTACACCCATAATCATCGCCATATCAGCTTCAGAAGCAGTTGCAACAATGTTGTCTTCCAAGCAACGAACAGTTTCGTTACAGAACGCAAGCATCATGCGGTCAATGATTTCTTGTGCATCGAATTCGTGCTTTTCAGCAGTTGCAACAGATGCCACAAGTTCATAAGCCACTGGATCAACAGTTTTTGCTTTCTTGCCTTTCTTGTCGAGTTCGTACTTATAGAAACCAACATCGTTCTTTTGACCAAGACGTTTGTTTTCGTACATGGTTAAAGTCGCGCCTTTGAAATCTGGCTTCATACGGTCAGGGAAACCTTCCGCCATCACTTCTGCACCGTGAACACCTGTGTCGATACCTACCACGTCGATAAGGTAAGCAGGACCCATAGGCCAGCCGAATTTTTCCATCACTTTGTCAACTTGCTGGAAGTCTGCACCGTCTTTCAGAAGAAGGTCAAATGCACCAAAGTAAGGGAACAATACGCGGTTTACCAAGAAACCTGGGCAGTCGTTCACAACGATTGGCGTTTTACCCATTTTCTGAGCAAGTACCACAGTCGTCGCAATTGCTTCATCAGAAGTCTTCTCACCACGAATCACTTCTACCAATGGCATCATGTGAACTGGGTTAAAGAAGTGCATACCTACGAAGTTTTCTGGACGTTGTAAGCTTTCAGCCAAACGAGTGATTGAAATCGTAGAGGTGTTTGATGCAATGATCGTGTTTTCACGAACATTTTTCTCAGTTTCCGCCAGTACGATACCCTTCACTTTAGGGTTCTCAGTAACCGCTTCAATCACGATGTCCACTTCTTTAAACTCGTCATAGCTTAAAGTTGGACGGATGCGCGCAAGCGTTTCACCCATTTGAGCAGGCTTCATCTTCTTACGTTCAACTTGTTTGGTCAGTAAGCCATTGGCTTCTTTCATACCCAAAGCAAGTTGTGGATTACCAATGTCTTTCATGATGATTGGTGTGCCTTTGCTTGCCGCTTGGTAAGCAATACCACCACCCATGATACCCGCGCCTAATACAGCCGCTTGGTTCACTGGGTGAGCACCTTTTTCATATTTTTTCGAAGTTTTCTTCACCACTTGGTCATTGATGAATAAACCAATCAATGCACCCGCTTGTGGTGTAACAGCTGCTTTGGCAAAGCCTTCAGCTTCTGCTTTTAATGCGTCATTACGTGGAAGGCTTGCACCTGCTTGTAATGAATCCAACATCAATTTTGGCGCTGGGTATTGTGCAGGGTTTGCTTTTGCAAGAACCGCACCTTTCGCCGTGTTGAACGCCATCATTTGTTCAAGTTGGTTCAACTTCACTGGGTCAAGTTTTTCTTGACGTTTTGCTTTCCAGTCTACGCGACCAGCAAGCGCTTGTTTCACCAAGTCAATTGCCGCGTCTTGAAGCTTATCAGCCGCAACCACCGCATCTACTGCACCATCTTTCAGTGCAGCAGCAGGTTTTTTCGGTGCAGCCATTGCCATCCATTCAACTGCGTTGTCGATACCAATCACGCGGCTTAAACGAACTGTACCACCGAAACCAGGGAAGATCCCGAGCTTGATTTCTGGTAAGCCGACTTGCGCTTGTTCAGACATGACACGGTAGTCACACACCAAGCACATTTCAAAACCACCGCCCAATGCCATACCATTGATTGCAGCAACTTTAGGAATATCTAAATCTTCAAAGCTGTTGAAGATGTCATGAACTGGCATTGCCCAGTCGATAATCGCTTTTTCACCTTGTGCGAAGTTTTCACCAAATTCTGTGATGTCTGCGCCAACGATGAAAGTAGACTTCGCTGAAGTAACGACTAAGCCTTTTACTTCGCTATTTGCTTTTACCGCAGCAATCGCAGCTTTAAAATCTTCAATCGTTGCACGGTTAAATTTGTTGACCGACTCACCTTGTAAGTCAAAGCGGAATTCTGCAATTCCGTCCGAAAGCATTTGGACGGTAATGGCATTGCCAGCGTGGATCATGCCTGATCTCCTTTATTTTGGAGGACTTCTAAGTTGATGTTTTGAAGCGTGTTCGCTTGTTCTGCGCACATGAATGCTTCGCTAATCTTACGATAACTATATCCAAAAAGAACAAAACAAGTTGTATCAAGCAGTGACGCAATGGTCATCAATTTTATTTTCATTTCTATGAAAGATTATTGAGTAGGGAAAGCGGTCCATTTGCGTCAATTTAGATGCTTCTGTTTTTTATAAAAAAATTATACGACTTGCGTGATTGTTTGGACTTTTTGAATATTAAAAACAACCAGTCATCACTATGCAAGTTGTGTCAGAAAAGTCAATTGGATTTTGGAAGTTTCCACTAATTCATGCGTTTTTTTGTGGGCTAAACTGATGAAGGTACTACAGGATGAATGAACCAGTGAGGGGATCACAACAGATAGATTTGAGTCTGTAGCGAGGTGTGATTTTATTGCAGTTCCAATGAGGTGAAAGACAAAAAATCTGACGGAAATGAGTATAGAAAAATTCTATGAAAATGGAGGGATTTCGGCGTGAGATGATTTAGCTTGATCTGGATGGCATGAAAAATTCCAAGAGATTTGATAGAATTTCGCCAAAATTAATGTCTAGACCCATGATCATGCTGTAAGGCATGGTCATCAGAAGCAATGAAAAGAGTGCTGTATGATTAAGTGGATTATCTTGGCGATTTTTGTGATTTCAGCGTTATATATCCAAAATCGCGGTAAAGTGCGTCATTCTTTTTACCGTCAATTTTTTGACCATTCAACCTTATTGGCCCCAATTAACTTTTTAATGTACCTGTTTTCTAAGGTGCCAAATCAACCGTATATTGAAACCCAATATTTTAAAGATTTGAAAGTGTTGGATGAAAACTGGGAAATGATTCGAGATGAAGCCAAAGCGTTGTATGAACGTGGGGGCATCAAGGCATCGAGTAGTTATGATGATCTTGGATTTAACTCATTTTTCAAAACAGGCTGGAAGCGTTTTTACCTAAAATGGTATGACTCGGCGCATCCATCGGCAGCTGACTTGTGTCCGAAAACCACAGCATTGTTAAAAACTTTGCCAAGCATTAAAGCTGCCATGTTTACCGAATTGGCACCTGATAGCCGTTTGGTCCGTCACCGTGACCCTTATGCAGGTTCATTGCGTTACCATTTGGGTTTACTTACACCGAATGATGACCGCTGCTTTATTGATGTTGATGGGCAACGTTATTCATGGCGCGATGGTGAAAGTGTGGTGTTTGATGAAACCTATATTCACTATGCCGAAAACAAAACCGATCAAAACCGTATTATTTTCTTTGCCGATGTTGAGCGTCCGTTAAAGACCCGATTGATGCAGAAATTTAACCACTGGTTTGGTAAAAATGTGATGACGGCTGCCAGTTCTCCGAATGAAACAGGGGACAAAACTGGTGGTTTAAATAAAGTTTTCGGAACGGTTTATCAAGGTCGTTTAAAAGCCAAAGCGCTGAAGAAAACCAATCGCCAATTGTACTATTTCTTAAAATGGTTCCTGATGTTGGGTATTTTCTTCCTGATCTTTGTACGTCCCTATGTTTTCTAAAGTGTGCTTAACAAGAACGTCCTACGGGACGTTTTTTTATGTCTGAAATTCAGAGCTGCTTGATCTTACAGCTGAGTGTTTTTTGTGTAAGATAAGGATAAATGGGGGAGAATATGCAAAAATTTCGTTCAAAAAAAGACTGGTGGATTTTAGGTTTTATCATTGCCATGACAGGCTTGTTGATTCAATTGTTATTGACCATGTATGCCAAAGGCACCGTGGCACAATATCCCGTACATACATTGACTTATTTGCTGACCATTGCGGTGTTGTGGTGGCCTGTGTGGAACACACAATATCGGATAAAAGCAGATCAATTGGTCATCACCTGTATGTTTTTGACATGGAAAATTCCTTTATCTGCCATTCAAAAGGTGAGCCCAAGCAATAACTCGGTTTCATCACCTGCACTGTCTTTAGATCGCCTCCGCATCGACTATCTAAAAGAAGGCAAAGCCAAATTTGTACTGGTTTCACCAAAAGATAAAACCGCTTTTTGTCAGGCTTTACAGCAACCCTCATAATTCATTTGCTGCTCATTTCAGTCTGTTGCTGAAAGCCCTCATACTCAGAGTATGAGGGCTTTTGTTGTTTAAAACCCTTCAAGTACCAGTTTGCCTTGCGTGCGTTCAGATTCGATCGCATGGTGTGCCTGACGAATATTGGCGGCATTAATACTGCCCATGACCTGATTCAAGGTGGTTTTAATTTTCCCTGTTTCAATCAATTGCGCAACCTGTTGCAGCAGATGGGCTTGTGCAGACATATCCGCAGTTTGGAACATGGAACGGGTAAACATAAATTCCCAGTGCACCGCAATGGATTTCCGTTTAAACACATTAATATCTAATTGTTCAGGGTCATCAATCAGACCAAACCGTCCTTGTGGCGCAATCAGTTCTGCAATTTGAGTCAGATAACTGCCTGAATGAGTGGTGGAAAAGACATAGCGAGGTGCGGTTAATCCTTGCGCCTGAATTTGTTCAAGCAAAGACTGGCGATGATCCAGTACGACATCTGCACCCAATTGTTTAACCCAAGCCTGTGTTTCAGGACGAGAAGCAGTGGCAATCACCTTGAGCTGGGTTTTGGCTTTCAGTAATTGAATCGCCATAGAGCCGACACCACCCGCACCGCCAATAATCAGAATCGATTCATTAGGATGATCATGCTGTTGCACTTGTAAGCGATCAAACAACATTTCCCATGCGGTAATGCTGGTGAGGGGCAAGGCTGCTGCTTCGGCAAAAGATAGATTTTGCGGTTTCAGGCTGATAATACGTTCATCCACCACATGGAACTCAGCATTGGTACCTGCTTTGGTTAAGTCGCCTGCATACCAGACCTGATCACCGACTTTAAAGTGTTCCACTTCTGGACCCACGTCGACCACTTCGCCTGCAGCATCCCAACCGAGTACTTTGTATTGTCCTTGTTCAGGGGACACGCGGGTACGGATTTTACAATCCACAGGATTGACCGAAACCGCTTTGACTGCCACCAAGACCTCTCTGTCTTTCGGTGTTGGCATTGGGAGTTCAAAATCTTGTAGTTGCTCGGCATCACCTGCCTGTAAATATCCAACAGCTTTCATATTTTTAATCTCAGATTGGTTTATGATTAAAATCTTAGCGTAGTTTTAAATTCAGTCTATACGGTTAAATTTCGCATATAGTGTAAAAAAGGATACTATTGAAATGAGTAAAGCAAAGCATTCACGCTTTAATTGCAGTCCAGGTTGTGCGGTTGAAGCCGCAATTGGTATTTTGGACGGGAAGTGGAAAAGTATTATTTTATGGCATTTATTGACCGAGCATACTTTACGTTTTAGTGAAATTCGTAAACGGATTCCAAATGTGACGCAACGCATGCTGACCAATCAACTGCGTGAGTTAGAAGAAGATGGCATTATTCACCGGCAAGTCTATCCTCAGGTACCACCCAAGGTGGAATATAGTTTGACCCCTTTAGGCATGAGTTTGCGTGAGATTTTAATGGCACTGAAAGCATGGGGCGATGAACATATGGATTTGTATGGGCAAGTCAAACAAGAGCAGCCTCCAGAGAAATTGACTTTAGAGCTGTAAATTAAAAATCCATTTTCCGAATGCTAATGAGCAACGCGCAATGGATTGATCAGGGTGGCTTGAAAAAGTCGCTTTGCACATCCACATCATTGAATAACTTTCCAAGGTTTTAACGCACTGTGAACGAAAACGCCCGTGAACATATCGAAAAGATTTTAGCCAATATGACCACCTTGCCGGGTGTGTACCGCATGTTGGGCAAAGAGGGTGAATTGCTCTATGTCGGCAAAGCCAAGAATCTGAAAAATCGGGTGTCGAGTTATTTTGTCAAAACCATCGAACATCCGAAAACACAGGCGTTGGTGGCACGGATTTATGACATTGAAACCTTGGTGGTACGTTCCGAAACTGAAGCACTGTTGCTCGAGCAAAACCTGATTAAGCTGCATCGTCCACCCTACAATATTATGCTGCGCGATGATAAATCTTATGTGTATATCTTTATCTCGGCAGATAAACCGTATCCACGCATTGCCAGCGGACGTGGCAAGGGTAAACATCAGGTGGGCAAGTTTTTTGGACCCTATCCGAGTGCCTACAATGCTCGTGATACTTTGCTGGTATTACAAAAACTGTTTAATGTCAGACAGTGTGAAAATAGCTATTTTTCGCAGCGCAAGCGTCCGTGTTTGCAGTATCAAATCAAACGCTGTTCCGCACCCTGTGTGGGGTTGATCAGTCCTGAGGATTATCAGGAAGATGTGAATAATTCCATTCGCTTTTTACAGGGTGATACCCGAGAGCTGAATCAGGAATTGATTCAGAAAATGGAAGCAGCGGCTGAGGCCCTCGAATTTGAAAAAGCGGTGTTTTACCGGGATCGTATGGCACTGTTACGTGACGTACAGGCACAACAAGCCATTTATAAAATTAAAGGTGAAGCAGATATTTTGGCGATTGCTTACCAAGCAGGGGTCACCTGTGTGCAGATCATGCATGTACGCAACGGTAAAATGCTGGGCGGTAAGGCTTATTTCCCTGACATGCTGGGCGATGATTTGGGCGAAATGTTGTCAGAGTTTATGGCGAACTTCTATTTTCAGGTGGCGGATGAAGTGCCGAATGAATTGATTGTGAATGTCGAGATTCCGAATCGCAAAGAACTGGAACAAGCTTTGCAGCAGCATTTTGACCAGAAAATCCAGATTAAACACAATGTCCGCGAGACTCGTGCAGAGTGGTTAGAACTGGCACAAATGAATGTGCAACATGCGATCAAAGGTAAACTCGCCAATCATTTAGAACTGAATGAACGTTTCCATCAGTTAGAGCAAGTGGTCGGACGCCCGATTGATCGGATTGAATGCTTTGATATTTCTCATACCATGGGAGAAGCTACCGTGGCTTCCTGTGTAGTGTTCGATGCAGGCGGTGCGCGGAAACGTGATTACCGTCAGTTCTCCATTCAAGACATTACTGAGGGCGATGATTACGCAGCAATGCGCCAAGCTTTAACCCGCCGTTATAAAAAAGCAATGTTGCCCGATCTGTTGTTGATTGATGGCGGCAAAGGGCAGTTAAATATGGCAATGCAGGTAATGCAGGATTTAGAACTGGATGCCTTTATGGTGGGTGTTTCCAAAGGCGAAGGGCGTAAACCAGGCTTGGAAACACTACATTTTACCAATGGAACCAAAATCCAGCTGCCTGAAGATCACAAAGCCTTGCATCTGATTCAGCAGGTACGTGATGAGGCACACCGTTTTGCCATCACCAAACATCGTGCCAAACGCGACAAAAAGCGCGGTTCATCTATCTTAGAAGTGATCCCAGGTTTAGGGCCGAAACGTCGCCGTGACTTACTCACCCATTTTGGCGGGATTCAGGGTGTGTTGAAAGCTTCTGAAAATGAGCTGACCTTGGTGCCCGGTCTGGGTGAGGTGATGGCACGCACCATTTATAAAATTCTGCATGAATAAAATGGAGTAAATAGCCAAAATGCTCATTGACCCTTTGGTCACTTAGCATTCACAAACGCCTGAACTTGGTGAACAATATTTTCCAAAGGATAAAATAAGAGAAACAGCATGTCACTGTTAACGGTGTATCAGGCGCTTGAGCAAAGTGAATGGATAGATATTCCAGAGGGGTGGTTGCAAGGGCGCACCATTTACGGTGGAGTGGTCGCAGGGCTGATGATGCAAAAAGCTTTGCTCAACATTGCTGATTCGAGTAAGCGCCTGCTGAGTACCAGTGTGACTTTTGTTGGACCTGTGCAACAAGGGGCGGCTCGAATTACCGCGGAAATTTTACGTCAGGGCAAATCGGTTACTACCATTGAAGTACGTTTATGGCAGGATGATGCGGTGCAGAGCATTTTAATTGCCAGCTTTGGCACAGCGCGATCTTCCGAAATTCATGTGCGTCAGGAACGTACAGCACCGAATTATCAGTCTCCCGAACATTTACAAGGTATGCAGCATGCTGATTTCCCGCAGTGTTACCAACAGTTTGACGTACGTTGGGCAGAAGGTGCGGTGCCATGTACTGCGAGTAGTCAAAGTGACTTTGGCGGCTGGTGTCGGTTTGAGCCGGAAAAACATCAAGATCGACCTTTTGGGGTGGCAGATTTAATGACGCTTTTTGATATTTGGCCACCAGGGGTTTTACCTTTATTTAAGAATTTGGCACCTGCCAGCTCTCTGACTTGGCATGTAACTTATGTAAATCCTTTACAGCAAAATTTGCATGATTGGTTTAAATATAAAGTCTTTACCGACTATGCGGCGGAAGGCTATGCAACGGAATATGCACATTTATGGGATGCCGAAAACCGATTAATTGCTATTTCTCGACAAACCGTTACGGTGTTTGCCTAGTGACACTGTACGCCAATTCGTATAAAGTGAGCTCTAAATACGATGAGTTAAATGTGTTGATTAGATCTATAAAATCATCGCACTTAAAGGGGCAAAGTTGGCGGTGTCTATGACAGCAGGTCGAATCCTGAATATTCCAAATATCTTGACCTTGGCGCGTATCGCCTTGATTCCTGTATTTTTATTAATTGCCTACTGGCCACCTGCCATTGGGGTTGCAGGGCATGATGGCGGTTTGACGCGGCATATGATTTTGACCGCGATTTTTGTGTTGGCAGCAGTCACAGACTGGTTCGATGGCTATTTAGCCAGAACCTTAAATCAGACTTCTGCCTTTGGTCGCTTTCTTGACCCTGTTGCAGACAAGCTCATGGTCGCAGCGGCATTAATTGTATTGGTACAATGGCAGCCGTCAATTTCCATGGCTTTTGCCGCGATTGTGATTATCTCGCGTGAAATTACCGTCTCGGCATTAAGAGAATGGATGGCTGAACTTGGTGCCCGCACCAATGTGGCTGTATCGACTGTAGGTAAATACAAAACTGCATTTCAGATGATTGCGATTTCTGTCTTTTTACTGAATTGGCAGCCACTAGAAACCTTGGCTTATTTACTGTTGTATACCGCGGTGGTTTTGACCTTGTGGTCGATGTTTATTTATTTAAGAGCGGCATGGCCGTACTTAAAACAGCCTTAATGACGATTTCAAAAAAACTCCAGCCATGGAGTTTTTTTATGTCTAAATTTTTTGAACTTCGAGCTGTGGCATCTGCAAGCATTAAAAAGCCCAAGACGAGGCTTGAGCTTTCTAACAACAACTTCTGAGGAGAATAGGGCGTATTTTATGTCATGGAAACATAAAGCCGCTGAAGAACTATAATCATATTATGAGAATTTTCTGTTTCATTCAATAAAATATAGCCCATCACTTTGTTCAATTCTTGTATATGGCCTGCACCGACTTAGAGTGAGTTTTCACTGGATAGTGCAATAAACTTTTGTTCAATCAGGGCCGCATTGCTCTGTAAAATGACAATCAGTTTTTGCAAGTCCACAAACTCAAAGCGGTTTTTAGAACCCAACAAGGTCAATGTCATTGGGGGCTCTTTACTTGAAAACTTGATGGGTACGGAAAGCCCTGAAACATTGGGATCGATTTCACCATTCGAAAAATAATAGCCCTGTTTCTTAATTTTTTTCATTTTCGTAATAAATTCTTCATCACTATGAGCAAAACCGACTTCCGCCAATTGAGTTGAAAACCGTTGATAGTAATCAAGAATACGTTGTTTGGGTAAGTGCGAGATAATGGTTTTAGGTGAAGACCCGAGATAAACTGGGCGCGGGCAACCACGCCCATAAGATAATAAGGCTAGATCTTTAAAGACCTCATGATGCACATCAATACAAGAATCATGATTTAAATGCGTTAATAGACAGCATAATTCAGTGCGTTCCACAATTTCTTTCATAAAGGGAATACTGATTTGCACCAAAGGATCGGATTTACGAGAAATATAATCTAAAACGGCAATTTTTGAGCCAAGGGTATAGTCCCCAGAAGTACCACTCAGGCGTTGTAATAATTCGGCAGAAACCAATTCTTTTAAATAGCGATAGCTGGTTGGTTTGGAAAGGCCAAGTTCTTCACTAATGATATCGACATTAATGATTGGGCGAGACACTGAAAACAGGTCTAAAACGGTGAGAATTTTACCAAAACTAGAAAGTGTCATAACAAGCCACAACGTCAAAAATAAAAAGACATTTAAAGTGATGTTATAACAAATTGTCGTTGGGCTTGCAGGGCTTTTGTAATAAAACGCCGGGAGAGTCAAAATTAGGTACTTGGCGATAATATGCCTAGCCAATACTTAAAATTATGAAAATTAAATGATCAAATTATCATAATGAGATATTTTATTTGACTTTTGTGTGGATTGTTCGCAAAATAGCAGCATTAAATTTCTCACTGTAAATTTTGTAACTCAAAATTTACGCATGAATTGCAGTCATCACGTTTCTCCCACGTTACAGTCTGCACCCTCATCTAAACATTATTTCTGTAACCGTGATTGCGCGGAATGGACAGATCTTGCATATTGATATTGTCGGCATTGGTATGACTTTGAAACAGCTAAACAATCTGATTTCGTCTAAAGGATGGGACGATGTTATTAATTAAACCGATATTGGCTTTTCGCCCAAGTCGCATGGATTTGGTTTTCGCCATGAAAACCTTTATTGCGATGTTATTGGCGCTGTTTATTGCATTTTCCCTTGACCTGACTTATCCCATGTGGGCGGCAGGTACAGTCATTATTGTGGCACATCCTTATGCAGGGATGGTGTCCTCGAAGGCCGTCTATCGCTTGGTTGGCACACTGATTGGCGGGATTGTAGCGATTTTCCTTACGCCTCAATTCGTTGATCTACCCATCTTCTTTACCTTGGTTCTGGCAGGCTGGGTCGGGGTGTGCCTGTATATCTCCTTATTAGACCGTACACCACGTAGTTATGTCTTTATGCTGGCGGGTTATACCACGGTCATGGTGGTGTGTAGCTCGATTAATAGCATCAGTACTCATAGCGTTTTTGATATGGCTCTTGGGCGGGTCTTGGAAATTTCGGTGGCGGTGTTGTGTAGTGCCGTGGTCTCTAGCACCTTATTTCCTGTGCATTTAGGTACCTTGGTACAAAAGCGTGTGCAAAAAACTTTGGATGATACACGTGAGGTGTTTCGTCGTATTTTGACCGATGCAGAACACAGTAGCAGTTACACCCAACTGTTGGCAGGCATCACCCGCGACACTTCAGATATCCATGCCTTGGCAGTGCATTTGAATTATGAGCGGAGTGCCCTACAGGGCATGACCAAGTCACTGCAAGAGTTGTTGCATCAAGTCAGTATGACGGTTGCTAACTTAGTGGCAATGTCGGAACGCATTGCCCAGCTTGATCAAATGGATACCCGTTATCGACAGGTTTTACCGAGATTACATGAACACGTACTGCAATTTTTACAGTCGCAGAAGCATGTACATGCAGAGCAGTTGAAACAATTGCCTGACAATTTTGAACAAGATTTTACAGCCTTATCTGCACTGGCCACGGCTGAGCAACAGATTGTATTAAATGCACTTAAAATGGATATTCGCCACTTTATGGAAAATGTGGTGACCATCAAGTGTCTGTGGGATTTGATTCAACGTGGTGATAAACGGATTCCAGAACAAATTGTGACTTTAACCACCTCTTATCCGAGTTTACATCGGGATCATGGCGTGGCGGTGCGTAGTGCTGTGGCGGCAACCATAGCAACCATTATTTCATTTATGCTGTGGATTTATAGTGGTTGGCATGCAGGTTATATGATGGCACAGTTGACAGCAGTCAGCGTCTGTATCTTGTCGGGCTTGGACAATCCCGTCCCTGCATTACGCCTGTTTATTCGTGGTTCAATCTATGCGGCATTCATAACCATGTTCTATGCCTTTGTGATTATGCCTGAGGTGCATGAGTTCTGGCAGCTGGCATTTGTGTTGGCTCCGCTATCACTGTATCTGCTAAGTATGTTCCCAAATCCACCGTTAATGGGTTTGGCTTTGCCAATGTTGATCAACTTCATTATGAGCTTGAATCTGCAAAACCGTTATAGTACCGACGCAGTGTTGCTGATTGATACGGCATTGGCGGGTATTGTCGGTCCAATCATATCTATTTTGGCAATTTATTTTATTCGAGCCATGTCACCAGAAACCAGTGCCAGCCGTATTTTGGTATTACATTACCGTGCCATGCGTGAAGCGTTGTTTATTCCGTATGGGGTGCAGTTTCGGATTCATTTACGCAGTATGTTAGACCGTATTGGTGTGTTGAATAGCAAGCTGGTGCAATCAGAACATATCAAACAGGCAATGAATCTGGCCTTGATTGAAACCAGTGCGGTCATCAATCTGAGTCGCTTGGCTGAATTTATACAGAATCCAAATATCAGTGTGACTCTGCAACAGGCATTGATAACTTTGCAGCACAGCTTAGAGCAAGCCTTTTTGGCACAAGAAAAACAACAGTTATTGCCCGAAGCCTTGAAGCAACAGGTATTTATTGACTTGAGACTGGTGGAACAAAGTTTAAAGGATGAGCCGAACGCTGAAATTTGTACGCGTGTCAGAATGAATATCAATAATATTCGCAGCAGTATTTTTCATGAACATCCCTCTGTAAATGCGATTTATGCAGCAGAAAAAGGAGTCTGAAATGGGAGAGTTGAATGCCTATGGAATTTATATCCCTGTTTTTTTAATACAGGCGATTTGTGCATATATAGTTTTTAAACTGGTTTCCATCTTTACCGATTCTTGGATTGATAAAGGTTGGATTGCCCTGCCAGGTCTCTTCAATCTCTGCCTCTATATCATTTTATTGATGGGCGTACATGAAGTGTTTTTGGTGTTTTGGGGTATTTAGACCGTCCAGATGATTAGATTAGCAAAGAGGAAATAGACATGAGTACCTTGGATACGCGTAAGGTCATACGACCAATCGTGACAGTAGTGATGCTACTGGCCGCGATCTACGTGGTGGTGCATTTGTGGAATTATTATAATTCAGCACCTTGGACACGTGATGGGCGTGTCAGAGGGGATGTCATGCAAGTGTCTTCGGATGTTTCTGGTTTAGTTACTCAAGTTTTGGTGCAAGATAACCAAACGGTGAAAAAAGGGCAGATCCTGTTTAAAATTGATGTGGCACGTCAGGCACTGGATGTCGAACAGGCTAAATCAGATTTAGCCAAGGCTCATGCAGGATTAGCTGAAGCGGAAGCCGCCTTGGCTCAGGCCAAAGCCAATGTGGTCAAGTCCAAAGCCACTGCCAATTTGGCAGACAAAAATGCCAGTCGCTATGCCAATTTAATGGATGGCGCAATTTCTAAACAAGAACAAGATCAAATATTTGCGGCACGTGATCAATCTCATGCCGAGCATGAGCAGATGTTGGCAGCAATTGAACAAGCCCAAGCCAATATTGTGCAACAAAAGGCATTAATTGAAGTGGCGAATAGTAATTTGCATTTAGCCCAGCTGAATCTAACCCGTTCAGAGGTGGTTGCGCCTGCAGATGGCACCTTGTCGAATTTCAGTTTGCAAGTGGGTAATTATGTCAAAACGGGTGATGCGGTCGCTGCCTTGGTGAATCGTCAGCAACTCTATGTGGTGGGCTATTTTGAAGAAACCAAATTGAACCATATTCAAATTGGTGACCCTGCAACGGTACAACTCATGGGTGATGATCAGAAGATCAAAGGTCATGTACAGGGCATTGCGTCGGGGATTGAAGACCGTGAGCGTTCTACCAGCTCAACCTTGTTGGCAAATGTAAATCCGACCTTTACTTGGGTTCGTTTAGCCCAGCGAGTACCTGTGAAAATTGTGCTAGATGAAATGCCGAAAAACCAACTGGCGTTTGTTGCAGGTCGAACAGCGACCATTCGTATTCAAACCAAGCAATAACAGCATGGAAAAGGAGATAGCTCCTTTTCCATAGTATGCTTTAAGGTTGTACACCTTCGGGATGACGATACCAGCTTTCAATCAATAGTGCTGCTGCAAGACTGTCGGCAGCTAGCTTTTTACCCCGACCTTGCGCCTGATAATGATCCAGTTCATCGCGGGCTTCGCGAGTAGTCAGCCGCTCATCCACCATTAACGTTTCGATATTGGTTTGATGACGTAAGCGACGAGCAAACTTACGGGCACGGGTGGAAAGTTCCGACTCGCTGTCATCCATGTTTAATGGCAAGCCAACCAAAAATAAATTCGGCTGATGCTGTTTGACCAGTTTCAGCAAATTTTCCCAGTTGGGAATGCCATCTTTCATCGGAAATAAAGGCAGGGGATTGGCACTGAAAATCATCGACTGTCCGACCGCCATGCCCATTTTCTGTGTGCCAAAGTCAAATGCCATAATCAGTTGCGGTTGAGATAGATCAGGCATGACCAATCTCTGATGATAACCAAGTTCGATCAACGCCCATTTTTTTATAGGCTGCATCCCAACGCTCGCCATAAGGCAAGTTAAAGATCAGATCCATATCGGAATCGCAAATCAGCCAGTCACCGCGGGTGATTTCATCTTCCAGTTGGTGCTTTGCCCAGCTGGCATAACCCAGTGCAATTTGATAACGTCCGACGCCTTCATTATGCGCAATCGCATCCAGAATATCTTTTGATGTGGTAATGCAGACATTTTCACCCACGGCAATCGATGAATGCCACGTTGGTTGTCCTGTATGCAGCACAAAGCCTGCTTCAGGGCGCAACGGACCACCCTGTAAGACATCATGCGGATGCACATTATCAGCATCAATTTCTAGATCATTAAGTAATTCTTTTACGGAAATGCCAGAAGGTCGATTGATAATAATGCCTTGCGCACCTTCATCATCATGACGAGCCAAATAAATGACGGTATGAGCAAAAAACTCATCTTTCATTTCTGGCGGGGCAATCAGGCAACGATGCGTGAGATATTGTTTGGTCACCTAAGCATTTCTCCTTAAAAATTCATCTTTGAGACTACATCAGTCCGTATACTTTCAACTTACAAGACTTTGTGATATTCACCAATCTTTTTTTGCGGCTTTGACGTTAAATTGAAGCCGTTTGAAACTTCAGCTGTCTGAGTTGTTTGGCATGCTGCAGCGTGGTTTCACTAATTTCTACGCCACCCGTCATGCGTGCCAGTTCTAGAATACGTTGTTGTTCTTCTAGGGAAATAATGGTACTGCTGGCAGGGTCGGTTTGCTGTTTTTTTACCAGTAAATGCTGATCCGATTGTGCCGCGACTTGTGCCTGATGGGTAATACACAGAATTTGTACATGTTGAGCCAAATCTGCCAGTAAACGTCCCACAATTTCTGCAGTACCACCGCTGATCCCCACATCAATTTCATCAAAGACCAAAACTTCGGCTTCGGTTTTCTCAGCATTCATGACCTGCATCACCAGTGCAATACGTGATAATTCACCCCCCGAAGCGACGCGAGCCAGAGGTTGTGCAGGAATCCCTTTATTGGCAGTAAATAACAGTTGAATAAAGCTGAGACCATCTGCAGAAGCTTGTTCCAATGGTTCAAACTTAAACTCGAAATAGGCTTCAGGCAGCGCCAGTTGTTTGACTTGTTCAGTTAATTGTTTGGCTAATGGTGCAGCTGCTTTACGACGAATGTCATCTAAATGTTGTGCTTTGGCTAAAAAGTCCTGATGTGCCAACTCAACTTGTTCTGCTAGCGTTTCAGGATCTTCCAGTGCATGTAACTGCTCTAACTCGGTTTGCCAGCTTTGGTATTCTTCTTTTAACAGTTCAGGCTGGGTGCGGTATTTACGTGCCAAACGGTGAAAGACTTCAAGGTCTGTATTGAGCTCTTCCATCCGTTCAGGATCATAACTTTGACGATCAATAAACTGGCGTAAATTAGCCGTTGCATCATCCAGTTCACTTTGTGCATTTAAAATTGAGGCATGAATTTCTGCCAACTGTTCACTGCGACCTGCATGGGATTCCAGACGTCGAATCAGTCCAGATAATTCCTGATTGATATTTTGTTCAGCTTCATCCAGTGCATTTAAGGCATAACTACAGTCCTGCATGATGTGTTCATGGTGACTGAGGCGATCAAACTCTTGTTCAATCTCCTTGTATTCTTGTTGCACCACATCTTCTAATTCTTCGAGCTGCAATTCGAGCGTTTCAATACGTTGTTTACGCGTGGCTTGCGCATCGAGCGCAGCCTGATGCTGGCGAATGGTTTGCTGCCAGTTTGAATAAGTATCTTTGACCTGTTGTACAGGTTGGGCAAAGTTGCTGTAACGGTCTAACCAATGTTTCGGATAAGGTGGTTCTAACAGCTGTTGCTGACTATGCTGACTATAGAGTTGAACCAATAGTCGTCCTAATTCTTTCAGTTCGGACAAGCTGCTTGGACGCCCATTAATCCAGGCTTTGCTACGACCTGTGGCAAAGACTACCCGTCTTAAATGAATTTCACCTGAATCATCATCTAACTCATGTTGTGCTAACCAGTTCGCTTCGGGACTCTGCTGCGCATAACTAAAGACTGCGGTAATATCGGCCTTATCTGAACCATAACGTACATAATTGGTGTCGGTACGTTCGCCTAAGCAAGCCGAGAGTGCATCGAGTAGTAGAGATTTTCCAGCACCGGTTTCACCAGTGAGAACATTGAAACCTTGATCAATATCAATGGCTAAGTGATCAGCTAAGGCAAAATTGATGAGAGTTAAATGTGTCAGCATAAACGCGTCCAAGCTGCGAAAAGTTTGGTTTATGTAAGATAGTCAAGTTTTTTAATTATCACAAGTTGCAGAGCATGCTGCCACTGTGTTGGATTCTATATTAGCGTAAATTTTTCAATTGCATAGTAAAGATTTAAGACTAAAGCAATTTGAGTCTGGGGCTGCTATCAGATACACTTTTTAAGTTAAAAAATGGGGGCTGTAAAAGTGTGACGCTAGGTTTTCTAGAAAAAATGCTGTTTACAGATAAACACCGATTGATTAGTTGTAATTGCCTATTTAAACTACATCAATCATTAAGATATTTATGCGCATCATCTGGAGAATACGCATGTCAGCTCAGTTTGATCATGTATCAGTTATCAAGAAATCGAACGTTTACTTTGGCGGTTTGTGTATCAGCCATACGGTTCAATTTGAAGATGGAACCAAAAAAACCCTAGGCGTTATTCTTCCAACTGAACAAGCCTTAACGTTTGAAACGCATGTACCTGAGCGTATGGAAATTATTTCTGGTGAATGCCGTGTCAAAATCGCGGATAGCGAAGAAAGCGAGTTGTTCCGTGCAGGACAATCTTTTTATGTACCAGGCAATAGCCGTTTTAAAATCGAAACAGATGAAGTTCTGGACTACGTTTGCCATTTAGAAGGCTAAGTCTAGGACGGATAAGCAAAGCTATTTTAACGAAAATCAGTTAAACTATGGCTTATGTCAAAATCCTGTAAAGGCAACTTTGCAGGATTTTCTTTTTTCATTTTCTCCCTGTCATTCTGCTTGCTCGAGGTCGTTCATGGCAAAACCTGAATATTATTATGGCGTTCATTCGGTAGAGTCGCTCTTAGAATTGGAGCCAGAACGTGTTCTGACTTTGTTCACTTTAAAAGGTCGAGACGATCAACGCCTACAGAAGATTTTGCAATTGGCAGAACCTTTTGGCATTAGTGTGCAGAAAGCCAGTCGCGATAGTTTGGAAAAACTGGCAGGTCTGCCTTTCCATCAAGGTGTTGTGGCAGCCGTACGTGCGCATCCAACGTTGAATGAAAAAGATTTAGAAGATTTACTCAAACAATCACCAAATTGTTTGTTGCTTGGTTTGGACCAAGTGACGGATCCGCATAATTTGGGGGCGTGTATTCGTACTGCAGCAGCGATGGGGGTTGAAGCCGTAATTGTGCCGCGTGATCGTTCAGCAAGCTTAACCCCAACGGCACGTAAAGTGGCGGCAGGTGGTGCTGAGAAAGTGAAGTTTATTCAAGTGACCAATTTGGCACGGACTTTAGGGCAGATTAAAGAGCAATTTAATGTGCGTGTTGTCGGAACGATGCTGGATGAAAAGGCCTTACCCCTACAACAATTTGACTTCACAGGGACCGCTGTTTGTGTGGTGATGGGTGCTGAAGATACGGGTTTACGACCAGTGACGCAGTCTCAATGTGATCAAACCGTCTATATTCCAATGGCAGGCAACTTGCAAAGTTTGAATGTGAGTGTCGCAACAGGCATGGCACTCTATGAGGCTTGTCGTCAACGTCAAAGTGCTTGATTCGCTGTTATTGTAAAAATATTGCTTAAAACATGATTTCACACCGCTCCCAAGGCTATTTATTTGTTGTTATTACGATGTGCATTTGGGGCGGTTTCACTTTAACCTCCCGTTTAAGTGCACAATGGCATATCAGTGCGTGGGATATCACAGCACTACGGTTTGCACTGGCATTTTGCATTTTAATGCCGATTTTAATTTATAAGAAAGACACGGCATTCTTGTGGCATAAGCAACCTGTGATTTTAGCGCTCATTGGTGGCGTGGCGTATTGCCTGACCTCCTATAGTGCCTTTCATTATGTACCTGCGGCACATGCAGCAATTTTTCTGAATGGGTGTTTACCCTTATGTACAGCGATTGCTGCCTATCTCCTGTTTAAGCAACCCTTTGATCGACACACGTGGCTGAGTTTGGCAATTATGCTGACCGCAATCAGTTCAATGGCGTATCTGATGTATCAGGAAACAGGAGTTGCCTTTGGTTTTGGGGATTTGTTGTTTTTACTCAGTGCGATGTGGTGGGGGATTTTCACGGTGCTATTACGGCAGTGGAAACTCTCTGCTTGGCACTCTATGGCGAGTGTTGCCATTTGGTCTGCAATTATCTATTTACCGATCTATTTATTATTTTTACCGAAACATCTCGATCAGCCTGAGCCCATACATTTAGTGCTGCAAACACTTTTCCATGGCATTTTTGTGGTCATTATTGCAACGCTCACTTATGTGGAAGCGATTAAGCGCTTAGGTGCTTTTAAGGCAGGCAGCATTGTGACTTTAGCACCATTTATTGCTGCGATTCTAGCCGTTCCATTACTCAATGAGCCTTTAAGTGTAGCGATTATGTGCGGTTTGCTCGGTATGGCAATTGGGGCTTTGCAGCCATGGCGCTGGTTGCGTAAAGATTCATTACAGGAACGGCTTGATCAGCAAAAGAAGTCGCTTTAAACAGACTTCTTTTGTTGTGCCAAGCTTAAATACTGTTGATGTAAAGGTTCTAGATGGGCATAAAGATGCTTGAGATGACCATCATTTAGCACAATATCATGAGCCAGTTGTTGTTTCTGTGTCCGTGGCATTTGCGCTTGAATAATTTGTTGAATCTGTTTAATGCTTTGTCGATCTCGTTGGCTAGCACGTTCAATCTGCAAGTCTTCTGAGGCATCAATCAGTAATACGCGATCTGTCAGTTCATGTTGATTGGTTTCCAGCAGCAGTGGAGAGACCAAAATCACATAGGGGCTGGTCGCAGCGTGTAGTTGCTGAATAATGGACTGGCGAATGACGGGGTGGGTGATGCCTTCTAAAACTTTTCGTGCATCAGCATGTTGGAAGATGTGTTCACGTAAAGCTTTACGATTTAAGGCTCCGGTTTTATCCAGCACCCAGTCCCCAAAAGTAGTTTGGATCGCATGTAGGGCAGGCTGACCAGGTTCGACCACTTCACGTGCTACAACATCAGCATCGACCACTTGAATACCTTGTGTTTCAAACCAGTGGCTGGCAGCGGATTTTCCACTGCCAATTCCACCAGTCAGACCGAGAATGAAAGGATCTTGCATCGCTATTGTCCCAGATAAACTTTCATGATTTGCTCACCCCATAAAAAGGCAATCCAGCCTGCAATCGCAATATAGGGACCAAAAGCAAATGGCTGGTTTTCTTTACGCACTTTTAAAAGGATGATGCCGATAATTGCACCTACCAATGACGATAGTAGTACGATCAAGGGTAGCATTAAGGGACCCATCCAGGCACCTAAAGCAGCCAGTAATTTAAAGTCACCGTAGCCCATGCCTTCTTTACCTGTAATGATTTTAAACAGGTAATACACAATCCAAAGGCAAAGAAAGCCAATGATATAGCCCCAGATAGCAGTTGTAGGAGAGGTGTAAATTGCATAGCTATTAATACCAAGTCCTAAGGCTGCAAGCGGTAGGGTATAGCGATCAGGTAAAAGCTGGGTATCGAAGTCGATAAAAGTCAGTGCAATCAAGGTGTAGGTCAAGATTAAACCAAACAACATCTGAAGAGTTGGACCATAGATTGCCACAACTATTAAGGCGCAAATCGCAGTCAGTAACTCAACCAAAGGGTAGCGAATGCTAATCGGGTTGTTACAATTTCCGCACTTACCGCGTAATACTAGCCAACTAATGACAGGAATATTCTGATACCAATGGATTGGGGTCTTACATTTGGGGCAGGTGGATGCAGGCCGACTTAAACTAAGTTTCTCTTCATCAATCATCGCTTGTTCTGGATGTAGCAATAATTGGCAATCTTGGCGCCATTCTTGTTCCATCATTTTAGGGGTGCGGTAGATCACAACATTCAAAAAACTACCGATGCATAAACTAAAAATCCCAACTGCCATGTAAAGCGCAGTTGGGTTTTGAATAAAAATATTGATTAAATCTTGCATTAAACCACAGAACCCATTTGGAAGATTGGGAGATACATTGCAATGACCAGACCACCGACAAGGACACCAAGAATAGCCATAATTAATGGCTCCATCATTGAAGTTAAACCATCTACGGCATTATCGACTTCATTCTCGTAGTGCGTTGCCACTTTATCCAACATGGCGTCCAGTGCACCTGATTCTTCACCAATAGCGACCATTTGGACTGCCATCGCAGGGAATTTATCGGTGACGCGCATGGCGAATTGCAGCTGTTGACCAGTTGCGACATCTTCTCGGATCTTGAGCACAGCTTGTTCATAGACCACGTTATTGGTGGCACCTGCAGTTGATTCCAAAGCATCAATTAAGGGCACACCTGCTGCAAAGGTTGTGGCTAAAGTTCGGCTATAGCGGGCAATAATGGCTTTATAAACAAGATCGCCAAAGATGGGAAGTTTTAATGCAGCTTTATCCAGAAAATCACGGAATTTCTTACTGCGTTTTTTTGCTTCAAGGAAAGCAGCAATTGCAATACCAATCGCAATAATCAGAATAAACCAGTACTTTTGCATCCATTCCGACATATTCACTACCATTTTGGTGAAAGCTGGAAGATCCGCACCAAAGGAAGTAAATAAATCCTGAAAGACGGGAACGACTTTCACCATCAAAATAATGGTCACAATAATCGCTACTACAATTACTGTGGCTGGATATTTCATGGCTTTTTTGATTTTCTGCTTCAGAAGTTCGCTTTTTTCTTTATAGATGGCGACACGATCTAGCATGGTTTCAAGTGCACCAGATTGTTCACCTGATTCAACCAAAGAGCAAAATAGGTTGTCAAAATACTGAGGATATTTGCGTAAGGCACCCGCAAAGGTATTACCACCTTCGACTTCACCTTTGATACCTAAAACGACTTCACGCATGGCTGGGTTTTCTAAACCTTCCGCGACAATTTCAAAGCTTTGTACTAGTGGTACACCAGCTTTCATCATGGTTGCCAATTGGCGAGTAAAAATGGTGATATCAAGAGTCGTCACGCGTTTCTTCATTAAACCATCGAGGATGTTTTTACGTTTTTCCCGAATGGTCTTAATCGTTACACCCTGCTTGCGTAATGTGACTTTTGCTAGAGCCATATTGCGAGCAGGTAACTCCCCCTTAATTTTAGCCCCTTTGCGGTCAACCCCTTCATAACTGAAGGTTGGCATCATCTGTGCTTTTTTGACAGCCATGCGTTTATCCTTATTTTAAATACTTACTTTATTCGCTGGTCACGCGATTTACTTCTTGCAGTGAAGTTACCCCTTGCATGACCTTCTTTAAACCTGAAAGACGTAGATTATTAAACCCCAATTTTGCCGATGCTTCTGCAATTTGAATTGCATTACCATCTTCCATAATAAGCTTAGAAATTTCAGGTGTGACTTTCATTACTTCATAAATCCCCACTCGACCTTTATAACCTTCTCGACATTCAGAACAGCCGACCGGCTGATAAATCTGAAAATCTGGGTGCAGGAGGTCTTGTTCAGTAAAGCCCATTTCCAACAAACTATTTTGAGGAATTTCAATCGGTGCTTTACATTGTGAACAGAGTCGTCGAGCCAGACGTTGTGCAATCACTAAGTTTACAGAGGTTGCAATGTTAAAGGAAGGGACGCCCATATTTCTTAAGCGGGTCAGTGTTTCTGGAGCGCTGTTGGTGTGCAGGGTTGACATCACCATATGACCTGTTTGTGCGGCTTTAATCGCAATTTCAGCAGTTTCTAGGTCTCGAATCTCACCGACCATGACAATGTCAGGATCTTGACGTAAGAAAGATCTGAGCGCTGCAGCAAAGGTGAGTCCGACTTTATTATTGACGTTGACCTGATTAATCCCTTCCAAGTTAATTTCGACGGGATCTTCTGCTGTGGAAATATTGGTATCTTCTTGGTTAAGGATATTGAGACCTGTATAGAGGGAAACGGTTTTACCCGAACCCGTAGGACCTGTAATGAGTAGCATCCCTTGTGGTTTTTCTAGGGCTTCAATAAAGAGTGCTTTTTGTTCGGGTTCATAACCTAGCGCATCGATCCCTAACATTGCACTCGAAGGATCTAAGATACGCAGTACAATCTTTTCACCAAACAGTGTTGGGAGTGAGTTGACACGGAAGTCGATGGCTTTGGTTTTCGAGATTTTCAGCTTGATACGACCATCTTGAGGTACACGCTTTTCAGCAATATCCATTTGTGACATAACTTTTAAGCGTGAAGCTAAACGATTGGCTAACTGTAATGGGGGCGTGGCAATTTGACGCAACACCCCATCAACACGGTAACGTACACGATAGGTTTTTTCATAGGGTTCAAAATGTAAGTCAGATGCACCCATTCGAATCGCATCAACCAGTAATTTATTAATATATTTGACGATTGGGGCTTCATCGCCTTGAGGTTCATCATCTTCCTCTTTTTCACTATCAGAAGATTGTAGATCAATCTCAAAGTCATCATCAAAATGGAAGGTGGTGTCTTCAGCAAAATTTTGTTCAATGATTTTTTCTAATTTGTCATGTTCAACAATAATAACTTCAATATTCAGTTTACTGTTAAAACGGATGGCATCCATGGCTTCAATATTTGTGGGGTTACTGGTTGCCACAAATAAAAGATGCCCACGTTTAAAAATGGGTAAAATTCTGAATTTAGTAACAAGTTTATCTTCAACAATATCTTTTAAAATATGTGAAGAATCATAAGTGGACAGATCAAATAAGGGCTCACCAAATTCTTCAGAAATTTTTTCGGCAATCACCAGCGACTTAAGTTTTAAGTTCTCAATTAGATAAGGAACGATATCTTGGTTGGATTTCTTGGCATTGGTTACAGCAATATGCATGTTTTCAGTAGAAACCAATCCATCTTCGACCAAGCGGCGAATAAAACCTGTAAATCGTGGAGAATTTTGTAGTGCTGTCATTCGCAAATGCCTACTTCAATTAAATTGTTTATAATTGGTATCGTAAAATTATACTTTTGTTGTATAAAAATACCATATCTGAAAATGTTGTGTTGGGCTAAGTATTGATGAAAAGCATGAACCAGTCTAATGAAACTGTCATTTTTTCTATATGACGGACTGAAGGAAATATAAAAAACTAAAGATCATACCAAACCGTCAAGAAAATTATCTTCTCGCTGGTTAATTCCGTGTAGAATGTCGCCGTTTAAATCAATTGTTTTGTGAATGGGTTAAGTATGTCGGATTCGACGATCATGCCTTGGGTTGTGGGTAATTGGAAAATGAATCCAATGCAGGCCAATGCCAAACAACTTATAAATGAATTTAAAGAATTATTGAACAAGAATGAAATTTCTCCAGAGCAATGTCATTTGGCTGTTGCGCCAATTTCAATTGCTTTGAGTCTGGTACAAGATGAATTCAAGCAGGCGAGTCGTCCTGTATATGTAGTTGCACAAGATGTGTCGCGTATGGCAGGCACAGGTGCCTATACGGGTGAGGTGAGTGCGTCTTTATTAAAAGACAGTGCAATTGAGCATGTATTAATTGGTCATTCTGAACGTCGTGAGTTTTTTGCTGATAACCCTCAGGTGATCAGCGAAAAAGTAAAACATGCGCTCGCGGAAGGACTCACGGTGATTTATTGCGTAGGTGAAAGTCTAGAGCAACGTGAAAGTGGTCAAGCTGAGCAAGTGGTATTGCAACAAATCTGTGATATTGCAAGCAGCGTAACGACTGAACAGTGGCAGCAGATCGTGATTGCCTATGAGCCGATTTGGGCG
Source organism: Acinetobacter zhairuonensis (assembly GCF_022601715.1). Classification (GTDB taxonomy): domain Bacteria; phylum Pseudomonadota; class Gammaproteobacteria; order Pseudomonadales; family Moraxellaceae; genus Acinetobacter. Next base: position 996 of record NZ_JAKVIM010000022.1, on the reverse strand, counting down.
ATTGGTACAGGTAAAACTGCGTCACCAGCGGATGCACAAACCATGCATGCCAAAATTCGTGAAGGTTTAAAGCAGTTAACAGCGTTTGGTGCAACTATGCCCATCTTGTATGGCGGTAGTGTAAAGCCCGAAAATGCAGTAGAGTTAGCAGCCTGTCCAGATATTAATGGCGCCTTGGTGGGTGGAGCATCGTTGAATGCTGCATCTTTTTATCAAATTGCTCAGGCGTTTGCGCTTAAAAAATAACGAGGAGTTCATCATGCATACTTTTGTGCTGGTGGTGCATATTATTCTTGCTGTGTTAATGATCGGCTTGATTTTGGTACAGCATGGTAAGGGCGCTGATGCAGGTGCCTCTTTCGGCGGTGGTGGTGCTGCAACCGTGTTTGGAGCTTCTGGTTCTGGAAACTTCTTAACGCGTTTAACCGCAATTTTGACTGCCTTGTTTTTTATTACCAGTTTAACTTTGGCAGTTTTTGCCAAGCAGCAGACGACAGAAGCATATAGTTTGAAATCTGTACAAACGACTGCACCAGCGACAACAAATTCGGGTGAAACTTCACCAACCGCACCAAAAACTGGCGAATAAGCCGAAATAGTGCTTTCTTTTTTGTGTTGTTGCGCATAGAATTCGTCACAGCTGCGGTGGTGGTGGAATTGGTAGACACGCTACCTTGAGGTGGTAGTGCTTTCGGGCGTGGGGGTTCAAGTCCCCCCTTCCGCACCAACTTATGAATCCAGAAGATTAAGTTGGTGTATGCAGCAAATTCTGTTGATGCGGGATGGAGCAGTCTGGTAGCTCGTCGGGCTCATAACCCGAAGGTCGTTGGTTCAAATCCAGCTCCCGCTACCAATCAATCTTATTTTAGAAGCAAACTGAAATAAGCAGCTTAGTTTTAAGCTGAGAAGTTTTTTGCATGTTGATGCGGGATGGAGCAGTCTGGTAGCTCGTCGGGCTCATAACCCGAAGGTCGTTGGTTCAAATCCAGCTCCCGC
>NZ_JAKVIM010000021.1 GCF_022601715.1 Acinetobacter zhairuonensis | reverse complement strand
ATGTAGATGTAGATGTAGATGTAGATGTAGATGTAGATGTAGATGTAGATGTAGATGTAGATGTAGATGTAGATGTAGATGTAAGCATTAATACCAAAATAAAGCTGTATTACTTTAAAAGCGGTTTTTAATCTTATTATAAAGTTGTAAGTTTTTATTTTAATTCATTTTTATTTAAAAAAAAGATTATCTTAAAAACTTGCACACCAATTCTTGACGGCTGCTGACATTCACTTTTTGATAAATATGTTGCACATGGGTTTTCACTGTCGAAAGACTACAATTTAATTTCTTTGAAATTTGACTGGCTTCCAAATTAGTAAATAGCTCTTCAAGGATTACCATTTCTTTTTTGGTTAAATGATATTGAGCAATAATTTTATCTTTATTAATGACATCGACATGATGATGAAAATGCTCAATAGAAAGTTGATGGAAGGCTTCAAAGACTTTCTTTTCTTGTAGATTGAATTGTTTTTTACCCTGTTCTCTAAATACACTCAAACCAAAAATGGGCTGCCCATCGCGTTTTCTAAAGAAAAATTCGGCAGTATCTTCAACTTGCCAACGACTCATAAAGTTCAAAAATATTTCATTCGGTTGATATTGCCCCAAAAGTGCAATGTTCTGATCACCATGATAAAAGTGTCGAAAGCTCACGGGATCATATTCAATTTTTCCATTTAAATATTCATTGATTGCACTTTTTGATATTCCACCTAGTTCGAAATCGTAGGCATGGTGAATATTATCAATTTTATAGGTGAAAAATCCGTCTATATCCGAAACATGCTGAATTTGAGCAATAAAATTTCGACTAAACTGCTGAATAAAATCTCGATTGAACATAAATTTTCATCATCCTTTTGAAAATTTAATAGAGTTGAATAATTAATTAATACTATTAGCTTCCTGCCAATATATAGTCTTACTGATGAAGGTTTAAACATATCAACTTTGATAAATAAGTTATGGCTTTATACTCAAGCCATAACTTAATTCATCAGCAAGACCGATTAATCGATTTATCTCATTATTGCGAAATATGGATCGCTTGCTTATGTGTATACAGCAACATACCATTTAAACCAAATGAATAACCTAGACCAGACATTTTCCAACCACCAAACTCAGCATCAGGTGATAAGTCAGAGTGATTATTAATCCAGACTGTGCCTGTTTCAAGTCTGCTGGCAATTTGTTGTGCACGGTCTAGATCTTTGCTCCAAACCGAACCACCCAAGCCAAATGGACTATTATTAGCACGTTGAATGACATCTTCAACATCCGTAAATTTAAGGATTGGTAATACTGGACCAAACTGTTCTTCATCAACCAGTTTCACACCCTCTTTAAGATTGGTGACTAGAGTTGGTGGAATGAAGTAGCCATGCTCACTGACAGATTTTGGTGCAGTAATAATCTGACCGCCATTCGCCACTGCATCTTCAATCATGCTTTTGACTTTGTTGTACTGGATTCGGTTCTGAATCGGACCAAACGTCGTATTTGGATCTAAACCATTGCCAATCACCTGTGCATTGGCAATTTCAGTTAATTTTTTCGTCAATGCATCATATACGCTTTCATGTACATAAAGTCGCTTAAGCGCTGCACAGGTTTGCCCCATATTCAAAAAGGCAGAGCCGAAGATTTTTTCAGCTGCAACATCAACATCAACATCTTCAAGTACGATTCCAACATCATTACCGCCCAATTCAAGGACTACACTTTTTAAAGTGTCTACAGATGATTTGAGAATGCTTTGTCCAGTTCGTGTTGAACCAGTAAACGTTACCTTATCCACTAAAGCGTGTTCACTTAAAGCTTGACCCACGTCACCTTTACCTAACACCAGATTACATACACCTTTAGGGAGGTGACGATTCATGATTTCAACCAATTTAATGGTGCTGAGTGGCGTAAATTCAGAAGGTTTATTCACCACAGTGTTTTTAGTTTTAAGTGCTGGGAAAAAATGCCAAACCGCAATTGCAAAAGGCCAGTTCCATGGGGTAATTGAAGCAACGACACCGAGTGGACGATTGTAGACTTTGATGACTTTCCCGCTCGGCTCTTGAATCGTATCGACTGGAACCTCTAGACCAATTATATTTTCAATCCAGTTCGCACTTGCTTCAACTTCAAATTGAGCCATCGCCAACGGCTTGCCTTGTTCAGCCGTGATTAATTCTGCAATCTCATCTTTTTCAGCACGAATATCTTGTGCAATTTTCTTGAAACTTGCATTGATCTCTTCGTCTGAAACATTCTGCCAAGTCTTGAATGCTTCACGCGCTGCAAGTACAGCTTGATCAACTTGTTCGACAGTCGAACTATTAATTTCAACAATGGTTTGCTCAGTTGCAGGATTTAACACTGCAAAAGCATCACCCTGACCTGCGACCATTTCACCATTTAACAACATATTGCTATTCATTTATTTCATATCCATATTGATGTACTTTTGCATGAATTTTATCGCTGATTATTATTCATGGACTCATCCTTTAGGATGATTTTAAACAAAGCCAACAGAAAAACAATACATTTTTTAAAATTATATTTTTTTTTAGTATCATTAATATTTTTTTAAGTTTTATTAAAGTCTTAAGCCATCATGAGTGTAGTATATGTTTATTCCCATACTTACATTTTAGTTAAAACAAAAAATCACCTTAAAAGGTGATTTTTAATAATATAAATAAATATCAATGACTTATGAATAAAAAACCACTTTCATTACTTATTTTTCCAAATAATTGGTCACTGCATTAAGAAATAAGCTTTTTTCATCCATAATTTTTTCTGAAGGCATTGCGGTTGGCCAAGTCCCCCACTGAATCATAACAATATCATCTTTGGGATTGATTGCCATGATTTGCCCATAAATTCCAAAGCCCCAATAGGTATATTCTGCATTTTTAGTGGTTAAAGGTGAGCCATGCTTAGCATGTGAATTCCACCATTGGAAACCATAAATTCCATTCGGATATGCTTCTGATACAGATTGCTCGGCTTTTGTCCAAGCAGTTGCTTCTTTCGTCCAGCCATCTGGTAACAATTTTTCTCCATTAGAGAGACGACCTTCATTCAGAATAAATAATCCTAAACGCGCATAGTCTCGGAGTGTTGCATTAAATCCATGCCCGCCCATATCCGTTACACCGCGCTTATAAGATTGCCAGATCCCATTTTTTTCCATACCTGCTTTTTGCCAAACATTTTTTTCCAAATATGTAGCAAGGCTTTCTTTGGTGGCTGCCTCCAGAACTTTTCCAACCAAATAGGAACCACCCGTGGAATAAGACCAAACTTTACCCGGTTCATACTTTGCTTTTAAATTTTTTACCAATTCATAGACACTGGCGTCTGGATCAGATTTGACTTCACAATACGTCATTTTTGAAAAATCTGATTGTGGATCAGTATAATCTTCTCCCCATTCAACACCTGAAGTATGCTGCATAAGTTGTCTTAGCGTTACTTTTTCCCATGCTGTATGCTTAAGATCCGGTAAATAGTGAATTATTAGATCATCTAAAGACGTAATTTTTCCTTGCTTAATCGCCACGCCGACCAAAGTTGCAACAATAGACTTTGCAATCGATCTTGACGTCCACAAGGTAGTAGCATCATTGTCACTCTTATAATATTCGTAGGCAATTTGACCTTTTTTTAGAATGATAAGCCCTGCTACATCCTGACTTTCTAGATAATCATTTAAATGATAAGTCCTGTTATCTAAACTAAAACTCACATTCTGATTATTTATGGTTTTTTCATACTGAGGAAGTGCTTGAATCTGGCTTTTGTTGGCATAAAAAACTGTACCATCGTAACTTCTATAGGTATTTCTAAATCCAATTAAACGTTGTTCCTGGTTCCAAGTGAGCATGTCATGTGGATCAGGTAGATTTTGATCAATTTGATTCGGACAATCTACAATGTTCAATTGTTCACATGTATATGCTGCGGAGGTAAATTCACTCTCCAGCAATGTTCCGCAACCTAAATCAACCTTAGGTAAATTCACTTTATATCTCCTTAATTAAGTTTTCCTTGAGTCAATAATCCCATCATGACGTTATGATCAAACCCACCTTGATTTGAGCGGTCGTATTTTTCTGGATTCCAGATAAATTGTGCAAATGGACTAAAATTCACTTTTTTTATATGTAATCACTGCATCGAAAGAGACAAATGTCGTGGTTTTATTGTGATTACCATTTAATTGTCGGGTATGGCCATCTGCGAAAATTGAAGTAGAAATGAGCATGGATAATTAGCACATCAAATTCGAAGCTTTAACATGTGACACCAACACAATCTCCGAAGCAGGTTTTATACAAAAACTCCTTTATTCAACATCTTAGTAACATTCATGTTTCCATATCAAAATCTTATTCATATAATTATAAAATTAAGTTTTAAAACGAAATCCCACAACTTGTATACAAAGTTCCAACATTTAAATACATCACTTAATTTTGTTCAAAATTTAACGCTATACAATCTTAGAAAAATCATCCTTTAGGATGATTTATAGGCATTATTGGAAAAAACAATTCATTTTTTACATACAATTAACAATTACATGTATAGCGATATTATCTTTAAGATTAGCTACATATAACAGTTAATATTCATTCAACTTACTTTGAAAAGGTACCACGAGCAAGCGCTCGAGGTTTTCACAATACTTTTAAATAGCTATACCAAATAGACAGTATTTTGCGCATTTAAATACTGAAAACTATCCAGCAACGTCATGCTCTAGTGCTGCAATAGGACTACTTATTCACAAGTTCAAAACAATGACATAGCTTCACTTAAACCATGAAAATAGTTTCACTCGGTAGATAGACCAAGCTAGTGATGTTGATTTATTTACTAGCGCTAAAGGTGGACTAGCAGCGTAAAATTGAGACCGGTAAAAGGAGAAGGTTTAGCTCATTACAAAGTATTGATTACGCTAAATATGATTTCTTTCGCAAGAAACATCGCAATACATCAAAAAATTTAGACATAAAAAACCCTTGCTTGTGCAAGGGTTTTTTGAATTTGGCGGAAGCGGTGAGATTCGAACTCACGGAGGACTCACACCCTCGTCGGTTTTCAAGACCGGTGCATTAAACCGCTCTGCCACGCTTCCAATGGCGGCTATCATATAAATTTTTTTCTAACTTGGCAAATACTTTTGCATAAAACTCTATTTAATTGCACAAAATAAAATCAAAAATACCATTAAGGTGCTGATTCTGGCTTTTCATAACGGATTGTATTGATATACCACGTCTTTTTTCCAGATGGCGTCATCACTTCCACTTCATCATCCACTTGTTTAGACAACAACGCACGTGCCATGGGTGAGTCTATGGAAATATGTTGCGGATGATGATCATAAATTTCATCCACCCCGACAATCCGGAGCTGCTTTTTTTCGCCCTGCTCATTCTCAATTTCGACCCATGCCCCGAAATAAACTTTGCCTTCCTGCTCAGGAGAAAAATCAATGATTCTTAACTCTTCCAAACGCTTGCCAAGGTAACGCACACGTCGATCAATTTTACGTAACAATTGCTTGTTGTACTGGTAATCGGCGTTTTCACTACGATCTCCAAGGCTGGCTGCCCAGTTCACTTTTTTGGTAATTTCGGGGCGTTCTTCACGCCACAAATGCTGAAGTTCAGCCACCAATTTATCGTGTCCAGCACGGGTAATTAAGTTGGATTTCATGTTGGAAATTGTCTTTTCAGAGTACGAAACAGATACATTTTTAAGCTATTTTATGCTCAATTTCATCACAACAAAAGAGTATAAAAATAATTTATTAATAAAATTAGGTATTTATGTTACATTTTTTCACTATTTTTTGTACTAAATTTGACAATCCCTATTTCCGACTTTATTATGCCCTCATCTTAAGTTTCGTGTACTTTTTAACCTATGTGGTTTTTTCCCACATAATTTTCTTTTATCCCATGTCATTTTGAATGACGTCATGACTGCCCACCCCTTATTGAATTTATCAAACTTTATGAAAGTTTAAGGCCTCGTTTGCTTTGACTTTTTAGGGCATAAATTACTTGTAGCGGAGACAACATGCACAGTAGTTCATCTTCTGGGTCGAGGCTTTGCCTTAACTCATTAACTTTCTCACTCCCTTTAAAAGTCTTAGCACTCACCGCCGCCTTAATTCCGTTTCATACCATTAATGCGAGCAAGGCTTACCAATATGATGCTGTTGTGAACAACAACAAACTCACAGTGGTTGGTGTAGAAAATCCATCGACTGTATTTAAAGATGGACAGTATTTACATGGCTTTGGTTATGACCTTGCCCGTAACTATGCTGACAGTATGAATGTAGAGCTGGTGTTTACCACCGTTCCCGACAATGCCACGGCATTGAAGTTGGTCGATCAAGGTAAAGTGAACTTTGCCATTACCACATCAAGCATTCAAAACATCGAAAGTAAAAAGCTGACTTCGTTTTCAGCCACCTGTGGTGACTTATATAGCCTGCAGAAGAACGGTTTAAATACCCAACTGAACTGGGTCTTTAAACATGCAGATGATCCCCTGACACAGACCGCGAGCGGCTATGTGTGCCAAGGGAAACAAACAGGTTCCATCAGCCAATTGGCTTCGTTTTATAATCGTAACGTGGTACAAGCCGAATCATGGGATTCTATTGAACGTGATTTGACCAAACGCATGCCGATTTATAAAGCTAGTTTCCAGCGTACAGCCGAGAAATATGATCTCGATTGGCATTTCTTGGCAGCCATTGGTTATCAAGAATCGTATTTAAAACCCGATTCAATTTCGCCGACAGGTGTGCGCGGCATTATGATGCTAACCAACAGCACAGCCAAAGCGATGGGTGTTAGTAACCGTACCGATCCTGCGCAAAGTATTCAGGGTGGTGCCAAGTACTATGACCGAATGTTGAGCAGATTTGAAGATGTGCCTTATCCTGATCGTAACTGGTATGCCTTAGTTGCTTATAACATGGGACCAGGTGCCGTGAGTCAGATTCAAAAGCGGATTAGTGCGCAAGGTAAGGATCCAAATAACTGGGTTAATCTCTATAGTTATTTAGATGGTAATAAAGCCCAAAATGGGCGTTATCGCCAAGCGGTACAATATGTCACGCGTATCCGAGCCTATTTGGAATACATCAAAAATACGCCTCAATTGGTGAACATATAAATAGTCATGAATTGAGCATAAAAAAAAGCTTACCTTCGGGTAAGCTTTTTTTTATGGAAAACAACTTAAGCAGTATGCTCAAGGACTTTCTTAAATAAATCTTTTTGTTCTTGGCTTGGTTTTGCCGTTTGCAATGCCATTAACTGAGACATATCACCCTGAACTTTTATTTTGCCTGTCATGAATGCTTGCATGGCTGCAGACATATCAAACTCTAAGAATACTTTACGTAAAGTTTCAGCATCCATATTTAAAGTCGTTTTGGCATTTGAAGACAAACCTTTTAAGATTCTTCCGCCATCTAAAGCCAACTCGGTATTGCCACTGGTATCCGTCACAACCAAGTTGATGGCTAAATTTGCCAATGCTGGTGGCAGATTCAAGTCCCCTGCTTGCGCAGTCAAAGTTTCTACAGTTGAAAACCAATCATCAGTTAAAAAGGCAGGCATGATGTTTCCTCAAATTTATTTGTTCATTTTCTGTCGCCTATCCAGACAACATCATAGCGAAGCTGTTTTGCTTGAAGCCTGTTATAGCACGTAAATCAAATATTGGGCTAAAGTTTTTTGTACGGACCGTTCAGTTTTTATTCTTTTTATACATGTTGAAAATCAATGAATAACAAAAGTAGACACCACTGTTACATACAATGGTGTCTGGTGACTTTATTCTGCCGCAAATCCTAAGTTCACCATGTTGATGCGCTTATTAATGCCTTGTTCTTCAGTCGAACAACTTTCTTTAAAGTCAAATTCACGTTGTGAATCGAGAACTTCAAAATCAAACAAGTCGCGGTCTGCCAACTGCGATGGAGAAACGTTCTGCAAAGCACCAAAAATGCTGTGTAAGCGCTTCGGATGCTCTTTGTCCCATGCACGTAGCATGTCATTCAACATCGCGCGTTGCAGGTTTTCCTGCGAACCACACAAATTACATGGAATGATTGGGAACTGACGCATTTCTGCATATTTAATAATGTCTTTTTCTTCCACATAAGCCAGTGGACGAATCAAGATGTTCTTTTTATCCGTCGATAATAATTTTGGTGGCATCGCTTTTAAGCTGCCGCCATGGAACAAGTTCAGGAAGAAGGTTGCCAAAATGTCATCACGATGATGCCCTAACGCAACCTTAGTCGCCCCAATCTCTTGCGCGAAGCCATACAATGAACCACGACGTAAACGTGAACACACCGCGCAGTAAGTTTTCCCTTCTGGGGTTAACTTTTTCGTGATGCTATAGGTGTCTTTTTCCAAAATATAATAAGGAATGTTATTTTCTTCTAAATAACGCGGTAATACATCTTCAGGGAAACCCGGTTGCTTTTGGTCTAGGTTTACTGCAACCACATCAAAATTAATCGGTGCAATACGTTTAAACTGCAACAAGATATCCAGCAAGGTATAACTGTCTTTACCACCAGAAATACAGACCATAACCTTATCGCCTTCTTCGATCATTTTAAAATCACGAATGGCATGACCGACTTGGCGGCGCAGCTTTTTCAGCAAACGATAATAGGCAGAGCTGGTTGGGAGTTCTGGCTTGAAATTAAACCCTTGTTCGGACTCAACTGGCGAGTACATAGACACGATTAACCCATAAATAAAAATACCGCGCAATTTTATCCGATTCGCCAAGCAATCGCATCTAAAGAATGTAAATTCTCATGAACAATCCGACTTGTCATTTTTCCTTCTTGCTGATGAGGTAAATTTGAACGTTGCAGTTCATTTTTTATCCCAAACGCTTATCTTTTGGACTTTTCCACAGTTGTCCACAAAAGCTGTGGATAACTTTGTGGATTTCAAAACACTTGACAGGTGATTCATCCCATAGTTTAAGGGTTCTATTTAAATTGATCATTTTTTGATCAATTTTATTATTAATAAATATCAGTGACTTATCATAGTCAAGCAATCCTGATTAAAAAAAAATTAAATATTTTTTTGATTATTAACTCCACAATTAAGCTTGATTTTTACAAAGTCGTGAAAAATAAAATTCAGCAGCGCTTTTTAACCTGATTTTTTTGCTAAACTTGTGATGACTGTTTGGGGACAGAAAACTGATAACAATGAAAAATAAATGGCATCACTTGCAAGCTTACCTTCTTGGCTGTGCGTCTATCGTACTAATCAGCCCTGCCTGTGTGGCTGGGGAAACCATTTATCAGTTAACCGAATCGAATGGCACAACCCTGCTGACCAATAAAAAAGGGAAATATAGTCATTTAAAGGTTGAAAAGAAGACGTATTACCCTGACAGCAATATGCATAGCTATAGCAACTGGGGTAGTTCAGAATCTTCTGTTTTACCCAGTTACAGCCGCAATCGAAATGCGTTTGATGCCATGATTCGCCACGCCGCCCAAACCCATGGCGTTTCGGAAGGTCTGATTAAAGCGGTCATGCATACTGAGTCAGGCTTTAACGTCAACGCACGTTCACCTGTAGGTGCCCAAGGTTTAATGCAATTGATGCCTGCTACTGCGCGTCGCTTTAATGTCTCTAATGCTTATGATCCACAGCAAAATATTATGGGTGGTGCCAAATATTTAAGCTGGTTATTAAAACGATTCAACGGAAATACTTCGCTGGCACTCGCAGCTTATAATGCAGGTGAAGGTAATGTCGATAAATATGGCGGTATTCCCCCCTTTAAAGAAACCCAGGACTATGTACGTCGTGTCTCCAGTCGTTATAGTAACCTGTATTCTGGCGGTCTGATCAGCAGTGGTAGCAATTCAGGGCAAGTTCTGGCTCAATCCGTTAACTACACGCCATCGGCACAAGCCGAACCAACTCCAAGCACACCAGCTAAAAGTAGCCAACGTGAAATTATCATTGCAGCGGATGGCAGTTATACCTATGCCCCAAGATCGGGGAGCTACTCCACAGAACATGCGTCTGCATCTGCACGAATTTATTGATGTAAAATTCGTTATTTTTTTGCGTCTAATCATGTTTTTTTCTTGAATTTTTGCACTATTCACCGCATATTGATCCTGATGATTTATGAGTTATAAATCAGATCATATTTCTATATTAAGAGGATTTTCTCAATGATGCGGATTGGTTTGTTCTTGCTAACCAACCTCGCGGTACTGGTTGTAGCTGGCATTATTTTGTCACTCTTCGGTGTCGGTAGTTACCATGGCGCGGGTGGCTTGAATCTAGGCAACCTATTAGTCGTCTGTTTCGTGTTTGGTATGGTTGGCTCTTTAGTGTCTCTGTTCATGTCGAAATGGATGGCGAAAAAAACAACTGGCACTGAACTTATTGACCCTAATGCTCCTCGTAGCCAAGCAGAGGTTTGGTTGCTACAAACAGTTGCGGAATTGTCTCAACGCTCTGGTATTAAAATGCCAGAAGTCGGTATTTTCCCATCTTACCAATCCAATGCATTTGCAACGGGTTGGAATAAAAATGATGCGCTGGTAGCTGTTTCAACAGGTCTACTTGAGCGTATGAACAAAGATGAATTACGTGCGGTACTGGCTCACGAAATTGGTCACGTAGCCAATGGTGATATGGTGACACTGGCATTAATTCAAGGTGTCGTGAACGCCTTTGTAATGTTCTTTGCACGTGTCGTGGGTGATTTCATTGACCGTAACGTCTTCGGTCGTGAAGATGGCGAAGCGCCAGGCTTGGCTTACTTCGGCATTACCATTGTGCTTGATATTGTGTTTGGTATTTTAGCTTCTGCCATTGTGATGTGGTTCTCCCGTCATCGTGAATATCGTGCCGATGAAGCGGGTGCACGTTTAGCGGGTAAACACGCCATGATCTCTGCCCTATTACGTTTACAAGCAGAATCAGAGCTTCCTGACCAAATGCCGAAAGAAATGAAAGCGTTCTCGATTGCGGAAGGTAAAGAACAAGGTTTTAGCTTAGCAGCCTTATTCCAAACTCACCCATCGATTGAACAACGTGTAGCAGCCTTGCAACAATTAGACTGTGCATAAGTTTAAAGATTCAAAAAAGCCTCCGACATGGAGGCTTTTTTTATTGATTCATTGGTTTAATCACCCATTTTGAAACCACGACCATACGGCAGTAAAACCGTACCAAGAAGCAGCGAGCAGCAAAACAATTACCAGCAGACCCATCAAATCGGGAATATGCAGCCACAGCCATGCGATGACGGGCTGACGCCAAAATGCAGATTGCTGCTGCTTCTGTTCTAGCTTCTCATGTAGATAAGGATGTTCCACATGTGTCGTATCGCGGATCTGATACTCTTCTCGAATATGCTCATGCACAATATCCAGTGCTTTACGACTTGGGCGAATAAAAATATCAAATATGGTTCCTGCAATTGGTATAAAGCCCACCACCAAATCCATTGCTGCCAATTTATACACTACATTTAATTTATGCTGCGGCACCCCAATTTGCTTGGCTTTATATACCGCATAACAGGTCAAGGCAAAGCCTGCGACATCCCCAGCCACAGGAATAGTACCTAAAGCTGCATCTGCCCCTACCCCCTGCTTGGTAAATGGAATACGGATCAGCGAATCCATCAGATTGGCATATTTCGCTAAATCGCGCTCTAAACGGATCACTTCTTGTGGTGTTTTTTTTGTAGCTAAGGGCTGTTCAGGCATATAGATGTCAATAGGATGTTGATTTCTCTACAGCTTAAATCATTTTGATTTTCAGAAAAGTAACAAAGGGTTATTCAGAACAATGGATCATTTGATCAAGACAATCTATTTCATTCATTCAGGCATCTGCAATGCAAAACCATGCCTACAACATTTCCCTTAGATGCTCATCCTGAATCCTTTTTAAGATGAGCATGCTATCTCCATCAATCATCCTAGCTTAGCAGTGAGTTCGTCTCACCCACCAACTCGTCTAAACCGTTTATTATTATTTCACTTCAGATTGCTTTAGGCTGAACAGCGAGCGAATCAGTACATACATAAATGGTATGAAAATCAGCACCAGAACCGTACCAAAAATCACGCCCCCTAAAACACTGACTCCTATTTCCTGACGGCTTGCTGCCCCTGCACCAATGGCCAAAACCAATGGAATTACTCCCGCGCCAAATGCCAGTGAAGTCATTAAAATTGGACGCAAACGTAAACTTGCGCCTTCCATGGCAGCTTGCATGACCGTTAAACCGCGTGTTTGTGCCATAGAAGCAAATTCCACAATCAGAATGGCATTTTTACAGGACAGTCCAATGGTCGTGAGTAAGGCGATCTGGAAGTAAATATCATTTGGAAAACCCATCCCTGCACTGAACAGGATATTCCCGCCAATCCCTAAAGGAATGGCACTCATCACCGCAGTAGGAATGGTCCAACTTTCATATAAAGCAGCCAAGCATAAGAAAATAAAACCTATCGAAATCAGATATAACCATAATGCTTGATGGCTAGATTTTTGCTCCTGAAATGATAATCCACTCCATGCCAAGTCAATATTAGGCTGCTGATTAACTAATTGCTGAATATCACCCATCGCCACACCAGAACTGACATGCTTGGCAGTATCCGCTTCCATTTCCAGCGCGGTGTAGCCCATAAAGCGTTTCACGACTTCAGGTCCGCCCCCCCAATTGATATTGGCAAAACTGGCAAAGGACACCATCTGATTGGCATCATTGCGTACATACCATTGCTGTAAATCTTCAGGTTTAGATCGAAATTCGGCATCCCCCTGCATCATTACCCGTTTCACCCGCCCGCGGTCGATAAAATCATTCACATAAGAGCCACCCCATGCTGCAGATAAGGTGTTATTGATTGCTGATTGCGAGAGACCTAAAGCCATTGCCTGTTTTTGATCAATCTTGACCTGTAACTCTGCCTTGTCTGGATTGGCTTTGTTATCCAGATTTTCAAAACTCTTATACTGTTCCGTTGCGGTTTGTAACTTTTTAAATTCGGCATCTAAGAACTGGCGTCCATTGCCGTTAATATCACGGATCCAGAATTCCAAACCATCGGTTTGCCCCAGTCCACTCACCGATGAAGGCATGTTCACCATAATCTTGGCATTGCGATTCTGACGAAAATGCTGCATCGCACGTCCTCGAATGGCTTGTGCGGAATTGTGCTGACCACTGCGCTCATCCCAATGTTTCAACGCAATAAAGCCTTGACCTAAATTCTGCCCAGTGCCTGAATAATTACGTCCATAACGTACCATCACCAAATTGACATTATCTTTTTCTTGGCTCAGGAAATACTGACGAATTTCTTCCCCCACTTCACGACTTTTAGACATCGGTGCACCATTGATCAGCTCAAATTGTACGCTCAACATGCCCTGATCTTCACTTGGAATAAAGCTAGTCGGCAAGGCGCGGTAGAACAAAGCAAACACGGCGATTAATGCAGTAAATACCACCAAGCTGATCCGCTTATGATTCATGGTCAATTGCGTCAGTTGAAGATAGTGAGTTTTTAACTGCTCTAATTTTTGATTAAACCACACTGCCCATTTTTTCTGCTTGTGGCTCGGCTGCAAGATTAAGGCACACAGCGCTGGCGTTAACACCAAAGCTACCATTAAGGATAACCCCATCGCAGCAACCAACGTGATTGAAAACTGCCGATAAATCACACCTGTTGAGCCACCAAAGAATGCCATGGGAATAAAAACGGCAGTCAGCACCAAGGTAATTCCGACCAGTGCCCCACTGATTTCCTGCATCGACTCGACTGCGGCATCTTTGGCAGAGAGTTGTTGCTCATGCATCAGACGTTCAACATTTTCAACCACAACAATCGCATCATCCACCAACAAACCAATCGCCAAGACCAAAGCGAACAAAGTGAGTGTATTGATGCTCATCCCAAGGACATACAGTACTGCCATGGTTCCCAAAATCACCACAGGTACGGTAATGGTGGGAATTAAAGTGGCACGCCAATTTTGTAAAAACAGGAACATCACGATGATCACTAAAATCACCGCTTCAAACAGGGTTTTCACCACTTCCTTAATCGATTCCTGCACAAACGGCGTATTATCCCGCGGATACACAATCTTATAGCCCGCAGGTAATTTACTGGATAAATGTTCAACCTCAGCTTTAATCAAAGCAGACGTTGCCAGTGCATTGGCACCCGAAGACAAGGATATCCCCATCCCAGCGGATGGATAGCCATTAATGCTATTAAAGGATTGATAATTTTCCGCACCCAGTTCAATACGCGCCACATCTTTTAAAAAAACAAAACTGCCATCTCGATTCGACTTGACAATAATCTGCTCAAATTCAGGCACCGTTTTCAAGCGCGAACCTGAAGTGACTTTGGCATTGAGGTATTGATGCTCTACCGTCGGTAAATCCCCGATACCACCCGCAGCCACTTGGGTATTCTGTGCTTCTATCGCCGCACGAATATCTGAAGGCATTAAACTATATTGTTTTAATTGAGCGGGATTAAGCCAGATGCGCATCGCATATTGCGAACCAAATACATCGACTTCACCTACCCCTTCAATACGGGCAATGTCCTGTTCCAAATGCGTCATCATGTAATCAGACAATTCGATATTAGTGCTGCGACCTGTGGCATCGTATAAGCCAATCACCATATGGGTATCCCCCAGTGACTTATACACATTTACGCCTTGACGTTGTACGTCTTCAGGTAACCGACTGACTACACCATTAATCGCATTTTGTACCTGCACCTGTGCAGTATCTGGATCTGTGCCATTTTCAAAACTGATGCTAATTCGACTGCGTCCAGAGGAATCACTACTGGAGCTAAAATACAAAAGATGATCAATGCCTTTGATTTGCTGTTCAAGGACTTGCGTGACACTTTCTTCAACGGCTTCCGCTGAAGCTCCTGTGTAGGTGGCACTGACTGTAATTCGCGGTGGTGCAATGTCTGGATAGCGTTCAACTGGCAAATTCAGAACAGAAAAAAGCCCCAAAGCCATGACAATAATTGCAAGAACACCTGCGAAAATAGGACGTTGTATAAAAAACTTAGACAACATAAGTCTGCGCCACTTATCAAAAAGAAGTAAAAAGGAAGAATCGAAAAATTAACAAATTTGTGTTGATATTCAATGACTCAACTTTAAAACACAATCATTATTAACATAGTTATGGATTTATTGTTCAATTATGAAGAAATTGTGAACAAGCCGTATTCACTTAATCCTATTTATCCATGAGGACAATCGCTCCACCACCTTCTGCATGTTGATCATTCCTCAAAAGCAACAGTATCATCACCTTCATTCGTTTTAAGCAAATTGGAACAATATTCCGATTGCCTAAATTGAATTACAACTTTTAGCAGATTGGCTTGCCTAAAATCTATGTTAAACTTTGTAACTCAGAATTCGGCATTTTAAGCCCAATTTAATGTATTGCCGCTATTCTTAACTTATCTCAAACGGCTTAATCCATCATGAGCGAATACTCTCCCCTCAAAGGTAAAACTGGTCTTAAACGTATTCTGAATGCGGCCAGCTATTCTATCGCGGGCTTTAAAGCCGCTTTTCAGAATGAAGCTGCTTTTCGACAAATTATTTATATTAATCTCGTACTGATTCCCGTGACCTTTTTTCTCAATATCAGTCGAAGTGAACAAGCCATACTCATTGCGGTTTGTTTATTGGCAATTATTGTCGAGCTTTTTAATTCTGCCTTGGAAGCCATTGTCGATCGTGTTTCTTTAGAACGCCATCCACTTTCTAAAAATGCCAAAGACATGGGCAGTGCAGCGCAATTTGTTGCCTTAAGTATTATTGCGATTACTTGGGGACTAATTTTATTCGCTTAACCATCCATTAAGGAATATGTTCAAAATCTAAAGTTAAGCTTGCCAATAGGCGGAATAGCTCAACTTGCGTTGAACAATGGGTTTTGGCAAAAATATATTTAATATACGTCCGTACCGAACTGAGTGTCAGTGAACATTCAATTGCAATCGCTTCAAGATTATATCCATTCACAAACAGTTCGCAGATTTTGATTTCCCGTTGCGATAACTGATAGTGTTGTCTCAAAAACTCGTGTGCCAGTTGATATTGCTTATCTGGTTCAGTTAAAAACACGGCGACTTTCTGTTCGCTAATCTGCTCATTCAGCATCTTTTGCCAAACACTGGAAAATGGCATCACACTGACCATTAAAGGTTGTGATTTTTTACTCAAACGAATCGGCATTACCCCGCCTGCATCTGCAAGAGTATCTTGTGAAACATCTTGAAAGAGCGCGCTGGAAATATATTTTTCCAATTTGGCTTGATCAGGACTGGCTGCTTTAAGGCGATTGAAATGATCTAGGCTGAGTTCTTGGTGAGTTTGTAAAATATGTTGTGCCTTGGCATTGGCATAGACCAGCGTTGCATTGGCATCCAGTAAAATTACACCCGTTTTTAATGCATCAAATAACTTATAAAGATCCAGATTTTCCTGTTGTACCAAACTGAACTGCCGATGAATTTGTAAGGCACGGCGAAAATGTTTGGCTAATCTTTTGAGTAATTCCGTTTCTGATTTCGCGTAAATTGGAACACTGTCAGCTCGATGAATTCCCAAGACTGCCCAGCGATATTGTCCTGTTTCTAATAGAATACCTTGTGCTGAACCAATGCCTGAAGGGGCTACACATTTTTCATAAAAGATATATTCTTCACTGTCCTGCCGCTTAGCATATGCAGCCCAGTCTAAAACCACAGGCTCCCCTAATCCTTGCTGCTTCAAAATCGGTGCATGCAATTGCATATCTATCATTTGAATTTTTTCATCATGGTAGGCAGTTAAGGCCGCTTCTGAAATGTTATGGGTAAAAGTGAAATTAAATTTTGGATTGAGTTGATCTATGGCGGTAAAAATTGCACTTTGACTACCCGTATACTCCACCAAACGAATCAGCACTTGTTGCCATAATTCTGGATGCATGGTCGCTTCATAAATCATTTCGACCATTTCATGTTCTTGCTCCATACCCCTCTCCCCAGAAGCAAAAAGTTTATGCGTTTATCGCCTTAAAGATTTGTTTTCTTATACTTTATTCTTACTGAATATTTTTCTGACTAAATTATACCGACAAAATAAAAAAATCCCCACAAAATGTGGGGATTTTTTTAGATTGGTAAATCTAGGTAGATGATTACATCATGCCGCCCATACCACCCATGCCGCCCATATCAGGCATAGCAGGTTTATCTTCTGGAATATCAGTGATCATACATTCAGTTGTCAACATTAAACCAGCAACAGAAGCAGCATGTTCAAGTGCAGAACGCGTTACTTTCGCTGGATCAAGAATACCCATTTCCAACATGTCACCATACTGAGAAGTTGCAGCGTTATAACCGAAGTTACCTTCACCATTTTTCACAGCATTGATTACTACTGAAGGCTCATCACCTGCATTCGATACAATTTGACGAAGTGGTGCTTCAATTGCGCGACGTAAAATGTTGATACCTACGTTTTGGTCATCATTTGCGCCAGTTACACCATCAAGCGCTGCTGCTGCACGTACAAGAGCAACACCACCGCCAGCAACAACACCTTCTTCAACCGCAGCACGCGTTGCATGAAGTGCATCGTCAACACGGTCTTTCTTCTCTTTCATTTCAACTTCAGTCGCTGCACCAATTTTGATTACAGCTACACCGCCCGCTAATTTAGCAACACGTTCTTGAAGTTTTTCTTTGTCGTATTCAGACGTAGATTCTTCAATTTGTGCACGGATTTGTTGAACGCGCTCAGCGATTTGAGCAGCATCACCAGCACCATCCACAATCACAGTGTTTTCTTTAGAAACAGTGATTTTGTGTGCAGTACCTAAATCTTGAAGAGAAGCTTGCTCTAAAGACATGCCTACTTCTTCAGAAATTACAGTTGCGCCAGTCAAGATTGCGATGTCTTGAAGCATTGCTTTACGACGGTCACCAAAGCCAGGTGCTTTAACCGCACATACTTTAATGATACCGCGCATGTTGTTCACAACAAGTGTCGCTAACGCTTCACCTTCAACATCTTCAGCAATGATAAGAAGTGGTTTGCCAGTTTTAGCAACAGCTTCTAAAACAGTGATCAATTCACGGATGTTGCTGATTTTTTTGTCAACAAGAAGAATGAACGGATTTTCAAGTTCAGCAGTTAATGTATCTTGCTTGTTTGCAAAGTACGGAGAGATATAACCGCGATCAAACTGCATACCTTCAACAACGTCAAGCGCATCTTCAAAGCCTGAACCTTCTTCAACTGTGATCACGCCTTCTTTACCAACGCGTTCCATTGCTTGTGCAATGAGTTTACCTACAGTTTCGTCAGAGTTTGCAGAGATCGAACCCACTTGCTCAATCGCTTTAGTATCTGATGCAGGTTTAGCAGTTGCTTTGATTTCTGCAACTAAGGCTTTAACCGCAAGGTCAATACCGCGTTTCAAATCCATTGGGTTCATACCCGCTGTAACTGATTTGATCCCTTCATTTAAGATTGCTTGAGCAAGTACAGTTGCAGTTGTTGTACCATCACCCGCGATGTCATTGGTTTTAGAAGAAACTTCACGAACCAATTGAGCACCCATGTTCTCAAATTTGTCTTTAAGAGAAATTTCTTTCGCAACCGTAACACCATCTTTAGTGATGTGCGGCGCACCGAAAGAACGGTCGATGACAACATTACGACCTTTAGGACCTAAAGTAACTTTAACAGCATCTGCAAGAACGTTAACGCCTGCGATCATTTTTGAGCGAGCTGAATCACCAAATTTTACGTCTTTAGCTGACATTTATAGACTCCGAAATTTTTTAATCTTTACTAATCTGATATTGAACGAGTAAGGACGAATTAGCCTTCTAATACAGCTAAAATGTCAGACTCTTTCATGATAAGAAGTTCTTCACCATCAACTTTTACAGTGGTACCTGCATAAGTACCGAACAATACTTTATCGCCAACTTTTACATCTAAAGCGCGAACACCGTTGTCCGTGATTTGACCATTACCTACAGCGATAATTTCACCTTGCGCTGGTTTTTCTGCTGCAGAACCTGGCAATAAAATACCGCCAGCTGTTTTCGTTTCTTCTTCAACACGACGAATAACTACACGGTCATGTAATGGACGAATGTTGCTCATAAATAACTCCATCAGACTAAGTCTATTAAAATGACTGATGACGACTTATTTATTCCTTTGGTCATCATCAAAATGAATTTAGATGACACTTTTGTGGGGATGATAAATATTGCTTCAAGGTCAGATTTAAAAAAAAATCATCTTTTTTTTGTTTTTTTTAGGCAATACGTGAGATTCGTTGCTTAATTCATCAAATTAGACCAACTCAAACTTTAATTGTTGCAAATTAAATTGATAATGGCGCACATCTGCCTGTGCATCAATGACATTAAAACTATTGCTCAAAGCATGATGTAAACGATAAGAGGTTGCCGTTCCTGCATGAATATCTAAGACAGGATGCCCTGCACCTAAATGATATAAACTGTTTAAATCGAACACCGCAGACTGATGTAGATGACCATGCAACAATGCTTTTAAGCCACTCTGACTCCAGACTTCCAACGCCATCCGCCCAAGCAAAGGACAATCCTTAATGCCATGTGGATCATCAGGCGGCGTATAAAATGGCTGATGTGCTGCAATAATTTTTAATTTATGCGCTGGTGCCTGCTTCAATATTTGATCTATCTGCTGAATTTGCTCTAAAGATATATGACCACGGGTATGGTAACGACGTCGGATACTGTTTACCCCTATGACATAAAAATGCTCAGTTTCCAGTGTCATTTCCATATTGCCAAAAAACAGTTGGTAACGGGTGAAGGGATTAAAAATTCGATCCCAGACATGATACAGCGGAATATCATGATTCCCTGGCACCACCAAATACGGGCAATTCAAACTCTCCAAAAATTGCTTACAGTGAAAAAATTCTTTGTAACGTGCACGTTGCGTTAGGTCACCACTGACCACCACCAATTCAGGTTTCCTTTCACGGCAAAATTCCTGAATTGCCGTCAGACACTCTGGTCGTTCTGTACCAAAATGTAGATCAGACAGATGCAGCAGCATAAGGCACCATCATATTAACTGCATTTTTTTGTACTGAAATACGTAAGGGTGGTCGCATTTCCACAATTTCACCATCAATTGCTACGGTAAGTTTGTCACGTCTAGAATAGACTTTAACCTCATCTGCAGAAAAACTGTAAACGTCGGGGGCTTTTTCTAGCTGACCACGAATTAACTGTAAAAGCATACGGAATAAAGTCAGCTTATCACTTTTCGCGACCACCACACCTGCAACTTGTCCCTGCTCTGCACACTTGGCAATGCGCAATTTCATTTCTGCTAACTGCAACTGGTTGTTACCAAAGAAGATTAACGGGGTTTTAACAGGATACGTTTTACCATCAACCTCGACTTCAAGTTTTAACTCTTTACGGTCTCGGATCAGCACTGCCAAACCTGATGTGTAGGCATGCAAAGGAAAGCGCCCGAACTTGGCATTGTACTGTTCACGACGTTGAATAAATAAGGGATATAAACCTAAACTGGCATTATTTAAGTAAATCTGATCATTGATTTTTGCCACATGAATCGAACGTTGCTGCCCCGTTGCAATCACTTCCGCAGCTTGCATGATCTCGAGTGGAATATTTAAAACCCGTGCAACATAATTGAATGTGCCTAATGGAAGAATACCTAAGGGGATATTGCTGCCCAATAAAGCTTTTGCAACCGCATTTAAAGTACCATCACCACCAGCAGCAACAATCACACCAAGATCATCAGCTGTTTGATGTCGTTGAATAACCGATTGCATTAAAGCAGGAAAGTCATTTTTTTCACCCAACTCAAAAGCCTGAATTTCAAAACCTTGTTCAGTGAAATATGTCAGTAATTGTTCATAGACTTCTTCTTTATTGCTGGCATGAAAACCAGAGCGTGCATTGTAAATAATGGAAAGAGGTTTTAAAGTCATGCAAGCGACTCACTTCTATGAAGTATTTGCTCTAATTTTGTCCAATTTATCATCAATTAACAATGCCCTTATGCAAAATTCAAATTACCACCATTCATTTAATCAATAATAATTCTCATAAAAAAAATACTTGCAAGCCATTGTAAATAAATGAAATAATTAAAATAAATGATCCTCATAAACAAAATAAATATAAGAAATAAATAATTATACAAAGTTTAAATCATTGATTTAAATCAATAAAACCAAAGTAGAATACAAATTATCAATATCTACAGGTAGATAGGGGTGTCTTATTTTTTTCATCATTTTGTGCTTTAATACTGCCACTTTTTTTTACTTTCATCTAGGTAACCTGATTACTTAGATTGTACTTTGTGCAAGATTTGTACACTTTTAAGATAGGCCTCACCATGACCCAAGTGAACGCACCAGAATTCGTTCGTCACCCTAAGCTTATTGCATGGGTTGAAGAAATTGCGAAATTAACCAAACCAGCAAAGATTGAATGGTGTGACGGCAGCGAAGAAGAATATCAACGTCTTATCGACTTGATGATCGCTAACGGCACTATGCAAGCTTTAAACCAAGAAAAACACCCTGGTTCTTATCTTGCAAATTCTGACCCTTCTGACGTTGCTCGTGTTGAAGGTCGTACATACATCTGTTCTGAAAAAGAAGAAGATGCTGGTGCGACAAACAACTGGGAAGCTCCTGCAGAGATGCGCGCTCGTTTAAATGGTTTATTTGACGGTGCTATGCAAGGTCGTACAATGTACGTTGTTCCTTTCTCTATGGGTCCTTTGGGCAGCCACATTGCGCACATCGGTATCGAATTAACAGACTCTCCTTACGTTGCTGTAAGCATGTCTAAAATGGCACGTATGGGTAAAGCCGTTTATGACGTTCTTGGTACTGATGGCGAATACATCCCTTGCGTACACACAGTAGGTGCTCCGCTTGCTGAAGGTGAAAAAGACGTTGCATGGCCATGCAACCCTGAAAAATACATCGTACATTATCCAGAAACTCGTGAAATTTGGTCTTACGGTTCTGGCTACGGCGGCAATGCATTATTGGGTAAAAAATGCTTAGCTCTCCGTATTGCATCTGCAATGGGTCGTGAACAAGGTTGGTTAGCTGAACACATGCTGATCCTTGGTGTAACCAATCCTCGCGGTGAAAAACACTACATCGCAGCGGCTTTCCCATCTGCTTGTGGTAAAACCAACTTTGCAATGCTGATTCCACCAGCGGGCTACGAAGGCTGGAAAATTGAAACTGTAGGTGACGATATTGCTTGGATCAAACCAGGTGAAGATGGTCGCTTATATGCAATCAACCCAGAAGCTGGTTTCTTCGGTGTTGCGCCTGGTACAAATACCAAGACCAACCCGAACTGTATGGCTACACTTCATAAAGACGTGATCTATACCAACGTTGCTGTAACTGACAATGGTGAAGTATGGTGGGAAGGTCTTTCTAAAGAAGCACCTGCAAACCTTACCAACTGGAAAGGTCAACCGCATACTGGTACTGAAAAAGCGGCTCATCCAAATGCGCGCTTTACTGTTGCTGCGGGTCAATGCCCTTCTATTGACGCTGACTGGGAAAATCCAGCAGGTGTTCCAATTTCTGCGTTCATCTTCGGTGGTCGCCGTGCAGATACAGTTCCATTAATCTCAGAAGCATTTGACTGGGTTGATGGCGTGTACAAAGCTGCCACTATGGGTTCTGAAACCACTGCTGCTGCTGTTGGTCAACAAGGTATTGTTCGTCGCGATCCGTTTGCTATGCTTCCGTTCGCGGGTTACAACATGGCAGATTACTTCTCTCACTGGTTAGAACTTGGTGAAGAAGTTGAAGCGAAGGCGAAAGCTGCTGGTAACAAACTTCCTGGTATCTACAACGTGAACTGGTTCCGTCGTGATGCTGAAGGCAACTTTGTATGGCCTGGTTTCGGTCAAAACATGCGTGTACTTGAGTGGATCATTGATCGTTGTGAAGGTCGTGCAAGCGCTGTTGAAACACCAATTGGCTTAGTACCAACTTACGAACAGTTAAACTGGACGGGTTCTGACTTCACCAAAGAGCAGTTTGAGCTTGTGACTTCTCAAGATAAAGATCAATGGATCAAAGAAATTGAAAGCCACACAGAATTGTTTAATCAATTAGGTGATCGCCTACCAGCAGCACTAAAAGCGCGTCAAAACGAACTTTTAGCTGCGGTTAAAGCAGCAGTTAAGCAATCTGCTTAATTCAGCTAAAATTAAAAAAGGTCGCTTATGCGACCTTTTTTATTCTCATTTTTTTTAATTCCGTCTACGCTGCCTTTTCTTGCGCTCGACGCTTATGTAATTCAACCAGATACTCATCTAATTGAACGATCTGATCTTGGCTAAATTTTAAATAAAGCTTAGTACGGCGTTTTAAAATATCTTCACTACTCACCGCCCATTCCTGAGCCACCAGATAATCCACTTCTTGTTGATATAGCCCATGCCCAAAGTGCCGCCCTAATGCCAAAATACTTTCACAACCATGCAACATTGTCCAGACACGCGAACCATAACTATGCACCCAGCGCTCCGCAAGAGATTGAGTGATATCTTGTATTTTCTGATGCAACTCATCAACCAAACGAGTCTCATCAAAAAAGTTTTCACCTCCAGGTAGCAGTGCTTTTGCCGTCCAATCAGGTTTCAACTTATGGAAGAATGGCTTGAGTTGATGCATGGCTGACTCTGCCAATTTACGATAAGTCGTGAGCTTTCCACCATACACTGAAAGCAGCGGTGCATGCTGCTCCTGAGAAAGCACCAACGTGTAATCACGGGTCATGGCAGAAGGATTATCAGATTCATCATCACACAATGGGCGTACACCTGAATAGGTCGTAATTATGTCCTGACGAGTAAGTTGCCGCTGGAAATGACTATTCATAACCTTCAATAAGTAATCAATTTCGCCTTCAGTAATTTCTACCTGATCAGGATTACCCAAATAACGCTGGTCTGTAGTGCCAATTAAGGTGTATTCATCTAAATACGGAATGGCAAACACAATGCGTTGATCATCATTTTGCAGAATAAATGCCTTATCTCCAGCATAAATCTTCGGCACAATAATATGACTGCCCTGAATCAAACGGATCATATAAGCCGCTTTCATCTGCAAGTCTTGCTGGATAAATTCAGTCACCCAAGGTCCTGCTGCATTCACCAGTACTTTGGCACGTACCGTAAATGTGCTCTGTGCATTTTGTAAATGCACTGTCCAAGCATTTTGCTCTACCTGCGCAGCAAGACAACGTGTTCGTGTTTGAATATTCGCACCATTCTCACGCGCTTGCATGGCATTCGCAATCACCAGACGTGCATCATCTACAGCACAATCAGAGTACTCAAATCCTTTCACGATTTCTGGCTTAAATAGACTGGTCTGCGGATCAAAATCGACCAAATTAGAGCCCGCTAACTTTTCGCGCTTACCCAAATGATCATAGAAAAATAAACCCGTCCGAATCAGCCATGCAGGACGTAAATGCGGACGATGCGGCATGATAAAACGCATGGCACGAATCAGATGTGGTGCTTTTGCCATCAGCACTTCACGCTCCGCCAAAGCCTCTCGAACCAAGCGGAACTCTTTATGCTCCAAATAGCGCAAACCACCATGAATTAACTTGCTGCTGGCAGAAGAGGTATGGCTGGCTAAATCGTCTTTTTCACACAACAAAACAGAGAGACCTCGCCCTGCGGCATCGGCAGCAATACCAACACCATTGATCCCTCCACCGATAACCACTAGGTCATATGTACGATGTTGATCCATAATCAGGTTCCTCCTATTCTGCGTGCCTTAAGCAACTTTTATTTTGTTATGTCATTCTTTCCTTAATCCTAACAGAAAACCCAAATCACCATTGATGAATTGTCCAACCAAGACAGTTAAATTGAATTATTTTGTCTCAAAAGCTTACTTAAACTGCTTCACTTTAATATGCAGCGTCTGTCTAGCACCTAACCGACTCATCGTCAAAATTGGACTTACGTGCGACCAATCTTTAATGCAGATTCATTCGCATCGGCGCATAAAAGATACGTGAAAAGCAACATATCTCCTTTATCCAAATACATATTTTTAGGTTTTTCACTCCCTTTCATAATTTAAAGGAATGTGTTTTGCCAAAGCTTTGGAATTCCCTGTGTCAAGCTCCTCCCCTCAAATGGCTCAGATGACATTTGATCAAAAGCGCGTTTTAAATCCATTTTAGGGGGGCAGCTAGTATTCTGGTCGACTGGTATGTCTATGTTACTTTTACCTTGTATTTTGAACCTGTATTCTTCCCAGAAAGCGATGAAACGATCAAGCAATTACAAGCAGCAGCCGCATTTGCTCTAGGCTTCCGCATGCGTCCTATTGGCGCTTGGATTATGGGCATCTATGCAGATCGTAAGGGGCATATAGCAGGCTTAACGCTCTTCGTAACCTTGATATGTGTCGGCTCAGTGATGATTGCCTGTGCCCCATTTTATGACACTGTTGGCATGTTAGCTCCCGAATTTTTTTGTTTGCATGACCACTACATCTCAGTGTCGGTGGAGAATATGATTCTAGTGCGATCTACCTGACCAAAATGACAGAAAAAACCATCGTGGATTTTTCTCCAGCTTTCAGTATGTGACCTTAATTTCTGGACAGCTAATCGCGCTGTGTGGACTGATTATTTTACAACATACACTTCCTGAACAAGCACTTCATACTTGGGGATAGCGCATTCCCTTTCCGCTTGCTTGGCGCAATGCTGGCAATAGTGGTGTTCTGGATTCGTCGTGGCTTAGTTGAGCCCCAATCTTCCAAACAAACTCAGGAACAAGCCAAACAAGATGGACCAAAATCAGAGGCAATCGAGTTATTTAGCAAGCACCCTCAAGCGGCATTTACCGTGATTATGCTAACTGCTGAGGGACGCTTACCCTTAACACCATCATCACCTATCTACAAAAATACTGCCACAGAGATTACCACCGCAGCCATCTTTATTTTTATGTTGATTCAACCCGCGGTAGGTGCCTTGTCCGATAAAATCGGGCGTAAGCCAATTATGATTGCCTTCGGTATTTGCAGCGTACTCTTGAACGTACTAATTTTCAATCGTTTGGGCACCACCACAGATGCAACCACTGCATTCTGGCTGTGTATGAGTGGGATAATTATTGTCACAGGATACACCGCCATTAACGCTGTGGTGAAAGCGGAATGATTTCCTCCTCATATTCATGCCTTAGGTGTTGCACTGTCTTATGCGATTGCCAATACTTTTTTTGGTGGTACCGCGGAATGGGTTGCTTTGAGCTTTAAAAATGCAAAACATGAAAGTGACTTCTTCTACTATATTACTTTCATGATTGGTCTCTCGCTCATCACTTATGTCTTTATGAAAGACACGAAAAAGCATAGTCTGATCACTGACCATTAAACGCTAAAAATAAGCACTGATGCCCCGCCTTTATTTTGTTACAGGTGGGCGTTTTACTTTGAACCACATCGTTATTTTCACAGGCTTATGGCATACTGTGCGCAAGAATAAAACACGGAACTTTCACGATGAAAAAAACGTTTCAATTTTTAGGGCTTGGTTTTATCGCTTTGGGACTTGCAGCCTGCCAAAGCACTCCCCAACAGTATAATGGTCAAGTCGGTTACCGTGTAGAAAGCCAAACAGCGGACTCAGCAACCCTCGCTTATACCCTTGCTGGTCGTCAAAATCAGGACTTAGATGCCAAAAAACTGCAACGTGCTTGCCAAAAAGTTTTAGGTACCAACAAAACCTTTAAACTGCAAATCTTAAGTGTAAATGAAGTTGCCAACCCTGCCGCTGTGACGACTGACAGCTATGGTCGCCAAATTGGTAACTCTCGCACTTCTATTGGTCTGAGCAATACACCAGAACTGCATAATAGTGAAGATTATGCAACACGTCAGGCTTTGGAAGCTCGTCCAAGCACCTTGCGTATTGTGCGATACAGCTGCTCATAAGTGCGTGATTTTATAAGACGCTATGCGTTATAGCGTCTTATAAAAGCTGACATTGCGAAACTCTTTCGCTTCATCCAAGTCAGGCCAAGTTGTCGCGCTACGTTCATCAATTTTCATATATTGGGGATGACTAAAGTTTTTCACGCGACTATCTGCCACCCAAACTTCGGGTGAAAATTTTAAGAATTCATCTAAGAAGAAACGGTTACATTGGTCATAAAGTACATCCGCTGCCAATAACACATCGACTTGTTCTGATTGATACAGATCATCCAAATATTCCAATTCGACCTGATTCAAAATTGCATTTTCCTTGCACGATGCCAAACTTACCTTATCAATATCACAGCAAATTACGCGTTTCGCACCCGCCATTTTGGCAGCAATCGCAACCACGCCAGACCCAGCACCAAAATCCAGTACCACTTTATCTTTGACATGATGCGGCTCTGCCAATAACCACTGCGCCATTGCCAGACCAGAAGCCCAACAAAAGATCCAGTACGGGGTTTCATTCCAAATGCGACGGATCGCCTCATCATCTAAGCGATCCGTTGGAAAGACGGGAGGAATAAGCCACAATGAAATTGGGGTTTCTGGTAGCTGCTGTGCCAGCAACTCCGCCTGAGGAATCACCTCATGCAGCGCATCCAATAAATGTTGTGGTGCTTTCGCCATTTGAAAAGTACAGCTCATTAAATTTATAAACCTTTAACGCTATGTAAAATATGCATCGTTCAGAAACACTGGGCGTATTAAAACATCCATTTAAATACTGACCACCGCTATCGCGAGAATCAACAGATTAGGCGATCATAATGCAGCTTCACGTGACTGAAAAGTAGCAATCCACTTCAGCGGAATGACGAAAGTACTCGCAGCGGATTTCCATGATGATTTTTTAACTCCCCAAATTCGCTTTGAATAAATCTACCCCATAAAAAAAGCTGTATAGTTTTATGCTATACAGCTTCTTTAAAGCGAATTTAAAGCATTAACCCAATGCTTTCTCAGCCGCCTCAACTGTTTGACGAATCAACGTGGTAATCGTCATTGGACCTACACCACCTGGAACAGGTGTATAAGCAGATGCAATCTCTTCAATACCCACCAACTGGATATCACCTACACCACCACCATCACGTGGGTGGAAACCTGCATCAACCACAACAGCACCTTGCTTGATCCAGTCTTTTTGAATCAATTCAGCTTTACCTACTGCACCTACAATAATATCGGCTTGTTTAACAAACTCAGTAAGGTTTTGCGTACGTGAATGGCAGATGGTTACAGTAGCATTCGCTTCCAATAACATCGCAGCCATTGGTTTACCTAAAATTGCAGAACGCCCCACAACGACAGCATGTTTACCAGCAATTTCAATGTTGTTTGCTTTGAGGATCGTCATGATGCCCGCTGGGGTCGCAGAACCATACGCTGCTTCACCCATTGCCATACGACCAAAGCCAAGGCAAGTTACACCATCCACATCTTTTTCTAAAGCAATAGCATCGAAACATGCACGCTCATCAATTTGTGCAGGCACTGGGTGCTGCAACAAGATCCCATGCACATCTGGATTCGCATTCAATTTTTCAATTTCAGCCAATAATTGCTCTGTTGTGGTTTCTTTCGGAAGCTCAACTTTTAATGAATCCATACCTACACGACGGCAGGCATTACCCTTCATACGCACATAAGTCGCTGATGCACCATCGTCACCGACCAAAATCGTTGCCAAAATTGGGGTACGACCTGATTTTGCTTTTAACACTTCAACACGTGTTAACAAGTCAGTTTCAATTTGTTTAGCCAACGCACGACCATCTAAAACTAATGCCACAGCACATCTCCAAGGTAGATATGAATCAATTTTGCAAATAATACATGATTATTTAGGCAATTTTATTCTACATGCTGATTTTATGTGCATATGCACCATTTAAAGTATTGTAATTTTTTTAAAGGTTGCTAATATGTGCATCAACAAGACATGGCGGGGTGGCAGAGTGGTCATGCAGCGGACTGCAACTCCGTGTACGCCGGTTCGATTCCGACCTCCGCCTCCAATCTTGTTAAAACGCCCGGGTGGTGAAATAGGTAGACACAGGGGATTTAAAATCCCCCGCCCTCAAAGCGTGCCGGTTCGAGTCCGGCCCCGGGCACCATTTTAATACTTCTTAAAATGGTGTAATAAAGAATCCAGCGAAAGCTGGTTTTTTTATGTCTAAAAACTCCTCCTGCCCAATCCGTAAATCAAGCCAGCAAAGTTAAATTCCCCAAAATGCTAATTTTTAATTCAAAAGCAACTCGTTGTCTATGAGGTTAATGATTGCTGCATATAGGCTTTTAACTCTCGAAAGAAATCCTCTTTTAAACTACTCGGCTCCAGAATTTGTACATATGGAATCCAGTAACGCACAAAAGGCAGTAACTGCTTCGGATGGGTAATAGAAATAGACAAGTGCAAATTGCCATTTTCCATTTCTTTCAGAATGGTCTGTTGAGGAAATTGCTTTTTGAATTTGAAAAAAGAAGCTACTTCAGCATCTACCAATAAATGCACTTCCTGCTTTTCTTTCCCAAACCAAATACTCTGCTCTTGTTCGAGCTGCTCTTGGATTTCTGCACTTTGCTCAAAGAATGATAACTCTAGCTGAGGATTCATCAATTGAATACGACCCAAGCGATACGCCTTTAGTTGACCATCATCTACAGCTGCCAGATACCAACTGCCAAAATGATGAATAAGGCGATAAGGCTGAACCCGTCGATATTCATTACGATACAAGAACTCAACTTCACGTTGTACTTGAATAGCTTTAGAAAAATATTGGAATAGCGCAATGAACTGTGTCGCATCTTCAAAGCTATAGCCTTTTGCCATATAGGTTTTCTGCGCCTGATTGCCAAATAACTCCCGCAGGAATGGCAATTCAAGACTCGGAAACAAATTACCAATGCCTGATAACTCAGCAAAACTCTGCACATCCTGCGCTCGAATGCGACCCGAATCATGCTGCTTTAAATAATACTGTTTAGATTGCTGATCATGAACCAATGGCAAATGAAGACTTAAGCGATCGAAATCTCGCACGATAGTTCGCGTACTGACGGAAAACTCTTGAGCTAGCAATTTGGCATTTAACTTTTGACCATTATTCAATTTAATTAAAATACTGGCCAAGCGTTCCGCTAACCGCTCATGAGAAGAAGCTTGACGCTCCATAAAAAAACACCCTTACCCACAAAATTATTATCAAGTCATATTTAATTAATTTAGTATTTGCTAGATTTAAAATCTAAGCATCGTTGTATTTATGAATACCGTATTTAATAACAAAAGAAAATACAGCAAACAGAAATTTTCACCACTTACTACTTTATATTTAATTTTAGTCGTTCTTTATATTGCTCCATATGAATCAATGAAAAATAAAAATGACTGAATTTTTCAGTCTTTAATTCTTTACGAATGAACCCTCGAATCATTCGACTCTTTGCCTTTTTAATATGCAAATAATGTAATGGCCCAGCGATAATTTTCATAAAACCCTCTAACCGATCACAGTTTAGGTAAAATATGCCATCAACAGATCAGGTGGTGTCACAATTTCACTAAACGGTAAAATTTTTCTACTAATTTGGTTGGTTTTAATATGATTTGACCAAAATATGCTTTTTTGATTTATAATGCGACAACCTTCAAGTATTAATTTTTATGGTCAGTGACAAGCAGGCTGCGCTCTTTTTAAAAAAATTACAGATTCAGTATCCCTCTGCATTTAGACGTAATTTTGTATTTTATGGCATGCTAAAAACCAAAGGCCTAATGGATGAAATCAAAGAGTTTATTCCTTGGATTTTAGCCATTATGATTTTCGTTTCACTCTCTTTAAGTCTTGGTCACTATATCGAATCGCATTTCCTACACTTTACTGCATTTCAAGCACAAGGCATTTCCGCGCTGTGCTTTATGCTGCTTTACATGCTTTATGTTCCGCTTGTCCTCAAGCAAATGAAACACAGTTCTCGCTCCTACTATGAGCAACAACAGCATGCCCCAATTAAAATTGCGGCCCTGATTATCTTACAAGCCGTAAATATTGCATTTATTGAAAGTACATTTCTACAAATCGTACTATTTTTCTTTGCCATGGGTTTCGGCTTTGTAAAGTTCTATAAGGAAAATCTATTCCGCAATAGTGCAACTCATGTCGGACTGTATTATTTACAGGAATTACGCCGTTTTAATTTCTGGAGTTATAAACAAATTATTCGACTTAAATTAACACTGAAATTTAGCAATAAAAACTCTGCAACATATCAGCAGAAACTCAAGCAATTACAGCATTTTAAAAACTTACATTTAAAATCCATGCACATGGAGCAACAGTTATGCTTAACCCATAAGCATCAGGATTTAGAAAATTATCTCGACAGTTTAATGTAATAAAAACTGAGCTTTAACCCAGTTTTTATATTTTGATGATTCCACTTAGGCCGTTTGCGGTAAATCTTCCAACAACTGCAATTGCGTGTTGAAAATAAGTTGATACCCTCGCGTTTCATCAACCATGTAGCTTTGCTCTTTAATACTGTCGACAAAAATCCAATTCGACTGCATATTCTGCTCTGTAAAATTAACCAACAAATAACCTCGCTGATTCAAATTACAATATGCCAAATCATTAATTAAGGTTTGAAATGCATATTCAAACTGCTGCAATTGCGCCAAAGGAATATTTAAATATTTTTCTAAACCTGGCGAAGACACCGAACTGGTTGCCAATTCCACTCCCACCCGATCTTGATCTTTGCTCAATAGCTCTGAATACCAAGCATTATCCGTATCCCCCGCCAATACCACGACTTTCTTATTCAAGCTCTTTAGAGTTGCATACAGGACTTCTCGTTCATAAAAATAACCATCCCATGCATCTAAATTATACGGTGTAACCGTATTGACCCGTGCCTTTCCTAAATCAGTCAGGGTTGGATCCCCTGCTTGTAAACGCATTTTGATTTGAACCAGCTCAGTAATTTGCGCATTCATATTCGCCGATGTTTCAGCGGTAATCGTGCCACTGCTAATTTCAGCCAGCGACAACAAAAGTTCAGCAGGAATAAACATTTTTGACATCAGTACCTGCTGCCCCAATACGTTCCACGTGGCACCACTACTCATTAATTTTTGCAACAACCAGTCACGCTGCTCATAGCCGAGTAAAGTCCGATCCTGCGCCAGCAAGTCTTGCTGAAACTGCACCGTATTTAAACCTTGAGCGGTCATGTAATTGGCATAGTCCAATTGCTGATCTCGCGCGATAATTCGCGTATCCAACATGGTTAACTGCACCAGCGAACCAAAATCAAACTGACGATAGATATGTAAATGATCATCCTCTGACACTGGACGAATGGGCATCCATTCAAAATAGGCTTGTAATGCTGCCAGTTTACGGTCAGAGAATTTCCCTTCATTTTGTGCTTGTGCAGTTGCCTCAGTATGATTCTCCGCCCCGTCGCGCCAAGTATCATTGGCTAGCTCATGATCATCCCAAATTACAATAAAAGGATGTCGCTGATGCAATGCCTGTAAATCTGCATCTTGACGGTACAAAGCATAACGTTTGCGATAATCATCTAAAGCAACAAGTTCCTGATTATTATCATCTGCTAGTAAACGCCCAAGCTTTTCAGCATCTTCTGTTGCGTAACCATCTTTGCCATATTCATAAATATAATCCCCCAAATGCAGCACCACATCGACATCCTGCTTTGCCATTTCACGGTAGACATAGAAATAGCCTGCGGGATAGTTGGAACATGAACAGACAGCAAATTTCACCTGAGAAGCCTGAACAGGCAAGGTCTTCATTTGTCCAATAGCTGAAAAGCTTTGCCCAAAACGGAAACGATAAAAATAGTGCTGTTGAGGCAATAGCTCTGTGACATCCACTTTTACCGTAAAGTCTTGGGCAGGAGTCGTTTGTACTTTGCCTGTCGCAACCATTTGAGTAAATTGCTGATCGGTTGCCACTTCCCAGACAATTTCTAAGCGTGCTTGCAGATCATTAGGTGTAGCACGCGTCCAAATAATGACGCGGTCTTGTAATGGGTCACCACTGGCGACACCATGCTCAAATTGCACACTGACACCCGAATCAGAAGCATCATTCGAGTCATCACCGCAAGCAGTCAGTGAAAGAGGTAAAGAAACGGCACCAAAACCAGCTAAAGTTTTTTGAATGAGTTCACGGCGCGTTAAAGTCTTTGTCATTTTTTTAATCCACTAGAAACGTGACTTAAAAAATAGGCAAACAATATTTAATGATCATCTCAATTGCATGAACATATGATGACAACTCAAGTACCAATTGTTGTTAAAATTGTGATTTTTTGATCACAAACTCATGAATTGTCTGAAAATAAAGCAAATACAAAGAAATCATCTTGCAAAGAATAAATTCGTACTCTATTATTGCGCTCATGCCCGGGTGGTGAAATAGGTAGACACAGGGGATTTAAAATCCCCCGCCCTCAAAGCGTGCCGGTTCGAGTCCGGCCCCGGGCACCATTTTAATACTTCTTAAAATGGTGCAATAAAAATCCAGCGAAAGCTGGTTTTTTTATGCCTATAATTTATAAATCAAAATCACTAAACCATGACAATATGAAAAAAATTCTAAGCCTTACGACTTTAATCCTTAGCCTTTCAAACATTGCTCACGCAGAAACAAAGACATTAGAGACAAATACTGAAAAATTTTACGACCGGTTTGCTGGAACGATCCTCGAAAAAGACCAACAGCTTTACCTACATGCGTGTAAGTCTGTAGATGTTGAGTTTAAGTTAAGTTTTAACCATATACGTGATGAACAACATGTACGCACACTCATAAAAACCTATCCAAAGTTTTGGCTAAATCTCAGTGCCAATACTGAAATAATCAAAAATGAATATGTGATGACGGTCAATGCAATTGAAGATGAGCACTTAAATCAAAGCTGTCATTTAAATGACCTTTTAGATGAACTTTGAACCAAGATCTTTCATTAATCCAATTCATCCCACTAACATAAAAACAGAGAGTGACTCACCACTCTCGATTCGCAATCAACTCTTCCATTTCCACATCGAAATGACCATTCTCTTGTACCACCATCATCATGGCTTCAGCAATATAATCAGCCGCGGTATCATCTAGCGATGAATCCAAATCTTCAAACTGAGGCTTCATTTCATTAATTGCAGACACAGCATCATTTGCAAATCGATAAATTTCAGAAGTACTGTCTTTGACCTTTGCCACTTTCTTGGCAAATTGCACAATGCATTGCTGCACTTCAGCCACCAATACATCTGGGTAATATTCATCATCAAACATCGGGAGAAGCAAATCTGCAAACATACAGCCACTCAAACTACTAATAAACGCGAGCCTATATAGCATAAAGACAGGCATTTACCAAATAAAAAAGGGCAGATTAAATTCCACCCTTAAATATTGTGAAAAAATACAGAAACTTAGAATTAAGGCTTAACAGGCTCAGCACTCAAGCTTTTCGCTGTTTTCACCAAATCCAGAAACTCGGCACGTAAGCCAAACTCATCTGGCTGTGCCGCACTTTGCGCTAACTTAAAAATATCATCCCATTGCATCTGCGCATTATATTGCCCACCCCGCAATTGCTGCGCATAAGCTGCAACAGCAATCGTAAAGCGCGTATCAACCGATGATTGCGCCAAGTCTTGACTACGTGCTGGTACTGGCTGACTCAACAAAATACTTTGATTCTGCTGTGGTTGTTTATAGCGCACATTCACATAAGCATATTCCTGTTTATTAGTTTTGCTTGAATTTACAGGTGCCTGATAGCGCGACTCATTCAACCACCCTTTTTGCCCCACAGGAATAATTTCATATAAAGCTGTGACTGTATGACCCGCCCCAATATCCCCAGCATCTACACGATCATTATTAAAATCTTCATTTTTTAATAGGCGATTTTCATAACCAACCAGACGATATTCTTTGACCGTTGCAGGATTAAATTCAACTTGGATTTTGACATCCTGTGCGACGGTTGCTAGTGTCGAACTGAGTTGGCGTTGTAATACTTTCTTGGCTTCACGCTCATTGTCGATATAACTATAGTTCCCATCTCCAGCATCTGCCAACTGCTCCATTAACTGCTCATCATAGTTTCCAGAACCAAAGCCAAAAGTGGAAAAAGAAATTCCCGATTTACGTTTTTCCGCAATCATGCCCTTTAAGGTATCAAAATCTGTAATTCCGACATTAAAGTCACCATCAGTTGCGATTAGAATACGGTTGATGCCGCCTTGAATATATGACTTTTGCGCTTGGTCATACGCCAGTTGAATAGCGCGCTCACCTGAGGTTGCCCCGCCTGCTTTTAAGCGATGAATGACTTTTAAAATTTTATCCTTGTCAGCGCCAGAAGTTGGCGACAAAGCCAGATCTTCTCCACTGGCATAGGTCACAATACTCACCTTATCTTGTGGGCGTAATTGCTCTGTCAATAAGCTCAGGGTTTTCTTCACCAAAGGTAACTTATTTTCAGCACTCATACTTCCAGAGACATCCACCAAAAAGACCAGATTGGCCGGTGGGAGTTGCTGCATCTCCAAATCTTTAGCCTTAATGCCAATCTTGATAATTTTGGCATTCTGCTGCCATGGAGAATTAACCACTTCGGTATTCACCGAAAAGGGATGCTGCCCCACAGGATTTGGATAGTGATAGTTAAAGTAATTCAGCATTTCTTCTATGCGTACAGCATCTACGGGAGGCAATTGCGCTGCCTGTGTCAAATAGCGCCGAACATTACTATAGCTACCTGTATCCACATCAACACTAAAGGTAGAGATAGGCTGCTGCGCAACCACATGCACAGGATTGGTTTCTATTTTCTGATAATTCTCGGTATTTTCGATAGGCAATGGCATATTTTCTGACATGCTCATCATAGCCATTGGTGCAGGCATCGCCAAACCAACCACTGCCGTTCTACTCATCGACATTTGCTGTGGTGGAACCTGCCCACAGGCAGCCAACAATATACCCGTTACAGTAAGCACTAAAAATTCAGGTCTTAACATCATGATTTATCCAACGTTATTTTATTTAAAATTCAATTCCAATATTCTGCAAACATAGCTCCATGTTGCAAAGCACTTTCCTTGTGCAATATAACCAAGAGCGATGCATCAAAGATCATTTATTATTCTTCATCCAACAGCATATAAATTCAGCAATCATTTAAGCAGATTGCATAGCTTGCCACACTTTAATCGCATCAGACATGGCTTTCACATCATGTGCACGCACCATGCACGCACCTTGCTGAATACTGAGTAAATGAGCTGCAACAGAACCTACCGCCCGCTCTACCGCATCAGCTCCACCCAATGCCTCACCAATAAAGCGCTTACGTGACAATGCGGATAAAATTGGATAACCCATACGATTCAGCTTCCAAAACTCTTTTAACAGTCGCAAGTTCTGCTGAGCATTCTTAGCAAAACCAAAACCAGGGTCAATCATGATATGTTCAGGTTTTACCCCAGCCTCCAAAGCATCATCGACGCGCTGCTGTAACTCTGCAATTACATCCTCAGTCACATCTTGGTACTGATCTAAATTATTCATCGTGGTCGGCTCACCACGCATATGCATAATAATAATCGGAATATTTAACTCAGCCGCGGTTTCAAGTGCATGTGGACGCGTCAATGCACGAACATCATTCCAAATGTGCGCTCCCGCAGCCACAGCAGCACGAATCACTTCCGGCTGCGAGGTATCAATTGAAATAATCACATCGTGCTGCGCAAGTGCCTGCACTACAGGAATTACTCTGTGAATTTCCTCTTCAACTTCAACCACTGATGCACCTGGTCGTGTGGACTCCCCCCCCACATCAATCACGCTTGCCCCTTCCGCCACCATTTGTAAGGCACGTGCAACTGCTGCATCCTTGGAATTATGCAAGCCACCATCACTAAAAGAATCAGGTGTCACGTTTAGAATCCCCATCACATGTGGCTGAGATAAATCCAAACTCAAACGACCACAACTGATGACTCGATTCGGTAAGGGCATAAGTTGCATAAATACACTCCTGAAACAATCGCTGCTAGTGTAGCAATTCAATCCCATTTCAGGCTGAAAACTTTTCCATTGGATTTTTATTCTTAATGCATAAGCATAAAAAAAGAGCCTCTTTTAGAGACTCTCTTTTACATTATCCTTGCAACTTAGCTTGCTGGCAAAGGTGGTGGTGTAGATGGACCATTTGTAGGTGTCACATCAATCACTGGGTTTTCAGCCACATACACCTTAGGTGGTTGCGGCTCACGCCCCTCCATAATGTCACGAATTTGATCACGATCAATCGTTTCCCATTCCATTAAGGCTTTCACCATCGCATGTGCGATATCTTTATTATTTTCCAAGACATCACGTGCAACGCGGTATTGCTCATCAAGGATGCGACGTACTTCTTCATCGACTTTTTGCTGCGTCGCTTCAGAAATGGTACGACTACCGACATTACCGAAGAAACCATTTTGGTTTTCATCTTCGTAGACCATCACACCCAGCTTGTCCGACATACCGTATTTGGTCACCATCGCACGCGCCATTTTGGTTGCACGTTCGAAGTCGTTCGAAGCCCCTGTTGATTGCTGGTTGATGAAGATTTCTTCCGCAATACGACCACCAAACAAGATAGAAAGTTCATTCAACATCTTGTCTTTGTAATGGCTAATCTGATCTTGCTCAGGCAACTGCCAAGTCACACCCAATGCCCAACCACGCGGCATAATTGTAACCTTATGCACAGGATCCGTACCTGGCAAAATTTCAGCAACAATCGCATGACCTGCTTC
This sequence comes from Acinetobacter zhairuonensis, assembly GCF_022601715.1. Lineage (GTDB taxonomy): Bacteria > Pseudomonadota > Gammaproteobacteria > Pseudomonadales > Moraxellaceae > Acinetobacter. Next base: position 23,260 of record NZ_JAKVIM010000021.1, on the reverse strand, counting down.
ATGGTAAGCCGTTGCACGACGCTCTTCTTCACGAAGCACCATCGATTTACGCTCTGGGCCCATGAAAATTTTGTCTTTTGCATCTTCAAAATCATGCATGTCCACCGTGTTTTTATTACGGCGTGCTGCAAACAATGCAGCCTCATTGACCAAGTTTGCCAATTGCGCACCTGAAAAACCTGGTGTACCACGAGCGAGAACTTTTAGATCTACACCTGTCACTGAAGGCAATTTCTTCAAGTGAACATTCAGAATTTGCTCGCGACCTTTAATGTCTGGAAGACCAACCATCACTTGACGGTCAAAACGCCCTGGACGAAGTAAGGCTTTATCCAATACATCCGCACGGTTGGTTGCAGCAATAACGATAATACCTTCATTACCTTCAAAGCCATCCATTTCCACCAACATCTGGTTCAAAGTTTGTTCACGTTCATCGTGACCACCACCTGTACCTGAACCACGATGACGACCCACTGCATCAATCTCATCGATGAAAATGATACATGGTGCATGACGTTTGGCTTGTTCGAACATATCACGTACACGTGATGCACCCACACCAACAAACATCTCAACGAAGTCAGAACCCGAAATACTAAAGAAAGGAACTTTGGCTTCACCCGCAATGGCTTTTGCAAGTAGGGTTTTACCTGTACCAGGCGGACCCACCATCAATACACCTTTCGGAATAGTCGCACCAAGACGTTTAAACTTCGCAGGATCTTTCAAGAAGTCTACAATTTCGACCACTTCTTGCTTTGCTTCATCACAGCCCGCTACATCCGTAAATGTAATTTTGATTTGGTCTTCAGTCAGCATTTTTGCTTTCGACTTACCAAAACTCATTGGACCGTTTTTACCACCTGCTCCGCCACCCATGTTGCGCATAAAGAACATGAATAACAAAATGATTAAAAGTACAGGGAAGCTTGCAATCAGCAGTTGCATCAACAAACCTTGACGTTGCGGTGCAGTACCTTCAACGACAACATTGTTTTTAATCAGGCTAGGCATCAATTCAGGATCTTGCACCGCAGGACGGATACTTTCGAACTCTGATCCATTTGATTTAGTGCCACTAATTCTTTCACCGTCAATTGTGACTTGCTTAATTTGACCAGCATTCACCGCTGTAACGAACTCTGAATAGTTCATTGCAGCTGGCTTATCGCGGTCACTGATGTTGCTGAATATTAAAATCAGCACACCTAGTATAATGAGCCACAACACGGCATTCTTGAAGAGATCGCTCAAAGCTTTATTCCCATATCAATCTAATTTGATCATGCCCAAGGATGGGTGACCTTAATAATGTAAGCTGCAAACCCAGCTGTTCAATAATGTAAAAAAGTACAAAATGCACAATTTTTAACGAGTTGGCAAGTAAACTTTACTTTAAAGCCTTCTTGCGCCCTTGGCCGATTAAAAAAACTTCTTTCGAACGAGCACGTGATGCAGCCGGCTTCACCGTCTTCAACACGTCAAAACTATCGACCACTTGTTTACGGAATTCATCAAAACCTGTGCCTTGGAAAACCTTCACTACAAACTGCCCATTCGGTCCTAAAACTTTATTGGCAAAGTCTAATGCGAGTTCACACAGGTAGATTTGACGAGGTTGATCTACAGCCTTATTACCTGATGTATTGGGGGCCATATCTGAAATTACAACGTCAACAACACGCCCATTTAAAATATTTAACAATTTTTCGAAGACTTCTTCCTCGCGGAAGTCACCTTGTAAAAAAGTCACATCGGGTAAAGCATCCATTTCTAAAATATCTGATGCGATGACTAAACCTTTATCACCGACCAGTTTTCCTGCAATTTGGGACCAACTTCCTGGAGCAGCACCCAAATCCACCACAGTCATACCGGGTTTAATAATTTTATATTTTTCTTGGATTTCAAGTAACTTGTAAGCAGCTCGCGCTCTATAACCTTCCTTTTGCGCTTTTTTCACAAAAGGATCATCAAGATGCTCTCTCATCCACGCACGACTACTTTTGGATAATTTTTGGTTGGTAATGCGTGTGGCCATAACTCTCTATGTATATAAAAACTTCTAATTTTTTATTGTACGTGAAAAACCAAGTGCTTGCAGTATACATCTGTATCAAAATCGACTAAATCTGTCTGTTTTTTTCAATCAACAAGATCGATTAATTCAACCGCTTCAACTCATTTTTGCTATACTAGGTCGTTTTTAAAATTAGGTTATCTTTCATGGCGACTTTATCTATTCAGGAACGCAAGCGTTTACGTCAAATTGGTCATGCACTCAATCCTGTTGTGATGATTGGTGGTCAAGGTTTGACTGAGAATGTCGTTGAGGAAACCAATCGTGCATTAAGCGATCACGAGCTCATCAAAGTTAAAATTGCGGGTGAAGATCGTGAAGCACGTGTCGCGGTGATTGCTGAAATTGCTGAAGTAACGGGTGCTGAAGTGGTTCAGACTATCGGTAAAATTGTTTTGCTTTACAAAAAAGCAAAACCGCAAAATCCTAAACTTTCGAACCTTGTTCGTCACGCACATTTATCTAAGTAATTTCGATTTATGGCAAGTTACGAGCTCAGTGCATTTGATCGACGCTTTCAAGCGATTTCCGTGGTTGGCGCGATTGAACAAGTTAGCCCTTTTACGCTGAATGTTGGCTTTTGGATTCGAGACCCGAACCAGTGGATTGATTGGCCTACTTTGGTTACAGCTCACCCACGTCAGGATTTTCTTTGGGAAAACACCTGTTTTGAGATTTTTATTGGTGTGAAACACGAAGATTTTTATCGTGAAATCAATTTAGCACCTTCTCAAGCTTGGCAAGCCTATCAATTTGAAGAATATCGTTATCCTGAAGATATACCTCCACAGGCTGTGTATGATATTGAGTTAAATCAGCTTAAACGTACACACTATGGCCTAAATGTCAGTTTAGATCTGACTGAATTTATGCTGAAACATAAACTCAAATGGTCTGACTTATTTTTAGGCTTAACTGCTGTGCTTAAAACCTCTCAAGGTGAGCAATTTTACGCAATGCAACACAGTAGTCCAACTGCTGATTTCCACAATAAGCGCGATTGGCTGCATCAGTTCTAAAGCACTTCAACTCCTCTCCTTCTACAAGGAGAGGTGAAATTTTTCTTTATAAATTCATTATTCGCTCAAGGTTGGCTCTCAGAAGCATCTTTAGTCGAAACCTTATTCCAAGCCTCTAGGGTGTGTTCTTTAGAGCGTTTAAAGGTTTCAGTGAGTTGATCTTTATGCTTAACTGAAATTTGACTCACATCTTCTTTCAATTCTTTACCGAATTTAGTCAAATCTTCAATGACCGCATTCACTTCAGTTTTTACAAAAGCTTTAAGATCGGTTAAATCCTTCTGGGACAAATTTAATTGGGATTTTAAACCTTCAATTCGTTGCAAAACATCTTCTTTCAGCTGACGAATTTGATCTTGCACAGTGGCATTTAATTGCTTGGCTTCTTCAGCCACTTTTTCTTCAGCCTCTACAACAGCTTCAGTCACCTGCTGTTTTGCCTGTTTCGCTACTTTTTCAACTTTCACAGCACTTTCAGTGACGACCTCTTTCAAGGAATCGGTTACTTCAGCTGGCTTTTTTTCTACTGTCATGATGTACAACCTATTTTTATAGTGAGAAGGCTTCAAGCTTAACTGGACTTGATAAAATTTAATCACTGATTTGTCGGACAATTCTTAATTGCTTACATTTTCATTTCGCGCAACAAAACAACGATCTAAAAAATGCAAGCGATTTATCATGCGATTCTTTGGTTTTTACGTGGACTTTTTCACACTAGATGCGTATAATGCGCTGTTAAGTTACAAGCGAGCAGACATAGGGAGGGTAGGTTTTTTTATAGCCTTCCTTTTTTTTCGTCTACTCGCTTTTTTACAGCCCTATTTTTGTGGTTTTAGTTCAGGAGCTTTGTTTTGAGCATCCCCGCCATTTTAGCCCTTGCCGACGGTACAATTTTTAAAGGTACGTCAATCGGTGCAACGGGAAGTACGACAGGTGAAGTCGTTTTCAACACTGCCATGACTGGCTATCAAGAAATTTTGACTGACCCAAGTTATGCACAACAACTTGTGACGTTAACTTATCCTCATATTGGTAATACTGGCTGTAACTCTGAAGATGCAGAGTCTGGCCGTATTCATAAAGTGTGGGCGAACGGTTTAATTATCCGTGACTTACCTTTATTACATAGCAACTTCCGTGCAGAACAGTCTCTAGGTGAATACCTTGTAGAACATAATGTTGTTGCCATTGCAGATATCGATACTCGTAAATTGACGCGTATCCTTCGTGCAAAAGGCGCTCAAAACGGTTGTATTCTTGCTGGCGAAAATATTACAGAAGAAGAAGCACTGGCAAAAGCACGTGCATTCGGCGGCTTGAATGGTTTAGATCTTGCGAAAGAATGCTGTGATCCTGAAGGATTCGAGTGGACTGAAGGTTCTTGGGTTCTAGGTCAAGGCTTCACGCAACCTGAACACAAATTCCATGTGGTTGCATACGACTATGGTGTTAAAACCAACATCCTGCGTATGCTTGCAGACCGCGGTTGTAAGTTAACTGTAGTGCCTGCACAAACACCAGCAGAGAAAGTTCTCGCGTTAAATCCAGATGGCGTGTTCTTATCAAACGGTCCTGGTGATCCAGCTGCATGTGACTATGCAATTGAAGCTGTAAAAACAATTGTTGAAACAACAGATTTACCAGTATTTGGTATCTGCTTAGGACACCAAATCCTTGCACTTGCTTCTGGTGCACAAACAGTGAAAATGCCACATGGTCACCATGGTGCAAACCATCCTGTACAAAATCTTGAAGATGGTACTGTGATGATTACTTCTCAGAACCACGGCTTTGCTGTTGATGCAGACACTTTGCCTGCCAACATTAAAGCAACGCACAAATCATTGTTTGACGGCACCCTACAAGGGATTCACCGTACAGACAAACCTGCGTTCAGCTTCCAAGGTCACCCTGAAGCAAGCCCAGGTCCACATGACTGTGCGCCATTGTTCGATCATTTCATCGAACTTATTGAAGCATCTAAGAAGTAATTAAGGAGCGATATAATGCCTAAACGTACGGATATTAAAAGCATCTTAATTATTGGTGCTGGTCCGATTGTGATTGGTCAAGCGTGTGAGTTTGACTACTCAGGCGCACAAGCGTGTAAAGCCCTTCGTGAAGAAGGTTACCGTGTTATTTTGGTGAACTCTAACCCAGCGACCATTATGACTGACCCTTCAATGGCGGATGCAACCTATATTGAGCCAATCACTTGGCAAACAGTTGCGGCCATTATCGAGAAAGAACGCCCAGATGCAGTTCTTCCTACTATGGGTGGTCAAACCGCATTGAACTGTGCTCTTGCGCTTGATGAGCACGGCATTTTAGAAAAATTCAATGTTGAATTGATTGGTGCGACCAAAGAAGCCATCGAAAAAGCGGAAGACCGTAAACTTTTCGATATCGCAATGCGTAAGATTGGTCTTGAATGTCCAAAAGCTGACATTGCTGAGTCAATGGAACAAGCTTTAGAAATTCAAGCACGCTTCGGCTTCCCTGTGATCATCCGTCCATCATTCACCATGGGTGGTTCAGGTGGTGGTATCGCCTATAACAAAGAAGAATTCATCGAAATCTGCGAACGTGGTTTCGATCTTTCTCCAACCAAACAATTATTGATTGATGAATCATTAATTGGTTGGAAAGAATACGAGATGGAAGTTGTTCGTGACAAAAACGACAACTGTATCATCGTCTGCGCGATTGAAAACTTTGACCCAATGGGCGTGCACACAGGTGACTCAATCACGGTTGCTCCTGCACAAACATTGACCGACAAAGAATACCAATTAATGCGTAATGCTTCTTTAGCAGTACTACGTGAAATTGGTGTAGAAACTGGTGGTTCTAACGTTCAGTTCGGTATCAACCCGAAAGATGGCCGTATGGTTATCATCGAGATGAACCCGCGTGTATCGCGTTCTTCTGCTTTAGCATCTAAAGCTACCGGTTTCCCAATTGCGAAAATTGCAGCGAAGCTTGCTGTTGGTTACACCCTTGATGAATTGAAAAATGACATCACTGGCGGCACAACACCTGCATCATTCGAACCTGCGATTGACTATGTGGTAACGAAGATTCCTCGTTTTAACTTCGAGAAATTCCCACAAGCTGAAGCAATTCTAACCACGCAGATGAAATCTGTAGGTGAAGTAATGGCGATTGGTCGTAACTTCCAAGAGTCTTTACAAAAAGCACTTCGTGGCCTTGAAGTGGGTGCATGTGGCTTTGATGAGAAAATTGAAGTGGGTGCTGAAGGTGCGCGCGACAAAATTCTTCAAGAACTTAAAGTTCCAGGTCCAGAGCGTATTTGGTATATCGCAGATGCTTTCCGTCACGGCTTTACTTTAGACGAAGTTTTTGCTGCAACCAATATCGACAAATGGTTCTTGATTCAAATCGAAGACATTATTAAGTCTGAAGAACAAATCAAAACTTTAGGTTTTGGCGACTTAAATGCAGACAACATTCGTGCATTTAAACGCAAAGGTTTATCAGATCTTCGCATTGCTGATTTGATGGGCATTTCACAAAAACAATTCCGTAAACACCGTTGGAATCTTGGCGTAATGCCTGTTTACAAACGTGTCGATACCTGTGCAGCAGAGTTTGAATCTGATACTGCTTACATGTATTCAACTTACGATGATGAATGTGAAGCAAATCCATCAAGTAAAGACAAAATCATGGTAATCGGTGGTGGTCCTAACCGTATTGGTCAAGGGATCGAGTTCGATTACTGCTGTGTACACGCAGCGCTTGCAATGCGTGATGATGGTTTTGAGACCATCATGGTGAACTGTAACCCTGAAACAGTTTCTACAGATTACGACACTTCAGATCGTTTATACTTCGAACCAATTACACTTGAAGATGTACTTGAAATCGTACGTATCGAGAAGCCTAAAGGCATTATCGTGCAGTACGGTGGTCAAACGCCTTTGAAATTGGCTCGCGCTTTAGAAGAAGCTGGTGCACCAATTATTGGTACATCACCGGATGCAATTGACCGTGCAGAAGACCGTGAACGTTTCCAACAAATGATCCAACGTCTGCAACTTCGTCAACCGAACAACAGCATTGTAAAATCTGCTGAAGAAGGTATGGCTGAAGCATCTAAAGTCGGTTATCCACTGGTTGTTCGCCCATCTTATGTATTGGGTGGTCGTGCGATGGAAATCGTCTATAACGATGAAGAGTTGAAACGCTACTTACGCGATGCAGTTCAAGCATCAAATGAAGCGCCTGTTCTTCTTGATCATTTCTTGGATGATGCCATTGAAGTTGACGTAGACTGCGTATCTGATGGTAAAGATGTGGTGATTGGCGGGATTATGCAGCACATTGAACAAGCGGGTATTCACTCTGGTGACTCAGCATGTTCGATTCCTCCTTACTCGCTTTCACAAGAAGTACAAGACGAAATGCGTCGCCAAACGATTGCGATGGCAAAAGAACTTGGCGTTGTTGGTTTAATGAACGTTCAGTTTGCTGTAAAAGGCAACGACATTTATGTACTTGAAGTGAACCCACGTGCATCACGTACAGTTCCATTCGTATCGAAATGTATTGGCGAATCTTTGGCAAAAGTGGCTGCACGCTGCATGGCGGGTCAATCGTTAGAATCTCAAGGTTTCACCAAAGAGATTATTCCGACTCACTTTTCGGTGAAAGAAGCGGTCTTCCCATTTGCTAAATTCCCTGGCGTTGACCCAATGCTTGGTCCTGAGATGAAATCTACAGGTGAGGTAATGGGTGTAGGTAAAACATTTGGTGAAGCATTCTACAAAGCAGTGCTAGGTTCAAATGAACGCTTACCAGGTTTACCGACAGAAGGCGAAGTGAAACACGCATTCTTGTCTGTACGTGAATCTGACAAGAAATACATCGTTGATATTGCGAAGAAACTTGTTTCTTTCGGCTTTAAACTTGTTGCAACTGGTGGTACGCATGACGTACTTAGCCAAGCAGGTTTAGCGTGTGAACTTGTAAATAAAGTAACCGAAGGCCGTCCACACATTGTAGACCGCTTGAAAAATGGTGAAATACACCTTATTGTCAATACCACTGAGGGCAAACGTGCTCAGTATGACTCAGCCATGATCCGTCGTGCTGCGTTACAAGGTAAAGTGTATTACACAACCACCATTAACGGTGCTGAAGCAGTTTGCCAAGCATTTGGAATCCAATTACCAATGGATGTATACCGTTTGCAAGATTTACAAACCGTAGTTTAATTCGTTTCCGATAAGACCCGTCACCTTATCGGTGGCGGGCTTTTTTCATTTATAAACCTGTATTTTTTTTACACTCACAAACTTGAGGGACAACAATGCAACGTTATCCTATGACTCCCCAAGGCAAAGAAGCCTTAGAGAAAGAATTACATCAATTAAAAAGTATTGAACGTCCACGTATTACTGCAGCTATTGCTGAAGCACGTGAACACGGGGATTTAAAAGAAAACGCGGAATACCATGCTGCACGTGAGCAACAAGGTTTTTGCGAAGGCCGTATTCAAGACATCGAAGGTAAATTGGGTGCAGCTCAAGTCATTGATGTAAAAGATCTTGAACAAAACGGTCGCGTTGTTTTTGGTGTAACAGTGACCATTGAAAACTTGGACACAGAAGAACAAAAGACCTATATGATTGTGGGCGATGACGAAGCAGATTTCAAAATCAATAAAATCTCTGTCAACTCTCCAATTGCACGTGGTCTTTTAGGTAAAAGCGAAGGCGATGATGCAAAAATTCAGACACCAAATGGTGAAGTTGAATACGAAATTGTTAGCGTTGAATATCTTTAATTTTGCATATTAAAGATTCAAGCCCCTCTTTTGAGGGGTTTTTTTGTACAAAACTATTTAAGATAAAAGCATCTTCAAAATTACAATACAAAGAATCGACAACAGAATCCTTCAAGAGCTCTACTATGCAATTGGTGGATTCTTCTTAGGAATCCTCATAGCAATGACATAGTCACGTTACATCAACAGTAGTACCAACTCTGTGATAATTACTCTGACCACAACAGTACTTACATTTTTGGGTGGTTTTCTTTTTCCAAATTCGGTTCAACACTGGTTCAAATTATTATGGAATCTGTTTCGCTAACTCATCGCTCATCCGTAAATCAAACAAGTGCTACGTGATGGGAAACTCCACACAATCCGTTATAATCCATACACCCATACCTTATGCTGCCGACCATGTCTGAACCTTTGATTAACTCCCCTGTCAAACACTGGTGCGAATTCGAATTCATCTCTAAAACCGTGAAGAATCCGAACATTCACATTAAAGGGAATTATTCATACTATTCAGCGTATTGGGATCAAGGCTTTGAACGTTGTGTCGTGCGTTATTTACATGATAAGCCCTCTACCCCTGAAAAACCCATTGACCAACTGTATATTGGCAACTTTGTCTGTTTTGGCGCTGAATGCGTGATTATGATGGGTGGGAATCAACTACACCGAACAGATTGGATTTCAGCTTTCCCCTTTGATACTCGCAGTTTTGTCCCTGCTGGAGATACAATTATTGGTGATGGTTGCTGGATTGGCAGTCGCGCCATGATTATGCAAGGCGTAACACTAGGTGAAGGTGCAGTAGTTGCGACAGGTGCAGTCGTTACCAAAGATGTACCACCTTATGCAGTTGTGGGTGGCGTACCTGCGAAAATTATTAAATACCGTTTCCCTGAAGAAGATATTCAAAAGCTGCTTGCTCTTAAACTTTATGAATTAGATGAAAAGCAGTTTTTAAAGATGCGTGAGCAGTTGCAGACGGATGATGTGGGAGAATTAATTAAATATTTTGAAAATCTATGATCTTTCAATAATTGTTTGCTCATAACCCCTTAAAAATGCAGCTCTTTGAGGGCAATCCTCCATGATCGCTAATTGTAGCGCTGCATATAATGACCAATTTTCTTCATCAAATTGCTCATGTTCAAATTTACTTTCTTAAAAAACAGTGCATCTTAGTTGAAACAAACGATAAACCTCATCATTTACTATGTTAGATTTTAATTCTTCCTTAAAATATTTAACCCTTTTATTACCATTGCTATCCGACAAATAAATAGAATTAATAATTGCTTCAAATGAGACCCACATCAATATAAAACGCTCCTTCGGAAAATTTTGTTGGAAAGCTTTATCCAATAATATTAAGGCATCAATTGGCACATTTCTTAATTTTGAAAATTCAATTTCATCATAAAAGTTTAAACTTTGAATATCAAAAGGCGATGCATATCCTAATTCAGAAGCAACTCCAGCATTTTGAAAATTTTCACTATTGAAATGTGTAACCAACATTAATTCACGTGCAACAGGCACACCAAATATTAATCTAAGAGTATTAATAATCCGAAGTGTTTTATCTTGGCATTCTTGATTTTCAATTGCTTGCTCCAAACCAACAGTCAATTTGAGGTTATTACTTAGAGCAGGAATAGAAATACCATAATTTGTGCTAAAACATTGATTACTTTCATCATAGTGAGTTCTAAATTTCATTCTTTCAGAACTATTATCAGGAGGTCTTACAAGACTAATATCTACATACTTAAAACCATTTGATGACAACAGCTCTCTGACCTTAGGCAAACAATCTAACTGAACTGAAGAACTCCATATTGATTCTTCAAACACATTAATGCCAAAATTTTTCCAATCATTTATTAATCTTTTACGCGTTTCCAACATAAAATCATCTCAATCAAATTTATCTTCTAGACCCTTAAAACTAACCAACTCATTCAACACTAAATAGAACTTTTAATGATACTTCACCACGTTTTCCCTTCTCCCCAACGTGCATCCAAAGCAAGCACAGCACTACAGTTAAGACAATCAACATAGTTCGTCAACTGAATACCTAAACGCTTACGATCCCAAAGATCACCTTCCCAAGCAGTTTCAATATTATCTAAATTCGTTCTATTCCAGTTTAATTGGGTTTGATCAGTCATGTATTGTTTGTTATTAATAAGTTGGCAACATCATACTATGCCTTATAAATGTGACCAAGTTTCACTCATTTAAGTCCATTCTCAATAAAAAGATGCCTTAACTTAGCTGTTTCATTTTTCTCACAATTTTTACCCGACTTTAGTACAACAACGCATACTTTTTAGGCAAAAAACATGCTAAGTTAGGTTATGGAATCGACGGTTTATAAAGCCTTATCCTTATGAAAATACTAGGTTTTATAAAGTCAAAATTAGGGTTAGTATAAAAGCATAAACAATAATTTTGAGTCGCAACTCTCAAATAAAACAGCTTCTAGAATGATTGTAATGAAAACAAGGAGTAACACAGATGGCTTATCAAAATATTTTGGTTCCAGTGGACGGTTCAGAAACCTCTTTTGCAGCAGTAAAACAAGCAGCAGAGCTTGCTAAAGCATTTGGCAGCAAAATTACTGTTGTACAAGTGCTTGCTTTAGACCCTTACATTGCAGCCGAATATATTACTGCTGCACAAACCAATGATTTAATTGAACGTGCACGTACTTCTATTCAAGCAACCCTTGAGGAAGCAAAAGCAAAATTTAGCGCTGAAGGTCTGCAAGTAGAAGCGCGTCTACTTGAGGGTCAAGTGATTCACCAAGAAATCATTAATGCAGCGAAAGAAACCAACGCTGATTTAATTGTGATTGGTTCACATGGTCGTACAGGACTGAAAAAATTATTCTTAGGTAGCGTTGCACAAAACATTCTTGGCGATACAGGTGTCCCTGTATTGGTGGTTCGCCAATAATTGAATTCATCGACTTGGTCTTACACTCATACTCAGCACTGGGTGTAAGACCTTTTATCTAGACTAAAGAATCTCGCCATCCCACTGATACTGCTTTAAGTTCACCCTCCCTGCAATCACAGCAATATTTTCCGCCTGTAATTTTACAACTTGTAGATTATCACCTTGAGTATCTAGCTTGCTTAGGCTAATTTTACCCTGTGAATTAATCACGCGATGCCAAGGTAAATGCACATCTTCTACTTGCTGCAACACTCTCCCAACTAAACGGGCATGTTTGGGCAAGCCTGCCATCTTGGCAACTTGTCCATAGGTGGCAACTTTCCCATAAGGAATTAAAGCCACCACCTGCAAAATCAACTGTGCCAATTCTTTAGAAGATGATTGAATCACTGCCATCTGAAAAATTATCCTTTTGCAGTAGAAGTTTTAAAAGTTTTCTGGACTTTCCAAACGTTTCACTTCTTGTACTTTTTCAGGATTATGCACGGCAGCAACCCCATCAGCGGCTTTTACATCAACAAAGGCATCTGGGTTATAAATGGTAATGGTTTCATTACCCGTTGCATCTTCGCCAACAATATATTGAAATCCCTTACGATTCATCTTATGGCACAACCGCTGATACCATCCCTTAAAGCCTTCTGTCTCTTCATTCGGATTGTAATAAAAGGCATTCATCACTGCTGGCAGCCCTAAACCACACACCAACCCCGATAAAAGCACACTAATAAAGGTATAACCAATCAAGATACTACTGTATTCACTGAGTTGCGGAATGTTGGCAACCGCCAAAATCAAAGCCAGCGAGATTCCCCCACGCACCCCCCCCCAAGATAGAATGGCTAGACTACCGTTATAACTTTTATGTCGAAAACTTGGGAAAAAGGCAAAGGCGAGAAAATTAGCAGCAAAACGTGAAGCATGCAGAATAATAAAGGCAATAATACCGCCTAAAATTAAACTTACACTTAAATCTAAAATAAACAGTTCCAAACCAATCAGGGTGAATAAGAATGAATTGATAATCCCTTCAACCGTATGCCAGAAATGATTCACTTCACGAATTTCACGCTCTTGCAGAATTTCTTTCCATTTATTCCCGACAATTAATCCACCAATCACACAGGCAATTGGTGCAGAAGCATGTGCAAACAGTGCAATCAAGTAGGAACCGCAAGCCAGCAATGCCGTGGTTAAAATCAGGGATTCCATTTCATGTTTGCCACGGAGCAGTCTTAGAATAGCAAGACCAAAGCCCCAACCAATAATAATGGCAACCACAATTTCATATAGCAGGGTTTGTAGCGTACCGATTAAACTAAAATGTTCACCTTGTAAGACATTGAGTAAGGTCATGAATAAAGCAATACACATGGCATCATTAAATAAGGATTCGCCTTCCAATTTGACGATTAAATGATGTGGTGCACGTACTGAACTTAGTACTCCTTTAATGCCAATCGGGTCAGTCGCTCCCAACGCCGCGCCCAAAAGCAGCAACACCAATAAGTCGACATGCTGCCCGACTAAGAATTGATAACCATAGAGCACCACCCCAAACAACACGGCACAAAGTACTAGTGCGATACTGGCTAAAATGCTGATTGGCTTCCAGTAACTGCGTAAATCTGAAACTTTAAACTTCAACGCAGAAGACGTCAGAATAAAACAGATCACACCGTTAATCAGAAAGTCATAAAAGTCGATGTGACGTACAGCATTTTCAATATTATGAATATTGATGGTAATAAACTGATTACCATTCAGCAGGCTTGCACCCCACTGTAAAATAAAGACAAAAATTGCCGAGACAATCGGAACCCCAATTGCTTGTGGAAAGCCTAAAATTCGCTTGTTAAAAATCGTCGTCGCAATTGATAGTGCAAAAATAACCGTGAAAATTTGAAGAAATAAAAAATTACCCATGCGAGTTCCGTTGCTAACCAAGAGATGAAATCAAGCGAATGAACTCAATGATTTTCAAGCTAAATATTGACTTAAACACTATTATTTACATATTTCAGTGTACCGCCTTTTAAAGCTAGCCTCCTAGTTTCGTTAAATTTTTTTAACATAAAACTTGTGCAGGATTAAACAAAGCATTTAGATTGAATCCATATTAAAATGACTCCCCTTTTTTTGCGCTATACACTTTTAGGATATTGGCTCATTTATGCACCAGACCATTAAAACCGTTTTTCGCCTGTGTTTCGCAGCCAGTATTTTTTTAATTACTTTGGCTCTGGTCTGGACGTGTATCGTCAAAACTTTAGAAATTAAAAATGCCACACAAGATTTGGCTCAAGCACAGCAGTTTGAACTGAAATCGACTGCTGCCAAACCGCTGGTATTGGTCACCAACAATCAAAAGCCCGATGAGTCTGTTTTTATTCTTGTCGCCAACCAAGGCTTTATTGCCAAAATGAGCTGTGAGCATTATGCCCAAGACCTATGTACTGATGCTGAGAATCAAAGCCATCGACGTCAGATTGATGTGTTGGGTCTAAAGCAAATTGGTCAGCAGAATTACATTCAGCATATTCAATTTCATGATAGCCAAACACAGAAAGTCAGCCGTTTTGCATATAGCGATGCGCAAATCCAAGCGTTTTTCAAACAAGATATTCAGCAATTAAAATACGTCGTCTTCGGCATTGTGATCTTTGCCCTCATCGCACTTTATGTGAGCTTCCGCATTCTCCGTAACTTTAAGCAATTTCTGCATAAATAACTCAAAGATCCACCCAAGGGACAGTCAACACATACAACTGGATGACTGTCCTTTATTCAAGTTCTATGATTGAACCATCACTTTCTGTGGCGACAAACTGAAGATTGCCAACATTGCGATGGCAATAAAACACAGCATCAAGGTCGCCATGTTCATTAAGTCGCTCCAGACCAAGAAATTCAGAATCACGCCACCCAGCAAGCCACAGGCAAATTGCATACTGCCCATTACTGCACTGGCTGTTCCTGCACGCGCACCCTGCTCAGACATAGCCAATGCCATTGCATTTGGACCTGTAAAACCAATGCCTGAAACCGCCAAGAACATACCCGCATAGACCAGTTCAATCGGAGCATGTTGTAACATGCCTGCAAGCACCAACACCAAGGCACCTGAAAGCTGAATGAATCCACCAATTTTTAAACGACTAAAGACAGAAAGATGCTTGCCCAGTTTTTTATTCAGGGTCGATAGCAGCATAATACCAAAAGCATTCGAACCAAAAGCGATCGCAAAATGTTGCTGGTTCAGACCATAGCCATTCATCAACACCGATGCAGATGAGCTGATATAACAGAACAACACCCCACCCGAGAAACAACCTGCCAGCATTGGAATACGAAAGCTACGATCTTGGAAAATTGCAGCGTACAACTGAAAGACTTGAGTTAGGTTTAAGCGCAAGCGACGTTCAGGTTGCAAGGTTTCCTGAAAAAAGAAATGAATACACAACCAACAGGCTACGCCAATCATCATCAGAAAAACAAAGATGGCATGCCAATTAAAATAACTCAGGACCAATGCACCCAAGGTAGGTGCCAAAATCGGTGCGACCCCCATCACAATCATCATACTGGCAAATGCCTGTGCAGAAGCATTCATGTCCAGACGATCACGAATGGCAGCTCGCGCAATCACAACCCCGACGCATCCACCCAGTGCCTGTAACACACGCGCTGCAATCAACGCCCATTCATTGGTGGCAAGCACACACAATAAGCTGGCAACAACATACAAGGTCAATCCCAAATACAGCGGTTTCTTACGCCCAATTCGGTCACTCAAAGGTCCATAAATCAATTGCCCTATTGCCAAACCCAGAAAATAGGCTGGCAACGTATTTGCCACCATTTGGGTACTCACCCCAAAGTCTTTTGCCATTTGAGGCAAAGCAGGTAAATACATATCAATAGATAGTGGACCCAAGGCCGTCAATAACGCCAATAACATGATCCAAGAGGTCGAATAGGTCTTTGTTGCGGGAGATTGGGGAGTATTCATATTTAATTTTTTAACTACGAAGAAACAAGACAAGCTTACACTCTCCATAGTATTATTTCTTGATCAAAAAAGTGAAATTAATCCTGACTCAAATCTGTTTTTTTGCATAAAGATTTGATGTACTTCTCTTAAAGGAAAACACTTGAACACTTGGCTTACTCGTCTGAAGCAAACCACTTATAACACCACTTTTATGTATAACGTGCGCATGATTATTGCGTTCTCAGGTACAGCCTTTGTTCCCTACTTTTTAGGTCACCAACTGGCAACCATCCCCCTGACTTTAGGCGTTGTAGCTGCAGGTCTGAGCGATATTGATGATCGCTTTTCAGTACGCCTTTTAAACCTGGTTTATACCTATATCGGTTTTTTTGTTACGGCAACGTCCATTTACTTCCTGTTCCCGCATCCAATTCTGTTTGCCATTGGGCTGATTATCTCCTGTATTGGCTTTATTTTATTGGGCTCATTGGGGCGTCGTTACGCCACCATTTCCTATGGCTGTTTGGTCGTTTCCGTATATTCCATGCTCGGTGTCCATCTGTTTGAAGAATGGTATATGCAAGCCTCACTGCTGGTCGCAGGTGCAGCATGGTATGGGGTGATTTCGACCATCAGTTTCTTGTTGTTCCCTGTGCGCCAAGTACAAGACAAATTGTCTGAGTGTTATTCCTCGCTGGGTAATTTCCTGTTTGCCAAATCCAATCTGTTTGATGTAGACATGACTCCGCAAAGCTATCAACAAAGCATGATTGATTTGTCACTGGAAAATGGCAAGTTGGTGGGCATCTTTAACGAAATGAAAACAGCGCTGCTGACTCGTCTCAAAGGCGACCGTGGTCAGCGCGATACGCGTCGCAGCTTGCAATACTATTTTGTCGCACAGGACATTCATGAACGTGCCGATTCTGCCCATATTGATTATCAGATTCTGACCAAAGTATTTGAACACAGCGATATTCTATTTCGCTTCCAACGTATTCTCTCCATTCAGGGCAAAGCCTGTAAGGATTTAAGTGAAAGCATCTTACTGCGCAAAAACTATAAACATAACAAGCGCTTTAAGCATGCCTTTCAAAACCTGAAGGTTTCTTTAGAAAAATTACGCGATGACAATCATTATGACCCAATTTGGGTGAATGCCTTGTTTGCCCTGTACCAAAACCTAAAGTCGATTGACGCTCAATTACGTAACTTAGAAGCCGAACAAAATATCGTGTTCGATAAGAGCAAACATATTGAAAATCAGCTCAAAGATGATGACTTGAAAGGCTGGGATGATATTGTCATCCGGATCAAACACCATCTAACTCCCGAATCGGTTTTATTCCGCCACGCGATCCGACTCTCAATTGTCTTACTGGTCAGCTATGTTTTTGTTCAAGTGACGCAGATTCAATATGGCTACTGGATTATTTTAACCGCCCTGTTTGTTTGCCAACCCAACTTTAACGCCACCAAACGTCGCCTGCGCTTACGAATTGTTGGTACCTTGGTCGGCATTATCATTGGTGAAGCGGTATTGTATTTCATTCCTTCGGTGGAAGGTCAACTGCTGCTCCTCATTCTCAGTGGGGTATTATTCTTTGAATTACGCAGCAAACAGTATGCGCAAGCAACTGCCTTTATTACCATCTTGGCACTGATTAATTTTAATCTGGATGGTTTAGGTTTTTCTGCCGCCTTACCCCGCATGATTGATACACTCATAGGCTGTGCAATCGCTTGGCTAGGGGTAAGCTTTATTTTCCCTGACTGGAAATTCCGTCGCCTACCCCACATTATTCAACGTAGCTTGCAGGCTCAATGTACTTATTTGAATGAAGTGATTCAGCAATACCAACAGGGACGCAACAATGGTTTAAATTATCGTGTAGTGCGTCGTGCTGCGAACAATAGTGATGCCGATGTCGCTTCTCTGATTTCAACTTTAGCCACTGAGCCAGATTTTGACCCAACTCAAAAAAGTCAGGCATTTGAATTTCTCTGTCTGAACCATACCTTTTTGAGTTACATCTCGGCGCTTGGTGCACATCGTGCACAAATTACAGATCCTGAAATTCTGAATCTGCTAAATCAGGCACTGGATGATATTCGTGGTGCTCTTTTGAAAGATGAAATGCCCGATCTCACAGCACAGAATATGTTGCAAACTATTCGGCAACGTCTCACACAGGATAAAAAGGAAGATCAATTGTCGTTAATTATTTTGCAGCAATTATCTTTAATGTTCAGTATCTTGCAACAACTTAGCCATCTCAAGCAAAGTTTAAGCAATGAACGTGATGATCAAGCGACCGAATTTGCATCACTTTAAAGTGTATGTGATTACACTTTAGGATAATTTACTTGCGGCTATATGATGATTTTGCTATTTAAAAAAGCAGCGTCTTAGCCGCAATACAATGCATTTATAACGTATCAACCCCGTGTATTTAATGCTAAACTTTCTCCAGTTTTAAATGTGCTCTTTTCACTATGACCGCAAAAAATTTATACGCTTATACGCTACAACCTGTGAACTACGAAATCTCTGAAGCTGAGCAACGTCATGCTCAGATGGTGATTTGGCGTAGTACCAATAAAATTAGCACCAAAGCATGGATGATTATGGGTGCCATCGTAGCTATTGCGATTTTGGGCATCATCTTATTAAAAAACTACTCGACCATTTTCTGCTGGGTGGCAATTGTTGGGGTAGCTTTGTACCTTGCAATTCGTACTTACGGTTTGGAATGGTATGTGAAACGCAAAATGAATGAGTTTCCTATTCAGGAAATTAAAGGCGTGAAACTTGGGGTACAACCGCACGGCATCGTGATGCGCCAGCAAATGGGCATGCAAGAAGGTGTGGGTGCAATAGGTTGGAAAGACATTTATGAATGGTACAACACACCAGAATTTATGTTGTTGAACTTTAAAGTAAAAGGTCAACAAGGCGCCTATATTTTACCAAAACGTATGGACTCACGTAATTTCTCTTTCGAGACCATCCGTAAGCACTTAAATGAATCTGTAGGTGAAGCGAAGAAGATCTAAGTAGCTTCCCTTTACGATAAAGCCTTCTGAAATATGGAGGCTTTTTTTGCGAAACGAATTCAAAACGATAATGAGAATAAATATTAACTGCAAAATCCACATTATCTGCTCAATCTTCAGTTATAATTTCGCCAATTTATTCACACATCCAACACTTGACCATCATGTTGAAAAAAACATTTTTCCAAATTCACTGGTTTATGGGGATTACCGCTGGATTAATACTGTCCATTATGGGGGTTACTGGCGCAATTTACTCTTACGAACAACAAATCCTAAAATGGATTAACACGGACAGTTATGTCGTCCATGCTGAAAGTCGAGACAAACTCAGCCCTGCCGAGCTCTACACGCATTTTCAACAAGTCGATCCGAATATTCAAATCAACAGCATTACCATCGGCAAAGACCCAACTGCCTCAAGCACTATCAATATTGTGAAAGAAGGCGCGCGTAAGGGCTATAACATGATGGTCAACCCCTACTCTGCTGAAGTGTTACCGGAAATTAAGGGACAAGGCTTCTTTCAATTTGTACAACAACTGCATCGTAACTTAACTGTGGGTCCTGTAGGAAAACAAATTACAGGTGCTTGTACACTCATACTGATTTTCTTTGTCTTGAGTGGTCTGTATTTGCGCTGGCCAAAAAAGCACTCGCTTAAACAATGGTTGTTGGTAAAACCGAAGCTCAAAGGACGTAATTTCCTCTGGGATTTACATGCCGTGGTGGGGACTTGGGCGGTAATCTTTTACTTACTGCTGGCATGTACAGGACTCTACTGGTCTTATGATTGGTGGCGAAATGGTATGTTTAAGGTGATGGGTGTTGAACGTCCGCAGCCTGAAATGCAAGGTGCTAAACCTGAGGGTCAAGGTCCACGTGGAGCATCTAGAGAACAGCGTGGCGAACATGCTCCGCAAGGTCGAACTGGTGAAAGTCGTGGTTCTAAACAAGATGCTGCGAGCTTTAGCCCCGAACAAATGCAATCCGTACTTACACTAACTTGGACGGGGGTTCAGGCTAAACTCGGACATGACTATTCAACACTGACCTTAAACCTGCCGAAAAAAGCAGATGGAAAAGTTGAACTCAGCTTTGTAGACCCAATCCCTCAACATGAACGTGCACGAAACAAAGCCATCTATAACTATCAAGCGGCAAAAGTTCAAGATGTGGAACTGTATGAAGATAAAAAGCTGAATGAAAAAATCATGAGCAGTATGTTGCCTGTTCACCGTGGTAGCTTCTTTGGTCCAATTTACCAGTTCTTGGCCATGCTTGCCGCACTAACGATGCCATTGTTCTTTGTCACGGGTTGGATGCTATATCTGAAACGTCGCAAGCAAAAGAAATTGACCCAAGCAGCACGCTTAGGCAATAACAGTATGAGTGTCGATCCAAATGCAAAACCATGGTTGATTGTCTACGCATCACAGACTGGTGTGGCGGAGCAACTGGCATGGCGTACTGCAACTAGCTTGCAGGAAGCTCGTCAGCCTGTAACGGTTAAAACCGTGCAACAACTCACACTGGATGACCTTAAAGCTATACCACAAGTTCTGTTTGTCGCCAGTACTTATGGTACGGGCGATGCTCCTGATTTGGCTTCTGGTTTTGCCAAGAAAATGCTGAATAGCAATCTGGATTTGAGCCACCTTCATTTCGCAGTCTTGGCTCTAGGCTCTAAAGAATATCCAGATAGTTATTGCAGTTTTGGACATAAGATTACCGCTTGGCTAAAACAGAATCAGGCACAGGCTTTATTTGAAACCATTGAAGTGGATAATGCCAGCCATGAAGATATACAGCGTTGGAATACCGCACTTACCAAGGTTAGTAAACTTGATTTACAAGCCATGCATATTGATAAAACCTTTGACAGTTGGACGTTGATCAATCGTGAATTACTCAATCCAGAGAGTCTAGGTGCGCCTGCATTTAATATTGAATTACAAGCCAAGCATGAAGCCCACTGGCAAGCAGGTGATATTGCTGAGATTCAGCCAGGTAACAGCCCTGAGCGTATTCAAGCATTTATGCTGAAATATCAAATCGCTGCACAAACGCCCGTTGAATCTTTAGGTATTTCAATTGAACAGGTTTTGTGGGATAAACAGCTCAACACTGAAATTGAACCGTTTGCCAACATGGAACATTTGCTTGAGCAACTGCATACTTTACCTTCGCGTGAATATTCAATTGCCAGCATTCCGACACAGCAAAAACTTCGTTTGGTGGTACGTCAACAAAGCAATAATACTGGTGAACTCGGTTTAGGTTCTGGTTGGTTAACAGCTCATGCTGCACTTGGACAAGAAATTGCACTGCGTATTCGCAACAATGAATCATTCCATCTAATTAATGACAATCGTCCCGTCATTTGTATTGGCAATGGAACGGGGATTGCGGGATTGATGAGCCTTTTACATGCCCGTGTGCGTGCCGATTACACTCAGAACTGGCTGATCTTTGGTGAACGCCAACGTGCGCATGACTATTTCTATCAAACTACCATCGAAGCTTGGCAAACCACAGGCATGCTGGAACGTCTGGATTTAGCATTCTCCCGTGATCAAGCTGAAAAAGTATATGTGCACCATGTCCTCCGTAACCAGGCTGCCGAGTTAGTGACTTGGATCAAACGTGGTGCCGTCATTTATATCTGCGGCAGTATCCAAGGCATGGCGAGTGATGTTAACCAAGCCCTAAATGATATTCTGGGTGAAGACACGGTTGAGCAACTTCGCCAAGATGGTCGCTATCGTCGTGATGTGTACTAAAATCTAATGCAATTGAAACAATAAAACCGAGCCTACAACAGCTCGGTTTTATTTTATGCAGCAAGTGAATATCTCAATTAATTAACAGCTAAACTCGGATACAATTCCACTCAAGCACTTCAAACTCCAATCAATCGTAATGCACTCAATACAACTAAAAAGACTGATTTCAGCTTTCATCGGTTCTATTCTCTTCTTAGACGGGGCTTACTTAATCAGTCTGAATAAGATTCATCTAGGCACAGTACTTCCGTTGTTGATTGGCATAGGCTTAATCCTATTTGCTCTGTTCTATCGAAAAATCCAGATTTTTGTACATCAAACAACATTCAGAACCTTCATCTGGCGTTACAGCTGGATCGGATTTCTATGCTGGAGTGCGAGCGTGCTCTGCTTTTTCACATATTTACATCTGGCGACACAATCCGATAAACCAACAGCACCTGTCAAAGCCATTATTGTTTTGGGTAGTGGTGTTGAAAATGGGCAACCTTCTGCCACTTTAGCGCAACGACTGGATCGTGCTGCTGAGCTAGCGAAACAGCAGCCACTAACACCCATTATTATGACTGGTGGGCTGGATTTTAGAGAGCAATATACTGAGGCAGAAATTATGTCGAAGTATGTACAGCACAACTATGCAATTCCCTCAAATCGTATTTGGCTAGAAGATAAAAGCACCAGTACCGATTTAAATCTAAAAAATAGCCAAGCCATCCTGAACCAGCTAAATATTCATTTGAATGAACCGATTGCAATGGTCACCAGTGATTTTCACACATTAAGAGCTGCTGCAATTGCAAAAAAACAAGGCTATAGCAGCATTATTCCTGTTGCAGCACCTACACCATTAGTTAACCGTTACAACTCTTGGCTAAGAGAATATTTCGCTTACCTCAGCGGATGGATACTGAATGAATTTTAAAAGTTAATTTAAACGGATATGACGCGGTAAAGGTAATTTCAAACTTTGGAATTGCTCAGGCTTTTGCAAATACAGTTGATAAAGATAATTTTTCAAATCTAACAAGAATTTTTCTGGTAAAACCATCAAATTATGCCCATCAGGCGTAAGATCCATTGCAAGGGTGGTTTTTTGCTGGCGTAAATATGGAATAAGCTGCTCGACCAAATTCTTGAGGGAAATTTCCTGCACTTGATAATCTGCCCAAGTGTCTTTAATCATCAATTTAGCGAGGCTTTTACTTTGCCAAATCGCGAATCCACGCTGCCCAGTCGGCGTCGTGCACATTGCCCAGCCTTCCTGATACAAAGCCACAATTGAACCCTGAGCAACCATATTTTCAATGAACTGCTTATAAAGTTCTTTTACATTATCATTTGAACTTGGTGCTTTTGCGGTAGCTTTACGCTGATAAGGATTTCTCATGCAATCAGTGATATTGAAATTATTATGAAATAAATTCTATATAAAAGATTGAGCAGAGACAATATATAAGAGATATATGGTGGGCGCTGACGGGATCGAACCGCCGACATTCTGCTTGTAAGGCAGACGCTCTACCAACTGAGCTAAGCGCC
>NZ_JAKVIM010000020.1 GCF_022601715.1 Acinetobacter zhairuonensis | reverse complement strand
CCTTAAGCTAAATCCTTGTTAATCAACAAGTTTTTATCTGCATCACCGCCGATGGATGTGCATTCTACAGCATTTCTTATCCAATGCAACACCCTAATCCTAATTTATTCAAAAATAATGTTTGTACGGCTAATTAATAGACGAAAAAACGGTTTTATTACATATTTTGATCAAATTTGTTTTAATACTGGGCTTATAACAACTGTTACAATACGCTCAATACTCTTTTATTTAGACAACTTAAGTTGCTTGCGACATTAAGAATCGTCTCGGATCTATTATGCAACATACTCACTATTATTTATGTGCAACACTTTTAGCATTTAGTTTTGCTACTACTGTACAAGCGAATGATGAGCTAACAACTACAGCTTCAAGCGACACGCCTGTAAATGATGTTGCACCTGATGCATCTTCTTCTAATCAGGGTTCTCGACTTGAATCATTAAAAGAACTTAAAAACGTAAAAGCGAATGATTTAAAAGTGAATGCGAATGCTGCACAACCTGATAGCATCAAAGATCCTTTAGAAGCATTGAATCGTGAAACCTTTGCATTTAATGATTTTTTGGATCGAAATTTTGCGAGACCAGTAGCCGTACAATATAAAACCAAAGTTCCTGATAGCGTTCGTGGTGCTTATCGTTCATTTCGTAAAAACTTAAATGAACCTTGGAATGCCGTAAACCAATTAGTGCAAGGTCGCCCATCTCGTGCTGCAAAATCTTTAGGTCGTTTTACCATTAATACAGTAACAACTTTAGGTTTTGCAGACCCTGCAAGACGTTTAGGCTTAGATATGGAAGAAGAAGGTTTTGGGACAACATTGGGTTACTACAGTGTCCCATCTGGTCCATATTTAGTTTTACCTATTATAGGTCCTAGTACTTTCCGTGATGGCATTGGCTTCTTTGTCGATGGTCAAGCTCGTCCACAACGATATATGTTCGACAATAACGATGGTATTTACTGGACAGATCAACTGTTACGTGGGATTGATACTCGTGCTCAAATTCTTGATGTTGAAGATGTACTTCAAGGTGACCGCTATGCTGCGATTCGTGACATTTATTTGCAACGTAAGAATTTTGAGATTGCACAAAAGCAAGGTTTAGATGCAGACAACATTTCTTTTGTGGATGAAGAACCAGATGATGGCATTGATGACACGCTGGATGAAGATTCCTCAACACCTTCTGAATAATTTGTAAAACTTATTTGTCTGGAAAAATATTCTTTTTCTGGCAATTACGTGATTGATATAGTACACCTAACTAGGTACACGCAAAGGATCATACAATTAATATATGTATTTCATTCAACCGACTCGCAATATTCCTTATTTAGATCAGGTGCTTAACACACTTCCAAGTGTGCAAATGATTCACATAGATAATATAGACTTGTATGATCCGACCATTATTGCAATAGCTGATGTGCAAGATTACCTCATTCATCAATGGAGTTTACCCACCATTGTATTGGCGTTTGAGAATGAAGGGACGGCTTTAGCACAAGCTTGGGAAATCGGAGCTTTGGCTGGCTGGATCTGGAATCGTTTACCTGCAAATCCCGAACATTCTTTATTAAAGATTGATGCTCAGTACAAGCGCAATCAAGATAGTCGCGATCTTCCTTCAGCCGCTGAGCTACAAAAACGCCTACTACCGAATCCAATTGAACTCACCAACTATCAAGTCGAAACGCTGTTTCAACCTTCGGCCTATCTGTCAGGCGACTGGTATGACTACTGGAAACTGAGTGATAAAGAAATCATCTTCTATTTAGCCGATGTTTCGGGTCATGGTGTGACCAGCAGTTTACTTACCTCTTGGATGGCTGCTTTTCATGGTCGCTCTAAAACACCAAGAGAGTTGATTAAAAAACTAAATGGCATGCTGGTACAGGAAAATATTGAAAAGCATATCACTATGATTGCGGGTACGCTGAATTTAGAAACCCATGTTTTAAAATGGTCGAGTGCAGGACACTATCCTCCTGCCATTCTATTAGAACCGAATCATCCGCCTAAAATTTTAAATACCAGTAGTTTCCCCCTTGGTCTCACTGAAGACTTAGAAGTTGAAGAATTTGAGTGTGTATTAAACAAACAATCACGTTTCATTATTTGCTCAGATGGCGCACTTGAACCTTTCGATGGCGGATTGAACGAACAATTCGAGCAATTGGTCTTCCATTTGCAAAATCAATCATTTCAAGCACCAGAACATGTGGCAGATGATATTGCCATCTTAAGTTTATGCAGAATGAATTAGTATATTTTTCAAAGGCTTAAAGATTTAAGCCTATATCTACGACTCTAGAATACTTGAGTCTATACTTGCCCTATGTGATAATTTTCATATCCTTCTCTGAAAATGGCATTTATATGTCAACAGGTCATGTTGAATATGCAAGCTTAGATGGAACGCATATTTTTAAGCTTATTGGCGAAGTGCGTGCCCAATCTTGTATCAGTCTAGACAAACTTTTAAACCGAATTGAACAACAGCCGAATGTCGTTGGGGCAATCGTAGATTTAACCCAAACCACATTCATTGATAGCACGGTGTTAGGCATTTTAGCGAAACTTGGTTTAAAGCTAAAACAAGCACATAACATTCAAGCTGTCATGTTATCAACTAATCCCGATATTACGACTTTAGCCAATAGCATGGGCTTAGGTCAGGTTTTTGTCATCCTG
The DNA here is from genome assembly GCF_022601715.1 of Acinetobacter zhairuonensis. Lineage (GTDB taxonomy): Bacteria > Pseudomonadota > Gammaproteobacteria > Pseudomonadales > Moraxellaceae > Acinetobacter. The sequence goes on along the minus strand of NZ_JAKVIM010000020.1, from coordinate 65,090 downwards.
AATTACTGTGGTGACCCAAGCGTATGTACACTTGAATTAATGGAAGAGCATGTAACGCATTCAAACATGCTTACAACTGTACTTGATGCGCACAAAACCTTGATGAAATTGAACGAAAATAATCAAAATATGTTTGAGCCTCTAGTCAAACAACTCCAAAAAGAACAAGATAATTTGGAACAAGCGTCTAATCAGCAAAACGCTTAATGCACCCGTTGCAAGGATGAATACATGTCTTTACTTTCTGTTGCTCAAATGAATTCTCAAAATGACATTGAAGAAAACTTCAAGGTCATTGAATCATTTATTCAACAGAGTAAAGCACAGGGTTCCTCTTTGGTGGTGTTTCCTGAAAATTTCGTGTGTTTTGCTGCCGGCAAGCAACGTGAAACTGCTGAACAATTTGAAGGGATTCAAAAGCGGCTTGAAACATTAGCGCATCAATATCAGATCTGGATTATTGCAGGAACTTTACCTTGTCCTTTCCGCCCAGATGGTTCTGTGATTCAAGATGGTCGTGTCCGCACCGTCAGTTTATGCATTAGTCCTGAACGCACCGAAGCCCGCTACGATAAAATTCACTTGTTTGATGTACAAGTCGGGGATGCTGTAGGAGGGTATCAAGAATCCAAGTTTTTTGAACCTGGTTCTGATATCGTGGTCGCTAAAACACCTTTTGGCAATATTGGAATGATGGTCTGTTATGACCTACGCTTCCCAGAATTGGCTTTGCATTTACGTGCACGAGGTGCCCATATTTTAACTGCGCCTGCTGCATTTACTTACACCACAGGTCAGATGCATTGGCAACTTCTGCTACAAGCCCGTGCTATGGACAGCCAATGCCAAGTTTTAGGTTCTGCACAACAAGGCTGGCATGGTGAAAAACGCCAAACTTGGGGACATACCGCTGCGACCAATAGTCGTGGACAGTTACTGGATATGATTCAAGATGATGGGGCACATTTAATTACTGTGCCATTTGACTTACAAGAACAACAACAAATTCGTGAATCTATGCCACTAATGCAACATCGCCGACTAACTCAGTTTGGTTAAGGCACGTTTAATTCTTTCTGTATCAGTTATATATTCTTTTCAGCACACTTGATGACTTCAGTTTAAGCTGATCCTCATGATGCACTCGCAATGATTTCAACTGTGATCGCATCAAACTCTCCCCCCACGATATCCTGATCTTTCCAAAACACCATTGTGCTATGAAGCATCTTGTGTCTATATGTAAAATCTTTGTTTATTACTTGAACTACAATTTAAATCGTGTACGATATATTTGCATTCGATATAAAATAGGTGAATAAGATGTCTCTAGAACAAGTGGTATACCGCGCTAAAGCTAAAGCAACAGGTGGTCGTGATGGCCGTGCAATTTCTGATGATGCCATTCTGGATGTCAAACTGGCACTACCTAAAGAAATGGGTGGTATGGGTGGTGGTACCAATCCAGAACAACTCTTTGCAGCAGGCTACTCGGCTTGTTTCTTAGGTGCAATGAAATTTGTAGCGAGCCGTGATCAATACAAGATTCCAGCAGATGCATTTATTGAGGGTGAAGTTGGCATTGGTCCAATTCCAACAGGTTTTGGCATTGAAGTGACTTTAAATGTGCATCTTCCTGCCATGGATGCCGATGAAGCTGAAAAACTTGTAGCTGCAGCCCACATTGTTTGCCCTTATTCAAATGCAACACGTGGCAATATTGATGTGAACTTCAATATTATTACTGCATAATTGCGTTCAGCTAATAATAAAAAAGCGCCCGAGTGGCGCTTTTTTATTTAAATGACCGCCGTTATTCCTCAGTCTGATTGGTCACACGTAATACTTCTTCCAACGTTGTTTTACCTGTCAGTACTTTTCGCAAACCATCATCACGGATAGAGCCTGAGTGCTGACGAGCATAACTTTCCAGCTCAAACTCTGCCGCATTGCCATGAATTAAACGGCGCATTGTTTCATCCACAGGCACAATTTCATAAATTGCCGTTCGTCCACTAAAACCAACATGTGAACATTTCTCACACCCTTGTGGTTCAGGCAATTTCAAACCTTCAATTGAAGACTCAATCGACTTAAAGATCTGCTGTTCAAACGAATCTGCCTCATGCCAAGTGGTGCAATGCGGACATAGAGTACGTACCAAACGCTGTGCAATCACGCCAATTAATGAGCTTGAAAGCAAGAAAGGTTCAATACCCATATCTTTTAATCGAGTGACAGCACCAATGGCGGTATTGGTATGTAGCGTCGACAATACCAAGTGACCTGTTAAGGATGCCTGTACCGCAATTTCAGCCGTTTCTAAATCACGGATTTCCCCAACCATGACCACATCAGGATCTTGACGTAACATGGCCTTTAACGCCCGTGCAAAGGTCATATCCACCTTAGTATTCACTTGGGTCTGACCAATCCCCTCCAATTGATATTCAATCGGATCTTCAGCGGTCAAAATATTACGAGTATTGTCATTCAAGTCTGATAAAGCAGCGTATAAGGTAGTGGTTTTCCCCGATCCTGTTGGACCTGTCACCAAAATAATCCCATGCGGGCGATGCACCAACTGTGTTAAACGCTCATAGTCAGGTTGTAATAACCCTAAATGGGTCATATTCAAACGTCCCGCCTGTTTATCCAGCAAACGCATCACTACACGCTCACCATGTGAAGAGGGTAAAGTCGAAACACGTACATCGACCTCACGCCCTGCAAGACGCAATGAAATACGACCATCTTGCGGAACACGCTTTTCCGCAATATCCAACTTTGCCATAACCTTAATCCGCGATACCAAAAGCGGTGCCAGTTCACGGCGTGGCTGTACAATTTCACGCAGTTGACCATCGACCCGTAAACGTACCGACAGTTTCTTTTCAAAGGCTTCAATATGAATATCCGAAGCACTGACGCGAATGGCTTCTGAAAGCAAGGCATTAATCAAGCGAACAATCGGTGCATCATCTTCTTGATCCATCAAATCTTCAGCTTCAGGGACTTGATCGGCTAAACTGAGTAAATCTGGATGATCTTCCAGCCCCGCAGCCACTTGCTGAGATTCCCCAGTATCCCCTGCATAACTTGAACTTAAGAGTGCATTGAAGCGTTGATCATCTAACACTTCATTGTGTGCAGGTGCAGTCAGTAAACGGCGTGCTTCTTGCAATGCAATCCATGCCGTATTTTCACGGCGCACAATAAAAACTTGGTCCCCATCATATCGAAGTAAAACGCCATGTCGTTTGGCAAAGCTATAAGGTATTTGTATTTGTTTATGTATTTGCATCACAAAATTATAATGATGAAAAAGAGGCTTTTGAGTGTACTCTAAGCGTATGACAGCGTGAAGTCTGTTTTTGACTGAACTGACCAGAGGATATTTTTATTTTGGCATCATCTGATTTAGAGCATATTCAAGCCGATCATCCATCGCTCAAATGGTGGGGCGAACAAAAATTCGAATTAAACCAAGCAAGAACATGGCAGTTCGGCTCTTTATTGTTTCGTCTGGCGCGTAGCATCAACGAATGGCGACTGGAATATCATCGTCCACAATTTCAGAAAGACTCTGAACGTCAGTGGAAAATGATTGATGATCCTGAATTTGCTTTTCCACAGCCGATTAAAGTCGAACGCTATATGTTCCGTAAGACTCACGAAACCTTTCACTTAATGCCTCGTTTGGCAGACCGATCTGTGGTGATTAAACCTGTCAATCCAATTTATATTCCAGCAGGACAGCGCGGAACTTTATACATTAGTACACCTTTATGGATTGCCGGTTTTGTGGAAAGCCAGCGTGAGCCTTTATTTGATCTTCCCATGATGCAACCCAAAGACACCTGGTTCGGTCCTGACCACCGCACGGGTGAAATGTGTTATGCGACAGCAGTGGATGGGCGCACCGAGTTGAATTTACTTAAACCGAGTCCATTCCGTGCAGTCACACCCATTGAATTCCACAATACCAGTGGTCATCAACTGCGTTTTGATCGAATGAATGTGCCTGTAGCCGCTTTACCCCTATTTTATAGTGAAAGTACCAATCGCCTCTGGACTTCACAAATCAAAGTCATCCATGAAGATTGGGATCGCCCACCACGGATTAAAATTGAAAATCGCACACCACCTTTAGCGGGTGAAGTCAGTTATGTGCATGCACCACGCTCTCCAGGTGGCGCATTATTCAATATGTTTGACTCATTTTTTTAGGATCGTGATATGCCAGATACCAATATTCCTAAAGATGTTGCAGTCAGCTTAAAGGAAATTTTTACCAACATTAACCTAGAACGTATCAGTGAGATTTTAGTCGCGTTGGTACTGTGTTTGATTGGTTTTATCTTAGCGCGCCTGATTTCCAACACCTTTATTCGCACCGTTGGACAGAAGTTTAATGCCCATCAAAGTATGGTTTGGCGGCGCGGAATTTTTTATTTTATTTTTGTGCTGTTTATTATGGCGAGCCTGAAAGAAGCTGGGTTTAAGCTCAGTGTCTTTATTGGGGCTGCAGGGATTTTCACTGTCGCGCTCGGTTTTGCTTCACAAACTTCTGCCAGCAACTTAATCAGCGGCTTATTCTTGATTGGTGAAGGTTCCTTTGAAGTGGGCGATACCATTCAAATCACCTTGATTCGTGGACATACCATTGAGGGAGAAGTCATTTCGATTGATTTACTTTCGGTTAAGCTCCTGACGTTAGATAATATTTATGTACGTTTACCGAACGAACAATTGATTCGCGCCCCTGTACTGAATTTGTCTAAATTTCCAATACGACGTATTCCAATTACGCTGGCGATTAATTTTCAGGAAGACATCATTAAAGTCCGAGAAGTCCTGCTGGATGTTGCAGCGCGCTATCCACTGGCTTTAGATGATCCAAAACCCGAAGTGACCGTCACAGCCTTTCGTGAATCCACCATTGAAATTCTGTTTGCCGTTTGGTGTCGGCAGGAAATTTTCCTAAAAGCCCGCGATGAATTACAAGAACGTGTGCGTAATGGATTTTTGGAAAATCATATTGAAATTCCTGTGCCTAAAATGGGCATTATTGACCGCCCTCGCCCGAAACACCGAGATGAGATTGATCAATACGCCTATGAGAAGGAACTGAAACGAGAGCACAAAGAGCGATAGAATTATCGCTCTTTTTTTTGTTCCAACAATGTTGGTGGTAAAGGCGCGATATAGGCAATCACCAACATCACCGCACCCGACCCGATAAAGGAAATCACCCGAGTTAAAGTGCCACTTTGCGAAAGATCTAATAACAATAACTTTGTAACTACAATCCCCAGTAAAGCAGCGCCTACAAACCAGATTTGACGGATATGTCTTTGGCTGGAAAATGTCATCAATACAAAAGCAAGAATCACCCATAGTAAAGTCAAACTCAGTTGTACCGAACCGTCGCGCCAGATCGCACTCCCCCATAATGGCGTATGCAAATAATGATGCATGCCACGCACCACGATACTGCTGAATACCAACAGACCAATCAGAATCGTACTAATTTTCAAGCCCCACTCTACAGAGGATTGCTCGGCAAAATCATGTTGGTAGATGATCCACAACAGCCCACTAAATACCAGTAAAGACAGTAAATCGGTTAAATTCAACAGCGGTGCTAGATAATAATGAGTTGCCGAATATGGATCGAGATTCAACACTACTAACCACAGCAACCCGAAACACCACATAGCGGTTTGATGTAAAAAATCATGTTTGTGGGTCAAGAACGCATACAGCGCATAAAAGACTGGAACCACACCCAGTGCCCAAATTGGCATCTGCGGGAAGACAGCCAGACCTATAGCAGCAAGAGCTAAACACAACAGTGCTGCCCATAATTCATTTGCAATTCGAGTAGAAATGCGCTGCATAAAAATCAACATCAGACTTAACAGCACCGCACTCACAGTAAAACTGAGCTGTACGGTTTGACTCGACCATTGCTGACTTGTAAAAATTTCTTCAAGCAACGTCACTCCATAAAGCAGCACCAATAAGCCAGCCAACAACGTAAGTTGCAAATTTTGCCATTCCAGCTTCAACTTCATCCAGACCACTAAACTAAATCCAGCCAGCAACATGGTCGCAATTGCGATTGAACAACTGTATGCAGATTGCTGCCAGTCCATCAACTCTACACCCGCAATTGCTCCAGCATACATACCCGAAATCAGGAAAATTCCACTGAGCATACGTGCGCTGAAATACTTTTCCACATCCTGATAATGCAGCAAATAAAAGGCTGAAATAAACTGTGCAGTAGCATAAATACTGATCGCTAACACAGGAAAATCATCGTTCGACCAGATTTGATACATGAGGGCGATGGTACTCAGCAGCACCAATGCCACCCCGATATAACGACTCAAACGATAACGCTCAGTAATGCCCCAGACAATTAACGCAGTCCCTTGAATTACCCATCCTGTGGAGGTCCAATGTGCACCTTTTGCCAGCGGAAAGATTAAGGCTGTAAATACCACTGCCAGAATAAAAAAGCTTTTAGCCAAAATAGACAACTGTGGATGCTGGCGTTTGATCCAAAAATTCAAAAGCCCATACGTCACCGCTAAGGCTGCCGCTCCCCATGTCAGTGCAACGGTTGAGTCATGCATGAGGAAGGCATGTAATGAGAACCCAAGCACTGGAACACTGAAAATTAAACCGACATCTAGAATGGGTTGCAGTTTTTTTTGTGAGTTCGAGCTTGGCTCGGGCTCATGTTGTAGCTTTTGCTCCGCCAACATCAACTGGCTATAACGAATGCTCAGCCAAATAAATAAGGCGATCTGTAACCAAAGAATCACATCCAGAGTTTTGAGCTGAGAATTTTCTGCATACAGTCCAATGACTGCTCCCCCAATAAACATGGTGGCGAAAAAGGCGATTTGATGCAGTATTTTCCATGGCTGCAAATAATTGACGGCAACCACAGCCAAATTAATCACAAAATAATAGCTAAATAAAAACACCACATCAGGATGATTGTGCGGGATTAATAACGGTGCCAGATAAGCCATACTCAAGGCGAGAATTGCCAAATACAGGGCTTGTTGTTTCAGGCTTAATACAACGGTAAGCCCGAGTAAGATTACAAATAGAATGCTGGCAGTCATTAGACTTTGTATAACCGCAAAATGGTGCGCAAAAATCAGCGTGAGGAAGATGACGGCCAAACCTAAACCTTGCAACGCAATCGCAAACAATGCATTTTTCCGTTGTAACAGATAACCCGCGACTGTGGTTATACCTCCAGCAGCCGCAATAAAGCCAAGTTTGACCGCCAAACTTAATTGCCAATGCTCACTGGCAAAACGCAACAACAGCACAATACCCACCATCAACAGCGCAACCGCGACACGTAAAATCGGATTACCATGCTTCATCCAATCCAGTGCAGGTTGCCACCATGACGGATGCTGCGGGGAAGGTGCTGTATTTTGAATATCTGAACTTTGCTGCGGTTGCTGTACCGTTGCATCTTGTTGCTGGGTTTGCGTCAATTGCCCCTGAATTGGCACCGCGGATGTAATAGGCTGTTGTGCAACTATCGGCATGGAAGCTTGTATCGGTGGTTTAGATGACACTTGCTGCATCTGCTCCAACTGAGCCAAGCGGTTCTGAAATGTACTCATCAATTGAATGAAGCAGAACAGTAAAACCAGCACAGCCCCACCCAAGACCCACAGCCACATATTGGCATAAGCCCATAATGCCACCGCAGCTGCACTATAAATCAGAAGCTTCTGCACCCCAATTCCTGTGGATTGAATCAAAGTATTGGATGTCGCTTGTTCTAATTGCACTAAACGCTGATGAATATTCGAAATCGACTGCACTATTACGATGGTCAATCCGATCGCTGCAGCGAACACTGTAGATTGCCATTGCATACCAATCGCAACGACCAACAAGATGCTTATGGCGATTAAGAGTAGGAGCATTCCCTGCTTATCTTTTTTATACATGAGTCAATGAGTTACTCAACTTCAATTCATTTATCTTACTTGATCAGGCTTCAAGCAGATCATTTCACATACAAAATACTGCAATTTTATAGACTTGAAGCTCACCTTCCAAAGCTGCTGCGGTGCTGAGTGACATTCGGAATAAGACAGATTTGCCTTTTTCACGTAAGATAAGCCCTAATTCATAATCAGGATTTGCAGCATGCCACCATTTGTATTGGTCGATGGGTCATATTTCTTATTTCGCGCCTTTCACGCGGTCCCACCTCTGACAACTTCTACGGGGTTGCATACCAATGCTGTACGTGGCGCAATTTCTGCCATCCAGAAGTTGATGCGTCGCACACAACCCACGCATATGGCGGTGATTTTTGACACACCAGAGCCAACCTTCCGTCATGAACTTTCACCAATTTATAAGGGTGACCGCCCAAGCATGCCAGATGAATTGGCACAACAAATTCCTTACTTACATGCTCTGATTCGTGCTTTAGGTATTCCCGTGCATATGCTACCAGGTGCAGAAGCCGATGATATTATCGGTACACTGGCAAAACGTGCAGAAGCTAAAGGTCAGCAAGTTCTGATCTCGACGGGCGATAAAGACATGGCGCAGTTGGTGACTGAAAAAGTCACGCTTGAAGACAGCTTCAAAGAAAAGCCCATGGATATTAATGGTGTCTTTGAAAAGTTTGGGGTCTGGCCAAACCAAATTATTGACTATCTCACTTTAATGGGCGATGCCTCCGATGGCATTATGGGTGTCCCAGGTGTGGGTGCCAAAACTGCGGCAAAGTTACTGACTGAATACGGCTCGATTGGCGGGATTTTAGAAAATGTCGACCAGATTAAAGGTAAAGTCGGTCAAAATATTAAAGACAATGTTGAAGGCATCGCAATAGACCATCAGCTTGCCAGTATTGTCTGTGATTTAGAAATGGGGATTTGCTACGAAGATTTAGCCATTCAAGACCCGAATGTGAATGAATTACGCCGTTTATATACCGAGCTGGAATTCCGTAACCAGTTACAATCGCTTGATCATCCGAACAACCCAAACAATAAAAGCTATAAACAAAGCAGCGAAATCATTCAGCCTGCTTCAGCGCCGGCACCGATTGAAACTGAAGATCAAGCCACTGTAACCAGTGTCGATGATCAACTTGGTCAAGCCAGCTACCATACAGTGTTATCTGCCGAGGTTTGGGAAACACTGTTACAACGCATGCAGACTACCAGTAAGTTTGCGATTGATACCGAAACTACCAGTCTGGATTATCGTATTGCAGAAATGGTCGGCTTCTCGATTGCGTTTGATGCTGAAGATGCTTACTACGTCCCGCTCGCACATGATTATGAAGGTGCACCTGCGCAATTAGACCGTAATAGCGTTTTAGCACAAATCAAACCGATTTTAGAAAATCCTGAAATCAAGAAAATTGGTCATCACCTGAAATATGATGCGCATATTTTTGCTAATCATGGGATTGAACTGCAAGGTTGGTATTTCGACACCATGCTGGCATCCTATGTCTTAAACTCTGTCGCGACCCGTCACGGCATGGATGATGTAGCACGTCTTTACTTAAGCCATCTGACTACCACTTATGAAGAAGTTGCAGGTAAAGGGGCGAAACAAAAGACCTTCAATCAAATCGAGATTGAAACAGCGGCACACTATGCAGCCGAAGATGCCCATGTAACCTTCCGCTTATATGAAGTACTGGATAAAAAGCTTAAAGTACATCCTGAACTGATCAATATTTTGCATAATATTGAAGTGCCTGTAGCGCGTGTTCTCACCCTGATGGAAGAAAATGGTATCCAGCTAGATCTCCAATTCCTAGATCAATTAGGTGAAGATTTTTCCAAGACCATGCAGGATTTGGAAAATCAGATCACCGAATTGGCGGGTCAGCCATTTAATGTCAGCTCACCAAAACAGGTGGGTGAAATCCTGTTTGAAAAACTGGGCTTAAAAGGCGGCAAGAAAACCTCAACGGGACAATACAGCACCAGCGAAAGTATTCTAGAAAAACTGGATCATCCGATTAGTGCCCTGATTCTGGATTATCGTGGTTTGTCCAAACTGAAAAGTACCTATACTGACGGTTTATTGAAGCAAGCCAACAACGATACCCATCGCGTACATACCAGTTATCATCAAGCCTTAACTGCGACAGGACGTTTATCTTCGACCGATCCAAACCTGCAAAACATTCCCGTGCGTGAAGAAATTGGACGTCAAATCCGTAAAGCCTTTATTGCACCTGAAGGTCGAGTACTACTCGCAGCCGATTACTCGCAAATTGAACTGCGTTTAATGGCGCACTTCTCTCAGGATGATGCCCTTCTTGATGCCTTCCGTCATGGTCAGGATGTGCATCGTCGTACTGCTTCAGAAGTTTTGAATATTCCTTTGGATCAAGTAACTCACGATCAACGTCGTCAAGCCAAAGCAGTTAACTTTGGTCTACTCTATGGCATGTCAGAATTTGGGTTGATTCGTCAGTTGGGCTTTACCCGTGAAGAGTCGCAAAACTATATCAAACAGTATTTCCATCGTTACCCTGGCATTTATGAGTATATGCAACGTACTCGCCAAGTCGCATTGGAGCAAGGGTTTGTGGAAACTATTTTGGGTCGTCGTTTGTACACGCCAGAAATTGATGCACGCAACATGATGATCCGTAAAGCGGCAGAACGTGCTGCCATTAATGCACCACTGCAAGGTAGTGCCGCGGACATTATTAAAATGGCAATGATTGAAGTCGATAAGATGCTGCCGAAAGATCAAGCCAAAATGCTGTTACAAGTACACGATGAATTAGTCTTTGAAGTGGATGCCGAAATTGCAGATGAATTAGCACCTCAACTGGCTGAAGTGATGCAATCCGTATTGGAAATTTCAGTTCCTCTGCTGGTTGAAGTCGGCAAAGGCAAAAACTGGGATGAAGCACACTAAGCTGTGGTAAATTTCAGAATCATAAAAAAGGACTCTATTTAGAGTCCTTTTTTAATACGGTGAAAATCTTATAAACCAGTCAACAAGGCGATTGCGACTTCATTCATAATGATTTCAGCAATATATAACGCCAAGAATGCAATAATTGGAGACAAATCAATCATGCCCATATTCGGCAACAAACGACGGAATGGCGCCAATAAAGGCTCAGCCAACTCTTGAATTACTTCAATATAAGGTGAACGTGACTGTGTAAACATCACCACCCAACTGAGAATAATAGTGGCAAAAATCAAGTAACGACAGAAACGAATTAAATCCTGAATCATGGTGACAAAAGTCAAAATCACCAAGTGAATCGGACTATTCGGCATCGCTCCTGATAAATACATGATGCCAAATATTTTGAGTAAATAAAGCACCACTACTAAAGCCAAGGCTGCGGAGTTCACACGTCCCTTGCCCAGTGTCGGGAAAATACGACCAAAAATATCTACAATCTTGGTGGCTTTGACTGTCGACATCACCACAGGATTGTAGGGATTAACCGCGGCCAACTGCATTAAAAAGCGGAAGAATACGAGCAAAATCGCTACGTTAATAATAATGCCAAAAATTAGCGCAGAGTTTGCACCCATATTAAATTATTCCTAATTAAAATCAATTATTTGCTGCTTTCACTTAATTCTTGTGCCAACTCTTGGCTACGCTTTTTCGCAGCAGCCAAAGCAGACTGAATATTTTGTGAGATTTGCGCACGATCAAAGACTTCTAAGGCAGCCTGCGTCGTACCATTGGGTGAAGTGACATTTTTACGTAACTCTGATGGCGAACTTGCACTGGTTATGGCCATTTGTGCAGCACCTAAAGCTGTTTGCAAGGTCAAAGCTGTTGCAACTTTTTCATCTAAACCTAAGTTCTTACCTGCACGAATCATACTTTCCATCATATAGAAAAAGTAAGCAGGACCAGAGCCAGAAACTGCCGTCACAGCATCAATTTGCGCTTCAGAATTCACCCAGATGGTTAAACCTGTTGCAGCCAAAACTTGGCTAGCCAACTCACGGTCTTTTGCATCAACAACATCAGTCGCATATAAACCATGCGCACCCGTTTGTACTAAAGCTGGCGTATTTGGCATCACTCGGACAATACGATCAGTACCCGATAACGTTGCCATGGTTGCAATTTCTGCACCTGCAACAATTGAAATCACCAGCTTGCCATCCAGTAAACCATGCAATTGCTTCAATACATTTGCAAGTACCTGAGGTTTAACCGCCAAAACAACAATATCTGCTTTCTCAATCGCAGCAATATTATCATCTGTGACATGCACATCTTTTTCTTGTAAAAGTTGACGTACATTTTCAAAAGGATCAGCAACTGTAATACGAGTAGTCGGCATGCCTCGTGCAATTAATCCGCCAATTAAGGCTTGCGCCATATTGCCGCCACCAATAAAAGTAATATTACAATTTAAAACTGCACTCATGATTTACGCTCGTTATTGAGTATTCTATTGCCCTGAAACTAATTTCGGCTGCCATCCATCTGCAACTAGATATTCAGATTCAGCCAACCAAAAACCTTTGGGTGTAAAAACCCCTAGCATAACATTATCTATGCTTAATATTTGAATTGTATGACGCAACCACGGAAAAATTTGTGCTTGTTGCAGTGCTTTTTTTAACGGCCAACTCCCAACTCGACCATGTAGATGGATTTTTTCGCCACCAACACGTGCCGACAACGTCAATGTTTGCCCCAAAAGTACCTGAGATAACCCTTGATTTTGCATTTCAATGCAATAGTTTCCTGAAGCCAACGAGCAACATTGATCCAACACTAAAGAGAGCGTTTGTCGTGATGGAACAGGATTCTGCTGTTCTGCCAGATAGATCCCTGCATCCAAACGGAAAATCTGCTGTTGATAACGGACAAAATAAAAGCCATGCCAATGCAAAGCCGCTTGCGCATCCTGCTTTGCTTCAATCACCTCTGCGATCAGGCGCTGCACCATCGCAAAATTGGGACGATAGGTTGCCTCACCTTGCATCCAGTGAGAGAGTAATTGACGTTGTCTGGCGATGGACAGTGCCTTTAACGATTCAATATTAAGGAAAGATCGATTTCCACATTGATCAAGATCAGATGCTAAAACTTCAGCTAAAATTTCATCCGCATCTTGCATTAAAACACTAGTACGAGTCAGTGCTTGCTGCATTTTCGGGAAGCGCTGTTGTAAAACAGGCCATAAAATTTGACGACACCAAGCACGATCATAATCTGGATCGGCATTAGTTGGATCCTCAATATTTTGCACATTCAACTGGGTGGCCCATTGGCAAATCTGCTCACGCGATAACTCAAGCATCGGGCGCCAAAGGGTCGTTTTCTCACGTACATCCACCACAGACATGGCAGATAAACCTTGCACACCCGCTCCAGAAAGCAGTCTTAACATCAAGGTTTCAGCCTGATCTTGCTGATGATGCGCTAAAACCAGAACTTCATTATGTTGCAAATGTTCTGCAAAGGCTTGATATCGAGCATTGCGTGCTTGATTTTCCAAATTACCTTCCGCAACGTGGACAGGAACCACGCTACACGGCACCTGCAATTGCTGACAGGTGTTTGAAACAAAGTCGCCCCAAGCCGAACTCATGCTTTGTAGCTGGTGATCGACATAAATTGCACGAACTTTTTGTGGGAATAAAAATGACATAAGATGTAGCAACAGCATGGAATCCACGCCACCGCTACATCCTATGAGATAAGAACGCTGTTCTGTAAAGGACTGTGCCTGTGTTAAGACGTTAGACCTAAATTGTCGCTGCCAAACTTCATTAAACGTTGGTAACGTGCTTCGCATCGTTCTTGGGCATCCATTGGTTGTAACTCATCCAATGCTTGTTTGAGTACGACCTTTAAGTTTTCCATGACTTGTTCAGGGTTTAAATGCGCACCTTGACCTTCGTCAACAACGTATTCAACAATCCCAATCTGTTGTAAACGGTCCGCAGTTAACGCCAATGCTTCACTGGCTTGTTCTGCTTTTTCTGCCGTTTTCCACAAAATAGACGCACAGCCTTCAGGTGAAATTACTGAATAAATACTGTGTGATAACATAATCACACGGTCAGCAACACCAATACCTAAAGCACCGCCTGAACCCCCTTCACCCAACACTGTTGCAATAACAGGGACTTTCAAGTTTGAAAGTTGTGCAAGGCTGGTGGCAATTGCTTCTGCTTGACCACGCTCTTCAGCACCAACACCTGGGTACGCGCCCATAGTATCAATAAAAGTGAAAACAGGTAAATTAAAACGCTCAGCCATATCAAGCAAACGTTGTGATTTACGATAGCCTTCAGGGTTACACATCCCGAAGTTATGCTTTAATTTTTCGCGAGTGCTACGACCACGGTGTTGACCAACAACCATTACAGGTTTGCCGTCAAAACGCGCTAAGCCACCGACCATCGCACCATCATCACCAAACAAACGATCCCCATGTAAAGCATCGAATTCAGTGAAGATTTCACCAACATAGTCCAAAAATTGCGGGCGATCTGGATGACGTGCAATTTGGACTGTTGTCCATGCTTTAGATTGAGCAGCTTTATTTTTCATAGGTCGACTATTATCCCTAAATTAACCAATCAGTGTTAATCGATAAATTGTTCCGACTGAATATTCAATTCAATATCCCAATGCTTGAATTGCAGTTGTTCATCATGCAAATCAGCTACAAGCAAAGGCCATTGTTTGGCATCGCCAGAAACACAGAGTTGCCATTGTTGCGCATTGCCAATGCTTAATTCAATGGCAGGAAGCATCGCATCGCTTCGACTATGATTTAGTAAAACTGCTAATCGAAGCAATAGACATAAGTGTACAAGTTTGCTACCACCGACCTTCATCACATCAATTTTGGCATCACTGCGCAACTTACGACGATGATGTGCAACTAGATGTGAAATATGATTTTGGTCAATTTGTGAGAAGCCCGCAATATCTGAATGTTGCAATAAATATGCGCCATGACGGTGATACCCTCCATGACTAATAGCCAAACCTATTTCATGCAAATAGGCGGAACGACGCAGTAAGTCACTGTCATCACTGGTTAAATTGAGTGATTCAGCCACACCATCAAATAAATGCTGTGCTGTTTTGACCACACGTTCCGCTTGTTTTGGATCTGCACCATAACGCCCCATTAAGGCTTGCACACTACGGTCACGAATATCTTCATGCTGGAAACGTCCAAGCAAGTCATACATCACCCCTTCACGTAACGCACCATCTGAATACACCAGCGCTTCGATGTCTAATAATTCAAATACTGCACACAGAATAGCGATTCCAGCTGGCAAAACTGCTCGACGGTCTTCTTTTAAACCCTCAAAATCCATTTCTGAGATATGTTTGAATTTGAGCAATTTGTCTTTGAGTTTTTCCAGCCCTTCGCGGGTCAGGTTTTCCTGTTCATTACTCCAACCCATATTGACCGCAATTTGGCGACAGGCTTTAATCGTGCCACTCGAACCTACTACTGTATCCCAACCTGCTTCTTTATAAGTATTCGCAATCGCAGAGAGTTCTTTACGTGCAGCAACTACTGCTTTATCAAAGCTTTTTTGATTAATCTCGCCATCTTGGAAATAACATTTGGTGAATGCCACACAGCCCATCTGTAATGATTCAGTATGAATCGGTTCAAACTCTTCACCAATAATCAGTTCAGTTGAACCACCACCAATATCAACCACCAAACGACGACCACTGTTGGCCATGGTGTGAGAAACACCCAAATAAATTAGACGCGCTTCTTCACGCCCAGCAATAATTTCAATCGGTTTTGGCAGTATTTCTGCGGCTTTTTGAATAAATTCATGTCCATTTTTGGCTTGGCGTAAAGCGTTGGTCGCCACAATTCTTAAACGATTAGGCTGAACTGAACTTAAACGCCCGACAAAACGCGCTAAACATGCCAAACCACGTTGTTGGGCAGCTTCTGTTAAATTTTTATTTTCATCAAGTCCAGCTGCCAACTGAACTTTTTCTGACATTGATGCAACTTTTTTAACTTCACCATGGTCTACACGCGCAATCGCAAGGTGAAAGCTGTTCGATCCCATATCGATGGCAGCAAGTAATTCTTCATCAATCAAAAAATCAGACATTCTTCAAATAAACCTGTACAGAATTGAGCCTAGAGTAATGCACATACATGCAATTTAAAAGCCATTTATGCTGTTAATAGTATGTACTTTTTTATTTTCACCATATATGACAATTGCGTTACACGATTAGCATCATCGTGAGCATCAATTAGACAAAATCGTTGGAAAGGCTGAAAATTTACATCTAGTACTACATTGTTAAAGATGGCTATGTAATACTTAGAGCCATTAGCTATCTTTGAATATAATTTTTGGAGCATATTCCATGTCAGGCAATATCATCAATACGACAGATGCAAACTTTGAAGCAGATGTTTTAAATTCAGACACTCCCGTTCTTGTTGATTTCTGGGCAGGCTGGTGTGCACCTTGTAAAGCAATTGCGCCTGTATTAGAAGTGCTTGCAAACGAATACGAAGGTAAAGTTAAAATTGTTAAAGTCGATGTGACTTCATGTGAAGCAACAGCGGTAAACTACAACATTCGTAACATTCCAGCATTACTCATGTTCAAAAATGGTGAAGTTGTAGCACAACAAGTGGGCGCTGCACCAAAGTCTAAATTGACTGCATTCATTGAAGACCACATCTAATTCGCACATTGCAATTAGACCAAATGCGTTATGTCCTATAGCGCATTTTTTTCGTCTATAAATTGACAAACTCAACAATCTCTCTTATATTGCATGTTCAAGAAAGAAAGGATTTCAAGTCCATCATTTTCTTACAAGACACAACACATAAGATCGCCGCTCGGCAACAGAAATTGTTACATACTTTTTCTCTTCGCAACAATTTACCAGACCTCCGCATTGTTATTTTATCAATACGATGCCGTCATTTTATTGCTGTATGCGACCGAATGTTGCTCTCCTTCCAACCTGTTTCTAGAATGATTTATTCTATCTGACCACCTATGAATTTAACCGAACTCAAGAAAAAACCAATTGGCGAACTCATCAAAATTGCAGAGTTTATGGGCCTAGAAGGAATGGCGCGTAACCGCAAGCAAGATATTATCTTTGCCATCTTAAAGCGTCATGCGATGAATGGTGAAGAGATCTTTGGTGACGGCGTTCTCGAAATTCTGTCAGATGGTTTTGGTTTCTTACGCTCTGCTGCAGGTTCATATCTTGCAGGTCCAGATGACATTTATGTGAGTCCTTCACAAATTCGTCGTTTTAACTTGCGTACAGGTGACACCATCACAGGAACGATTCGCCCACCTAAAGAAGGTGAACGTTATTTCGCCCTACTGAAAGTTAATCAGATTAACTACGATACGCCAGAAAACTCACGCAACAAGATTTTATTCGAAAACTTAACGCCTTTATTCCCAACCGAACAACTGGTGATGGAATTAGGTAATGGTACGACTGAGGATTTAACTGCACGTGTGGTCGACTTGGTCGCACCGATTGGTAAAGGTCAACGTTCAATTATTGTTGCTCCTCCCAAAGCGGGTAAAACCATGTTGCTACAGAACATCGCTCAGTCGATTGTACGTAACAACCCAGAATGCTTCCTGATCGTTCTTCTGATTGACGAACGCCCAGAAGAAGTGACTGAAATGGAACGTACAGTTCGTGGTGAAGTGATTGCATCTACTTTTGATGAGTCACCAGCCCGACACGTTCAAGTGGCTGAAATGGTGATTGAAAAAGCAAAACGTCTGGTTGAGCACAAGAAAGACGTCGTTATTCTACTAGACTCAATTACCCGTTTAGCGCGTGCTTACAACACCGTCGTACCTTCATCAGGCAAAGTATTAACAGGTGGTGTAGATGCGCATGCGCTCGAGCGTCCTAAGCGTTTCTTCGGTGCTGCACGTAACATTGAAGAAGGTGGTTCACTCACTATTATCTCGACTGCCTTAATTGAAACTGGCAGCAAAATGGATGAAGTCATCTACGAAGAATTCAAAGGTACTGGTAACCAAGAAATTACCTTGGATCGTCGTATTGCTGAAAAACGCGTCTTCCCTGCCATGAACATTAAAAAGTCTGGTACACGTCGTGAAGAACGTTTAATGTCTGAAGACAATTTACGTAAGGTTTGGATTCTACGTAAACTCCTTCACACCCAAGATGAATTGGCAGCAATGGAATTCTTATTAGATCGCATGAAAGAAACCAAAACCAATGATGAATTCTTTGATCAGATGAAGCGTAAAGCAAGTAATTAATTTACATTAAAAATTAAAAAAGTCGCCCATGCTGGCGACTTTTTTATTTGGTTGACTTTTTTAACATAAAAACACAATTCATTTGATCTTGTGTAAGCATATTTTCAAATATTTGATTATCAAAATATTGCTTAGAAAAACTGCTTTATTTTTAAAAGCTTAAAAAGTATTTATCCAATATAAAGCGCACTCTTAATTGTTATTTTCTGTTAAAAAATAGCAAATATTTGCTTATTTTTTGGTTTTTTTCACACAGACCAGTAGTAATTCAAAATGGGCAGTGATAGCATATTCGCAGACCAGTTAAGCTGCTCCTGCGTTGTTACTACCTAACAAATTTAGGAAGAATAAAAGCACATAACAGCTGACCTTGGTTTTTTTTAATCTCATATTTTAGAGAGTGATGCCATGTTATTCAAAAAAATCGCTATTGCTGCTGCAGTTGCTACTACTTTAGCTTTCGTTGGCTGTGCTAAAAAAGAAGAAGCTCCTGCAACTGAAGCTGCTGCTTCTGCTGCATCTGAAGCTAATGTTGCCGCTTCTGCTGCTGACGCCGCTGCTGTTGAAGCTGCTTCTGCTGCTGACGTTGCTGCTTCTGCTGCTGACGTTGCTGCTTCTGCTGCTGCTTCTGCTGCTTCTGCTGCTAAATAATCATTACGATTATTTAGTCGTAAAAAAAAGAGAGCATTTGCTCTCTTTTTTTTACGACTAAATTTAATTAAAAAACAAAATTAAAATTTAAAACTGCTCTAAACAATTATAAAAAAAGCAGATCAATCGATCTGCTCTTTCCCAACGCGCTGTCTAAACTTCTGACCTGCACGGAATGTTACAACACGACGAGCCGAAATCGGAATTTCCTCACCCGTTTTAGGGTTTCGACCTGGTCGTTGACGCTTATCACGCAACTCAAAGTTCCCGAAACCCGAAAGTTTAACCTGTTCCCCAGAAATGAGCGCTTGGCTAATTTCATCGAAGAATAATTCGACCATTTGTTTTGCTTCACGACGGTTTAAACTCGTGAGCTCACTTAAATGATCAGCCATTTCTGCTTTAGTTAATGCTGTCATGAAGCCCTCAATGTCGCCTGATAAGTGTTCTGCAACACTTCTATGATTGTATCCATACCCGATTTGATTTCAGCATCTTCCAAGGTACGCGACGGATGTTGCCATAACAAAGCAAATGCTAATGAGCGTTTACCTGCTTCAACCCCTTGTCCAGTGTACACATCGAAGAGCCAATTCGAGTTTAACAGCTCCCCACCCGTATTAGTGATAAGTTGCTGAATTTCACCAATATTAATCTTATCACTAATTAAAAGCGCAATATCACGTCTAACCGATGGAAAACGTGATAATTCTGTAAAATTAGATACATAAGTTTGCAAAACTGCTTTTTGATCAAGTTCTGCCACCCAAGTCGTACCTAAATCCAATTCTGCCTCTAAAGATGGATGTAAACGACCTAAATAACCAATCGACTGACCATCAACCATAATCTCTGCTGACTGACCTGGATGTAACCATACACGCTCAGAACGTACATATTCAACCTGCACACGCCCTGCCGCTAAAACCTCTTCTACTTCACCTTTGAAATCAAAGAAATCCATCGCTTGTGGCTTACCATGCCAAGACTCTGCTTGTTTTGCACCCACCGCAACCATGGCTAAAGTTGGAATCTGTTTTAAATCATGGATGTTACTCGCATCCTGATAATCAAAACGCAACCCCAACTCAAAGAAACGCACACGACTTTGTTGACGGTTAATATTATATTGAACGCAAGGAATCAAACTTGAAAGCAAAGTCGAACGCATCACAGCCAAATCGCTTGAAATTGGATTTGCCAACGCCAATGGATTGACTGCAGGATTGAGTTGCTTTTCAAGTTTCAAATCTGCAAAGCTAAAACTAATCGCTTCTTGATACCCCAATGTCACCAAGGTCTGACGCAATTGCGCCAGTTCAAATTGATCTTGATACTTCGCAAGCTGTGCATCAATGACTGGTAGACTGATTTGAATATTGTCATAGCCATGAATACGCGCAACTTCCTCAATGAGATCTTGATAGATCGCCATATCATAACGATGCGACGGAGGAACTACAGACCACTGACCTTCTGCTTTAATCGCAACCTCACAGCCTAAACACGTTAATGCATCAGCAATAAACTCGCCTTCTACACGGTATCCCAACAACTGATCGACTTGTGCTTGTTCAAGCTCAATCGCTTCACGTTTTGGCAATACATCTGCTTGCTCAGCAACAGTAATCGGACCAAATTCACCACCAGCGAGTTCAGCAATCAATTGTGATGCACGGTGCATCGCAATCATTGGTAATTCAAAATCCACACCACGCTCATAGCGCTGAGAAGCATCGGTATGCAAACCAAAGCTACGAGCACGTCCTGCAATATGTAATGGTGCAAAGAATGCAGATTCTAAGAAAATTTCAGTGGTTTCATCGGTTACAGAAGAAGATAATCCCCCCATGATGCCCGCAATCGCCAATGCTTTTTCATCATCAGCAATAATCATCACTTTTTCATTCAGTTCGACTTCTTGCTCATTAAGCAGCAGCAGCTTTTCAGCAGCCGTTGCTTGACGCACATGTACCGCACCTTGAACTTTACCAGCATCAAAAGCATGTAATGGTTGACCCAACTCCATCAGCACATAGTTGGTAATATCCACCAAAATACTGTGTTGACGAATACCCGAACGCGCAAGTGCACGCTCCATCCATTCTGGCGTTGGTGCTTTGGTATTTACATTTTTGATCACACGACCTAAATAGCGCGGGCAACCTTCAGTGCTGACAATGACTTTTTTCTCATCAGTAATTGTCGCAGCCACTTCTTTAACCTCTGGCGCAACCGCAGTCATTTGGTTAATCACTGCAATTTCACGTGCTATACCACGAATACTAAAACAGTCACCACGGTTTGGGGTGATGCTAATATCAATCACATGATCATCTAAATCTAAATATTCACGAATATTGACACCTACAGGTGCATCTGCAGCTAATTCTAAAAGACCATCAATTTTATCTTCGAGGTCAATTTCTGAAGCGCCACATAGCATGCCTTGCGATTCAATACCACGCAGCTTACCTTTCTTGATTTTAAAATCACCCGGTAACACCGCACCAATCGTCGCTACAGGAGCTTTCATGCCGACACGGACATTCGGTGCACCACATACGATTTGTAATGGATCACCTGAACCAATGTTCACGGTAGTCACACGTAAACGGTCTGCATCTGGATGTTGCTCTACGCTAAGTACTTCACCGACCACTACGCCTGTAAATGGTTTTGCTGCTGGAGATAAATCATCAACCTCCAGACCCAGCATGGTCAGTTGATCAGATAACGTTTCGCTATCAATGGCTGGGTTGACCCATGTGCGTAACCAATTTTCGCTAATTTTCATTTCTGTAAAAACCTATAAATCTAATACTTCAATTCCTCTGCACCCTCATCATCGTGAGTGTTTCTCAATTCATTCAAAATGATCACACTCAAATAATCAGGAAGAGGTCAAAAATTTGTCTTAAGCAAATTGGCGTAAAAAACGCACATCGTTTTGATAGAACATACGCAAGTCATTGATGCCATAGCGCAACATGGCAAAACGCTCTACCCCCAAACCAAAAGCAAAGCCTTTGTATTTTTCAGGATCAATCCCAGCCGCTTGCAAGACATTTGGATGCACCATACCGCAACCCAAAACCTCTAACCATTTACCACGTTCATCCATAATATCCACTTCTGCACTTGGCTCTGTGAATGGGAAGTAAGATGGGCGGAAACGAACTTTTAGGTCTTTTTCAAAGAACTCATTCAGCAAGTTCACCAGTAATCCTTTCAGTTCAGCAAAGCTGGTATTTTCTGCAACATACAAGCCTTCAATCTGGTGGAACATTGGTGAATGGGTTTGATCTGAGTCACAACGATAGACACGACCAGGACACACAATACGGATTGGTGGTTGTGAGGTTTCCATGGTACGAATTTGCACACCCGAAGTATGCGTACGTAACAAATGATTTGCATCAAAGTAGAAGGTATCGTGCATCGCACGCGCAGGGTGATGCCCTGGAATATTTAATGCTTCAAAATTGTGATAGTCATCTTCGACTTCTGGTCCTGTTGCGACCGTAAAACCCGCTTTAGTAAAGAATTGACAAATGCGCTCCTGCACTTGTGTAACGGGGTGAATACTTCCAATGGTTTGACCACGCCCTGGCAGGGTAATGTCGATGGTTTCACTCGCAAGCTGCTGTTCTAATGCCGCTTTTTGTAATTGTGCTTGACGCTCAGTCAATGCAGCATTAATGGCTTCACGCACAGCATGAATTGCAGCACCCTGAACTTTACGCTCCTCAGGGTCCATTTTACCTAGCGCTTTCGATTGTTCTGCAAGCTGGCTCTTTTTCCCTGTAAATTGCACACGTACCAGATCGAGTGCAGCAAGGTCTTGAGCTGCTGCAATGGCAGCAAGCGCTTCGGTGGTCAGGGCTTCCAGTGACATAGTAACTCTCAAAGCAACAATTTAATAATAAGATAAAACCCGATATTCTATCAGTTTTTAACAAGATTGATGAGTTTCCAATTAAGGAAAATTTGATTAACATCCGAAATTAGAAAAAGGATAAGATAAACCCAATTACAAAGAGATCATTATCTATGGCCCTAGATCAAATCTGGAAACAACAGCTCACTTTAGTCACTTATGGCAATGAATTCCTCACTAAAGAGCTGAGTTTTAATCGTTGGAAACAACATCCGATTTTTGATCAGCAGCTATTTGCATTTCGAGACCTGCTCTCACAACATTTACTGGCTCAACATTTCCAAGTCTGGCTCGAAGGACTAAAAAAGCAAGGCACAAAACGCTTGAGTTTACACAGCTCAAGTCTGTTAAATGATGAACAAAACCCAAATGCCAATGTTGAGCTGCTTCCTTTTGCGCATTTCATTGTCAGCCATGAAGGTAGCAAGAAAACGGCTTGGATTTTAGGTAAAGAATTGCCAGAATGGTATAACGCAGATAATGATTTTGAAGCTCCAGTTTCACAACAAAATCCCTTACGTCATGAAACCTTTTGGCGTTTTGAACTCACGTCTAAACTTGCCAAACGTATTGAAGCAGACTTACAACGCCCAAATTGGGATGACATTCAAAGTTATACCCAAGCCGAACTATTCAATAGTCCCTATGCTCTCGGTTTTGTCGAACCAACACCATCGAACTTACCCTATTATGGTTATGTAGCCAAAACTATTACCGAAAATGGCAGCGACTTAGATTCGCAAAAACTAGCCTTATTGCCTACAGATTACCCAGCGGATTTTGCACACAAGTCACTGTATCGCATTGAAGCCTTAGAAAAATATATTCAAAACAAATTACAACATCCTCAACACGAAGATGGTTCTCTACTCAGTGCCGATGAGCAACTCAACCTACGCCACTTTTCGCAAAAACTCGAAGATCTTCAGGCAAAATTTATTGTCAAAGTGACCAACCACTACCAAACAGCCCAACTCACTTCAGTTGCAGTCAATAACCCCTTAGAAGGTGCCCCAGTTGCCACAGCAACATCCGCACCACATCAACACCATAAAATTGGTTCTTCTGCAGTTTTCAAACTCATTCTAATTACCGTGGTGATTTGTATTGTGGCTTACTATTTCGGCTTATAAAAACAAAGCCTCATGAGGTCGCGTTCTTCATCAAGAATAAATAGACAAATGATTTGACTCTGGAATTTATTTTTCCAGAGTCCTGAACAACATCTCTGCGCCAAATTCAATCACGATGTAATCAACAAATTAAAGGGACGTATTTCAATGCGTACTTTATGCTCATCAGCATGCTGATTAATATAATGTTGTACCGCGACCACCTCTCCTTCCAATTGTGCATCAGGTCCATACATGATTTTGACAGACTCACCAATTCTTGGAATCATTTCTAGTTTGACTGTAATCCGTGCCTGATTCACACCAATAATATCCGCAAGCATCGCCCCATTCCTTTTTATGATGACTTCATTCCATTAGGCATCCAAGCTGATCTAATTTAAAGATAAATTATGTAATTCAAACCCAATGCCATCTTGTGTATCGAAAAACACAAGGCAATAAAAAAGACCGCATAAAGCGGTCTTTTCAATCATCCGAAGATGATTAAGCAGCTAATGCGCCTTTAGCTTTTTCAGCTAAAGCAGCAAATGCAACTGCGTCATGCATAGCGATGTCAGCAAGTACGCGACGGTCGATGATCACTTGAGCTTTTTTCAAGCCATCGATCATACGGCTGTAAGACAAACCGTTTAGACGAGCACCAGCATTGATACGCGCAATCCATAGAGCACGGAATTGACGTTTCTTCTGACGACGGTCACGATAAGCGTATTGACCTGCTTTGATTACTGCTTGGAACGCTACGCGATAAACGCGTGAACGAGCACCGTAGTAACCTTTAGCACGAGCAAGAATTTTTTTATGACGGCGATGAGCCTGTACACCACGTTTTACACGAGCCATTTATAATCTCCTTAGATGTATGGGCACATACGGCGAACTGAAGCAACGTCACTTACGTGAACCATTACACAGCCGCGTAACTGACGAATACGCTTAGCAGATTTTTTGGTCAAAATGTGGCGTTTGAACGCTTGTTTACGCTTGAAACCGTTTGCAGTCGCTTTGAAACGTTTAGCTGCACCACGGCGAGTTTTTAACTTAGCCATAACAACCTCTTTAAACACCTGTTCGGCACGTCTGCACCATTGCAAAAACGACCTGCAGGTAAGGAAGGCGCTATTCTAAATCATCTTTGTACAAAACAAAAGCAAAAACCATATTATTTAGGGAATAAATCCACGCAGAAAGTTGAGTGTTTTTTCAGCACAAATATGACTGTTATTCAGTATGGGGATAACTTATAGCCACTCTAATAATCATAGAACGATAAAACAAAAAGATTATGAAGCCAACCACCGATGCTTTTGCCGCATTAAGATATCGCGATTTTTCGATTGTGACTTTAAACCAATTCTGCCTCACCCTCGCGATTCTGATGCAAGAAATTATTGTGGCGTATTCTCTATATAAAATTACCAAAGATCCGCTTACCTTAGGATTGATTGGACTTGCTGAAGCCATATCCTTTATCGCACTTTCCCCATGGGGTGGATATTTCGCCGATCGGTTTAACAAACAAAATATCATGAGAATCTGCTTGTTCTTTGCAGCCCCCCTCCCGCTAGTTTTATGAGGGTTATTTCATGCCTTTGGCTTAGGGCTGATTGGTATTCAGTCTTTATCTTGGGGCATCTATGCCGTTATTTTTGCATTAGGCACCATTCGAGGGTTTATAATCCTTCAGCAACATCTTTAAAACCTTTTTAATTCCACGTCAGCTTTATGCCAATGGTGCCACTTGGACCACTATTGGCTGGCAAAGTGGTGTTATCTTAGGTCCAATGTTGGGTGCTTCATGTTTGCGTATTTGGGCCGTGAAACCAGCCTACTTAGTGTTGCCGTATTACTCAGCATTTGTTTTGTTCTGATTAACTTATTACAAAGACGCAATTTTCCCAGCATTGAAACCGAAAACCTATGGGCAAGCCTTGGTAATGGCTTTCACTTTATTTGGAACACAAAAATTGTGTTATGGGCAATTTCACTAGACCTCATTTCCGTACTATTTGGCGGTGTAATTGTCTTACTGCCTATTTTTGCAGAAGACATTCTCAAAATAGGTCCAGAAGGTCTGGGTTATTTAGGTGCAGCACCTTCTATCGGAGCACTCATCACCATGATTGGATTGACTAGATTTCCACCTACTCATCATGCGTGGCGTAATATGTTGCTTGCTGTTGCTGGCTTTGGTGTTTTCACTCTCGTCTTTGCCTTTTCCAACCATCTATGGTTTTCCTTGTTTGCTTTAGCCATGACAGGCGCATGTGACAGTATTTCAGTTGTGGTACGACAAACTATTTTGCAAATTTATCCACCAGAAAATATGCGCGGGCGTGTTGCTGCGCTAAACGGCATGTTTGTTTCCTCTAGCAATGAACTTGGAGCATTTGAATCTGGTCTGGCAGCCAAATATATGGGCACGATTATGGCGACTGTGTTTGGTGGATGTATGACCCTACTGGCGGTCGGGCTAAGCTGGTTAAAACTTCAGATTTATTTGGGGTTGATATCACCCTAGGAAAAGATCAATAAAACATGAATTTAGACTTGCCAGTATTTCTAAATCAGGAAATACTGAGCAACAATTCAGCCACCATTATGCATGAGCATTCTTGAACGAATGTCCTATTTGACCTTATGAAACAATTGCTTTGTTTTTCCTTGATTCTGAGCTTCCCATTTGTACATAGCTATAGCGCAGAAAAAGCCAGCACCTCACAATTGACGGTACAAAAAAGTACGGCTTTACCTGCCCATTTAACGACACGTATTCAATGGACCACGCTTCCTCAACCTCAATATAACAATGAGGATTTGAAGGGACAGAATCGCGCGGCCATCTTACGTATTTATGCAGATGAGACTGGAAAAATTACACAAGCCAGTGTGCAGGAAAGTACAGGATTAAAAAACCTAGATGAGGTTCTGATTCAAGCGGTACGCAAGGCGCGTGTACAACCTTATACAGTGGAAGATACCACGCTACCAATTATTGGCTATCAAACCTTTAGTTTAAATTTGGAACAAGAACAGGCGGAATGCAACTACGGCTTTAATTCTAAAAACTGGCTGGCACAACAACAGCAGCAAAAAGTGAAATTCTCATACATGAAGCAACCCCAACTTGAACTCAGCCGTGATGATTTGAATCAACATGACCGCAATATCAAGTTTAGCTTTAAAGTCGATAAACACGGTGATGTAAAAAAAGTCAAAATCAACCAAGGTTCTGGTCTTTATGCACTCGACCAAAATATAATCCAAGCCGTAAGTAACAGCCAAGTGACTGTTAAACGTAGCGCTTCCACCTTGTGGCTTTATAAAAAGTCCAGCTTCAAAGATGAAATTCAGTTCAAACTGAACCAATGTTCTTAAGCGATTGAGGGAGGGAACTATTCCTCCCTCTTGATTACTTCGATAGATTTTTCATTAAGCTTAATTAGTGCAGCTACAAAAAACCTAAAACCAACCGATAAAAATAAAATACAGCACCACATAACGTCCAGTTTTCGCCAGGATCACCATCAACAAAAAGCGGATAAAGTTTTCTTTTAATAAGCCTGCAATTAAGGTAATCGGATCTCCGATAAGCGGCACCCAACTCAACAACAACGACCAAAAGCCGTATTTTTGATAAATGCCTTGTGCTTGCAGCATTTTTTGTTCAGATACGGGAAACCACTTCTTGTGCTTATAATGCTCAATCTTGAAGCCCAAATACCAATTTACACAAGAACCTAGAATATTCCCTAGACTTGCCACTGCAATCAGTACAACAACAGAATGACTTCCCTCTGCCAATAAACCCAGCAATACTGCTTCGGACTGTAAGGGCAATAAGGTCGCAGCTCCAAATGCAGAGAGAAATAAAAGCCCTAAAGTCCACATAAAATTATGAAGATAAACCTAGTTTTTTCTTTGTCGACAAATATTCATAGCCCGACCAAATAAAGGTGAATATCAATAACACGCTACGCGCCACTGTGTATTTATCTGAAATCGGCTCAATCGCTGCGCGTAATATAGCTTGATCCTTAGTATTCAGTAATTCCACAATTTTTTGGACATGTACGGCTTCTGCGACAAATAACATACAACACCCCGCGATCCCCACAATAATACTGATATAAATTTTAGGATTCGCTTCAATGATTCGGGTTAAATTTAAAAAAAATGCTTTCATCACAACCTACTGATTTTCAAATTTGAAAATCACAAAAAATGCTGGGTAAGTTGCAGATATTAACATAATGCAGGTATCCGTCTAAGAACAGATCATCTGCTCAATAGCTCAGATACAAAAAAGACTCAAATAACTGATGAATAAAATAAATCTCAAGAAGCAATGAAATATTCCTTAAACCTTTAAAAAATACATCAAAAACCAAGCTGTTAATGTTTGAATAAATTATACCTAAGACGCAATTACTGCTTTGGAACTCAAAAAATTATTATTATCAATTCTGTATTTTTATTAAAAGATTCAAAGCCTGCAAATATACTTTCTTGTGGAGGGTTATAGCTCACAACACTCCACACTTGATATTAAACCTTAATCGCTAATGCTCTTTGCACGGCTGGACGCGCAGTTAATCGTTCATAATACTCTTGTACATTAGGATAATCTTCCAATTGAATCTGCTGCCATTCATGTCGCAGAATCCAAGGTAAAATTGCCATATCTGCAATTGAATACTCGCCCGCAACATAGTTCTGACCAATCAACTGTTTATCCAAAACCCCATATAGGCGTTTGGTTTCATTCACATAACGTGCAGCGGCGTAAGGAATATGTTCTGGTGCAAAACGGCTAAAATGATGATTTTGCCCCAACATTGGTCCAAATCCACCTTTTTGCCACATTAGCCATTGTTCAACTTCTACCCGTTGCTGTTCATCCGCTGGATAATACAACCCTGTTTTACGCCCTAAATATTGCAAAATCGCACCAGACTCAAATACTGAAATTGATTCACCTTTGGGTCCATCCTGATCCACAATGGCAGGAATTTTATTATTCGGAGAAATCCTTAAAAAATCAGGCTGAAACTGATCATTTTCTGAAATATTGATGGGAAAAATTTGATACTCCAAGCCCATTTCTTCTAAAGCGATGGTAATTTTATGCCCATTGGGTGTTCCCCAATAATATAAATCAATCATTTTTACCCTATCTTTTTCTTTGCTTGGTTTAATGAAGCTGTAGTTATAACATGCTTTTTCTTGCTACAGCAGTCTCAAATGATGAATTTCATCTCTAGCTATATCGTCAAAAACCTGAATTAAACAACATCAAATTCTCTTTCTTTTTTGTAAAAAAAAGCACTGCTAATGCAGTGCTTTTTTCAAACGGAGTCTTACTTTTTCTTTTTCGGTCCAAGCAACATACCCATTTGACGACCTTCCATTTTTGGTGCTTGCTCAACAACACCAAACTCAGCTACGTCGGCTTCAATTTTTTGCAATTGAGCTAAACCTAACTGCTGGTGAGCCATTTCACGACCACGGAAGCGTAATGTGATTTTTACCTTGTTACCTTCTTCAAGGAACTTGATAATTGCACGTAATTTTACGTTGTAATCACCAACATCCGTTGCAGGGCGGAGCTTGATTTCTTTAACCTGCACTTGATGTTGTTTTTTCTTCGCTTCTTTCTGCTTTTGCTTCAGATCAAACAAATGCTTATTGAAGTCCATGATTTTACAAACAGGTGGTTCAGCGTTTGCCACGATCTCTACAAGATCAAGCTCAACACTTTCAGCAGCGCGCAATGCATCTGCCAAGCTCACAATACCTTTTTGCTCACCATTTTCGTCTACAAGACGAACTTCTTTCGCACGAATTTCATCATTCAAAGCAGGACGGTTTGATTTGTTACCGCCCTGTTGATTACGGTCAGGCTGTTTAATCGCTGTTACTCCACAATGTACCGGCCGCGTTCGGCAACGGCTGCTTTTACTAGGTCAACGAAAGCGTCGATTGACATAGTACCCAAATTTTTTCCAGAGCGGGTACGCACGTTTACGGTACCTTCCTCTACTTCACGGTCACCAAGAACCAATAAGTATGGAATACGCTCTAATGTACGTTCACGAATCTTAAAGCCGATTTTCTCATTTCTCAAGTCAGAAATCGCGCGAATACCGCTTTCTTTAAGTTTAGCAACGACAGACTCACAAGCTTCAGCTTGAGAATCGGTAATATTCATGACACATGCTTGAACTGGCGCTAACCATGGTGGCATAAAGCCCGCATAGTGTTCAATAAGTATACCAATAAAACGTTCGAAACTGCCAAGAATTGCACGATGCAACATCACAGGCTGATCACGATCATTGTCTTCAGTGACATACGAAGCATCTAAACGTTCTGGTAAGTTGAAGTCACACTGAATTGTACCACATTGCCATACGCGACCTAAGCAGTCTTTTAGCGAGAATTCAATTTTCGGGCCATAGAACGCACCTTCGCCCGGTTGCAATTCCCAAGCCAGACCCGCAGCATCTAAAGCATCAGCTAAAGATTTTTCTGCCATATCCCAAAGTGCATCATCACCGACACGCTTTTCTGGGCGAGTCGATAATTTCATTTGAACTTCTTCAAAGCCGAAGTCTTTATACACATCAAGCGTTAACTTAATAAAGTCAGCAACTTCTGGTCCAATCTGCTCTTTGGTACAGAAAATATGAGCATCATCTTGCGTAAAGCCACGAACACGCATAATACCGTGTAATGAACCCGATGGTTCGTTACGGTGACATGAACCAAACTCTGCTAAACGAATAGGCAAATCGCGGTAAGATTTCAAGCCTTGGTTAAACACTTGCACGTGACATGGGCAGTTCATTGGTTTTACTGCATAGTTACGACTTTCAGAATGAGTCGTGAACATGTTGTCTGCATAGTTTGCCGCATGACCAGACTTTTCCCACAGCGTAAAGTCTACGATCTGCGGAGTTTTAATCTCAAGATAACCATTGTCCTGCTGAACTTTACGCATGTATTGCTCAAGGACTTGGTAAATAGTCCAGCCATTTGGATGCCAGAACACCATACCAGGTGCTTCTTCTTGCATATGGAACAAGTCTAAGGCTTTACCAATTTTACGGTGGTCACGCTTTTCAGCTTCTTCAATACGTTTCACATAAGCAGCAAGCTGTTTCTTGTCCGCCCACGCTGTACCATAAATACGTTGTAGCTGTTCATTCTTCGCATCACCGCGCCAGTAAGCGCCAGAAATTTTAGTCAGCTTGAATGATTTTAAGAATTTGGTGTTGGGTACGTGTGGACCACGGCACATATCCAAATAATCTTGATGGTAGTACAAGCCCATTTGTGTTTCTTCAGGCATGTCTGCGATCAAGCGTAACTTATATTCTTCACCACGCGCTGTGAATTCTGCAATCACTTCGTCACGCGGAGTCATTTTTTTAATGACATCATAGTCTTGGTCGATGAGCTTTTTCATACGCTCTTCGATGGCTGCCATATCATCTAATGTAAATGGACGTGGCATCCAGATATCATAGTAGAAACCTTCTTCAATGACAGGACCAATCACCATCTTTGCTTCAGGGAAAAGCTGCTTAACTGCGTGACCCACCAAGTGCGCACAAGAGTGACGAATGATTTCAACACCTTCATCATCTTTAGGCGTAATAATTTGCAGTGTTGCATCTTCGGTAATTAAATCCGATGCATCCACCAAACGGTCATTCACACGACCTGCGACTGTATTTTTTGCAAGACCAGGACCAATGCTTAAAGCAACGTCCATCACAGATACGGCTTGATCAAACTGTTTTTGATCGCCATTTGGCAAAGTGATAATTGGCATAAAAAAATCCTTAAGGAGTGATGCCCCGTACCATGGAGCATGTCACCGCGAGATTATGATCGAGGCAGAACCTCAAAAGATAAAAACGGTGTATAAAAAACTGCTAAGAATTTTACACGTGTTCAGGGTTGGATAAAACCTTTTCGCCCTATAAATCTTGTCCCAACCAGAAAATAGTCATTTTTTATGCATTTGAACCCTTTAGAATCATTTTAGCGTTGTTGTCGTTCATATTTATTTTTAGCTACTATAGATTGACTTCACTTACAAAAAAAGATTAAAAAACGAACACACATTCTTCCTTTTTATATATTATTGAATTTAATCATATTTATGAATTTAGATTCATTAAATTAAAACATTAAATTATTTCTACATAAAATTCATTATCTTATAAATAAACATTCACTCGACTAAAGCATAAATGCACTTCGATTCTGAAAGGCTTATCTTTAAAACATCGATGATAATAAATATACATGGAGTTGTTACATGGTTGCTGCCTATGATGAACTACCGCGCACCCCCGCGAATTTTGTAGCGCTTTCTCCGCTGCGTTACTTAGAACGCGCGGCTTATATTTATCCGCATCAAGATGCGATTGTTCATGGCAAGCGACATATCAGCTGGCGAGAAACCTACAACCGTTGCCGTCAGTTTGCACATCAGTTGCAAAATTTAGGCATTGGTAAAAACGATACGGTGTCTGTACTGTTACCCAATATTCCTGCCATGATTGAAGCCCACTTTGCTGTGCCAATGATTGGTGCGGTACTCAATACTTTAAATACCCGCTTAGATGCTAAAACCATTGCCTTCATGCTGGAGCATGCCGAAACTAAAGTCCTCTTGGTCGATCCTGAATTCGCAGCGCTCGCCAAAGAAGCGTTGAGTTTGGTTTCGCATTCAATTTATGTGATTGATGTGGATGATGAGGAATATGAACAATGCTTCTCCACCCCAATCGGGCAAATTGAATATGAGGACTGGCTTGCCGACGGTGATGCTGAATTTGAATGGCAGTTACCAAACGATGAGTGGGACGCCATTAGTTTAAACTACACCTCTGGTACCACGGGTAACCCTAAAGGGGTGGTTTATCACCATCGCGGGGCATACATCAATGCTGCCAGCAACATTATCGCCTGTGGCATGACCCCTCGTGCCACATATTTATGGACTCTCCCTCTATTCCATTGCAATGGCTGGTGTTTTGCTTGGACCATGGCGGCCAATGGTGGTACCAATATTTGCTTACGTAAGGTTGATCCAGAACTCATCTTTAAACTGATTGCTGAACACCAAGTGGATTATTTCTGTGGTGCTCCAATCGTATTATCAATGCTGATTAACACACCAGAACAACAGCAAATCAAGCTCGAACATCGTGTCGAAGTCATGGTGGCGGGTGCTGCGCCACCTGCTGCCATTATTGAAGGCATGCGCAATATCGGCATAAATGTCACTCATGTCTATGGTCTTACCGAAACTTATGGTCCATCTGCTCTCTGTGCATCGCAAGCGGGCTGGAGTGAATTAAGCATTCAAGAACAAGCTCAACTGCATTCGCGCCAAGGTGTGCCTTATCCACTTCAAGACGGCATGAAAGTGCTTGATCCAGAAACTTTAGAACCTGTACCCAAAGATGGCATCACCATGGGTGAGATCATGTTCCGCGGTAACATTGTCATGAAAGGTTATCTGAAAAATCCTGAAGCCACGGCAGAAGCCTTTAAAGGCGGATGGTTCCATACAGGTGATTTGGCAGTTTGCCAACCTGATGGCTATGCCAAAATTACCGACCGCTCCAAAGATGTGATTATTTCAGGTGGTGAAAATATTTCATCCTTAGAAGTTGAAGAAGTGCTGTATCGACATCCAGCCATTCTGACGGCTGCTGTAGTGGCCAAACCTGATCCACGTTGGCAAGAAGTCCCATGTGCCTTTATTGAGCTGAAAGAAGGAAAATCTGTGACCCCTGAAGAAATCATCAGCTTCTGCCAAGAACATTTGGCACGTTTTAAAGTACCGAAAGATATTGTGATCACTGAAATTCCAAAGACCTCGACAGGCAAACTACAGAAATTCGTGTTGCGGGACTGGGCTAAAGAACGTGCTATTGGTGAGTTTAGTTAAATTCATCTTTAAAAGCAGTGACGTCTAAAAGATGACTCCAATAGCAATAAAAAAGCACTTCAAATGAAGTGCTTTTTTGTTCAACTCGATTAGTTATCAGAGAGCAAAGCAACCTGCTGCACATAGTTGAAGAGTTTGAGCTTTGATTCAGCCAATTCTGCTTCAGTTATCTCTTTTGCCATATCACGGTGAATACGCAAAGCATGCTGACGTAGAGTGTGACGCTCTGCCGCATTATGGACTTTACAGAACTCATTGATGATCGGATCACCTTCTTTAATAATCCGATCCACCCAACGCTGCAGCTGAGCAGTTTTCTTTGCACCTTGCTGCGGGGTTAAATACGACAAGATCACAGTCTCATCTTCGTTACGTAATAACTTACCCACACGTTGAAATTGGCGACGACGCGCTTCATGCGAGGTAATCGTTTGCGCATCCAAAATGGCATCAATTAGACGCTCATCCACAGGAAGTTGCTGAATTTGTTTTGGACTCAGTTGCGCCAACTGTTCACCTAAAGCAGCCATACGCTGAACTGCTTTCTTTTGTTCGGTTTTACTTGCACGTCCTTCTAAAATTTCGAAGTCTTCGTCAGTAAAACGGTTCGGTCGACGTGCCACGGTTAATCTGCCTCGTAAAATTTTGCTGCAAATAGTGCTTGAACTTCGGACAGTGCTTTTTCCTCATCTGTCCCATCAATCACTAAACGTAAAGTGGTGCCTTTACCTGCGCCTAGCATCAGTAAAGACATAATGTTTTTCGCATCGACCAGTTTATCACCTTTTCCAATTTGGATAGATGATTTGAATTTGGTGGTTACTTCAATGAGTTTGCCAGATGCACGCGCATGTAACCCTAGTTTATTAATTACGTCAACAGTTGTGTCAATCATGACCAATGCTTCATTTCTCGATGTAGGACCTGAATAGACCAATTTTCCTCAAGGGCTTTTTTCAGTCTATCCACAATATAAACAGAACGATGCTGTCCACCTGTACAGCCGATAGAGATCGTGATGTAGTGACGATGCCCTTCCGCAAATGCAGGTAACCACTTGTCCAAAAAATGATAAATGTCTTTAAACATTTCATTGGTCTGTGGGCTTTGTTCTAAAAAATTTTGTACTGGTACATCTAAACCAGAATATTCCCGCAACTCTAAATCCCAATGCGGATTCGGTAAATGACGCACATCAAAGACGTAGTCGGCATCTAAAGGAATACCGTGCTTGTAGCCAAATGACTGCAAAATCACAATTAAGTTATCGGACTGTCCAAGTTTAGACAATAAAGTATGCTTCAAATCATGCACACTTTTATCAGTTGTATCAATATGTACTGTAGAACGCAATTGTATCGGAAGTAATAATGTTTTTTCTTCCTGTATACATTCATTCAAACTTTTAAAACGATTGGATAACGGATGCGGACGTCTGGAAGCACTAAAACGTGCAATCAGCTCCTGATCACGTGTGGTCAGATAAATAATGTCGACCACCCCGTGCCTTAACAACAGTTCAAAAACATGATCGAACTCTTGTAAATCTGCACGGGTACTACGGACATCAACGCCAAGTGCGAGCTGCTCTAGATTATTTTCATGATCCAGCTTCTCGACAATCTCGGGCAGCAATGCTAAAGGCAAATTATCAATGCAGTAATAACCTAAATCTTCCAGTACCTGCAATGCAGATGACTTACCTGAACCAGATTGTCCCGTCACAATCAAAATGCGCTTCATGGCAAAGCTATTCCTTGATGTTTTATGCTGCAGTATGCTTAACCTGCAAATTATCGATGAGTCGGGTTGTGCCCAATTTTGCTGCCACAAACAAAACAAGATCCTGATTGAACTGATCAATTGCTTGCAAGTTTGGTGTACGTGCTTCCACATAGTCCACAACCAGACCCGCGGTTGTCAATGTGGTTTTAATATTCTCTAACACTTCTGTTAAATCAGTGCCTTGCTGTAACTCTGCTTCAGCTTTTTTCAAACTTTGAAAAATAACAGGTGCCGTTTTGCGTTGCTCTTCGCTCAAATAGCCATTACGCGAACTTAAAGCCAAGCCATCTTCAGCACGAGCAATTGGCACACCAATCACTTCCAGTGGAATGTTCAAGTCACGTACCAACTGGCGAATGACTGCCAACTGCTGAAAGTCTTTCTGACCAAAGAAAGCATAATTCGGCTGAACGATATTAAATAACTTTGTTACCACCACTGCAACGCCATCAAAATGACCTGGACGCTGTTTACCGCACAAATCATCGGTGATATTTGAGACGCTAATATTGGTTAAACGAGGCAGTTTGCCGTACATTTGCTCGACCGATGGGGCAAAAATAATATCACAACCCACATCTGCCAAAAGCTGACTGTCTTGATCCAAAGTACGTGGATAATTATCAAAGTCTTCATTCGGTCCAAACTGGATTGGATTAACAAAGATACTCACCACCACTACATCACAAAGTTTGCGTGCTTCACGCACAAGGTTCAAATGACCTTGGTGTAAATTCCCCATGGTCGGCACAAAGCCGATAATTTTTCGCGCAGTACGAGCTGGTTGTAATGATGCCGCTAAGCCTTGTATTGTTGTTTCAGTCTTCATATTACAGCTCTACTTGAAAAGTATGTTCTTTGGCTGGAAAGGATTGATCAAGCACCGCTGCATGATAGGCTTTAAATGCATCTAAAATTGCAGTTTCCCCAGCTTGTTCTTTCATAAAATTGCGTACGAATTTCGCTACACGTCCGAAAGTCAAACCGAGCATATCTTGCACCACCAAGACTTGTCCATCGGTTTCCACCCCGGCACCAATCCCAATCACAGGAATATGCGGGAAACACGCTGTAACTTCTTGACCCAATTGTGCTGGCACACACTCAAGCAATAATACTGCCGCACCTGCATCAACGACTGCCTGACAATCTGCAAGCAATTTATCTGCTGCTTCACGTGAACGTGCTTGTAGTTTATAGCCACCCAAAACATGTACTGACTGAGGAGTTAAACCCAAATGCACACAGACTGGAATACCATTACGTGTTAATACCTCAACGGTTTCACTTAACCATGCACCGCCTTCAATTTTGACCATCTGCGCGCCTGCTTGCATCACAGTTTTGGCACTCACTAAGGCATCATTAAGTGTTGCATAAGACATAAATGGTAAATCGGTCATAATCAACGCATGTTGATTACCACGGCGAACGGCTGCCGTGTGATACGCCATGTCTTCAACAGTTACAGGTAAAGTTGAATCACGACCTTGTATCGCCATTCCTAAAGAGTCACCAATTAAAATCGTATCAACTTCAGCAAGTTCCATGGCTTTTGCCATGCTCGCATCGTAGCAAGTTAAGCATGAAAACTTACGTCCATCTTGTTTAAATTGTCTTAAGTCACTCAGACTAATCATGAGATGTTCCTCTTTAGAAGTTCCTAGAACATACCTTTAGTGATTAAATATTGGCCCAGCATTGATCAGCAACTTCAGTTAAAGTTGTATGCTGTAATAACGCCAGATTATCTAATCGGTGTCCCTGTATATGTAAGTTTGGGTCTAAATCCAATAAGGGAATAACCACAAAATCGCGCTCTAAAATGCCAACATGAGGCACGGTTAAACGTTCATTTTGAATCTGTTGATTGCCATAGAGCAACACATCCAGATCCAAAGTCCGTTCCCCCCAACGGCGCAGACGCACACGCCCAGCTTCCTGCTCAAATTGCTGTAATTGATCCAGCAAATCTAATGCAGATAACTCTGTTTCTAAACGAGCGACCGCATTCAAATAATGCGGCTGATCTTGAGGACCCATTGGTGGGCTTTGATACAGTTTGGAGGTTTGAACTGAGCCTAAGCTTGCTAATTTTTGAATGGCTTCAGTCAAGATTTGGCGTGAATCACCCAAATTACTGCCCAAGCCGATATAGCTAACAATCATCATTGTGTCGGTCCAAAAACAACTTGGCTTAAATCACGCTGCACACGCTTTCTTTTGAGAATTGGATGATCGTGACCTAATTCAGATGCACCCTGAGTGACATTCTGTGAATTGCTTTCAGGCGCTTTGGCTTTTCGACTACGACGACTTCGGCTTTCCTGCTCTTGAACCAAAGGCTCAATTTCCACACCAGTTTTTACCTCTGGCACATCCTCATGTGTCGCTGCTTTACGACGAATTTTCGCGCGCTGTCGATTATATTGACCAATCGCACGCTCTTTTTCGTCAGTCGACATCAGCTGATAAGCATCCCACCAACTACCCATGGATTGTGTGGTGTTATCACCTGCTTTTTCACGCAGCAACAGGAAGTCAAAACCAGCACGGAAACGCGCATGATTAGACAATGCCTCAATTTGTTGTGGTTTCGGGTTTAATAAGCGGGTTTGCATTTCCCAGACTTCCCGAATAAAGGTTTCCGCAAAACGAGGAATGACCGTACGCGTTGCTTGACGTTTCAACACATCTAGTCCCGCTTGAGCACGTGCTTCTGCGGGTACTACACCTTTTTGCAGATAAAAATCACAACGCTCTAAGAAGGGTTTCCATAACAACACTGCATAGAAAAATGCAGGGTTAATGGTTTTACCGATTTGAATCCGTTGATCGGTGTTTTTTGCGGCACGCTCAATAAATGGCGTAATTTCAGGACGAATCTCTGCAAATAACTGACGCCAAATCCCAAAATCAATCAACATTGGTAACACTTGATATAAGTGTCCCATCGTAAATAGTTTTTGTGACTCATCATAAAGACGGTGCGGTGAAACATCACGCAATAACTGCGTCCGTTCAGGGGTAAAAATTTCGAGAATTTTTGGATCAATACTGAATTTTAATTTGGCTGAAAAGCGCAATGCACGCAGCATGCGCACTGGATCTTCCTCAAAACGTAATTGAGGATCGCCCAGTAAACGTAAGGTGCGACTTTGAATGTCTTCGACCGCATGACAGAAGTCGAGCACAATCCCTTTACGTGGTTGGTAGTACAGTGCATTGATCGAGAAGTCTCGACGGGCAAAATCTTGCTCGATCGTACCCCAGTTATTATCACGCAGGATCATCCCAGCGGCGGAAGTCACTGCTTTTTTTGGTGGTGCACGGAATGTCGCGACTTCAATCAGTTCGCGCCCAGAATAGACATGAGCCAACTCGAAACGACGACCAATAATACGGCAACGACGACCAAACACTTCTTTAATTTGTGAAGGTGTAGCATTGGTTACGGCATCATAATCTTTTGGATTAAGGCCTAACATTAAGTCGCGAACCCCGCCCCCTACGATATATGCTTCGTAGCCTGCCTTGGTTAAGGCATCAATCACATCAAGAATAGTAGAGGGTAATTGAGC
The DNA here is from genome assembly GCF_022601715.1 of Acinetobacter zhairuonensis. GTDB lineage: Bacteria > Pseudomonadota > Gammaproteobacteria > Pseudomonadales > Moraxellaceae > Acinetobacter. The sequence continues at coordinate 25,680 of NZ_JAKVIM010000020.1, read as the reverse complement.
GGTGGATAAACCACATTTTGACGCGCGCAAAGTTTGCAAAAGACGCTGTCTCCTACGCCTGAACGTAAAATATCTAAGATGGTGCTAATCATATCTCTAACACAATCAAAGGGCAATTTGATTATCTCAACACAATCATGAATATTGCATATCAATCCTCCAAAACCCAAGTTTAGAGGGCTAATCGATCCTTATTTTTCTGTAATAATTTAGGCCCTATCCCTTTGATATTCTGTAGCTCTTCGATGGTTTTGAATTTTCCATGTTGTTGCCGATACTGCAATATCGCTTCAGCTTTTTTCTCACCAATCCCAGATAACTGTTGCAATTGCTCAGCGCTTGCACTGTTTAAGCGGATTTTGTTGCCCGATACAGGAGTAAGACTCGGTTTGGACAGATAATAATTTGCATCGGAGCTAGAGTTTCCTAGCCGAGCATCTTGTGCCTGTTGTTGTGCTTTCCAATTCAGATATTGCTGATCAAAGTTTTGTGCGATTGCATGATCCAATCCCAAAACCATCAAGATAAAAAGCGTGACGACTCGTACAATACGATGCCGATTAAAATTTCGCTGCATAAAATGCCTATATTTATTATCAAGTCATAAGTTTTTCGCCTGCTCCCACAAGTGGTCCATTTCAGCCAAAGACATCTGCGCTAAGGTTTTATTTTGCAGGTGTGCCTGATCTTCAATGTAAGCAAAGCGTGTTCTAAATTTATCGATCGTGCCTAACAGCGCGATCTCATTATTAACGCCTAGTTTACGTCCAACATTGATTAAAGAAAACAAACAGTCGCCAAATTCTGCCTGTATTTCATAGAAATTTTGTTGTTGCATGGCTTGTTGTAATTCGCCCAATTCTTCTTCCAATTTGGCATAGGCATCTGCAACAGTTGGAAAGTCAAAACCAATCTGCGCTGCATTTTTTTGAATGTGTTCCGCTTGTTGCAAGGCTGGACCATGCTTAATCTGATCCAAACGTGCTTGCGGCTTGCCCTGTTTTTCTTGTTGCTTGATTTGCTTCCACAGGGATGACACTTCTTCTGCCGTAAGTTGATTAAATTGTTCAGACTGAAACACGTGTGGATGCCGACGAATCAGTTTTTCGGTAATCCCATGTACCACATCCTGAAAATTAAATGCTCCCTGCTCGCTGTACATTTGTGACTGAAACACCACTTGCAACAACAAATCACCCAACTCTTCCTTGATATGCTGCATATCACCTGAACGTACAGCCGCTTCAACCTCATAGGCTTCTTCAATCGCATAAGGCGTTAAACTATTTGGCGTTTGCTTTTGATCCCATGGACATTTTTCACGTAATTCACGCATCACCGCCAAGAGTTGTTCCATCTCTCACTTGCTCTCTATTTAATATTGTTTAAACCCAGCTATAAAAAAGCCTGCTCTCGGCAGGCTTTTGAAGGCGCTTAATTCCCTTGAATTAAACGACGTGCACTAATAATACCAGGTTGCTGCTCTAAGCGCGCCAATAAACGTGACAACTGCGCCAAGCCTTTAACTTCAATCAACAGCTTCATATTGGCAATACCATCCGCTTCAGAAATGGTATTCACCTGACGGATATTGATCTGATCTGAGAAGATCACTTGGGTTAGATCTTTGAGCAAACCACGGCGGTCATAGGCTTCCACCACAATTTGCACGCTTTGACCGCGGGTCGGCTGCATTTCCCAATCCGCTTCCACAGCACGCTCAGGTTCCTGACTGATCATACGCACATAGTCTGGGCATGCCACTTTATGGATGCTGACCCCACGATTCAGGGTGATATAACCGCCAATCGATTCACCATGTACAGGCTGACAACATTGTGCAACGTGCAGTTCTACATTATCCAAACCATCAATCAGAATGCCATGTGCCGATAAAGTATGACTGGCACGTGGATTCAAGGCAGGCTTGAGCACCAGCTCAGGCTCATCCTGATCCAAATGCATATGACGATTGACCTGATTCATCAAGGCGTGCAGGCTAATATCCCCGCTCACCAAGTTAATCAGAATGTCATCACCTGTTTTCACATTGAAGTGATTGCAGTAGTCGCTTAAATCGATACTTTTAGGATGGATCGCCAGACGCGAAAGTTCTTTGTTCAGAATATCGCGACCGATTTCCAGATTCTTACTACGATCTTGCTGACGGAACCAGTGGCGCAACTTGTCACGCGCACGTGCAGTTTTGATATAACCCAAAGAGTTCACCAACCAGTCACGGTTTGGCTCACGGTCTTTCTTGGTTAAAATCTCTACTTGCTCACCCGTTTTCAAGGTATAAGTCAGCGGTACATAGCGCTGGTTCACACGTGCCGCATAGCACTTGTTACCGACCTCAGTATGCACATGATAAGCAAAATCCAGCACAGTCGAACCACGTGGCAATTCTTTGATATCCCCATCACGGCTAAACACATAGATTTTCTCAAAATCCTCAAACTCTTGAATCTGTTCAAAGTTTTCAGAATCTTCATCTTCTTTATGTGCGCTGGCATCATTTCGCTCTTGGTAATGTTCCAATACAGAACGTAATGAATGCAAACGATGATTGAAAGAATGGTCGGTAGTTTTCGCACCTTCTTTATAATTAAAGTGCGAACACACCCCGAGCTCTGCTTCTTCGTGCATATCACGAGTACGAATTTGCACTTCCAGAGATTTGTTTTCCGCAATTACAGCGGTATGCAAAGAGCGATAACCGTTGGCTTTCGGATTCGTAATATAGTCATCAAACTGATGCGGGATATGTCGCCAAATTTGATGCACAATACCCAGTGAGTGGTAACATTCTGGAACTGATTTCACCAATACGCGCACTGCACGAATGTCATACAGCTGATCAAAGCTCAGGTTCTTACTTTTCATCTTGCGATAAATCGAATAGATGTGTTTCACCCGACCATTGATTTCGGCTTCAATACCATGCTCAGCCAATTCATTCTTGAGTTTATCAATCACAAACTGAATATAGTGTTCACGCTCTAAGCGCTTCTCATTCAGTAATGAAGCAATTTCTTTATAACGTTCTGGCGCCAAATAACGGAAGGCTAAATCTTCCAGTTCCCACTTTAATTGTGCAATCCCCAAGCGGTGTGCCAACGGTGAGTAGATGGTGAGAATTTCTCGTGCCACACGCTCTTGGCGCTCACGTGATGAATTTGCCAATTCACGTAGAGCATAAGTACGTTCCGCCAATTTAATCAGTACAACACGAACATCTTCAGTGACTGAAATCAACATCTTATAGATGCCAGTCAAATGTTCACGCTGATCATTATTAAAATGATCTTCTAAACGCTTATTTTGTTCGATTAACTCGGAAAGCTTACCCATGGACAGGGTACCTTTAACCAAGCTAAAGACTTGTTCGCCAAAATGTTCCCGTACAAAATCAATGCTCATGAGTCCTTCACGAACACTGCGGTACAACATTGCAGCAGAAAGGGTATCTTCATCGACATGTAAATGCGCCAAAATATCAGCCATTTCAATACCTGTATAAAAGGTATTCGATCGATGATTGGTGGTAGATTCTAATGTTGTTTGCAGCGTCGCTTTGGCAACTTCTTCGAGTTGTTTGAGCGCTGCCCCATCTAAAATGCTGCGTACTCGATCTAACCATTCGGCTAGATCCAGCTGAGCTTGTTCGGCATGCTCTACAGTCGCTTCCTCAGACAACTCATTGAGTCGTCCAGGCAATTGCTCACGTACTGTGACCATACCCTTCTCCTACAAAATGATCATTCATATTATAAATCGTTTATCTCTTTTTCTTGCTCAAATAAGGCAATTGATTCGACATGCTCAGTATGCGTAAACATATCCATCACACCCGCCTTTTTTAATCGATAGCCATGTTGTGCCAAAACACCCGCATCCCTTGCCAATGTTGCTGGATTACATGATACGTAAACGATTTTTTTTGCATTAAATTTAGGAACATAATGCATGACCTCTTCCGCACCAGAGCGCGGAGGGTCTATCAATAATGCATCAAATCCCTGTTTTGCCCAAGAATGATGCGAAAAATCTTTTGTTAAATCTTGTGAAAAGAACTCAACATTGGTCATGGCATTGCGTTGCGCATTGTCTTGCCCACGTTGAACCATTTCATCACTTCCCTCAACTGCAATCACCTGTCCTGTCGGTCCGACACAACGCGCAAGCGGTAAAGAGAAGTTTCCAAGTCCACAAAAAAGATCCAAAACGCGATCACCGTGTTGCAACTGAAGCAATTCACATGCCAGCTTAACCATTTGCGGATTTACAGTGGAGTTCACCTGAGTAAAATCCAATGGACTAAAGCTAAAATTCACATCAAAGTCGGTTAAAGCATAATGTAAACGCATTTCTGCCTGTGCCTGATCCACACGTTGTAAGCTGTCTGGACCCGCGGGCTGCAAATACAATTGCCATTGTTTCTGTAACGTAAACTGTTTTAATTGGTTGACATCATGGTCCGATAATTTTTCTGTATGACGAATCAGTAAGGCAATATCCTGATCCCCCATCGCCAATTCTATATGCCCAATCGCGGCTTTGGCTGTTAGACTTTGGAGTAACTGCTTTAAACGGGTAATCGAACCAAAAGCCTGATCCAGTACCAGACAACGGTCAATCGACGTCAGTTTATTACTTTGCTTTTCACGAAATCCCACAATCAGTTGATCACGCTGCGGGAAATAACGCACCCCAATCCGGGCTTTACGGCGGTAGTCTTCTCGCAAAGAACGAATCGGTGCCAGCCATTCTTCAGGTTGCAGACCTGCAAAATGCTGTAAATGTGATTTCAACACATCTTGTTTAAAACGAATCTGCTCGTCTTTTTCAATATGTTGCAAACTACAACCGCCACAAGCATCAAAATGTGGACAGGCAGGCTTTACTCTTAACGCAGATGGAGTCCCCAAAACTTCGAGACAATCGGCTTCTTCTAAGCGTTTATTACTATGGGTAATTTTAGCGCGAACAGTTTCCCCTGGTAATGCCTGAGCAATAAAGACTTTCTTGCCGTGCTTTTCAACAGGGTGTGCGGCATCCGTACCATAGTGGGCAATTCCACGTCCTTCATGGGAAAGGGTCTCAACCTGAAAAGTATAAATCGGTTGCTGACTTGGACGAGTTTGCTGACGATGCTTCATGAAAACCTAGTTAAAATGGTGAAAATCGGATGCTGTAAATTCAGTCTGTTGTGACGTTTTACGCCATATATTCAGAAAATCAGCATGTTGTGGATGAGATTGCAATAATTGAATACTGGCTTGAATCCAAGCTTGGTGCTCTTGCTGTTGTAATTGACCTTTCAATAACAACCAGCGTAAATAGATTAGCCATGTATTTAATACATCGCCTTCACAATAGCCAGTTAAATCCTGCCATTGTTGTAACCGAACATATTCAGGCACATGATAAGCACCATCACCACGCTTACCAGGTAAGCCGAAGAGATGAGCAACATCATCGAGTTTTTGAAAATGACGAATATTAAACATCGCCATCACATCCATTAAATCGACATGGCGATGATGGTAACGGTTCTGGTAGTTATTATACTTCTTCTGCTGATCAATCTCACCTTGATCGAACAGACTCGATGCCGATAATCCATGATACATGGCGCGGAATAGAATCACAGGCAAATCAAACTGCGAACCATTCCAACTGACCAAGGTCGGATGCTTTTTATCAAAAATGGAGAGAAATTTCTTTAATATTTCGGCTTCTGAATACTGTTCTCGACTGAATGAAAACAGCTTCATTGCACCTAATTCATCCACCCATAAACCAGAAATACAAGCAATTTCATGTAAGGGGATGCGTTGAAAGTCCATGCCAGATTCTTGGCGACGCAACTTGGTCAGTGCTTGCTGCAAATCTGGCTCTGGCAAATCCAGACCATATAGATGCGCCCCTGACTTTAAGTCAGTCATGGTTTCAATATCAAAAACTAGAACAGGTAAGCGCATCTAAACTCTCTATGATCAATTTATAATTATTCAGGATCTTGTACCGAGAATAGTCCCGTAGATAAATAACGGTCACCACGGTCACAGATAATGCAAACAATCACTGCATCTGGATTTTCTTCAGCAATACGCAACGACGCCCACACAGCACCACCCGATGACGTTCCCGCACTGATGCCTTCTTTTTGCGCCAGTTTGCGCATGGTTTTTTCCGCTTCAATTTGCGGAATATCCATAACACGGTCAACACGACTACGATCAAAAATCGTCGGCAAGTATTCTTGAGGCCAACGACGAATACCCGCAATACTTGAGCCATCTTCAGGCTGCAAACCGACAATTTGAATATCTGGATTTTGTTCTTTTAAATATTTTGACACGCCCATAATGGTGCCTGTGGTGCCCATCGCGCTAACAAAGTGAGTAATCTTACCCCCTGTTTGTTGCCAGATTTCTGGACCCGTGGTCAAGTAATGTGCTTCGACATTGTCTGGATTTCCAAACTGGTTTAACACCAAACCTTTGCCTTCGGCTTGCATCTGCAATGCCAAATCACGTGCGCCTTCCATCCCTTGTTGCTGAGTGACTTCAATCAACTCTGCCCCATAGGCACGCATGGCATCTTTACGCTCTTGGCTCATATTATTCGGCATAATCAGCTTCATATGATAACCGCGCATGGCAGCCACCATCGCCAAGGCAATACCGGTATTACCACTGGTTGCCTCAATCAAGGTATCCCCTGGTCGAATTTTCCCACGCTTTTCTGCTTGCATAATCATGTTATAGGCTGGGCGGTCTTTGACTGAACCCGCTGGGTTGTTGCCTTCTAATTTTGCCAATACTGTTGCTTGCGTGTGACTTGCCAGACGCTGTAAACGCACCAGAGGAGTTTTTCCTACATAGTGGTCCAACAAAAATTCATCTGCTTGAAAATCGGGGGTTGTGTTACTCATGGTGTGCACCTTGATCGAGGTGCGGGTATTGTATGAAAAAATGCATGTCCCTGCACCCATTTCGCAGGGTTTTTCATGAAAGTGCTTAAAGCACAGTCAGTTTCAAATAAAGCATGCTAATATGCTGAGCATAGGAAATTTACTACGTTTGCCATGCCGAATATCAATAAAAAGTTATTTAAACGCTTACACTTAAATCATGCCTATGGGCAATTGATTGCCATGATTTTTGTGCCAATTATGATTTTGGCATGTGTAGGTGCGGCATTGGTCTTGACCGAAACCTCAAATGCAGCCAAAGCGCAGCAGCGCCAAATGGCAATTGCGATTTTGACCCGCTATCAAAGTACCGCAGAATCTGCGCTGGATTTATTGAATCGTTACCCGTGGCACTACGACCAAGCACAAAATGCCATGCAGTATATGTTTAATGAAAAGTTGTTAAATCACGCAACGATTATTGACCATACAGGTGCAGAACGGATCCATGTTGGCGGTGATGCACAAGCGCAATGGCCCCAATATCCTACAGATAAAAACTTTTTTGGTCCGCTCAAATCCAATGGCAACCATGTGTATGGCATGCAGATTAATGATTCTCCGAATCATAAAGGCTGGCTGCTGATTGAGCTGGACAATCAGCCCTTACAGATTGCACGTTACCGCGTTCTGATTGTGTTGATCGCAACAGGATTATTAACCCTGTTACTACTATTGCTGTGTTTGAATTTCTATTCGCGTCGCTGGATTGCCCCGATGTACGAAATTCGCATGCAATTACAACGCCTGAATGCTGATACCCTTGATCAACACATGATCATTAACAGTACTGGTGAGTTACGCCTGCTACAGCGTGACATAGCCAATGTGGTGAAACGTCTTCATTTCAGTTTTTTAGAATTAAAAGAACATACCGAACAAACCGAGGATGACTTAAGACGCACCCTTGATACTCTTGAAGTTCAGAACATTACCTATCGTCAAGCACGTGACCAAGCGATTTCTGCCAACCAAGCCAAATCAGTTTTCTTAGCCAACATCAGCCATGAACTCAGAACCCCGCTTAACAGTATCGATGGCTTTATTCATTTGCTGTTGCGTCAGGGCAATTTAAGTAACGAGCAAAATCTATATTTACAGACCATTCGTAAATCTTCGGCACATCTATTAGCACTGATCAATGATGTTCTGGATTTCTCCAAAATTGATGCAGGTAAGTTGGAACTAGAAACCGCGCCATTTGATCTGGAAGAAGCGATTTTTGATGTGATGGATATGCTCTCGCCATTGGCGGCGCAAAAGCATATCGATATGGCGTTCTACTATGGCGATGATGTTCCGAAGCAAGTGATTGGCGACACGCTACGCTTTAAACAGATTCTGACCAACCTGATTTCCAATGCGATTAAATTTACCCCTGATGGTGAAATCATCGTGCGGGTCCGCATGAAACATGATGATATTGGACAATGTTTGCTGCATTTTAGTGTACAAGACAGTGGTATTGGCTTAAGCGGCACAGACCGCAAACGTCTGTTCGAATCCTTCTCTCAAGGCGATGCTTCGGTGACGCGTCAATTTGGCGGAACTGGTCTCGGCTTGGCAATTTCGAAACAGCTGGTGCATTTAATGCAAGGTCAAATTGGTTTTGAAGATAACCAAGAGCGTGCGCCAACTGAGAAAGGTTCAACCTTCTGGTTTACCGCCATGTTTGCAGTAGATGACGAATACGAAATTGTGCATCCGCAATTCGAGCATATGAAAGTGGTGTCTTATTTGGCACATCCAGCGGCTGCACATGTGCTGCGTCATTATCTTGAGAACTATCAAGTTGGACATATTGAAGCAGCGTCAATTCTGGATTTATTTAGCCGTCTGAATCAAATTCAGTCGCAACAAGAGAATACCTGGCTGATTGTGGATCATAGTGGTGACACTGAAGCCATGCTGAAGGAAATTCGCAGTCGCTATACAGGCAGTCTGGCTGTATATGGTTACCAAATGGCACTCGACCCGAATATGCTGAATGAATATCGTGCGCGACCATTGTATCAACCTTTAAGTCGTAGCGCCCTGATTCAACTGTTAAGTAATCAAGCGGTATTCCAATCGGAACACCATGAAAACTTTGATGGTCAGGGTTTACATATTCTGGCGGTCGATGACCACTTACCGAACCTAATTGTGCTTGAAGCGCTTCTCAGTGAACTGAATGTGACCACCACCAAAGCACAAAGTGGTCAGGAAGCCATTGATATTCTTCAGGCTCGCCTAGAACAAAAACAAAAACCGTTTGATTTGGTCTTCATGGATATTCAAATGCCTGTCATGTCAGGGATTGATACCACGCGTGCCATTCGTGCGTTGGAGTCTACTTTAGAAGAAGATATGCATTTACCCATCATTGCCCTAACTGCACATGCCTTGGCTGATGAAAAGCAAAAATTATTAAAAGTCGGGATGGATGATTACGTCACCAAACCCATCCAGATTGAACAAATCATTCAGATCCTGACCCACTGGACCAGCAAAAGTTTCGATAAAGCTGCCATCGTTGAAAAGAATATTGTGATTGAGGCACTGGATCCGCACATTCTGAATTGGCAGCACAGCCTACAACTGGCAGCCAACAAAGAAGACTTGGCAATTGATCTACTGAAAATGCTGGTCGACAGTTTTCAGACTGAGCTGGATGAAATGCAACAACTGATTGAACTGGAAGACTTTCCACAACTGGAACATGTACTGCATCGTCTCTATGGTGCAACCCGCTATGTGGGTGTGCCGAGTCTACAAGAATCTTCAGGATCATTTGAACAGTTCATCTCAACCTTGCGTAAAGAAAAGCGTCGCGCTGATGAGCAGTTTATTCAAGAAGCGCTGCAACGCTTTGATGATCTTAAACTGATCATGCAACAGGTGAAGCAGGCAGCACAGTCCATTTTGAACAAACAAATGCAATAATTTCAGAAAAAAAAGATGTGACTGAGCTGTCATGCATGGGCATCCATGCACATGCTATGCTCCGAAGCAAAGCAAAATTAGAGTATCCAACATGGCTTTATTACGTGTAGAAAAACAGAATGGAATCGCAACAGTCAGTTTAAACCGTCCAGAAAAACGCAATGCCATGAGCTTTGCTTTACTGAATGAACTGGTCAAAGTCGCAAAGCAACTGAAAAAAGATCGCAGCATTCGCTGCGTGATTTTAACTGGTGAAGCCCATGTATTTAGTGCAGGGATTGATCTTGCCGACTTGAACAACCCTAAAAACAGAGCCTATGCGGCGTGGGAATTGGTTAAACCAGGACAAAGTCTCTTCCAAAAAGCGTTTTTAATTTGGCAAGAACTGCCTGTTCCTGTGATTGCGGCTTTAGAAGGTTTTTGTTTTGGTGCGGGCATGCAATTGGCGTTGGCAGCAGATATCCGAATTGCCCACCCAGATACCCAAATGTCAATTATGGAAAGTCGTTGGGGATTAGTACCTGATATGGGTTTAAGCCGTTCACTGAAAGGCGTGATTGGGCTGGATTTAGCCAAAGAACTCACCCTGACTGCCCGTATTTTCGACGCCAATTATGCCAAACAGATTGGCTTAGTGACGCATTTGTCTGAGTCGCCACTTCAACAAGCCCAAGCCCTTGCAGAGGAAATGCTGCAACGTTCTCCAGATGCCCTCGCCGCAGCCAAACAGGTGCTGGATGCGATGGAACATCAACCGCGTAAATCTTTACGTTTAGAAAAAATCTGGCAATTGAAACTTTTATTAGGTAAAAACAGTCAATTGGCACGCAAAAAAGACAAACAACCCGAGGTTCAATTTGTGCCGCGCCAGTTCCAATAATTTTGCGCAACAAGAATAAGCTATAGAGAGATTCCAATGAGTTTTGATCGTAATACGAAAATTGCATTTCTAGGCATGGGACTCATGGGCAGCCGTATGGCAACCCGATTGATTCAGGCTGGATTTGAAGTGGCTGTATGGAACAGAACCGCTGCTGCATGTGATGTACTGATTGATTTAGGTGCCACAGCCTTAGAATTGGACAAGATTGCAGACTATCCTGTCATCCTGACCTGCCTTTCAGATGATCACGCTGCTGAACAGGTCATTGAGCAAATTCGACCATTCTGGACAGCAAATCAAGTCATTGTGGATTTCTCTAGCTTATCTGTAGATAAAACCAAAGCCTTAGCAGTACTTGCACAACAAGATGGTGTGCATTGGATTGACTCCCCTGTCTCTGGCGGTACAGCGGGTGCAGAACAAGGGACTTTGGTGATTTTTGCTGGCGGAGATGCTGAAATGATTCAAAATCTCAGTCTTATCTATAATGTGCTGTCTCAACGTGTCACCCGTATGGGTGAAACAGGCACAGGGCAAGCCACCAAAATTTGTAATCAATTGATTGTTGCTGCCAACAGCACCTTAATTGCAGAAGCTGTTGCCTTGGCACGCCAAGCAGGTGTGAACACCACCTTGCTTGCACCTGCACTTGCAGGTGGTTTTGCCGATTCAAAGCCGTTTCAAATTTTAACACCAAGAATGGCCAATCATCAGTTTGAACCTGTACAATGGAAGGTGCAGACTTTATCAAAAGATTTAAATAATGCGGTGCAATTGGCTGAAAAATTCCAATTAGATATCCCCGTAGCAAAAAAAGCATTATCGCAATTGCAGACACATCAGAATAAAGGCTATGCTGAATCAGACTTAGCCACAGTAATTCAACAGGTTGAAGCAGAATAATAATGCAAATGCAGGAGCACACTCATGACTAAACTCGCAGTGAATCTTTCCATGATCTTTACTGAAGTGCCACTCATTGAACGTTTTGCACTTGCCTATGCTCATGGCTTCAAACATGTTGAAATTCAATTCCCCTATGAACTCAGCATTGCAGATATTCAAAAGCAACTGACCCAACATGATTTAAGCCTGTGCTTAATTAATGTCCCTGCGGGAGATTTGATGCAAGGCGGAAATGGTTTGGCAGGTATTCCGGGCAAAGAAATTGAATTTCACCAAGCGCTTGAATTGGCAATCCAATATGCTGTGGCGTTAAAAGTCCCCAATGTGAATATTTTAGCAGGCAAGCAACCGTTGGATTGTGACCTACTCCCGTGTCTAAACACCTTAGCTAAAAACTTAAAACTTGCCTGCTTTATGCTGGCAGAACACCATATTCAACCCGTATTTGAAATCATTAATGGCACTGACATGCCACGCTTCTTAATTCAGAATATCGCCCAAGCGCAAGAAATTCTGGAAGCTGTGCAACACCCCGCCCTTAAAATGCAATATGACTGTTATCACATGGCGATGATGGGCGAAGATGTCTTGGAAGAATTGAAAGAAAATATTCTTGAGATTGGACACATCCAGTTTGCTGATTGTCCTGGGCGACATGAACCAGATACTGCACAAATTAACTTTAAAGAAATTTTCGACTGGTTAAGCCATAGTGATTACGCAGGTTTTATAGCCGCAGAATATCGCCCGCAAGCCCATTCAAATCACTCATTTGCATGGAAAAACAAGTACTTTGCTGAACATCCACAAAGTTAAAAAACAGACAATTGAAATTTGGTGATAAAACCGCTATATTAGAACATGAGTTATTGTCAGGAATTATGACCCTTTATGAATTTAGAACCATCGCCCAGCGCTTCTAATTCTCTCGATCTCGCAATGAATTCTCAAGCTCAAGACGTACAAGCTTGCTTAAAAGTTGTACATGAAGCTCTATTAGATGTAAAAGCAAAAGATATTATTGAACTTGATGTGAGCAGCATCAGCAATGTCGCAGATGCGATTGTGATTGCTAGCGGTACATCAACTCGTCACGTCAAAGCACTTGCTGACAATGTCGCTGAAGAAGCGCGTAAAGCAGGCTTCCGCCCTATTGGTGTGGAAGGTGAACGTGATGCAGAATGGATCTTGATTGACCTTGGACTCGTTGTGGTTCACGTCATGTTACCGACTGCGCGTAAATTTTACGATCTCGAAAGTTTATGGCGTACAGCTCCAGAATCTGTAGCATAAGAAAATGACCGATTCGGTCTAAAAAAGCCAGTTCGTACTAAGACGAACTGGCTTTTTTATTTTCTATCTTCTACTGAGCAGATAGATAAAGCACTCCTCTCTTGAAGCACCTTACCCCTCTGTATATGTATGTCCGCTAGATCAATTGATGCAGATCGACATCCATAAATTGCTGCTTAATCTGTTCTTTTGCTCGCGCAAAAATAAAATCAGCTTTACTCGGTCCATAGAACTCGCAATACACTTCATAAATTGTGGTGAGCACTTTGGCATAACTAGTTACAGGCAAACATGCTACAAAATCATCTTCATGAATGGCAACAGGTGAAGCTATGACATAACCCAAATCAGCTAAGCGTGCTTTTACATCCTGATCAAAATCGGGATAGTCCGACTGCGGAACACCTTTCACCACAAACAAAACGAACTGCATAAAGGCATCGATTAATTGAGCCGAAACCGAAGCTTCTTCTTTGGCTTGCGGTTTGATTTGCAGTAAAACTTGTTTTTCCACCTCAGAGATTTCAAACAACACCTGACGCAGCATATCTTTACGATAAAAACGCAACTCTTCGGTATTACAGACTTCGCTTAAAAAACGATTCAGCACAAAAGAAGGCTTATCACCATATTCTTGCTCCCAATAACTCAGGACGCGCTCCAGCGCAATTCCTGTTAAATATTGGCTTAATCCCCGCTCAATCGCAGTGCGTTTTTGTCCTATCGTCAATAATTCATTCGGCATACTTATGAACTCCTTAGTGACGTTTGGCCATACCATCAGTTTCAAAAGTCACATCTCGTTGAAACTCTGGATATGACAACTCGGCATGTTCGGTATAGTCCAGTCCACGCTGTTCATGTTGTTTACTGACACGCAATCCACCCAAAACTTTTTCCAATACTTTGAACACCACAAATGCCACACCAAAACCCCAGACAAAACCAGCAATGATGCCTAAAATCTGAATGGAAATAATTTGAGAGTTAAATGGACTTGCTTCATAAAACAGCCCAGCCGCCAATGTACCCCATGCCCCACAAAAACCATGCACCGTGACTGCATCGACCACGTCATCGAGTTTTAATTTTTCAATCAAAACAGGCATTACACTGACGACTAATCCAGCAGCTAAACCTGTCACCACCGCATATAACGGCGACATGGTGGCACAACCCGCAGTAATTGCGACCAAGCCCCCCAAAGAAGCATTAATCGTGGTTCTGATTAAAATAGCCTTACCACGCATTAAAGCAAACATCATATAAGCAACAGCTGCCGCACATGCCGCCAAGTGCGTATTCAATGCAATACGACCAATACTGACTGTCGCATTCACGGTAGACGCGGCATTAAAACCAAACCAAGCCAACCATAGAATAAAACCACCCAGCGCCACCAAAGGTACGTTATGACCCGCCAAATAATGTGATTGACCATTTCGCCCAAAGCGCCCCAAACGTGGACCTAGCACCACAATACCTGCCAAAGCCACCCAGCCGCCAATCGAATGCACCACGGTTGAACCTGCGAAATCAATGAAGCCCAGTGACTTTAACCAGCCCTCACCCTCAAACAGACTTCCCCATGCCCAACTACCAAAGACCGGATAAATTAAGCCACTAACCACAGCCGCACTGACCACATAAGCCACAAAGTGAATCCGCTCCGCCATCGCACCACTGGCAATGGTGGTTGCTGTTGCCGCAAACATCATTTGAAAGAACACCAAGTTCCAATGCCAGTCATCCAAAGCATTAGGAGCAAAGTGACTTGCACCAAACCAACCTGTGGTATTGATTCCAAACATCAAACCAAAGCCAATTAACCAAAAGACTAAGCCCCCTAAGCATGCATCCATATAGTTTTTCATCAACACATTGACCGTGTTTTTACCCCGCACCGAACCACTTTCGACCAAGGCAAAACCCGCCTGCATAAAAAAGACCAAAATCCCTCCCATGACCACCCAGACACTGTCGAGCGAAATGCGAATTTCTTGAATGTTTTGTGCTTGTGCTGTTGCAGGGTCTACAGCAAAACTTGTTGTAGATAAAACCCATAACAATATGAAGTAGATATAGTTTATTTTTTTCATGAACAATCCCCCAAAGATCTGTTCACAAAATGCAAAATCAATGCCAATCAAAACACATATTCAGTATGTAATGTATGAATCTGCTCTTTTTAATCCCCTGTATACCCCCAATTAAATTTCAGACATAAAAAACCATCCTACAGGATGGTTTTTAAAGTTCGTTAAGTCATAATAAGATACAACAGGATGGCGCTGATGATGCCTTCAAGTACTTCTCAAACATCAGCATCAATTACGCTAAACATTCCAAAACTCATCTAAAATCAATATTAAACAAACAGTGGAAGGCAAACTACTAATACGCCCTTTACTTTCCTAGAGCCGCCGCCATAAGTGGACCAGCTTGCTCATCGGTTAAAGCGGGCAATACCTCCATGGAGAGAAGATCATTCCATTCCATCGCCCACTGTTGTAACAACCCTGCATCATCTGCTTCAGCAACCGCAAAACCAGATTGCTGTGCCACAACAAACCATCTTCCTAGCATATTTACACCAGCAGGCGGTTTACCTCCTGTCTTCAGAAAACGTTCAATTGCTGCATTACGATTTTCTGGACGACTACTCCACTTGAAAATAAATAACATACGTCACCTCTTCAAGCTCATTGGCACACCTTTATTCCATAGATGTAGGAGCGCACCGAGTCCCCCATAGATTTAATTACTCTTATTTACCAAACAAACAATATGCCTCTTTAAAGCATTTAACATAATTATTTTGACTGCTTTTTGTCTTTATTTCGCTGATGTTTTGATTATATTTTTGATTGCTTTTTGCTTATATTTACATCGAGTTATAATGATTCAAAATCATACACCCCCTAAGCGCATGAAATGATGAAATTGCTCCCAATAAAAAAACCATCCCGAAGGATGGTTTCTTAAGACTCGTCCAATCTTAGTGACCGCCACCATTAATTGCTTTAGTCATATCTTCCACAACTTTCTTGGCATCACCGAAGACCATCATGGTTTTTTCATTGTAGAACAAGTCATTATCCAAGCCCGCATATCCTGTTGCCATAGAGCGTTTGATCACCATAATGGTACGTGCTTTATGCGCTTCAAGAATCGGCATACCATAAATCGGTGATGTTGGATCATCTTTCGCTGCTGGGTTTACTACGTCATTCGCACCAATCACCAGCACGACGTCTGTTGCAGGGAAGTCAGAGTTAATCTCATCCATTTCCAAGATGTCTTCATAAGCAACATCAGCTTCTGCAAGTAATACGTTCATGTGACCTGGCATACGACCTGCCACTGGGTGAATCGCGAAGCGAACTTTTACGCCCTGCTCTTTCAAGATTTCACACAACTCTTTTACTGCATTCTGTGCACGACCTTGCGCCATACCATAACCCGGTACAATCACAACGCTGTCTGCATTTGACATTAAGAAACCTGCGTCATCTGCTGAACCAGAACGGTGGTTACGTTGAACTTGCTCACCTTTATCTGCTGCTGCCACTGCTGCACCACCCATCGCACCACCAAACAAGACGTTGATGATTGAACGGTTCATCGCCTTACACATGATGTAAGACAGAATCGCACCAGAAGAACCCACCAGTGAACCCGCCACGATTAACATATTGTTTTCAAGTGTGAAACCAATACCTGCCGCAGCCCAACCAGAGAATGAGTTAAGAAGCGATACCACAACTGGCATATCACCACCGCCCACTGGCGCAATCCACACCCAACCAAATGCGAGTGCAAATGCAGTCATCGCCCAGAACGCAGTCATGTTGCCTGTGGTGAAGAAGTAGAAACCGCACGCCAACATTGCAATAAAGATGGTCGCTTGAACAGGTTTAACCCATGCACCCGAAATGGTTTTTGCCCATTTTTTCGCAGCCAATTTACCATAAGCAAATACAGATGCAGTAAAGGTGATGGCACCGACGAAACAACCCACGAACAATTCAAATAAATGCACTGAACTCATGTGCGCATGCTGAACACCCGCAGCAGTTAACGCCGCTTCATTTTGTTCAAACAATACAGTCAATTGGTTGTTGTGCAGAATTGCCGCAATCGCAATCAATACCGCAGCCAAACCGACCAATGAGTGCATTAGAGCAACAGTTTCAGGCATTTGCGTCATTGGAACAGTTTTGGCACGCGCGATACCTACTACCGCACCCAACACCATTGCACCACCAATCATCCAAACCACTGGATGCTCAGCCACAAAGAAGGTAGTGACTACAGCAATCGCCATTGCGATCATACCGTAACGGTTACCTTGAATTGCTGTTTTAGGACCAGACAAACCACGTAAAGTGAGGATAAAAAGGACGGCACCAATCAGGTAGAACCAATCCGCATAGTCTCGAATAAATTCCATCAATTAGCCCTCTTTTTTCTTTTGCTTTGGCTTGAACATTTCAAGCATACGCGCAGTTACCGCGAAGCCACCGAAAATGTTAATACTCGCCAAGAACACAGCCACAGCGCCTAATACGCTCACCACATTGACACTTTGGAATGCAACATTCGCTTCAACACCAATCGCAGGCATACCGACAGTTTGCAGCATTGCACCCACAACAATGATGGATGACAATGCATTGGTAACTGCCATTAATGGCGTATGTAATGCTGGCGTTACGCCCCATACCACGTAATAACCTACGAAGATGGCAAGGACGAAAATAGTAATCGTTTCAACCATGAGAAATCTCCTTAACCACGCTTCAGCAGTACTTGACCGCCATGAGTGACCAATAGGGCTTTTTGAATTTCGTCTTCTTGATTCAAGACAAAGTTTTTGTCCTTATCAAATAAAGTTTCGACAAAATTAAAAACGTTACGTGCATACAGTGCAGATGCTTCGGTAGACACGGTAGATGGAATATTTGGAACACCCAAAATCTTCACACCATTTTCAGTCACAACGGTTGTGCCACATTGTGAACCTTCAACGTTACCGCCAGTTTCTACCGCCATGTCCAGAATCACTGAACCTGGTTTCATCTTGGCAACTGTTTCTGCCTTGATTAAACGCGGCGCATCACGACCGGGTAACAATGCCGTGGTAATCACGATGTCTGCATTCGATACTGCTTTATCAACAATCGCCGCTTGGTCTTTGATGTACTGCTCACCTGGCATCCATCCATAACCATTTTTCGCGGCATCTGCTGCACGTTGTTGCTCTTCTTCAGACATTGGGACGTCTAACCACTTACCACCCAAAGATTCCACTTGGTCTTTCGCAGTTGGACGTAAATCTGTGGCTTCAACCACTGCACCTAAACGTTTTGCTGTCGCAATCGCTTGAAGACCTGCTACACCCACACCCATGATCACGACACGCGCAGGTTTTACTGTGCCCGCTGCAGTCATTAACATTGGGAACATGCGTTGATATTCTGCTGCTGCCAAAAGTACAGATTTATAGCCTGCAAGGTTGGCTTGAGAAGACAACACGTCCATGTTTTGTGCACGAGATAAAGTACGTGGTAACAGCTCCAATGCAAATGCAGACACTTGTTGTGATGCAAATTGATCGAGTTCGGTGTTACGGTATGGATCAAACATTGCCACCACGGTGGTGTTTGCTGCCATTTTTTGAATTTCCTCACCCTTTGGGGCACGGACCTTCAAAATCAGCTGACTACCGGTATAGGCATCGTCTGTAATTTTGGCACCGACTTGTTCATAAGCACTGTCAATATAAGCAGCCTTAACACCAGCACCACGTTGAATGACCACCGTATGACCCGCGTTGATCAACTTCTTAACTGTCTCTGGCGTAGCGGCTATACGATTTTCACCGACGACAGTTTCGGTTGGGATTCCGATTTGCATGAGCGTTCCTCAAGCTAATTTTTCTATCTAGCAAACACCGTCAAAAACGATGTTCCCCCAGGATGTGTTCTTGTTGAATTTTTGGATTCTAATTGAACTGTTTTAAATTACCACCCAATATTTATTTAATAAATACCCATATTTTGAACTGATGATTCATAAATATAATCATACGATATATCATCCATCAGTTTTGCCTAACACCTAGATCTGCTGCATAAGCATACAGTTCGGCTATTTTTATCATTTTGAGCTGCAGAAATGCCCGATTTGAGGCTCAACCCTGTATTGGTGATTTGAGCTACTGGTATTTTCGACAAAATTCAACCTTTGAGCATCATTCTTCAGATTCATCCCTGTTCTACACAATTTAAGCAATTCTTGCTTTTTTATGCGCAAAATTAACTAATATGACCTTTTATAAAGCCCTCTGCCGAAATTGGATTGACTGAGCTTTGCTCCATTTTCAGTTTTTTTAAATCAACACCTGTATGCGCAAAAATCCGAGTTTGATTCTTAGCTTAAGAGGATTTAAAGACACACCGATGAAATCCCACAAAAAACTTATAAAGCAGGAAATTTAATTAAAAAAAATTTTCAAATCATTTAGCCAGATGATGCAATATGTTTCACCTGTCATATTTTGCACTATTTTAGGTCACTAATCGTTCACGTGACTTGAATGACATCTTTACGCTTAAAATCAAATACGACAGACCACAATCCATTCAAATTCCAAAATAAAAAAATTATAATTATCAAAAAATTAGATGAATTTAATTGATCGATTTAATAATTTAATTCTATATATTGTTAATTTTATTATTCCAAATAGTATGCAAATCTATCATTTTTTTGCATTTTTAACTTCCCCCCCGACCACCTATACTGAGCATCAACCCTAGCTTGCTAATGCCAACACAGTCTTATTTGCATGAATTTCACTTTATCTCGCGCACAACTCGGCAGTTTATTCGCCATTGGTGCTGCCTTTTTGTTTAGCAGCAAAGCCATTTTCATTAAACAAGCCTATGCTCTATCTCCTGTGGTGGATGCCACACTGCTGATGGCAATTCGCATGGCATGTGCCTTACCCTTCTTTTTACTGATTTGCTGGTTGAATCGGGAAAAAAGTAAAGGTTTAAAAGCCAAAGATTGGGGACTACTGATTACCGCAGGCTTAATGGGCTATTACTTTGCCAGTTGGCTCGACTTTCTGGGCTTGATGTATATTAGTGCTTCTTTGGAACGCATCATTTTATTTCTCTACCCGACCTTAACCGTCTTGGCATCGTGCGCTCTGTATCGTCAGAAACTGTCGTTTAAAAGTGTGATTGCAATCCTGCTCAGTTATGGCGGAACGGTGTTAGTCATGCTGCAAGAACAACAAAATGCACCTGTACAAGAACATTTTTGGCTGGGTGCCAGCTTTGTGTTTGCCAGTGCGATAGCCTTCGCCGCGTATCTATTACTTACACCACCACTAATTCAAAAGTTTGGTTCATGGAATTTTACAGGTTTGGCGTTAAGTACTGCCTGTATCGGTACACTGGTGCAATTTTTCTGGGTCACGCCACATCCGATGTTGTTAATTCAACAACTGCCACATGCCGTACTTTGGTATGGTTTAGCTTTAGGCTTCTTTGTAACGGTCGTGCCTACAGTATTGTTAATGCAAAGTATTGAACGCTTGGGTGCCGCTCAGTCCGCTATGATTGCCTCGATTGGTCCCATACTGACCATTTTATTGGCGGTGGCATTTTTAAATGAACATCTGAATTTCTGGCAATGGGTCGGCTGTGTACTCAATATCGTCGGGGTGATGATGATTACCTTATCCAAAAAGAAATTAGCCAAATAAACATTAGCTCACTACATGACATTCTATCTGTGTAAATTAAGTGGTTTCGTCATTGCTGCGTAGCGACAACTCGCAATGCTCTGGATCAATTTGCATGAGTAACTGCTGAAAATGTGCGCCTGCCGAAGTTTCAGCAAAGACATCATTTGGATTACGCAAAGGGCATTGCTCTAGGGACAAACACCCGCAACCAATGCACCAATCCAGTTGTTGGCGTAGCTGTAATAGACGCACAATCTGCTGATCTAACTGTGCTTGCCAGTTTTTGGACATCTGTTGCCAATCTTGTTTGGTCGCATTACCTTGTTTAGGTAAAGCAGCAAAGGCCTCTTTAACCTGTTGCAATGAAATCCCCACCTGCTGTGCGGCCTTGATAATTGCAACCCGTCTTAACATGGAACGTTGATAACGACGCTGATTACCTGAGGTTCGGGTACTCCAAATCAATTCTTTTTCTTCATAAAAACGTAAAGTAGCGACACTGACATCGCTGCGCTTTGCTAAATCTCCAATACTTAACCATGCTTGCGTAATTGAAGCAGGTTGCGAAATATCTGACACAGGTCTTGACCTCAAGTTAACTTGAGCTTTGATACTAGCAAAAATTCAAGAGCAAACAGGACTTTTTATGCAACAGGCGAACGCAGCATCTGCATTTCAATTGATAAACCCAAACACACTGTATAATCCACGTCCTTTTGCCTATAGTCACATGGCTGAAGTTCGGCACTTTTCACGTATACTTCATATTTCAGGACAAGGTGGTGAAAACCAACGAGGACATTTATCTAAAGATTTCGCAGAGCAAACGCATCAAGCATTTGAAAACCTTAACCATGCTCTTCAATATGCGCACGCTTCTGTTTTAGATATTGCAGTTTTAAGAATTCTGGTGGTTGATCATAGCCCCAAGAAACATCAGTTTTTAATTCAGGAAATACAAAAGCGCTGGAAACAACATGACTTTCCTGCCTGCACACTGATTCCTGTTCCGTGTCTTGCCTTATCAGGGATGCTAATAGAAATTGAAGCAACCGCTTATTGCAATTAACCGAACAAGCCAAGGAACGTTATGAATTCTCCTCGTGATATTAGCCAAGACAAACCTTTGCTGTGGCTTATGGCTGTGGCTTGCGGTCTATGTGCTGGTGCCAACTACTACTGCCAGCCTTTGATCCATTCGATTCAACAGTATTTTGATGTCCCTGAATCTCAAGTTGCCTTAACCGTGACCTTTGCCCAAGTGTCTTATGCACTGGGCTTACTGCTCATTGTTCCGATTGGCGATATGGTGAATAAAACCAAATTTATTCCGTTGCTGATGTTTCTGGCGGCAATTGGTTTGTTTATCTGCGCCTTTGCGGTCAATTTACCCATGCTTTGGCTTGGTACCAGTATTGTTGGACTGTTTTCCGTGGCAGCTCAGGTGCTCATCCCTTTGGCAACCATGGCGGTTAAACCCGAGAAAACAGGTGAAGTGATTGGCTTTTTAATGAGTGGCTTATTGGTCGGTTTGCTGCTTTCAACCAGTTTGGCGGGTTTACTCTCTAATTTATTCCATTGGAAACTGATTTATATCTTAAGCGGCATTTCGATTTTAATTCTGGCTTTTTTACTTCAATCCCGCTTGCCTTATGTGATGTCATTCAAGATGAGCTATCCGCAAGTGTTTCAGTCCATGGGACTTTTACTTAAGGATGAACGTCGCCTTGTCTTGCGTGCTTTGATTGGTGGTTTTGCCTTTGCTGCCATGAGTATTTTATTCTCCACCATTGCCCTGTTACTGACTTCGGAAACCTATCAACTGCCTGATGTACTGGTCGGGGTAATCCCGCTGATTGGTGTATTCGGCGCACTGTCTACACAATATGTGGGGAAATTGGCAGATCAAGGCTATACCACGGTACTCACTTGGACAGGCTGTGCCATCATGGCAATCAGCTGGTACTTCCTGTATTTAGGTGGGCAGCATCTATTGAATTATATTATTGGCTACGGTCTGATTAACTTGGGCTTAGCCGTAGTACATAGCAGTAATCAGAACATTATTTTCCGTATTCGTCCTGATGCAAAATCGCGTATTAACTCGATTTATATGACCATGTATTTTATTGGCGGTGCCTGCGGTTCCGCATTGGGTGTGTATGCTTGGCATCATGGTGGATGGAGCATGAGCTGTCTGGTGGGGATCTTATTGGTGGTTGGCGCTGCCATTTTTGCATTGATTGATTTACTCAGCTACAACAAACCGCTGAGTCCGCATAAGCCAATCTAGTCGCGTACCATTGTTCAACCTGCCCTACAGCCTGAATTTAGCTGTAGGGCAAAAATCTAAAATAAATCATGAGACTTGCATGACAGGATAGAATGGTTTGTCCGTATCCAACTGTTCGGCATTTTCCAGCAAAATATACATAAAAATTGGAATCAGGGTCGATAAAATACTGCAACCATCTACTATAAAACGACGGTTCACGACACTGTTATAAGTCACCCCACCTTGCAAAATCTGATTACGCAAGGTGTTTAAACGAGCGAATAAAAAGGACAAAATCTCTGTAATTTTTCTGCCCTGCAATGCCTGATGTACCACACGTTGCTCGGCTTCAAACTCGGTTTTCCACGATGCCTGACTGATTTTATGATTGTGATAATCCCAAAAACCCTGATAAATATAAGGATTATCTAAAACAACCTGAATGGTTTGCTTACATTTATGTCCCAGCACATAGTCAATTTTATGTTCCCGATCCAACTGGCTTAGCGAGCCTAAAAACTGCTTAACCCCCTGCTGTGGTTGCAGCACAGCACCTTCACGTGCATAAATGGCATTAAAGGCAATCCATAAACTGATAAATTTTAAATCGAGATCTTCATCCAATAGCATCGCTTTTTTAAACCAACTAATCCCACGATGGAGTCTTAAATTAAAGGCATCGGAATGTTCTGCTTTTTTATTTTTAAATACTTCTTCGAGTACTAACATATTCATCTCCTTTTCTTTATTCTTTTCTATCATTTACCTTAACCAATTTAACGCTCGCACTCAATCAAAAAACGCATATCCCCCCGTTCATTAAATCAATTTGATTGCAAAAAATCATTTAACATCAATAAAAAAACAGCCCAGCGAACCGGACTGCTTACTTCATATTCGATGAATTTTATTTCTTTTGTGACAGTAAATTTTCAACCAATTTACTGAAATCCAGCGTGGTGGCTTTTTGTACAGGCGGGTAATCCATCAATGACTTCACATGCTCGCCTAGTAATGCTTCTACAGGTTCACCCAGCCATAATTTTTGCTGAGTAATTTCAGAACGGTCTGTAGTGCTATCAAATGACTCATATGGATCCTGACGAATGTTGAAGATCAATGGAATCTTCTGCTTTTGATAGCCACCGTAATAGTCTTCACTGGTTTCTAAATGAATCTTCCACTGGTTGATTCGAAGAGCACGCAGGGTAGATTCATGGTAATACAGGTAATTATTACGCTTACTTTCAGCCGACTTACCTGTCCAGTAATCAAGGTTATTTAAACCATCAATGTATTGTTTACGATTGGTTTTCATGTCTTCCACAACATTTGGATTACCCGCTACAGTTGCCAAAGTCGTGAAAAGATCCATATTCGCCTGAATCCCAGTTTTCACCTGTCCCGCAGGAATGTGTCCAGGCCAACGGATCATCATTGGAACACGTACGCCACCTTCATAAGTCGTCATTTTCTCGCCACGGAATGGCGTGGTTCCACCATGGTTTTTGGCACTGTGTTCAGGACCATTGTCCGTGGTATAAACAATAATGGTGTTATCCAACACCCCCATCTTCTTCATTTCATCCAGCACATGACCAACTTGCATGTCATGCTCAATCATGCCGCTACCGTACAAATCTTCTTCAGAAGTAGCTTTTGACGCCAGATGACGATGTGAGTCACGCAAATGTGTGAACACATGCATACGACTTGGGTTTAACCATACAAAAAACGGCTTGTCTGCTTTTTTACTGCGCTTCATAAAGTCTAAGCTGGCTGCAATGAATTCATCATCCACCGTTTCCATGCGTTTACGCGAAAGTTCACCCGTATCTTTACATTTTTGCTTACCCATTTTACCAAAACGCGGATCAGTCGTTTCATCATCTGTAGTGTTTGCATAACAGTGTAGAACGCCACGAGTACCAAATTTTTGACGGAATTCTGGATCTTTTGGATAATCAAATTGCTCAAAAGTCTCCTCAGTATTGAGGTGATACAAATTACCGAAGAACTCATCAAAACCATGCACGGTTGGTAAATGTTCGTTACGGTCACCCAAGTGGTTTTTACCAAACTGACCACTCATATAACCCAAAGGTTTTAGTACTTCTGCCAGCGTTGGTGTTTCTGGTTTAATCCCTAAAGGCGAACCTGGTCGCCCTACCGTGGTCAAACCTGAACGAATTGGATACTGACCCGTAATAAACGATGCACGACCTGCGGTAGAACTTGGCTGTGCATAATGATCAGTGAACATAATGCCTTCTTTGGCAATACGGTCAATATTCGGCGTGTTATACCCCATAACCCCATGGCTATACGCGCTGACGTTTGTCATGCCCACATCATCCGACATAATCACCAAGATATTCGGTGCTTTTGCCATCAGGGCGGTTGAAAGCAAAGCTCCACCAGCCAGAGCGATGGAACGTGCAATAATTTTTTTACGCATATGTTTTCCTTAACAGTTTTTGGAACAGATAAAAAATCACTTGCAAACAGTTGTATCCACTCAACCATTTGATACTTCATCATTTATGGGCGACGTTCTGCCCTACGTTATTACGGTTCTTTTAATGTGCTTGTAAGCGTTTCGCAATCTCACTTTTGGAAGTGGTTGCGGTATGAAAAAATTTCTTTAAGCCCGA
>NZ_JAKVIM010000001.1 GCF_022601715.1 Acinetobacter zhairuonensis | reverse complement strand
ACTACTGTAGTTTCAACGTCTTCCTTAACTGGATGACCGTCTTTGTCTACACCTTCAATGGTCACAATGACTTTTTCACCTTCAGGGACGTCGGTCACTGTGCCTGATACTGTGCCAGTCTTCGGATCAATTTCAGCGGTGATTGCACCATCTTCATGATCTAAACCACCTGGTATTGATCCACCAGCAGGATTATCCACTTTACCAGTTAAGCCATCTGTATCAGTGATTACATTACCGTTATTGTCAGTAGTTTTTGCAACTACAGTAACAGCGGAACCTTCGACAATGCCATCTGTAATCAATAATTGATGTTCGTAATTTCCATTTTCGTCCGTTTGAACTGTTCTTTCTAAACTGATTTGATTACCATTTCCGTCAAAACCAGTAACGATTAAAATAACAGTCGAGTTTGGCAATACATCCGTAGTAGTCCCAGTGATTTTTCCTTTTGAAGTAATATCAACTGTAATGGTGCCATCAACGCGATCTAAACCACCTTGATCTGGTGTGCTTGGATCATTGTCATGATCGGTCTTCAATAGGCTGTCTTCAGCTTCAACAGGGTTACCATTACGATCTACTGTTTCTGCTTTCACTGTGATGTCACCATCCGCAAAGTCTGTTGGGACTTCGGCTGTATAGTTACCATCAGCATCTACTGTTGTGGTTACTTCGCGTTCTAGAGCATTTCCGTCTTTATCTTGCCCTTTAATGGTAATTTGTACTTCAGTTCCAGCAGGAACATTGGTGACTGTACCTGAAATATCACCTGATGAACTAATTTGAGTGGTAATGGTTCCGTTAGGAATGGAGTCTTTATCGTCATCATTATTAAGCGCTGCTGCAATCCCCCCAACAACCCCCGCACCCACTAACCAAGGTAAAATTGTTGCGAGCTTACTTCCTGCTTCTGGTAGTAATACTTCTAATCCCGAAATACCATTAAAGCCTGAAACGCCATCGAACCAATATAAAACGCAATCATCTTCTTCAAAAACCAAGTCTGACTTAACATCATCATAAGTCACAAAAAAGTTTTCAATGGTAATCACATTTCCATCTTTGAGTTTTAACAGTAAGTTATTCCCATCCTGAACAAACTCAGCGACATCCTCTCGGTGCATTTTTGTATGCACAATAGAAGCTTCATTTAAAACAATTTTTTGACTATTAACATTTACTTTATTTAGAGAATCTTTTTCAACAACAATAAAATTATTCATTTTTAACTCTGATACAAAATTCAATTAATTCAGTTGCTTTAATTACTTAGTGATACCTGTTATTTCTACTGTGACGCGACGATCAGGTTGTAAACAGCTTGTCAATGCTGATTTTGGCTGAACACCTTGACATCCATCTGTCACGGGTTGGCTTTCGCCCAAACTTGAAGCAGTAATAATGTTTTCAGAAATCCCTTTCTGGATCAGTAACTGGCGTACCGTGTTCGCTCGTTCTAGTCCCAGTTTTTGGTTATACGATTCACTTCCCAATCGGTCAGTATGCCCCACCAATTTAATTGCACTGACAGAGGCATAACCCGTAGATATTTTTGAGGCTAAATCAACAATTTCATCATGACCTTTTGGTTTTAAGTCAGTTAAGGTTGAGCCGTTAAATTTAAATAAAGTATCTGCCGAAAGATCCACTGTAATGGTTTCTTCTTTTTTGATTAAAGGCTCTTCTGTGAGTGGCGCAGAGCAACTTAGTTTTTTCCCATTTTCTAAAATGAATGGGAAACCTTTTTCATTAACAGAAAGAGTGAAGTTATTCACAGCTCCATTTGTTGTGTTAATTTCAACCTCACATGACTGACAACTATTTTCGGTACAGTTCTTCACTTTGAAATTATATTGTTCAGGCTTCAAATAGTAGTTCGCCTGATTATTGATATAAAAATCTCCAGCTTTAAAATTATCTATGTAAAAGCTTATTGGACAATTTTGCTTATCAATAGTGTCGTCTGCGCAAAGTTGCTCATCTCTTTGAACAGTAATTCTTGAACTATTTTCAATCTTTTGATCTTGAAATAATAAATTATTGGGTTTCGAATATTGTGAAGTGCTACACCCATGCAACCCCAAAGCAACCGCAACAACAAGTAAAGATAACCTTGACATACTTAATCCTTAAAATAATAAAACAATCAACAAAAACAAGATTATTATTTTATTATACACATTTAATTTAATTTTTGTGACACAGTTATCATTATTGGTATTTTATTAAACTTAAGTCTTATTTTTTAGTATATATATACGCTTTAATTAGTTTTACTAATAAATAAAATCAACAATTATTTAGCCTTATGTATCTGTTTAAATTAAATTTCAACTTGAATACTAGCCAAGAGACAAATGTATCTCATTCAATAAATGGTTTATTGAACATCAAAGTAGAGTGAGCACCCACTTTACCCAGATTATCTTGGAATATAACGTTGTTTTTGTTTTGACGAGTTATTTAAAACTCGGAACCATAATTTGGAATATTGTTATCAATAACCGCTTGAATTAAATATATGGAAATTCAGATATACATATTAATGAAGAATTAAATTGAATATGCTGTAATGCTTAAATTATGCTTTCACCTTTCTATAAATATAGATACGGCTTTCATTTAAAGCTTAAAATGATGTGGATTCGATCAAGAGGGATGAGTGAAGACCATAAAATATTTATATAAGATGGTCTAGAATAAATTTGGAGACTTTTATCGAAGATAACATGTTCGCAAGTAAAATCGCGCACCGTAACTTATTGAGAGACTAGCTTAGTATTAGACAAAACTTTTATCTAAGTTTTGCCTTAAATCTGAGTTATTCGTTAGAACTTTAGTTTTTAAACTTTGGTACACCAAATCCCTATGTACACACTTTAAGATCAATCAATCAAACTCTACTTTAAACAGCTTCTGTTTGTCCCACCTGATGATAGGCACGGTTAAAATAAACCAAACTCTGATCTTGCTCACTTTGTTGAATCGCAACAATACGACAGATAAAAATGGTATGCGTACCCACTTCTTGAATTTCATCAATTTCACAATCAAAATTCACCAAAGCATCTTCTAATACAGGTGCGCCTGTTTCCAGTTCTGTCCAGACACCATGTTGAAAGCGCTCTTCTGAACTCAGTTTCGATGCAAACACATTCGAAATATGCTCATGCTGCGCACCTAGAACATTCACGGTTAAAATTTTATTTTCGACAAAATGCGTATGTGAGCGAGAGGCTTTATTCATGCAGACCAATAAAGTCGGTGGTGTATCTGTAACACTACACACCGCAGATGCAGTGAAACCATGACGATCAGACATGCCTGCCGTAGTCACAACACTCACTGCGCTGGTTAACGAAGACATTGCATTTCTAAAGTCTGTTGCTTCAATCATCATCTTGTTCCTAAATTGAACCGTACATTTTGTTTAGATTAGGCTATATCACGCGCTTCGCGTCATATAACCTCTGGCTTATAATGTGTACTTGATCAAACAAGCACATGGTTTGAACTTGAAAATGAGTTACCCATTTGATTAAACAGGTAGCACTTTCCCATCACGCGATAGAGGCGTATGAAGTTGAAAGTTCTTTACGAATAATTTCAGCACCTGCACTTAAGGCATTCAGTTTACCGCGCGCCACTTCACGTGCCAAAGGCGCCATACCGCAGTTGGTTGAAGGATAAAGCTTATCTGCATCAACAAACTGAAGTGCTTTACGCAATGTATTCGCCACTTCTTCTGCTGTTTCGATGGTGTTAGTGGCAACGTCAATCGCACCCACCATGACTTTTTTACCGCGAATCAATTCGATCAGATCCATCGGCACACGTGAGTTTTGACATTCCAGTGAAACAATGTCAATTTTAGACTGTTGTAGTTTCGGGAATGCTTCTTCGTATTGACGCCATTCTGAACCTAAAGTCTTTTTCCAATCGGTATTGGCTTTGATGCCGTAACCATAACAAATGTGAACCGCAGTTTCACACTTCAAACCTTCAAGTGCGCGTTCTAGCGTGGCTACACCCCAGTCATTCACTTCATCAAAGAACACATTAAATGCAGGTTCATCAAATTGAATGATATCGACACCTGCAGCTTCAAGTTCTAACGCTTCTTGGTTCAGAATTTTGGCAAATTCCCAAGCCAATTTTTCACGGCTTTTGTAGTGACCATCATAAAGGGTGTCGATCATGGTCATCGGACCAGGAAGTGCCCATTTAATCGGCTGAGTGGTTTGACTACGTAAAAATTTCGCATCTTCCACAAACACTGGCTTTTGACGTGAGACCGCACCCACCACCGATGGAACGCTTGCATCATAACGATTACGAATACGAACCGTTTCACGCTTTTGAAAGTCAACACCGTCAAGATGTTCAATAAAGGTGGTCACAAAGTGTTGGCGAGTCTGTTCACCATCACTCACGATATCAATGCCTGCATGTTGTTGTTCTTGCAATGACAAACGCAAAGCATCTTGTTTCGCTTCAAGCAGTTGCTCACCTTCGAGTTTCCACGGTGACCAAAGTTTTTCAGGCTCCGCAAGCCAAGAGGGTTTCGGTAAGCTACCAGCCGTTGATGTTGGTAATAAAATTGCCATTTTAAATCTTCTATCTCTAAGTTCTATTTCAGGTAAATTAAGCAGCGTTACGCTCTGCGTTGTAATTGGCAGCCCATTGCTCAAGAATGTCTTGATATGGCTTAATAAAGTTCTCTTCCGTCCATTTGCCCTGTTTCACAGCAAGCTGACCACGTTCAACTCGGTCATACACAATTCGCGTTAATGAGTAATCTGGGTACTCTAGGCTTGCTTGATAAACTTGCGCCGCTGATGAATTAGCATTGTAAATTTCAGGACGATAAATTTTCTGGAACGTTTCCATGGTGCTGATTGCGCTGATGAGTTCAAACTCTGTGTAATCACGCAGTAAATCACCCGCAAAATAGAATGCTAAAGGTGCAACACTGCCTTTTGGCATAAAGAAGCGAACCTGTAAGCCCATTTTATGGAAATACTCATCGGTACGTGAGTACTGGTCTTGTTTATACTCAACACCCAAAATTGGATGTTCATTGGTGGTACGGTAATATTTACGCGCTGTTGAAACACTCAAGCAAATCACAGGTTGTTGATTAAATTCTGCTTTAAAGGTCTCTGAGTTCACAAGGTACTGATAAAGCTTGCCGTGTAATTCACCAAATCCTTCAGGTGCGTACGAAGTCGAATTCTCTTTATTATGTTCTTTCAATACCACACTGAAATCGTAGTCACGTACATAAGAAGAGAAGCTATTGCCAATCATGCCTTCAATGCGTTGATTGGTATGATGATCGGTAATGGTACTCTTCAACATTTCAATAATCGGGAAAGCTTTACCATTGCCTTCAATGTCTAAATCAGCAGAAATAATATCAATTTCCAATGAATAACGATCACCATTTGGATTGTCTGATTGCGCTAAGGCATTGAAACGATTATTAATCATGCGAAGCGTATTACGTAGATTCTGCTCACGGCTCTCACCACGCGCCAAATTGGCAAAGTTAGTTGTTAAGCGTGTGCTATCTGCTGGTTGATAGTTTTCATCAAAACGAATGCGTTTGATTGAACATGCAAACTCTTTACTCATGGTGATTGTCATCCTAATTTTTGAGATTAAATCTAAATTGCTTGAATGGTGTAATTTATACCGCAATCACTACATGAATAAAAATGATTTAGTCTCAACACAAAGTGAGTAAAATTCATGTTTAAAATCACCTCACGTTCCAATCGGATTGAGTTTGCATAAAAGAGATCATTAAGAAACAATATATTTTATAAATATAAAACAATAAGTTATATTAAATAATCATTAATAATCTAATATAAAAAGAATAAAAATTAAATGGCGAAAAGTGGCTAGAAAGTACTGCTTCAGATGTAAATTTCGTCTCCTTAAAATCAAGGAGATGAATGAAATGATTTATTTTTTATCACACGATTTAAGCAAAATTCACATAATGCATAAGACTTGATCACTTATTGATAGTTCAATACTTTTAGAAACCAAGCTTTGATCTAATCTAGAAACGTGTGTCTGATCTCGGTGCAGATCCATGATTTTTAGAGTGCTATCAGAAGTAAAAAACTCATCAGCTTGATGTAATGGCGTATTGGGCGAACCGAATTGATTCCCCGTACATGTTGACTCATTCATTATCATGATAGATGCAGGATTATACTGACTCAGCCAAATAAGCCGCTATTTCATCTACTGTTTGTCTAGCCGTTCTGGACACGCCAATTAAGGTCGCAGATGCCATTCCTGTCCATTCCCCATAACCGACTAACCATAGATTGGGCACTTTCATCGAACGACCATTTTCCACAGCAACTGTTTGATTAGGTTCTACAAGATCAAGACTTTTCAAATGATTGAGCGCGGGCTTAAAGCCTGTACACCAGATCACTGCATCAACCTGTTGATAAGAATCATCAGACCAAATCACGCCACTTTGCTGAAATGACACAAATGGCTTCCGACTGTGTAATACGCCCCGTGCTCTCGCTTCTTTCACGGTATCAATCATCACAATATCCCCCAGACCACCTACAGGCTGATCAATACTGCGACCTTCTTGTTGTGCTTTTAAGCGCTCTGTTGCTCGAAGGAACAAGACTCGACCGTCTACATCATCTGCCAGAAACTGTGGTGGTGTCATGGTCACCCAAGTGGTTTCCGCAACTTTTGAAACTTCAGCAAGAATTTGCGCACCTGAATTTCCACCACCCACCACTAAAACACGTTTATTTTTAAACGGTTCCGCATTTACATAATCAGCAGAATGTAATTGTAGCCCTTCAAAATGTTCAACACCCTGATACTTAGGAATATAAGATTGTCCCCAAGTCCCCGTTGCACTCACGACCGCCTTTGCTTTCCAATAACGCTCATCCGCATAAACATCTAAATAGCCACGCTGCTGTTCAAGATGATCGACTTGTACTGGGCGTACGACAGGAAATTGATAACGTTGCTCATATGCGGTCAAATAGGCAATCACTTCATCACGAGTTGGGTAAGTATCTGCTGTTGTGGGCATCATCCAGCCAGATAATGAACTCCATGTATTGGGAGAAAATAGGCGAAGTGACTCCCAAGCATGTAACCATGCACCACCTGCATGTTGCTGATTATCTAAAATAATGAATGAAATCTTTTTCCGTTTTAAGAAGTAAGCTGTTGAAAGTGCTGCTTGTCCACCGCCAATAATGACGACATCTACCTCAGCTTGCAGTTGGGCCAAAACCATTCTCCTTAAAACATGTCAATTTATCATTCATTGCACGATCATTTTTTTCGATTTTGCACATGGGATTATAAGCGATTTAATGGCAATATATTTCAACTTATTACATGCTCAAAGCTTCCCCTCTGTTCAATAGAAATTGAAATAGATCAGGCAAATAAAGCCACCGACTGCCCTGACACACCATTCTGAATACAGGTCTGCATATACTCGGCATAGACCGATAATTTTTCATAAATATGCTCTGCATAGAACATATCTTCCACCAGTTGCTTGGCTTGAAGTTGATGATAACGACCGCTCACAGAAAGCAACTGTGCATTAAGATTGGAGAATCTTTCACACAATTCGATATAGCTTTGATCTTTGCGTTTAAACATTAACTGACGCATGTCGAGTTCAGCGCTGTCCATGATTTTGTCTAATGGATCCGTTGCAATAACATGAATCTTGATCATAAAAAACTGTTCAACTGCCGCAATTTTCTTCATATCAAGCTTTAAATGGGTAATTAAATATATCTGGGCGACATCTGCTCGGCACAAGGCATTTAGCAAGGCGTAATAGAAAAATTCCACATCGTCTAAGTCGGTATCATGCAGATCTAAATAAATATTCAAGGCTTGCAGGACATCATCCATTTTGATGTGCTGTTTTTTCTCGGCCTGATAGTAACGGTTTAATAGATTCAGTACAGGTAGGCTTGCTTGGCTATGATAGATGGTGGTTTGATTTAAATTTCCCAGAATAAAAGGCGAAAACAAGTAAGCTAAGCTTGATTGCTCCTGCTGAATGGCCGACTGCACGATATAATCGACTTTCGCCTT
Organism: Acinetobacter zhairuonensis; assembly: GCF_022601715.1. Classification (GTDB taxonomy): domain Bacteria; phylum Pseudomonadota; class Gammaproteobacteria; order Pseudomonadales; family Moraxellaceae; genus Acinetobacter. Next base: position 365,795 of record NZ_JAKVIM010000001.1, on the reverse strand, counting down.
GGAAAGTTCACGTAATACTTTTGCACGTAGTAGGGTGGCTTCTAAATTGACAAATTTCTGTATCAGTTGCTTTTGCAACTTTTCTGAAAAAGCACCCTGCTCTACAAGCTCAGGAATTCTATTCAGACTCTCTGTAACAAACATGTCCGCACCATCAAGATTTATTCATTTCAAACATTTTTGATTTTTTTTCAACTCAGCAGTAGCTACAAAATCGCACTGTATGAATATAACAGAGTGTTTTTATCGACTTTCTCTGTTATATTTTTTATCACGTATTCTTGTACCTACTTCTTGAATTCCCTGTCCTGCAAAATCTGGATAATTATTCAAAGTAGGTAGTTTTGATGAAACGATCTATAATTTTATATAACACTGAAATAAACAGTGTGTGTTTAGTCAATCTCAGAACTCTATCTCTGCAAAGGGGGTTCCTATGAGCCTTGGTTTAACCGCGCTAGAGCTCGCGCGCATACAGTTTGCATTTACTGTTTCATTCCATATTATCTTTCCTGCTACTTCGATTGGCTTAGCCTGCTTTCTAGCATTACTAGAATGGAAATGGCTACGTACGCAAAACCCGATTTACAAAGATCTATTTAAATACTGGATCAAAATTTTTGCTGTCGCATTTGCCATGGGCGTCGTATCTGGCATTGTCATGTCCTATCAGTTCGGCACCAACTGGAGTGAGTTTTCCCGCATTGCAGGTTCAGTCACTGGTCCATTATTGGCTTATGAAGTGCTGAGTGCCTTTTTCCTCGAAGCAGGTTTTCTCGGCATTATGCTGTTCGGATGGGGACGTGTCGGTCCTAAAGCTCACTTTTTTGCTACCTTGATGGTTGCGATTGGTACCTGTATTTCCATGTTCTGGATTTTATCCTCCAACAGCTGGATGCAGACTCCACAAGGCTTTGCCATCGAAAATGGCATTATTGTCCCATCTGACTGGTGGGCAATTGTGTTTAATCCATCCTTCCCCTATCGCTTTGCGCATATGGCAACTGCAGCGTTTCTCGTATCTTCCTTATTGGTGGTTGGGACAGCCGCATGGCACTTATTCAAAGGTCGTCGTGATGAGCTGGTGAAAAAATCCTTCTCTATGGGACTATGGATGGTGCTCGTGACGTCTTGTCTGCAAGTGGTCATTGGGGATCAGCATGGTCTAAATACCTTGAAACATCAGCCCACTAAATTGGCTGCGATTGAAGGTCACTGGGAAACCAATCATGATCATGGCATGCCGTTACTGCTATTTGCTTTGCCTGATATGGAAAATGAACGTAATAACCTCGAGATTGGCATTCCGAATTTAGGCAGCTTAATTTTAACTCATTCTATGGATGGCAAAGTTACAGGCTTAAAAGACTTCGCTCCTGAAGATCGTCCACCTGTTCCAGTGGTGTTCTGGAGTTTCCGCGTCATGGTGGGACTCGGCATGCTGATGGTGTTGATGTCTCTGACTGCCCTATGGCTACGTAAGCAAAACCGTTTATATGAGAGCCGCTGGTTCCATCGCTTTGCAACATTTATGGGGCCTACAGGTTACATTGCCTTGCTTGCAGGTTGGGTCACTACGGAGGTCGGCAGACAACCTTGGGTGGTTTATGGCGTGATTCGTACCCAAGATGGTCTATCGCATACCGTCACCGCAGATCAAGTGGGTCTCAGTCTGATTATTTTTGTACTGGTCTACACCGTGGTTTTCGGTACAGGCATCTACTACATGTTGAAATTAATCAAGTCAGGTCCCGAGCATATCGACAGTGTCGATTCACAGCTTGCAGGTCCAGGACACTTTAAAACTCCTATGCGTCCCTTAAGTGCTGTCGAAGAATCCGTCGATGATTCAACAAGCCAAACACCTTCGAATAAGGAGAAACATCATGATTGATCTTGCATTAATCTGGGTCGGGATTATTGGCTTGGGCGTATTGATTTACGTGATCATGGATGGCTTTGATCTTGGGATTGGTATCTTGTTTCCATTTATTCAAGGACAACCAGAACGTGATGTCATGATGAATACCGTTGCCCCAGTCTGGGATGGCAATGAAACTTGGATGGTCTTGGGTGGTGCAGGTCTATTTGCCGCCTTCCCTTTGGTCTACTCCACCGTGTTATCTGCCTTGTATTTACCGATCATTTTTATGGTGATCGCCTTGATTTTCCGAGGCGTGGCTTTTGAATTTCGCTTTAAAGCCCATCGTAGTAAACCCTTATGGGATCAAGCCTTTATTTGGGGTTCATTCTTCTCCAGCTTTTTCCAAGGGGTGATTCTTGGAGCGTATATTCAAGGGATTGAAACACAAAACGGCATTTACAGTGGCGGTCCACTCGATTGGCTAACTCCATTCTCTTTGTTCGTAGGCTTGGGTGTGGTCATCATGTATAGCGCATTAGGTTGCGCATGGCTCATCATGAAAACCGAGGCTGATTTACAAGCGAAGATGTACACGCTAATGCCTAAGCTGATCATCACGCTGCTCATCGTATTTGGTGCAGTCAGTATTTATACCCCAATCAACCATCCTGAAATTGCACAGCGCTGGTTTAGCTTGCCAAATCTGTTCTATTTCAGCCCTGTGCCTGTTTTAGTCCTGATCTGCTCTAGTTTTATTTTGAAAGCATGTACGCAGCGAAAAGATAAGCAACCTTTTGTGTTAACGCTTGGTTTGGTGTTTCTGGCATTTACAGGTTTTGTAATTAGTTTATGGCCCAACATCATTCCACCTTCAGTTTCCATCTGGCAAGCAGCAGCGCCTGAATCGAGCATGAAATTTGCACTGGTTGGTGCTGTGATTCTGATTCCGATTATCTTGACTTACACCTTTATGTCCTACTGGGTATTCCGTGACAAAGTGCGTATTGGTGATGAAGGCTATCATTAAGCAAGGTGAAGCTGATGAAAAAAATGCAAAATCGTTTGAGCCCTACAGCATGGTTCATATTATTATGGTGTTTTGGTTTCTTGTCCCTAGGCTTAATTGCTGGCTTTTTTAAACTGCTACTGAGCCTAGCCTATTAAAAACGTAATGAATAAAACTTCGGATAGCGGTGCAATCACGGCTATCCCTTTCTCATATGAGCATGACACTTTATGTATAAATCAGAACAACTCGCCTTAAGCCTAAAACATCTGATTGAAACAGGGACGTGGAAAGCGCATGAGAAACTGCCCTCTTTAAGACAACAAGTCGAGATTTCTGGCTTTAGCTTAATTACCGTGATGAATGCTTATCAGGAATTGGAAGCGCAAGGACTGATCTATTCCAAAGAAAAATTAGGCTACTTCATTGCTGAAAATCCTGTACAAGCTGCCCTCGCGAAAAAAGTGGTTGTGAATGAAAAAATCGAAATTAACTCAATCGTTTTTCGATATTTAAAATCCATTCAATCTGAGAAAATTGTGCCTTTAGGCAGTGCTTTCCCCAATAGCCAACTGCTTTATTCACCAAAACTGATGCAGACCTTAGCACAGCAGGCGAAGTACCGTGTCGGTTATGAGCAAATGCCAAGCTTACCACCGGGTAACTACGAGCTACGAAAGCTAATTGCGCAACGTTACTGCATGCAAGGTATTCCCACCGATCCTTCAGATATTGTGATTACTTCGGGTGGTCTGGATGCCTTGAATCTGTCGTTAAGAGCCATGACCCAAGCAGGTGACTATATTCTGCTGCAAGAAACTGTGTTTTACGGCGCATGGCAAGCGGCAGAAAATCTCGGTTTAAAGGTGATCACCATTCCTGAACACCCGGAACATGGCTTAGATCTGGAAGCCTTTAAAAAAGCCATCACAAGCTATCCAATCAAGGTCTGCTTGCTGATGCTGAATAGCCATAACCCGATTGGATTTACCGTTAGTGATGAAATCAAATTTGAACTGGCGAAACTGCTGCATCAACATGACATCTATTTGATTGAAGATGATGTCTATGAAGAGCTTTATTATGATCAGAAAAAGCCGCTGTCCATGAAATATTATGACCAGCAGAATCTGGTGCTGCACTGCTCTTCCTTTTCCAAAACCTTAGGTGCGGGTTTCCGTGTGGGTTGGGTCTATGCAGGGAAGTTTTCAGAACATATCCAGCATTTACAATTAATGAGCACCATTTCTGTCAACTCATTTATTCAAAATGCACTGGTGGATTATCTCTCGCATCGTCATTATGAAAAACATTTGAAAGGTCTGCGTACGACTTTAAAAAGACTTAAAACTCAATATTATCAATATCTCAGCAAGAACTTACCCGAAAAATGCAGTGTACATTATTATCCATCTGGCTACTTTCTCTGGGTGACACTGCCTGAAGATGTAGACAGCAGCCGTATTTATGAAAAAATGATTCTGAATGATATTGGGATTGCCCCAAGTATTCTCTTTTATCGCAAGAATAAAAAGCAAAACCACATTCGCATCAACTGTTCCTTTGAAATGAATGAAACTATTATTCAGGCACTCGATCTCTTGATTGAACAAATTTCAGCGATGCAGGCATAATCTGCATCCTTGAGTCAATCGTGATTGTTGAAATTGCTGAAGAAGAGCTAAGCTGCTGCTCTTTACGTCAAACAACTTCCAATTGAAACAGACATTTGGGGCTAGATTCTGTGTTTTTTGCTGTCTTCAGTTTTACTGTAAAACGTATTCCCAGATCACATAGCCAATAAAAAAACCCAGAAATGAATATACAGTGATGATAAAAAACACAAACCATGCCTTATTTTTTTTAAAGAAAAAATCCATCGATGCTTGCTCATAACTCATATTAATCATCATTTTAAGCATCACATGGAGGAAGTGTAGGTACAGTTTTTAAAGAAAAAATATAACAGATACAAGTACACTAAATATTTGCTTCTTCAGTGTTTTACAGATCTGCTAATCACACACCTGTATTTTTCTATTTTCAAAAAGTGCAGAGTAGCCAAATACCTGATTTGAGCAAATGCGATCTTTCATTCCCCCCAAATAAAAAGACTGCTCAAGTGAAACACTCAAACAGTCTAGTTTTAATGAACTAAAAATCTAGATTTAGAAATTTACCGTCCATGAGAATTGTGCTGAACGCGGTGCGCCTAGGAATAAATAGTCATCTCCAGCGAAGCTGCCTGCATCACGCCAGTATTTTTTATTGAACAGATTATCCACATTTAGACGCAAGGTATTGTCATAACCATAGGCACGGAAGTTATAAGCTGAACCCACATCAAATACGGTATAACTCGGAACTTTAACTGAACCTACCTTGTTGGCATATTTGCTGCTGCTGTACTGCAACCCTGCCAATAGGCGTAAACCGTCTACTTGCGGCAAGCTATATGATAGATGACTTGCGAAACGGACAGTCGGTACATTCTGAGTTTGATGCCCTTGATATTCGGCGACATCAACTCCTGTTAAACGTGAACGGATCAATGCCAAAGTCGAAGTCATATCAAGATTTTCAGCCAAGCGACCTTGCAAGCCTAACTCCAAACCTAAATTATGCTGTTCACCTTCAGTCAAGTAGTAATTATCTGAATTGGTATATTGATTGTCTTGTGTTAAATCAAATACGGCTGCGGTAAACAACATTGCCTGCCATTGTTGTTTAATTCCCAGTTCATATTGGGTTGAATGAACAGGTGCTAAAGTCACACCTGCATTCCCTTCAATACCTTTATCCGCATTACCAAATGCCATCCACGGCGCCTGTCCTCCATCACTTAAGCCTTTGGCATAAGATGCATAGACATGGGTACGTTCCCACGGTTGATACATCACCGCCATTTGTGGCAAGAAACGGTTAAAATTAGTGTCGCGGATTTGTCTGCCGTCCGCTGCATACGCCTTCTCATCTAAATGCAGCAACTTACCGCCTAACAGCACTGACCATTGAGTATTAAAGTCAATTTGATCCAATAGGTTTAAAGCAGTTTGTTCACTATTTAATGATTTGTAATGATTACCTAAGGTTTTTTCACTCGGAATATATTCAATAGGATCACTATTCATATTCCCTGTAGCTTCAAAAGCATCGCTTACGGGTTGAAAAATCGCATCATATTGAGCACGACGTTTATATGTCTGTGACAATTCTAAACTGAGGTGATGTTGCCAAGTTCCTGTATTAAATTGACCGTTGAGCCCCGTTTTCACTTGATTGGTCAAATAGGTGTCATTGGGACTACGGAAATCATAAATATCGTAATTGCCATTTTGGTCAAAGGTATTGCCCAAACCAGTATATTGGCAAATGCTGCTGTAGCATCCCCATGGAAATGCTGAGTAGTCATCTACCACCACACGGCTGTGTGATGCAGCCACATTTGCGGCCCAGCTGTCATTGAACTTGTAGGTGTATTTTAAACCTGTATTAAAGCTTTCATTGGTGACAGGTTTGCCCCAGCTTTGGTAGCCAAGTAATCGATCCCATTCCACACCAGTCGGCACGGTTGTACCATCAAGTAACTGATAACCTGGCACAGAGCGTTGACGCTGACGTTGTGATTCAATATCAAATTCAAGTTTGGATCGATCTGAAACTTTCCAGTCCAAAGCCAGAGAACCAAACAGTCGCTGACCATCCGCATGGTCTACATATGGATGAATTTCTTCTTTTGCAACATTCAATCGATAACCAAACTGCTGCTGATCTCCAAGTAGACCACCTAAATCGGTCGCTACACGATTACCGCCATGACTATCTCCTTCAACAGTAATGGAGCGAATATCTTTCGGACGCTTGGTCACGTAGTTGACTACACCTCCTGGTGTCGACATCCCACTTTGAATCGCACTGATTCCCTTTAAAATTTCGACCTGCTCTTTGTTTTCAAGCGCAACATTTTGCTCACCGCGCAACAGGTTGCCATTCATGAGATAACTTGATCCCGCATTTAAGCTAAAACCACGCATCACAAAGTTTTGATAATAACCAATTGGTGCATAGCCATCGCCAACCGCAGCATCATTTTTGACCACATCAGTTAAGGTTTTGGCATGTTGATCTGCAATAAGTGCCGCTGTAACGGTGCGAATCGAGGCTGGAATTTCTGCAATGTTTTGCTGAGTAAAACCCGATAAATTCACTTTCGGTTGATAATATGCCGTTTCTGCGCTTTCCGCAGTGACAGTAATGGTTGCCAATTGCTGTGTATCAGTTTCATCTGCTGCATGTGTTAATGCTGAACTGAGTCCAATACATGAAAATGAACCAACTGCCAGCAATGTTTTTTGTAGTCGAGAAAATGAAAATGGATACGTATTCACAGTAATTGCCTAACCCCAAAAGATAATCTTACAACCTGAATTTTGCGGGCATGAGTATTCACAATTTTTAAGCATTGAACAATGCTTTTCTGCGACATATTTCAGGTTTTTTCTGCATGGTTTTGCAGTGCGTTGCTGCACACCGAATGTGACTCAAGCATAACGCTCAAAATTCAAAATTAGATTTAAGATTATTTTGTACGCTCCTACAAACGTTGGAAAATGTTTTGAATACTTTGGATAACCCACGTGCGCACTTCCAAGTCATCGCAATGGTTATACCATTGGCACTGACATTTAACGGTTTCAACGCAAACGGCAGTTCAAACTCTTTCACTTCACTATTACGCTCATAGACTGTTATGTCACGCGGAGGCAACGTGTCCAAGAGACACGAATTGGTTACGACATCGAATAGATATCTATAAATGGTACTTTTACCTTTATCGACAATACTTTCATATCCACCCGCTAATCCCCAAAGTTGAATTGCTTTGAACGCATTGGCACCAAAGGAAATACACATCCTAATTTCAGAAAACTGGGCTGCCGCTTCAAATAAATGGACCTCTAAATTTGGCTTTTAAACCAATTGGGTGGTGATTGAGTGGTGAATGCTAATCCAGCCATCCCCCCATCTATAACTACAGCACCTTTTAACTTCTTATCTATTTTTAGTCGCCCTTATTAAATTACTTAGATTTTGTCTCCTCTCAATAAAAAAGCCCTAAATAGGGCTTTTTACATCACGTCAAAGTCTTAGAAACGATAATGCACACTCATCACAGCGTTTCGCGGTGTGCCATAGTTCATGCTGTTGGCACCAATGCCATCGTAATAAACTTCATCAAAGATATTTTCGACATTCAGTTGCAGTTTGATGTTCGGATCGACTTGATAACCTAACATTAAACTGGTCAACCAGACCTCATCTTGTTCGATACGATCGCTGCCAGTGCCAGTATAGGTTTTACTACGATAATTGAGACCTGCGCCTGCACTCCACTGATCCAGTTTATATTTAACAAATAAATTTGAGGTGGTACGCGCGCTGGTGGTCGTGACTTTATTACCCTCAGCATCTTTCGCCTCAAAATTAGCAATCCCAAAATTTACGCCCCAATGATCATTAATCTCTCCGTCTAATTCAAACTCAACCCCTTTACTGACCACGCCATCTACCCCACGATATGCCTTTTCAGAAAGTTCAACTCCATTTACATGAACTTTTCCTCCAGGAATTTCCTCTGCAAAATTGGTTTGCTCAATACGGAAAGCAGACAGTGCCGTATTCAAACGTCCCGAAAAGAACTCGCTTTTAATTCCTGTTTCATAATTTTTCCCTATGATCGGATCAAGATAATTCCCTTCGGCATCACGGCGATTTTGAGGTTTAAACATATCGGAATAACTGGCATACCATGAATGATCCTGAGCAAAGTCATAGATCACGCCAAAATACGGGGTAAATTCATGCTCAAACTCCCGATCGCCTTTGCTATCCGATGCCTTGAACTGCCAATCGGACAATCTTGCACCTGCGACAATTTTTAAGGGATCTAAAATTTGAAATTTACCTGAGATATAAACCCCTTGTTGTGTGGTTTCATTCAAAGCCAAACTTTTAGGATTGGTAATTGGAGTCAATAACTGGGTATTCATATTGGAAAAATCCAGTTGATTTGGAGTGTTAATCATTAAATCCCCATCTTTACCCTGTATCGTTCCATATTTGTTTTTGACAATTTCGACTTTATTCCATGAACCACCCAGCACAATTTCCTGCTCTCGACCTGCAATGGTAAAGGGTGCATTCACATACACATCGACATTGTTTTCATCATTTCGTACATCGGATGAATACACCGAAACAGCCCCTAAGCTCTTGTTGGTGGCTTTATCTACTTTACCAGCCACATACAGCAACGCGGTTTCTTTATCATCTCGACGATAGGTATAGGCAACATTTAAGTGAATATCTTGATAAAGCTTTTGTTTGATCGAAGCAAAAACGGCTGTGGTATTCACATCCCAATAGGTCCAATCTGAACTGACCGTCAAGGAGCGATCAAATTGGGTTTGCGTACCATCATTATAAAAAGCGGGTAAACCACCCCATCGAATCCCATCCCGTTGTAACTGTTGATAGGTTGCCGCAAGCGACATACTGGTAGAATCGCTTAAATCATAGTCCAATGCGCCATAAAGGACATTACGCTCTTTGGCATAAAAATCCATAAACGAATCTTCTTGCGAATGTTTCACCAACATGCGTCCACGTAATGAACCATCTTCATTCAATGCACCAGAAAGATCTGCCGAGCTAGAAAAGTTATTCCAAGACCCGGCGGAAGCCTCAATGTTTCCAGTCAGTTCTGTTGCATTGGCATGTTTACGAATAAAGTTTAATCCCATAGCAGGATTACCAGCACCCGTCATTAAACCATTTGCCCCTTTGACTACCTCCACCCGATCAAAAATTCCTAAATCAAAATCACCTTCAGCCAAGGACATGGTGGTAGGTAAACCATCAATCAGGTAATAGTCAATTTGAAAGCCTCGGGCATAGTAACTCTGGCGCTCATCGGTTCGTGTTGCCGTCACTCCCGTCACATTACGCATTAAATCTTGGAATGACTCGATATTACGGTCGTCTAAATATTCACGGGTATAGACTTTCACCGCCTGTGGCGTATCTCTTAAAGAAAGATTTAATTTCGTTGCCGTGTTACTCCTGCCTGTGGTGTAACTTCCCGTATCTTCCGTGACAGCAGTTTTATCCTCAGCCTTTAAGGTAATAATTTCTAATTGCGATACGGGCTCATGACTTACCTCTTCGTCACTGGTTTCCGCATGCGCAAAGCTTATAGCGCTAGAAGATAAAAAGATGATTTGCATGGCAAGATACAAGGGCTTGGGTGCAGACATAGAGAATTTATTCATATCAAGAAATTCGCGAGAAAATTAAAATGAAGTTGTAAGAGGACTGAACTTTTTGCACTTAAACCTATGTGCTCGAGATGACAACATCTTCACAGGCTTTACAAACTAAAAAATGATTCAAGACTTCCTTTTATAGAAAGCTCCAAAATGAGAACAAGTACTCATCAGTCCATTGAAATAAAATAATAAAACACTTTGAATAATAATGATACTTATTATCATTTATATTTATTTTTTAAATCTTCTCGACTAAACTCCTGATTGCATGACGACTCAAAATACTTTCAGCAGCAAAAAAAAATCCTAGAAGCAACTCAAGTAGCCACTTCTAGGTTTTATACAAATAAGTATTTATTGTAAAAGCAATTTCCTGCTTGATCTTTACTAAGCTAGTGTCTAGTAACCACGTACCACATCGACTTCATTCAATAATCGCTTACCCGCCATCACATACTGATCATTTTGCACAATTTGCTGAACCACCACATTTAAGTCCGCATGCGAAGCAATATGTGGGGTCACCACAATATTAGGATGATGCCACAATGGATTCTCAGGGCTTAATGGTTCTTGTTCAAATACATCTAAAATTGCCCCACTTAAATGTCCTGCATCAAGTGCGGCCAATAAATCTGACGCATTTAAATGCCCGCCACGCCCCGTATTAATAATGGCAGCACCCTGAGGTAACAACTCAAAAGTTTGAGCAGAAAGGATATTTTTGGTTTCTGCAGTTAACGGCAGCAAATTAATTAACACTTGAGGATGTTGAATAAACTCTGCAAATTCTTCTTTACCCGCAAAAGTCCGTACACCATCTATATTCTTGGCTGAATTAGACCACCCCACCACTGGATAACCCATATCGCGTAGTTTTAAAGCAATATGATGCCCCAGTTCCCCTAGTCCCATAATCCCCACACAGAACTCTGATGATGGGCGTTGCGGAAGTTGTTGCCAAATTGCCTGTTGATTGTTTTTCAGGTAGCTGTCGAAATGACGCTGGAAATATAAAATACCCCAAAGCAAATAGTTCAGCATGGCAGACTTATGACTACTGTCCACAATACGACAGACCTTATATTTACCCTCCAGCGCTTGAATGTTGAGATGCTCAACCCCTGCTGCCATTGAATGCACCAATTCCAAATTTGGCAAATCCAACAACTTATCTACATTCGGAAACCAGCATGCTGCCGTTGTGGCATGTTGTGCTCTTATATCATCCATACCGCAATAGCTATCTGGCGGCGCATATTTATCAAATGCTTCCCAAACAATTTTCTCAATGGCAGGAATATCCGTCGCAATGACAATCATTCACTTTCTCCTTGTGAGTCTAGGCTCAACCTAAACTTGTTATTTTGACTTAAACCGTTACTTATAAATTAAGATGCGATATACCAGATCAGGTGTGAAGAATTACTCAATAGCTATTAGTCAAACAAAGAAACCACTTTGTTTGACCGCACTTTGTGATGCAAAAATTCAATTTTCTTAAGCCAACAGACATAAAGTACATTGGGTTTTTTCTGACTGATCTAGAAGATGATCACTTGCAATAACTGTATCGATCTCGCATTCACACCACTACAATTGTAAAACATCTCGAATGCAGGATTTATGCAGAGCTAACATTTCTCGTGTCCTTATGGTTTTCGTTATAAAGCTTGATTTTTTTCTTTTAATTCAAATTACCACGGACATTTTCAGAACATCGGAATAAAATTCGTTATCAGATTGCGCCTACAATTTATTTAGATTTAACGATGTAGATGAAACCTTTGATGACTATTCAAGATTAATCACATAATTTATCAATTTATATATCAAGTGTCTTGGTTTCAATATTGGTCATCCTATTTATTCAGACGATGCATAAATCACTGGAGAGTTATCATAATTGCTTGCAATTTGGGCATTACTTTAACTTTACAAAGCCTTTTAAAATCATTATTTTGACCGAGTTGTAGATAGGTATCAAAATTTAGATATCTCTCCCAAGGCTTTAGCAATCTTGTTTTACTCATGATTAAACTGGATTATTTGCTGTTTTTATCGGCACATCTTCTACAATAGTTTAATTCTGTTAAAGAAAAAATTGTTATAGTCTTCTCTCAAGTTCTTTTATAGTGATCTTATACGGAACATATGCATGAATTCAGAACGCCAACAAAATTTTCTTTTACGTAAAGAAAAAATCTTAGCAATGGCCGAGAAGCTATTACTTGATAACAATCAAGACATTACTCTCGAAGAGCTTGCATCCGAGCTAGATATTGCGAAAGGCACGATTTACAAGCATTTCGACAGTAAAAATCAACTGTATTTAGAACTCATTATTCTAAACGAACAACGTTTGCTTGATATCTCTCATAAATTCAATACCGACATTCATACCTACGTTTCCGAATACATGCTCTACAACATGTTAAATTCGAACCGTACTATTTTGTTGCATGTGATTGAAGAACGTTTGACCAACAATGAGCGTAAACTCAATAACTTATTTGATGAACTTTATAAAATTCGTGAAGCTCGCATTTTAAGTATCAAAGAAATTACTGAAAAATATTTGAAAGAAAGTAACAGTGCGATGTCGATTCGTGACTATCAATCTTATGTTTGGACAGTAACTTACGGCGCGTGCTTACTGCTGAATTCAACACATTACCAAAAATCGATTGGTTCACGTGAACGTTTGATTCAGCTGTATATTAATCAGGTGCTGATGACCCCAGACAAAACGGGGAAATAATAAAAAAGGAGATCAATTCAGATCTCCTTTTTATTTACACTCACCTAAACCACCGTACTATTCATCATGTAGAATTAAAATAAGCACGATTCCCGATGCTAATTTTATTGCAAATTGACATTCCCAGTGCCAGGCCTTTTTTCGAAGAAATGACGCCTGCATTTAGCCCACTTGCAGAAGATATTAATCAAGAAACAGGGCTGATTTGGAAAATCTGGATCGAAAATCCGAATACCCAATAAGCTAGCGGTATCTACCTATTCAATGCAATGGAAAAAGCCACTCAATAGTTGACCATGCACAACGCACACTTCGGTATTACACATATTCGCAGTAAAGTCTTTTAGCTCAATACTCTGTTTCGAAAATGAATCGTTCGCCACTTTAGTATATAAGTCCTGAAATTATGTCAGGACTTATCATTACTTAAATGTAAAGTTTCTAATAAGGTTGGCTGGACTGGAGTTCCTGCTTGATCATGCAGATAAACTTGTACCACCTTAAACACAATCACCACGGCTAAGCAGGTCGCGATACAGAAGATCCAGAACCCAAATGGACTACGAATATTATGGGAGCCACAATTCGGACATTCTTTCACATCTGAATCAACCACTAAGTCGCAGCAAGCACAATGGTATTGGTACAGCATAGGTATTCTCCTATTTGACTGCAGTCGTTGTTTTTATTTTCACACTCCCAAGCATAAGGAAATGTAATCTTACTTCATGTTATGTGACTATTTGTAAATGTACAAGCAAAGTCATGCAGAAAAGTCGACTGTAACGTTCAAATTTGATATAGCGGTCACTAGCCTTCTGTTTTACTTTTTCTTTTCTTTAATGGTGATGAATTTAAAGATGTAATGAGGTTTATAAGTTTTGATCCAATGTCACTATGCCAATTATTCTAGTAAACTACACACAAATTCAGTCATTCAGTCGAGGACTTATCGATGGTAAAACTCATCAAAAAAGGAGGACTCCGTGAGCGTGCAAACCGCAGTCATAAATTTCAGGGTTCCGAAAACACTGAAACAACGCTCAAACCAAACAGTTATGCAGATACTGCAAAGAAGACTGAAATCGAAAATACCACTTCAACACCAATTTCAATAGCGGATACTACACCCAAAACATCTGAATAGCGTCGTACCATAGCCAAATGGCAAATACCAGAAACAATGCACCTGATAATATATCGATATAATGCCCTGCACGTTGATATAAGGCTTTGATTTTTGGTGTCGACATGATGAACATGAATAAACTAAACACCAAAAAAGTTTGAATAGGAATAATGACCGCCAATTGTGATTTTAAATTGGCATTCGCAGAAGAACCCAAAGCCAAAGAAAATACGCTACTAAAATAAATCAGCGTCTTTGGATTGGATAAATTGGTGAATAAGCCTAAAAGAAAAAACTTCTGCTTTCCTTCTGGCATGCTCAATGTTCCCTCTAACTGCGGACTCTGCGCTGAGTTTAGACCTTCCTTCAGCATTCCCCATCCCATACGAGCAAGAAAGAATCCCCCAATTAACATTAAAACTTGCTGAATCCACGGGAACTGTTCAATCAGCACGGTAAAGCCCAACAAGGTGAGTACCACCCAAACCACAATCCCCGCGGAAATGCCAAGAATGATTTTCAAGGTATTTAATCGTGTTGTGGAAGCCGAACTTTTGGCGATCAGCAGTACATCGGGACCAGGGGTCAATTGAGCAACAAAGTGCAAAGCACAGATGGTAAGGAGTAAAGACATATTGTTATAAAGCAGTTAAATTGCATGAGTGCCTGATTATAACGCTTGTTCAATTTTTTACTGTATTTATCACATATAAAAAAACCGAAGGATCTTCGAAGATACTTCGGTTTAATAATAGATTGAATGAATCTAATTATTTATTAATATCTTTCATTTCAATTTTCTTGGCTTCTGGTGTCACTTCACGTGCTTCACCATCAATTACGCTAGAATCGCGGTATTGACCGCCAGTCTGCTGATTTTGTATATCTTGCATTTGGCGCATTAAATCGGCAAAAGGATTTTGTCCTTGCGCTCCGCCCATGCCGCCATTCATATCTCCCATCATGCCACCCATCATTTTATTCATCATGGCTTGCTGACGTTTCATCATGGTTTTCATAAGCGCTGCTTGTAATGCGGTTTGTACTGCTGGAATAAGCAACAGTACCGCGAGTACATCACTGATTAAACCTGGAATTAACAATAGAAAACCCGCAAAAATCTTCGGCAAGTTCCCTGTAAATGCAGGATCACCACTCATTTGTCCAGTTTGCATTTGTTGCATTTGCGGCATAATCCCAGCCGAATATTTACGGACAATATTTAGTCCAATAAAGAAGGCTGCGACAAACCAGAAAAACACGTACCACATACTGCCGACGAGATCACCTACGCCGATCCAGACGAATACTTCCAGAATTAAGCCAGCAAGAACAATCAGAAATAATTTCATGAAAACTAATCAAATCTCTAAAATAAAAATAAAGGTCATCATCTAAAAGTTTACTTAAACTTTATTTTTTGATGACTAAAAATATCTATAAGGGCTTTTTTTGATTTTTAAAGTCCTGACTCAAAAAAATAGTACAAACAATCCTAATCTATTGCATTGCTTTGATGCTGGATACAGGGTTTGGCTGATATTGAAATGTCCTTATTTAAGTGCAGTAGAATGCACCTATTCATCACACAAATGGATCTGATTAATAAATTATGACTCCAATTTAGACAGCCTACTAGTCACAACCAACGACTGTACGAGTGAGCATCAACTCCCTTAAATTCAAGTAAATAATCTTCTAGATTCTTCCTAGGCATTAAAGTAAGAATTGATTCAAAACCTTTGATGATCAAATTTCTTGGTTTAAACACAGCCGTACTAGATTTTTTTTTTGAACCATTTGATTCAGAATCACGAACTACAGAAGTAACCGAGAAAAATATAGACGAATAGTCAGCCTAATCTATGATTCAAACGAAATAACTGTTCTTCATGCTTCGTAAAAACATATAATTAAAGATCACTTGCAAAATCTGCATCAATATTTCAATTTTATTAAGCTAAATTATGTCATTAATCATTGGGATTGACCCAGGTTCACGCCTCACCGGCTATGGAATTATAGAAAAAGACGGTCAAAAATTACGCTTTGTGGATGCTGGCACTATTCGTACCGAAAGTAAAGATATGCCTGAGCGTTTGAAACGCATCTTCGCGGGTGTTGAGCGTATTGTTAAATTCCACGGACCAACTGAAGCCGCAGTTGAACAAGTATTTATGGCACAAAACCCAGACTCCGCACTTAAACTGGGTCAAGCACGTGGCGCAGCCATTGCAGCTCTAGTGAATTTAGACCTTCAAGTCGCAGAATACACCGCGCGCCAAATCAAACAATCTGTTGTCGGTTACGGTGCAGCAGATAAAGAACAAGTGCAAATGATGGTGGTGAAGTTACTCAATCTCAGTGTGACCCCACAAGCCGATGCTGCCGACGCACTGGCTGCTGCCATTTGCCATGCACATGCATCTGGTAGTTTGAGTAAATTGGCTGTATTGAATGCTCTGGGAGGCATGGCGCGTGGGCGTAGTCGCTCTAGCAGCCGAAGACGATAATTTTAAAAGATCTGAAAAATTGTCTGACACTCATTTACTTTAAGATTTGAAAATCATTCGTTAGCACCGTATTTTCTATTTCAATCCAAACCACCTCGGTGACCTGTGCAAGTGGTGGTCCCTGATAAGCGCATTCAATCAAATTTTCAAGCTTTCCAGCATCTGTAATGACAAGAGCTTCAACTTCACCTGTGGCTATATTTCTAACCCATCCCTGAACTTGCAATTGCATGGCTTGACGTTGAAACCAGCGACGGTAGCCCACACCCTGAACTTTGCCTGAAATAGTAAGTTTATAACTCTTGTTCATCACTGCTTTCCATTCACCACTTGATAAATTGCTTCACCCATCGCATGCGCCTGCAAACCACGCATCCCTTGCTGTGCTAACAGATCACCTGCTTGGGCATGCAAGCTGACAATTTCATGTAAGGTAATATCTTCATGGAATTGGGCCTTTAAACTCGCCACCATGCCTGCGAGCACATCTCCCATCCCCCCTGTTCCCATGCCCGCATTGCCTTGGGTACAAATATACAATTCATCCTCTAAGATTAAACTTCCTGCCCCTTTCAGAACCCATTGTCCTGCAAAGGTTTCACGTAATCGATGAATTGCAGTGATACGATCTTGCTCAATTTCCGTAGCTGTACAACCCAATAAAGTCGCAGCTTCACCCGAATGCGGCGTTGCATATATATGATCATTCAACTTTTGCTGGTCTTTCGCCAAAAACCAAAGTCCATCAGCATCTAATACCACTTCTAAATGCGCATTTTGATTGAGCAGTTCGAACCACTGCTGAAAGATCTGTGCTGCCCATTCATCCCGTCCAAGTCCCATGCCAAAACAGACGGCATCGATATGTGAAAGGAGTTGTTGAATGCCCTCTTTATCCAAAGCATTAATATCTCGCACCATAATATTCGGCGCACGTGACAAAATTGCTTGATGATGCTTGGCATGACAGATCACACTGACTTTTCCCGCACCCGCATGAAAAGCAGCCTCAGCTGCCATAATCACCGCACCACCCATATCGGCATGACCACCCACCACCAAGACATGCCCATAGCTACCTTTGTGACCAAACGCTTGTCGTTGCGGCAAAGTAATATTCTTTGCTGATAACAGAGCGATGGGATGTAATTTTTCATCACGTGGAATAGGGCTCAGTAAATGCAGTTGACCGACAAACTCTTTGCCCTGTCCTGTAAATAAGCCAGCTTTATAACCCAGTAAAGTGAAAGTGTGATCTGCCTGAATCGCACAAGGTAAAGCCTGCCCCGTATTTGCCTGCAAACCACTCGGAATATCCACCGCAATTTTTAGTCCCGCTTGTGCATTAAACAAATGAATGATCTTTTGCCAAGCTTGATTCAACTCGCGGTTCAAGCCTATGCCAAATAAGGCATCAATATGGCATTCAAAGTATTCTAATTGTTGTAATTCAGATTCTGTAATTAGTGTTTCGATAACAGTAAACGAAATATGCTGTGACTGCGCAAATAAGTATGCCTGATGTAAATCAGAAGAAGGTCCTCGTTCAGTGGTTAAAACAGTGACTTGTAAACCTGCCTGTTTCAAATAACCTGCAATAAAATAACCATCCCCCGCATTATTGCCCTGCCCACACCACACTGCTATTTTTTTAATTTTCTTTTGTTCAAATTGCGGCAACAACTGCTGAACAATTGTCCAAGCTGCTTGCTGCATTAAGCCCAATGATGAATTTTGCTGAGCAAACCAACGTTGCTCCCATGCTTGAATTTCGCGGCTATGGTAAACTGAACGTTGCATGTTTATCCCTATTATTGGTTTATGGCTTCGACCTCTTCTTCCTCAAAAATCTCACTGCAACAGCTTGATCCTCAAGAACTGAAAGTATGGATCAAAGCTCAGGCTTTAGACTTGGGTTTTGCTGATTGTGTCATTGCCAAACCAGATGCTCAAGCAGAATTAGCGCGTTTTAAAGAATATTTAAAGCGTGGTTATCATGCAGATATGACCTATCTTGAAGAAAACTTGGACAAGCGTGCCGATCCAACCCTACTGGTTCCAGGAACACGGAGCATTATCTGTGTACGTATGAATTATTTGGTGGAAACACCCAAGCCTCGCTATGTTCCCAATGAACCGAATGCCGCGATTATTGCGCGTTATGCACGTGGACGTGACTATCACAAAATCATGCGTGGACGTCTTAAAACCTTGGCAACACGTATTCGGGAACGTGTAGGTGATTTTGAATCCCGACCTTTTGCAGATTCCGCCCCTATTTTCGAAAAGTCTTTGGCTGAAAATGCAGGGATGGGTTGGACAGGCAAACATACCTTACTCATTCATAAAAAATCAGGGTCATTTTTTGTGTTAGGGGAATTGTTTACTTCTCTCGATTTACCTTTTGATACACCAACCACCAAACATTGTGGCTCTTGTACAGCTTGTATCGATATTTGCCCGACGCAAGCCATTGTCGAACCGTATATGCTTGATGCACGTAAATGTATTGCTTATTTGACCATTGAATACAAAGGTATTATCCCTGAAGAACTCAGACGCGGCATTGGCAATCGAGTGTTTGGCTGTGATGACTGCCAACTGATTTGTCCTTGGAACAGTTTTGCGCAAAAAGCCAGTATTGAAGATTTTAATCCACGCCATGATCTAGATCGAGTTACTTTATTAGATCTATGGCATTGGGATGAAGCAACGTTTTTAGCCAATACCGAAGGCAGTCCAATACGACGCACAGGCTATCAAAGCTTTATGCGAAATATCGCAATTGGTTTGGGAAATGCCCCATTTTCCAGCTTAATTCTACAAACTTTGCATGAAACGCGTCACTTGCATGATGACATTGTGCAAGTCCATATCGACTGGGCAATTCAAGAGCAGCTGCTTAAATCTCAAACAGTTTAAAACTAGGTTTCTATGGTGAATTTATAGAGCGAGCTTTTACAGATCTTTGCAAAGTTATTGTTTTATAAAAAGGATAGTTACGTGTTTGCCACAATATTCACTAGCGAATTTAAAAACTTTGCACGTAATTTTCGCTAAAATTAGCTGACTTTGTGACTAAGTCTTATATCTAATCGCTCATTCTATCTGCCAAAATTAATCGTCAGATACTATAAGTTTTGGTTTTTTTTGCCTTTGGTTTTGGCACGAAATCTGTATTATTAAAGCCAATAAAGAATACAGATGATGGACTTCCTAGAATGACTGTACGTAATGATTGGACGCGTGAAGAAATTCAAGCTTTATATGAACAACCTTTTTTAGACTTGGTTTTCCAAGCACAAAAAGTTCATCGTGAGCATTTCGATGCCAATACCATTCAAGTCAGCACTTTATTATCAATTAAAACAGGTAAATGCCCTGAAGATTGCAAATACTGCTCGCAGTCTGCACGCTACGATTCAAAGCTGGAAGCAGAAAAACGCATTGCCGTAGAAAAAGTGATTAGTGAAGCAAAAGAGGCATTAGAATCTGGTTCTTCTCGCTTCTGTATGGGTGCTGCATGGCGTAACCCGCACGAGCGTGATATGCCTTATGTACTTGAAATGGTTCGTGAAGTAAAAGCCTTAGGTTTAGAAACTTGCATGACTTTAGGCATGTTAAACCAGTCTCAAGCTGAACGCTTAAAAGATGCTGGTCTAGACTACTACAACCACAACCTTGATACTTCACGCGAATACTATTCAAATATTATCAGTACCCGTACTTTCGATGATCGCTTAAATACACTTGAATATGTTCGCGGTGCGGGCATGAAAGTATGTAGTGGTGGTATCGTCGGTCTGGGTGAAGACACAGCAGACCGTATTGGTCTATTGCTTGAACTTGCAACTTTACCGCTTCATCCAGAGTCAGTGCCAATCAACATGTTGGTTCCAATTGAAGGCACACCATTGGCAGATGTTGAAAAACTAGAAGTCACTGAGTGGATTCGTACAATCGCTGTTGCGCGTATCATTATGCCTGAAAGCTATATTCGTCTTTCTGCTGGTCGTGAATCTTTATCTGATTCTGACCAAGCATTAGCATTCATGGCAGGTGCAAACTCACTGTTCTCAGGTGAGAAATTACTCACTACGCCAAATGCAGGTGAAGGGCGTGACAAACAACTCTTCAATAAATTAGGTTTAGTTGCTGAAAAAGCAAAACCAACTGTTGCTGAACTTTCTGTAGATGCAATGGCAGGTTAATAGGACTTTTTAAGTTCCTAAGCCTAATAAAAAAGCCAGTTCTAAGAATTGGCTTTTTTATTTGTATTTTATTTAAGATTTGATAACTCACTCAATCAATAATCAGCATCTTAACCAGCAAAATTATGTGCGGTTATCAAAATGCCGTATTGTGCATTGAGGTAATCCCCTTTTCGAATAATATCGGCGCCATTGGCATGAAAAACAGTTAATTGCTCGGCTATAGCATCATATTCAAAGCGTTCATAACAGTCTTGATGATGACACAACCACGTCAACGTATCCGCAAGTTGATCATCTACAATATAAGTTTCTTTTTGAAAATCTTTAGACATATTGAATCGGTAAAAACTGGATTAAATCATTGTAACGGCTTTAGCGAATCAGATAATAAACTTGATGAAAAATTTACTCATCATTTACCCAGACTTTAAAAGAACAAAATCCGAAATGATTAGCTCACTTCGGATTTAGCTGGAACAATTCAACCACTACGTCGTTTTATTATCCCCGCATTTTCTGCATTCCAGATGTTCACCTATTTCCTGCATTTGCTCATATTCATAAATGTGGAAACAAAGTAACTTTCTGAGTAATTGAAGCATCTTAAACTCCTTGTTTAATTTTTTGTCGCTTACCAGTTTCTGTCCTGAAACCTCTATGCATCCAAATTATCAGATACATTACGTTATAAGTATCACATTTTTATCAAATGGAAAATAAAATTAAAGCGCTTCTGCTGCATTTCATCGGAAAGTCATGAAAGGCTATATACTGAGTACTACGCCACACTCACATCAAATAATGAACCAATTGCGCTGGTGATTAACATTGCAAAACATCCCCAAAATAATACTCTCAATGCACCTTTCCAAACTGGAGAACCTGCGGTATAGCTTGCCAGTGCACCAAGTGCCAATAACGCGAAAATTGAAACAATCACAATTGAATTTGCGAGATAGTGTGCGGGAGCAAATAGCACGGCCAACAAGGGAATCACTGCACCAACTGAAAATGACAGGGCTGATGACAAGGCTGCCTGTATAGGCTTGGCCACGGTCATTTCATTAATACCAATTTCATCACGTGCATGAGCAGCCAAAGAATCATGTGCTGTTAATTGAACTGCAACTTCATGTGCCAACTGTTCATCCAATCCTCGATGAATATAGATTTGGGTTAACTCTTTTAATTCTTGTTCTGGATTAATCTCGAGTTCACGACGTTCCAGTGCTAAATCTGCTTCTTCAATATCTGATTGAGACTTAACCGAGATATATTCACCTGCCGCCATCGAGATCGCACCAGAAATTAAACCCGCTAGGCAGGTAATAAAAATCGTCTGTTGCCCTGCTCCACTGGCAACCACACCAATCACCAGACTGGTGACTGAGATAATGCCATCATTCGCCCCCAACACCGCAGCACGCAACCACCCTGTTTTTTCTAAATTATGCTGCTCTTTATGAATCGATCTTCTCATCTATATGCTCGTCAAAGTTTATTGTTGCTGTTCATCATGCATTCTATTTTAAGCCAATTGGTGCTTACTTCCCAAACTTGTCTATGAATACTTATCGCATTTTCATGGATTTAACCTTTATTGGAGATGCAATAAGAAAGGACTTTACCGCTCAACAGCAAAGTCCTTTTCTTGCGTCATTTGTCATTACATCAATTCAGCTTGAGTATAACGGTTAATATCCACCAGAATTTACGCCTTCCTCATTCACCTTACGAACTGTGCCAGTTTCGGTATTTAATACTTTAAACTCAATACGGCGATTTTTAAATTGCCCTTCAGGCGTACCATTTTCCGCGATTGGTTGCTCTGCACCTAAACCTACAGCCTGTAGTTTGGCAGGATCCACCCCTTGTTTAATCAAATATTCCATCACCGCTTGTGCTCTTTTCACTGAAAGTTCTTTATTTTCTTGAGCAGTTCCCACATTGTCTGTATGCCCCTCAATTACCAGTTCTACTTGCGGAGCGCGCTTAATTAATGCTGCAGCTTGGTCTAAAATAGACTTATTGATTTCAGGAATTTCACTGGAATATGGCTCAAAATTAATGATTTGCAAATTCAATGCCGTTGCAACATCCAGTGCTTTTATATGATCTTGATTCAAACTTGAAAGGGCTTTTTCCGCATCACTAACACTGGTATCTACTGCTTTGCTTACATCTAATGGTTGCTGAGTCACAATGTGCATATTTGGAACTAAAGGTTGTATTTGCTGTACCAGATCATTGGCAACAGTATTACTTTCAGCCTGAATAGCCAATTGATCCCCCATCCACGTGATGGATACATTTGGAGTACCTTTTATTATTTTCAATACACTCGGAATTGCATCCTGATCTATAAATGCCGTATGCAAATTAATATTATCATCTGCCCCACATCCCACAGGGTGGGCAAAAATCTGCTTCACTTCATTCTGTAAAATATCAATATAAGATTTATTTGCAGTCAATATTTGACAGGTCACAAGTAACCCATCTTGTCCCGTAGTCAGTTGAAATTTAGCAGGTACACTCGCAACTCTGGTATTTGCTACAGTACTAGATTGTTCTTCTCGACTACACATTTTAAACAGCAAGGCGAAAACCAAACCCAATACAACAATAAATAGAACTGGCACCCACCAGCGAGTGCTTTTCTCAGATCCAATATAAGACGTCGAACTTGGACTTTGATGTACCGTTTGTCCAACTAAGGTATTCACTCCTAATGCCGCCAGTAAGGGTTTCGCCCACAAAGGTAAAGCTACTGCAATATCGGTTGCATGCTGCTGTAAAAAATGCTCAATGGTATGCTGATTACTGGAGCCAGCTTGTGTTTCCAGTACCCCTATGGTTGGCGCAATTGCATGGTTCAATGCCTCTTCTATTTCTGATGGCGGTGCTGTTGCTCCAATCGCTTCTATGAATTTTTCTTTGAGTGAGGTATGCGTTGTAAAAATATCGGTCAAGCGCGGGTTTAAATGATTTTGTAACTCTGAAATATATTCTGGTTTGTCCTTCAACAAACTTAAGAGAATAGGATAAAAGTTATCTAGCGCATGTTTCTTTTCAAGTAAATGTTCAGTCTCCGACTGTAATACCATGGGTGTCACTTGTTGCTGCAGTAATTCAATAATATTCGTCAGCATTTTCTGCCCTCTTATTCTTTTGAAGCATTATTGAAATAGTGTATATGCTCATTTTTTAAACAGTGTAAATTATTGTATTTTCAGAACCTCTTTCACCATTGCACAAAAGCAAGTTATAAAAAAAGCCAGCAATTGCTGGCTTTTGTCTGTCAAAAATTAAGCATGAAAAGTTTGTAATACTTTCCCTGTCAAAGTCTGATTAATTAACGGTGTATTTTTACCTTGGGACAAAATGCTTTCCTTGGTCAAAGTCCACTCAAGCTCGGGATCAACCAAGACCCAACCTGCTTCTTCCATCCAACGGTCTTGCATATTAGCCACTTTAGCAGGGGCTAAAGTCACTTTTTCCACCCATTCTAATGGAGTAAATAGACCTTCTTTAACCAATTGCACACCTAAAGATACATAGGTATCAAATGCAGTAAAACCTGGCTCTGTTTCAGCAAATGGTGCCATTTTAGCCGAGCTGCTCAATGGTTCATGATGCGTACAAATCGCATCAATCACACCATCTTTCACGCCTTGGCGTAAACGTTCTTGATCTTTTTCAGAGCGTAAAGGCGGGCGCACATGTGCCAAGGCATTAAAGCCATCAATCAGACTATCGGTTAAGTGCAGTTGATGCATTGCGACATCAGCGGTTACAGGTAAACCTTTCTCTTTCGCAATCCTGATTAACTCAACTGAAGCACCGCATGACAACAAACTAAAGTGTGCATGTACACCCGTTGCTTCAATCATCAGTAGGTATTTAGCAATCGCCACAGTTTCAGCTAAAGCTGGAATCATTGGCAAGCCTTGACGCGACGCAATAAAGCCTTCATGCACACAACCATCTTTGGCAATTTGTGGCTCTTCAGCATAGAACACGACAGTCAGACCAAGACCTGCAGCATATTCCAAAGTACGAATCACGACATCATCATTGGCAAAAGGAGCATTGGCATTTGAAACAGCGGTACAACCACCTTTTTTCAAGCCTGCCATATTCGCAGGTTGTTGCCCTTTTAGACCTTGGGTCTGAGCACCAATGACTTGTAAATAGATACCACCATCCAACATGGCTTTTTCAACCAGACCGTGAATCAAAGCCCCATTGTCTTGCACAATCGGCTTTGAATCTGGCGGGGTAAACACATGCAAAATACCATTCTCACGTGCAGCCTTACCTTCAGACTTTAACGTTCCATGCTGTTGCTGACCTGGTTCACGTAAACGTGCACACAAATCCACCATGGTTGGCATTAACCATTTACCTTGTCCATCCAGTGTCGCTTCAACTGCATCTTTAGCAGCAACCAATTTGCCCTGTTCTAAATAAACCGTTTGCACAGAGTCGGTTTGCTGAATTGGGTCTAAGACACGGACATTTTCAATTTTTACAATACTCATGACTTTCTCTTATCCCGCAATCGCTTCTAATAGACCTTGTTCTTGTAATTGACCTTGCATTGACAACGCCAATACCGCCATACGCACGGCAATACCATTGGTCACCTGATTTAAAATCACCGATTGCGGACCATCTGCAATACTTGAATCAATTTCTACGCCACGGTTCATTGGACCAGGATGCATCACGATACAATCAGGTTTCGCCAAAGCTAAACGTTCTTTGTTCAAACCAAACATTTTATAGAATTCAGATTGAGAAGACAGGGCTGGCGAATCAATACGTTCATTTTGAATACGCAAGGTGATAATCACATCGCAGTCTTTCACACCTTCATCCATTTTGTTAAATAAACGCACGCCTGAACCATATTCTTCAAAACCATGTGGCAATAAAGTGTTCGGTGCAATGACACGAATATCCTTACAACCCAAAGTTTGTAAAGCTGCAACATCAGAACGCGCAACACGTGAATGTTTAATATCACCAATAATCGCGACACTCAGCTCTTCAAATGGCTTCTTGGTTTCACGGCGAATGGTCAACATATCCAACATGGCTTGAGTTGGATGTGCATGACGCCCATCGCCTGCATTGATGATTGCGACATGTGGGCAAACTGTCTGTGCAATAAAGTGTGCTGCACCTGAAGATGAATGACGCACGACAAAGATATCTGCCGCCATCGCCTCTAAATTCCACAGCGTGTCGCGTAAAGTTTCACCCTTAGAGGTACTTGAACGTGCAATATCAATATTCAGTACATTTGCAGATAAACGTTTTGCAGCCGCTTCAAAAGTGGTACGGGTACGAGTCGAATTTTCAAAGAACAAATTCATGACCGTACGACCTTCTAGCAGGTTGTTGGTTATCAGCTGATTTTGGTCATTAAAAAAGGACTGCGCTGTGTCCAATATTTTCGTGAGTGTGGCTTTCGATAGCCCTTCGATGGTCAGGAAATGCTTTAGATTTCCATCTTTATTGAGTTGAATCTGACTCGGAGTATGCAATGCCGCCAAGTGCATGAGAGATTCCTTATACGTTAAGTTAACGTATTATACAGAGATTCCCCAGATTTGGCAGTTGAAGTTTTCGGCACTCAAAAGAAAATATAATGATATTTAAAATGCTTTCTTATTTTCCTATGCGTTATTTCAATAAGATAATTTAAACAAAATTTATCACTCAAAGCGTAACCGACCAATCACCCTAAATTTGGGATTTAAGATGATTGGCTTAAATTAAGATAATGAGTTACCTAATTTGCGACAAGATTTAGCGTAATGCACCAATATAGTGATGATGCACCTGCGCACGATAGATTTCTTCCTCAGTCACTTCATCTTCACGATAATGAGTCGGCTCAACTACGGTTTCAGTCATCACCTCGAGTTCAATCACTGTATCTAAATCCATAAAACTGCGTAAACGTTCAGCTTGACGAACCAACTCTGCATCTCCTGTTGCCAAAGCCAAATCGACTACATATCGGGCATACGCCTTGTTTTCCGCAAGGTACATCGCATCAATGACGCGCCCAGACACACGGCGTAATCGTGTATAAATCAAAGTTGCAGCAGAAAAAGCCTCAGGATGAGCAACAAATCCGTGATTAGACATCTCTTTCAATCCCCCAGTTTTATTAAATTTAATACGAATAATGAGTTCACAGCAGATTGAACAAGTAAAGTAAAACTACAATGCGCATCGCCATTTATTGTTCTTGATTTAGCAAAATGCATACCAGTTTTTGAGAACCACGTAATTAAAAGGGTATTTTTCTATGATCTATTTTTGCAAACACGCAATTTAAAAAGCTTTCAACGCCAAAATCAGTTAAACTTTAGGAAGTATTTTTTTAAAATTTTGGTCTATCTAATTTATGAATAGCTCTTCCCGTTTAAGCAACTATTGGGTCACATGTGCAGATGGGCTAGAAACCTTACTCCAAGAAGAATTACAAGGTCTAGGCATCGAACAAATTGAACGCTTTCCAGGGCGTTTAATTTTTAAAGGCACATTAGAACAAGCCTATCGTATTTGCATGTGGTCACGTTTGGCTTCACGTGTTCTGCTCCCTATTCATACCCATGAACTTGAACGCAGTCATGATGCGCGTGATGTTGCTGAAGAACTGTATGAAGGTGCGATCAGCTTTGACTGGTCACTTATTTTTGCACCACAAAGTACTTTTGCCATTCGTTTGCACGTTGAACGTGAAATTATGGTAAACAGCCAATTCGCAACTTTACGTGTCAAAGATGGTGTGGTGGACTCGTTCATGGAGGCGGTTGGTCGTCGTCCAAGTATTGATACCAAACAACCTGAAATTACCTTGTATGTCCTTGCGGGTAAAACTGAACATACCTACTGCCTAGACTTATCGGGTGATTCGTTGCATAAACGCGGCTATCGTCGTTTTATGACGGATGCTCCAATCAAAGAAAACCTTGCTGCCGCCATTTTGCAAAAAGCAAAACTACTAGAATTACGCCCAGATATCATTTTGGACCCAATGTGTGGTTCGGGTACCTTCATTATTGAATCTTTAATGCTGTTGACAGACCGTGCACCAGGCTTAGTCCGTCGTTTCGGTTTTAATGGCTGGAATGGTCATAATCATGACTTGTGGATGTCGATTAAAGCAGAAGCAGCTGAACGCCATCAACAAGCACTTGAACAACCTTTACCGAAGTTCTATGCCTTCGACGCAGATTGGGAAGCGGTCAAAGCAACCAAACAAAATATCATCGCAGCCGGTTTTGAAAACCAGCTCGATCTAATCCAGATGGAAGAGCGCACCCTATCCGACTGGCCCGATTTTGAACTTGGCAACCAAACTGCCTTTATTGTGACTAACCCACCTTATGGTGAGCGCTTAGGTGATAAAGCCTCTAACCGTGCCTTGTATTTGGGCTTGTCTGCGCTATTACAAAAGAATTTCCCGAATCAAACTGCCGCAGTCATTGCAGCAGCCGTTGAACAAGCGGACGTGATGGCGTTTAGTGATCCGCAAACCATGCGTTTGATGAATGGTAAATTGCCAATCTACGTCCGTTTAGGCAAGATCAAACCTGCTAGCGTTGTGAAGCCATTCCTCGAAACTTGGCAACCACTGCAATTTGAGCCGATTGAAGGTGCTGAAGATTTTGCCAATCGTTTACAGAAAAACATGCAGACCCTGAAAAAATGGGCTGTGAAAGATAATGTATTCTGCCTGCGTTTGTATGATGCTGACTTACCTGATTTTAATGTCGCTGTTGACTTGTATGGGGATCGTCTACACGTTCAAGAGTACGCACCACCAAAAACTATTGATCCTGAAAAAGCCAAAAAGCGTTTTAACTTGGCTTTAGCTGCCATTCGTGCCGTGACTGGCTTAGGACGTGATGCAATTTTCATTAAAACGCGTGCACGTCAAGAAGGTAAAAATCAGTACACCAAACAAAGTACAGCCTCAAAACGCTTTATCGTACAGGAAGGTAAAGCCAAAATTTTAGTGAACATGACTGACTATCTAGATACAGGTCTGTTCCTTGATCATCGTCAAATTCGTTTACGTATTGCCAAAGAAGCACGTGGCAAACATTTCCTAAACTTGTATAGCTACACCTCAACGGCAAGTTTACATGCCGCTTTAGGTGGCGCTGCAAGTACGACTAGCGTGGACTTGTCTAATACTTACCTGAACTGGTCAAAAGAAAACTTCGTCTTAAATGGTTTAACTGTTGATCATGCCGATGAACAGCATCAATTCTTTGCTAGCGACTGTTTTGAATGGCTCAAAGAAGGTCATGAGCAATATGATCTGATTTTCATTGATCCACCAACCTTCTCGAATTCTAAGAAGTTCTATGGAACCTTTGATGTGCAACGTGACCACATTTCTCTACTGAAACGTGCCATGAACCGCTTAACCACCGAAGGTACTTTATACTTCTCGAACAACTACCGCGGTTTCGAGTTGGATGAGGAAATTGAAGCGATGTTTAATGTGCAAGAAATCACCCAAGAAACCATTGGTCCTGACTTCAAGCGCAATCAAAAAATTCACCGCGCATGGAAAATCCAACACCACCCTATTTAATCCAGACATGAAAAAGACCGCAGAAGCGGTCTTTTTTTTATAAGATAGATGTCAATTAAAATGCTTATTCCGTGAGAAATTTCTTCTCGCCATATTTATATTCCATCGACATTTTCATCACATCACCATCGCGTTTCAGTTGCCCTGACTGTTGCATACTGCTTAATATACTTTCCAACTCTTGATCAGACATCGACTGCTGCGTCTGACCCGGTAAACTCTTCATAATGGATGCAACCATGTTTTTATCAAACTGCATGTCGGCTTTATATTCCACCAAACTCGGTACCATACTCACCATGCCTTTTAAAGTTTTTTGATGACTAGGCATAAAGCGCCCCGTCAAACTGGCTTTAGCTTCGCCCGTACCCACTTTAAGTTGATTATCCTTAGACTCAAATTTAAAGCCTTCATTGATTACAGCAAGTAATGCAGGTTCAAGATCTTCCAGTAACGTCTCTTTTGCTAAACAGCTATTCTCACGCTTTTCCACTACATCGAAAAAGGTCTGAAGTTTGGCACGATTGAGATCCTGTAAATTGAAGTTGAACTGAATATTTTGCATGACTGGTGAATAAGGCACTTTCATTTCATCAGCCTGAATTGAAAATTTCGTATTCAATACCCGTTCCGTCAAATCGCTTTCAGCTTCAATGCGGTAATTCTTTAACTCTGCACTCATCGGATTGTTCAAACTACGATCCGACATTTTTAGCAAATCCATATGGATTTTGGTTTTTCCAGCTTCCAGATAATTGCCACTTAACCCCTGATTGGTTTGTAAGGTTAACCCCGTCATTTGGAAATGTGTTTCCGCATCCGTTACTGTTAAATTGGGAATTTTTAAGGTTAGATCCTGTACCTGAAGCTGATCATCAACCGATTTAGTACGATACTCTAAAGTTACTGGATCTAAGCGTGCCTGCATTTTCGCTTCATTACGCACAATCTCTGGCGTAGTCAGGGTCGATTTCATCGCACCCAACCAATTGACGTGAGTTTGAAGCTTTAATGGTTGATTCAGTAAAGGTTTGAATGCGCTATCTGCTTGAACAATTTTAATATCGGATTGAATTTGATAACCATTCCAACTGCGCTGAATATGATCACGCCCAGCAATTTTGATGACATCTTTCGGCTTACATGGATCAAGGGTCAGTTCAGCTGTCCAGTCAGCACTGCCTTGAAAAGCACCCATCTGAAAGTTCCGATAGTTCAAGCTGAGATTTTTACTTGGCTGTTTTGCTTCTTGCTGATAGTAAGTTTGCAGAGTTTTATCTGCATATAAATTTCCACCTACAGCCAATGTCGCAACCGCAACAACCCCTCCAACACCCCACTTTATTTTTGACATTTATATGACTCATATTGTCTGCTTATTATGTGCATGCAGTATAATCAAAAACCCAAAATAAAGATAAT
Organism: Acinetobacter zhairuonensis; assembly: GCF_022601715.1. Lineage (GTDB taxonomy): Bacteria > Pseudomonadota > Gammaproteobacteria > Pseudomonadales > Moraxellaceae > Acinetobacter. The sequence continues at coordinate 334,926 of NZ_JAKVIM010000001.1, read as the reverse complement.
TGTTTTACATATAAGCACCTTATGAGTGATACTTATCACAGATATCTGCTTATTTATGTCACTTTCTGACTCAGAATATAAATTTCAGACCGAGACTTGTCACATAAAAAAACCAGCCGAAGCTGGTTTTTCTATGTTCAATTTTAGCTCAATTTCATTTTATCAAAGACTAAATGACCGTGATCCGATTTGATTAAAATGGTATCGCCAGGTTGGAACTCTCCAGCAAGAATTTTTTGCGCTAATGGGTTTTCAACCTGTTGTTGAATGGCACGTTTTAATGGTCGCGCGCCATAAATTGGGTCAAAACCAGCATCAATCAATTGGTCAAATGCAGTATCTTCAACAGACAAGCTCAAATCACGCTCAACTAAACGGCTACGTAAACGATCCAACTGAATATCGGCAATGCCACGAATTTGTGCTTTCTTCAATGAATGGAAGATCACTAGCTCATCAATACGGTTAATGAACTCTGGACGGAAGTGTTGCGATACCGCACTCATCACTACTGCACGCACTTCATCCTCTGTTGCACCTTCACCTAATTCACGCACATCTTGTGAACCTAGGTTTGAAGTCATCACAATCACGGTATTCTTGAAGTCCACCACACGACCTTGTGAATCGGTCAGGCGACCATCATCCAATACCTGCAATAAGATATTGAAAACATCTGGATGTGCTTTCTCAACCTCATCAAACAACACCACGCTATATGGTTTCCGACGAACTGCTTCAGTTAACACCCCACCTTCTTCATAACCCACATAACCTGGAGGTGCACCGACTAAACGACTAACCGAATGTTTCTCCATGAATTCACTCATATCGATACGAATCATGGCATCATCGCTATCGAACAGGAAGTTTGCCAAGGCTTTGGTCAATTCTGTTTTACCTACACCCGTTGGTCCGAGGAACAGGAATGAACCACTCGGACGGTTTGGATCAGACAAACCTGCACGTGAACGACGCACTGCATTTGATACAGCCACCACAGCTTCATCTTGTCCCACCACGCGGTTATGTAAGAAATCTTCCATCTGTAACAGTTTTTCACGTTCACCTTGCAGCATTTTAGAAACTGGAATCCCCGTAGCGGCACTCACCACCTCAGCAATTTCATTATCCGTGACTTTGTTACGCAATAGTTTTGGTGCTTCATTTTCTTCCGCCACCTCAATACGTTCCAGTTGCTTTTGCAATTCAGGAATCACACCATATTGCAGACGTCCAGCTTCGGCTAAATCACCTTCACGTTGTGCTTTTTCTAAAGCTATACGCGCTTGATCCAGCTTCACTTGAATATCTTTGTTGCCTTCTACCAAAGCTTTGTCAGCACGCCAAATCTCTTCAAGATCGTTATATTCTTTCTCAACTGTTGCAATCTGCTCTTCTAACAGTTTGATCTCACCTTTGGCCCCAGCATCTTCATCTTTTTTCACTGCCTCAAGTTGCATCTTCAACTGAATTAAGCGGCGATCAAGTTTATCGAGGGCTTCAGGCTTGGAGTCCAACTCCATTTTAATTCGTGACGCAGCTTCATCAATCAGGTCAATGGCTTTGTCTGGTAATTGACGATCGGTAATGTAACGATGTGACATTTTCGCAGCGGCAATAATCGCGGAATCCAGAATCTGTACACCGTGGTGGGTTGCATACTTTTCTTTAAGCCCACGTAGGATGGCAATGGTATCTTCCACACTTGGTTCATCAACCAATACCTTCTGGAAACGACGCTCTAAGGCAGCATCTTTTTCAATGTACTGACGATATTCATCCAAGGTGGTAGCACCCACACAGCGCAACTCTCCGCGCGCCAAGGCAGGTTTCAGCATATTGCCTGCATCCATTGCCCCATCGCCTTTCCCTGCGCCTACCAAGGTATGCAGCTCATCGATGAACAGAATGATCTCGCCTTCGTGTTTGGCTAAATCTTTAAGTACCGCTTTGAGGCGTTCTTCAAATTCACCACGGTATTTGGCACCCGCAAGCAATGAACCTAAATCAAGCGAAAGTACTCGCTTGCCTTTTAAGCTCTCTGGGACTTCACCATTTACAATACGCTGTGCCAAGCCTTCCACAATGGCCGTTTTACCCACCCCTGGCTCACCAATCAATACAGGGTTATTTTTGGTACGACGAGACAACACCTGAATCGTGCGTCGGATTTCATCATCACGCCCAATAACTGGATCAAGTTTTCCATCTAGAGCACGTTCATTTAAATCTATCGTATATTTATTTAGTGAATCACGTTGATCTTCATGATTATTACTCATGACCTTCTCATCCCCTCGAATTTTATCAATTACTTTACGTAAGCTGTCGCTGGTTACGCTTACGCTATTTAATAGAGACTTGGTTGCCCCCACTTCTGCAAGAGCCAACAACACCCAATCCGTAGAAAGAAACTCATCACCTGCTTTTTGCGCATAGCTATCCGCCAGATTCAGGGTTTTGACAGCTTCTGGACTCAGGTTGATATCACCAGTTGGATTTGCCAGTGTAGGTGCATCTTTCAATGCCTGCTGCAATTTGCTTTGCAAATCACGTAGATTGGCGCCTGACTGTTGCAGAAGACTCATATTAGAAGCTTCTTCCAGTAGAGTGGAGAGCACATGAATACCGTCTATGGAGGTATGATCCTTGCCCATAGCCAAAGATTGTGCATCGGAGAGCGCTTGCTGTAAGCGATTTGTAAATTTCTCGAAACGCATTCTTGTTATTCCTCACAACAAATTTTTAACTTGTAGGATATATGGGAACTTATTCTTCAATTTCAAACTATTTTTCACATATTTTTCAATATCTTAAATAAATAATTATGTAAGATCTCAGTTATAATATTGGTCTGACTATTTTTATTTTCAAGAGCGTTGATGTAATTTTTCTAGCATCTTCTAAGATTCATTCGTGTTCTCATTTCAATCTAAAAAATAAGTACAAAACTTGGATGCCTAATACAAAAAAGGCTGATCATTGACCAGCCTTTTTTCACGCTTATTCAGCTTCTATAATTTCAAAATCATGGGTGATTTCTACGCCACCATCAGACAACATTTTGCTGGCTGAACAATACTTCTCCGCAGAGAGTTCAACCGCTTTTGCAACCTGTTTTTCCTTCACTGCTTTGCCTGTTACAACGAAGTGCAAGTGTATTTTGGTGAACACTGCCGGAATGCTATCAGCACGATCTGCCTTAAGCTGGCAGACAACATTTGTCACATCTTGACGAGATTTTTTCAAAATTGTCACAATATCGAAGGAAGCACACCCACCAAGTCCCATTAATATGAGTTCCATGGGACGTGGTCCACGGTTTTCACCACCATACTCTGGGGAACCATCCATCACCACACTATGGCCACTTTCTGATTTCGCTTCAAAAGCAACATTCTCTAGCCAATGTACACTTGTTTGCATTGCAACTACCTAAAAAAAGCTATAAATTTACCGTGTACCTGTACACTAACATAATTTGAGTTGATAAGGAATTTCAGCTCTTCTGTGTGACAAGTTCATTTTAGGTCTTGTGCGATCTATTATTTATCCATTTTCGGAAACCAAAAGCATGACTTCAAACTTTTCACAGCTAAGTACTGATGCGCTATCGCCAGGTCAATTACCTGAATCAGTGAAGGCACTATTAAAACGAGCATATATAAACCGTTACCCAAAACGTACAACTATTGTCGATGCGGGCACAGAATCAAAATCACTTTATTTGATTTTAAAAGGGTCAGTTTCTATTATTTTACGTGAAGATGATGAGCGTGAAATTGTAGTTGCGTATTTGAATCCAGGTGACTTCTTTGGGGAAATGGGACTATTCGAATCAAATCCACAACGTACTGCTGAAGTTCGTACTCGTGATGTTTGTGAGATTGCAGAAATCACTTACGAAAACTTCCATGAGCTAAGCAAACAATATCCAGACCTAAGCTATGCAGTTTTCGCTCAATTGGTTCGTCGCTTAAAAAATACCACCCGTAAAGTTACTGACCTTGCCTTTATCGACGTTTCTGGTCGTATTGCACGCTGCTTGATTGATCTTTCTGCACAGCCTGAAGCAATGATCTTACCAAACGGTCGTCAAATTCGTATCACCCGCCAAGAAATTGGTCGTATCGTGGGTTGCTCTCGTGAAATGGTGGGTCGTGTTCTTAAAACACTTGAAGACCAAGGTATGATTCAAACTGATGGTAAAGCCATTCTAATTTTTGATGTTTCTTTGGAGCAAACAAACTCTGAGGAAGACTTCGAAGACGATGAAGAATAAATATTCGCATTGTCTCTAAAAAGCAAATCTTTTGATTTGCTTTTTTTATGCTAAATAATTCATTTTTTTCACAAAATGACACACAACTATTCGTTAACAAAGCAGCATATTTACGGTAGCCTGAATCCATTGTTTGTTTCAGGGTAAGATGTTATGCAATTCAGACCATTAGGTAATAGCGGTATTCTCGTTCCAGAAATTTGTTTAGGCACCATGACTTTTGGCGAACAAAACACTCAACAAGAAGCCTTTCAACAATTGAATTATGCTTTGGAGCGTGGACTCAACTTCTGGGATACCGCAGAAATGTACCCTGTCCCACCTAAGCCTGAAACTCAAGGACGAACTGAAAGCATTATTGGCAACTGGATTGCACAACATGGTGGACGCGATCAGTTATTTATTGCCTCCAAAATTGCTGGTCCATCACAAGGCGGCAGTCACATTCGTGATGGACAAACCCGCTTTACTGCCGCTGAAATTTCTTCAGCACTTGATGACTCACTTAAACGCCTGCAAACCGACTATATTGATCTTTATCAACTACACTGGCCACAACGTAATACCAATTTCTTTGGCAAACTTGGCTATGGCAATACTGAAGCTTTAGATGACAAGCCCGTGACCGCCCTTGCGGAAACATTAGTAGCACTTGCCGAGGAAGTAGAAAAAGGACGCATCCGTCATATTGGGCTATCCAACGAAACACCATGGGGAACCATGAAGTTTTTACAACTTGCAGAACAATTGGGGATAGATAAGATTGTCAGTGTTCAGAATCCTTATAACCTCCTCAATCGCAGTTATGAAATTGGAATGGCTGAAATTGCTAAATATGAAGGTGTTGGGCTATTGGCTTATTCACCGCTTGCCTTTGGTTACTTAACGGGTAAATTCCGTCATGGCGCACGCCCTGCCAATGCACGTATTACCTTATTCTCGCGTTTTAGTCGTTACAGCAACCCTGAAAGTGAATGGGCAACTGAACAATATGCACTTCTTGCAGAACAGCATGGTATCAGCTTAACTCAAATGGCACTTGCATTTATTAAGCAACAGTTCTTCGTAACCAGTACCATTATCGGGGCAACCAATTTAGATCAACTGAAAGAGAATATTGATGCCTTTGACCTAGTACCCCCAACAGAAGTGATTCAAGGCATAGAAGCGATTCACCGCCAGCAACCGAATCCAGCGCCATAAATTTTGCACAATAATTTATTCATGACAAGTAAAACTTAAACTGCTACAAATAATTGCCCTACACAAAACTAAAAAGGATGCCGAAGCATCCTTTTTTATTCCAGCGATATTATTAACGCTTGTTATATACGGCTTGTGCTACAGGCAAGTTTTTACGCATGGCTTCAATACGTTGACTGTTCGATGGGTGAGTCGATAAGAACGATGTGCCACCAGCACCTTCAAGCTTATTCATTTTTTCCCATAGCGTAATTGCTGCTTGCGGGTTATAGCCTGCTTTCGCCATTAATAACAAACCACCTTGGTCCGCACGGCTTTCTAAGCTGCGTGAATACGGCAAACCTACACCGACTTGTGTACCCAATTGTGCAGCCGCAGCACCCAATTGACCCACACCATCACCCGCATAACTTAAACCAATACCCAATGCCAAATCAGTTAAAGCTTGGGCACCAATTTTATTTTTAGCATGTTCTTCCAGCGCATGAATCATCTCATGCCCCATCACCGCAGCAATTTCAGCATCAGTCAGGTTCAATTTATTCACGATTCCTGTGTAGAACACAACCTTACCACCTGGTGCTACATATGCATTCACCTGATCGGACTTTAACACAGCCAATTGCCACTCAAACTTGGTTCCAGTTTGGTTCAATTGATCTGCATACGGTTTTAAACGATTAAATACTGAATTAATGCGTTTATAGGTCGTTGATGAAGTATCTAAGGTATTATTGCCTCGAGCTTCCTGAACGGTTTTGTTAAACCCTTGTGTCGCAGCCACATTTAATGATGCTGTATCTGCCCCAGCCATATCAGCGACTGTTGTACAACCTGAAATCGTGACAGCTCCTGCCACACACAAACTCAACATCAGTTTGTTCTTCATTATTTTAATCTCCACCATTCTTGGATCACAGTAATATATGCGCATTATATGCAATCAATGTGGAGCTTTGAATGAATAACAACTTCATAAACATAGTATTTATGTAATTGACTTAATGCAAAAACTGGTAACTTAACCAGTAAATCAAACATAATACATTCAGAACCATATAAACCTGTCCAACAGGCTTAATCTTCTCTTCTAGCTTCTCATCATTACGTTTGAACCATAAATAGGCATTTTGAATCAAAATAATCGGCACTAAAATACAGGCCAGAATCACACTTAGACCTACGAAGGCAGAAAATACAATATTAGGGTCTTGGGTTTGCGCCTGAATAATTAAAATGGCAATTGTAGGTGCACCACCCATAGCAAAAATTAATGAATGTAAAATGGTGCTTGAAATATTTTTTTGCATCCTGCCAAAATCCAGATTTACTGTTAAGTTATTGTAACAAGGCTATTTTGAAAAAGCGCACAAGCAAATGCAACTTTAGTCTGGATTTTAGCTCGATCCAGTTTGACTTTGCATACGCACAATAAAAAAGCCCCGCAATTGCGAGGCTTTTTAGGATACAGCTATCGATTAAGCATCAAATGGATGACGTAATACGATGGTTTCAGCGCGGTCTGGGCCCGTTGAAATAATATCAATTGAGCACTCAATTAACTGCTCAATACGCTTAATGTAGTTAATTGCATTTTGTGGAAGCTGTTCAATGCTGGTTGCACCAACAGTTGACTCAGTCCAACCTGGCATAGTTTCGTAGATAGGCTTTAAGTTTTCATATGCAAGCGCATCAGAAGAACCTACACAACCTGAATCAGTGTTTTCGTAACCTACACAGATTTTCACTTCTTCTAAACCGTCTAAAACGTCAAGTTTAGTTAAGCAAATACCAGAAAGTGAGTTGACATCTACTGAACGACGCAGAATTTCTGCATCGAACCAACCACAACGGCGTTGACGACCTGTAGATGCGCCAAATTCGTGACCCACAGTACCTAAATGACGACCAATTGCATCGCCTGTATCTGTCGCAGCATCGTAATGTAATTCAGTTGGGAAAGGACCTGCACCTACACGTGTTGTATAAGCTTTAGTAATACCCAATACATAATCAAGATGTAAAGGACCCAAACCTGAACCAGAGCTTACGCCACCCGCAGTTGTATTTGAAGAAGTTACAAACGGATATGTACCATGATCAACGTCAAGTAAAGAGCCTTGAGCGCCTTCAAACATGATGTTGTCACCGTTTTTACGATAGTTGTGTAATTCAGTTGTTACATCAACCACTAACGGAGCAACCACTTCACGCCATTGGTCGCAAAGTGCAAGTACATCTTCTAACTTAACTGCTTCAACACCGTAGTATTGAGTAAGCTGGAAGTTATGGTAATCCAAGACTTCAGCTAATTGCGCTTTTAACGCTTCACCGCCACGAACCAAGTCCGCAACACGTACTGCACGACGCGCAACTTTATCTTCATATGCAGGACCAATACCACGACCAGTCGTACCAATTTTTGCATTGCCGCGCTTTTTCTCACGTGCTTGGTCAAGTGCAATGTGGTTCGGAAGAATTAAAGGACAGTTTGGAGAAATACGTAAACGCTCTTTAACAGGTACGCCTTGCTCTTCAAGAATTGTCATCTCTTTGATTAACGCTTCTGGTGAAAGCACAACACCGTTACCAATTAAGCACAGTACGTTTTCACGTAAAATACCAGATGGAATGAGGTGTAATACAGTTTTCTTACCACCAACCACGAGAGTATGACCTGCGTTGTGTCCGCCTTGATAACGAACTACCGCAGCCGCTTGATCTGTGAGCAGGTCGACGATCTTACCTTTACCTTCGTCGCCCCATTGGGTACCAAGTACCACAACATTCTTGCCCATAATAGCCTCATTACATCATGCTGTTAAAATTAAAACTTCAAGTAGTGACATGAACACTACTCGTAGTGATTAAATTGGTTTAACTTGCCACTCACCAGCAACATCAACAAGTTGATGCGTCGCATTTGGAATAGAGTTTAAATCATCATTACCCAATAACTGAATTACACTTAAGCCTTGTGCTCGAACAGCCGCAATCGCTAGTTGTAAATCAGCAGTTATACCTTTAGGCGCAACAACCACAGAGGCAGCTTTAAACTGACCCGTACTTAACGCATATAAGTCACAACTAAAACCTGTAGCAGGACGAGCACGACCAAAATGCTCGCCAATACCGTCATAACGACCGCCCTGAGCCAAAGAGGCAGCACGGTTCGGTGCATAAACAGCGTACATTAAACCTGTATGATAGTGGTATGAACGTAATTCTACGACATCAACACCAATCAATAAGTTTGGCCAACGCGCCTGAATCGCAGACTGCGTTGTTTTAACTTGATCTAAAGCATGTTTGAATTCTAGATCTGAAAGAATCTCTGCACTCAAATGGGTTTGCAATGCATCCAGATCACTGGCATAACGACCGAGCGCATAAAAGTCAGCACCGAAGTTCAAATCTTGAGTAAATTCTGCTAACTCAGGCAGTGCTTTACGTTGATAAAGATCTGACAATTCACGTTCTGTGTTCTTATTTAAACCTGCACGCTTAACCAAGCTACGGAATAACCCAACATGTCCTAAATCCAGATGGATACCGTCAACTAAGCCCGCTTTCTCAATCAGCCCCAGCATCACGTCGACCATTTCAACGTCAGCATCTAGACTGTCCGAACCAAATAGCTCCGCACCTAGTTGTAATGGTGCACGTGTGGTATTAAAGCCTTGCGGCTTGGTATGCAGCACAGTACCCGCATAGCAATAACGTGCCACACCTTCTACAGGATGGACGTGAGCATCAATACGCGCCACTTGTGGCGTCATATCTGCACGAATCCCCAATAAACGACCAGATAATTGGTCAATTACTTTGAATGTCGCAAGGTCTAAATCGTGATTCGATTCGGATAAAGATGAAAGAGATTCTATGTATTCAATAAACGGTGTGTACACCAATTGATATCCCCGAGATGCGAGGAAATCCAAGGCGTCACGACGCAAGTTTTCAATTACTTGCGCTTGCTCTGGTAATACATCAGCTACACCATCAGGTAATAACCATGTCTCTGAAATGGGCATGTTGTAAACCTAAATTCTTGTCAGCGCGGAAGTAATCCGCATAAAAAAATCGGGAGCACACCCGATTTCTCCTAGTTTAGCACGATAGTTCACACCATGCACTGAGATTTTTACATTAAATACCAAACTATACACAATTTAGTCGCTGTGATTTTTCACACTAAGTTAAAGATTGTTATCAATAAATTAGTTTATCTTATCCACCATAGAGTTTATAACGGCAATTCAGTCGTCTGCTTAATACTCTGTAAGGGAATTTCAGTTTTGACGTTCTGGATGCCCGAAATTTTATTGAGGTGTTGAATTTGAAATTTACGATAAGCATCCAAATCAGACACCACAATTCTTAAAAAGAAGTCACAATCCCCTGCCATTAGTTGGCATTCCACAATTTCAGGAATCTCTCTCACCGAATCAATAAAGTGATTCACCGTTTTAGCATCTTGCCCTTTCAACCAAATCCGTGCAAAAACAGTCAAGCCTAAATTGACTTTCTGCGGATTCACCAAAGCCACATACTTTTCAATAATCCCTGCGTCCTCAAGCTGCTTCACACGACGTAAGCAAGGTGAAGCCGATAGGCCGACTCGCTGTGCCAATTCATTGTTTGCTAGTTTTCCATCTTGCTGTAGCGTCTGTAAAATTCGTCGGTCAATTTTATCCATATCCACCCTCTTAGCATTAAATACTCTTTAATTTTATTTTAGAGCAATTTTATGCTCAATCCCTCGCAAATATTGCTTATTTTAGCGTCAAATATCACTGCAAAGTTTCTAAAATGACTTCCCACATTGTGAGGTCTCTTCCATGTCCACTTTAAAAAGCAGCTCCACGCTTTCATTCAGCTTGAAAAGTCAGGATCAAGCTGAATTTTTACGTGGCATTAAAACCACACTCCCAATGCTGCTTGGCTTTGTCCCACTGGCATTGGTGCTGGGCACTCAAGCCTCTCAAAAGGGTTTTTCACTAGTCGAAGTTTCACTGTTAACTGGATTGAACTTTGCAGGCGGCTCGGAATTTGCCATTTTGGAAATGTGGACCAATCCACCGCAATTTCTACTCTTGATGTTTATTACCTTTTTAATCAATAGTCGACATCTACTTATGGGAGCAAGTCTGGTGCCTTATTTAAGACACCTTCCTGACCGCCAAGTGTACCCTGCACTTTTTTTCCTGTGTGATGAAAGTTGGGCATTAGGCTTATCCGATGCACAAAAGCGTATTCATCAAGTTGGGTTAAGACATGCATTCAACATGTCTTTTTATGCAGGGGTATGTTTAGCTTTATACGTCATGTGGGTATCCGTCACCACCTTAGGTTCTGTGCTGGGTCCAGTCTTGGGGGATATTCGCCCTTATGGTTTTGATATGGCTTTTCCAGCCATTATTTTGGTGTTATTACGCGGAATGTGGACAGGATTTGCAGCAGCACGTCCTTGGTTAGTGAGTTTAGTGGTCGCTGCGCTTGCTTATTTATATTTGCCTGCGGGCTGGCATGTACCTTTGGGTGCGCTCACAGGAGTTGTTTCTGCATTTTTCCTAATTGGAGATGACGAATGATTCATAGCAGCACTTTGATTGCAATTCTTTTGGTCGCAATCACCACCTATCTAACTCGCTTATTGGGCTATGTCTTATTAAAGAATAAAACCTTGTCCAATAAGCACAGAAAAATATTGGAAGTGGTGCCAGGTTGTGTACTCATTTCAGTGATCGCGCCTTATTTTGTAAAGGATAATCCAGCAGACTTAATTGCTATTGGCATTACCTTATTGGCAGCATCAAGACTACCTCTACTCTCAACGGTGATCATTAGCATGCTCAGTGCAGCTATACTGCGCCAAATCCTGATTTAAAATTTGGCACAAAGGGCTTAAAACGGACGATCCGTTTGCCCTACAGACTTACTTAATAAACTGACTAATTCAGCATTTTGTAATTCCAACTGATGTGTTCTTTTCACAGTTTTATCAATCGCCTCTTGCTGCACATGCATTTTCTTGGCAAGGTCTTGCATGATTTCCAGCGTCTTCTTTAAGTTCTCTTCAAGATGGACAACTTTTTGCTCTAAATGCTGCTGATACTCAACATCATGATTACCACTTCCTCCCTGCTGTTTAAACTGAAACCACACCAGAAAAATGACAGCAACTGCCAACAGCAAAATAAATCCCCAAATTAACATCATCATATCGTTCTCATTGTCATTCTGTACTTTTTCTATAATATGCCAAGAATGTGCGCCTGAATGCTTAAAATTATAGAAAAAACTCAATATTTTTCAATCATTCACATTTCTTAAGCTTTTTCATCATAGCCTTTACATATCAAAATATAAAGTATGACATTTTGATACATGTTTTAGGTTTCAGAAACACATCTCTAGCTTTATAGTCAATTCACATAACAACTATTCAACTTAAAAAAATTCATTTGGATCATCATTATGGAATTACATAGTAATTTGTACTATCACCACCCAGATACCTCCGTCATGGAACGTATTGATCAACTGTTCCAGCAGCATCAGGACAATCCTGTGACCTTTTTACAGTTAGCAGGCGCAATAAATGCTGAATATGGGATTGAACTTGCTCAAGAGCTGTTAGATCAAGTCGATCAAATGGAATACGATCTGGCTCCAGAAACTGCCTATCGACTTGCAGGCTATAGTATTCTACATTTTGTACACGGCTCATCAGGCGATGACATTATGGAAGCCATTCTGTTCTTCCTTAAAAGTCTCAGTCCTGAACTGCAAGTGCAGGCATGGGGCTGCGGAGATGATGATCCTTGGGAGTTCTGGCTAAAATTTGAAGGTGATGAGCTGATACGTGAAGATGACGAACCATTCAATGACCCTGAAGAAGATCTCAACATTAAAGCTGAAATCTATTCATGGTGGCACGAAGGTCTACCCACAGAAATTAAAGAAGGCTTTTTAAACGAAGCGGAAGCAGACAAATAAGGATTTCAGCACCTTATTTTTCAACAAGTCAGGTGCTGTAAGTTTTAAACAAAGGATTCACACAGATCTAATAAACGGTTTGCATAACCCCATTCATTATCATACCAAGCAAAGACTTTAGCCTGATGCCCCACTACCATGGTTTGAGTCAAATCAACAATCAATGAATACGGTGAGTGATTGAAATCACTAGACACCAAAGCCTCATCTGTGACCTGCATGATTTCAGCATAATCACTTTCCGCAGCACGAATTAATACTTCATTAATTTTATGTGCGGTAATCGGAGACTGTGACAAAAAGGTTAAATCAATTGCTGCAACGTTAATGGTCGGTACGCGAATTGAATAGCCGTCAATACGACCATCCATTTTTGGCATGACTTGCTTCAAGGCACCTAATGCCGAAGATGTGGTTGGAATGATATTTTGCCCAGATGCACGTGCTCGACGTAAGTCTCGATGTGCATGATCCAACACCGACTGATCGGCAGTGACCGCATGAATTTCCGTCATCAAAGCGGTTTGAATACCAAAGGCATCATCAATGATTTTGACCAATGGCACTAATGCCTGTGTAGTACACGACACACTAGAAATAATTTGATCAGCTGCTTTTACCTCATGGTGATTAACACCATACACAATGGCAGCATCTACGGTATCAAATGGTGCAGCGCCAATAATGACCCGCTTTGCACCCGCCTGAATATGTCGCGTCGCTGCTTCATGCGAACGGAACAAGCCAGTACATTCTAGTACCACATCAACATTCAATTGTTGCCATGGCAACTGCGCTGGCTCGGCTTCACACAAGACTTGCACTCTTAAACTGGCAAGCCCTGCATGGACATGCATATAAATCTGATCATTCTCATGTTCAAGTTCAACCTTACCCTTGAAACGACCATGGGTACTGTCGTATTTAAACAGATGAATTAAGGTTTCTACATCCGCAATATCATTAATTGCCACGATTTCAAAATGGAAATCTTTAGGATTTTCGAACCAAGCACGTAAAACGTTACGACCAATTCGACCAAATCCATTAATCGCCACCTTTTGCATGACTTTTCCTTTATATGAAACCTTAATTTAAGCTGCCTTATGTTAATGGATTTTGCACTTTATCCAAGCTGTTTTCTTGCAAAAGCCATAGAAATTTCATTCTGTGACAACAATTTTAATAAAATAAGCAGCAAATCAGCTTGGCATTATTCATTTCTCAAGTAGAGATTACTTGAAGTAAACAAGCAGCAGTTTCTTTACTGAAAATAAATACATACTAAAGGATGACTTACAATTCCATAGTTTTGTCATTAATTCATAGTAAAGTGATTGGTGCATGGGGCTTTTTCCGTTATAATTTGGCGTTTTAAAAAATTAAGCCTGTATTTTTATAGGGTGTATCGAAACCCCAATAAACAATGCATTTAGCCAAATTCGAGATTTATGGAGTGACTTGGTTGTGAGTACTCGTTTTATGACATCCGCTGAAATTCGCGAAGCTTTTTTAAGCTATTTTGAATCGCAAGGGCATACACGTGTCGCGTCGAGTTCTCTGGTTCCAGCCAACGACCCAACATTATTATTTACAAATGCTGGTATGAACCAGTTTAAAGACTGTTTCTTAGGTCTAGAAAAGCGCGACTATGTACGTGCTACAACGTCACAAAAATGTGTCCGTGCTGGCGGTAAACACAACGACTTAGATAACGTCGGTTATACCGCACGTCACCATACTTTCTTTGAAATGTTAGGCAACTTCTCGTTTGGTGACTATTTCAAACGTGATGCGATCAAATTCGCTTGGGAGTTCCTGACTGGCGACAACTGGTTAGCACTTCCAAAAGACAAACTTTATGCAACGGTTTATCACACCGATGATGAAGCATTTGACATCTGGAACAAAGATATTGGTTTAGATGCATCTCGCATTATCCGTATTGGTGACAACAAAGGCGGTCAATACGCATCGGACAACTTCTGGGCAATGGGTGACACAGGTCCTTGTGGTCCTTGTTCAGAAATCTTCTTTGACCATGGTGATCACATTTGGGGTGGTTTGCCGGGTACACCTGAAGAAGATGGTGACCGCTTCATTGAAATCTGGAACAACGTTTTCATGCAGTTTAACCGTACTGCAGATGGCGTACTGCATCCTCTTCCAGCACCTTCTGTTGATACAGGCATGGGCTTGGAGCGTATTTCAGCTGTTTTACAACACGTGAACTCCAACTACGAAATCGATTTATTCCAGCACTTATTAAAAGCAGCTGCAGAAATCATTGGTTTAGACACTGCTGCGCTTGAAGCAGAAGCCAAAGAAAAAGGTACGCCTGTTCAGTACCCAGCTTCTCTCAAAGTAGTCGCTGACCATGCACGTTCATGCTGCTTCCTCATCGCTGATGGCGTAAACCCTTCAAATGAAGGTCGTGGTTATGTACTCCGTCGTATTATTCGTCGTGCTGTTCGTCACGGCAACAAGTTAGGTGCAACGGGTTCATTCTTCCACAAAATGTTGCAACCTCTAATTGAAGTGATGGGTGCTGCATATCCAGAACTTGAATCACAAAAGGCACGTATTGAAGCGCAACTTCTTAAAGAAGAAGAGCAATTTGCTAAAACACTTGAGCAAGGCTTGAAATTGCTTGAAGGTGAATTAGCTCAATTGAAAGGTTCTGTAATTCCAGGTGAAGTTGTCTTCAAACTTTACGACACTTACGGCTTCCCAACTGACTTAACTGCTGACATCGCTCGTGAACGTGATTTAACCATTGACGAAGCTGGCTTTGAAGTTGAAATGGCTGCACAACGCCAACGTGCGCGTGATGCTGGGAAATTCGCGATTGACTACAACAGCGTTGTAAAAGTTGAAGGCGAAACGCAATTCGACGGTTACGATGCGACTGCAGGTCAAGGTCAAATCGTTGCCTTGTATAAAGATGGCGAGCAAGTTGATGAAGTGGTTGAAGGTGATGAAGCCCTCATCGTCCTGAATCAAACGCCATTCTACGCAGAAAGCGGTGGTCAGATTGGTGACACAGGTATCTTCAAAAATGAAACAGGTATTTTTGAAGTTCAAGACACTAAAAAGTCAGGCGGTGCATTTGTCCATCAAGGGATCGTAACTGTTGGTAGCCTTAAAGCTACGCAAAATGTAGAAGCGATTGTTAAAGCAGATATTCGTGCTGCAACTGCACGCAACCACTCTGCAACTCACCTTTTACATGCTGCATTACGCCAAATTTTAGGCTCACATGTACAGCAAAAGGGTTCTTTAGTTGCAAGCGACATCTTACGTTTCGACTTTGCCAATGACCAACCTGTTTCATTCGAACAATTGCAGCAGATCGAACGCTTAGTGAATGCTGAAGTCCTAGCGAATACAGCAGTTACTACAGAGTTATTAGATATTGAGTCAGCAAAATCCAAAGGCGCAATGATGCTGTTTGGTGAAAAGTACGGTGACGAAGTTCGCGTACTGTCTATGGGTTCAATTATTGAAGAGAAAAACTTCTCAATTGAATTGTGTGGTGGTATTCACGTACAACGCACTGGCGACATCGGCTTATTCAAAATCACTTCTGAAGGTGGTGTTGCTGCAGGTGTACGTCGTATTGAAGCAGTTACAGGCACTAAGGCTTTAGAAGTTGTACAGAAAGTCGAAGCCGATATTGTTCATATCAATGGCTTATTGAAAGCTCAGAAAGAGCAAACTGTAGAGAAAGTTGAAGCGATTGTTGAAACTTCATCTGCATTGCAAAAACAGATTGAACAACTCAATCAGAAATTAGCAAGCCTACAAGCTGCTGAACTTTTAAGCCAAGTTCAAATGCTTGCAGGCCGCACAACTTTAATCACGACTGTTCAGGGCATGGATGCAAAAGCACTTCGCAACCTACATGACGGTGTGAAATCAAAATTAGAAAATGCAGTAATCGTTCTTGCAGGTGTAGAGGGTGACAAGGTGAGCTTGATCGCATCTGTAGCAAAAGAATTTACTGCTTCTATAAAGGCAGGTGACATCATCAAACACTTGGCAACCGAGCTGGGTGGTAAAGGTGGTGGTAAACCTGACTTGGCACAAGGTGGCGCGCCACTAAACGAGAAGTTTGCACAAGTGATGGCAGATTTAACTGCTTGGCTTGAAGCAAAATAAAACTTCACCTTTTGTGTAACTGACCCTGATTGGCACTTCAGGGTCATGGCTTATATGGAACAACTATGGCATTAATCGTTCAAAAATATGGCGGTACTTCTATGGGTACCCCCGAGCGCATTTTAAATGTTGCTCGTCGTGTGAAGCGCTGGCATGACCACGGCCACAAGGTAGTGGTTGTAGTATCAGCAATGAGTGGTGAAACAAACCGCTTATTAGCTCTCGCGAAAGCCATTACGGACACCCCTGACCCACGCGAACTAGACCAAATGGTTTCAACGGGTGAACAGGTAACGATTTCCATGTTAGCGATGGCGCTCAATTCAATTGGCGTTGAAGCTAAGTCACTCACTGGTCGCCAAGTTGGTATTAAAACGGACAGCGCGTTTACCAAAGCACGTATTGAATCGATTGATACTGACGTAATGACTGAGCACTTAGATGCAGGTCGTGTCATTGTCGTTGCTGGTTTCCAAGGCTTTGATGCCGATGGCAACACCACAACTTTAGGCCGTGGTGGCTCAGATACTTCTGGGGTAGCACTGGCAGCTGCGCTGAAAGCAGATGAATGCCAAATCTATACTGATGTAGATGGTGTTTATACCACTGACCCACGCGTTGCACCAAAAGCGAAAAAAGTTGACCGTATCTCTTTTGAAGAAATGCTAGAAATGGCATCTTTAGGCTCAAAAGTTTTACAAATCCGCTCTGTTGAATTCGCTGGTAAATATCAAGTTCCATTGCGTGTATTATCAAGTTTTGATAATGATGATGATGGCGCATTTGATGAAGATTTCAAACAAAACGTAGGCACACTAATTACGACTGAGGCAGAAGACGATATGGAACAACCAATCATTGCAGGTATTGCATTTAACCGTGACGAAGCAAAACTCACTATCTTGGGTGTTCCTGATGAACCAGGTATTGCATCTAAAATCTTATCGCCTATCAGTAATGCCAATATCGAAGTGGATATGATTATCCAAAACGTAGAAGAAGATGGTACGACAGACTTTACTTTTACCGTAAACCGTACTGACTTGGCAAAAGCAAAAGCAATCTTGGAACAAACAGCAAGCAGCATTGAAGGCTGTGAAGTTGTAACTCGCGACGATATCGTCAAAGTCTCAATCGTTGGTGTAGGTATGCGTTCACATGCAGGTGTTGCAAGTAAAATGTTCACTGCGTTAGCAGATGAAAGCATTAATATTTTAATGATTTCAACATCAGAAATTAAAATCTCTGTACTGATTGAAGAAAACTATTTAGAACTTGCTGTCCGTTGTTTACACACAGCATTCGGCTTAGATCGTGAACACGGCGAATCTAGCGCTCGTGCTTAAATCGGAAAGTTGAAAATTTTTCAATAGATAATTTTTCAAATTCCAATAAAAATACAGAGCCACTATAGTTTTTTCTATAGTGGCTCTGTTATATTAGGCTAGAGGCGTTTTGGTAAATTTCAACAGAATTCTATAAGTACTCAATTTATAAGCCTATAAGTTCTGTTAAATTTTCTTTATTACCAAGGTTGTGTATTTTAACTTTTTAATCAATGCAGGTTTAGCATTTTGCAAGGAGATAAACATGCTGATTCTGACCCGACGTGTCGGAGAAACATTAATGATTGGGGATCAAGTCAGTGTTACTGTGCTTGGCGTTAAAGGCAACCAAGTTCGTATTGGCGTGAATGCTCCAAAAGAAGTATCAGTTCATCGCGAAGAGATCTATCAACGCATTCAACATGAACGCGCGATGCACGAACACCTTCAACATCTCGATCAAGATTATCAGCCTTCTTTTGAGGAAGATAATTACTCCCAGAATAACTTTAATCGTTAATATTAAATGTTATCTCCTAAAGCGGCTTTTCTAAGCCGCTTTAAATTTTTATGGCTTAAGCCAATTGCTCTAGTACTTTCTTTACAGGGGCATAACTTCGGCGATGTTCATCAATTACGCCATGTTCAGCGATAGCTTCAAAATGTGCTTTAGTTGGATAACCTTTATGCTTGGCAAATCCATATTGTGGATACTTCTGATCTAGCATCACCATTTCACGATCACGTGTGACTTTTGCCAAAATACTTGCTGCTGAGATTTCAGCATGCAGCGCATCTCCCCCGACCACAGCATCACAACTCATACTCAAACCTTGAGGAATTTTGTTGCCATCTACCAAGACATGCTCTGGCTGTATTTGTAATGCTTCTACCGCACGACGCATTGCCAATAAAGAGGCTTGCAAAATATTAATTTGATCAATTTCTTCATGACTCGCTTCAGCAATCGACCATGCCAATGCCTTCTCCTGAATCTCCAAGAAAAGTTTTTCACGCTTTTTCTCAGTTAATTTCTTAGAGTCATTCAAACCCTCAATCGGGTTATTCGGATCTAGAATTACAGCTGCAGCAACAACTGAACCCACTAAGGGACCACGCCCTGCTTCATCTACACCAGCTATTCGCATGTCTTACTCTCATAAAAAATGGCTGAATTATCAGCCATTTTAAAAATCATAATTAATCTTATCTGTTTAGTTTAACATTTCCGATGCACATACTGCTGAAGTTTTTGTATTTGCCAAAGCAGCGTAGGCATCTTTAGCTTTTGAGTCGATAGCAGCCAGAGCCAACTGTTCTTTGGACAGCATTTTAGGTGCATTCTCTCCTACACATTTACAGACTTCACGTTTCTTCTTCTGTTTTTGATCTTCAGACAGTAATTTACTACTCACTATCCAAGTTGGATTACTCTCAATTTCATCCATACATTTTTGGTTGGATGCCATTCGAATTACAGAAATACCATTCGAATCTGAGCCAGACATTGGGGAGGATGCACATGCCGACAATAGCACTGCTCCGGATAGACACATCAAAAGTTTAAGTTTTTTCATCATTATGCAACCCTTATCTATAGTTCATCATGTGTAGAGGTTATTTATTATTCAATTTAATATAGAGGAAATTATGCGAAATGTACAAAAAATATTAATAAAAAAGCTAGGTAATTCCTAGCTTTTAGTGCTTATTTATTGACTGCTTCTGCCACACAGCTCTGGATGGTTTTGGTCACCACATTGGTGACAATTGTTGCACGTGCAGCTGGATCTAGAGCGGCTGTAGCCAAATCCACAGTCGTTACATTTTGTGGAGCTTTCTCGCTGACACAGCCACAAATATCCGTTTGAATACTTTGCTTCTGCTCAGCCGTCATCACTTGCGTTGCCGTCTTCCATGCAGGCGTATTATTTAGTTCAGTTGTACATTTTGCATTAATCGCAATTTTCATGGCTGCCATACCCACTTGCTGTGTTGTTGTCGCAGTAGTGTTCGCAGTTTCTGTCGTTGCACATGCTGTAAGTACTAAAAAAACAGGAACTAAGGCAGCTAATCGTTTATTCACAGGGTTTCCCTTGTCTTGGTTTTAAGTAGCGCTATTGTGCAGCATCATTTCTAAATAAAAAGCCCCAATTGCGTAAAGGCACAACTCTTTGCACAAATTAAAGACAAAGACATTCCGCACCATTCAGCGTTGCAACAAATATACGCTTCGTTGCAGATTCTGCGTATTTTTGCTATTTCCAATTCAGTAAGATGATGGAAATTTCTGACCTGTTTCTTCATACTTTATGAAAAATACAACACTCTATTACACGCGCACCGCACAAGTTCTACACTGGCTCATGGCAATTATTTTTATTGCTGCATGGTTGATTGGTTTTTATAGCGGAAATTTTTTAAGTTATGAAACTGATGGCAGTTTTAAAGGCGATATCATTACCCTACACAAAAATATTGCTACCACCATTATCTTTTTGGTCGTGATTCGTATTTTCTGGCGCTATACACACCCTGCGCCATCTTTACCTGATAGCATGTCGCCAATGATGAAAGGATTGGCACATGCAGGGCATTTGGCTTTATATTTAATGTTACTTGCCTTACCCATTACGGGCTGTTTATTCAGTTGGAGCGCGGGCCACCCTGCCCCTGTGCTGTATCTGTTTAATCTACCAACCCTAATTGAAGAAAATTACGATGTATTAGAGATTGTAAAACCACTTCACATCTATCTTTCTTGGGGAGCAGGCTTTTTGGTAGTTGGTCATATTGCAGCAGCCTTAAAACACCACTTTATTGATAAAGATACTGTGCTCACCAGTATGACTCGTCAGCCGAAATAATTTTGGACTGACCATATACAGTTTATTCATGTGAATAAAAAACCGCACTTTATTGTGCGGTTTTTTACATTGTAGTTTTTTATAGCGCCTGAATTTCTGCAATCCATTTTTGCTTTTCTGCATCACTAATAAAGGATGCTTCAAACGAATTTTGTGCGAGTGTTTTCAGTTCGTTATTGCTCAATGCCAATGCTTCAGTAATCGCAATAAAGTTGTCATTCATATAACCACCAAAATAGGATGGATCATCTGAATTTACAGTGACATGCACGCCCTGCTGTAATAAACGACGGATATTGTGTTGTGCCATATCATCCACCACACACAGTTTTAAGTTACTGAGTGGGCAAACGGTTAATGGCATTTTCTCTGCGATTAAACGCTGCATTAACACTGGGTCTTCTTCCGATCGTACACCATGGTCAATACGGTTAACTTTTAATAAGTCTAAAGCTTCCCACACGTATTCTGCAGGACCTTCTTCACCCGCATGTGCAACCACCAAGAAACCCGCTTCTCGTGCTTGAGCAAATACACGTTCAAACTTTGATGGTGGATGACCCACTTCGCTTGAATCCAGTCCTACACCAATAATTTGATCTTTAAATGGCAGTGCTTGTGCCAAAGTTTCAAATGCCGCTTCTTCGCTTAAATGGCGCAAGAAACACATAATTAAATGCGAACTGATGCCATATTTTGATTTGGCATCATCACAGGCACGCTGTAAACCGTTAATCACGGTCTCAAATGCAATTCCACGATCAGTATGTGTTTGCGGATCAAAGAACATTTCGGTATGCATGACACGATCTTCATGACATTTTTCGAAGTATGCCCAAGCAAGATCATAAAAGTCCTGCTCATGTACCAGTACATTGGCACCCGCATAATAGATATCTAGGAAGGATTGCAGGTTATGAAAATTATAGGCTTGTTTAACTTCTTCAACCGATTTGTACGGAATTTCAATCTGATTACGTTGTGCGATTGCAAACATCAGTTCGGGCTCAAAAGTCCCTTCGATATGGACGTGTAATTCCGCTTTTGGTAAAGCACGGATGAGCTCAAGTTGATTCATACCTTATCCTCAGAAAGAAAAAAGGGTGTAAACAAGTTTACACCCTTAAAATTGGTGTGGGTATTAACCACCAAAAAATGCAAATTTAATCGCCCAAAGCACCGCAACAATCCATACCATATATGGAACAGTTGCAGCCTTGCCTGTACATAATTTAATTAATGCGTAGCTAATAAAGCCCATAGCAATACCATCTGCAATTGAATATGAAAATGGCATAAATACGATGGTTAAAAATGCTGGAACCGCCTCAGTAATATCGTCCCATTCAATATGCACGATACCCTGAATCATCAATACACCAACAAATAAGAGTGCTGGCGCAGTAGCAAAACTTGGTACAGATTGAGCTAAAGGTGCTAAGAATAAGCACAGTACAAATAATACAGCGACAACAACAGCCGTTAAACCTGTACGACCACCAGCAGCAACCCCTGCAGAAGATTCAATATAAGGTGTAGTGGAAGATGTACCTAAAGCCGCACCTGCAACAATCGCAGTTGAGTCAGCAAACAATGCTTTCTTCAAACGTGGTAATTTACCATCTTGAAGTAAGCCTGCACGGTGCGCAACACCGACTAACGTACCTGTCGAGTCGAATAAATCCACCAGGAAGAAGACAAAAATGACCCCAACTAGACTAGCAGTGAACAAGCCTTCAAAGTCCATTTGTAAGAACGTCGGTGCAATTGAAGGAATTTCCCCGACAACACCTTTGAACTCACTTAAACCCATAAAGGTAGAAATTGCAGTCAACACCAGAATACTGATGATAATCGCACCACGTACTTTAAACTGATGCAACACCACAATCATCAAAAAACCAAACAACGTCAACAATACTGTTGGTTGTTTAAGATCGCCTAAACCTACTAGAGTTGCTGGATTATCAACAATAATGCCTGAGTTCTTTAACGCAATCAACGCCAAGAACAAACCAATACCACCACCAATTGCAAGCTTAAGTGACATTGGAATTGCATTCACAATCGCTTCACGGATTTTAAACATGCTAATGGCAATGAAAATCAAACCAGACATAAAGACAGCGGCCAAAGCCGTTTGCCATGGCACGCCCATACCCATACACACTGAATAGGTAAAGTAAGCGTTAAGTCCCATACCAGGTGCTAAAGCAATTGGATAGTTCGCAATAATCCCCATCACTAAACAGCCAATAGCTGCAGCAAGACAGGTTGCGACAAAGACAGCTCCATGATCCATCCCTGTTTCGGATAAAATCATTGGATTAACAATAATGATGTAACACATGGTTAAAAAGGTGGTTACACCTGCAAGCACTTCAGTACGAAATGTTGTCTTGTTTTCGCTTAATTTAAATAAGCGCTCAAGCACATTTTCTGAAGCTGGATTAGGAGTCGTCATGACCTCGCCCCTGTAAAAAAACATGATGCTAAAATTCGAACCTAGGCTAAAAAATAAACTTTTCGCCATTTAAATATCAAAATTTTAAGCAATGGGTATGCCAAATATCTGATGCTTTTTTCTAAGCTAAATATGGGAGTCCACGATATAAAACATGAAATACTACCAACGAGTAAACGAAAAAAGCTGCATAAAATATGCAGCCTTACCATTTATACTCTTTAAATCAATAACTTAAATAAAAAACATAAACATTTCATTGAATTCGGTCTGAATTATAACATATTGATTTTCTCATTGTTTCTAGAATTTTTAAACTACAGAGACTTAGCGCCTAAAAATTGAAGAAAAGTAAATTTAAATCTTTAATTACAAAAATGAATTCATACAGCTATTGATCTTTTTTTATTAAAATTTTTTTTGAGTGCACATCGGCTTCAATCTGCTGTAATGAGCTATGTGCTTCGCTCACTAAACGATCAATTTTCTGCTTTTGCCTAGCTTCAGATTCATGGTATACACTAAAACCCAAGATGCAAACCATCACGATAAAAAATGGGATGAGTAACTTCTTCATTATTATAAAGTACAGTTTTTACTTATTGATAAAATATACACTAAAATGATTCATGGTTCACATTAAATTGTACAAGAATGAACAATATGAATAACTTTCATCTTTTGACTAAAGTCCTTGCTCCATAAATATGAACTTAATCACCAGAAAGGCTTAATAATAAGTTTTTTTACAATTACGTTTTTTACACCGTCCGTCATTGTATTTAATGTTGAATGTTGGGGATTAAATATTACTAATATTCAACATACTCTTACTGATTCTTTTTCGACAAGCAAGGGATAAAATAAAACCCTACACTTGCAGGGTTTTATTATGGTTGTTATGACTGATTAAAAATGATCAATCAAGGTCACTTAGAAGTGATATTTCATACCTAATTTATACGTCAGACCATCAAGATCTAATTCATCTATACCATCAGCCGAGGCACACTCGCCATTAGCACACAGGTCTACATCCTGATTAAATAACCATTTGTAGCCTAATGTCCCATAAATGGCGAAATTAGGCTGAACATAATGCCCTAACTCAAGCTCTATTGGGACAGAAAAGTACTCAGTATCAATATTATAATCTTTGGCATCACCCCACACATAACCTACACCTAAAGAAGTTGCTGCGTAATGCGCATTTCTCTCAAAAAAACGATAACCTAATTTTGCGTAAACTTCCGAATACTCCCAATCTGAAGAAGCTTGATAGGTATAACCTACTCCGTAATTGACGTTATCGATATATTCAGCAGCATAACCAATATCTACACCATGATGGCTTTTATCTTCATCGAGGTAGATTGAGTCTATTTGAGAACCTGCATAGCCTAAATAGATCACACCTCTTTGATGAAGTTGAGTATTGTATTGTGTTTGCTCTAGTTTGACAGGTTGCGCTTGAACTGGTTCCCCCATCGGCGCAGGTTCAACATCTTGTAGTTGTAACGGCTTTTCCTGAGTCTGGGCTGCATTTGCTGCACCTATCATTAAACCTACGACCCCAAAGAAAAATAATTTTCTCATGATATGACCTTGTTGTTATTCGCATTTTCTAATCTAACAAAGTGAGTAAAAATAATCCAACCACTTTCAAGTATTTCTAGAAAACATCTAGCCAAATAATTATTCAAAAGACCGATTACCAACACGAAGAATCAATTATCACTGTTTTTTATATATATAATTATTTAGAAGCTTGAATTGATTGAGCTAACCTTAAAGTCTCAGGAAGGTGAATTATGACCATTTTATAGAACTTTAAAAAAATCCAGAACAAATCTATAACTTCTATCTTCCTGATTTACATGTCCTTTCTACAATAATATTTTTAGTAGATACTGATGAAAGTGATCAACATAATCTTAGTCGATATACAAAGTGATTTTGTCTTTCTGAACATGCTTCTACATTACGCAATTATCATTTTACTGTCAGCTATACCTCAAATCCTCATTTAATAGAACCTATAGGTGACAATTCAAGTCACAGCCCGAACGAGCTGTAACTTTTTATAGTTTTGATCCTTAAAACTTTTTCCACGTCATACTTGTAGTGGAGTTATCGCTTTTAGACTTTCCATATACTTTCATTTGATCACCAGTATTGCTCAAATCAGCACCAATGGTATACACCACACCATTCTGTGGATTCACCCAAGTACCACTATTAAATTTATTTTTTGCTGATTCTTGCAAGTTAGTCATAACCTCTAAACCAAACAGTGGCTTGTTTTTCATAGCTCCTGAGCACTTATTACAAACGTCTGAAGCTGCTATACCTGGTAGTGCATATGACTTCATAATTGAAGCACTATACAATTGAGTTTTCGAATTTTTGCGGATAGCGACTTCTGAAATGTAATGACCCGTTTTATCATCTATGACCTTCCACGAGCCTAATAAGGGATCTACAGGCATAGCCGCTACAAATTGTGTTGAACCCAATAACAAAGTCGAAGCAATTAAAATTCTAAATTTCATAAAATTGTCATGTATAAAAAAGCTTCGGGAGTATAGCAAAAAAATAATCTATAAATCAGCTTGTTAGCAAAAATTTCATATAGAGCAAGATAAAATTTGGTCTTTTTTTATTGATAACAGTCATCAACACATTTTCATTATTTCAACTAAAAGTATCCGTTCCATTTTATCGGTCTTTACTATTATTCGCTCTATCTAGCTTGAACGAGATAGGCCCTCGCATTTTTATATCAAGCAAAAGATTCAATCTGGATTATTTTTAAGAATTTCACACCTAAGGAAAAAATAGCTTCCTTGCAACTAGGTTCATCTACAGCTCTTTAGCATAACAAATAAGAATCTTAAGTAATTATTTACATTTAATTGTATAAGTACATATATTTTATAATAAAAAACCGCCTAAAGGCGGTTTAATTCAGTTTACTTAGCTTGGAGACCAAAGTGTATAAAATGCCTGAATCTCTGATTCAAGAAATTCATCATCTTCAATGTCATACACAAAAGTTTTTTCTTCAAGCAAATGCTCACCATCCAATTCAAATAGGTATTTCTTAAGGAAAGCTTTAAAAGTATTCGCGCGTTCAGGGAATACATATTCGCCATCAGAAATGATCATAATCCACCCATAAGAACCAGTAAATGAGATCGAATAATACAAAAGTGTGACCTATATCACAATAAATTAATTGTAACTTAGACAATTGCCTATTTTATAAAAATAACTTTTAGATTGGCTCTTACTTGATGTAGCAAACTACGGTGGATCTAAAAGCATAATCGTATAGAAAATTTTCTTTAAAAATAATTATTTATTTCAATCAATATACTTAACATAATAAATTAATATTGCATACCAATCATCTTTTATATGTAAAAGTGTTAAATATATATCATTTTTAAAACTATCATTTACAATAAAGAAAACGATATAAATCGGGGTTAATCAGTATGAATTTTGATACATTCTTTTCTGAGCACGACCGGATGAATGCAATTGATGCAGCCAAAGCCATGGTCTTCCTTCCAGAAAATTGTTACTTTGTAGAAGAACCTAAACCTGAAATTAACTTTTATTTAAATGATCAAAAGGAAATTATGGCAAATGTTATAATTTCTTATAAAAATGATATTACTGAAATAATTACGAACAAACCATTCACCCTTAGATTTCATGAAAAAGGACTTAAGCAAACTTGGGAATATATTGATATCGAAAAAAAAGATAGTTGGTTACTCTAAAAAATAAGATTCTGATTGTATAGCCCTCGCATATGTAGGGCTTTCAAAAAACTATAAAGCATTTAAAATCATAATCTTAAAATCAAACATCAAATGTTTCTATGATAATAAGTGTGGTACATAAAGAATTATCGCTTATTACTATCTATAACCATTCACCTACAAAATCTAGTACATAGCTTGATCATGTACATAATTAATATGCATTGAGTAATCTGTAGCAAATGCAAAACACGGCATAGCCTTTCGATGTTTTAAACTGCTGATTGTTATCAAGTGAGCACTAATGGTTCCTCAATGCAGCAACAACATATTGAAGCTCATTCAATTACTTCATTACAGCTACGAATCAGCCTAATAGTAATATTCTTTTTGGTTTATAGATTTATGAATATCTTGCGTATTATTGTTCTATATGCTGCTCAGTTTCATTATTCACTGTTCTCATAAGTTACTCTGCAACATGTACTTTTAGCGATACACCAAGAAATAGACTAAACAAAGTTCCTGAGCAACTTCGCAATCCAGCATCGGACAAGGTAGATTAAATCCTATAAAAAACCCACCTGAAGAGGTGAGCTCTTTTCATCTTTTATTTATACAGCATTTGCATAAACGAAACCTGAAGGATCTTCTTCATTCAGCTTTCCCAGAAAATCATTCAGTTCTCGTAGACTCTTAAACTTTATTCTTTTTACGCTACCTACATTAAATTGAATACTTACACTAAATGGACCATCACTCTTCACTTCCATATATTGAATAAGATCTGAATTAACGATAATGTCGTTTACCTTTATGAACATATTTGTACCGTCTGTTACCTAAAGAGCTAAACAATATATATTAATATTCGGATATCTCTATATATCCTTCAATGGCACAAGACTAAAGGCTGATAAGAGCTCAACATTTTTGATCATTTCATCCAATTTTGATCTTCCTAAAGTGAACTAGAATTACGACCAAGAAGCTTATTCCGTATAAAACTCTTCATTAGACATGAAGCCTAAATAAGTAATACTGGTTGTAAAGATGTCCATAATATGTGAATGACCATTATTCTCTAACCAATCTTTTCCCAGCATAGAAAATTGCTTAACCATGGATGCATTAATATTTTCATATTTTTCTTCCATCGGAAGGAACACCACGTGGTTCTTAGGAATTGGATTACTGTCTTGTAAGAAATTCAAGTTAACCATATACCAATGTGATTTTTGAGTCGTCATTTTTATTCTCAAATCATTCGCCATTAACATTTTATATTATACGACGATCAATCGATTCTAGATTGATTTGCTTGTAACATTCCTAAGAACAAAAAAGTCCGATCACTTGACCGAGCTCTAATCGCGCATTGGGTGTCGGCATTCAATTTTAAAGACTACGAATGAAAGGAGCCGCTATAAAAAAGGCCTGCTCTATGGGTGATAAAGCAGACCAAACTCTGGAAACTTCCAGCGCGAGAAATTCGTCGCAATTTTGCCAAAATATGAATATTCACACAAGATAAATATCGGTTAAATTCTCACAAAATGATAATTAAATAGAAATTACTAATCATTTGTTAAAAAAGTAAGCTCATAATCATCATGTGTAATCTTTATCTTTATTCCACGATAACAACGCTTATCAAGATCTAATGCCGAATTAACCACCTCTTCAGCAAATTTATGATCTCCCATAAATTTCTCATAAAGCTTATAACCAATACGTATTTTCTTAATTTTCCTTTTCTTCTTTTCATTCTGATTTAATGTTTCATCTAAGAAATCTAAATTGATATCACTCACTTGGATTATCCCCTGCTGCTTTTATAATGAAGTACTTCACTTTAAACCTATTGTTCTTACAAAAAAAAGAATTAATGACCAATAAAAAAAGCCCATCTTTCGATGAGCTTTTCTTCTTTGTTATACAGGTATGAAAATATCGTTTGCTTCTCGTTTAGCTACGACATAACCCCGACATAAAAACTGAGCGGCATCTTCAGGCGTTTTAAAATTCAATGCCTCCTCAACGTTATGCGTAACGTATCGGGTTGTTATTGATGGATCTCGATAATCGGCTCCAAGACCACCAGTCACAAATATTTTCCGATTTGACTGAAGCGAATCTTCTTTCAATAAAAAATACATAATAATCCCTTTTGTAATAGTTTTATAAATAGAAAAGCCCAACCTGAATATGAGCTTATAAGACAATCGATCCTAAATAATTTGTTGATCGAAATGCTGAGTTTGGAGTAAATTCCATCAATATTTTATCAATTAAACTTCAATCACTCCTAAGACATATTAACCATCTTCCCTTTAAATGCAAGTTTTTCTCAATAAGTAACTGACTTGTATTAGTTACATTTCATATAATTAATTGTATTAGTAGATAATTTAGTGATCTGCACCGTTCAAGTAGATAAATTATTGAACATTGCACTTTCATCCATTTTTAAACCTTACTCAAGCATGGATTCAATCCAAGTATCACAGCTTGTAATCAAAATGTGTTGAACAGCAATAACACCGATTACGCACCTTAATGACCTTACAGCAATGAATATCGCTGAATCACGATAAGCCTGTGTTTATGAAGTAGATATGCATCCAGAGCTAAGAGAAGTTGTGCTGTAATGTGTAGAGCATTCTATGAAGTTGCACTACCCTTACCTTATTGCAACTCGACCAGAATGCATTAATGAACAAATCCGTAATGCGAAACTGCATCATTTTGCAGTAACGGAAGATCATATTACCAAGCAGTTTAAGAAGTATTGGGTCTTGTCTGGTGCTTATCATTTAGGGCCAAACCAACGACCATCACTGCATGACTTACGTGCCTTGGGTATTTATAACATTACGCAAAAGTATGGGAAAAAGTACGCACAAGCACTGGCTGGGCATGCAAATGTGAAGATGACCGACCACTATTTAGAAGGTCACGAAGCGCCAAAACCAGAGCGGATTAGCTACCGTTAGTCATGCCAAAGCTGATGCTTTCATTAAATGGATCATCAGCTTTGGTACATTTTAGGTCTACTCACTAAATCTACCTAAACAATATTTATAATTTTCTTCTTTACTCACATGCCCACCTACTTGAATACATGAGCAGAATAATTCTGCTTTGTGGTACTTAATTGATGCGGGAACATCAACGCCATAACACTTCGAATCGACCATAGATGGTTTTCTCAGAAATAGATTACTGCCGCCATTCACAGAGTAAATTAGTGCGCCTACTACGATAATTATTAGCATTAAAATTGGTGAATTTTTCTTAAGCATTTTTCTAATTTTCCAAATGAAATCTAATCCCAACTTTAATGAGCTTATTTAAATCCACTTTGGGACTAAATAGACTTTATGCATTAAAGCATATTCTTTTAATAGTTATCATGTAGCCCAAAACTGGAGCAAATTAACTACCGTTAGTCATCGTTTTTAAATTTAAATGGGCGAGTTATTAACAGTAGGAAAATATTTCATTCCCCGAAAGTTACCCGAAAACAAAAAGCCCACTTTTGAAGTGGGCTTTTTGTTGCTGAATTAACAGCTATATTTGGTAGGCATATCCAGACTCGAACTGGAGACCTCTACGATGTCAACGTAGCGCTCTAACCAACTGAGCTATACGCCTATATGCCACGCATAATATTAATTTTTTTTTACTTAGACAAGAACTTTCTCTTATTCTTCAATACAGATGAACAAGTTTTAAGCATTCGTTTTAACTCATCCTTGTCTTGCTGATTATGTTGTGGAGCATACTTAATCTTTTGATGTAATTGAGCAACTTTTTCAAAGATCTGTGCTTCATTCGTGTCAATTTGATCACCCAGTCGTTGCATCCAAACAGAGACCGTTTCAGCGGTTTTCTTACGCCAATTTGGCTGCAATCCTTTCGAAAAACGCTCAATTATGCGCTCAACTTCAGATGTACTTTTCCAATTATGATAAAAAATAAAGACAAAATATCCTGCTATCAGGAATGCAATACTGACAAATAAAACAATAACCATGGAATAGACAGAATGAATACCAAACTTAGTTAACCAACTTTGCTGTGATTCAGCATTATAGCCAACCACTTTACTTTGCCATTGATAGCTCGCGTAATCGCTCCAAATTCGCATGTTTTTGAGTAAGGCATATTGCTGATAACTCACACTAGAGCGTTCTGCTCCCCATACATTTTGATCTGCCTCCATAAAGTTTTGCATCCCCGAATCAATACGTTGCGGTGCAATAATCGCTGTCGGATCAATTCGAATCCATCGATCATGTAATTTAACTTCTGTCCAAGCATGAGCATCGAGTTGTCGAACTTCCCAGCTCTTGCCATCAGGAGCCAATTCTCCACCTTGATACCCAACGACTATTCGTGCAGGAATCCCCACATAACGCATCAACAAAGCAAAACTGGAAGCATAATGTTCACAAAAACCTTGTTTAGACCGAAACAGGAAATCATCAATACGGCTCTGCCCCAGCAAACCCGGTTGCAAGGTATAGGCAAACTGTTGCTGCTTATACCAGCCAATTAAATGCTGTATATATTGCTCAGGATCACGACCCGATTGTTCAAATAATTGCTGTGCTAATTTTTGTGAGTGTAGATCTAACTTTGCAGGATAATCCGTCGTGTTTTTGAATGTGATTTTCTGATTATTGGAAGGTTCATTCAGACTTGTCTTGCCCAACCATCGTAGCGCTATAGGATGACTCGACTGAACAGCACGATTTGATATTATGCTGCCATCCACCTTTAACGAATATTGATTATTATTGGGGATCGATTGATCCAACCCCATCACCCAACTACTCTGCGGATTCGCTGCTAAATATTGATAAGCAAACTGACTCTGCTGCAATAAAATTGTCCGATTCTCAGGTCCATAGTTGTGCTGATTTCGCTGACCACTGGTCCACGTTTGTCCATCATAGTGATCCAGCACCATCGCGCGCCAATACAATTCTGAACGCGGCGGTAGTTTCGACATATCACCTAAAATTCGGAATGCTAAAGCACTCGACTGTGATAATTCCGCAATATCCCCAGGGGACATACGATCACTCATACCTGTGACGGCTTTATTTTCAGGAATTGGGATATGCCATAACGGCGGTAAGCGCGGAAAGAACAGAAACAGCAACACAAAAAATGGTAAAGCCAGACCAATAAATTTAGTGACATGCTTAAGGTCCTGCTTCAATCCAGCCCTCATAGTCACTTGATGATGAAAATTTGAAGTTTGTAACCGATACAATCCCATTAAACTACTGACTAAACTAGTCAGTACAATCACTGCCATCCAAAACGACTGGCTAAAAAGGAATGAGCTTGCAGCAACAAATAATGCAAAATTAAAAATAATAATCACATCGCGACTATTTTTAATTTCTAAAGCTTTGGCAAATAGGAAGGTGGTCAATATGGCTACACCCGCTTCTACCCCAATAAATGTGTGATAACTAAAATAGATACTCGCAAGTGCTACCATTACTCCAAAACCTAACCATAGTTTAGAAAATACTGGTAATGCTTCTCGACGAAACTGAATATAAAGAATGCATATCGCAATCAGTAAAAGGACTGAGAGTACAATCGGTAAATAAAAGGCTTGTGCAATTAAAATTAAGCTTAAGCTAAGCAATATTGAAAATTTAACCGATACAGTAATGGTATTTTTCATACTTAAGCCTGTGCCAATAATCGTTTAGCTTGCTGTAATTGCTGCTCACCCATTCCCTTTGGTAGTTCAGCATGGGGTAAAAACAAGCGATACGCACATTGTTGTTGTTCACATTGTTCTATCAGCCCCATCATCAAACGCAACTTTTCCTCATGATCTGTACTTGGCATGTGTTGATAGTCAATCTCTATGCTGTGCTGATCATCATGCTGTTCAAACACTTTTACATAAAGTCCCTGCCCCCGTGCTACCTGCTTCCATGAAACTGCTTGTATCGAATCACCTTGGCGGAAATTGCGTAGTTCTCGAAATTCATCGAACTCAAGTTCCAGTTTTTGCTGGCTCCGCTGTTGCTCCATCGTAGGATATTCAGCACGCGGAGCTATCCAAGATTGTCCTGTTAAATATAGATAAGTCCATGCACGAACCAGTCCAAATGGATAGACTGAAAAAAACTTTATCGTCGGATAGGTAAATATCCCACGGGTATCTGGACTCAATTCGAGTGTATATCGATGTTGTAAGTCGCTAAATAAAATATGATCAAGCTGTTCATCTGCCTGTACCCACAGATACCGTGCTTGAGAATGACTTTGTTTAAAGTAGAGTTCTAATACTAAAGGCTGCCCCACTTGCCCCAGCTCTGCATAAGAAACGTCTATCTCTAAGCCATGCAATTGCTTAAAGGTAATGTAAAAACTAATACATAAAACAGCACTAATCAGGAAACAAAAACCAAGAATCAAGTTATTGGCATAATTCACACCAGCGATAAAGGTAATGAAGATTAGTACTAGGTATAAATAACCTTGCTGATAGATAAAAACCAGCACATCCTTTTGCGTGAGTGTTTTTTGTCGGGCAAAACTAAATCTTTTTTTTGTCCATTTTGACCAGAATGACTGAATCACATCGAGCTTCCTTCCGATTAGCTGATACGAATTTGGCGCATCATCTGAGCAGTTTCAGATTCACTTAATCCAATTCGATGTGCCGTGACTGCAACAAAAACCGCTTGTACATCATCTGCGGTGACAAAACTACGTTGCTCAATTAAGGCATGCGCTTGTGCAGCTTTTTTCAGTGCCAATAACCCGCGGGTCGACAAACCATGTCGTCCTTTACGACTTTCTTGTGCCAAATCTAAAAGATAATCCATCACCACATCGCCCACATAGACCTGCTGCACCAGATGTTGTAATTGCAGGATTTCATCTTGCTGAAAGACTTGTGCCAAGGTGGAAATCAGGACCTGTCGTGAATCTTGCTGCAATAAGAGTTTTTCTGCCGAGCGCGAAGGATAACCCAATGATAAACGCATGAGAAAACGGTCTAACTGTGATTCTGGCAAAGCATAAGTTCCACTCTGAAATAGTGGATTTTGTGTAGCAATCACCCAAAATGGTTGAGGTAAAGCATAACGAATACCATCTACCGTCACAGCACCTTCTTCCATTGCCTCAAGCAAAGCACTCTGGGTTTTTGGGCTACAGCGATTAATTTCATCCGCCAGTAAAATCTGGGTAAAAATCGGTCCTTGTTTAAACTCAAACAGATGTTCTTTTTGGTTAAACATATTCACGCCAATCACATCACTCGCCAGCATGTCATTGGTAAACTGAATGCGTTGAAATTGTAATCCAGCAATGTGCGCTAAGGCACTGGATAGTGTGGTCTTGCCTAAACCAGGTAAATCTTCAAAAAGGACATGCCCTCCTGCCAGTAAGCAGCTCAATGCCAATTTGGTCTGTTGTTGTTTATCTAGAATAATTTGATTAATTTGAGTCAGAAATGCCTGAATTTTACCGGCATTTGCTTGAATCGCAGCCTCGATTTTCCGTGTATCTTCTGCAAGGTGCTGTTCAGTTTTCTGTTTTGCCCAAATCACAAATGTTCCCCAATAAAAACGGCGCATGCTTAACATACACCGTTTTCTACTTTTTCCAAAGGAATCAGTAACTTTCTAAAAGACACTCAACACGGACACTTCTTTAAAGTCCCACCTGCAGAGGGATAACGCGCATCCACACAATAGCGATAAAAGGTTTTAGCATCCATAGGCGTTAAATCTGGATGATGCTTTTTCATATGTTCCAGATAATGATCGTAATCGGGCACACCCACCATCAAGCGAAAACTTTGTTGTAAGCGCTGCCACAAAGTCGCAATTCGCGACCAATTCTTTGGATTAAGAATCAAGTCTTTCTGCGACATGATGGTCATCTTGATGATTTTCACAATCATAGATTTACCATTCTTAGCAATTTTCAATTCCATGATTACTCACCTTTTGAAGTTACTGTTGAAACATTTTCTTCCACATAAACTGCTGGAGCTTCGTTCATGGTTGGAACTTTGCTTGCTAATGCACGACGAATGACACCAATCGAAGTAATTACCATCACAATTGCAACAATCATGAAGAAACCACATAAAAGCGCATTGATGTGGTTCGAGAAGATCACGGTTTGCATCTCTGAAACAGTTTTAGCTGGCGCTAATATTTCATTGCGAGCCAACGCATCTGAAAAGCGATTCGCTTGTGCCAAGAAACCAATTTTTGGATTTTCATGGAAAATCTTTTGCCAGCCTGCAACCATACAGGTGATGAGCAAGAAAATTGTTGGGATGATGGTCACCCACACATATTTTTCTTTTTTCATCTTAAACAAGATGACAGTACCCAAAATCAAGGCCATGGCAGCCAACATCTGGTTACCTACACCAAACAATGGCCATAAAGAATTCACCCCGCCAAGTGGATCGACAACACCTTGGTACACGAAGAAACCCCAACCACCTACGGCTACAGTCGTGCCAATCACATTACCAAAGAATGAACCTGATTTTTTAACTGCTGGAATAACGATACCTACGGTATCCTGCACCATAAAACGACAAGCACGTGTTCCAGCATCAACTGCGGTCAAGATGAATAAAGCTTCAAACAGAATGGCAAAGTGATACCAGAATGCCATCATTGAGCGGTTATTGAAAATTTCCGAAATGATATGAGCCATACCAATCGCGAAGGTTGGAGCACCACCCGTACGAGATAAAATCGTTGACTCACCGACTTCCTGTGCCAACAAACTGAGTGTTTCAGGTGTGACCACAAAGCCTAGATTACGTACCGCCTCTGCAGCAGATTCAACCGTGGTTCCCAGTACAGCAGATGGTGCATTGATGGCAAAGTAAATACCTGGATCAAGTACAGTGGCACAGATCATTGCCATAATGGCAACGAATGACTCCATCAACATGCCACCATAACCAATCACCCGAATATCAACTTCGTTATCAACCAGTTTCGGTGATGTACCACTCGATACTAAGGCATGGAAACCTGAAATTGCACCGCAGGCAATGGTAATGAACAAGAAAGGAAATAAGCTGCCTGAGAATACTGGACCTGTCCCATCAATAAAGTGCGTTACGGATGGCATTTTCAGCATTGGCATAGCCACCATGATTCCGACAGCTAAGCCCGCAATTACCCCAATTTTGAGGAAGGTAGACAGATAATCACGTGGTGCAAGTAATAACCAGACAGGCAGTACAGAGGCGATAAAGCCGTAGATGATTAAACACCATGTGAGTTGTGTCCCTGTCAGGGTAAAGAACGGTCCCCAATAAGGATCTGCGGCAACCTGACCACCATAGACAATCGCCATCATCATCAGGACAAAACCAATGATCGAGACTTCAGCAATTTTCCCTGGGCGCAAGTAACGCATATACACACCCATAAACAGGGCAATTGGGATAGTGGCAGCAATACTAAACACACCCCACGGGCTATGTGCTAATGCCTTCACTACGACCAGCGCCAGTACCGCTAGGATAATGATCATTACGCCTAGTGCCCCAAGCATGACCACAATTCCAGCAAAAGTACCGAGTTCTTGTTTCGCCATTTCACCCAGCGAACGCCCATCTCTACGTGTAGAAATAAACAACACCAAGAAATCTTGTACTGCACCAGCAAAGACCACCCCGATCAGTAACCAGAGTGTTCCTGGTAGATAACCCATTTGCGCAGCGAGAATTGGCCCCACCAAGGGACCTGCACCTGCAATTGCCGCAAAATGGTGTCCGAACAATACATATTTATTGGTCGGCACATAATCTAAACCATCAGCTAAACGATGTGCTGGTGTTAATCGCTTTGGATTCAGTTCAAAGATTTTGGTTGCAATAAAAAGACTATAAAAGCGATAAGCAATGCTATATACGCAGATAGCCGCTAAAACTAGCCATACCGCATTAACATGTTCTCCACGACTAACCGCTAATATTCCAAAAGACACCGCGCCTATAATCGCGACTAAACTCCAGACAAGTTTTGAGGGGAGCGTAGATTTTTGTTGAATCGTATCCATTCATGACCTCATTCAGATTCGTTAAGCAGTTTGTATTCTTATTCGCGTTGTCTGCCGAATTCCTTATTCACTCTACTCCTTATACTTTCGTATTCCTCTACGACTTTGGGATGAAAAGGTTGATTAATCATGTTATTTTTAAGGTAAATCCAGATCGCCCTTTAAAAATTCTTATGATCTTCTATTCTTATAAAGCAACAGTTTAGTTAATTGGAAGAATTTTAACCAAACTTAGTAAAATCATATATTGTGAGTACTTCCATTCATACTCATTTTTATCATACTGAGTGATTCTAAACTTTGCTCCTTAAAGCCCGCTGAAAAGATGTAGCTTGAACTCATTCAGATGACCTGTGATTAGAATTAACTGAGAAGAAATGTTGGTGCTATCGTTACCGATATTTAGCCATGCCAAAGATTCTTACAATTGGTCAATATCCCCTCATCAGATTAGCCGAGAAGCTATAAAAAAGCGTGATGAAGCAAAGGGTTTGCGTGTTTGTAACATTAACCCTATCACTCATTGCGCAGAAAAAAAAGTGGAGGCTAAAAATACTTGTACAAATACTTTTAAGCAGATTATTCAGAAGTCTATCAAGGTAAAAATGGCTATCCAATCTCACCTGTATTGTGTGTGATTTTAGACAAGTTGCCTTTAGGATGCTTATAAGGGTATAGGCAATAAAGATGTAAGAGCTATTTCATCAGTCGACGAACTCAAATCATACGTAATACATTAATAAAAAAGATAGATTTCTCTTGTCAGTCACTTTAACCTTCTCTTTTTTCAGGGAGTACCATAGATGATTTATGGATTATCGGTATAGAGTTAAAGCTAACCACATGTTAGATAGAGCACAATAATTAAAGAAAAGAGAAGCTTAGAATGACCTTAATTCACAAAAAATGGGCGAGATTAGTCCTCCTGTTTATTATTCTTTCTATTGGCTGGATAATTCTCAATATTGCCTATCTCACGACTGATCTAAATAAAATTAAAGACCTTAGTACCACATATTCAAGATTGATTGGACTCGTTTGTTTTATCACCATTTATATATCGGTAGTTTGGAGCTTAGAACACTATAATCTGTCAAATTTTAGGAAATTTTTTATATCTTTATTTCTTGCTATTGGCTTATGGATTGTATGCGGTTTGATTGCCTTGATTACCGTTGTATTACTTGGTTTTAGTATATGAAATTAATTCAAAATAAATTAATCTAAACTTAAAGAACTTCTAATTGAATTGCAGAAATCATTGATATTCCATAGGTCGTAATAAGTTATGAAATATAGGTTGATTCCAACCACTCATTCTCTCTTCGATTCTATTGATAAGCTTCAGACTGCATTCTTAAAGAGACTTTCTCCGATTCCGCAATAAACATCCAAGAAACGAAAGTACCATTTATAAAATAGTTCTGTACAAAATGTAATCTGTGGGTTTAACTTACACGTCGCCTCATCATATTTAGAGCATTGGTTAGAGCTACACTTACTGCATTGTCCATTTATAGAGTAGATCGTTTTTCTAATCTTTTGCTGGCTTCAAAATATTAAGTTTCTTCACTAAGCAAGAGCTTCTGATCACATTCATAAAAACGTGCTTTCACACCACTCCAGATAGAATCTTTCACTTGCTGGTTCGTCTGCATCTGAAAATTGTCTTCATCAATCTGATAAATCATATATGAGACTATGCGCTCGTTATTT
The DNA here is from genome assembly GCF_022601715.1 of Acinetobacter zhairuonensis. Taxonomy (GTDB): domain Bacteria; phylum Pseudomonadota; class Gammaproteobacteria; order Pseudomonadales; family Moraxellaceae; genus Acinetobacter. The sequence goes on along the minus strand of NZ_JAKVIM010000001.1, from coordinate 296,035 downwards.
TCAAAGACAAAGTGAAAATCTGGCTGCGCCTTTGTCTCTAAATAAGTTACTGCATGACACTGGCGCATAAAATGATCCAGTAACGTCACAATTCTCTCCTCACCCTGTATTTCACGAGGACTTTGTGGTGGACTGTGTAATCGTGTCATTTCAGCAGGAAGCAAATCTTTAAGGTAAGTCTTTTTATTTAAGGGCTTAAACGTAAAATACAGCGCAAGTGCAATAATGCTAAAACTCAACAGCATGATCATATAAATTTGAGGTTTAATGGCTAGCTCTCCCCCAATCATCTACCTATTCTTTAAGTAATGCTGATAGCCGAAGCGCAATCCTCTTCGGCTTAAATGTGATTTATTTCTTTACTTGGTAAGCCTTAAATTTAGCGCGTTGCTCATTCAAGCTATCTACCGCATCTTGTTTAATATCATCAATTCCAATCATGGCAACATCATATAAAACATCTTTTTGAGCCTTAGAGGTACGCTCAGCGTCATAAGTCATCCAGTTATCTGCTGTTGAATATACAGCGACATCTTGCTCCAAATACTCATTCGCCAGTAAACGAATGGATGCTGAAGCAGAAGTTTGATGGGGTGTAATTTGATAAGCATACTGAATATCAATCGTGGCATTGGCTGCTTTCAACAATGCACATGTCTTGTCGTAATCTTCTAGCTCAAGCCCTCTATCTATAATCATATTGTCCAGTTCTTGATTGGTGATGTAGGCTATTTGACACTCTACTTTCGCAAACACATGCGTTGAAATAAATAAAGCTGGCAAAATTGCCAAGGTACTCTTGATTAAGCCTTTCATAAAACTACCCCTGAGATAAAAATAAAAAGCCAATAAATCGGCTAAAAAACATCATTGTATAGGTAGTTTCACATTTGTAAAAATCAAAAATTATGGCAGGTTAGACCATCTCCCCATAGATGCTTATTTGAGCACTTTTGAAATTGACGCTCAGGCAGCAACACGTTATGGTTGGACTCCATACTCTGGAGGGTTCTTATCTTTTATTAGATTGAATGAATTCCAGAGATGACTTAGCAAAAAACATGGAGGATTTTGTCACGGCGCTAAGGCCGTAAAGGAGTAAAATGATGATCTGATGATTACAAGAATCACAAATATAACAAGTGGACCTAGATCGGTGCCATGAATAAGGACTATAGAACACCCCCTTCCCCAAATAATTACTTCATCGCTTTCAGAATGGTATAAGGAATTACAATGCCTGAAATTATAGATCAAGACAGAATTACAGCTTTAAACTCAATTACATGGGCAAAATCATTTGAAGAGAATGATTTTTTATATTTAAAACATGTAATTAATGGATTAATAGACAGTAGTAGTAATGACTCTATATCGGTTCAAGTCGATCGAAATAAAAAAATAATACATATCTTTGAACCATTTGCTGCACTCAATGACTTAGGTTATGGTTCCCCATCCGTTGTTTCAATCGATGTCGCTACCGAAGGAAAAGTTAAATTTCTAGGTGGTGACGAAAATGGAATAGAAATCAATTCAGACCGATTGTTCGATATAGCTATAGTAAACAAACCACAAAACCTCACGGCAGATATATGTTTCTGGCATTTTGTCGATGCGATAGGTTGTGCATGCATGGAACTTTGTGAGTCATGAGCGTTTTAAGGCTCTCAATTGAGAGCCTTTGATATAAAACCCTCTTCCCTTAATTTCCAATCCAACGCCGTTAAACCATAGCCCTGCGTAAAAAGATTCAGGCTGCGAATAGTCTCGCATAAATTCTTATTCTTCTTTTCATATTGACCTAAGTCTTACTTCATAGTTTTTAATCTAAGAACAGACTTTAGAATGAGAAATCACTATGGAAAACTATCTGAAAGCAACTCCCCTGTTAGACTTTAATCATCCGCGAATAAAAGAACTCACCCATCAAAAAGAATGGAATCGACTTGATGATGTGGAAAAAGTAAAACAGATTTATAACTTTGTGCGGGATGATATTAAGTTTGGATACAACACCAGTGACGCAATTAAAGCATCCGAAGTATTAACTGATGGCTATGGACAATGTAATACCAAAGCCACCTTATTGATGGCACTATTAAGAGCAGTAGGCATTCCTAATCGTCTACACGGCTTCACTATCGATAAGAAATTACAGAAAGGTGCGCTTGATGGGATCTGGTATGCGCTTTCTCCAGATAATATTCTGCATAGCTGGGTCGAGGTCTTTGTCAATGACAACTGCTACATTCTGGAAGGTGTTATTCTAGATAAACCATACTTAGCACAACTTCAAAAAATGAATAAAAATACTTCAAACGTTTTTTGTGGTTTTGGCGTTTTCACAGAGAATTTTGATCATCCTCCTATAGATTGGAATCTCAGCAATACCTACATTCAAGACAAAGGGATTAATCAAGATTTTGGATTGTTTGATAGCCCAGATGATTTCTACAAAACGCATCAGCAAGAATTTAGTTACTTAAAGGGCGTACTTTTTAGAAATTGGATCAGGCATTCTATGAATAAAAATGTTAATACGATTCGATCTACAAAAATAACCTAAAAGAGGATTTTCATTATAAAAATGACCAGTAGACATGAAACAGCATTCATGATCATAACTGATCTAGATGGTTCATTACTCGATCATCGTCATTATGATTGGGTCGCAGCAGAATCCTGTTTGTGCCAGTTAAAAAATAAAGCCATTCCGATTGTGTTTTGTACCAGTAAGACACAATCCGAGATTGAAGCCTTACAAAGGCAAATGGGCTTACTGGGTCAGCCCTATATTGCTGAAAATGGTGCAATATTGTCTATAAACCATGAGATCCAGATCATTTCTGATGCTGCGATTGGTCTAAGCTATCCTCAAATTACAGAAATATTAAGTCAGATTAGAACAACTTATGGCTTTCAATTCATTGGATTTCATGATGTTGACACTATTCAAGTTGTACAGTTAACAGGGTTAACCCTTGAGCAGGCACGATTTTCGCAAGAACGTATTGCATCTGAACCTATTTTATGGAAAGACACTGCTAAGAATTTTGCGCTCTTTCAGCAATTATTGGTTTCAAAGCAACTGGATCTGATTCAAGGAGGTCGTTTTTGGCATGTGATGAATGCTGGCAGTCATAAAGGGGCCGCATTCAACGCATTTATGCAACAAGAGCTGCAACAGCAGAGAACGTGGAAAACAATCGGTCTAGGCGACAGTCCTAACGACTTATCATTTTTAGAACTGACCGATTATGCAGTCATTATTCGCTCTGCCTTAGACAAAACAATGCTGTTAAAACGTAAAGACAAGCACAATATTTATCATAGTCAATATCAAGGTCCTCAGGGATGGTGTGAAGGTATTCGACATTTTTTACTATAGCAATTTACTTTAGAAAGGAGAGCTATATGTCTGATTTTCATCAAAATGGAATGTTTACTAACTTTCACAATCTTACCCGCCGACCTGTAGAAGAGCTAGAACAAGAATTACTCACCTTTTCAAAACGCCGAAAAATGGGCTTAATTTTACCTTCCTTATTTAGTGAACTTGAAGGTCCTGCCCTCAATCACATTATTAATGAACTCACCAAAGTGCCTTATTTGGAAGAAATTGTAATTGGGCTAGATCGGGCAAGTCGGGAGCAATTTTTATATGCAAAAGAGTTTTTTGGGCGACTGCCACAACGACATCGCATTTTATGGAATGATGGTCCTCGTTTAAAAGCAATTGATGAGAAATTAAAAGAAAAAGGGCTTGCCCCCTTAGAAGCTGGTAAAGGTCGCAATGTCTGGTTTTGTATGGGCTACAACTTAGCATCAGATCGAACCGACTGTGTAGCTTTGCATGACTGTGACATTTTAACTTATGATCGCTCTTTACTGGCGCGGCTGATTTATCCTGTTGCCAACCCTTCTTTCCAGTACATTTTTTGCAAAGGTTATTATTCACGTATAGCGCAAGATAAACTCAATGGACGCGTTTGCCGACTACTTGTGGGTCCCCTATTACACTCTTTACAGCTGGTGTATGGTCATCACGATTTCCTAGCGTACTTGTCCCATTTTCGCTATGCGTTATCTGGTGAGTTTGCAATGCGGACTCGCGTACTGAACAACATTAAAATCCCGTCAGACTGGGGGCTAGAGATTGGGATATTGTCGGAAATCTATCGGAATTACAGCCCTAAACGCAGCTGCCAAATCGAAATTCTGGATAACTATGAACATAAGCATCAATTATTAACACATGAGGATGGAACTGGCGGTTTAAAACGTATGAGTCAGGACATTATTTTATCTTTATTACGTAAATTGGCGATATTGGGGGTGAATGTGACCAGTGACTCATTCCGAGTTTTGAAAGCAACCTATTATCGTAGCGCCCTAGATATGATCGAAATTTATCATCATGATGCCGTGATGAATGGGCTGTCATTTGATCAAAATGTTGAAGAAATAGCAGTTGAGTTATTTACACAATCTATTCTAGAAGCTGGTCAAGCATTTATAGACAGACCCAATGATCAACCCTTTATTCCAAGTTGGAATAGAGTGCAATCCGCATTTCCAAATATCTTTGATGAAATTTATCAAGCGGTTGAAGAAGATAATGTTGGAAGCGTCTAAGCTTTTAATACTTTAAAGGATAAAATGATTCGGATATAAGTCCGAACCAGTGACTCTATAAAAAGCTCAGGCAATAATTTTACACATTTTAACAACCTCTCCTAAGAATCCTCTGGCATACAAATCCAATCCATTTATGGATGGAGCTTATGAGATGTATCAAAAAGAAAGGCATATATTTATATAGTCAAAGGATTGTTTATAATGATCGTTGGGAGCCTTCAGAAATTGATGCTCAATACACGACAAGTTATACATTGGTGAGAGATCAAAATTATAAAATGACACTTATTGATCGAGTCAGTGTTCAAGACTACTTGGCGAAAAAGCATGGGGAATTTTTAGCGCGCTACTGAGGTTTTTGGAGAATAAAGTTGTTAATATAAATAATTATATAATTATAAAGAGAACATCATGTCAGTAGAGACCTATTCAAAAGCAGAGCTTTCGGAAACGACCTTGGTTGCTCTTGTAAATTTATTAAAATTAGATGGTTACGATCTGGATCAACTTTTACTACATTACGTAGATCATATTTTAGATAACAAGTTCTCCGTGGCTGATGCCAGTGTAAAGCTAGCGAGTATTGATCGCCTAAAAGCTTGCATAGATGATGCGAAACAGAATCCTTTACTGGAAACAGACCCATCAAATAAAAAGTAACCCATTTTCGATCATTTTTGAATTGATTCAATTTTATGCTATAAGGTAGGCGCTTTTTTTACTTTTTTGCCATTTGGGCTTTTATGAAAAATACTTCAACTTCGAATGATACCGAATCAACCGTATTGGGTTGGAAATTTATTGCTATTGTCGGAATTATCACGACCATCTTTTTTACTTTTTTGTATTTGGCTATGTCTAGCGATCCTGAGTATATGCCTAACCGTGAACCTAAAGCTGCGACGCAACCAGCGGTAATTCCCCCAGCACAGCCAACCACGGAATCTCATGCAGTTGCTCCTGACGGTGAAGATGGTAAAGCACATTAATTGTTTGCATCAAAAACCCTCGCCCGAGGGTTTTTGTTCGAATGTACTTAACTTTTATAATTAATATGAAACTGAGTAATGTATGAGAGATGAACTAAAACAAATTTTTATTCGCGGATGCGATGAAAAGATTGAGAAAAAAGGCGACAACGTAGGTTTATCTTTTTATGCTTTTTTTAAAAATAAAAATGACAACCCTGAACTGTTAATGGAAGCAGCGCATTGGTGGATCATGCAACATAAACTCGATCACTTTGAAAAAGCAGTTAAGATTAAGCAGCTTATTTTAAATGAGTCTTAGCCCCTCTGGTATATAGAGCATTTTTATATGCATTTACATGCTTCAAATCATCACTATTCTTAGTGTAGTTTTTCCATTTTAATTATGTATACAAACTCTCCAATCTTTATTCATCAGAGTTTTAACAGGTTCTGAATGTAAATGTAGATGTATTTACAGATTACTTCTAATACCACCGCTGCACTTCATATATAGCATTTATGCTCAACATAGAACCTGAAACACTTGATTCAAGAATTCAGGATGGTCTATACAACAAACCATTTCGAGATGGTCGAAAGAGTTACTGGCTGCTCTCTTATGCGCAGTCAGTTGTGACCAACACTACAGCCGCTTAAAGCGGCTTTTTTATGAGGTGGATTTCATAATGTGAGTATGATTTAATAATTAAAATAATTAGATATTAAAAAACAAATGCTTATAAATGAAAAAGGGATGATTAATCATCATCCCTTCGATAATAGTTTTGAATAAAACTATTATGCACGTTCTAAGTATTCACCCGTACGAGTATCTACACGAACGCTTTCTTCTTGCTGTACGAATAATGGAACACGTACAACAGCACCTGTTTCCAATTTCGCAGGCTTACCGCCACCGCCAGAAGTATCACCACGAACGCCTGGATCAGTTTCAACGATCTTTAATACAACGAAGTTCGGTGCATTTACATTTAAAGGCACGCCATTGAACAACATAATTGTGCAAAGTTCGTTAGAATCGTCTTTTAACCATTTTGCAGCATCGCCCATTGCTGTTTTGTCAGCTGCGATTTGCTCAAAAGTTACAGGATCCATAAAGTTCCACAATTCACCGTCGTTGTACAAGTAGTTCATTTCTACTTCTACAATGTCTGCACCCTCAAGAGAGTCACCAGACTTGAACGTTTTTTCTAATACCTTACCTGTTTTAAGGTTACGTAATTTAACACGGTTAAACGCTTGACCTTTACCTGGTTTAACGTATTCGTTTTCCATGATTGAACATGGGTTACCGTCAAGCATTACCTTAAGGCCTTGCTTGAAATCATTTGTAGAATAATTGGCCATGACTGGCACACTCCAAACTTGCTAACTTAAAATCTGTTCATGCTAGAATAGTCGATTAATGCTAGACTAGCACTATTTTTAACACGTGGCATGATAAACTATTTGTATCAAGAGCAAAACTGGCAATCTCAACTGAGTGACTTAATCACAGACCCTTTAGAGTTGCTTGAAACGCTCCAGTTATCACCAGAGCAATTATTATCAGGGGCAATCTTGGCTTCTGAACAGTTCAAATTACGTGTTCCACGTGCGTTCGTCGGAAAAATGAACATCGGGGATAGCTTTGACCCACTTTTATTGCAAGTTTTACCGCATCATCTCGAGTTAAATGATCATCCTGAGTTTGTGACTGACCCCTTGGGTGAAGAACAAGCCAATCAGCAACCTGGTGTATTACATAAATATAAGTCTCGTTTTTTATTAACACTGACGGGTGCTTGTGCCGTACATTGCCGTTATTGCTTCCGCCGCCATTTTCCATATCAAGAAAACCTGCCGAAAAATGAAGATTGGCTCAATATTCGAGACTATATTGAAAGTCAGCCTGATGTGAATGAGGTGATTTTAAGTGGTGGAGATCCGCTTACACTTACCAATCGCAAGTTAAAACTCTGGATCGAACGATTAGAATCATTACCACAAATTAAATTTTTGAGAATTCATTCACGGGTTCCTATCGTAATCCCCAACCGTGTCGATGAAGAGCTAGTTTCTTTATTAAAAAACAGTAGGCTACGCATTATTCTGGTGGTACACTCAAATCATGCAGCAGAATTAGATGATTTTACTTGTGCCAAACTTGCAACATTGGTTCAGAATCAAATCACCGTTTTAAATCAGTCAGTCTTATTAAATGGGGTTAATAATTCTGTACAGGTTTTAGTCGATTTAAGTTATCGACTGTTTGAAGCTGGCGTCTTACCTTATTATCTGCATGTTCTTGATAAGGTCAAAGGTGCTCAGCACTTCGATTTAGCTTCAAACGAAATTGATGAAATTTACAAAGAGGTTTTAGCGAACTTGCCAGGATATTTGGTACCTAAACTTGTCAGGGAAATTGCGGGCGAAAAAAACAAAACACCGCTTTTTGGAGTTTCAACTTTCTGAGTTAAATAACAATTATGAACATGAGCACCGCAGAAATGTTTCAAACACCAACTGAATTAAAGTTGGATAAATTGAGCTTTTGCCAAAGCACGGTGACGGACATTCAAGATTGGGTGTCCAATTTATCTATTTTGCAATTAGGTGATTCTTCCCGCGCGCTTTTCAATGCTCTACTCGAAGTTTCAGAACTTCAATGCAGCGAAACATTACGTTTTGATCTTATTCACGCCATTCATCCGACTATAGAGAATGTATTAACCAGTTTAGAAAAACATTTTTTCAATCAGGGACTCATTACCACTGATCGTAATGATCATATTATTGAATTGGCGATGTTGTTACGCAGCTGCTTTGCAAAAACTTATATTGATATTGCAAAACGATGTGATCAGTTACTAGATCAGCAGAAATTTTCAATTTTTGCCTTTAATCAAAAGAAAAACTTGCAAACTGCTCGCATTTTGGCAAGTTATTACGGATTGCAACAACTTGCTCAACTGTTGTATCAACAGCAAATTCTGTATACCCACCCTTTATCGGGTCAGTGGTTAGTAACCCACCAGCTGATGCAAAGTGCCATACAACACAACTTTAACCAGACCAATATCAATCAGTTACAAGGTACTCAACACCAACTTCAGACAATCAGTCAGGTCTATGCACAAATTATTCTGTTAGATATTTTAAATCCGCATCAGATTCGACCTTCTGAAATTCAAGGACTGTTTTTGTGTAGCAATGATTGGGCAAAACTCATTCAAATTCTGCCTAAAGAAACTACTTTATCACGCTATGTCGTAGATACTTCTTTGGATCTTCCGCCTGTATTTAATGCGCATCAGAATAGTAGTTTTAAACCGTCGATTTATATCTCTACACAAAACTTATTGGACCATCTTACTGAAGCCCAAGGCAAACATGGCGAATATCTATCTCGTAATGAGAAAATTTTTCTAACACCAGCTTTACACTTTCATATTCATAGTTTGCTCACTAGTAATGCTGAACGACGTCATGAACGTTATGAATACTCTGCTCAATTGCATATTTGCTTCGGTCTGAGCGTAGCTCACTTCTATTTATCCAAAGGTCGAAACTTTAACGAGACCTTAGAGCTTGATGCCCACTACGGCTTACAGTCTGAGAGTAATATTTTTAGCTCTATGAGTGACAATAATTTACTCAGTACCAATAACGTCAAAGCCTTAGATCGAGAAGCCAAACAAATTTACCCTGCTGAAGTACTGGATATTAGTGTGAATGGCTATCGAATTAAGTGGTCAGGCAATACACCAAAACATCTAAAAACGGGCGAATTTATTCTAGTGCAGGAAAATGCGCAAAGTGAATGGCGTGGTGGCGTAGTCCGCTGGATCAAGCAATCAACTGAAAAAAGTCTTGAACTTGGTCTGGAAATGCTCGCTCAGGATATTTTCCCATGTGCTGTTTATGTCAAAAATGACCGTAATACAGGCAATTACTACCCTGCTTTACTGGTTCAGACTTCGGAACTCAATGAGGTATCAACCACGCTGATTCTGCCAGGCTCACATTTATTTAGAGAAAAGCAAACTATCCATTTACGTTTAGGGCAAGACGAACTAAAAGTTTATCTATTAAAAGCACATTTAATAACACAAAGTTTTATGCGATTTGATTTTGAATTATTGAATGATCAGCAAGAGCATCTGGTCGAAAACTTTATTCAAAAACAATCCAATGAAATAAAAAATCATGATTTATGGGAAGCATTGAAGTGAGAAATCCACTATTGTCCAAAAAGTTAAAACGTACGGAAACTCGTTTACTCATTATCGATGATAACCAAATTCGTTTTAATAAAATTTGTGAGCTTTTGACAGCAAGCGAACATCAAGTCCATGCATTTTTGCTGGATGATCTACAGACCTTCGAAAAACAGCTTCATTTAAATTGGGACATCGTCATTTTTGGTCGTGCTTACGATTTAAAGTATGAGCAAGCATTAAGTTTAATTCGCTTATCTAAACAGCCTGAACTTCCGCTCATTTTACTCAAACCTGACAATTATGAGCCAAATCAATATGCGACTTATATTCGAAAAGGAATCTACGATGTCACCAATCTAGATTATCCTGATCGCTTCTATCTTTCCTTATTGCGTGCGCTTTCCTTTAGCCGCCTTAACCAAGGGCAGCTGCATTTAATGCAGGAATTGGAGAATATACAAACGCAAGCGCAGGCTTTGGTTGCTGACAGCAATAAAGCCGTTGCGATTATCCAAGAAGGTATTCATATTGAAGCCAATCAGGATTATCTCGACTTATTTGGCTTAAAAAGTGAAGATGACATTATTGGCTTGCCTTTGCTTGATATCCTACAACCCAAAGATTTGAATGATTTCAAAGTACGCTTTAAAAAAATATCGCAAGGTCAATTTGATCAAGCACGTTTAGAAATTACGACGCTGAATGATCATGTAAAACTGAATCCACTCAAGATTGAATTTTTACCTGCAAGTGAAGATGATGCCTTACAAATCACCATTGAATTAGCAGCAAATGAAGTCATTGCTACGCCATTAGTTAGCACACCAGTAGCCGAAATAACTCCTCAAAAACCCAATACATATCAACAAATCAACCGCACTATTGCGAAACAACCTTCTGATTTTAATGCCTTGGTTTTGTTCTCGCTCGCTGCTTGCCCTGAATCAGTCTTCCAGCAAGATTGGTCTACGTCAAATGCCTATTTTTCGAATATACAAAATTTTCTAAAAGAACAAACCAATGTACCATTATTTAAAATCAACCATGCCTTGTATATAGGACTATTCCAAGGTGCAAGCGAGGATGTGCTTCAGTCTAAACTAATCGGCTTAAGCCCATTAAGCAAACCGCAATTATTAGGTGTCAATCAGCAAACGTTCCCATTAAATTTACGCATTGGCTACACCCTCATCAATAAAGAAATTAAAGATGAGCAGCAATTTGAGCAATATACAGAACGTGCATACAATACACCTTTACCTGCGCAGCAAGAAAATAGTATTGAACTTGCTGCATCTTCACCGAGCAATATCGAGCTAGTTGATCACAGTCTAGACCTCAATCATCAAGGAGAGACTAGCCTGCTCAATGCCTTACAAAAAAGCTTGGAACGAGGTGAAATTCACCTTAAATATCAACAGCTCTATGACAAGCAAGACAGCAATTTATACACTTACGAAGTCACCAGCGGCTTCATTTACAAGAATACATGGCAAGATATTACAGCGATTCGAGAGTTAGCTGACGATCCTGAGTTTTCAATTAAACTGGATCGCTGGATTTTGGTTGAAGCATGCAAACAATTGCATAACTTTATTACCCAATATCCAGATGCCAAAATTATTGTCAATTTGAACAAGGAAGTCCTCTTCTCTGACCGTAGCTTCCCTGAGTTTATTGCCAAATTAATTACCATTGTGGGCAGTAAGCAAGCTCATCCTTTAGTGCTCCAGTTCTCGGAAGAAGACATTTCCAAAAATCTAAATGATGCGCAGAAATTTACCGCTCAATTAATTCAAAGTGGTGCAGAAATTTCTTTACGTGATTTTGGTCATTCCATCTACAGCGAGTCTATCTTGAATCAAATGAATGTCCACCAAGTCACCTTGCACTCTCAGTTAGCGAAAATGTTGGATTCAGACAAATCTACGGAAGATTTACAAGAACAGATTAATCACTTCCATGAAATCAAGCCAATACAGATGCTATTGCGTGAGCTAAACAATATGACCATGTTCGCAAATGCATGGAACGTCGAAGCGCGTTATCTGCAAGGTGATTATTTCCAGAAAAAACTGGACCATTTGATTGATGTACAAGACCAATAGGTCTTGTACACTGCTACCAATTGCTACATTTAATAATCTAAAGACATAAAAAAACGAGCCATTGGCTCGTTTTTTTACAACTGGGGTATTAGTCGCGTTTGATAGAACGAGACATACCAGCAAAACGTTGCTTGAATTTGTCGATACGACCACCAGTGTCAACGTTCTTTTGCTTACCAGTGTAGAATGGGTGGCATGCAGAACATACGTCTAGGTAAAGAGTTTCCTTACCAACAGATGAACGAGTTTCGATTACGTTACCGCAAGAACAAGTTGCTACTAATTTTTCATATTTTGGGTGAATATCGGCGCGCATCGTCGATTACTCCTAAGTGTAAGAAAGGCTTATGCTGTCATCGCAATTGACCACTCTTGCAAATCGCAAGGAAAGCTAAAAAGCAGGCCAACACCACAACAGACCATTCTTTTGGCCCACCGAGACGGATACCGTCAGAGCTAAGCACAACAAGTGGGCACTATTATACGGTAAATAAATTAAGATAGCGAACTATTCTCTTCATTTCATTCATCAGGATTTTGTTTTGACCACCGATTCGCAATAATGCCACACACCATCAGCTGAATTTGGTGAAAAATCATAATCGGCAAAACAATCATCCCTAAGGGCTGACCAATAAATAAAATCTGCGCCATTGGAACACCACTTGCGAGCGTCTTTTTAGAACTACAGAAAAAAATCGCGATTTGGTCTTTGCGGTTAAAGCCAAATAACTTCGGCAGATAATACGCCAATAGCATAATGACTGTTAAAAAGACCGAACATGCCAGTACCAAAAGCAACAGGGTCTGCCAACTCACTTCATTCCACAACCCTGCAACAACCGCACTACTAAATGCGCCATAAACCACCATCAAAATGGAGCCTTGATCAAAACTTTTAACCAGTCGTGGCACTTTCATCATATGAGGGTAAACCAGCGGACGAAACAGTTGCCCCAACACAAATGGTAATAGCAGCAATAAGGTAATTTGAATGATCGAGGATGTCGGATCAAACCCATGTTCCGATTTCCCTAGAATAAACACACTCACCAAGACCGGAGTAATAAACATCCCGATGATATTCGAGAATGAGGCGCTACACACTGCACTGGCGACATTCCCTTTGGCTACTGACGTAAATGCGATTGAAGATTGTACTGTTGAAGGCAAAAAACACATGAACAAGAAGCCCCAATAAAGTTCTTGCCCTAGCATGGGTAACAATACAGGTTTTGCCAACAAGCCTAAAATAGGAAATACCGCAAAGGTAAAGGCAAAGACCAGTACATGAAATTTCCAGTGCATAATCCCCTGAACGATTGCTTCACGGGATAATTTTGCACCGTGTAAAAAGAATAAAATAGCGATTGCAATCGTGGTGATGACATTAAAAAAATGGGCAGCTGAACCAGAGACAGGGAGAAAAGAAGCCAGTACAACCATGGCAACTAAAAGTAAAGTAAAGCGATCCAAGGCAAGAAGCTTGAGCATGTTCATTGCTTAACATCCTGTTATATCTATTTTAAAAAAGTAAAGATGAAATAAAACCCAGTAGACAAATTTTACCCGCAGGTCAACTTCATCTTACTGGGCTGTACAAATATTGCTAGCTGTTCAAGGGCTATATTCAATATTTAGTTAATCAATAACACGAGGCTTAGTTATTACGTGCGTTTGAATCTTGCTGAATCAACTCCACTTTATAACCATCAGGGTCTTCAACAAAAGCAATGACGGTGACACCACCTTTCATTGGACCTGCTTCACGCACAACCTTACCCCCACGCGCTTTAATCTCTTCGCACGCTTTATAGGCATCTTCTACACCAATCGCGATATGACCATAAGCATTGCCTAAATCATACTGATCTGTATCCCAGTTATGTGTCAATTCAAGCACTGTGGTGCTGTCTTCATCACCATAACCAACAAAAGCCAATGTGAAACGACCTTCTTCATAATCACGTTTACGAAGCAAAGTCATACCGAGCACTTCGGTATAGAACTTTAAAGATTGTTCTAAATTGCCTACACGTAGCATGGTATGGAGCATTCGCATATTATTCATCCTTCTGTTGAAGTTGTGTGTGTTGATGATCACGGAGTAATTTCGCGACCCAAACCACCAAAATTAAAATCGGAATCCCAATTAGAGTGGTCATAAGGAAAAAATTTGGATAACCAATATTAGTTACTATCGTACCCGAATAACCGCCTAATATTTTAGGTGTCAGGGTCATCAATGAACTAAAAATAGCATACTGTACTGCGGTAAATGAAACGCTGGTCAAGCTAGAGAGGAAGGCAATGAATGCCGCACCCGCCAAACCTGAAGCCAAATTATCAACAATAATCGCAAAATATAACCACAAAGAACTGTATGGCTTAATGACTTTACCTGTAATCAATACGTCTTGTTGAGCATCGGTAGGTGCGCTAATTGGATCAACTGTCAACTCTAGAGCAGACTGTTGATTAGACACTTGATACACATGGCTGACCTTGAGTGACGAATCTGCATGCAGTTCATTTAATTGGGCTGTAAGTTGTTTATTTTTTGCATTTTGCAGTAATTTACCCTCTATAGCAGCACTGAAAATGCCCTGTGCATCGAGTTTGGCTGGATAGGATTGACCATCCAACCATATGCTGACAGGTTGATCCGCCTGCAATTGGCCGATATCGACACCCTGAACTTGACCTTTGACTACTACAGATTGCTTGGCTTCTTTCGGACTTAAGGCATTATCCGCAGTTAGAGGGAATAAGATCATCGATTGAGAGGTAGTACCTGTTAAATAAGGCATATCTACCGATGTTTTTTCTTCAGGTTGGTCTGTATACGCAACCGAAGCTTGAATTTGATTAGACTGATTCAGTACCTGAGCAGGAACATGCAGCTTCCAATACCCCACCTCATCTGCTTGTACCTGATATTTCTGTTCCCCAATAGATACTTCAACGGGCTGTAAAGGCTGACCAGATTTTACCAAACCGATAAAGATTAAGTTGGTTGAACTGGCAAGAATAGCCCCTACAAACATCAGTTTCATGATGTTCATGCGCTGTGCCAGTAAACCCCCTAAAAATCCCCCTAAAAGACTAAAAATCACCCCATATATTTTTACGGCTTCCGCAATCTGCTCTTTGGTAAAATTCAAGTCCTGATAAAAAACATTAGAAATCACACCCGCGATAATGTCAGAAATACGGTAAAAACCAATCAGCAGTAACAGCACTAAAGCTAACTTTACGCCATAGCGTTTAAAGAAATCTGCAATTGGATTTACCCAAGTTTCAAACGCCATTTGCTTATTGACGGCACCCATCTTGACCAACAGTGTACCAATCAGCAGTGCAATTACAGCAGAAGCGATAAAACGTAATGCCTCAAAGCAAAACAATAAAAATGAATCTTTTATCGCTAAAGATGCTGTCAAAGCTTCAATCAAGGCCCCTGAATAGATATAAGAGAGTACAAAGCTGATCACCGCGACAAAGAACACCATCACTAAACGGTAGTAATCTGAGCGTTGATAATCTTTATAAATACGATTGACCTTCGGCTCACGGATAATCAAAGTGGTCACAATACCCACCAACATTACTGCTGCCATGGCGAGATAGGTGATTTTCCAAGCACTGTAAATATAATTGCCTTTGGCTGTACCTAATGAGGCCGCCAGAAACAAAGCTCCGGCACCTGCCACAATCATGCCGATACGATAACCCGCATTATAGGTCGATGCTAAAACCGTCTGCATTTCGGTTTCAGCCAATTCAATACGGTAAGCATCAATCACAATATCTTGCGTTGCCGCAGAGAAACCCAATAACACTGCCCCAGCAGCCATTTGATATAAATAGCTCTGCCCTAAAGCAGGGTCGGAAAATGCCATAATACAAATAGCACAAATAATCAGACACTGCGCAATCAATAACCAAGCGCGACGACGCCCCAAGCGCTGGGTCAAAAATGGAACAGGTAATTCATCAATTAAAGGCGCCCAAACAAACTTAAAGGAATAGCCAAGTGCTGCCCAACTGAAAAAAGTCACCGCACTTTTATCAATCCCAGCTTCGCCTAACCATAATGAAAGGCTAGAAAAGATGAGCAAGATTGGGATACCCGCAGAAAAACCGAGGAACAGCATAATTGCAGCTCGCCGATCTATAAATGCCTGAAATGCAGCTTTCCATCCATTTGCTTGAGTTGTCATTCGGTTATTATTTTCTACAAAAAAATCATGTGTGCTATTCAACCGTTTAAGTACTCGGGTTTCAACAGTATTTATGAAATCATTACGCTATTTTGATGATAAATACAGCGGCATTGCTTGAATTTTTACGCCAAACCTGTATACCTTAAATCTCTACCGCAATATTTCGTTTTGGATTTCACAGTGACCCAAAAACTTGAACAGATGAATTCATCTTTATCTACCAACCTTTCAAATAATAATTCACGAGATCCTAAAAACCATCTGATGACAGCCTTCGAGCAAGCAGAAATTCAGAACACTTTAAATCAAACCCGTTTAAAACCGGAACAGCTGACACATATTCCGAATTTAACCAATATTCCTACTTCAACCAAACGCATCAAACCTCTGAATAATTTTCTTGGTCAAGACCGTGCCCGTGCTTCAGTCGAAGCTGGAATTGCCCTGCCTTATTCTGGCTATAATATTTTTGCGGTCGGGACTGCGGGTTTAGGTAAACGCACCATGGTTAAACGCTTGTTACAGCAACATGCCAAGACCATGCCGACACCAAATGACTGGATTTATGTCAACAACTTCAAGTCACCACGCCAACCCATCGCACTACAACTACCTGCGGGACAAGCACCTAAATTCCAAAGCATGTTGCATCAAACATGGCAGACTATCTTAAAGCAACTTGAACGTCGCTTTACCGCGGAAACTTATCACAATCGTATTGAGCTAATTCAGCAACAAACAGGCGATGAACAACAGCAAGCTTTGGTCGATTTAACCAAAGAAGGTGCAGAACTTGATTTAAAACTGGTGACACGCAATGATGAACATTGCTTTATCCCAGTTCATATAAAAGATGATCAACTGGTTGAAATGTCGCAACAGGACATTGATGCGCTGAGCAGTAAGCAGCGTGCTGAAATTGTCTCCCATATGCGCTATATGGATAAAAAACTCGAGCGTTTAGGACTGCATTTGGGCGATCTTGAAGATGATGCCCGTGACAAAGTCCAAGAGCTGAATCGGGAAATTGCCAACCAAGTGGTGATGCCGCGCATTGACCTACTCTTGAATAAATTTTCAAAAGTTGAAGGTCTGGCGGATTACCTTAAATATTATGCGGAAGACATTATTAACAATGTCGAAATCGTGCTTGAGCAAGAAGAAGATGATTTCAGCCCTGGTCTTTTTAGCCGAGTACCTGCGCGCTATCAAGCCAATATTATTGTTACTTACAAGCCGAATAGTGGCGCCCCTGTCATCTTTGAAGACTTCCCAACACATTACAACCTGTTGGGACACGTCGAACAGCTCACGCAAAATGGCACCATTACCACAGATTTCACACTAATTCGCCCAGGTGCGCTACACAAAGCCAATGGCGGCTTCTTGATGCTTGAAGCGGAGCAATTGCTTGAGCAACCTTATGCTTGGCAAGGTTTAAAACGTGCGCTCAAATCTGGCAAGTTGAAACTGTCTTCTTTAGAACATATGTTGACGCTCACAGGCAGCATTTCAATTGAGCCTGCTGCGATTCCGCTGAATATTAAAGTCATTTTATTGGCTGAACCAGAAATCTATTACGAGATTCTGGAACTTGAACCAGAGCTCGGCAGTGTGTTTAAAATTCGTGCAGACTTTACCGATACGCTGCAACGTAATGACGACAATGAACAAGCCTATATGCAGCTCATTGCCGACTATGTTCAAGCCGACAAATTATTGCCTTTTGATCGTTCAGCTTTAGCTGCCCTACTCACGGATTCCAGCCGTCAAGCGGAAGACCAAAGCTCGCTATCCCTGCATGCCTTAACCTTAGGCGATTTGATCCGTGAAGCACATCATCATGCCGCGCAAGCAGGTGACAAGATGGTGGCTGACAAGCACATTAATACCGCGCTACAGCATCGCCAATACCGCTTGGGCTATTTGCGTGAGCTCTATTGGCAGGACCTTTCACGTGGTACACAACTGATTGAAACCCGAGGTCATCGTCTTGGACAAATCAATGCTCTGTCTGTTATTCACTATGCCGATGTTGAGTTTGGTTTACCTTCTCGCCTAACCGCCTCTGTCTATCAAGGTGGTGGTGACATCCTCGATATTGAGCGTAGTGTAGAACTCGGTGGTTCATTGCATGCCAAAGGCATACTGTTAATGTCCAGCTTCTTAAAAGCGCATTTTGGTCGTGAGCAAATCCTACATTTCTCTGCGGCGCTTGCTTTTGAACAAAGCTATGGTCAGGTCGATGGAGACAGTGCAACTGTGGCTGAACTCTCCGCACTGATTTCTGCAATTAGCCAATTACCAATTGACCAATCATGGGCAATTACTGGATCGATGAACCAATTGGGTCAAGTACAACCTATTGGCGGTGTAAATGCCAAAATCGAAGGCTTCTTCGATGCATGTAAATTACAAGGTCTTACAGGTAAACAAGGAGTAATTATTCCACGTCAAAACATGCAACATTTAATGTTACGTCTAGATGTTCGTGAAGCTGTTGAGCAAGGTCAATTCCACATTCATGCGATTGATATCATTGATCAAGCCCTTGAAATCTTAATGGCGCGCCCTGTAGGGACACTGGATAAAAAAGGTCGTTATAGCAAAGGCTCAATTTACGCAGCGGTCATGGAGCAACTAGAATATTGGCAAGCCATCGAAGATGGTGCGGAAATTGAAGAAGAGCCGAAGAAGAAAAAGAAAAAAGCTAAAAAGGGCAAGAAAAAAGTCAAAGCACCAACGGAATTAACTGATGAATTATTGAAAGAAGGTAGTGAAGCGGTCGAAGTTTCAGCCAGTCAATCCAATCTTAATCATTAATTCGGTACTGTGAAGAATATGAAACCAGCTCTCGTGGCTGGTTTTTTATTTTACAGAAAGCAAGCGAGTATAAAATATGCAAATAAGCAATGTAAAATCGATAAGCTATTTTATTTAAACATTTTTTTGCTATTGTAGGATGCGAAAACCCAAATGAAACTTGAGAATAAAATGTACATTTATACTTTTAACAATGTACATCACAAACATATGACTGCGTAAAATGAGGCAAGGATGCGCGAAACCAATCACGAAATTATTCAATTATTCAAACAACATGTTCATCCTCTATCATCCAAACTTACTGAAATGTTGAATGAACATTTTTCCCACCAAACAGAACGCAGAGGCTGTGGCTACACCCAAGCGACTCGTGTGTTGGCAGACTATATTAATAGCCCCAGATTGTCGCAAGACTTTGTTGACTTAAAATTATTTGACCAGTTTGATAGCAAAACACTGAAAACTCTCCTTGAGCAATCACAGTTTCAGATCTCAGATTGGCATAATCTCGATCAAAATCCAGCGGCTCAAGCGCTACCCGACTCGACTGCATCAGAATTAAAGAACGAAATTCAACAGCACATCTCGCTTCAGCAACAATTGCGAAATATTTCTACACATGCACAGCTCGAAGAAAGCAAACTGCTGTGTGACCTGATTAGCGATATTATTTTGCCAAGAAGCAACACTCAGACAGGCTTGGTAGAATTAACTGCCCTATCCGAGAAGCCCAAGGTTGGCTCATGCCCTATGGCGGAAAATTTTTTCCTGAAAATTGCCCATGGTCGTATGCTGAGACAGGGTGAAATCAATATTTTTGTCGATGAGCAGCAGCAGCCTATTTTGTTAGAAAAACTGAATATGGGTGACAACCACTCCTGTATCAGTTTAAAGCCTGTATTGATGAATGGCGTGTGTTTACCTGCAGGTTCTTTGTTTTCTGTCGATTATGATCGTGACTTGATTACAGACAAAATTCCAAACCAGAAGTTTAAGGGTTTTGTGTTGCCTTATTCTGCGATTAATGGATTCTGGTTTTTACGTCTGACCACGCTTGCAGTTTCTCCAGAAAACCGTGCACGTGCATTTACTACCCATTACCAACAGCAAGTCGATAATGGATTATTTAGCCCAGGAACGACCCAACTTCAACAATTACAGGATATTGCTTTAATGCAAATTCAAGGTTAGCCCCATGCTACAGGTCTGTTACTCTCCTCAGTATTATGCGCAAACCCATACCAATAGTATGGAAAAACTAACGGCGGTTGCTGAGGCATTAAAACCGTTGGGTATTGCACAGTTTCATGTACCTGAGCATCTGCCGATAGAAATTTTTAAGCAACTACATGCGCCTGAATATGTAGATGCATTTCATACAGGGACTCCTGAAAAAATGGCGACCTTTCAAGGTTTCAAACCTTGGAATACTCAACTGCGTGATGCAGTTTATCAAATTAATGCTGGACAACTTCTTGCCGCAGAACTGGCGTGGAAACACCAAGTTTCAGCCAATATTGCCCAAGGTTTTCATCATGCTGTGTATGAGTTTGGCAGTTCATTTTGCACCTTTAATGGCTTAGCCCTTATTGCAGAGCAATTTCCAAATAAACGCATCTTTGTCTTGGATTGTGATCAGCACGGCGGCAATGGTACAGCTGAATTCACCAAACGCTACGACAACCTATTTAACTACAGTATTTATGGGCTGGCATTTGGTTGCCCGACTTATGAACGTGCCGAGACAAGTCACATCCATAAACATAACGGGAACTTTAGCCAGTATATTTTGGCGATTCATGATGCGTTCAAACGCGCTATGGAATGGAATGCTGATCTGATTGTCTATCAAGCAGGCATGGATTGTCATCAGGATGACCCTTGTGGATCTTCTTGGTTTAGCACTGAACTGATTGAAAAACGTGATGAAATGATTTTTCGACTGGCAAAAAAGAACAATATCCCGCTAATGTTTGTCTTGGCTGGTGGCTATCAGGCTTTACCAGAATTGGTAGAACTGCATGTCAGTACTTTTAAAACAGCGTATACAACCTATTATACAAAGCCATAAGCCACAAATAAAAATGCCAATGTGAAAACACATTGGCATTTAAAAATCTCAGATTTTATTAAGAAAAATCTAGACCTTTTTCAAAACCTTTCAATTCATAACGCGCCATCGCCAAGTTTGATTTAGAACGATCAAGAACCAAATACAAGAATAAAGTCTCATTGGTGTCTAATGGGCGGATCAAGTGGTATTGCTTGCCCAAAGTAATCAAAATATCTTCAATATTATCATTTAGTTGCAAAGCTTTTGCCACTTTACGCTTAGAACGAATAACTTCTGTATTACCTGCAGAAGCAAGTTCTAAATCTACACCAGTCCCCTGAGTAGCCAAAGCAAGACCACTGTCGCTATCGACCAATGCCGCTGCGACAAAACCATCTAAACTTGTTAACGCATCTAGACTAACACGTGCCATTTCTTGTTTCCTCTTGATATGGGAATTACCCCGTTAATATTATTACAAGGCGCAGATTATTTATAAGCCAAGTTTTTTGCGTAATTTTCCAATAAAGCTACGTAATTTATGACGTTGGCCAGATTCTACTTGTTTTGTATCTTCCTGAAATTTCACTTCATTTTGATCTACAAAACGCCCCAGTTGCAGTAAAACAGCACAAGATACAAAATTCAATATCCGATCATGACTTAAATCTAAAAACTGTTTTACATCGCTTATTTTTGCACCACATGAGAAACAAGCAGCCATTTTTAAGTATTCTTTACGCTTCAGATCGCGTTCAAATTGCGGCCAAATATCCAGTTTAAAATTTTGCTTGAGCTCAACATTTGGTAATTCTAAAGCAGTTGATTGACTTAATACTTTCCATAACCAAGCTCTTAAATCATGCACTTCTTTATTTTGCGTTATATCTTGAACAAACTGGGCTGTCGCATAGGTCTGATTAAGGCTTGCATTAAACAGAATGGTTTCACCTGCTTCAACCCAGACACGTTCTGTGCGCGTATCAATCAAAGCCAAAAAGCCGTGTGCATCATACAATTGAATAAAGCCATTTCGAGGCGTAAAAATCTCAGCCATCACCCGTTCAAGCGGCACTTCGACTTGAGGCATATAAGACGATGATACAAACGTTTTTTTCAGCTCTATGCTTGGCAAAGCAAACCTCATGGAGCCTTCAGGCACCAACTTGTCAGATAACCATTCATGTAAATGCTCTAAATCTGAAAAAGGATAAAAGAGTTGATCACCAATAATACGCCCCGCATGTTCAACTTTTTTGACGAGACGCAGATAAGCAATGCGTTGATCGTTTAGCACCTTTTGAATGCCTGGTGCATTAAAGAACACATCATTCACTAGCAACAAATCAATTTTATTTTCAGCCAAATTGACCCATTTCACCTGAATTGATGAAGGAAGTGCGAGTAATACCTGAGTTTTAATCTGATCTAATGTACTTAGATTTAATCCGAATACCGCAATATTTAAGATGTTCTTCATTCCCAATTAACCATAATTTTCAAGATTTAAAAACACATCCATGCACTACTGACCCCATCTCTAGGTACATCATTCATCTCATTCAAATAGATGCCAGAGCGAAATCCATTTGAGCCAACGCTTCACTTAATTTCTGGAAGTGATAGCGCATTTGCCCAATTAATAGGTCATGGTCAGTCACTGCTATTAGCACCATTGGAAATTGAGGATGGTTCACCGCAGATAGAAACACTTTTCCACTTTCCGCATCCAGCGTGATTGCTTGACAACCGACTAATTGAATTTCGGAAATAAACGCTGCAACCATCGCCATGATGGAACTACTGACTGCCGCAATTTTGCCGTGATTATCCAAGTTCTTTTTTGAAGCTGTTGCCAACTCAAAGCCATCGGAAGAACACAGCATGACAAATTCAATTCCACTGATTTCATGCAAGAAGTTTTGCACTGCCACACGGCTTCGCTCTTTCATTGCTTGCGGTATTTCACGTGAAAACGACATTACTCCTCCCCTTAATTCACAGCCAGCATTTGACATTCAAGCATGGCAATCAAGGATTCGATTAGCAGCAAAACATCATCTTTTACACGTGCATCTACAGCAAAAACAGGATAGTTTTTATGATGGATCTGCATCCAGTCTCGATAAACCTTGAGCTTTAAGTCGTCTACCTGATCCATATGAGTAATTCCAATCACAATACTGGAACCATATTTTTCAAATGCACTTAAATAGAATTCGAGATCTAGCAATCGTTCTGCACGACTATGATCAATTAACACCACGATGCCAATTGCACCTTTACAGACAATTGACCACATAAAATCAAATCGGTCTTGCCCTGGGGTGCCATATAAACCAATCAGCGTGCCATCCTCTAAACCAATTTCGCCATAATCAATGCCAACAGTCGTTAAAAGTTTAGTGTGCGCTTCAACATCGGTATTGACGGCTTCAGTACTAATGACATTTACGTCAGAGATCGCCTTAATTGCAGCCGACTTCCCAGCCCCCATCGTTCCACCAAAAACAATTTTGTACTGTTGCAAAATCATAGATCAGCCGTCAATTAAAGTGTGATTTGTTTCACATTATATCCAAATTAATTTGTTTAAAACATCATTATTCAACCATTTTATAAATTTTTTGTTACATATTTCCTTAATTTTTATAAGGTTTTAACTTCTCATCTTATAGTAAAACCAAATTTATAAAACATCATAAATAACTGTTTTTAAATACAATTAATTAGTAATGATTGATTCAATCAAGGTTATAAGCAATTGGCATTATTGCTCATTTGGCATCTATCAAATTTAAGCTACTGCATTTATTAGATGGATTAAAATATAAATGAAATTATTTATCTTTATTAAACTATTATTCAACCAACTTAAAACCTACTTCCATCTCAACACATTTTAAAGTCCACCTCGGCATCGAATCCTATTTTAAAATTTTTAAGTTCATCAAATGTGCGTACTTTAATTTCTCAAGTTTTAATTGCACTTTCATATAATTTTTTTACCAACAATTACATATACTTAACATTTTAAGATCATTATTTATTCATTTTTACTTTATATTTTGTCTATCCCGATGTGGATAAAACAACTAAAAGGAAACTTCTTATGAATAAATTACTTGTTGCTTTAGGTCTTGCTGCTGCTGTTACTCTAGTTGGATGTAGTAAAGAAAAACCACCTGAAACGGGTGCCACCACAGGTGAACATTTAGAAAATGCCGCTGAACAAGCAGGTCATGACATGCAAAATGCTGCGAGTGAGGCTGCCGCACAAACTGAAGCTGCTGCAAATGAAGCTGCGAATAAAATTGATGCCGCTACAGACGAAGCTGCTGCCAAAACGGAAGCAGCTGCGAATGATGTAAAAGATGCAGCTAAAGATGCAACAGCACATGTAGCGGGCGCTGTTGAACAAGGTGCTGGCGATGTGAAAGAAAAAGCACAACAGTAAGTCTACTGATCTAAAAAACACCCTGATCAGGGTGTTTTTTAGTATTTAAAATTTGAAAACAAAAAGAAAAGTATGGAAAGATAATTTCATACTTCGAACTTAGATAATATTGAGACATATTTCTCGATTAAATAATGAATATTATTTGCATATTTTGAAGCACTTAGGCACAGTAAAATAAACATAAGGAGCCTGATGATGTCTTTATTAGAACGACTAGAAATTAAACATCCGTTTTTTTTAGCCCCTATGGCAGGCGTTTCTACTCCTGCACTCGCAGCAGAGGTTTCTAACCAAGGCGGATTGGGTTCTTTAGGCTTAGGTGCAAGTAGCATTACTGCAGCACGCGGGCAGATACTCGCCACTCAAGCTTTGACGGATGCACCTTTCCAAGTCAACTTTTTCTGTCACGACAGTCAAAAATTAGATCGTGAAATTACAGCACAATGGCTTGACTACTTAGCCCCGCAATTTGAGCGCTTCAATGTATCAGTTCCAGCAGAGCTCGAATGTATATACCCAAGTTTTTTAGACAATGATGATTTTTTAAATCTCGTTCTTGAAACCCGCCCGAAAGCTGTGAGCTTTCATTTCGGTATTCCAAATGCTCATCAAATTACGACCTTAAAAGCGGCAGGTATTCTGACTATGGTTTCTGCCACCAACTTACCTGAAGCACAAGCCATTGAAGCTGCTGGCATAGACATGATTATTGCCCAAGGGATTGAGGCGGGTGGGCATCGTGGAATTTTCAATCAGCATATCGACAGTGCAATTAAAACTTCAGATCTGGTTCAATTGCTCAGCAAAAAATGTGATATTCCCGTTATTGCCGCGGGTGGAATTATGACTGGTGTTCAAGCCCGTCAAATGTTACAACTTGGTGCTCAAGCCGTACAACTAGGTACAGCCTTTGTACAATGTAAAAGTTCAAATGCCAATGCTGCATATCGCAAAGCTCTTTTTAATTCGCCAATTACCCAAATTACGGACAGTATTTCAGGTCGTCCTGCACGTGGCTTAATTAATCAATGGCATACCGAAATTGATCTACCACTTCGCCCTGCTGTACCTGCCTATCCATATACCTATGATCTTGCCAAACAATTACATGCTGCTGCCAGCCAACAAGGCGAACATGGCTATGGCGCATATTGGGCAGGCTCTAATGTGGCGCAAATTCGTGAACTGGAAGCGGCTGATCTTATCAATCAACTGGCATTAGAATTAAGCCAGACTCAATAAAGAAAAAGCCCAGCAATTGCTGGGCTTTGAATATGTGATAACGTTTAAACATCAAGTAAATTGATTTGCTCGATTTGCACATCATGCATGGTTTGCCCTTCGCTTAAGAGTAGATTGAAATACTCTTCAACCACTTTTGCCTGTGCTGCTGTGGTTTCAACTTTGTACATATTTTGACGAAACTCATTGCTCGCACGTAGACCTTTGGTGTACCAAGCAATATGTTTACGCGCAATTCGGCAACCCGAATATTCACCGTAAAACTGATATAGTTCCGCTAAATGTCCGAGTAGAACCTCTTTAACTTCAGCAATTTGTGGCGCAGCCATGTGCTGCCCCGTTGTTAAATAATGTGCGATTTCTCTAAAAATCCAAGGTCGACCCTGCGCAGCTCGCCCAATCATAATGGCATCTGCACCCGTATAGTCCAATACGTATTTGGCTTTCTCTGGGCTATCAATATCACCATTGGCAATGACTGGAATACTAAGTAGCTGTTTAACTTCTTTAATTAAGCCATAACGTGCAGTATTTAAATACATATCCTCACGGGTACGCCCATGTAAAGCCAAAGCTGCAATTCCCGCCTGCTCTGCTCTTTGTGCCACACGCATAATATTTTCATGCCCGTTTAAGAAACCTAACCGTGTTTTCAGTGTGACAGGCACATCAACCGCAGCAACAACCTCATCTAAAATGCGTGCGACCAAGTCTTCATCTTGTAGCAAAGCGGAACCCGCGAGCTTATTACAGACTTTCTTGGCAGGACAGCCCATATTAATATCGACAATTTGTGCCCCATTGGCGACTTGATAACGTGCAGCCTCAGCCAAATCTTTCGGATCAGATCCTGCAATTTGCGCAGAAATTGGTGCCAGTTCCCCATCAAAATTCGCCCGATACAAGCTTTTTTTACTCATACGTAAGGTTTTATCAGACGTCATCATTTCACTGACTGCATGACCAGCACCAAAGTATTTACACAGTGTACGAAATGGACGATCTGTCACACCTGCCATAGGTGCAACGATTAAATTATTTGACAGTTGATAGGGACCAATATACATATATATTCATAACTTTTAATCACCAGCATAGTATACTGCATCTGCTCTATTTGCTCATCCCTTACCTATTGCCCCGAGACTATGAGAAAAACTGCTTTTCCTGCATCCCTAATTCAATCACTCAAACCATTCAGCGTATTAGCACTCTCATTCAGCCTTGTTGCGTGTGGGGATCATTCGTGGTGGAAAGATGATGAGCCAACCTTAGACAGTGATCAAATTAAACGTGTTATTCCGTCTCGCGTGAATGATCGCAGTTCATGGGCAAAAGATATTTTTGACATTACCGAGCAGCTCGGCATTCCGCAAACCAAAGACAATATTTGCAGTATTGTTGCCGTGGTTGATCAAGAGTCAAATTTTGTTGCCGATCCAAAAGTCCCTGGTTTAGGTGAGAAAGCAGTCAAAGAGGTTCAAGATCGACTGACTGAAAAATTTACCGATAAATTGGGTGAAACCATTGGCGGCACAGTGGCAGGTTATTTTGAGGAAGTTCTAAAAACTCAGCCTAGCCCAGAAGATAACTACTTAAGCCAAATGCGCCGCGTGCAAACTGAGCGACAATTGGATGAACTTTATCGTGAAATTTTCGACTATATGGCGAAGCATTACCATGTCAGCGCATTAACGGGTGCAGCCAAACTGGTTGGGCAAGATGTCGGTGAGAAAATGAATCCAATTACGACTTTGGGTTCTATGCAAGTACATATTGGCTATGCCAAAGCCCATAAACGCCAAGGCGGCAGTATTGCTGAATTACGCACCGATTTATATAGTCAATATGGTGGTTTGTATTACGGTATACACCGATTAATGATGTACTCAACCGAGTATGACAAAGCCATTTATCGTTTTGCAGATTATAATTCGGGTATGTATTCAAGCCGTAATGCAGCCTTCCAAAGCATGCTGAATGATTTGACGGCAGCCGATCTTAGCCTTGATGGCGACTTGTTGCTTTATAATAAAGATGGCTCTATTCGTTCAGCAAAGAGCGAGTCTGAACGTGAATTAATTAATGTATTTGCTCAAAATAATGTTTTAGTCACCCCTCGCCAAATTCGTAGTGACTTGAAGAAAGAAAAAGAGAAAGATTTTGAAGATACTGCAACTTATCGTGCAGTAACAAAACTCTATGAAGAAAAATCAGGCAAAAAGGCATTCTATGCCATGATGCCTCAAGTGGTCATTTCAGGACCGAAATTAAGCCGTGATTATAATACCAACTGGTTTGCCAGCCGCGTGAATGGACGTTATGAAACATGTATGCAACGGGCGAAACGCATAAAAATCTAGCATTATTCGACTTTGATGGCACTTTGTGTAAAAAAGACAGTTTTACTGGCTTCATTTTTTATGCACTATCAAAGCGACATATTGTCAAACAGGGCTTGAAACTCCTGCCATGGATTCAAGCCTACTATTTCAATGTCTATCCTGCTCATGCCATGCGACCAAAACTGTTTTATGGCATGTTTAAAGACACGGATTTCACGGAAATTCAGCATATTGCTGAAGAATATGCACAGCGTCTGATCCATGACTTAGACCCAAAATTTATCGAGCAACTACGACAACATAAAGACTTAGGTCATGATGTGGTGTTAGTTTCTGCCTCAGTCGATTTGTATTTAAAACCACTGTGTCAATTATTAGAGATTGATCTCATTTGTACCAAAACTGAAATTCGCGATGGTCGACTCACAGGATATTATCAATCTGCCGACTGCAGCCGAATGGAAAAGAAAATTCGCGTGAGTGAGCAGTACCCTATAGCCAATTACTCCACAATCTATGCCTATGGCAATAGTGAAGAAGATCTAGAAATGTTTAGCCTTGCCCAATACACGTACATGGTGGGAAAAGACCAGAAACTTCCAGCTTTGCCAGCTCATTTAAAAATGGCTTAAGGTCTAATATCAGTTTTAATTTTCAAGCATAAAAAAAAGCCAACATCATGTTGGCTTTTTTACTTACAGCAGAAACAAATTAAGCTTCTGGTGCAGGGCTATATTGTTCAACTAAAGGCTTTAACTCACCTTTTTGGAACATATCTAGCATAATATCGCTACCACCGATT
Organism: Acinetobacter zhairuonensis; assembly: GCF_022601715.1. GTDB lineage: Bacteria > Pseudomonadota > Gammaproteobacteria > Pseudomonadales > Moraxellaceae > Acinetobacter. The sequence goes on along the minus strand of NZ_JAKVIM010000001.1, from coordinate 267,138 downwards.
AACTCACCGTTAATCCACAATTGCGGGAATGTTGGCCAGTTCGCAATACGCGGTAATGTTGCACGAATATCTGGATTTTCTAGAATATTAACGTAAGCAAACGGACGACCAATTTGACTGAGTGCTTCTACCGCACGAGCAGAAAAACCACACTGTGGAAATTGCGGAGTGCCTTTCATGTAAAGAAGAACTGCGTGTTTAGCAATCTGGTCACGAATTAACGCTTCTGTATCGCGTGTTTGTTCAGTCATTGATGAATCCTCAACTAATCTGCCTTGCATTATACCCAAAACACAACAAAACAGTATGGTTAAAGCAATATTTCCAGTTTTATTTACATTCAGGCTTTAATTCTAGATGAGATTTTGCTTATATAGGGTTTGTTTTGTAGTTCTACCTAGAATTGTAAAATCAATCCACTATCGTCCCCCTACTTTCGGTAAGCCGATGCTAGTGAAGTCTATTATTTCTTTTCAAATACGAGTTAGTTATGAATACCTTTACTCAAGCCCCAATACAAACTGATCAACCATCTCATTTGATGCCTGTATTTGGCCGTCAGCCGATCAGCTTTGTCCGAGGCCGAGGTGCGTATTTATATACCGCAGACGGAACTGAATATTTAGATGCATTAACAGGGATTGCCGTTTGTGGCTTAGGTCATTCACATCCTGAAATTACTCAAGCTATTGCTGAGCAGGCTGGAACACTGATTCACACCAGTAATTTATTTGAAGTGCCTTGGCAAACTGCCGCTGCTCAAAAATTGGCACAAGTTGCAGGCATGGAAGAAGTTTTTTTCTCCAATAGTGGAGCCGAATCAAATGAAGGTGCTATTAAAATTGCACGTAAATTCGCGCATTTGCAAGGCATTAGCACACCCAAAATTATCGTTGCAGACCACTCTTTTCATGGTCGTACCTTAGCGACACTCTCTGCAACAGGCAATAAAAAGGTCCAAGAAGGATTTGAACCTTTGGTCGAAGGTTTTATTCGCGTCCCTTTTGGTGATATTGAAGCAATTGAAGAAGCGGCTATTCAGCATCCTGATATTGTGGCTATTCTCGTTGAACCGATTCAAGGTGAAGGTGGTGTTAATACTGCACCACAAGGCTTTAGCTATTTAGAAGATATTCGTCGTCTTTGTAACCAACACAACTGGTTGATGATGCTAGACGAAGTTCAAACAGGGAATGGTCGTACAGGTCAATTCTTTGCTTATCAACACACCAATATTGTGCCTGATGTACTGACAACAGCAAAAGGCTTGGGCAATGGCTTCCCTATTGGTGCAGTAATGACTCAAGGTCGTGCTGTGGGTGTACTTACTGCTGGAAACCATGGTTCAACATATAGTGGTACAGCTTTAGGTTCACGTGTGGTATACACAGTCATTGACGTGATTCAGAAAGAAAATCTGGTCGAAAATGCTGCGAAAATGGGTAGCTATATTGTGCAGCAATTGGCACAGAAATTATCTGATCAAAAAGTTGCAGTTCGTGGTTTTGGTTTAATGATTGGTATTGATTTGCCAAAACCGTGTGCTGAATTAGTGCATATTGCACGTGATGAACATCAGTTAATTATTAATGTCACTGCAGGTTCAGTAGTACGTTTATTACCACCGTTAAACATCACTCAAGAGCAAGCAGATCAATTGATTCAACGCTTAGTGACTATGATTCAAGTTTACCTTGCTTAAGCACAGCGCGATGTAATACTCATTACATCGCTTAACAAAAAAAGCCGCGTTTAGCGGCTTTTTTATTTCAGCTTTTTATGAAGCTTCTTGATAAATTCTACCACCGGGTAATTGGCAGAAATATTGTTTCAATGCATCTAAACAGCGGTGAATTTTCATAGGCTGTTGTTCACGCTTAGATGTAATAGCATATAAATAGAAATTAGGTAATTTCCACTCTGGTAAGACCTCTACCAATGCACCATTGACTAAATCTTTTTGAACATCTAGATATAAAATTCGAGAAATTCCATGTCCTTGCAGACATAAAGACTTGGCAACCAACACATTATTGGTGGTTAAACGCGAGTTCATTTCTATACTCACCGTTTCGCCAGACATGCCATGTTGGAAAGCAAAACTTTCATAGTTTTTCATTAAGTTAACGGGAATCAGATCATGATTCTTTAAATCTTCTGGACGCGAAATCGGTGCCGTCTGATTTAAATAACTAGGCGAAGCAACTAACACTTGTTCTACGCGGGCCAATGGAACCGCATATAAACTCTGATCTTCAATTTTCGGACTCATGCGTAGCGCAATATCAATTCGACCTTCAATCAAATCAATATAATGATTATCCGCTTCCAAATGAACAGCTAAACCTCGATGGGCCGATATCCAATGTGATAATGCAGGAATAACATGATTTGCACCTAATTCAGGAGTGGTTGCTATACGCAACTCTCCGACTAGATCATCACGTAACTCGTTAAGACGAATTTTCCCACGTTCTGCAGCAGCAAGCATCTCTTGGCAGCTATGAAAAAAAGCTTGTCCAGCTTCAGTCAAACTCAATTTTCGTGTCGAACGATGCAGAAGGATCACTTCCATCTCTTGTTCTAAAGAACGAATCTGCTGGCTTACAGCACTTGTAGTAATTCCTAACTCTCGTGCGGCTCCGCTAAACGAACATTTTTCCACAACACAAGCAAACACTCCCATTGCTCGAAGTTGATCTAACATAAATTTCCCTCTAAACTTATGAGATGCTCCTACCTTTCGATAAAAGCAACTCATTGGATTATACGGTGAAATTTAAAAGTTGTAATGATCTTAATTTAATTTATTGGTAAAACATTCGTCGGATTGATTGGTTTACCATTTAAGCGTACCTGAAACTCAAGCATGGTACGGCTTGCACCTGATGAACCCATCTCTGCAATTTTTTGACCAGCCGTTACATTATCTCCGCTTTTCACCAACATCTTGCTGTTATGCGCATACGCAGTGATATAGCCACTAATATGCTTCACCAGAATAAGATTGCCATATTCTTTTAGACCATCAGCAGCATATACCACTTGACCATTGGCGGCAGCAAAAATTGCATCGCCTACATTACCACCATAGCGAATACCTTTGACATTATTGGTCAAATTGAAGTTTTCGATTACTGCCCCATTCGACGGCTTCACCCAACGTAAAGCACTGGCTTGAGTCGGAGTAACTGGTGCAGTATTTGTAGTCGTGGTCGTTGCTGTCACTGCAGGAGTGCTTGGTAAAGTAATCGCCTGACGTTGAATCGGCGCAGCTTGTGTGACTGCCTGTGTAGTTGCCGTACGTTTATTACCAGAACCTCTCAGTTTAATTGACTGCCCCACATAAATACGATACGGCGGTGCAATATCATTCATGTCAGCAATGCTGATATAACTCAACCCGTAACGTGCCGCAATTCCACTTAAAGTATCACCTGAACGAACAGTGTAATAGTCAGGTGCCGTCGCGTAACGGGTCGGATTATTAATTTGGGGTTTGGATGCACATCCACTTAAAATGACCGTGGTAACAATAGCAGTTGAGATCACTAGGGTTTTCAACAATGCTGTTGGCGTAGCAAAGATCCGATTTTGCGACATCGCAGGCATTAATCTTCCTCTCTATATGTCTTTATTGGTTTTCATGCGCGTAAGAGTAGCAAAAATATTTTGAAAAAATCCGCATTCACGGACTTTTTCACAAAGTTACAACATTTACTAGGCATTTAGCGGCACTGTTCATGCAAACTCTGCAAAATTTCATAATTGGTCGCATCCATTTGAATGGGAGTAATGCTGACAAAACCATTCGCAACCGCAAAAAAGTCAGATTCAATCCCCATCAGACCTCGTTGAGGCTCAGAGACCGCCTCCCCAGAGAGCCCAATCCAATACACTTGGCGTCCACGCGGATCAACATGACTGGTAATTGGTTTAGATTGATGACGGCGACCTTGATAGGTAATTTTCTGCCCCTGAAGTTCAGCTACATCTGGAATATTAATATTAAAAATATGACGTGGCGGTAATGCTGGTAGCCCAGCCTGAATAAAATCATGTACCCATTGTGCCGCTACAGCATAATCGTCTGGGTGATCATAGCTACGTACATTACTGCCAGCTAAAGACACAGCAATTGCTGGCTGTTTCATGAGACGTCCTTCAAATGCGGCACCCACGGTACCTGAATACAGCACGTCATCACCCAAATTAGCACCGCTATTAATGCCGCTTACAACCAAATCAAACTCAAAATCAAACAGACCATTCATAGACAAATAAACACAATCTGCTGGCGTTCCATTCACCGCCCAGACATCTGGTGCAATCGAGATTGGTCGCAAAGGACGGTCTAAAGTTAAAGCACTTGAAAAACCACTTCGCTCACTTTCAGGAGCCACAATGACAACACGACCCAATGGTTTTAACGCACGTGCTAAAGCTTGTATCCCTGGCGCGAAAACACCGTCATCATTGGCAATTAGAATATTCACAAAAAACTCGCTTTTAAAAGTGACTGACTAGAACATTTCATTGAATTATATGTGAAATTATATATATTAGCGCACAATATCTATCATTAAATGAGTATCTTACAATGATTAAAACTTTATCATTTCGTCGTGTTTTGGGGTTGGGTTTTGCAGTTTTATTTGCTCAAGCAGTCAGTGCCAACGAAGGCTTAACCCAAGAAGAAGCCAACAGCATCATAAAAGAAGAAATTGCCTCTACCCAAATTATGGCTGAAGTTTGTCCTGCTGTGATTGGTAAAAATGCAAAACTCGATGCGAATGTTCAAACACTAACGCAGATGTATTTAAAAGAATATTCTGATGCATCGATGACTTTAGATAAATTACAAGCCGATCCAGAATACAAATCAATTTTGCAAGAAACACGCAAAGCTGCTCAAGAAACCAGTAAAGAAGAGCAACACACCGTGTGTGTGGATGTTGCTGAATATCAAGCATAATTCTAAAACGCTTACGAATGACTTTATATTAAGTCATTCGTAAGCACTTCATTAATTATACCAACATGCATATCTTCTTCATCCTTTCAACCATTTATATACATTTCCCCTCTTCCATTTCTGCTCAATCGAGTTAACCTTAGCTCAAGTCGATTGATCTTTTTTGAGTTTATTGTTTATGAAATTTGCCGCTTTAAAAACAACATCATTAGCTATACTAACTGCTTTGACTTTTTCTTTCGCTCATGCTGATGAAAGTAAAGATGAAAATATTGAAGTCACACCAAACCAGACGGTTACTCAACAAGAACTTGCTGCTATTTATGTTTTGTCAGAGATTTGCCCAAAGTTAGTCGACAATAAAGATGGCTTTGAACAAGGCTATAGCAAGTTGGCACAAGAACATCTTCCTGAAGAAAAAGATGCAGTAAGTGCTTTAATGAAATTAAGTAAATCTAAAAACTTTAAACCTATTTTAGCTGAAGCAAAATCTGATGCTAAAAGTGCTGGCGATGATAAAAATAAAGAAATCTGTCAAGAATTGACCACCTATAGCAATTGAAACAAATTGGTTACAATACTTTTGAAATAAGCCGATTTCACAGGTAGAAGTCGGCTATGCTTTATCCTAGAATGCTAAGCTCTTTGTGCTTACATCAAGATATTGGAACCCGCTAGAAATGATCCGTAAAAGCGCCCTTGCTGCAACATTACTATTACCAAGTTTCTCTTTCGCAGCAACTGTCTTATCTACGCCACCAGAACTCAATAATAAATCTTATGTTTTGATGGACTATGAGACGGGGCAAATCCTTGCAGCAAAAAATGAAAATGAAAAGTTAGCACCTGCTTCAATGACAAAAATGATGACCAGTTACATCATTGAACAAAAACTGTTGAAGGGCGAGCTGACTGAAGATGAAAAAGTCCGCATGAACGAATCTGCATGGTGTCGTGGTAGTAGCACAGAATCATGTATGTATGTTCCTTTAAATGGTACTGCGACTGCTTTAGAAATGTTGCGTGGTATTATTATTCAGTCTGGTAACGATGCATCTAAAGCAATGGCAGAACACATTGCAGGTAATGAGGGCACTTTCGCTTACATGATGAATGAAGAAGCGAAGCGTATGGGGATGACCAACACCCACTTCATTAACTCAACAGGTATGCCTGCAGACGGTCACTATTCAACTGCCAAAGATATGGCAATGCTTGCGCAACATATCATTCATGACAGTTCAAAATACTACCCAATCTATTCTGAAAAAGAATTTACCTTCAATGGCATTAAACAAGGCAACCGTAATGCCCTGTTGTATACAGACCCAAGTGTTGACGGTTTAAAAACTGGTCATACTGAAGAAGCAGGTTACTGTGTCACGACGTCTTCAAAACGTGGTCCAATGCGTTTGATCTCTGTGGTATTTGGCACACCAACTATCCAAGAGCGTGCAACCCAAACACGTACTTTATTGGCATGGGGCTTTGCAAACTTCGAAACTGTTAAAGTTCAACCTGCGAACCAAGTTTTGGCGAAAGCAAAAGTTTATTTTGGTAAAGAAAACGAAGTTCAAATTGGCTTGGCTGAAAACTTCAACGTGACAATGCCTAAAGGCAAAGCTGATGCCATCAAAACTCAATTGGTCGTTCAGCCTAAACTCACTGCACCGTTACAAAAAGGTCAAGTGATTGGTAAATACGTTGCAAGCTTAGACGGCAAAGTAATTTCTGAAAAACCATTGGTTGCATTACAAGCAGTTGAAGAAGCGGGTTTCTTCTCTCGTTTAATCGACCATATTAAACAATTCTTCGCAAACTTATTTTAAGCCTTAACTGCTTAAACTAAAGTTAAAGCATTCGTATGCAAATACGAGTGCTTTTTTCTTTTATACTCTGATGTAAATTGCTGAATGATGCTGTAACAACATGAAAAAAAATATCCGACCTTATCTCGATAGCAAACCAAAGATTGATGCGAGCTGCTATGTTGATGATGCCTCTGTTGTAATTGGAGACGTCGTTCTGGCTGATCATGTTTCCGTCTGGCCTTTTGCCGTAATTCGCGGTGATGTGAATAGTATTCGCATTGGTAAATACAGCAATGTGCAAGATCACTGTATGCTGCATGTGAGCCATAAAAATGATGCCAAACCAAATGGCTCTCCCCTTATTATCGGGGAAGATGTCACCATTGGACATCATGTAACTTTGCATGGTTGTACGATTGGCAATCGTGTTTTGGTCGGAATTAATAGTATTGTATTGGATGATGTAATTATCGAAGATGACGTAATGATTGGCGCTGGTAGTCTTGTGCCGCCGCGTAAACGTCTTGAAAGTGGCTTTCTCTATGTTGGTAGCCCAGTCCAAAAAGCACGCCCATTAACCGAGAAAGAAAAAGAGTTTCTAACATACTCTGCGCGCCATTATGTGAAAGTAGCAAACAATTACCGAGAACAAGATTAATATTCAGCATAAAGTTTATTTTAAATAGCCCCTTAAATTGGGGCTTTTTTATGCTTTACAGATGAACCATTATGATTAAGAAAGGTGGCTCTAGAGGACTAAAATGATACCCCTTTACCAAAACGCGTATTCATATTTATCTGTCAGTCTTATTCATAAATAAGTCCTTATGGATGAATTTTTCAGATTATAGTTTTACAACGACTCGACCTCTGACTTTTCCATCTAAAATATCATTTGAAATATTGATAGCATCCGTTAACTGAATTTCAGTCGTTACTGTTTCCAATTTTGTTTGATCTAATTCTTTAGCCAAACGCTGCCAAGCTTCTTTTCTTAATTCAATTGGGGCCATCACACTATCAATTCCATATAACGTGATTCCTCTCAAAATAAACGGAGCAACTGTAGCAGGGAAATCCATACCACCAGCTAAACCACACGCAGCAACAGCACCGCGATATTGGGTTCCAGCACACGCATTTGCCAAAGTATGGCTACCGACAGTATCAATCACACCAGCCCAAACTTCTTTGCTCAATGGCTTTCCTGACGAAGATAATTCAGCACGATCAATAATTTCACTCGCACCCAAATAGGTTAAATATTCTGATTCTTGAGGTCGACCTGTTGAAGCGGTTATCTCATAACCAAGATGCTTCAAAAGCATAATAGCGATACTACCCACGCCGCCATTTGCACCCGTCACTAAAATTTTTCCATCACTCGGCTGGATACCGTGCTTTTGTAAAGCCATAACACATAGCATAGCGGTATAACCTGCTGTGCCAATAATCATCGTATCCTTAAAAGAAAAGGCTGAAGGTTTTCTGATAAGCCAATCACCTGAAACCGTCACTTGCTCAGCCAGTCCTCCAGAATATTTTTCACCCACGCCCCAACCATTCAATATAACCTCATCTCCCTCTGTCCATGCTGGATGTGTTGATTCAATTACGACACCTGAAAAATCGATGCCCGGGGTCAACGGAAAGCTACGCACCACTGGAGAACGCCCAGTAATCGCCAATGCATCTTTATAATTTAATGTTGAATACTTTACTTCGACTCTAACCTCTCCTTCTTGCAAAGGTTTTACGGCAATCTCTGTAATTTTTGAGCTGTAACCCGCATCATCTTTAGTGATTTGAATACCCTTGTACATAAAACTTCCTCTTTATTTAATTAGACCACTTGCCTAGAATTAAGTAAAAAATAAATGCATACATCTGCATTTATTTTTTACTTAATTTTGAACATGAGTTAGTTGCTCTACACCGACCGCAAACAAGCGATAAAATGCATCTAAAGGACTAGTAGATTTGACCAAGCGTGCTCTCAGTACCGCGCCTTCCCACCCAATCCAAAACTGATAAGCAGCCTCATCACAATCAACTACGCTATATTTTGCATCTGACTGATACAAACAATCTGAAACTAATTTCTCCCAGACCTTAAAGATACTTTCGATTCGGGCGATAATCTCAGGTGGTAAATACGAAACTTCTTGCCCTAAGTTGCCTAAAATACAACCGCGTTTAAAATCGTATTTTTGCAGTTTTTCACCAGCATCTTTTACAAAATTTTGCAGCCTTTCTAATGGAGAAAGATCGGGTTGGCTTAAGAACTGCTTTAATCGCTTCACAAAATAAAGCTCATACGCATTTAAGACTTCTAAAATAAAAGCCTCTTTATTTGCAAAATAATGGTAGAAAGACCCTTTAGGCACTTGGACTGATTTCATCAGATCGTCCAAGCTCATGGCATTCATACCACGTTCAGTCAGTAACTCGATCCCTCTGCGGATTAACACATCTTTCGTGTCTGCATAGTTACCACCATGTTTGGTTGGTCTGCCGCGAGGTCGTTTCGGTAAAGAAGAATAATTCATATAATGAAAATAGACTTAGCATCTAGAAATAGCAAGAGTGTTAAATTCGAATTGTTTTTCTAGCATATGTAAATTTGGGGAATATAAGACCAGTCATTTTCCCAAGAATCAATAACTTTCTCTTTCAGAAATTTAGTTTTTAAATCAATACTAAATACCGATATAAGAGAATCAACATTTCACTTACTAAAATTATTTAACAAGACAACTCATAATTTTGCACATTGGTAAGGCTTTTAATGAACTAATTTACTGACGTGAAACCGAAATTGGAGAGACATTCCACGTTTCTAACAAGCGCCAAATTGCCGAGTCTATTTCACGCCAATGGTGTAAATTACGTTTATCAACTCTCCATATTACTCGTATCCCTCCATATATTGGTTCAAATGATTCTGCAAATATCCAATTTGCATTCATTTGCTTCAACAAAACTCCGGTTGATTTGTCATAACTAGACTTCCCGTAACAATGAATACTATTTGTTTTTAAAAATAACCAACAATCTAATCCATATTTATTCTTCCATTTTTTAGCATCTGAAAATTCAAAATCAGAATAATTAGATTTTTGAGAATATTCATAAATTTTACTTGTTCTATTTTTTATTATTTCATTAAAAACCATGACTTTTACTTGATCTTCACCATCTAAACCATCCTCAACATAAATTGATTCATCTATTGCTTGCATAATTGAACCATTTAAAACTAAATTAAATTCAAGTTGATTAATTGCAAGAGGGATCGGGAGACTATCTGCTTCTTTTTTACTAATAGGTGGAAATGTCTCAGGAACATAATCTATTGGAAACTGTCCCAAATAATGCTCATGCTCTGGTTGATAAAATTCAGCCTCACATCGTCTACAATGTGTATCAACTATATGTTTTCGTCTTTCACCTAATTTAGCTTTAACAACTAAATGATCATTTTGTTTCCATGTCACAATCTCTCCCTCTTGGGGAAGCACTGGTTCCTCTCGCTGGAAACATCCTGTGAGGAAAATCAAACATAAAGAAATCACTATCGTTTTTGGCATTAATCTTATCTTTGATTAATCTTATTTTTTTAGTTTCAATCAATTTATTTTTTCTAAAATTAACACAATACCGCTTAAAAAAATAAATCTTAGGATGAAAGAAATTGTGAAATAGCTACCCCAAAGAAAACTGCCTGTCAACATAGCCATCCCCCCCTAAATTTTGTAGAATATGCCTTTTACTCCATGGTACTTTTTTATGACCGCTTGGGCAGCTCATGTCACCGTAGCCACTGTCGTTGAAAAAGACGGAAAATTTCTGTTTGTCGAAGAACACAGCGAAGGTATGGCACATACCGTGTTTAACCAACCAGCTGGGCATGTTGAATGTGGTGAAAGTATTATTCAAGCAGCAGTTCGTGAAACCATGGAAGAAACAGGTCATGCGGTTGAAGTAGACGCCTTGTTAGGTATTTATACCTACACCCCGCCTATGTTCCCTGACCGTACTTATTTTAGATTTTGTTTTTTAGCGCATGTCTTAGAGTATTTTCCTGAAGCTGAACTCGATCAAGGGATTGTCGGTCCAAAATGGATGACCTTTGATGAACTTCAAGAAACCGCTCGCGCACGAAGCCCTTTAGTGATTAAAGCGGTGAAAGATGCGCTTGCTGGGCAGCAATACCCGTTATCGCTCATTTATGAGCACCAAAACTCTCCTTTAATTTCAAATCTGGATGCTTAATCCTATGCAACAACGTGTCATCGTCGGTATGTCTGGTGGTGTAGATTCATCTGTATCTGCAGCGCTTCTTCTTCAACAAGGATATCAGGTTGAAGGACTTTTCATGAAAAACTGGGAAGAGGATGACGGCACGGAATACTGCACTGCCATGGAAGATTTGGCTGATGCTCAAGCTGTCTGCGATAAAATCGGGATTAAATTACATACCGCCAATTTCGCGATGGAATATTGGGATCGTGTGTTTGAGCACTTTCTTGCTGAATATGCCGCAGGTCGTACCCCAAACCCAGATATCCTGTGTAATAAAGAAATTAAATTCCGCGCTTTCCTCGACCATGCTGTGAATTTAGGCGCAGACTTTATTGCGACGGGTCATTATTGCCGTCGTGGTGAAACCATGACCAATTCTCGTGGTGAAGAATACGCACCTCTGCTGCGTGGTTTAGATCAGAACAAAGACCAAACCTATTTCTTACATGCCGTACATGGACGTGAAATTAATAAAACCTTATTCCCTGTTGGTGAAATTGAAAAGCCTGAAGTTCGTCGCATTGCTGAAGAACTAGGTTTAATCACGGCGAAGAAAAAAGACTCAACAGGCATTTGTTTTATTGGCGAACGTCGTTTTAATGACTTCTTGAAGCAATACTTACCTGCTCAACCTGGGAAAATTGTCCTCGATAACGGGAAAGAGGTTGGTGAACATCACGGCTTAATGTACTATACGCTCGGTCAGCGTGGCGGTATTGGCATTGGTGGTATGAAAGGTGCTGAAGAAGGTGCTTGGTTCGTATTACACAAAGATATTGAAAATAACCGCCTCGTGGTCGGTCAAGGTCATGATCACCCATTAATCCAAAGCACTATGCTTTGGAGTGAAGCAATTGACTGGGTTGCAGGTGAACAAGAAATTCCAGAAACAGGTTTCCGCTGTACAGCAAAGACCCGTTATCGCCAACCCGACCAAGCTTGCGTATTATATAAAGATGACTCGATGCCAAATGGTGTTCGGGTTGAGTTTGATGAAGCGCAACGTGCTGTAACCCCTGGTCAAAGTGTTGTGTTTTATCTAGATGATGTGTGTTTAGGTGGTGGCGTGATTCATCATACCAATGCCCCTAAGCCAGATTTTATTGAATAAAGGATTGTTCGGTATGGTTGAGTTACCGTTTCAACAGCCTCATCAAACTTTGAGCCAACGCCAAAATCGAGCTTTGGCACTTGCGGCTGTGTTTCAGGCTACACAACTTACCCATATGACCGCTATTTCTGGGCGACAAAGCATCGGAGATAGCGGGAATTTCTATTTAGAGCAGCTCATTAAAGCCAGCCTGAATATCCGTCCGACCTCTAACCATTCTTGTCAAACTTTAGATTTTTTTAATCAGCTCGCGGATATCTCCTTAGGATTAAAAACACTGGAAAGTAGTATTACCCAACCGTTTAATCCAGCACCCAAGTCTCGTTTACCTAAACTTTCCAATGCCAAGCTTCCCATGTCTTATGCCATGGCATTATTACAATTAGAAAAGAAAGTCTATAGCAATCCCAAATTTGTGGAAATTATTGAAAAATCACAACAAAAAATTCTGAAACAACTCTCATTTTTCGATAATAACTATACGCATCCAAGCATTCTCGCCAACTTAGCCCAAACCTATGTCGATACCGCAGGACAAATCAATCCTCGGATTATGGTACGTGGCAATGCAGAAGCTTTTAAAGATGCAGCTCATACCAACCGCATTCGCGCTGCCCTCTTTACTGGGCTACAAATGGCACATTTGTGGCGTCAGCTAGGAGGAAGTTCTTGGGGCATGATTTTTAGCAAACGCAAACTGCTCCAAGATATTCAAGATCTCGCTCGTTTGCAGTATCAGGTGGTCTAACCTGATGTTGCACGAAACTTTCGTTTTACGTTTTATTCCAAAGTTTAAGGAATCACCATGAACGCTTTAACTGCACTTTCTCCATTAGATGGACGTTACGCTAGCAAATGTGATGCTTTGCGTCCTTTCCTCTCTGAGTTTGGTTTAATCCATGCTCGTGTGACTGTTGAAGTGCGTTGGTTGCAAGCGCTTGCGAACCACCCTGAAATTGTTGAAGTTCCAGCATTTACCGCTGAAACAAATGCAGCTTTAGATGCTATCGTTGCTCAATTTTCTGAAGAAGATGCGAATCGCATTAAAGAAATTGAACGTACAACCAACCATGACGTAAAAGCGGTTGAATATTTCTTAAAAGAAAAAATTGCCAACATTGATGAACTAAAAAATGCAGGTGAATTCATTCACTTTGCATGTACATCTGAAGACATCAACAACTTGTCACATGCATTAATGTTGAAAAATGGTCGTGATGTATTGGTTGCTTCTATGCAGCAAATTATTGACGCGATTGTGGCATTGGCTGAAAAGCATGCTGAACAACCAATGCTTTCTCGTACCCACGGTCAAACTGCAAGCCCAACTACTTTGGGTAAAGAAATGGCAAATGTGGCGTACCGTTTAGCACGCCAAATCAAGCAATTCCAAAATGTGGAATTACTGGGCAAAATCAATGGTGCTGTGGGTAACTACAACGCACACTTGTCAGCTTACCCAGACATCAACTGGCCTGCGCATTCACAAGCTTTTGTGGAATCTTTAGGTTTAGACTTTAACCCGTACACCACGCAAATTGAACCACATGACTATATGGCGGAACTTTTTGATGCGTTACGTCGTTACAACACGATTTTGATCGATTTTAACCGTGACGTATGGGGCTACATCTCTTTAGGTTTCTTCAAGCAAAAACTGAAAGATGGTGAAGTCGGTTCTTCAACTATGCCGCACAAAGTGAATCCGATTGACTTCGAAAACTCAGAAGGTAATTTAGGACTTGCTAATGCAGTATTGGCGCACTTGGGTGAAAAATTACCAGTTTCTCGCTGGCAGCGTGACTTAACTGACTCAACTGTTCTTCGTAACATGGGTGTCGGTTTTGCGCAAAGCTTAATTGCTTTTGAAGCTTGCTTAAAAGGTATTGGTAAACTTGAACTGAATGCTGCACGTATTCTTGAAGATTTAGACAATGCTCAAGAAGTATTAGCAGAACCTATTCAAACTGTTATGCGTCGTTATAACATCGAAAAACCATACGAAAAATTGAAAGCCCTTACTCGTGGTCAAGCAATGACACGTGACATGATGGTTGACTTCGTAAACGGAACTGAACTTGAAGCTGTACCTGCAGCTGATCGTGCTCGTTTAGCTGAAATGACACCTGCTAGCTATACTGGTAATGCAGCAGAACAAGCAAAACAAATTAAAGATTTAATTGCTAAAATCTAATTAGCTGTTAATTTGAAAGGCGAAGCTTAGGCTTCGCTTTTTTATGCCCTGCTTTATAACAGATACGAATATAACAACATGATTGAATATCAACTGACGTTTAAACACTGGATTTGTCTTGCACTCATTACCGTCGCCATTATCATCGCCAGTATTCAACCCCTAGAATTCGAGTCCTATCTACTGCATCAAGCAGGCACTGTATTTATGCTGATTACTCTAATAATTACATTAAAAAAGATAGGATTAGACTTTATCACTTTTGCTTTGTATTTAAGTTTTCTGCTGATTCATGTTCTAGCTGCACATTATTTATATTCTTATGTGCCTTATAACGAATGGATACAACAACTTTTCAATTTCGATTTGAACCAATTAATGGGTTGGACACGGAATATGTATGATCGATTGGTTCATTTGGTCTATGGACTATTTCTATATCCATTTTTCTATCGCCTCTTTCAGATCTGGATACCTAAGCTCAAGCCCTATGTACTGTTTCTATTGGTCATTCAGTTTGTAATGGCAACCAGTCTCATTTATGAATGGGTAGAATGGCTCATTGCTATCCAGCTTTCCCCTGAAGATGCAGAGAATTACAATGGGCAGCAAGGTGATATTTGGGATGCACACATGGACATGCTGCTGGCAACGGCTGGTACCTTAATTACAGGTTTTATTTATTTAATACAACCAGCTAAAACTCAAGACTAAGCATTTATGATATTTCAACTTATCCAAATATTTAAAGCTTACATATTCTTCTTTGAATTTTCTGAGCATTTTTTATCAAATCATAGATGTCGACTATATTAAGAAGGCTCACATTGAATGGTTATGCGCTCAAAATGATCATGTTTGATCGCATCTATTTTATAAAATAAGTTCATTTAACCAAGGTCAAGGTGTTGTGATCCACGTAAACCAATATAGTGTTTTATAGCAATAAAAAAGCCCACCAAAGTGAGCTTATCCATGCATATCTTTATACAATCCTATAACTTAGGATCGCGCATTTGGACGAGATTGGCATTAGCCTTACTCAAACTTTCCATCACTTTGTTCATCACAGTTGGAACCAGTTGGTCAGCAATTTGAGCTGCTTGCAATCCAATCTTCTCACCTAAGGTTGGCTTACGACGAGTTTGAATCACATAAATATCATGCTGTGGCAACAAACCCAGCAAGTACTCGTCTGAAGTTTGCAACTTATCCACCAAGTTTAAGCTAAGTGCATCACGACCATACCAGTGCTCGCCTGTCGCAACCTTTTCCATATTCAGTTGTGGGCGATATTTCTCTACAAAGTGCTTAAACAATTCATGCGTTTGTTGCAGTTCTTCTTCAAACTTCGCTTTACCTTCAGGGGTATTTTCACCAAACATGGTCACCGTGCGTTTGAATTGACCCGCGGTATACAAGTCAAAATCCACATGATGTTCTTTCAATAAGCGGTTAAAGTTTGGTACTTGCGCCACCACACCTATTGAACCGACCACAGCAAAAGGTGCAGCAATAATTTCACTGCCAATACATGCCATCATATAGCCACCGCTCGCAGCAACCTTATCTACACAAATGGTCAAATGAAAGCCTGCATCGCGTAAACGCACAAGTTGTGCCGCAGCTAGACCATAACCATGTACCATGCCACCAGGGCTTTCAAGTCGCACAACAACACGGTCACGACCTGCCTTAGCGGTTGCTAAAATGAGGGTGATTTCTTCACGGATATTATCCACCGCAGATGCTGCGGTATCGCCTTTAAAGTCCAAGACATAGACTTTTTGATTGTTCTTTTTACGTGCACGCGCTTCTTTCGCCAATTGTTGCGTAAGCTGTAAAAACTCTAACTTTGAAGCAGTGGTTTGCGCAATTTTTTTTCTTTGTTCATTTACGCGTGCGTTTAAGTGACTAACTCGTATTTCCGCAGGCAACTTCGGCAATTGAAATAACATATGTAAGTAATTCTCAATTTTGTTTAGACTGACTATAAGATGGGGCTTTTATCGCAAAAATTCAATATGGTTTTTGCAAGAATATAAAGATAAAAAATTGCCTTAAAATCATTCACTTTCTTCACTTAAAGTAAGCACAAATCATTCAAGGCAAAAAAAACCGCAAATTCAAATTTGCGGTTTGCGTACAGTAGCTTTGATTAACCAAAACGACCTGTAATGTAAGCTTCAGTTAATTGATGATCAGGCTGAGTAAAGACTTTTTCAGTCGAGTTCACTTCAATCAAGTCACCCAAATGGAAGTAAGCGGTACGATCTGAAACACGCGCAGCTTGTTGCATCGAGTGAGTCACAATGGCAATGGTATATTGCGTTGAAAGCTCAGAAATCAACTCTTCCACTTTTGCTGTCGCAATTGGATCGAGTGCCGAACATGGCTCATCCATCAAGATCACTTCAGGGCTGACTGCAATGGTACGCGCAATACATAATCGTTGTTGCTGACCACCCGATAAACCTGTACCTGGTTGATTCAAACGATCTTTGACTTCATCCCATAGACCTGCTTTACGTAAGCTGTTTTCAACAATTTCTTCCAAGTCGTATTTATCACGTGCCAATCCATGTAATTTCGGACCATAGGCAACGTTGTCAAAAATAGACTTCGGAAATGGGTTTGGCTTTTGGAATACCATACCCACTTGCGCACGCAGTAACACTACATCTAGGTTCGGATCATAAATATCCTGATTGTCTAGTAGAACTTTACCAGTTACACGGCAAGTATCAATTGTATCATTCATGCGGTTTAAGGTACGCAAAAAGGTTGATTTACCACAACCTGAAGGACCAATAAAGGCGATCACTTCATTTTGGTAAATTTGTAAATCAATCCCTTTAATCGCTTCAGCTTCACCATAGTAGACATGAACATCAGAGGTGCTAAGTTTTACTTTGGCAGTTTCATTTTCTTTTTTTGCAGAAGCCTGCGTATCAAACTGTGAAATAAATGAAGTTTGGCGCTTGGAATCAGCTTCAGGAGATGTAAATTGAGTCTGTTGTGGATTCACTGACTTGCCCTGCTCTAAAGAGTTATTTACTACAGTATTCATATATTGCCCTCAATTACCAACGGACTTCAAATTTCTTACGTAACCAAATTGCAAGACTGTTTAATCCAATCATTAATGCAAGAAGTACGATAATGGCTGCCGCAGTACGCCCTTCAAAGAAGTTACGCAACTCATTACCCTGCCATAAGAAAATTTGCACAGGTAAGGCGGTCGATTGATCTAATGGAGTTGTTGGTACACTGGCAACGAAGGCACTCATACCAATCAATAATAATGGTGCAGTTTCACCTAAAGCTTGTGCAACACCAATAATTGCACCTGTTAAAATCCCTGGTAAAGCCAATGGCAATACATGATGGAAAACAGTTTGCACACGTGATGCGCCCAAACCTAATGCCGCTTGACGGATCGAAGGTGGAACAGCTTTTAAAGAAGCACGTGTCGTAATAATTACGGTAGGTAAGGTCATTAAGCTCAGAACCAAACCACCTACAACAGGTGCTGAAATTGGTAAATGCATCCAACCAATAAAGATTGCAGCGCCTAACAAACCAAATACAATTGAAGGTACAGCAGCAAGGTTGTTAATGTTCACTTCAATAATATCGGTAAGGATATTTTTGGGTGCAAATTCTTCCAGATAGATGGCTGATGCTACCCCGATTGGAATCGAGATAAAAATCACAATCATCATCATGAATAATGATCCCATGAACGCACCTGCTAAACCGGCTGTTGCTGGTGCACTACGTGAGTCTGGATTGGTGAAAATTTTAGTGTTGAACGTATTTTCAATAATACCCTTCGCTTCCATAGAATCAGCGAGTTGACGAACTTCAGGGCTTAGCTGTTGTTGATCATCTGGGAGATCACGATCAATATTTCCAGCTAACCACACGTCAACATTCGCTTCAGTCAAGATTTTAATGTCTTCAGTTTTGCCCACCAAAGCTGGATTAGCAAAGACCATGTCACGTAGTCTGTATGATTCAGAACCTGTGTAGATACTGGTTAAATCATCGCGCTGTGCAGCAAGATTTGGATCTTTCTTAATCATGCCATTTACAATCAGTGCATCCCAATCCACCATGCCCATTTCAGTTTGCCAAGCCACATAACGTTCTTGAAACTGTGCTGGAGATTCACCTGCACGCTGCACTGGTTTTGGACCTGCATTAATAATACTAGGATCAAAAAACACAGGAACAGTAATACTGGTTTGCCAGAATGCAGGTAGACCTTTTATTAAGATACTACCGAACAGCAATACTACAAAAAATAGACCTGAAATGACTGCGGCAAAACCAAAAATACGGAATGTATTTTCTTTGCGATGACGTTTAGCCAATGAATTTTCAATTGTCTTTTTACGTTTTTCGCGTAATTCAGCAGCAGCTTGTGCGTCAAAATTTTGATCTATAGGAGAAATATTTGATCTACTCATTCGTATTGCTCGCGATATTTACGCACGATGTACAGTGCAACAATGTTCAGACCTAATGTAATAACAAACAGCGTCAGACCCAATGCAAAGGCGACCAATGCTTGTGGACTCGCAAAGTCTGTATCACCCGTCAACTGGTTCACAATCGTTACTGTCACCGTAGAAACAGCTTCTAAAGGGTTCATGTGTAATAAAGGGCTATTCCCCGCTGCTAAAACCACAATCATGGTTTCACCAATTGCACGCGAAGCCGCCAACAAGAATGCCCCGATGATGCCTGGTAATGCCGCTGGGATAACCACCTGACGAATGGTTTCTGATTTTGTTGCGCCAAGCCCTAAAGAACCATCACGTAAAGCACGAGGAACTTGAGTAATGATGTCATCCGACAATGAAGATACAAATGGGATGATCATCACCCCCATGACAAAACCGGCTGTTAAGGCACTGGTTGCATTAATGTTGAGGCCAATAGAATCACCAAGCATTTTGAAGAAGGGACCAATCACCATTAAGGCAAATACGCCGTAAACGATGGTCGGGATCCCTGCGAGGACTTCAATGGCAGGCTTTGCCCAAGAACGGAACCCAGAGGATGCATATTCAGCAAGGTAAATTGCAATCATCAAACCCACAGGAACGGCAACCAATAAGGCAATACCACTCACCATGAGCGTGCCCCAGATTAATGGAAGTAAGCCATAGTTCCCTTCTGCAGTCCCTGATGTGCTAAAGCCAGGGTTCCATTCTGTACCAAAGAAGAAATCCATTGGATTAACAAAATGGAAAAAATGTACCGCTTCACTGAACATTGACATGACAATGCCGACTGTTGTCAAAATAGCAACGCCCGAACACAATGCTAGCCCCACATTGATAATTTTTTCGACCTGATTACGTGCACGGTACTGACCTTCAATACGTTTTTTCGCCCAAACCAAACCAGCTAAAGCTACACAAATTACGACCGCCAGTTTTGCAAAAGAACCAATACTTTCTATCTTTGCCAATTGCTGTGCCGCTGCAATTTCATATGGTGCAGCTTGGTCACTTACCCCAAATCCTGAAGCGAGTGCTTGTACACGATCAATCAGCACTTCAACGCCAGCTGCATCTAAACCATTTAAAATATTTGCTGGTACATTGTTCATCACAATGTGACGCAAAATATTTGGTTCAACAATATTCCAAACAATCAAAATTAAAAAAGCAGGGATACCACACCACAGCGCAACCAATGCCCCATAATAACCTGGGCGCGAATGTAGCATTGCTGAGTTATTTCCCTTACCTGCTAAGTTACGACTTTTTGCGAGACCAATTTGGTAGGCTATCGCAATTAAAGCCAGTAACACGCCTATAAGTAGCAGATTCATGTATTCTCCACCGTTTTTTCAATTTTCATTCTTTGAAAAAACTCACTAAGTACAAAAAGCCAATGGTGGGAGATCCCACCATTCGCCTATTTCACTGAATTACTTAACCGCTTTGCCTGCTTTAAAGTCAGCAAGGATTTTTGCACGCTCTTTGTCTGACATAGAAATCAAGCCTACTTTTTCTAACTTAGAACCTTTACCAGATACTTTCTTGCTCAAGAAATATTCTGTGTATTGTTGTAAGCCTTTGATTGATTGAAGGTGTTCACCTTTCACGTAGAAAAACAATGGGCGTGATACAGGGTAAGAACCATTCAAAATTGTTTTCTCAGATGGTGCTACGTTGTTTACTGTTGCTACACGTAATTTGTCACGGTTTTGGTCATAGAAACCTAAACCAAATACACCAACAGCGCTTGGCGAAGTTTTCAAGCGAGCTAAAGTTTCAGTGTAGTCACCAGAAATTTCGATCACTTTGCCATCTTTACGGAAAGTTGAACATGCTTTCTTTTGAGCATCTTTATCTAACTTCTTGAAGTAATCGTAAGATTCACAACCCGCTTCAACCATTTTCTCTTGGAACACTTCACGTGTACCGTGGTTAGATGCAGGAATCACTAAAGTAATTGGTTCGTTTGGAAGTGTTTTGTCAATTTGGTTCCAACGAGTATACGGGTTCGGAACTAATTTGCCATTTGATGGTAATTTTTCAGCCAAAGCAGCAAATACATGGTAAGGCTTTAATTTAAATGCAGCTTTGTTTGAATTTGAAGCAAAAACAATACCGTCATAACCAATTTTAATTTCTTGAATTTTGTTTACGCCTGCTTTTTTACAAGCAGCTAATTCAGAATCTTTAATTTTACGAGATGCATTTGCTACATCAATCGTATTGTCACCAACACCCGCACAGAACTGTTTTAAACCACCAGAAGTACCACCAGAACCCACAACTGGAGTTTTGAATTGAGGGAAAGTATTACCAAACTCTTCAGCCACAATACTTGCATATGGCAATACTGTTGAAGAACCAGCGATTTGGATTGTGTCACGTGCTGCATTTGCAGTTGTTGCTACAGCTGCCCCTGTTACTGCCAATGCAAGTGCGATGTGGTTTAAGCGCATGCTCATCTCTCTTAATATGTATGCAATGTGAAGTACGCCACTTTTTTATTCAGTTTTGTACTTTTTTCGATATATGCATTTTGATTTTAAAATATGACAAATAAGTTACAGCAATATGACGCTTTTATGATATTTGAATATTGATTGATGATTTATTTAAAATTCTTTTATATTCAACATGTAACATAAATTATATTCTTATTTTTATGATTTGATTCCTAGAGTTAAAGTGTAACAATTCATCCTGATGTCATTTTAATACGCTATAAAGCGCACCAACCTGTGCTTTGCTATCGTATAAACATTCGTCTTTTGTTTCGAATAAATTGTATTTTAATCCTGACTTTCAACATCAAAAGATACGCCTCCCTGTAGAAATGACATCAACTTTTATTTTAGCGAACCAATCTTAAATACAAAAAGGCTACCTCACGTTCGTTAGGTAGCCTCCAAATGATGAAACTTTTAAGCGATTAATTCGATTGTGCTTCAGGCAATACCGACATTTTTTTCCGATATTTGAGCACATATAAAATGGCTAAAGCCACCATCCAGATTGGACCTAAAATCACAGCCAAACGCATATCTGGTGTCAATGCCATAATAATCAGAATCATGCAGACAAAAGCGATAGTTAAGTAGTTGGTCCACGGACTCAGAATACTTTGAAACTTGGTCTGACGTCCTTGCAGTTTCATGGCTTTACTAAATTTCAAATGCGTGACTGAAATCATCAGCCAGTTAATCACCAAGGCAGCAACCACCAACATCATAAATAACTGGAAAGCTTGCCCCGGAATAAGATAATTCACCAGTACACACACCGCAGTTATGCCTGCTGAAACCATCGCAGCAGTCATTGGAATACCGCGGCTGTTGACTTTCTTCAAGATCGCAGGTGCATTACCCTGTTCTGCCAAGCCATGCAGCATACGGCTATTACAGTAAATACAGCTGTTATATACTGAAATGGCAGCAATCAACACCACAAAGTTCAAAACATTAGCAACACCATTACTATTTAATGACTGGAAAATTAACACAAATGGGCTACCGCCTTCTGCCACCATATTCCACGGATACAGACAAAGTAAAATACCAATCGCACCAATATAGAAAATCAGGATGCGATAGACAATTTGATTGACCGCTTTCGGAATGGTGGTCTCAGGTTGTTTGGTTTCAGCCGCTGTAATCCCGATCAATTCCAGACCACCAAAGGCAAACATAATTACCGCCAATGCCATAACAAAACCATGCAAACCATGTGGGAAAAAGCCACCATGCTGCCATAAGTTGGCAATGCCTGCTTGCGGACCAGCTGAACCTGAGAACAGTAAATAAGCACCAAAACCAATCATACTCAGAATGGCAATAATTTTAATACAGGAAAAGATAAACTCTGATTCACCGAAAAAGCGGACATTCACTAAATTAATGCCGTTCATTAAGATGAAGAAGAATAGTGCTGTCATCCATGTCGGGATTTCGGGCCACCAGAACTGAATAAAGGTCCCTATCGCACTTAATTCTGCCATACTGACCAGTACATACAGTACCCAATAGTTCCAGCCCGACATAAAGCCTGCCATTTTGCCCCAATACTTATTAGCAAAATGACTAAATGAACCACTGACAGGCTCTTCCACTACCATCTCCCCCAACTGGCGCATAATTAAAAATGCGATGATCCCTGCAATCGCATATCCCAATAAGATTGAGGGACCTGCAAGTTTAATGGTTTGTGAGAGACCTAAAAATAATCCTGTCCCAATCGCGCCACCTAAGGCGATCAGCTGAATATGCCGATTGGATAAGCCCTGCTTCAAAGCATGCTGATTGTGTTCATCCATACATTTTCTCCGTTATTGGTGTCACTTCCTGTACACCTTTATTCAGCAACTGCACTGAAGGTCACAATCGACCTTCAGACTAAATTTGCTTTAATTCATTCCTTTTATCTTTTAAGCAGATAGATCCTGTTTCTGCTTAAAATGAACTTGCATTCTTACATTCAATGGCTTGGGAACGCTGAGTTAAAATGTCATAGCCACGATCGCCATAATCAAAACGCGCAATCACGTTGGCAAATTTTTTCAAACTCATAGGGGCATCCATAGCTGGGAGTTTTAACTCCACAAAAGTTAGTCCATCTTGCTGCTGTACATTTTCCAACACCTGTTTCAGTTGCCCAATCGTTTCAACCACATGCGATTGATAAGCTTTGCTTCCATTAAACACTGCTGGAATTTCAGCATAGTTCCAGTTTTGAATATCGTTATAGGCAGCATTTTCACCCATAATTAAGCGTTCAATGGTATAACCGCCATTATTCAACAAGAAGATAATTGGCTTTAAGCCATGACGGATAATGGTCGACAGTTCTTGTACCGTTAATTGGAATGAACCATCGCCAATAAACAAAATTTGTCGACGTTCAGGTGCAGCGAGCAAGCTGCCTAACAAGGCTGGTAAGGTATAACCGATAGAACCCCAAAGTGGTTGTGCAATATATTTAGCAGACGCAGGCAGTTTTAATCCAGACAATGCAGAATTTGATGTTCCCACTTCCCCAATAATCACATCATGCTCTTTTAAAAATCCTGCAATCGCATTCCAAAGTAGTTCTTGACTAAGTTTCTGCTGTTCAGGCACTTCGATACGTTGGACAGGCTGCTGGGTCAAAACTGGTTGTGGAGCTTTGCGTGGAGCGACTTTTTTATTTAACTCAGCCAATAATTGCCCGATTTCAATACCCGGTACATCCTGACCAAATATATTCAAACCATAAGGTTTAATTTCAATATAATTTTTAGTCGCAATTTGGTGGGTAAAAACTGCTGAGCCTACATCGGTAAAACGCACCCCAATACCAATTAAACAGTCCGATTGTTCAATCACATTTTTTACATGCGGCTGACTTGCCCCGCCTACATAGGTTCCGACATAACGCGGTGAACCCTCATCCATAATGTTTTTTGCGGTATTCATACTGGCAAAAGGAATCGAGCATTTGTTCGATAGATCATGCAGTAGAGCCGTTACGCCAAATACCGCAGCTTCATTATCAATCAACAATGCGGGGCTTTTGGCTTTGGCAAGAATGCAGCACAGTTGATCAACCACACTACGCAGTAAATCTGGCTCAACAGCTGGATAACGAAGCTCAAGAGGACGAGTATCTACCTCAATTTTCACATGGGTAATATCTGATGCCAGTTGAATATGTACAGGACGACGCTCGATAAAACACTGACGTAACACACGATCAATTTCAGATGCTGCATTGGCTGGCGTTAAGCGAGTCTGTGCAACGGTGAACTCCTTCATGCAGTTCATAATGTTGTCGTAGTTGCCATCCACCAACGTGTGATGTACCAAAATGCCTTTTTGTACCACATGCAAAGGTGGAATGCCTGAAATATGTACCATCGGCACATTTTCCGCATAAGCGCCTGCAATACCATTGATCGCACTTAAATCACCTACGCCATAGGTGGTCGCTAGTGCGGCAAAACCGTTAATGCGTGCATAGCCATCGGCTGCATAGGCTGCATTTAACTCATTACAATTGCCAATAAATTCAAGCTGAGCATCTGCTTCGACTTGCTCAAGATAAGACAGGTTAAAATCACCAGGGACACCAAACAGATGCTGTATACCTATTTGCTTTAAACGAAGATTTAAAAATTCACCAATTTCCATGAACATTGCTCGAAATCCTTTGAGACCAATTTTTATTCCATAGAAAAAATAATATTTCATTTGACGGGTGAATTTCGTGCATAATGAAAACGAATTTGAATAAAAATACAAGATTTGTGTATCACAAAAGGATTTTATGCATGGATAAGTTCGACTGGCAAATCATACAGGCACTACAAAAAAATGGACGTCTCACCAATCAGGAGATTGGAGATTTAATTGGTTTATCAGCATCGCAATG
Organism: Acinetobacter zhairuonensis; assembly: GCF_022601715.1. Classification (GTDB taxonomy): domain Bacteria; phylum Pseudomonadota; class Gammaproteobacteria; order Pseudomonadales; family Moraxellaceae; genus Acinetobacter. The sequence continues at coordinate 241,820 of NZ_JAKVIM010000001.1, read as the reverse complement.
TTCCAGACGACGCCAATTACTGGAACAAAAAGGCATCATCTTAGGTTATACCGCAAGAATTCAGCAACAAGCCTTAGGCATGGAAGTCACTGCGATGATTCACATTAATTTAAGAACCCATGAAGCAACATCTCAAACAGCATTCCAAGAGCTCATTGAAGCCGAAGACAATATTCAGGATGCTTTTTCTATTAGCGGGGATGCAGATTTTATTTTGAAGGTTGTGGCTGAAAACTTAGAACAGCTTTCGCATTTTGTAACGGAACGTTTACTGACTTACCCATTTATTGGACATATTAAATCTTACATCGTTTTGAAAAAAGTGAAGGAACAGAATCATTTTCTGCTGAAACCCAAAGGGTTCAACTATCATCATGCCCATTCCGCTTAAGTGTTTCATCCATCAAAATTCAACAATAAAAAAAGCCTGGAAATTTCCAGGCTTTTTCGAACAACATGACGATTAGTCAATTGCTGGCGTATACGTGCCTGCTTGAATTGGACCTTTGATACGGTCTGCTTCAGCAAGAACAAGCGACAACAAGTTCTGTACGTTTTCTAATGTAGCTACAGGGCTCAGTGTCGTCATTTTCAATGATTGCACTTGTCCAACCTTGGTTACACCAATATTCGCTTCACCACGTGCAAACAATTCGTCTGCAACGTTTTGGTTCAATGTATCCAACAACTCTACAGGGTAGCCTGCTGGTACTACACGGAACAAGACAGAAGCAAATTGCGGCTCAACCAAAAGCTCAAGACCATCAGTTGCTTTAATATAATCCGCAACATCACGTGTTAATTTAACACCGTGATCGATCATTGAACCATACAGCTCTTCACCTAATGCTTCAACCGTCATCCACAATTTCAACGCATCAAAACGACGCGTAGTTTGCAAAGACTTCGATACAAGGTTTGGAACACCATGTTCTTCATCATAAGCTGAGTTTAAGTATTCAGCTTCATAGTGCATGAAACGATAGTTCGCTTCATCTTTCAGTAAGAACGCACCACATGAAATGGTTTGGAAATAGTGCTTATGGAAGTCAAGCGTGATCGAGTCAGACAACTCAATACCATCTAACATCGAACGGTAATCATTCGATAAAATCAGTGCACCACCCCATGCCGCATCGATATGCATCCACGCGCCAAACTTGTTGGTGATTTCACGAATTTTCTTCAATGGATCAATTGCACCCGCATCGGTTGTACCCGCAGTTGCAACCACACATGCCACGATTTTGCCTTCTGACTGTAAATGCACCATAGTTTTTTCTAGGGCATCAACATCCATTTGAGCATTTTCGTTCACAGGCACAGTGACTACTGACTGGAAGCCCATACCCATCATTGCCATGTTCTTTTGCACAGAGAAGTGTGCATTTTCAGAACAAATGACTTTAACGTTTTTCATAGCTTCCGCAGGAATACCATCGCGCTGAACAGACCACGGATTACCGTTTTCATCTTTCCAGTTTTTCGAGATGCAAGCATCACGCGCAAGGAGCACACCCATCAAGTTAGATTGTGTACCACCTGAAGTGAACACGCCTGCTTGACCTGCACCATAACCGACTTTTTGACGAAGCCAATCAATCAATTGAACTTCCATCAACGAACCCGCTGGGCTTTGATCCCAAGAGTCCATAGATTGGTTGGTTGCATTAATCAAAACTTCAGCAATTTGGCTTGCAACCATAGTTGGGCAATGCAAATGTGCTAACGAGTGAGGGTGATGTACTTTCAAGCTTTTATTTAAGAAAAGCTCAACCATACGATCTAATGACTTTTGTACACCTAAACCTTCTTTACTCGGGTGAAAAGCAATCGCATCACGTAAATCTTTGATGCTGCCGCCTGTGTACATTTTGTCATTTTGCAACCATGCCGCTACCGCTTTGGTAGCTTGTTCCATTGCTGACTCGTAGTCAGCAATAGATTGGGCATCATTGCAGAGTAACGCTTTACGGTGTTCTGCAAAATCAACCATTATTGAGCGCCTCGCACAGCAACAAGCGCTTCAGCAATTGCTTTCTTAAAGCGAGCAATCACTTCCACACATTCTTCTTGCTTGATGATTAATGGGCAAAGTAAACGAATCACTGTACCGTTACGACCACCTTTTTCTAACAATAACTTGTTATCAAAACATGCCGCTTGGATCGCTGCAGCCAATTGACCATCAGCAGGTAAAGAACCCATATGATCCGCTGGTTTACGCTCATCAACGATTTCAACGCCGATCATTAAGCCACGACCACGAACGTTACCGATACATGGGAATTCTTGCGCTAATTTTTTAAATTCAGCTTGTAAGAAATCACCACGCTCTTGCGCATTTTGTGCCAAGTTCTGTTCAGTAATGGTTTTTAATACCACTAGACCAGTACCCATTGCCAATTGGTTACCACGGAAAGTACCCGTGTGACCCGCTGGTTGCCATGCATCAAACTTACGTTTAATACCAAGTACAGCAAGTGGTAAGCCACCACCAACAGCTTTAGACATTACAACAACATCTGGCTCGATACCCGCATGTTCAAAGGCAAACATTTTACCCGAACGTGCAAAGCCCGCTTGAACTTCGTCAAGAATTAATACGATGTTGTGCTTTTCAGTGACTTCACGGATTTTCTTCAACCATTTGGTTGGAGCAGTTACGACACCGCCTTCACCTTGAATCGCTTCAAGAATCACCGCAGCAGGCTTAGTTACACCGCTTTCAACATCTTCAATGAAGTTTTCAAAGAAGTAAGTTAATGCATCAACACCAGCCTCACCACCTAAACCAAGTGGGCAACGGTATTCATGCGGATAAGGCATAAACTGTACGCCTGGCATTAAACTATTCACCGCATTTTTAGCAGACAAGTTACCTGTCATTGCTAAAGAACCGTGAGTCATACCGTGATAACCACCAGAGAAGCTGATGACTGAGCTACGACCTGTATATGTCTTCGCCAGTTTAATCGCTGCTTCAGTCGCATCTGCACCAGATGGACCACAGAACTGTAAGCAGTACTCTTCTTTTCCACCTGGAAGATACGAAAGCAAAGCTTCCGTGAAAGCATCTTTCAACGGTGTGGTTAAATCTAAAGTATGTAATGGAATACCACTTGTAAGTGTATCTTGAATACTTTGAACGACCGCAGGATGATTATGGCCCAATGCCAATGTTCCTGCCCCAGCTAAACAATCAAGGTACTCTGTACCTTCAACATCAGTAACCCAGCAACCTAATGCTTTGGCTATCGCTAACGGTAATTTACGTGGATAGCTACGAACATTGGATTCCATCTGACTTTGGCGAGTCAAATAGTATTCGTTAGTAGAATTAGTGGCAGGGTTTACAGAAGAAACGCTCATATCGAATTACCATCTCTGATATGGGTTGAAAGAAATAAGTCTGGTGACTTGCGGTCCTTTGACTCGGTGCTTTATAGAATCTAGTTAGACAGTGTGTATCTATTTAAAAACTAGGTGCGGCATGATACCGAATTTTTCAGGAAAATAAACAACTTTTAGCAAATTTCCGCCCTAATTTTATCGAAAAAAAATCTACTGTTAACTTGTTCATCTATTATCATCTTACATTGTGACAAGCGCAAGAAAATATGATTTTTTTAACTTTTTTTAGATTTCATGTATCCCCTCGCTTACCAGTAAATTATTTTAAAATTAACCTACTGATTTAATATATTTTTATTGAATTATTCTATGTGCGGTTTCACTCTAAAAAATTACAAACTCACCACAATTCCTGCAAAAGTTTCACATGAAGCCCCTTTACCATAAACAGAATTAAATTAATTTGAAAATTCAAATAAAGGTTACTTCTTATGCGTCATATTGTACTTTCTTCGCTGCTCTTGGGTGGCTTATTCAGCAGTAATGTTTTTGCACAGCAAACAGAAGCTTTAAACTACAATTTAGTTAATGTCCAAGCCGAAGCATCACGTCAAGTTTCCAATGACGAAATGCATGCTGTACTTTATATTGAAAAAAGCAACAAACAACCTGCTGAACTGGCAAGCCAAATTACACAATTGATGAATCAGGCGATTGCCACTTCACGCAAATACCCGAATGTCAAAGTTGAAACAGGTTCACAAACCACTTACCCAATTTATGACAACGATAGCCGTAAATTAAAAGAATGGCGTGGTCGTGCAGAAATTCAAATTGAAAGCACTGATTTTAAAGCCACGAGCCAGCTCATCAGTGAATTGCAGCAAAACTTCCAAACCCAATCTATCAACTTCACTGTGTCGGATGCTCAACGTAAAAAAGTTGAAAATGAGCTCATGGTTGAAGCCTCGAAAAACTTCCAGCAACGCGCACAACTGCTGAGCCAATCTTGGAATAAATCTGGATACAGTCTCGTCAACCTAAACCTCAATACAAGCAACTCTTATCCTCAACCTGTAATGATGCGCAACACGATGGCGAAATTTGCCGATGTTGAAGCCGCACCAGTTCCTGATGTTGCTGCTGGAGAATCTAAGATTACCGTGAATGCAAACGGAACTGTGCAGTTTAAATAATTTGTAGTAGCGGACTAAAACCGTGTTCTTGACACGGTTTTTTTCATTTTATTTTGATTTACGTCATATTTAAGATCGAAATATTACAATGATATTAAAAAATAATGGTAATTAATGATAACCATTATTATTCAATTATTTGCATAGACCCTATAAGATACTGCCAAATTCGCAAATCTTATTTCCCATGTCAAATCACTTGATTCAATCTGGCACTTACAAGCCCACAAAAATTTCGCCTTTAACTTTAGCTGTTCAGCTTGCATTAGCATGTCTTGCTACGCAGAGCGCTTTTGCAGCAGAATCAGATAGCAATGCTGTCAGCACGCTACAAACCATTACCTTACAAGCTCAAGGTAACTGGTTAGAAAATGCCAATGCAGAAAAAGTACAAAAGCATGCAGGTGCACGAACTATTATTGACCGTAAACGCCTTGATGAAGTTGCTGCAACTTCTATTAAAGATGCACTCAAGCAAGTTCCAGGTGTACAAGTCCAAGAGAATAATGGTACTGGTGGTAGTGATGTCTCTTTGAATATTGGTGTTCGCGGTTTAACTTCACGTCTATCTCCACGTTCAACTGTATTACTGGATGGTGTACCTTTATCTTTTGCGCCTTATGGTCAACCGCAGCTTTCACTTGCCCCTGTTTCACTGGGTAATATCGAATCTGTTGATGTAGTCCGTGGTGCCGGTTCTGTACGCTTTGGACCACAAAACGTGGGCGGTATTATCAATTTCGCAACTCGTGCTATTCCGAAAGATTTTGCTGGTAATGTCAGCTTAACCACTGAATATGCATCTGGCACTGATCAAACCAAATTGAGTCCAAGTTTATTTGTCGGTGGAACTTTAGATAATGGCTTAGGTCTTGCCCTGCTCTATTCAGGCACCAAAGGTAATGGTTATCGCGAAGCAAACAACAAGACAGATATTGATGATGTAATGTTAAAAACGGCTTATCAGTTCACCGATGCCGACGAGATCACTTTAAATCTGCATCATTACGAAGGTCGTGGTGAAATACCCGAAGGTCTAACTCCCGAGCAATATGCGGAAAATCCTTACCAATCCAATCAGCTTCGCAATTATTTTGCAGGGCGCCGCTCGGATGTGTCCTTCCGCTACACCCACCAAGATGAGCACAATAATTTCGAATTACTTACGTATTATATCGATTCATTCCGTACCAGCAATTTAGAAACAGACCTCAGTGCCACAACTAAACGCATGGATATTTCACCTCGTGAGTACCAAGTCTTTGCTATTGAGCCACGTTTCTCCCGCGCTTACCAATTAGGTAATTCTAATAGCGAATTTACCATTGGTTATCGCTATTTAGATGAGGATAGCTCTGAATATGCCGGTCGCTCTTCTGCCTATGCATTTAATGCACCTGTTTCTGAAATTAAAGCGCGCACATCAAGTGAGGGTGGCACTAAAGCGCATGCAGTCTATGTGGACAACCGTTTTGATTTAGGCCAATGGGTGATTACTCCAGGGGTACGCTTCGAATCCATCGAAACACATAACAACTTCACAGCCTATAACCAAGGTAAATTCGTTAACACTGTTGCACCAAAAATTGACTCCGATGAATTCTTACCAAGCCTATCTGTGATGTATAAAGCGACAGACAATTGGAATATTTTTGCCAATGCAGGCGTGTCTTTTGGTCCCCAGCAATACAACCAATTAGCAACGACTAATATAAAAACAGGCATTGCAATTTCGACCTTAGATGGTCTTTCACCAGAAAAATCTAACAACTATGAAATCGGGACAAAATATCTAGGAAATGGTTTAAATGCTGAATTAACCGCATTCTATTTAGATTTTGATAAAGAACTTATTTTAGAACGTGATGCATTAAAAAATGGTTATTGGACAAACTTAGGGACAACCAGCCACAAAGGTGTTGAACTAGGTTTGGCCTATGACTTTGGCTACCTCATGGATGCTTTAGCAGGTCTCAAAGTTTATAGCAATTACACCTTCACTAAAGCTGTTGCTGAAGCAGGTAACTTTAAAGACAAAGACCTGCCATTCTATTCACGTCACACTGCTAACGTTGGTTTAGGTTATAAAGTCAATCAATGGACGGTAAATGCCGATATGTTTGCGCAATCTAAACAGCGTTCCCCAGGCAGCCAAGAATCAGGAGTTTATCAAACTGTAGAATCAGAATATGGTGAATATGGAGATATTCCAGGTTACTCGACTTTTGCCGTCCGTACAGCTTATGACTTTGGTGAACAATTCCATGGTTTAAAAATTGGAGGTGGTATCAAGAATGTGTTTGATAAGCAATATTTCACTCGTTCTACCGATACAGCAACTGCCGGAAAATATGTCGGACAACCGCGTACTTTCTACCTGCAAACTTCGTTTGATTTCTAAAATGAAGAATACGTAACCGCACATCATTTGAGACTTAAAAAAAGACTACAATTCTGTAGTCTTTTTTTATTTCAACAAAATGACAGAATTATTACACTCTATGCACTTTGCATACACAATACGCCTTCATGTCTCTTTCAGAATTCAATCTCACCCTTTTCTCTTTGATCAATGCCTCGCCTGAGGCTAGCAACAGCACCATGCACTTTGCAATTTTTATTGCTAATGATCTGCTGTATTGCATGATTGCGCTTTTTGCATGGTTCTGGTTACGTGGTGATTATGAAATTAAAAAACAAATCTTAAAGGCATTTATCTTTACCAGTATTGCCCTATTGATTAGTCAGTGTATTTCCCATATTTTTTATCACCCACGTCCATTTGTCATGGGCATTGGTCGAACTCTGATTGAACATGCACCTAATGGTTCGTTCCCGAGTGACCATATGCTGATCTTTAGCAGCATTGCATTCTCATACTTTTTCTCAGCACAACGTAAACTCGGTATTTTCATGCTCATGATGGCTTGGCTAGTCGCATGGTCACGTATTTATGTTGGCGTACATTTCCCCTTAGATATGCTTGGCGCATTTATGATTGCCTGCGCACTGAACTTGTTTGGTCTAACCCTTTGGAACCATTACAAAGAGAAACTGATGCAATGGGTGCTGACTGTTCACTTCTATCTATTTAAGCCTTTGATTCAAAGAGGCTATATTAAATAATATCCTTATAGACATAAAAATCCCGCTCAAAAGCGGGATTTTTTATTCAGCAATTTAGTAAATCGCCATGTGGTCACGGTGAATCATTTCCAGTGAACGCGCTTCACCCAAGACTTGATACACTTTATCCGAAGATAGCCCCTTAACCAGCTCTGCAGAACGCGAACTAAAATTTACACGTCCTACCGCAACACGATAACCCGATGGATCAACACATTCCACCACATCACCACGGTCAAAATGACCTTCAACCGCTTTTACCCCCACAGGTAGCAAACTACGGTGATTGTCTTTAATCGCTTTCACCGCACCATCGTCCAAAACCAAACGACCTGCAGTTTGTAAGTGTGCTGCCAACCATTGCTGATGGGCTGTAATGCGGTCATTGTCGGTAATAAACAATGTCCCAAGCATCTCACCCGCCATTAGACGAGCAAGTACCTGATCACTCTCGCCACTGGCAATAAGGGTTGGACAGCCAGACTTCGCGGCTAAACGTGCAGCACGAACTTTGGTCAACATACCACCACGACCAAATTTACCGCCACCACCTGCCATATCAAACAGGCTTTCATCTAAAGCACGCACGGTATGGAACAGTTTCGCATTAGGATTCGAACGCGGGTCAGAATCAAACATACCTTGCTGATCCGTTAAGATGATTAACAAATCTGCCTGCACCTGACCTGCGACCATTGCTGCTAGCGTGTCATTGTCGCCAAAACGAATTTCATCGGTTGAAACTGTGTCATTCTCGTTAATCACAGGAATGACACGCCAATCGATTAAATTTTGCAAAGCATCACATGAGTTTAAATAACGACGACGATCTGCTAGATCATCATGTGTTAATAAAATTTGTGCGGTTTGAATGCTATGTCGCTCTAATACACTGGACCAAGTATGGATTAAACCCATTTGACCAATGGCAGCACATGCCTGAAGACTGGGTAGATCGGTGGGTCGATGCTCTAGCTTCATACGAACCATACCTTCAGCCACAGCACCAGACGACACAAGGATGATTTCATGCCCTGCTTTGTGTAGATCCGCGATTTGTTTCGCCCAATGCGAAATTGCCTCTAAATCTAAACCTTGCCCATTTGCTGTGAGTAAAGATGATCCGATTTTAACAACGATACGTTTTAAAGCCTTGAGCTGACGTTGCCCATCTACCACTTCTATCATCTTGTCCTCAGTTACATGTTGTTCGCTTGGAAATTAACGAACGTAAATCACTTCCATATCGCTGTCGTCGTCGCCATCTTCATCGTCTTCATCATCATCGCCCAACAAACCAGCAAGACGCTGTTGACGACGCATTTCACGATAAGCTTCTTTAGCGGCAATGGTTTGTTCACGTGTTTCAGCTTCTAGCTGCTCACGGAATGCTTTCACTTCTGCTGCATATTCAGGATCTTCAACTTCACGTTCACGTTGTTGTTCAATTTGATCCATCAGGTGATATACAACAGCTTTAGTCCCTTCAGACATTAAACCTGAAGTTTTAAATACAGGTCCATCCCACTGCATTTCATCTAAGATATGCTGACACCATTCATCACGCGTATCTTCTGCAAGTTGATCGACTTTGTTTAAAACAAGAACAATTGGCAGTTTTGAAAGTGTCGGAGAGAATTTCTTCAACTCAGCCAAGATCGCTTTAGCATTATAGGCAGGGTCTGAGCCATCAATAGGCTGCACATCAACAATGTGCAATAAAATACGCGTACGCGCCAAATGCTTGAGGAAACGAATACCAAGACCGGCACCTTCAGAAGCCCCTTCAATCAGACCAGGAATATCCGCCATCACAAATGAACGATGGCTGTCTGCATCGACCACACCTAGGTTTGGTACCATGGTGGTGAACGGGTAGTCTGCAACTTTTGGTTTAGCTGCTGAAACCGCACGAATAAACGTTGATTTACCTGCATTTGGCATACCCAATAGACCTACGTCTGCCAATACTTTCAGCTCTAAACGAATTTCGCGGAATTCACCTTTAAAGCCATGAGTACATTTACGCGGTGTACGGTTAGTCGATGATTTAAAGTGGGTATTTCCCAAACCACCATCACCACCCGCAGCGACAAGCACACGCTGACCATTTTCAACTAAGTCACCGATGATATCGCCAGAGTCTGTATCAACAATGGTTGTACCTACAGGAACCTTTAATATAGTGTCTTCACCGCCACGACCTGCGCAGTTTGCACCACGACCATTTTTAGCACGTTCTGCTCGGAAGCGACGAGTATAACGGTAGTCTACAAGAGTACTGGTATTTTCATCAGCCTCAACATATACACTACCGCCACGACCACCATCACCACCATCGGGACCACCAAATGGTACAAATTTTTCACGGCGAAAACTGGCTACGCCATTGCCACCGTCGCCAGCCTCTACGGTAATGACTGCTTCATCAACAAAGCGCATACTGCCAATCCTCTAAAATCTTTAAAACCGCTTATTCTGCCACATTTTAAAGCATTTCTCGAATAGAATTATTCAACTAAATATTAAAATCGCTCATTATTATTCTGTATCACCCTATTTTTATTCTTGTTTTAGGTTTTTAGAAGCTAACATTATTTGATAGAAGAAATAAAATTGAATACTTCAACATTTAAGTCATTGCTCAAGTTCTCAGCTACTTGCAGGAAACTTAAAATCAGAACTCTGCTAATTTAAGTATTTAAAGATCTATCTTCGGCTTATTCGCCAAAATTTCAGGGATGTTTCTTTCAATCCAAGAAATGAGCTCATTGACCTTAGTTGCCGCCTGCGAACCCAAAATCGTTAGTTGATATTCCACTTTCGGTGGAACAATTGGATATACAGTCCGCAAAATAAAGCCATCTTGTTCCAAAGTTTTCAGTGTTTGCGACAACATTTTTTCACTAATCCCTTCAATTTTTGCTTTAAGCTCACTAAAGCGATGCACACCCTCACTTAGACAATGCAACACCAACAGCGACCATTTACTGGACAGATGTTCGAGTATTTCGCGAGAAGGACAAGCTGTCGATAAAACTTGCCCCAATAAATGGCTTGTTGCATATGTACTCATAAACTCCCCCTGTGCAGTAGCTGCTTACTTTTCTTATCTGTACTTTCATTCGGTAAGCTATCAGATTAATCTTTAACCATCAAGAAACCGATTCATTCTTTCCCTAAACCACTAAGCCCCCAATCTAAATACGTCAATTCAACCTCATACAAACAAGGTTCTGAATTAGGGATGAATATTTCTTACAGGTAAATGCATATTCATCTGCAAATTCGCAGATGTTTGTCGTACAGCATTTAACATCGTGGCATCAAAACTAGCAATTCGATCCATTTTCATTGGATCATTCAAATGTAATTTCGGTGCAAAGCGATGCACCACATGCAAGCCTACGCGTTCATCGAACTCAAAATAAACAGGTCCATCAAATAGAATCTTCACAGGAATGGTGTATGCACGTTTAAGCTGAAACGGTACATCCAACTGAACAGGAATATCGAGTTTCACAGGAAACTTGGGCAATAGTTGATTTTGATAAATTAAATCAGTCGTGGTTTCGACAGGCATCAGCTGATCAATCTGGATCATGGTCTGATAGTCGATATTTACTGTAATAGGCGTTTCAACTTCGAACTTCAAATCTGCAAGATATTTCCCTTGTAAAGGTAGACTCAGCTGACGATCAATATCGATTTGGGTATTCAGCTTGCCTTTTGAATGAATATCTAAATAGTTACCCACATGAATCTTGGTTGCTAAAGCATCTGGCAACTTGATTTCAGAATGCTGTGCCGAAATTTGCATAGACGCGATTACATTCAGATACAGCCAGAATGAAATCGCAATCGCGAGAACCAATCCCACAAAACTGACCAATAAAAATCGATAGGAAGAAATCACCTGCTCACCCTCCTATTCCGCTCGAACCAATTGCGGTTGTTCAAACTGTGGTGATGAGAACTTTAAGGTATTCAAAGGGACTTTTAATTCTCCACTCTGAATTTTGACTGGCAAGGTATTTTTCACATCGACTGTGGCATTTAAAGCCGTCTTGATCGGAACATTTAACTGACCTTGCACAGGTATCTCAGTTTTTAATGTTGCATTCAAAAGAATATGCAAGTTTTCTTTAAGGACTGTTTTAACGGGGGCATCAAATTTCAGGTGTACGTTCTGCTCTAAGGGCACATTAATATGAATCGGTACATCAAGATTGATAGGGATTGAGCCCTTGAGCGGCAAACTGATATTTTTACCCATAACCACAACATTCACGCGCGTATCAATGGGCAAGTTTTGCTGTACCTTTAAGGTTTCCTGTACAGGAATGGTGGTCTTAATCGGGACTTGATTATCAAAATACACACGTGGAGTCAGCGTTTGAGCAAGAGGAATCTCTAACTGTTCTTGAATGGGAATTTCAGCATTAATTCGTCCCGAAACACCAACATCCAAAGCATCGTGTATTTTAACCTTTGCCTGCAATGGCTCTTGCAAATCAATATTCACAGCCTGATTACGCAGTGGAATATAAATATTGAAATGTTGAAAAACCCAAATGGCGAGTAAGACCCCACTAAAAGTAGCTAAGCCTAAAAATGCCAAACCCACAAACACTCTTTTTAATCGCAATGACTTAATCCTTTAAGTTCGATTTTTGATTTACTCAATCCATTTGAGTCATTGTTTTATCTTTAATCTGCATTAACGAGACAGAAATTGCTAAGCCCGTTATAGGCTAAGATAGTTAGATCATTGCGCCAGCATAGCGTAATAAATTTAATACTACTAATTTTGTCGGAATTATGGCATTGACCTAATTTGAATGCGTGTAGTTATTTAAGTCAACTAAAAAATGAATGTAGCAAGCTTAAGAATTTTAAAGACAAAAAAAGAGCTTCAGTTCCGAAGCTCTTTTTTATTAACTGAACAAATTATGCATTTGTTTCAGCAGGAACTTTTGGATAGCTTACGCCGCCCATTTGTTCAGCAATACGCAATACTTGGCAGCTATAACCTACTTCGTTGTCATACCATACGTATGCAGTTAAGCGGTTGCCAGAAGTGATTGTTGCTTGCGCATCAAACACACCCGCAGTACGCGAACCAATGAAGTCAGAAGATACAACTTCAGTTGAATTGGTATAACCAATTTGACCTTGAAGGTTAGAACTGATTGAGATTTGACGGATGTATTCGTTCACTTCTTCACGATCAACTTCTTTATCAAGCGTCAAGTTAAGAATAGCAAGTGAAACGTTTGGTGTTGGAACACGTACAGAGTTACCTGTTAATTTACCTTGAAGTGCTGGAAGTGCTTTCGCTACAGCTTTTGCCGCACCAGTTTCAGTAATCACCATGTTCAAAGTCGCAGCACGACCACGACGATCTGCTTTATGGTAGTTGTCGATGAGGTTCTGGTCGTTTGTGAACGAGTGAACTGTTTCAACGTGACCATTCAACACTGTGTATTTGTCATGTAATACTTTCAATGTTGGTGTAATCGCATTGGTTGTACAGCTTGCAGCAGAAATGATTTGATCTTCATCAAGAATGTCTGCTTGGTTAACACCGAACACCACGTTTTTCATGTCACCTTTACCAGGTGCAGTTAAAATTACGCGTGCAGCGCCTGGGCATTTAAGGTGTTGAGCCAGACCTTCTGAATCACGCCATTTACCCGTATTATCAATCACAAGCGCATCTTGAATACCATAAGCAGTGTAATCTACTTCTGATGGGTTAGATGCATAAATTACTTTAATGAAAATACCATTAGCAATGATTGCTTCGTTTTCTTCATCAATAGAAATTGTGCCTGAGAATGTACCGTGAATAGAATCACGACGTAATAAAGAAGCACGTTTCGCCAAATCACCATCAGATGATTTACGCACAACGATTGCTTTAAGGTTTAAACCACGACCTAAACCAGACTGACCAATCATTAAGCGTGCAAGGATACGACCGATACGACCGAAACCGTAAAGAACAACATCTTTACCTTCTACAGAAGTTTCACGACCTTCTAATGATTTAACAGCATTCGCTACAAACGCGTCAACATCGCCGCCTTGTGCTTTATATTCAACAGCAAGTTTACCTAGATCAATTTCAGCAGTACCGATATTCTGGATTTTCGCCAATGCTTGAATAATTGGGAATGTATGAACAACTGAAAGTTCTACATCCATCATACGTGTACGACGGTGCGCTTTCAAAATCTGAATAACAGAACGGTTAACTAAAGAACGACCGTAAACTGAAGTCACGATGTTTTGCTCACGGTAAAGTTTACCGATTAAAGCAATCATTTGTTCCGCGATTTCTTCACGGTTTTTCCAGCGACCTTGGTGCTCTGCGTGTAGGGCGATAATAGTCTCTTTGCTCACAGATACGTCCTCTAATTAAATTGTATATCTAGGCATAAATTTCAAAACCCGACAATTGTAAAGGAATTGTCGGAAAGATTGAATCAAAAGCTGGCTCAGTCGCTGCTATTTTCCTACATATTCATTATAAAATTACAAAATAGTTGTAATTATTTTGGTGATTGTACTTTTTATGCCAAATATTGAAAAAAGTGATTTGCCTGCAATCACCCAAAAAGAACTAAAAAATCACCCTATCCTGTTGATTCTGTACCCTGCTTAAACACTCATATTAGTACAATTAATCTTGATCGTTTAAGCGCTCTTCTGCTTTTTCAATATTGCGTGCTAAATTCTGTTTCAGATGCTGTTGTTTATACAAATGTAAACTACCCTCGACCACCAAAACCAACACGGCACACCAAATTGGGATATAAGTAAGCCATTCATCTGGTTTAACCTGCTCACCCAACGCTATAGATGCTGCTGCCAATAACACCGGTTCTAGGTAACTCAGCAAACCAAATAAAACAAAAGGCAAGTATCGACTCGCCAGAATATAACTGCCCAAACCAAGCGCACTTAAAAAACCCAAGCCGATGATTGCCCAAATTAAATATGTGTATTGAGCAATCAGACTTAAAGACTCAGACGTTGATAATAGATAGAAAGCGACAGGCAAAATCAGGAGTAAATCCCACCAGAAACCGCCCAAATGATCCGTTTTAAATAATCGTCTAAGATAAAAATACAAAGGATAAGCCAAGGCAACATAAGCAGTTTCCCATGCCACGCCGCCAATTCGCCAAATCTCATGTCCCACACCCAGTGCTGCTAGAATCACTGCGACCAATTGCCATCGAGAAAGTTTTTCTTTATGCAGCACACAGCCGATGAGTACCATGACCAAAGGCAAAAGGAAATATCCTAAAGATACCTCCAAGCCCCGACCATTAATCGGCCCCCACAAAAACAGCCACAATTGCGAAGTACACAACACCGAGCTAATCAACAACCACAATAAATAGATAGGTTTTTGAATGACTTTTTTGAACAGTTCAGTAATCAGCTTTAGCTCACCCGACCACCACATAAACAAGGTCAAAAATGGCAAGGTCGACAGCATGCGCCATGCGAAAGTCTGCTCACTGTCTAAAGGTTTTAAAAATTCTGTATAGCCGTAAAGCACGCCAAAGGTGACGGATGCCAATACCGACAGTGCTACGCCTTTATACATCTTTTCACCCTAACTTTTTGTCGGGCGTAGTATACCGATTAGTTTAATAAAAAACTTCAGGATTAAAATAACTTTCACGCAAATCTAAATTTTGACTGCACCATACTCTCCATCATTTGAATAAGCATTAACTTTAGCCATTATTCAGATTTTGCTTTGCTATGTTGGGTACGAATTAAATCACCCAAATCATAGCCAAGTGATTTGGCATATTCTAAGTATTCATTTAGGACTTCGGGCTTTGCTTCGGGTGTACGCGAAAGTACCCACATGTATTTACGACGCGGCTCACCGACCAATACCGTTTGATAATCATCATCCAGTTTTAAAATCCAGTAATCCCCACGTGCCACAGGCAACCAGCGTACGGCTTCGGGTAAAAAGCTGACTTGCAGCTTGGAATTAAACGGCGCATTTTGAACAAAGGCTTCACCTAAGGCTTGCTGTAACACGCCATCTTGCGAGTAACACCGGTTATCCACACTCACATTGCCATTTTCATTCAAGGTATACGTTGCAGAGACATCACGCACACATTTATTTTGAAAGTACATAGGTTTCCGAGCAATCTCGTACCATACCCCCAAATAGCGGTCCAATTCGACTTTTTCGACCACAGGCATAGGCTTGGTTTGCGCATAAGCCAAAGTCGCTGCGCCCAATCCCACTAAAATTGCCCCGCCAATGACTATTTTTGTTATACGCCAACTTGCTTTAGGAAGATTACTGTCATTCATCACAACATCCTTTAAAAGATTGATCTGGACCAAGCCCGAATGTAATTTATTAAAAAATAACGGGCTTTAATCCAACAAACTGTAGCGTTATGTAATGATTTTGCAGCAAAAAGTTTGCGACCTTATTGCAATAAATGCGCTTTCAAACGCAAAATTTCATCTCGTAAACGTGCAGCTTGCTCAAACTGTAACTCTTTCGAGGCTTTCAACATCTCTTTTTCCAGTTTCGTGATGTGTTTACTGAACAATTTTGGATTAGACAAAATATGTTGCTCATCCGCAGACAATGCTTGGGCCTGATCTGCAATCTTGGCATCAATTTGATCATCACTCAGTACTTCACCTGTATCAATTTCCTTAACGACTTGTCGTACTGCACTTCGTGGCGTGATGCCATGCTCCAAATTAAACTCGATTTGCTTGGCACGACGACGATCCGTTTCATCTATTGCCTTTTGCATTGAATCGGTAATACGGTCAGCATACAAAATCGCTTTCCCTTTTAAGTTACGCGCAGCACGACCAATGGTTTGAATCAGTGAACGTTCTGAACGCAGGAAGCCCTCTTTATCCGCATCCAAAATTGCTACTAAAGATACTTCAGGCATATCCAAACCTTCACGCAGCAGGTTAATTCCTACTAATACATCGTGAATACCTGAACGCAATTCATGAATGATTTTGACCCTCTCAACGGTATCAATGTCGGAATGTAGATAGGCAACTTTTACCCCATATTCTTTCAAATAGGAGGTCAAATCTTCCGCCATACGCTTAGTTAAAGTGGTCACTAAAACACGTTCATTCAATTCTTTACGAATATTAATTTCCGACAGCACATCATCCACTTGAGTCAACACTGGACGGATTTCAATTTCAGGGTCGACCAAACCTGTGGGACGAACCACCTGCTCGACTACTTGTTCCGATTTTTCCAATTCATATCGTGCAGGTGTCGCACTGACATAAATGGTACTTGGAACAATGCGCTCCCATTCTTCAAACTTCATCGGACGGTTGTCTAAAGCACTCGGTAAACGGAAACCATAATTCACCAAGTTTTCTTTACGAGAGCGGTCACCTTTATACATAGCGCCAATCTGCGGCACCGTGACATGCGATTCATCAATAATCAGCAAGGCATCATCAGGTACATAGTCAAATAACGTTGGTGGAGCTTCCCCTGCTGGACGCCCCGATAAATGACGAGAATAGTTTTCAATACCATTGGTATAGCCCAACTGCTGCATCATTTCCAGATCGTAGCGGGTACGCTGTTCAATCCGCTGTGCTTCTAGCAATTTGTCATGTTCACGGAAAAAAACTAGGCGTTCTTTGAGCTCTTCGCGAATGGTGCCAATCGCACGTTCAAGGTTATCTTTAGGTGTGACGTAATGGCTTTTTGGATAAATGGTAACACGTGGGACTTTTTTGACCATCTTCCCTGTTAATGGATCAAACCAACGGATCGAATCAACTTCATCATCAAAGAGTTCAATACGAATAGCATGCTGATCCGATTCGGCTGGGAAAATATCAATAATTTCACCACGGATACGATAGGTCG
The DNA here is from genome assembly GCF_022601715.1 of Acinetobacter zhairuonensis. Classification (GTDB taxonomy): domain Bacteria; phylum Pseudomonadota; class Gammaproteobacteria; order Pseudomonadales; family Moraxellaceae; genus Acinetobacter. Next base: position 224,216 of record NZ_JAKVIM010000001.1, on the reverse strand, counting down.
CACGTAAAAACTCTAATTCATTCCGACTATATTGCATTTCCACCAGACGACGGATGATCTCATCGCGACTGATCCGATCACCTTCAACGACATGCAATAACATGCTCATATAGGCATTCGGATCACCCAAACCATAAATAGCAGAAACAGAGGCCACAATAATGGCATCACGGCGTTCGAGTAAAGCCCGCGTTGCTGACAAGCGCATCTGATCAATATGATCATTAATTGCTGAATCTTTTTCAATAAAAGTATCGGAAGATGGCACATAAGCTTCGGGTTGATAGTAATCGTAATAACTGACGAAATACTCAACCGCATTATTAGGAAAAAAGGATTTAAATTCGCCATAAAGCTGTGCGGCAAGGGTCTTGTTATGCGCCATGATAATCGTCGGACGTTGCGTCTGTGCGATCACATTCGCCATGGTGTAGGTCTTACCAGAACCCGTCACCCCTAATAACAATTGATTACGGCAGCCTTGCTCAACACCACGTACCAGTTTTTCAATCGCCTGCGGCTGATCTCCCGCGGGTTGAAACTGAGTGACCAAATCAAAAGGTTGTTGACTGTCTTGCACAGGTTTTTGACGCTCTTGCATGGTTTCCATCTTCGACACATTCTGACTTACATAGTATGGGGGCTATTCGACAACATACAATAAGCTTTCATATACATTTCACATTGAATTGATTACATAGCCTTCTCAGAGACCAATTTCCTTCTGCAAGCCATCCGACTAAAAAAGCACATCCTGCCACTTGACCCATGCCCTATTCAGTTGCAACATGAATCAATAATGATGATTAGATAAATGACTTATGCGCTACCATTACCACGACGAAACGATTGTTAAAAGTTTACCTGAAGATACCGTGTTTGTTTTTGGCAGTAATATGGCGGGTACGCATGCGGGTGGTGCTGCCAAAATCGCTTTATTACATTTTGGCGCCATGAAAGGTGCAGGTCGTGGTTGGGCAGGTCAGAGTTATGCCATTCCCACCATGAACGAGCATTTACAACAAATGCCGCTGTCACAAATACAGCATTATATTGATGATTTTAAAATCTATACTAAGCATCACCCTAAAACCAAATATTTCATTACGTCCATTGGTTGCGGCGTTGCAGGCTATAAAGTCGAAGAAATTGCGCCAATGTTTAAAGGCATTTCACACAACGTCATTTTCCCTGTGTCATTCCGCCCTTTTGTCGAACAGCCCTTACCTAAACTTCGCCAAGCCTTTTTAAAAGCCGTGTTGCAAGATCAGGTGATTTTCCCGAACGAACCACTAGATCAGGTGATTGAACAACTTGATTTGGCAGACAATGAAAAAAGTCTGGCAAAAATCATTCTGAATACGCCGATGTATCCAACCGATAGTAATGGTCGTGATCGTATCTTTGAAATCGAAGATATTGTGCATCGTTTAGATGAAAAGGGATTTCGCGTTGACTCACCGCTAGAAAACAGCATGGTGATTGGTGGTGTAGTGCTTGCCCTGCTGGAACTCTACAATATCAACGAGCAAGATTTCATGGAAGTCTGGAATCATCAACGTGAAATTCCAGCACCAAAAGCGGAAAATAAAGCACGTAAATCGACGCGCTAAATCAAGCTTATTACATTAGGGGTTGTCTACCAGAACTGGCAGACAACCTCATTTTTAGGCACATTTAATGACAGAATTATCACATAATTCAATTTAATGTATTTATTGATCACATGATTTAAAAACAAAAAAATTGTGCCTATACTAGACGCGACTTAAAAATAAATACGAGCAACACATGGAATTATTAGATTCCTCAATTTTTGATTTATCCCCTATTGCCATGTGGTTAGAAGATTTCAGTGAGGTCAAAAAGCAGTTTGATCTATGGCGAGCACAAGGTATTCAAGACTTAGAACAATTTTTACTTGAAGATGAATCACGTGTTTTGGCATGTGCGCGTAAAATTAAAATCCTAAAAGTGAATGCCAAAACCCTAGAGTTGTTTCAGGCACATGACCTCGAACACTTGCAACAGAATCTGGATTTAATTTTTAAACAAGATATGGCAAAAACCCATATTCAAGAGCTAATAAGTTTATGGGATGGTCAAACCGAGTTTCTCAGCAGTACGGTAAATTACACAATTTCAGGGCAACGATTAGATATCCAGTTGCGTGGCACCGTGATTCCAGAACATGAACATGATTTGTCCTTATTACTCATTACAACAGAAGATATCACTCCCTATAAAACAGCATGTCGCCTTGAAGAGAAAAACCGTTTGCTGGCCGAGTCACGCTTTAAATATTCTCCAACCTCGTTATGGGTGGAAGATTTCAGTCGAATTAAATACCGTCTAGATCAACTGAAACACATGGGCATCCAAGACTTTCAAACCTTTTTAGATGTGCACAATGACTTTATTTTGCAATGTATTCAGGACATTGTGATTATTGATGTCAACCAAGCCACGTTAGATTTATTTGGCGCGGCAGATAAGGAAACCCTACTTAAAAATACCCATAAGATTTTCGCCAAAGAAATGATACAAACCTTCCGCGAACAATTGATTGAATTATGGAATGGCAATATTCACCATCAACGTGAAGCCGTGAATTACGCCCTAGATGGCAGTATTCGACATGTATTACTTCAGTTTACTGTTTTCCCCGACTACAAAGATGACTGGAGCATGGTACAGGTTGCCTTAACCGATATAACTGCCCGTAAAAAAGCCGAGAATTATTTGGAATACTTAGGCAAACATGATGTTCTCACCAAGCTATATAATCGCTCTTTCTATACTGAAGAAATGAACCGTTTAGAACGTAGCCCTTTACGCCCTGCCTCTTGTATTTTTCTCGACATGAATGGACTCAAAGAAGTAAATGATAATTTCGGGCATGATGTAGGTGATGGTTTATTACGTCGTATGGGCGGAATTTTAAATCAACTCATTCAAAACACGCTGTATTCTGCCTCTCGAATTGGCGGGGATGAATTAGTCGTTCTCTTGCCTGGTGCGGATGAAGCCGCACTACAAAACTGCTTGCACAGCTTACAAGAGCTCTTACATGTCGATAATCAATTTTATGCCAGCCAACCCATTAGTTTGGCAATTGGTTATGCGACAGTGAAAGAAAATGAACGTATTGAAGACATGTTGAAACGTGCAGATCAGATGATGTATCTACAGAAAAAACAATATTATTCAGAAAATGAACGTCGAACTCGTTAAGCTAAAGTTAGATAAGACATAAAAAAAGAAGTGCAATTGCACTTCTTTTTTTAACGTTTACCCATGGAACGACGTGTACCACGCGGTGGCATCCAAGTACGATCTGCATATTGCTCTGGCTTCGGTCGAACCTGATTATGGGCAACATCGTCTTGCTCTTGTTCCTGAGATGGCATTGGAAATGGGAGTTTAACCAATGGCTTTTTGGAAGTAGGCTGTTGCTTACTCATAACGATGACTCAAATTTAATTGCAGCTATTTTAAAGTTTTTTATGCTACATAGCGAGCACTTCATGAAACTAACATTTTCCTACCAAATAATTTTCCCAAAATAATACTGTCAATTTTTTATTAATTTGGACGCATTTTAAACAAACTAGCCTTACATTTTAAGCTAAGATAGTGTGCTTTTAATTTTTTATCCCCATAAGAAGGAATTCTGCCGTGGACGTACGTCTATCTGATCGTGTAAATGCCATCAAACCGTCCCCTACATTAGCTGTGACAAACAAGGCTGCTGAGCTTAAAGCTGCTGGTAAAAATGTCATTGGTTTGGGAGCTGGTGAACCAGATTTTGACACCCCGCAACACATCAAAGATGCTGCTATCGCGGCAATTAACAACGGTTTTACTAAATATACCGCTGTAGATGGTACGCCAGGCCTTAAAAAAGCAATTATTGCAAAACTTAAACGCGACAATAACCTTGACTACCAAGCAAACCAAATTTTGGTTTCTTGCGGTGGTAAACAATCTTTCTTTAACTTGGCTTTAGCTTTGTTAAACAAAGGTGATGAAGTGATTATTCCTGCACCTTTCTGGGTAAGCTATCCAGATATGGTAATCATCGCTGAAGGTACACCTGTTATTGTGAAATGTGGTGAAGAACAACGCTTCAAAATCACGCCTGAACAATTAGAAGCGGCAATCACTGAAAACACACGTTTAGTGGTACTCAACAGCCCTTCAAACCCTACAGGCATGATCTATACCAAAGCTGAGCTTGAAGCTTTAGCTGAAGTATTACGTCGTCACCCACAAGTATTTGTTGCTTCTGATGATATGTACGAACCAATCCGTTGGGAAGATGAGTTCTACAACATCGCCACTGTTGCACCAGACTTATATGACCGCGTTATTGTATTGAACGGTGTGTCTAAAGCTTATGCAATGACAGGCTGGCGTATTGGCTATGCAGCGGGTCCTGCAAAAATCATTGGCGCAATGAAAAAAATCCAATCGCAATCAACTTCTAACCCAACTTCAATTTCGCAAGTTGCTGCTGAAGCTGCATTGAACGGTCCACAAGATGTACTTGAGCCAATGATCGAAGCTTTCAAGCGTCGTCATGACTTAGTGGTTAATGGCTTGAATGAAATCAATGGTATTTCATGCTTACCTGCTGATGGTGCATTCTATGCGTATGCAAACATCCGTCCGTTGATTCGTGCAAAAGGCTTAAAATCTTGCACAGAATTCTCTGAATGGTTATTAGAAGAAACTGGTGTAGCTGTTGTTCCAGGTGATGCGTTTGGTCTTGGCGGCTTTATGCGTATCTCTTATGCGACTGCTGACGAAGTGTTAGTTGATGCTTTAGCTCGCATTAAGAAAGCGGCTGACTCAATTGAAGGCGTTGACGCTGCAATTGCATCAATCGAAGCTGAAAAAGCGGCTCAATAATTTAGCCGTTTATTAAAAAGAAAGAGCTCAACTTAGTTTGGGCTCTTTTTTATGCGCCGTTAATGGCTGCTGCTATTATTTATTTAACATCGCAATCACTTCTGCCTCTGTTAATTGATTAGTCGGCTGACTCAAGGAATAAAAAGCTGGTTTATGATCAATATAAATTTCTGCATCCAAAACTAACTCTTCAGGTAGTTCCTCTAGTGCAAACACATTAATATTACAATAACTATGATCCTGCATACGCCAGAACAATGTAGTTCTACATTGCTTACAAAAGCCACGCTCTCCCCATTCAGAAGAACGGAATATCCCTAAGTGTGTTTGCTGCGCAAAGACTAGACTATTTGGTAGCACATCGATCGTCATTAGCAACCCACTACTTTGACGTCGGCAAAGTGAACAGTGACAAACATGGACTTGGTAATTCACAAGATCGACATCAAATTGTGTTACACCACATAAACACTGTGCATGCATTATCCTCTCCGTATAATTTTTTAATAAATTTATTGTATTTTCGCTGCCATCTAATTAAACAATAATGAGTGATAGATCACCGTATTTAATTTATAAATAAATGTAATCCTTATTTATTTTTTTGAATCATACATTTCGCAACATATTCGACATGGCAACCCAAGCATTGATCTTCTAAGATACGCTCACACACAGCTAAATGCCTATGAGTCCATCATGCGCTATAAGATTATCGATGTATACCGACAACAGAATATTAAACGTTACATTGCTAAATGCTTAAAAGCCCGCTCTCCTCAATTTATTGTGATCGAAAGCACCCTCACCCTCTGTCGTGACATCGACATTGTTGATGTTGACCTCAGCTCCGATCAGGCAACATGGGCAACAGGTGAGCGTATTTGCTTAAATATTTTAACGGGTGCTGACAGCCTAGATAAAATTTACGAGCTTGATGCCTAACCCACCAGTCCTCATCCTTACTTGACTTTATTTTGCGCTCAAGATTATCTTAACTACAAAGTTCCTTTTTAGAACTTATCAAATAAAAGGATTACCAATGCACGTAAAAGAAATGACCGGATTACAGTTACTTGAAGCCATGTGTGCTGGGCAAGTACCTGCACCGAGTATCAGCGAAACTATCCCCATGCAACCCTATCAAGTCGCTCTCGGCAGTATTCACTTCAAAGCCATGGCAGATCAGCGACATCTAAACCCGCTAGGTGGAGTCCATGGAGGCTTTGCCGCAACCGTGCTCGACTCTGTCACAGGGTGCGCTATTCACACCATGCTGGAAGCTGGTGTTGGCTACGGCACAATTGATCTCAATATTAAAATGTGCCGTCCTATTCCGAAAGAAAAGGAACTGATAGCGATAGGTACAGTGATCAATATGAGTAAAAATTTAGGAATTTCAGAAGGAAAAATTGTAGATGAAGATGGTAAGCTTTATGCTCATGCCACTGCAACCTGTATGATTATCCGTGCTTAAAAGTATTGCACAACACTTGATTATGTTGTGCAAATACAAACGGAATTAAGCATGATGATAATTCTTTTGCGCTGCATTCAATTTAAACTGTGGCGCAGTTAAGGCTTTGTAATAACAATAGTATTTTAAAGTATGCTCAAGCTGAATAGTACATGCAGCATTACGTGATTGAGACCAAGCTTGCGCTTGTAATGGCTTAGACCAAAGTTGCCCTTCTAAGGCATAAACATAAACACGTTCTTGCGCTTCAGTCTCACTAGAAAAATAAGATGCAATCCAGCTTTGACGTTCAGATTCAACCAACCATTTCTCTGAAAACCATAATTGCAGTAAATCACCCAGATAGAGTTGTACCGTTGCAAAAGGACGCACGGATACAAAAGCACCTTCTACAGCCGTGTAATATAACTCTGGCTGTTGAATAAGCGGCAGGTAGTTGTCTTGATAGTATGAGAATTGAGAAAAAATTTCAGGGATGCTGAGCGTATTCATTCGCTTACTCCGATTTAGCCATTTTAGTGCTGGCAAGTTGGTTTAAATCCACACTGTTGAAGTTTTTCACTTCAACAACTTTCTGTAATTAATCTAGCAATGCTTTTTTCAAAGCACAAGCCTATTTTCTATTTTTTCTTAAATTTTGAATTGTTTGCCTAAATATACGGCATACACGCTTAAAATCCACATTTTTCTACCCCCTAAGGCTTGACCAGTTTTAAAATCTGCTTATAATCGCACTCAGATTCTCCAATAGCTCAGTCGGTAGAGCGACGGACTGTTAATCCGCAGGTCCCTGGTTCGAGCCCAGGTTGGAGAGCCAAATACAAAAAAGCCCGCAGCATTAAAGCGGGCTTTTTTTTGCCTATTATTTTCTTCACTTCTACGATATCGGCAACTTCAAACAATACCCTATTTACTTCAGATTCAAACTTACTCTTACCAAAATACCTTTTATAAATCATAAAAAAAGGTGCTTAATTTCTTAAACACCTTAATCAGTTTACGTTGCTAGCACAGGTATTCCACTATGGAAACGGAAAGTATCATCTGGGGATAAAATCAGATTTTTTTCCACTTCACGAATATGTTCAATACGCTGCTGAATATCTTCTTCAGGATTTTTCAATTTTCCTGTCCGCGCAACATCCAAAGCCAAAGATAAATAATCTTCAAAATGCCGTGATTCCGACTTGAGCAAATAACGGTAATAACGCCCCAGCTCTTCATCTACAAGCGGAGCAAGTGCAAAGAAACGCTCACACGAACGCGCCTCAACAAAAGCTCCAATGACTAATATATCAATTAAAGCTTCTGGCTCATAAGTACGCACTTCTTTACGCAATCCACCCGCATAGCGACCTGCACTCAAATTTGACCACGCTTGACCACGTTTGTTCATCAACTCAAGAACTTGCTCGTAGTGCAGCATTTCTTCACGCACCAACTGCGCCAATTTGACTTGCAGATCCGTAAAAAAACTGTAGCGAAACATCAGGTTCATTGCTGTCCCTGCAGCTTTTTTCTCGCAATTGGCATGATCTTGCATCAAAATATCCAGATGATTTAATGCTTCATCCAACCATGCTTGCGGTGTAGTACAACCCAAGAAACCCAATACAGGCTTCATCAAGTCATCATAATCAATTGTCGACATAATTTAAGCTAAACTCAGTATTAACGTGCAGCTTTAATTACAGCTTTCATTTCTTGAACTGCTTGCGCCAACCCAACAAATACTGCATCTGCAATTAAAGAATGCCCAATATTTAATTCATGGATTTCTGGGATTTGCGCGATCGGTGTGACATTTTCAAGATTTAAACCATGTCCCGCATTCACCACCAAACCTTTTTCCGCAGCATAACATGCTGCCTTCACAATGCGGTCTAATTCATGTTGTTGCGCTTCTGGCGTTTCTGCATCTGCATAAGCACCCGTATGGATTTCGATGGTTGGTGCACCACAAGCAACCGCTGCATCGATTTGGGCAAAATCAGCATCAATAAACAATGAAACATCACAACCAACAGCAGTCAGCTCTTGTGTTGCAGCCTTAACCTCTTCAAAGTGACCTACAACATCCAGACCACCCTCAGTCGTCACTTCCTGACGTTTTTCAGGCACAAAACAAACATGCTGTGGTTGAATTTCTTTGGCAAAGGCAATCATTTCGGCTGTAACTGCAAGCTCCAAATTCATACGCGTTTTCAAGGCAGGACGCATACGACGCACATCATCATCCTGAATATGACGACGATCTTCACGCAAATGCAAAGTAATGCCTTCTGCACCAGCCTGCTCGCAAATTAAAGCAGCATTAACTGGGTCTGGATAACTTGTTCCACGTGCTTGACGCAATGTTGCAACATGGTCAATATTTACACCTAGTAAAGCAGCCATTATTTTTTCCTAATCATGTTCTAGATTGAGTGTTTTGTATCCACAGTTGGCGACTTTTGAGCGGTCGATCCCCCAACAAGGATGTAATCATTTGCCTATATAGCTTCGACAATAATTGTAACTGTTCTGAATTAAATTCCACACCTTTTTCGTAGTGCTGCATAGATAGAATCTGCGCACCCGCCAAAGTCGATGATGACGTACGGATGATAGGAATAAATCCATCACTTAATTGAAAGATATAATTTTGCTGTGGCTGTATTTCAGCTTGATTTGCATCGATTGTAAAATCAAGTGGATACCCTAACTCTTCTAATAAAGCATATTCAAACTGACGGAGGATTTGCTTTAAAAAGAGCGTAGGATTGTCCTGTTCATTTAATGTCTGTAAATACTGAATAGTCTTTGCATACTGATTGAATGTTTCAGGCATTTCGACTTCGAGAGGACACAGGCGCAATAAAATTTCATTGAGATAAAAACCTGAAAAAAATGCATCTCCAAAGAAGAAAATTGGATGATGCATAATTTCAAGTTTGCTGAAATTTTTTAATTCAGACTTTCCCGATGCCTGTAAACGCAGCGGTTGATATTGTGGTGGAGGCGTTTGGCGCAGAATACCATCAACACGACCATATTCTTGTGTGAATAAATGTACAATGTGGCTCCGCTCACGGTACTTACGGTGATGAATTAAATAGCCATGTAACACTTCATTACGCATGAATCAACATTAATCCTGCTGATCTTGCTGTGTTTCATCAGCCTTATCATCTTCATCAGGAATTACAGCTTCCACAACTGCGACCGTACCCTTCACTACGCCTTTGGTGGTTTTATATGCCACTTTTACAGGAACTGTAACAATTTTATGAATGCAGCCTTGTAAAATTATTACACTTGCCACAATCAAGCAAATTTTTACCATTACAGCTCCTGTTTGAGTCAAATCTTAAATGTCACTATATCCAAGACTTTTCAGTGCACGTTCATCGTCTGACCAACCACCTTTTACTTTCACCCAAAGCGTCAGCATGATTTTTTGCTCAAACATTTTTTCCATATCGGTACGGGCATCCATACCAATTTTTTTCAACTTGGTACCTTTCTCACCAATCACAATGGCTTTTTGCCCTGCGCGATCCACAAAAATTGTAGCATCAATGTAGGTACAAGCAGGTTTAAGTTTACCTGTTTTTTCGTGAATCACTGAATCTTCGGTACGGAATGATTCAATTTGAACAGTTAAATCATAAGGTAATTCTTCACCCAGCTGACGCATGATCTTTTCACGGATGATTTCAGACGCCAAGAAACGCTCAGAACGGTCTGTAATCTGATCAAGCGAATATAATGGTGGCTGGAATGGTAAATACTGCTCAATGGTATTACGTAAATGTTCAAGATTAGCACCACGAAGCGCAGAAACTGGAACAATCTCAGCGAAATTCATGAGTTTGGCGCGTTCTTGAATAAGCGGTAATGCCTGATTTTTATTTTCTAGCGTATCCAGTTTATTGATTACCAGAATTACAGGCATTTCAGCATTCTTCAGTTTTTCCAAAACTAGCTCATCGTTTTGTGTCCACTTTTGCGCATCCACCACAAAAAGAACCAAATTCACATCGCGCAAAGCAGAATGCGCAGCACGGTTCATCATTTTATTGATGGCACGCACTTCTTTTTTATGCATCCCTGGGGTATCTACAAATACCGCCTGAGATTTTTCACGTGAATCAATCCCGACAATTTTATGACGTGTCGTTTGTGGTTTACGCGAGGTAATGGAAAGTTTCTGACCCAGCAAGTGATTCATTAAAGTCGATTTACCCACATTTGGACGACCGACAATCGCAACAAAACCACTTCTGAAATCAGCAGGAATGGCTGTGCCTTGTTCACTAAAAAACTGGCTAATTAAATCTTTGGTATCATTGTCGCTAGGCGACTCGTGATCAGCATCAATGTGATCGGAATTCGTAGTCATGCAGTTTACTGCTCCAATAGTTTTAAAACATCCGCCGCTGCAGCTTGTTCTGCAAAACGACGACTTGAACCTTCACCTTTAAATAGAGGTAATCCATCAACGGTACAATGCACTTTGAAATGTTGATTCGGTGCATCCCCTTGAATATCGACAACCTCATACAGTGGTAACGGCTTTTTACGTGCTTGCAAATACTCTTGCAATCTCGATTTCGGATCTTTCAGTTGATCGGTTGGCTCAATATGATCTAAATACGGTTCATACCATTTTAACACGATAGCCTGTAACACCGTTAAGTCACCACAATCCACATAAATCGCACCAATGATCGCTTCAACCGTATCCGCCAAGATAGATTCGCGATGATGACCACCCGACTTTAATTCACCTGTACTTAAAATCATACAGGAACTGAGTTTCAAATCATTGGCGATTTTACCTAACGCTTCCTGACGTACCAATGTGGCACGCATTCGAGTTAGACGCCCTTCATTTTCATGCGGATAAGCCTGATACAAATAATTGGCGATGATCATTCCTAACAACGAATCACCTAAAAATTCTAGGCGTTCGTAATTATATTTATGGCTCACCGAACGGTGTGTCAATGCAAGCTGTAATAATTCAGCTTGCTTAAACTGGTAACCGATACGACTTGCTAAGCGCATATCACTTAGTTTGGACTGACCTTTGATCAAAACTTTTCTCAAACTTTAACACTAAATCTATATTCAGTAAGAATGGCTTTCTTACCTCATAACTCTTATTCACTTGTATACCATCGGTATTGGTTACTTGTGCAATATCATCAAATTTTATATCGCGGACATTGTTCATATCTAAACGTTGCCCCATTTGACTAGAAAATTTCGATGGACTGATATTCGTTGGGCTACTTTGTAATAGCTCTGTGATTTGACTATCAATCACACGATCATCCCAATAGGGAGCCCACACGGCAATTGCGACTTTTGCTAAAAATGCAAAACCAACAATTGCAATTAAAAACCCAATATAAGACGCACCTTTTTGATTTCGACACATTTTTTATTTTCCATTTTGGTCAATTAATCAATTTTACCGTTACGGCTAAATGACGGTAGTTTGAATCCAGGCTCTTTATGCATCCACACATAAAATGCTCTCCCTGTTAAGTTTTCCTCAGGCACAAATCCCCAAAAACGACTGTCCGCACTTTGATCGCGGTTATCCCCCATCGCAAAATAGTGCCCTGCTGGAACTTTCACTTCCCAATATAAACCATTTTCAGTTGAGTATTTACCATTTTCAACATAATTAATGAATGGTGCTTGGCGAGCAACATTCACCCCTTCCAGTTCTCGCATCGTAAATGTATGCTGACCTAAAGTCTCTTTATGATAGATCGAAGTTGGTGTGTCTAATGCATCTTTCTCACGACTAAATTCAACAGGCACTTTCGCCACTTTTTGACCATTAATCGTCAGTTGCCCATGATCATAAATAATATGATCCCCTGGTAGACCAACAACACGCTTAATATAACTAATGGTTGGCTGAGGTGGATAACGGAACACAATTACATCACCACGCTCTGGCTCACCCACATCAATAATTTTCTTATTAACGATAGGTAAACGCACACCATAGTTAAACTTATTCACCAAAATAAAATCACCCGTTTCTAAGGTTGGCACCATAGAATCCGATGGAATATTAAATGGTTCGTACAAGAATGAACGCAAAACTAAAACGACCGCCAATACAGGCCAGAAATCATACGCCCATGTGATAATGAAATTTTCATTTCCCCTGCCTTTGGTTTGTCTTTGTTTAAATACAAACTTATCCAGCAACCACACCAAGAAAAAAATCAGCGTGGCAGGCACGAGTATTAAATTAAAATCAAAATCCATGAGCTAAACGACCTCTAATTCTTATCTTTCTACTTTCAACACAGCTAAGAACGCTTCTTGCGGGATTTCAACGCTACCCACTTGCTTCATGCGTTTCTTACCTTCTTTCTGTTTAGATAGGAGTTTCTTCTTACGTGAAACGTCACCACCATAACATTTCGCCAAGACATTTTTACGCATTGCCTTGACTGTTGAACGTGCAATAATTTGCGCACCGATTGCTGCTTGAATGGCAACATCGAACATCTGACGAGGAATCAGATCTTTCATTTTTTCGACCAGTGCAATACCGCGATGGCGAGCATCTTGACGATGACAAATCATTGCCAAAGCATCGACTTTTTCACCGTTAATCAAGACATCAACTTTTACCAAAGATGAGCTTTCAAAACGGACAAAGTTATAGTCCAAAGAGGCAAACCCACGTGAACAAGACTTCAATCTATCAAAGAAGTCCATCACCACTTCAGCCATTGGAATTTCAAAAGTCACAGACACTTGGTTACCCAAGAACTTCATGTCTTTTTGCACACCACGACGCTCAATACACAAGGTCATCACGTTACCCAAGTATTCTTGCGGCACCAAAATATGACACTCTGCAATTGGTTCACGTAAATCTTCTACGGTTGAACCATCAGGCATTTTCGATGGGCTGTCGATATAAATCGTTTCACCTTTTTTGGTCAATGCCTCGTACACCACGGTAGGTGCCGAACTGATCAAATCAAGATCATATTCACGTTCAAGACGTTCCTGAACGATCTCCATGTGTAGCATGCCCAAGAAACCACAACGGAAACCAAAACCCAGCGCATCCGAACTTTCAGGTTCGAAGAACAATGCAGAATCGTTGATTTGTAATTTCTGTAACGCTTCACGGAATGGTTCAAAATCACTTGAATCGATTGGGAACAGACCAGCATAAACTTGCGGTTTCACTTTTTTGAAACCTGGCAGAGTTTGTACTTCTGGTGTTGCGGCAAGTGTAATGGTATCACCCACTGGCGCACCAAAAATATCTTTAATCCCCGCAATCACGAAACCTACTTCACCTGCTTCAAGGATATCCGTTTCTGTATGTTTTGGATTAAATACACCCACAGAAGTCACAGGATGGGTTTGTCCTGTCGATTTGATCAACATTTTGTCGCCCTTGCGGATACGACCTTGCTTAATGCGAACTAAAGAGACAACACCTAAATAGTTATCGAACCATGAGTCAATAATCAACGCTTGTAATGGTGCTTCACGATCACCTTCTGGTGCTGGAATCACATCCACTAAACGCTCAAGCACACCTTCTACACCTAGACCTGTTTTTGCAGAACAGGTTGGAGCATCTGTCGCTTCAATACCGATAATTTCTTCGATTTCATGAATCACGCGCTCAGGTTCAGCTTGCGGCAAGTCAATTTTGTTTAAAATTGGCAGGACTTCAAGCCCTTGCTCAATCGCGGTATAGCAGTTTGCAACTGACTGTGCTTCTACACCTTGTGCTGCATCCACAACCAACAATGCCCCTTCACATGCCGCCAATGAACGCGAAACTTCATAAGAAAAATCCACGTGTCCCGGTGTATCAATGAAGTTCAATTGATATTCTTGACCATTTGGATGGGTGTAATAGAGCGTTACAGACGCTGCTTTAATGGTAATCCCACGTTCGCGTTCTAACTCCATCGAGTCCAAAACTTGGGCTTGCATTTCACGATCTTGTAAACCGCCGCACATTTGAATAAAACGGTCAGCCAAAGTTGACTTACCATGGTCAATGTGAGCAATAATCGAAAAATTTCGGATATTCTTGATATCAACGGATTTTTTAGCTTGCGCCATGAGTTACCTTAAGAAAAAAATAGTGCCTAGTACAAAGCGGAGGTACCAAGCGAAAGCGGTTAAACAAATTGCTGCCGATTATAACAGATTGCAAAAATGAAAAAGTGATAAATTCGTTGAAACCCTCAGGTTTTTAAGACCGTACATTTTTTCAACAACATCGATTCAATCCTTTAAGCTTGATAAGAAACACTAAAATCTAGCGGATTAATCTGCTCACTTAACGGTTGATAAGCTTGCGAGAAGGTCGGAGAAATACGTTTTGGTCGACCTGTCGCAATTTCTACACATGCCCACTTGGTTTGCCCCATAAATAAAATCGCCTGATCAGCTGGACGATAAAATGCATACTGTCGAAATAAATACATGCTGTTAATATCACTTAACCATGTACGCAGAACAATTTGATCTTCTAATAACGAGGCTTTTCGATATTGCACATGATGTTCAACTGCCACCATGGCATGTTTTAACTCTAAATACTGCTGTATACCTAATCCCAACTGATCAATATGTGCTGTTGCGACATCTTGCATCCACTGCACATACACCACATTATTGACATGCCCCAAAGCATCGATATGTTCTGGTTTAACTGTTAAATCTAAATCAAAAATTGCACTCATTAACTCGTTCATCCTTTCCATGGTTTAGTCAAAGTTTTAAAAACCATGTCTATATTTTTACTTCACATTTAATGCTGAATAATATTTCAGCCAAATAAAATGCCAGTCTAAACTGAATAGACTGGCATTTTCTAGTTCAACACGATGTTGCTGATATCTAATCCTTAAATACGCATACCTACAATTGCACGTTGACCTTTACGAATTAATGACACTCGTACCACGGTATCTTTCTTCAAAGCTGAAACTGCTTTTACAAAATCATTCGCACTGTTGATGCTACTATTATTCAATTGTGTAATGACATCCCCAGGCAAGATACGCGCCTGCGATGCTACACCACCACGCATCACGTCCTGAATTAATACACCGCCTTGGATATTAAGCTGTGACAATTCTGTAGGAGTTAAATCACGGATCGCAACCCCAATTTTTGGTCCTGTACTTTCAGACACTTGTTGAGCTTTAGCAGGCGTATCATCTGGAGCGGTCGTTAATGTTGCTGAAATATTACGTGTTTTATCATCACGCAACACCTCAAGCTGAATGGTTTGATTTGGAGCTGAACGGTTTAAATAATTAAGTAATTCAGACGTCCGTGAAATTGAAGCCCCATTGTATTTTAATACAACATCACCCGCCTTTAAGCCTGCTTTGGAAGCTGGTGAGTTCGGTGTCACATCCGTGATTAATGCACCTTCAGGTTTCGGTAAGTTATAGGATTCTGCCAGATTACGGTCAATATCCTGCATCATGACACCCAAGTAAGATCGGGTCACCTTACCCTTCTGTTTCAACTGGTCTGCAACATCAATTGCCACATCAATTGGAATGGAGAACGACAAGCCCATATATCCACCCGTACCACTGAAGATACGCGAGTTCACACCAACGACTTCTCCACGCTGATTAAACAATGGTCCACCTGAATTACCAGGATTTAAAGCCACATCGGTTTGAATGAACGGGACTGAAGTCTCACCCATCATATTGCGCATTTTGGCACTGACAATACCCGCGGAAGCTGAATAGTCAAAACCAAAGGGAGAACCAATTGCCAAAACAGGCTCACCCACTTTCAATTGGTCTACATTACCTGTTTTGAGTGAAGGAAATTGATCACCTTTGACTTTCAGCAAAGCTACATCGGTACGCTCATCACTACCAACAACCGTAGCATCCAGCTCACGACGGTCATTCAGCATAATAGTGACTTTAGAAGCATTTTCCACCACATGATGATTGGTCAACAGATAACCATCTTTGCTAATAAAAAAAGCACTCCCATAAGCGGTCTTTTCTTGCGGAACCTGTTGCTGTGGAATAATGACTTGATTGCCAAAAAAACGCTTTAGGATTTCAGGGACTTGTTGTTGCATGATTTCGTCTTGGGTCATTTTTTTGACCACATGCACACTCACAACCGCAGGACTGACTTGCTCGACTAAATTTGAAAAATCTACGGCTTGTGCTGCTTGTGTCTGTACAGCCGCCATCGTAAATACCGCAGCATACATTCCTTTTTGTAGATAGCCACTCTTCATAAAACTCATTCACTCATTTATTGTTACGTCTTTAACAAAAAATTTTTATCATAAAACTTGTTATTCTTGCGTAATAATATGTTCAATTATGTTTTAGCAAAACAAGTACTTATTTTTAGATAATGTTTGTGCACTTTGATTGCTTTTTCTGATCAAGACTCGACTATTTTACACTTGCCTTTTATCGCAAAAAGCGTTGTCATTACCAAACTTTTTTTTAAAATTAGCTGATGGAAATGTCTAATTTAAGCTCAACGCATCAATTTGATGTGATTATTGTGGGCAGTGGTGGCGCAGGTTTAAGTTTAGCACTGTCATTACCTCATCATTTCAACATTGCAGTTTTAGCGAAATCAACCCTCACGGATGCCAGTACTTA
Source organism: Acinetobacter zhairuonensis (assembly GCF_022601715.1). GTDB lineage: Bacteria > Pseudomonadota > Gammaproteobacteria > Pseudomonadales > Moraxellaceae > Acinetobacter. Next base: position 207,158 of record NZ_JAKVIM010000001.1, on the reverse strand, counting down.
CTATGCACAAGGTGGGGTTGCCGCTGTTTTGGATGAAACGGACTCCATTCAACAGCACATTGATGACACCATGATTGCAGGTGCGCATTTATGTGAACTCGATGCAGTCAAACAAACCGTTGAAGGTGGCAAACCATCTGTCGATTTTCTATTAAATAACGGCGTACAGTTCACCTTAGATGAGCAAGCGCAATTACATCTAACTCGTGAAGGCGGTCATTCACAACGTCGTATTATTCACGCTGCAGATGCAACGGGTCGTGCCATTTCTACGACGCTGGTACAACGTGCACAAGAAAAAGACAATATTACGATTTTTGAAAACTTTATTGCGATTGATTTAATTACCTCGCAAAAACTGGGCTTGGATGAAGCCAACAATCGAGCGCTCGGTCTATACGCACTCGATGAAAAAACCGAACAGGTACATACCTTTTTAGCACCGTTTACCGCACTGGCTTGCGGTGGTGCTATGAAAGCTTATCTTTATACCTCGAATCCTGATATTGCCACAGGTGATGGTATTGCCATGGCATATCGAGCAGGTTGCCGTGTCGCCAATATGGAGTTTAACCAATTCCATCCGACCTGTTTATATCACCCGCAAGCTCGCTCTTTCCTCATTACCGAAGCGATGCGTGGCGAAGGCGCCTACTTAAGACTGCCAGATGGCGAACGCTTCATGCTACGTTTTGATGAACGTGCTGAACTTGCGCCGCGTGATATTGTCGCGCGCGCGATCGACTATGAAATCAAACGTTTAGGTATTCGTCATGTCTGGTTAGACATTACCCATAAACCTGAAGCTTTTGTAAAAGAACACTTCCCAACACTTTATGCCCGCCTACTCGAACTCGGTATCGACATTACTAAAGATATGATTCCTGTAGTCCCTGCCGCACATTACACCTGTGGTGGCGTAGTGGTAGATGAGCATAGCCAAACTGATATTCAGGGCTTATATGCTGTGGGTGAAACGTCATATACAGGACTGCATGGTGCGAATCGTATGGCGAGCAATTCACTGCTTGAATGTTTCGTGTATGGCATGAGTGCTGCCGAGCATATCGAGTCACAATATATTGCAAACTATCATTCGCCAGCTGTACCAGAGTGGGATGATTCTCAGGTTATGAACCCTGATGAAGATGTCGTCATTCTGCAAAACTGGGATGAATTGCGTCAAACCATGTGGAACTATGTCGGTATTGTCCGCACGACCAAGCGTCTTCAACGTGCTTTACACCGTATTGAAATGCTCAAGCGTGAAATCACCGAGTACTATGAAGATTACCAAGTCAGTAAAAATCTGATTGAACTGCGTAACTTGGTCTTGGTTTCAGAAATGATTGTACGCTGTGCAATGGAACGTAAAGAATCGCGTGGTTTACATTTCACCTTGGATTATCCAGAGCTAGCGCCTGAGTTACGAAAAACCGTACTCACGCCGCCTAACTTCCAAGTTGAAACACCACTGGTCAATGTTTAAATCAAAACAACACAGGTACAGTCTTTAATCGACTGTACCTGTCTTTTAAGCAATCACATTGAAGATTAAAACAATCAACCCAATGCGTCGTTATATGACCGTGCGCTGGGGTGGTACTGAATAAGTTCCTGTGACATGCGCCACAGGCTCATCTTCATTGACTGAATAAATCCAGACTTCCCCAACGATTAAGGCTTTGCCCACTTTCATCAGCTTACAAACCCCACGCAAGTCTTGTGAAGCCGCAGGTTTACGCAAGAAGTTGATATTTAAATTGGTGGTAACAGTCAGCCCAACAATGCCAATCTCGCCCAGAATCGCGATATATAAAGCATAATCTGCAACCGTCATCATGGTCGGCCCTGAGACCGTCCCCCCTGGTCGTAAATCACGTTCATCAATATGATAAACAACGGTTGCCCCTCGATCCGTCACGGATTCAATGTCACATTTTTCTAAGCTTTGTGGAAAATGTTGCATCAAAAACTGAATAATTTCAGCTTGTTTACTTTGCATATTCATTGCGTATTGTTATCCGTCTTCCCTATTCGATCATCACTATAAAAGATTAATGAATGATCGACACTAGGAAATTCGATCAACTCTTACACCAAATATGACAAAGCCTGAGCAAAGACTTGCTCGGGTGTTTGGGTTGCATCTAAACGCTTCATACGCTCAGGCTGTTGTTTCCATAAGGTCTGATAGCCGGCACGGACTTTTTCAAAGAAACTGACTTTTTCTTGTTCAAAACGGTCTAAAGCGCCACGTTCACGCGCACGTGCCATGCCTGTTTCAATCGGAGCATCCAGCCAAAACGTAATATTGGGCATATGTGATACAAAATGATCGTTTAATAAGTTTAATTTAGTCTGGTTTAAACCACGACCCGAACATTGATAAGCAAAACTGGCATCGGTAAAGCGGTCACATAAGACTGTTTTCCCTGCCTCTAAAGCAGGTACGATCACTTGTTGTAAATGCTGGGCACGTGCAGCATAAATCAGTAGCAATTCAGTGTCATTTGACATTAATTCATCATGATTGACAGCAAGAAGTAAGCTACGGATTTGTTCTGCCATCGGCGTTCCGCCTGGCTCACGCGTCAGCACGACATCTTTACCTTGCTGTTGAAAATGCTCATGAATTTTACGAATCAGAGTGGTTTTCCCGACACCTTCTGTGCCTTCAAAACTTATAAACATGCTTCACTCCTGCTTCGACTTTAAAACGGTTAAATACTCTTGGACTGCGCGATTATGTTCTTCCAGTGTCGCGCTAAATTTATGTCCACCATTGCCCGTCGCGACAAAATAAATATGGTTGGCATTGTCGGGATGCATTGCCGCTTCAATTGCCTTTTTACTTGGCAAGGCAATTGGGGTCGGTGGCAAGCCACTCATGGTATAGGTATTATACGGCGTTGGTGTTCTTAAATCCTGACGGGTAATATTCCCTTGATAACGATCCCCCATTCCGTAAATCACGGTTGGGTCGGTTTGTAGACGCATACCTTTTTGCAAACGGCGTACAAACACTCCTGAAACCTGTTCTAACTCATTGTCTAGACTGGTTTCTTTTTCAACAATCGACGCCATAATCAGCGCTTCATATTTATCTTTATACGGTAAATTTGGCGCACGTTTTTCCCATGCCTGATCTAGACTTTTCATTTGACGACGGTACAAATCGGTTAAAATCTTCTTGTCCGACTCACCTTTGTTAAAGAAATAAGTATCTGGAGCAAATAGCCCTTCAGGATGCGAATAAGGAATATTGAGTGCCAGCAATATTTCCGCTTGCGACAAATTAGACACTTCCTTTTTCACCATCGGATTTTGTTTTAATTGCTCAATCAGTTGCTTAAAGGTCGTACCCTCAATCACCAAAACTCGATTCATCTGTGCATTTTCAGCGCTAGAAACCAATTCCAACACCTGACGAACGCTCATGCCCTGTTGAATTTCATAAACACCAGCTTTCAAGCTGTCATGAATCATCACTTTTTGATAGAGCTTTAAAATGATCGGAAAATGAATCTTACTTTCTTTCGACCAACGATCTATCAAGCCCGAATAGCTATCACCCTGTCCAATTGCTAAGAGCTGCTTTTTTCCTTCAATGGGATAAGCCTTAAATAAGCTCGACCAAAGCACAGTGACGACAACCACAAGGAATAGCCCAATAAAAATTCCCCATTTTTTAGCGGAGAATTTAGAAGTTGGCGTGCTTTTGTTAGCAGGCTTTTTTTTCGGTTTTGGTTTACTGCTCATAATAAGATTAGGCTATCTGATTCAATTTTAAGGTATTAAAAAGTTCAATACAGGGTTCAACCATTAGAGTTTGCTGATCCAACACTGTGGCAATTTTCATGGGTTGCAAGGCATTACAGAAAAACAAACTCTGGATATTTGGAATCTCATCCGAATCGACTAAGCGCTGTTCACATTGAATCCCCTGCTGCTGCATGCGACGCAGAATTTCAGCGCGCATGACCCCATGCACGCCATTATAACGAAGTTCAGGCGTAATCCATGTGTCATTTATGCGAAAGAAGCAATTACTGCTTACACCTTCTACAACTGAACCCTGAACATCCATCACCAAGGCTTCTAACCAGCCACGTTGATCGGCTTCCCGCTTTAGCAAGACCTGCTCTATGCGATTTAAACTTTTGATGCCAACCAAATCTGGCATACTCAAGCCCATCACCGACTGTAAGACCCCCGATTGAATTTTTTCATAATGGAAATGCCCAACTATTTTGGGATAATAGAACACCCATAAATCGGCTGGATGATTCGGCAAGCTATAACCACGTTGCCCTTCACCACGACTGATAATCACCTTCAACGTGCCATTTAGATCAGAGCATTGCTGCTGCATCAATGCCAATGTTGTCGCAATAGCATTCAAATCAACATCCAGTGATAAACGTTCACAAGCCAGCTTCAAACGTGCGTAATGTAAGGCTTCCAGTTCAATTTCACTCTCGACAATCCGTGCCGTAGTAAAGCAGCCATCGCCATAATGGAAAGCTCGATCAAGCAAAGCAATGTCTTTGACTTCTTGCGTATTTTTAAAACAGAGCATGATTGAACGGTCCTTTTGATCCTGCCGTAGTGTAGGCAGTCTAGTTTAAATTTTATTGCTTTTTTATTCATATAAAATTCGTTTTTTATTATTTTTTTTGCAAAAAACTCAGCGCTATTCTTACCTCATAGCAAAAACACGCAGAATTATTGAGGCAACACATGCGCTTTTCTAGCTTAAAACTTGGATTGATCGCTGCACTGATTTCCATCACCTCCGTGAATGCATCGGCACGAGATTTCTTAAACGTTTCTTATGATCCTACCCGCGAACTATACGATGATGTCAACACACAGTTTGGCAAATACTGGCAGAGCCGTACTGGTCAACAGGTCAATTTCAAACAATCTCACGGTGGTTCAGGCAAACAAGCCCGTGCCGTGATTGATGGACTTGAAGCCGATGTCGTGACTTTAGCACTGGCTGCCGACATTGACGTGATTGCAGAGAAAGCCAAATTGCTGCCAACCGACTGGCAGAAAAAACTGCCTCAAAACTCCACACCTTATACCTCGACCATCGTCTTTTTAGTCCGTAAAGGCAATCCTAAAGGCATTAAGGATTGGGGTGACTTGGTCAAACCTAATGTGGGCATTATTACCCCTAACCCTAAAACCTCGGGTGGCGCACGTTGGAACTATCTAGCAGCATGGGCTTGGGCAAAGCATCAATCCAATGGCAATGATGCCAAAGCCCAAGAATTTGTCCGCCAAATTTATAAAAACACCAAAGTTCTGGATTCAGGCGCTCGTGGTGCGACCACAACCTTTGCTGAACGTGGCATAGGTGATGTGTTGCTGGCTTGGGAAAATGAAGCTTATCTTGCGGTACGTGAGCAACCGGGTAAGTTTGAAATTGTGACGCCATCTTTATCAATTTTGGCAGAACCCCCTGTAGCGATTGTTGAAAAAAACGTAAACAAACATGGCACACAATATCTGGCGCAGGGCTATTTAAACTTCTTGTATTCGCCACTTGGACAACAACTAGCAGCCAAACATTTTTATCGCCCAAGGAATGCCGCAATCTTGGCACAGTACAAAAATGTATTTAAGCCTTTAAAAATAGTCACGATTGATCAGGAGTTTGGCGGTTGGAACAAAGTCCAAAAGCAACACTTTGAAAATGGTGGTGTATTCGACCAGATCGTAAAAGCCAACAACACAAAATAATTGATCATTTATTCACAGAGGAGCAACGTCATGATTCATACCGTCATCGTACCGGGTGTAGGTGGTAGTGAAGCACAGCACTGGCAGTCATGGTTGCAACGTAACCTCATGTCTTGCTCCCGTGTGCATCAGACCGACTGGAACCAACCGATCTTGCAACACTGGGTTGCTCAATTTGTGAAAACGCTGAAACCCATTCAAAGTGATATCCAAATTGTCGCGCATAGCTTTGGTTGCTTGACCACGGTTGCAGCTTTGGCTCTGCATCCTGAACTGAATCAACGTGTGAAAAATTTGGTTCTGGTTGCACCTGCCAATCCTTCCCGTTTTGGTGAAGCAGGTTTTGCGCGAGACAGCCAACAGGATTATCAGTCATTATTCCAGCAGCTAAAGCTTCAAGTTCCAACCACAATGTTGATAAGTGAAAATGACCCATGGTTAAGCTTTGAAGATGCCCTAAAACTTGCACAGCACTGGAAACTAAAACCGATTAATTTAGGTCAAGTCGGTCATATCAATATGGCATCTGGTTTTGGTCCGTTTCCTGAAATCTATGACTATCTGCTTCCAGAACAGTCAATGTCTCGAATGCGACTGTCTAATGACTCCCCCTATTTTCTAAATTATGCACTCTAGGGTCTGCATAACTTCATTCACAAATTATTTGGCTGATTTTATTGGATCAGTCTGCTCAAGTTTTGAGGAATTGTCATGTCGCAGCGATCCCGAGTGCTGCCAGGGTTTGGACTTTCACTAGGTTTTACCCTCGCTTATTTATCGTTAATCGTGCTGATTCCGCTTTCAGCCGTTTTTATTAAATCTTTAGACATTGGTTGGGCGGGCTTATGGGAAATTTTAAGTTCTGAACGGATTTTAAAGTCTCTACAACTCAGCTTTAGCACAGCGTTATTGGCTGCCGTTATTAATGTAGTTTTCGGCTTATTACTGGCATGGTGTTTAGTTCGTTATCGCTTTCCAGGCAAACGCATTGTTGATGCATTGGTCGATTTACCTTTTGCCTTACCAACTGCAGTCGCGGGTATTGCTTTGACCTCTCTCTATGCCCCAACAGGTTGGGTGGGACAATATCTTGATCCTCTCGGCATTCAAGTGGCTTATACCCCGATCGGGATTACGCTTGCCCTCATTTTTATTGGTATTCCCTTTGTAGTACGTACCGTTCAGCCAGTTTTGAGTGATTTAGAAACTGAACTTGAAGAAGCGGCTTCAGCCCTAGGCGCGAACCGTCTGCAAATTGTGACCAAAATCATTTTACCGATTTTGTTCCCAGCCTTACTGACCGGCTTTGCATTGGCCTTTGCACGTGGCGTAGGTGAATATGGTTCTGTGATTTTTATTGCAGGCAACCAGCCGTTCAAAACAGAAATTGCTCCTCTCATGATCATCTCGCGCTTAGAAGAATATGATTATGCAGGTGCAACGACGATTGCTGTAGTGATGTTGCTTATTTCATTCGCACTACTATTTTTAATCAACTTATTACAAGCATGGGCAAGCCGTCGTACAGGGAGAACAGCAATATGAGCTTAGTGACCAATGGCAATGCTTTTGCTGAACGCTTACAGTCTCGAGATGCCACCCGTGAACCAGTTTGGGTACGTTACACTTTACTGACCATCGCCTTAGTTTTCTTCTTAAGCTGCTTAATGCTTCCTTTAATTCTGGTTTTTGTAGAAGCCTTTAAGCAAGGGGTTGCGGTTTACTTTCAAGCCTTAATCGATCCAGACACGCTATCTGCAGTAAAGCTGACCTTGCTTACTGCAGTAATTGCCGTACCGCTAAATGTCGTGTTTGGCGTAGCAGCAGCATGGTCGGTAGCCAAGTTTAATTTCCGTGGTAAATCTATTTTAACCACCTTAATTGATCTGCCATTTTCTGTTTCACCTGTAATTGCAGGCTTAATGTTGGTACTGATTTTCGGGACACAAGGCTGGATGGGCAACTGGTTAATGGATCATGACATCAAAGTTCTATATGCCGTACCTGCCATTGTGTTAGCCACCGTGTTTATTACTGTTCCTTTTGTCGCACGCGAACTGATTCCTCTTATGGAGGCTCAAGGTACGGAAGAAGAAGAAGCCGCTATGGTGCTTGGCGCTTCAGGTTGGCAAACCTTTTGGAAAGTGACCTTACCCAATATCAAATGGGGTCTGATTTACGGTGTAATCCTGTGTAATGCCCGTGCCATGGGTGAGTTTGGTGCGGTCTCTGTAGTTTCAGGGCATATTCGTGGCGAAACCAACACCTTACCCCTGCATGTAGAAATTCTTTATAACGAGTACACCTTTAGCGCAGCTTTTGCAGTGTCCTCCCTATTGGCTCTACTGGCAATTGTGACCTTAATTTTAAAAACATGGGTTGAATATCGTCAGGAAAAACAAAACCATAGTTCAAGTATTTAAATAGGAATGTCCCCATGAGTATTCAAGTCAAAAACATTGAAAAACACTTTGGTGCATTCCATGCACTGAAAAATATTTCTTTAGATTTCCCTGAAGGTCAATTGGTTGCTTTACTCGGTCCTTCAGGTTGTGGAAAAACCACCTTACTCCGCATTATTGCGGGTTTAGAATCGACAGATGGTGGGCAAGTGATCCTAGAAGGTCAAGATGCTACGGATGTGCATGTGCGCGAGCGCCAAGTTGGCTTTGTATTTCAGCACTATGCCCTATTCCGCCACATGACTGTCTTTGACAATATTGCTTTTGGTTTACGTGTACGTCCGCGTGCAACCCGTCCATCAGAAGCAGAAATCAAAAAGCGCGTGACCCGTTTACTGGATTTGGTGCAACTGGGCTTTTTAGCAGATCGTTACCCAGCGCAACTTTCAGGTGGACAGCGTCAACGAATTGCCTTAGCACGAGCATTAGCCGTTGAACCACGAGTCCTGTTATTGGATGAACCATTTGGTGCACTCGATGCCAAAGTGCGAAAGGAATTACGTCGCTGGCTACGTACCCTACATGATGAACTGCATATAACCTCAATTTTTGTGACCCATGATCAAGAAGAGGCGCTGGAAGTTGCTGATCAAATTATTGTGATGAACAAAGGCAATGTGGAACAGATTGGTTCACCACGCGAAGTCTATGAAAAACCGGCAACGCCTTTTGTGTTCGACTTTTTAGGTCAAGCCAACCGCTTTGAGGGACACAATCATCAAGGCATTATTCAACTGGGTGAAGATCGCATTCACTTGGAAGCCGCGCAACATGCACCGCATGGTAATGTGATTGCCTTCGCTCGACCAAATGAATTACGCATTCACACCCAACCCAAAGACAATGCCATTCAAGCTACATTCTTGCGTGAAATTTGGATTGCAGGAAAAGTACTGGCTGAGCTACAAAATCGTCAAGGTAACCTGATTGAAATCACACTCAGCCCAGAAGAGTCAAAATTACATCAATTTAGACCAAATCAAACTGTTTGGTTAAGTGCAACTGCATTACACTTATTCGAAAATCAAGTCGCATAGAGACATTTAGGTGAGGCATCTCCACCTCACCGCTTTAAGGTATAGAGAAATGAATTTCCAACAACTCAGAATTATTCGAGAAACGGTGCGACAGAACTTCAATTTGACCGAAGCATCTGCAGCTTTATATACCTCTCAATCTGGGGTCAGTAAACATATTAAAGATCTGGAAGATGAATTAGGGGTTCAGCTTTTTATTCGTAAAGGCAAACGTCTACTCGGTTTAACCGAACCAGGACAAGCGTTGCTCGGCATTGTAGAACGCATGCTGGTCGATGCCGATAATATTAAACGTTTAGCGGACGACTTTAATAAAGTCGATGAAGGGACTTTAACAATCGCGACCACGCATACCCAAGCGCGTTATGTTCTACCACCTATCGTGAATTTATTTAAAAAAGAATTTCCCAAAGTGCATCTGGTGCTACAACAAGCCAGTCCAATGGAAATTACAGAAATGTTGCTGCAAGGCGAAGCGGATATTGGCATTGCCACCGAATCGTTGACCACTGAGGATAATTTAGCCAGTGTCCCGTTCTATGAATGGCAACACTGTATTATTACCCCGCAACAACATGAACTGGCACAGAAAGACCGTATTGAATTGGCAGATTTAGCACAGTACCCATTGATCACGTATCACGGTGGTTTTACAGGTCGTTCTAAAATTGACAAAGCCTTTGAAGCGGCACAAATTGATGTCGATATTGTGATGTCAGCTCTCGATGCCGATGTCATCAAGACCTATGTTGAACTCGGTATGGGCGTGGGTATTGTCAACAACGTTGCTTATGACGCCGAACGCGACTATCGTTTAAAGCAAATTCAAACCGATATTTTCGGCATCAACACCACATGGTTGGCTGTACGTAAAGGACACTTACTTCGTGGTTATGGCTACGAGTTTATATCCCTTTGCTCACCTGAAACCGATATCAAGGCGTTGAAAAAAGTCGCATATCCTGAAGAATAACTACTTGAATGGAGGCAATATCATGTTGCCTCCATGCACTTTAAGTACAGTACTTACAACAATAATAAGTAATCCAAAAATGTAAAATCTAAACCTCTTGCATCACCTTATATAATTCACCACAATAAAACCGCTTGCACACAAAAAAACAAAGCTTCATTTAATAATAATTCAAGGTATTTCAATATGTGGGTGATTCGAACCTTTACCTCAATGGTTATCTTTATTCCCCCCACATTGCAGGCGGGTGGCATGGACCTATCAGGTCAGTCCATCTGGTCCTTTTATGAATCAGGCAATTATGCCGAATTAACCGTTGCTCATTTAAATGCAGATATCTCAGGTCAAGTCCAAAACCAAGCTGAATTAGCTGAAATTGGGGTCGCCGACTTTTCTACGGGAAACTTTGTAGAAGATCGTGATTTTGTACAGGCAGCTTTAAAATTTCAGCCTCATCCAAAAGTTTCCGTAGGACTCATCTTTGACCAACCCTTTGGTATCGATATTCAATACCATTACCACCCCAATACCGTGATTGGACCAATTGAGATTGAAGCCACAGAAATCGATTTTGACAGCCACAACATCACCAGTCTTGTCGGTTATCAGCTCAATCCCGCATGGCAAATATACGCTGGACTAGCACTGCAAAGCTTTGAAGGTGATCTGCAAGTCTTTGGACAAAGCTTTTCTTTCCTGAACGGGTATCGTGCCGAATTTGAGCAAGATTACGCTTTCGGTTGGCTAACTGGTTTTAGCTACCAAATACCCGAATATGCATTACGCACTAGCCTGACCTATCGTTCCGCAATCAAGCATCAAGTTCATGTAAATGAATATATTCAGAACCACCCTATCAACTTTACCACGGCGGATAAAACAACGATTGAAACGCCGACTTCGATCAATCTGGATTTCCAAACAGGACTTTCACAAAACAATCTGCTTTATGCTTCACTGCGTTGGGTCAATTGGAGCGACTACGTTATTCAGCCGACGCAGTTTGCCGCCATCATTGCAAGTGCGGCACAATATGCCCCTGAAATGCATTCCTACAAAATGATTCAATATCAAAAAGATCAATGGTCTGGAAAAATTGGCATTGCACATCAAATCAGCCCACGCTGGGTTTCAACCCTTGATGTGAACTGGGATTCAGGCAATGGCAATATCGCTTCGACCTTAAGCCCAGTCGATGGTTTCTACGGACTTGGTCTAGGTGCACTTTACTATTGGCAACCACAATCGTTCTTTGCTTTTGGAACACAGTATTTACGCTTTAACAAAGCCAAAACCGTACAGGATGCTGAGGCAGAAAGCAAAATTGCGACTTTATATGCAGTCAATCAAAATGATGCGTGGGTGTTTGGTGGAAAAATTGGACATCACTTTTAGTTAAGGTTGTATTTCGGCATTAAAAAACGGGCATTTAGCCCGTTTTTTATCTGAAAGATACCGCTTAGAAGTGATAGCTTACACCCAGTTTTGCCACTGGCATCCACTCGTATTTGTCATCATTTTCAACATTACGTTCATGTTCAGCCAGCAATTCCTGATCCGTGACTGTACCACCAACACCTGTCATTTTGGCTTGTGGGTTACCAGTGTAATAGGCACCGACTTCACCAAACACACCAAACTTGTCATTGATTTTAGGTGCAAAACCTAGACCCAAGTATGGGGCAATATCATTGTTATAGCTGACTTTACCTGTTACTGAGTCAAAGCTGGTTTGAGTGCCATCAATTTCAATATTTCCACTACCTGCTTTGGATTTTAATGTGTATTCGCTATCGACATAACCTACACCTGCTGCCATGTAAAGCGAGTTCGCCCACATGTTTGAACTCGTACCCCATGGGCGTACTTCGGCGTTTAAATAGGTCAAGTTATTTTTCATGTCCATGTCGTATTTAACGCCATCAACAGACAAATCATCAGACCAAGATACATCACCACCATTATAACCAAGGGTTACACCGACGTATGGGTTGGCAGTCCAAGTCACTGCACCACCATAACCTGTGGTCCCTGCCTCGGCACGAACTGAAGTTGGCATGAGCTGATTTGAAACACGACCATCGTTGATCACGGGTTCTTCTGCCATTGCTGTTCCTGCAAAAGCGGTCATTGTTGTTGCAATCGCAATTAGACTTAATTTTTTCATTGCTGGTCTCCTCAGAAGATTAAACTTTTTAATCGTGAAGTTGTTTTGATGAACTCATGCTAGACCAGAACATCGGTACTTTTTATGAACGATTTGCTTGGTTTGTGTTAACTTTTGATACATATTTCAGTAAATTTCGTTTGCAAATAATAATCTGTTTAACAACCTATACAAGTTAACATAGTTTTTTACAGAACTGTCTCAATTATAAATTCCGATCTTAAGACGATTTTTCATCTATTTTTGAGCAAATATAGTGTAAAATCTTCAAAATTTTTTTTGGAAGGAAGATCATGTCTCAGCTTTCGACAATTATCGAACAAGCCTTTGAAGACCGTGCCAATTTCACTGCTGCGGACTGCCCAGCTGAAATTCGCGACGCTGTTGAACAAGCGCTTGCTGGTTTAGATAATGGTTCATTACGTGTTGCTGAAAAAATCGACGGCGAATGGGTAGTAAACCAATGGCTTAAAAAAGCAGTGTTGTTATCGTTCAAATTAAACGATAACAAACCAATTGAGTCTTGTGATCTTCGTTTTTACGACAAAGTTGACACTAAATTCTCTGGTTGGACTGAAGAACAGTTCAAAGCTGCGGGCGTACGTGTTGTACCGCCAGCAGTTGCACGTAAAGGCAGCTTCCAAGCAAAAAATGTGGTGTTAATGCCATCTTATGTCAACATTGGTGCTTATGTAGATGAAGGCACAATGGTTGATACATGGGCAACTGTAGGTTCATGTGCACAAATTGGTAAAAACGTACACTTGTCTGGTGGCGTAGGTATCGGTGGTGTACTCGAGCCTTTACAAGCGAATCCAACCATTATTGAAGACAACTGCTTCATCGGTGCACGTTCTGAAATCGTTGAAGGCGTGATTGTTGAAGAAGGTTCTGTGATTTCAATGGGCGTATTCATTGGTCAATCGACTAAGATTTATGACCGTGAAACTGGCGAAATCCATTACGGACGCGTACCAGCAGGTTCTGTAGTAGTTTCTGGTAGCCTTCCTTCTAAATGCGGTACTTACAGCTTATATGCTGCAATTATTGTGAAAAAAGTTGATGCGAAAACTCGTGCTAAAACGAGCTTGAACGAATTATTACGCGAAGACTAATTTCTCAAAATGCTTTTCGGTCTCTACGGTCAGACATGATCGTAGAGATTTTTATTTTTCTATCATGTGGTTATCTTGTGCTATGAATACTCTCCGATCTTCGGCTATTCCTGTTTCTGATCCGGCTGCGGGCTTACGCATCACGGAGATTTTCTATTCATTACAAGGTGAAGCAAATACAGCAGGACTGCCAACGGTGTTTATCCGATTAACAGGCTGCCCGCTGCGTTGTACATATTGTGATACCACTTATTCATTTGAAGGTGGCGAGCGCCAATCGCTCGAACAGATTATTCAAACCACACTGGACTTTAAAACACCTTATGTGTGTGTCACAGGTGGCGAGCCACTGGCTCAACCCAATGCATTACCTTTAATGAACCGTCTTGCCGATTTGGGCTGTGAGGTGTCATTAGAAACCAGTGGTGCTTTAGATGTTTCTAAAGTAGACCCACGCGTTTCCAAAGTTTTAGACCTGAAAACCCCAACTTCAGGTGAAGAACAACGTAATTTAATGTCCAACCTCGATCATTTAACTCAGCATGATCAGATTAAATTCGTGATCTGTAACCGTGAAGACTATGAATGGTCAAAACAACAGGTTGCACAGTATCAACTACAGGACAAAGTCAGTACCGTTTGGTTCTCCCCTGCTTTTGCTGTAGAAAAAGGTGCTGTACGCCTACCGCAACTTGCGCGTGACTTAGCGCAATGGATTTTAGAAGACCATCTCCCTGTTCGTTTCCAACTACAACTGCATAAAATGTTGTGGAACGATGAAACTGGTCGTTAATTGCTTTTAGATATTTAGGAGATTTTCATATGCGCACTCGTGCCATAGTCTTGTTATCTGGCGGCTTAGACTCAACTACTTGTTTAGCTTGGGCACAAGCACGTTACGAATGCATGGCGATTAGCTTCATGTATGGTCAACGCTCTACCACAGAACTTGATGCTGCAAAAGCGTTAACACAACGTGCTGGTGTTGAACATCGTATTATTAATATTGATTTAAGTAACTTAGGTGGTTCTGCCTTAACAGACCACAGTATTGATGTACCAGAACAACTTCAAGATGGTATTCCTGTAACTTATGTTCCAGCACGTAACACCATTTTCTTGTCGTATGCTTTAGCTGCAGCAGAAGTTTTTGGGGCTGAAGCGATTGTCATTGGTGTCAATGCCGTTGATTATTCAGGCTATCCTGACTGTCGTCCAGAATATATTGAAGCTTTTGCCAACATGGCACGCTTGGCAACCAAAGTCGGTGTTGAAGGAAAACCTCTTAAATTTGAAACACCTCTGTTACATTTATCCAAAGCAAATATCATTCGCTTAGGTATTGAACATGACGTAGACTATAGTCAAACGGTGTCTTGCTACCAAGCAGATGACCAAGGACGTGCTTGTGGTAAATGCGACAGCTGCCGCTTACGCAAACAAGGCTTTGAAGATGCAGGTGTAGCAGACCCAACACGTTACATACCGTAATTACAGGGTACAGTTTATGAAAAATTTAAAATCAAACATTATTCTTTCTACATTGGTTTCAGCGGCTGCATTATTCGCAACTGCATCACATGCTGCGGAATCGAACAAACTACAAGAAGCTTATAAAAGCACCAATGTAAAAGCTGCATTAATTAATGTTTGTAAAGAAGAAACAGCCAAAGGTAATAAGTTATCAAGTGCTGAAGTAAGTAAATACTGTACTTGTGCTGTTGAAGCAGATGGTAAGCTAACCAATGCTCAAAAATGGGAAATCCAAAGCGCAATTAACCAGAAGAAAAGTCCTAGTACACTTGCTTTTGTTCAAAAGCAAAACAAAGACTTACAAGCGTGCTTCGGTCCTCAGTTAACCACTAAATTAAAGTCTTTAACTGAAGAAGCAATGAAAAACGCTCAACCGAAAAAATAATTCGCGAAACGTGAATGAAGCCTGCTTAATGCAGGCTTTTTCTATGGCTCAAAATTGATAGAACTGAATTATGCTTGTTGAATGGAATACCAATGCTCAAGGTCAAAAATTTGTCGCCTCTTATAGTGGTGGTAAAGACAGTAGCCTTGCCCTCTACCAAGCCATGCAGATGGGAGAGGCTGTCGCGCTCATTGTGATGCTGGAAGAACAAGGCTTAAAGTCACGCTCACATGGTATGTCACTCGACATCATTCATGCGCAGGCGCATGCAATAGGACTGCCGATCTTTACTGCTTCGGCAACATGGCAAGACTATGAAAACCACTTCATTCAACTGCTGCAAAAAGCCCAAGCTTTAGGTGCAGAAACTCTGGTAACGGGTGATATTGATTTAATGGCACATGCAGAATGGAATCAATCTGTATGTAATAAAAGTCAACTCAGTTTATGCATGCCCCTTTGGCAACGTCCACGTCTAGAAATTGTGCAGGAATTTATCGCGCTTGGATTTCAAAGCATCATTGTCACAGTCAATCTCAACCTAGGAATGAAAGTTGAAGATTTAGGACAAATCCTAACACCAGACTATATTCAAGAACTTGTAGCCAGAGGCATTGATCCTTGCGGAGAAGCAGGAGAATTTCATACCACTGTAATTGATGGTCCCATTTTCCAACATGCCCTGAATATTATAAAAGGTGATATTCTCTATCACGAGAACTACGCCTTTTTACCGCTTGAACTAGAACAACACCAGATTGAAGGATAAACCATGACGGATACAATTCAACTTCCGAATCAAATCTTCCCAACGACCACGGGTGAAGTCAACTTAACTGAAGTCCCAACTGAATGGCTGATTGTGTATTTCTATCCAAAGGATTCAACCCCTGGCTGTACCACTCAGGCTGTTAGCTTTTCTTGTTTAAAAGACCAATTTAATGACTTAAACACCACCATTTTTGGTGTTTCTCGTGACTCGGTCAAAGCACATCAAAACTTCACAGCCAAACAATCCCTCACAATTGACCTGATCAGTGATAAAGAAGAAGTGCTGTGTAAACACTTTGATGTGATTAAAGAAAAAAATATGTATGGCAAACAAGTCATGGGGATTGAACGCTCAACTTTCATTTTCCATCAAGGCAAACTCATCAAAGAATATCGTAAAGTCAAAGCGGCTGGTCATGCTGAACAAGTGCTTGCCGATTTAAAGGCTTTACAAGCTTAAGCAATATAAAGCCACTGAGTACCTGAGAAATAATCAGAGTCAGTGGCTTTTGTTCTTATGCATCCACAATTAATGACAATGCAATACTCCACATAATCAAAGCAATTAAACCATCCAAAACTTTCCATGCCTTAGGATTTTCAAAAATTGGGGTTAGCAGTCGTGCCCCGTAACCCAGACTAAAAAAGAACAACCATGATGCCGTTATGGCGCCTAAAGCAAAATAAAGTTTGCTCTGTTCAAATTGAGTTGAAATAGAACCAATTAACACCACAGTATCCAAATATACATGCGGGTTTAGCCAAGTTAAAGCCAAACAGACCAACAGGATTTGTCCCAATTTAGTTTCATTCTGTTGTGCTGCTTGTAATGCCTGATTCGATTTGAATGCTGCAAGTAAATGTTGCAAGCCATACCAAAATAAGAATAACGCCCCCGCCCACTTCGCCATGCCCAGAACTTCTGGATAATGCTGCAACACCACAGAAAAGCCCGTGATGCCTAACAAAATTAAAATTGAATCAGACAATGCACAAACGAAGCAGACCCAAAATACGGATTGTTGTTTCAAGCCCTGTTTTAAAACAAAAGCATTTTGCGCCCCAATCGCCACGATCAGACTCATTCCAATGGCGATTCCTTGTAAATACGTTTGTAGCATGACTTTTCCACTGTGATTATTGCTCCATCGCATTATCAAGGATTTTTTATCAAACTAAATAAAACTAAAAAAATATCAATTTAACTCAATTTATCTTAGATTATAGCCATGACTTATTGTGTGGACTAAACCCCATCATGCTGAATAGTAAACAATGTGATGCCTTCTTGGCTGTCGCTGAAACAGGCAGTTTTGACTTGGCAGCCGAACGCTTATGCATCACCGCTTCGGCAGTCACCATGCGTGTGCAAAGTCTGGAAAAATCTTTAGGTCATTTACTGGTTGTGCGGGAACGACCCTGTCGTGCTACTCAGGCAGGCTTATCGTTATTACACTATTTACAACACAGTCGATTGCTTGAACAAAATTTAATGCAAAATTTAACGGGTAAATCCGCTGAATCTGCATTTTATCAAATTAATATTGCCACCAACGCTGACTCACTTGCCACTTGGTTATTGCCTTTACTCAAGCAAAACCTGATTGAAAACAAAATTGTGCTGCAATTTCAGGTTGATGATCAGTCACATACACATCACTTACTTGAAGCTGGACTGGTGAATGCCTGCTTGACCACTGAACCTAAGCCCATGAAAGGCTGTATCGCTGCCTATTTAGGCAACATGCATTATCGCTTAGTTGCAACACCTCAGTTCCAACAGCAATGGTTTAAACAGGGTGTTAGCAGAGAAACTTTACGGCTTGCTCCCGCCCTGATTTACAATGAAAAAGATTTCATGCATACAGGCTTTATCCAACAAAAATTTGGACTCAATCCAACCCAGTATCCACATTTTTTTATCCCCTGTTCAACAGCATTTGTTGATGCAACCGTCATGGGGCTAGGATATAGCTGGCTTCCAGACTATCAGGCAAATCAATTTTTGCAGACAGGTGAACTGATCGAAGTTTCAGAAGATTTAAGCATCGACTTGCCTCTATATTGGCATCACTGGAAACAACAATCCGCACAACTTCAACAGTTAACACAACTTCTAACCGAGAAAACCCCAAATATGCTTAATTAAATACATTTTGTTTATTCACTGTTTTTCCATTGCCCAATTACCTGAATCTTCACTTTTTCTCCAATCCCGCCTAAGGTTTGTTTCATGCCAAAATCACTACGACGAATCACAGTATAAGCTTCCACGTTTAACAGGTCGGGTTGATTTGAATCTGGTGTTAATTTGGCATCGAAAGTGATAGGACGCGTAACACCCCGCAAGGTTAAATTGCCTTGAATTTGATAATAATGATTACCAAGCATTTTAAATTGAGTACTTTTAAAAATTGCAGTTTTATATTTTTCTGCATAAAACAAATCTGGACCCAAAACCATTGCTTTTAAGGAAGGCTTATTGATGCTGATACTGTTGATATCCAGCACCACTTGAGCATTGGCACGTTCAGGTTGTTGCAGATCAAACTGCATGGTCGACTGCACCTGTTCAAATTGACCTTTGACTAAAGTCACCCCAAAAGAATCAATATGAAAGCCAACTTCTGAATCAGGAGTAAGATGCCATAAATCTGCTTGAGTCATCTGTATAGGCATGATCATGACACAGCAAAACACCCACCAAGCTTTGGGTATATGCGGTATTTGAAAAGTTATAATGCTGGCACTCATGTCCATTCCTCAACCGAGGAGATGAACCTTATTTTACTCAAGATTGCTTTTATCTTGGGTCTGGTATTTGTGTTGTAATTGTTGATAAATCGCGCTTTGCTTGAACTTTTGTAAAAACTCAATTGTGCCCTGCGGAAACTTATCTTCCCAAATTTCACCACGATAAAAGGCTTCACGCATTGGTGTCGCAGACATTGCATCTTCTAAACTATCAATTTCCACCATTTCCCATTCTGGAAATAGTTCTAAATAGTAAGAAGATTCATCTTTAAAATGCCCAATCAAGCCCACTTTATGTTCAGATTGGACCACATCAGCCACTAAGGTTTTGACCAAATTGACCCATTTTTTATCGTTATAAACGTCAATCACGTGCACAAAGCGAATACGCGCTGCATCTTCCTCAGAAAAATTCGATAAAATCATCTGTTCGCGCTCTTGGGCGGTAAATGGATTCTTAATATTGCGTTCCATTTGCGCAGAACCCAATGCCAAAATCACAAAGTCACTCAGTTCCAGTGCTATTTGTATGGTACGCATATGTGCCAAGTGAAACGGCTGAAAACGACCAATAAAAACCAGATAATCAAATGTATGTTTCATAGGAAATGAATTTTTATGAACTCATCAGTTGCACCGTTTTTTCAAAAGATACGACATAATGGCACATAAATTTTAATTAAATTTTAAAGCAAGGATAGTACGATGACGCTCAGTTGTATTCAACAACCACATGAACATTTAAATGCAAATTTAGACAATGGTATTCTGACTTTAGCCATTAACCGTCCAAAAGCGAAAAATGCACTGTATGGTGAATTGTATTTATGGATTGCCCAAGCCCTTGATGAAGCAGACCAATCTAAAGAGGTTCGTGTAGTCATTTTACGTGGTGAAGATGCAGATTTCACTGCCGGCAATGACATGCAAGACTTTATGAAATATGCCGCTCAAAAAGGTCAAGCTCCTGCATCTGAAGGTCCTCCATTTATTCTACTTAAATCTGCCGCAAAGTTTTCTAAACCCTTAATTGCTGCGGTGCGCGGTGTGGCGATCGGGATTGGGGTGACGATACTTTTACATTGCGATTTAGTTTATAGCGACAATACTGCACTCTTTCAAATTCCATTTGTGAGCCTTGGTTTATCGCCTGAAGGTGCTTCAAGCAAATTATTGGTTGAGCAAGCTGGCTATCTAAAAGCAGCAGAATTACTACTTACTGCGCAAAAATTTGATAGTGCAACTGCTGTTTCTGCAAACCTTGTGAACAGTATTGAAGACGATGTGTATGCGACAGCTGCCCAAAAAGCAGCACAATTGTCTGCTTTACCTCTTGCGTCTTTAGTGCAATCTAAAAGCCTGATGAAGCACAATGTAAATGAAATTGTAGCTTGGATTGATCACGAAGCTGAAATTTTCATGGATCGTGTTGGCTCACCAGAAATGATGGAAGCCGTGGCTGCCTTTATGCAAAAGCGTAAACCTGATTTTTCTCAATTTAACTAATTGAGTATCTAAAGGGGCAGTTTGCCCCTTTTGTTTTGACTCACCCAAATACAACAACAGTTAAACCTGGCACGTTATGTTCTGAAAACAACGCTTCTCACTTTATAAATCCTATGACAAATACAGATCAACCCCAGTTCATTTCTGATGAATCAGGCAAACCACGCTATTACGAACCAGCCCCACAAGATATTGATGTGGTCAATTTTCGTAAGGTCATCGAAAGCCGTCGTTCAGTCAGAAAATTTACCGATCGAGCCATTCCAAGTGAAATTTTAGATGCTTGTTTAGATTTGGCACTACTCGCACCAAACTCTTCTAATTTACAACCGTGGACGTTTTATCTGGTTCAAAGTCCAGCCAAGAAAAAACAATTGGTCAAAGCCTGTTTAAACCAGTTGGCGGCAAAAACCGCGGCTGAACTGATTGTCTGTATTGCACGAACGGACCGTTTGGATGATATGGCAAAACGCAACATCAGCGAATTTCCATTTCCTGAAACACCACCCGCAGTTCAAAAATATTATCGGGTGATTCCCTACAATTATAAAACTGGTTACTTCAACACCTTGGGAAATGTCAAAAAAGTGGCGTTTAAATTGGTGCGGACTTTTGACAAACAACTGCCTGTGACGGCATTTAACCCTGCTGATGCCAAATTATGGGCCACCAAAACCACAGCGCTTGCCTGTGAAAATCTGGTTTTAGCCTTACGTGCTTATGGGTTTGACAGCTGTATGATGGAAGGTTTCGATGAGCCGTTGGTTCGAAAAATCTTAAAGCTGAATGATCAGCAATATCCCGTCATGGTGATTGGCGCAGGTGAACGTGCAAAAGATGGTGTGTTTTTCCCACAGTACCGTTTTGATCGCGAACTGTTTATTGAAAAAGTTTAATTTCACGCTCAATTAAATGCATCGCAAAAGTCCGATACACGTTAACGTCATCAGCAACTGTCGGAGCTAAGATCAATATGTTTCGTATAGTTGCTGCGATCCACTGCATCACATGATCATTTCTGCCGAGTTTGACTGATGACAATGGTTTTCCTACTTTTACCGAAAGAAAAGTAGGTCGAATCTGAATAAGCTGAAAATATATTTCAATCGCCATGCCAGACGAAGTGAGTTAGAACCTCGTGTACAACTTCTAACTTAGATCTACAGCTAAGCTTTTAAAATTCTATATCCAAGATTTGTATAAACTCAAATGCTGGCTCTTCATAAGGATGACTTGCTTTAAGCGCCTGAGCCACTGCCTTAGCCTGAGTTTCTGAAACAATGGTTTCCACGCGCCACTCAGGCACTTGCTCTAAACTGTCCAGCTGACCAATAAATGGATTTGCCCCTTGTACAGGCTTGAACTGACCTGTGCCTAAAACCTGCCATGCACAATGTTCATAATTGCCAATGCCCCCAGCTCCAGCTGCAAAAATAGCTTGTTTAGTCTGTTCTAGATGGCTGTCTGGTACATAATAAATTATTTTCAGCATATCTAATTCCTATTGCAAATGGCATGTATTTAACCCCATTTTGATGGAGTTGATGACTGATTCACAAGGGATGACGTCATCTCGAAACACCTTATCTTTAAATTTTTTTATCCCTGTTTAACACCTTCCCCTGAAAGCAACTATCAATATCCAGCCTACATATCCTTGATTAATAGTTTTAATTATTAATAATAATTGTTATCATTTACATTAACATTAAATTACATAGCCAACTTCAACCTTTGCCATGAATAATCCTAATCCAGCAAACTCGCTTACAGCACCTCTGACGGTTAGAAAACCGAAAAAACTCCAGCATTCAGACCTTACATTACTCAAATATCGCTTTATGGTGTTCTATCGTTTCTTGCTTGCGATTGTTGGTGGCTATGTGTTGGCTTCACTCACGGCAATGGTCGTCGCACAAGCCTTCAGTGAATATCGTGCAGCCGCTGTCATGAGTGCAACTTTGCTGGCGTTTAGCATTCATTGTGCTGCTTTTATTTGGGTGTTCATGGTGCATAAGACCTTAAAAGCCACGCTCGGTATTGTCCTACCCTGCTTGCTTTTATGGGCAATGACGCTGTACTTAGGGGCTTGATATGCGTGTAGATCATAAAACCGAAGGTCCACGCCAATCGATGTCTTGGTTGCATACATGGGCAAGTCTGATTTTAGGCTGGCTGCTGTATGCGATTTTTGTGACAGGCACGCTAAGTTTTTTCCAGAATGAAATTACGGTATGGATGAAACCCGAGTTACATCAATCGGTAGCCAATAACTCGCAGATTCAACAAACCCAAATCGCCCTCAATTTTCTACAGCAACATCATCCCGATGCGGCAAGTTGGATGATGCTATTACCCAACTCACGCCAAACCACCACTGAACTGATTATCCGTAAACAAGGCGAAGACCCGCATGCACGGCGCGGTGGTGAACGAATCAGTCTGGACAGCAAAACGGGTGAAGTGTTAACTGCGCGCGATACCCGTGGTGGAAGCTTTTTATATCGCTTCCATTTTGAATTGTATGGATTACCACGACTGTGGACGCGCTGGTTGGTCGGGTTTGCCACCATGCTGATGTTGGTTGCAATAATTAGTGGCGTGATTACCCATAAAAAAATCTTTAAAGACTTTTTTACCTTCCGTTCAGGTAAGGGACAACGCTCTTGGCTCGATGCTCACAATGCCACAGCCGTCTTTGCCCTGCCTTTTCATATCATGATCACCTTTAGCGGTTTGCTCCTGTTAATGTTCATGCTAATGCCTTGGGGAGTTAATCGGGTCTATTCAGATCGGCAAGAATTCCTTCGTGATTTACGCCCACAGACCAATGCTCTGCCAACTAAACCTCAATCTGAAGCACGCTCTCCAGAGCTTTCCGAACAAAATGCAGGAATACAGCAACATCCTCGTACTGCATCAAGCCCATCTGATCCACAACGTACTCAAGTACGATCAGGTGAACACTCGTCTGGACGCGAAAAGCAAGGTGATGGAGAACATGAGCACCATGAGAAGACAAACCCAATAGCTGCACTGGCAGATCTCACCCCCATGTTGAGTTATGCCGCAGCACAATGGCAAAGCAATCCGATAGGTTCAATCCAAATCATTGCACCCAACACCACAAATGCAACAGTAGAAATTAAAGCACTATATGCTGAAAGCGTAATTGCCCGTAATGTCATGCCTAGCTTTCAATTTAATGGAGTCACTGGAACAAATACCACAAATCCTCAAACTGCTTACCAAACTTCAGTTCCAATGGGGATTTACAATGTGGTGACCGTATTACACGAAGCACGTGGCTTAGACCTCAGCTTACGCTGGTTACTCTTTGGTTCTGGCATTTTGGGATCGTTGATGGTTGCGACAGGGCTGATTTTGTGGTGTGTAAAACGTGCGCCACAACAACAAAAGCAAGGCTATAAATCGTTTGGCTATCGCTTAGTCGAAGTCACCAATATTGCCGCCATCATTGGCTTACCTCTAGCATGTGCAGCATATTTCTACGCCAATCGCCTATTACCTTTGCAGTTAGAAGCGCGTGCCGAATGGGAAATTCGCAGTTTCTTGATGGCATGGCTATTCAGCCTCCTCTATGCAATGTTCCGTAACCATCGTCAAGCATGGCTCGAACTGCTGTTCTTCAGCAGCCTTGTATATGCAGGCTTATCCGTTCTGAATCTTGTTACAGGTGGACAACCACTGTGGCAAAGTATTGCCAATGGTCAATGGATGATTGCCAGTTTCGATTTAATGACTTGGGTATTGGCTGGAATTTTTTATCTGGCTTATCGCAAAGTTAAGCAGCATAAAGGCGTGGTCACAAAACCAAAGAAAGTGTCGCAAAAACCACAGGAGATCAGTCTATGAGCTTTTTTCTCTTGATTGGGTCAATCTCCAGTTTGGCATTCATCGCTTTAGCAAGTGCTATGTCTAAACACCAAAAGCAGATTTTTAATCGCGAGCTTAGCCTAGCTCAGACCTATGCTGCTTCTTCACTTGGCTGGATACTGTTGCCAGTTAGCCTCGTGATTTGTCTGCTTGCAGGTAAAATCAGTACTATGCTCAGCTATTGGATTGGCGTCTTGACTTTTGCAGCCCTGCTGATTGGACTGATGCTGAGTTACTACCCAAATAAAATAAAAGTACTCGCCTACCTACTGATCGGACTGGCAGCAGTCTCAATTGGATTTCTTCTGGTATAAAGCTACAGAATAATCTCGTATTTTCAGTTATAATCTCCCGGCCAATCTTCAGATTGGCTTTTTTATTGGTTGTAAATTGGAATTATTATGTCTCATCTTCCCTCTATTTCTGCGGAACTGATTAATCGAGCAAGTGCAGGTAATGCCGAAGCTCAGTTTGAATTAGCCAATCTCTACATGGAAAGTGAAGATGAGCAGGATATTGAACGTGCCGAAGAATGGGCACTCAAGGCTGCGGGCAATGGTCATGTGGAAGCCATGTACTGGCTAGGTGAAGGCTACGTGGTATATGCCAAAGAACTGCTTGAAGAAGATCCGACCGAAGCCAACACTTATTTTGAACATGCCTATCACTGGCTAAAACAGGCCAGTGCCTTGAATCATCCCGCAGCGATTTTAGAATTAGCGGGATTTTACCGCCGCGGCAATATCGTAGAAAAAGATGTCGCCAAGTCAGTTACTTTGGTAGAACAAGCCGCAGAGTTGGGTGAAGTACAAGCCATGCGTGATTTGGCGTGTATCTATGAACATGGTCTGGGCGTCGACGTCGATGAAGCCAAAGCAGATGAATGGTCACTCAAGGCACAACAATTCAGCTAAGCTCAATGCATTTCAAGCCCATGTACAGCATGGGCTTTTTTTATTCAACTCGAAATTGCTTCTTCACAAAAATAATATTCAAATCCTGTTTTGGCAGGAAATTCTTTTTCAACATTTGAAAGCGAGTTGGACTAATTTTTTGTACTTTGCCATCCCAACAAAAAGACACCAATTCCCCGGCATCACGTTCAACTGTCAGCTTAAAATCTGCAATCGGTTTAGCCCAATTCGCCCCTGTGGTCAGGATATAACTTAGTGCACTATATGGTGCGTGTTGTGCCTGTGCCTTGCGTAAACCCGCTTTAAAGGATGGATCCATACAATAGGTTTTTTCATCTTCAGCGGGATACAGGGCAACGGAACCGCCGATTAAAGGCCTATACTGATGTTGGATATGGGTAATGGTATTGGCGTTAAAGGTCTGCTGCCAGCTATACACCACTTGCGCCTCCCAATAGATTTCAGCACCTCGATCATACGATCTCAATAAAGTTTGTACTTTCGGGTTATTACACTGCATCATCTTGGCACTGATTTTGTGAATATCTTGATTCTGTGTCCACGGCAACATAAGTTCTTGATCCGATAAACCGCATGCTTTCAACGCCGTCGTGACATCGATGACAGGATATTCTGCTGTTGCATCTGACGCAGCATCTGGATCAGGTAAAAAAGCACGCACATGCGCAGCAGGTTTGAGTAACTGACCATTTTGTCGAACCTGAAAGCTTTGGATTAAGCCTTCAGTATCTGCAAAATCGCTTTCTCTAGAACTGCCGACGCGAGGTAAAGGAAACAAAATCGTTTCGGTAATGTCACGAGCAGTGAGATTCTTAAATTTATAATCCACCCGAATCTGTTTTTTACTAATAAATAAGTCTTCGCTTTGCATTGAAATATTGGGGTTATGTACATACTCAACCCCGCCAGTTCCAACAAAGCCAGTACTGTCATTGGCATGTGCACTTGTCACAATCACCATGCTTACCCAAAAACCGGGCCATTGCCATTGATTCATTTCTCATCCTTTCACGGTATTCTGATTTTTTTGATAGATCTTTTTATACTATATTGAATTTATTTAAGATTAGACAATTTTAGGGGACTTCGATGCCATTCAGACAAGTATTTCTCGCCCTCTCGACCCTACTGAGCTCAAGTATAGTGTTCGCTCAACCGACTTTTCAGGATTATCCTGCTCCAGTTTATACAGGTGAAAACCATACGGTTGTGCTGAATAATAAAACCAAACTATATAAAACCTTAATGACTGAACTTTCGCAACAGCCTGTCAATTTTGCAGGGCATTATGGTATTGAATTATATGGCTGCGGTGGCGGTTGTGTCGCGGGCTTACTTTATGATGCTCAAACAGGAACAACTGCATATTTACCCGATGCATTCCGAGACTGCTATTCTGAACAATTTGGATTTTCACCTAGACAGATAAAATACAAACTTGATAGTCGCTTATTGATTGGTACAGGAACCCGTACAGGCAATCAGCAACAATGTGAGTTGGTTTATTACCTCATTGAAAATGGTCAGTTCAAAGAGCTAAAAAGTTATCGCATCAACAATGGTAAAAACACTTGGGTCAATGCATTATTTGAAGAATGGGAATCAGAAATCGATCAATGGTAAAACTTTAACTTTCGATTATTGGCTTGTTTGAACTAACGATACGTTCAAACAAGTATTAAGGCTTAATGACTTAACTTAATAAACTCATCAAGCCTTAATACAGCACTTAAATTAATTCAACATGGTCGACTGGATTTGAGCATCACGATCATCAATCACAATCGCTTGTCGGCAAATGCCTTCGGCTTTACGTTGTTGCTCAAATATCTGTGCAGACATCGGCTCAAAATTATCGAAGAAACAGATTTCCTGATCATCAATTGAATACACCAAGGACTGATTACCTACTTCATCCAGTGTATCGTAGTACACAATCACCATTTTCCCCTGCTTAATTTGGGACTGAATTTGGGCATAGCTCAACGCAGGCTCAATCGGGATACGCAATGCTTTCGCCTCGCTATAACTTTGTCTTTCGGTACGGTCAATATTCGGATCTGAGTCTGTATGGAAAGCAACCTTAAATCCAATCTTCTTTAAGGCAACCGCTAAAGCAATGGTAAACGTGCCATCTTGATGATCATGTCGGCATAACTTGATCAGTTCATTGATGTTGACATGCACGCCATGATGTTGCAACAACATCCAAACCGCAAACACGCCACAGTTTGCTTCTAGATTCAGTAACGAATCAGGAATCTCTAAAGCCATAGGTTTGATCTCAAGATGTAATGGGCGGATGATAATGCTTATAGATTTAAACTCAAGGATTAATCGTAATCTGTCAAAGCTTTTACAAACGAAAGTTAAAGAGATATCTCAACTGAATAATTATGATTTTAAGATTATTTCGCGTCATCTAGCATTTTCAACCCAAATAGCTTTTATAACTAAAACTATGATTCCAATTAAGTAATTTCCAGCACATTCCTTTCAGCCAGATATTAACCAATTACAGATTGGAACAAAATCAATTTCCAAGTACAATAGCCCGCAGTCGAGGGATGCTGCGACTTTCTTACAGGTACATAAATGTAAGATCGCTAGGCTCGACGATTCGGTTAGACGCTCGTTCTAATCAACAACGGCATCCGCGAACATAATGATCAATTTTTGTTTTTATAAGGAGATCGTAATGAACGCGGTTAATGCTTCATTTACAGATTACAAAGTTGCTGACATCACTCTAGCTGATTACGGCCGTAAAGAAATCAAACTGGCTGAAGCTGAAATGCCAGCTTTAATGGGTCTTCGTAAGCGCTATGCTGCTGCAAAACCACTTGCAGGTGCGAAAATCCTTGGCTGTATCCACATGACCATTCAAACTGCTGTTTTAATTGAAACATTGGTTGAATTGGGCGCAGAAGTTCGTTGGACTTCATGTAACATCTTCTCTACTCAAGACCATGCTGCTGCTGCAATTGCGGCTTCTGGTGTACCTGTATTTGCTTGGAAAGGCGAAACAGAAGAAGAATACATGTGGTGTCTTGAACAACAAATCAATGTAAATGGCACACCTTGGGATGCCAACATGATTTTGGATGATGGTGGTGATTTAACCCTCCTCGTGCATGAAAAATACCCTGAAGTGATTGCAAAAATTCACGGTGTAACTGAAGAAACAACGACAGGTGTTCAACGTCTGTATGAAATGCTTCGTGACGGTACTTTAAAAGTTCCTGCAATCAACGTAAATGACTCTGTAACGAAGTCTAAAAACGACAACAAATATGGTTGCCGCCACTCACTGAATGATGCCATCAAACGCGGTACAGATATGCTTTTATCTGGTCGTCGTGCGCTTGTGATTGGTTATGGTGACGTAGGTAAAGGTTCTGCACAATCACTTCGTCAAGAAGGCATGATTGTACGTGTTACTGAAGTAGATCCTATCTGTGCAATGCAAGCATGCATGGACGGTTACGAAGTTGTATCTCCATACAAAAACGGCGTACAAACTGGCAAGAAAGAAGACATCAATGTTGACCTTCTTCAAAATACTGACCTAATCGTAACGACTACAGGTAACTACCACGTATGTGACGCTGCAATGCTTGATTCATTAAAAGCAGGTGCAGTGGTGTGTAACATCGGTCACTTCGACACTGAAATCGACACCAACTACTTACGTGGTTACAAATGGGTTGAAGTGAAACCACAAGTTCACCAAGTTTATCGTTCTGAAAATGACAGCGATTACCTCATTCTGCTTTCTGAAGGTCGTTTGGTTAACCTTGGTAATGCGACAGGTCACCCATCACGTATCATGGATGGTTCATTTGCCAACCAAGTCCTTGGTCAAATGCACTTATTCGCTGAAAAATTTGCGGATCTTGCTGAAGATCAAAAACAAGCAGCGATTCGTGTAGAACTGCTTCCTAAGAAATTAGATGAAGAAGTTGCTGCGGCAATGGTTGCTGGTTTTGGTGGTGTCTTGACTCAATTAACTCAAGAACAAGCAGACTACTTAGGTGTAGCTGTTGAAGGTCCATTCAAATCTGACGCTTATAAATACTAAGTTTTTATACCCTCTCCCTAGCCCCCTCCCTTAGGGAGAGGGAAAATTCATTATCTTAATGAATTTCAAGGGAAGTCCTCTCCTGAGCGAGTTTAAAGTACCGCTTTTAAACTCAGCGAAAGAGAGGATTTAGGAGAGGTTAAAAAATTAGAAAAAGCATTTATAAAAAAGGATTTGATGATGAGCAAAAAAGTTCCTATTTCTTTTGAGTTTTTCCCAACCAAAACTGATGCTGGCGCAGAAAAACTTAAAGTCGTACACCAAGAACTTCAGTTATTAAACCCAGAGTTCTTCTCAATTACTTATGGCGCTGGTGGTTCTACTCGTGAACGCACCCTTGCTGCGATTGCTGAATTCAATGGTAAAGGCACCCCTGTAGCGCCACATTTATCTTGTATTGGCGATGACAAAGCGCGCATTGCTGAATTACTTGACATCTATAAAGATCAAGGCATTGACCGTATTGTCGCTTTACGTGGCGATTTACCTTCTGGACAAGTCGGTTTAGGCGAGTTGCCATATGCAACAGACCTCGTGCGCTTTATCCGTGAGCATTCAGGTGATCACTTCCATATTGAAGTTGCTGCTTACCCTGAAATGCATCCGCAAGCAGAAAGCTTTGATTTAGACATTCAGCGTTTCTGCGACAAAGCCCATGCAGGTGCCAATGCAGGTTTAACTCAGTTCTTCTTTAATCCAGATGCTTACTTCTATTTTGTAGAGCGTATTCAAAAAGAAGGTGTGAATATTCCAATTGCACCAGGCATCATGCCAATTACCAATGCCAGCAATCTGATTCGCTTCGCCGATGGTACGGGTGCTGAAATCCCACGTTGGATTCGTAAACAATTGGCAACTTATGGCGACGATACCGCGAGTATCAAAGCCTTTGGTCATGAAGTTGTTGTGAAACTTTGTGAACGTTTGCTGGCTGGCGGCGCGCCAAGTTTGCACTTCTACACCATGAACACCACTGATCCAACCCGTCAGCTTGTGACTGACCTTGGTTTAGTTTAATCCTGACTTTGACGAGTTGTACTTTATGCCACGTTTTTTTATTGAAGCTGAATTAGCGGTTGATACCCAGATTGAACTGACTGAAACCGTTTTTCATCATTGGTGTAAAGTACTTCGCGCTCAAGTTGGTGATCAAGCTACCTTGTTCAATGGACAAGGCGGTGAATATGAAGCGGAACTGATTGAAGTTTCAAAAAAATCAGCCACTGTTCAAATCAATTCCTTTACCTCAACAAATCGAACTCCTACAATTCGCACCCTACTCGGACAAGTCATGAGTAAAGGCGATCGTATGGATTACGCGATTCAAAAAGCAGTAGAACTTGGTGTCTCAGAAATTCAACTATTGACCTCTGAACGTTGCGAAATGCGTTTAAAGTATGATCGAGACCAAAAGAAGTTAGATCACTGGCAAGGTATTGCGATTGCTGCGTGTGAACAATGTGGCATGAATATCGTGCCAAAAATCCTTGCACCACTCAGTTTAGAGAAATGGCTTGCGTCTGCACTTCCTGAGACTAAACTTGTGCTCGCGCCGAATAAAGATGAAACCGACCCATTAACTCAAGCCAGTCAGAACATAGCATTACTGATTGGACCTGAAGGTGGTTTGAGTGAGGCTGAAATTCAAGCTGCAAATGACGTTGGCTTTATGAATTGGTGCATTGGTGAGCGTGTATTGCGTACCGAAACTGCACCTGTGGTTGCCTTATCTATCTTGAATTACAATGTTAGACCATAGTTTTTCTAAAATGATGAAATTACAGATGGATTAGATTGATATTTATGAATAACCTGATTAATCTAAATGTGATTCAATATTTTGTAATCTTATAACCGACTAAGCTAATAAATGGAACGTATAACCTATACTACATCTAGAACAAAACAAAAATAAGGTTATGAATGTTATGCCAGAATTTTTAGATGCGAATCTTAGACCGCAGTTACATGCTGCGCAAATTCATAATTCCATAAGGCATATCCAATTATTTTTGGCCAGTATTCTTATCATTTTTTTATATGTTTATTGCGTTTATCAGTTTAATTTTTCACACTTTTCTGTTTATTTTAATATTTGGTTTTTTCTGACTACATGTTGTGTCAGTCTTTTTTGGTTAGTCACTGCACTCTGGTTTAAATCCGAACAATATCAAGTCTCTCAGGCACATCGCTGGGTACAGTTTCTTTGTATTAGTGTCGGCAGTTTAATCGCAATTGGAATCGCCTTAATTTATTACCACTTACCTCAAGTCAACCCCAATTTTGAACCTGTACATGCATTAACCTTATCCGCCTTAATGCTGATTGTGACACAAACCTTAGCCCTGACCTTTTTAACCCAACGTCTGGATTACTTTTGCTTAATTTTTATTCCTTCCATCATTCCTTACTTTGTCTCTCAATTCATTCTGACTGACCAAATTAATCAACTCTTCCATCTCACCGTTAACTTTGTGCTCATCGTTATCTTACTCTGTGCCAATTCCACTGCCCGTATTCATAAGCGCTTGTCTTCTTTGTTTTTACGGAATAATCAACTTATCAAAACTGCTGAACAGCAAGTGGCTTGGACTGAAGACTTATGTGTACAATTAAAAAATGAGATGGACAAGTCCAAAGAAATTGAATTACAGCTCCAACAGAATAACCAACTTTTAGAGCAAAAGATTAAAGAACGCACTTTCGATATTGAACAGATGAACCTCAACTTAGAAAATCAGAAACAAAATTTAGATCTTGCCCATGAAATTGCAGGGTTAAAACCTTGGGACTGGAACATTAAAGAACGTCATATCTCTGTCAATGATTACCAACAACAGAAAAAGCGTAAACACTCTAAAGAACATAGTATTCATTTACAAAACATCATTCACCCAGATGATTTACTTGGCTTCAAGACTGCGCTCAAACGACATCTTCGTGCTGAAACTGACCGTTATGAGGCAACTTATCGTGTGCAACAAAACACTGGCGAATGGACATGGGTACATGATATTGGTCGCGTAATTGAACGCGATCCAAATAATAAAAAACCGCTACGTATGGTTGGCATACAACGTGATATTCACCGTGAACGTACCGATCAGGAGCGTTTAAAACTGGCAGCCAGTGTGTTAGAACAAGCAGCTGAAGGCATTTTCATTTTGGACAAACACTTACATTATGTAAATGTGAATCCTTTCTATGAAAAAATTACTGGCTTTCATAAAGAAGATTGTTTGGGACAACACCTCTTTGCCATTACTGCAAACAAAAAGTCTCATCAACAACAAGTTCAGCATGCCATTCTTGAGCAATTAGAACGTACTGGTGAATATGACGGTGAACTGACTGAAAAATTCCGTTCTGGCAAAGAGTTGACTTTATGGCTGCACATTAATGCCATTCACGATGAACATAACCGTGTTATCAACTATATTGGTATTGTTTCTGACTTAACCGAACGTAAACTGCAAGAACAGCGTTTATCTTATCTGGAAAATTACGACACCTTAACCGACCTACCTAACCGTTTTTACTACAACTATCAATTGCATCAATATTTGGTATCCCATCAAGATTCGATACAACAGTTGGCTGTCATCCGACTCAATATTGACCGTTTCCGTCCACTCAATGAATTCTTGAGTAACAATGGCGGAGATGAACTTTTAAGACAAGTCGCTCAACGCCTGCGTCTCACCAATACAGATGCATTGTTCCTAGCACATTTGAACGGTGATGACTTTGCCATCGTCTATGAGATTTCACATATCCGCCCTTCCATTCAGCAACATTGTGAGCGAATACAAGACGCTTTTGCTGAACCTTTCGATGTGTTTGGACAAGAACATTTTATTACAGTGTCCATGGGAATTTCATTCTATCCAGAACATGGTCGACAACTCGACTACTTAAATAACTGTGCGGAACAAGCGTTAACTGAAGCGAAGCGCTTAGGTGGTCATACCATCAAATATTATTCCAGTGACAATACTGCATTACTTGAGCAAGGGATTTATCTGGAACGGGATTTAC
Organism: Acinetobacter zhairuonensis; assembly: GCF_022601715.1. GTDB lineage: Bacteria > Pseudomonadota > Gammaproteobacteria > Pseudomonadales > Moraxellaceae > Acinetobacter. The sequence continues at coordinate 173,750 of NZ_JAKVIM010000001.1, read as the reverse complement.
GCCAAGCCATTCGCAATGATGAGTTAATCGTTTATTACCAGCCTAAAATCAATTTTAAAGATCAGCATATCTATGGTTTCGAGGCATTGGTGCGTTGGAATCATCCAAGCAAAGGCATTATCCCGCCTGCACTTTTCATTCCGATGGCGGAAAAAACTAGCCTCATTTCCGATATTGGACGCATTGTCATTCGTAAAACAGCGGAACAGATCAGTTACTGGAACTCCATTGGTTTCAAAAACATTTGTGTTTCTGTCAATGTGGTTGCACAGCAACTGCAACGTGGACAACTGCTTTCTGATCTAGATGATGCAATTCAAACTTATCAAATATCTGGGGAAAGTTTAGAGCTGGAAATTACCGAATCTTCGCTGATTGAGAACTCAAAAAACGTCAAGCTATTGCTGGACCAAATTAAACAGCGCAATATCAATATTGCTTTAGATGACTTTGGGACAGGCTACTCTTCGCTGGCTTATCTTGCCGAGTTCCCGATTGATATTCTTAAAATAGATCGAGCTTTTATTGCCAATATTGGTGATGGTAAACAAGATGCCATTATTAGTGCCATGGTCGCCATGGGGAAAGCAATGGGATTGACTGTCGTCGCTGAAGGAATCGAAACTGAACAACAGCTTTGTTATCTCGAAACATTACAATGTGACATCGCCCAAGGTTATCTGTTTTCTAAGCCATTATCTGAAAAAAATGCGACTGCATACCTTCAACAACATAAACTTATACCCTCTTAATCTAAGTCAATAGGCTGAAGGTCTAAGTTTGTGCAAAAAAGAAACGTGTTCGACTGGGCTTAAAACGCAAGTAATGATATATTCGAGCAAATTCAGCAAAAACCACCAGCATAGCTGGACCACTCAGTAACAAACGAGATACAGATGGACGATCAATCATTAAAACAGCAAGCTTTGTATTATCACGAGTTTCCAACCCCAGGTAAAATCAGTGTTACACCAAGTAAGCAGCTGGTCAACCAACATGACTTAGCCCTTGCTTACTCTCCAGGTGTTGCTGCGCCTTGTTTAGAGATTGAACGCGACCCTTCAACTGCTGCCCTATATACTGCTCGTGGTAACTTAGTTGCCGTTGTCAGTAACGGTACTGCGGTACTTGGACTAGGCAACATCGGTCCATTAGCGTCAAAACCTGTCATGGAAGGTAAAGGCGTACTCTTTAAGAAATTTGCTGGTGTTGACGTATTCGACATCGAAATCGCTGAAAATGATCCAGACAAGATTGTGGATATTGTTGCGGCATTAGAACCAACTTTCGGTGGCATCAACCTCGAAGACATTAAAGCTCCAGAATGCTTCTACATTGAACGTAAACTTCGTGAGCGCATGAACATTCCTGTGTTCCATGATGACCAGCACGGTACGTCGATCATCGTCGGTTCTGCCTTACTGAATGCGCTTCAGTTAAATGGCAAAAAAATTGAAGAAATTAAAATTGTCGCGTCTGGTGCAGGTGCTGCTGCCCTGTCATGTTTAGATTTACTTTGCGCGATTGGTGCCAAGAAAGAAAACATCATCGTTGCTGACTCACGTGGTTTATTGACAACTAAACGTGAAGGTCTAGATGACTCGAAAAAACGCTACGTACAAGATATTGAAGGCACACAACTTGCAGATGTAATTGCGGGTGCTGACATGTTCCTAGGTCTTTCTGCTGCAGGCATCTTAACCAAAGAAATGGTCAAGGTAATGGCAAAAGATCCTATCATCTTTGCATTAGCAAACCCAGATCCAGAAATTCTACCTGAGCATGCGCATGAAGTTCGCTCAGATGTGATTATGGCAACTGGCCGTTCGGACTATCCGAACCAAGTAAATAACGCGCTTTGCTTCCCATATATCTTCCGTGGTGCGTTGGACGTTGGTGCAACAACCATTAACGAAGAAATGAAAATCGCCTGCGTATACGCAATTGCACGTATGGCGCACATTGAAGCAGATGCTGCAACCTATGGTGAAAAATCAGCATCATTTGGTCGTGACTACCTGATTCCTCGCCCACTTGATCAACGTTTGATTCTTGAAATTGCACCTGCAGTTGCTCAAGCAGCGATGGATTCTGGTGTGGCAACCCGTCCAATCGAAGATTTCTCTGCTTATCGTCAACGTTTGTCTGAGTTTGTCTATAACTCTGCATTCATGATGAAGCCGATCTTCGCTCAAGCAAAAACAGATCCTAAACGTATTGCTTATGCAGAAGGTGAAGACCTTCGTGTATTACGTGCGGTTCAAATTGCTGTGGACGAAGGCATGGCGAAGCCAATTTTGGTGGGTCGTACGGCAGTTATCGAAGCCAACATTAAAAAATTAGGTTTACGCTTAGAACATGGCGTGAACATTGAAATTGTTGACCAAGAAAACAACCCGAACTACGAAAAATTTGCTGAAGACTACTACGACATCATGCAACGTAAAGGGGTAACACCTGAATACGCACACCGTGAAGCGCGTCGTCGTTCTACATTAATTGCAGGTATGTTGGTTAAACATGGTCTTGCTGATGGTATGTTGTGTGGTACTTACTCAAGCTATGACATTCACTTGGACTTCGTGAAAAACGTGATTGGTTTGAAAGAAGGTCGTACCAACTTCTTCACCTTGAACGCATTAATGCTTGAAGATCGTAACCTTTTTATTGCTGATACTTATGTAAATACTAACCCGACTGCTGAACAGTTGGCTGAAATGACGATTTTAGCTGCGGAAGAAGTTCGTCGTTTTGGTATGACACCACGTATTGCACTTCTTTCGCACTCTAGCTTCGGTTCAGATCAAAATGATCCAAGCGCTCAAAAAATGCGTAAAGTATTTGAAATCTTGAGTGAAATTGCACCTGAACTTGAAGTTGAAGGTGAAATGCACGGTGATGCTGCAATGGACGAAACCATTCGTCACTTTGCCTTCCCGAACTCACGTTTCAAAGGTTCTGCAAACTTGTTAATTATGCCGAACCTTGATGCTGCAAACATTTCATTCAACCTATTGAAATCAACTTCTGGTAACAATGTGACCATTGGTCCTATTTTACTCGGTGCAGCGAAACCAGTTCACATTTTGACTCCAACGACAACAACGCGTCGTTTAGTCAACATGACAGCATTAACTGTGGCTGAAATCCAGCAAGCTGAAACTGAAGCGCTTTAATCTTTAGTAAAAAGCTCAAGTTATTGACTTGAGAAAACCTCTATTCTGTAGCATGATTGCTTGAAGAATAGAGGTTTTTTCATGCAAGTTTATTTAGTAGGCGGTGCAGTACGAGATCACTTACTCGGACATCCCTATCACGAAAAAGATTATGTCGTTGTTGGTGCTACTCCAGAGCAATTACTTGCACTTGGTTATCAGCCTGTAGGCAAAGATTTTCCTGTTTTTTTACACCCAGAATCAAAAGAAGAATATGCATTGGCCCGTACTGAACGTAAATCAGGACAGGGATATCATGGTTTTGAATTCTATACCGATGTCAGCGTCACGCTAGAAGATGACTTGATTCGTCGTGACTTAACCATCAATGCCATGGCCATGGATGAAGAGGGTCAAATTTATGATCCCTATCTGGGGCAGCAAGACCTCGCCAATAAAATTCTGCGCCATGTATCCAATGCTTTTGTCGAAGATCCTTTGCGTGTTCTGCGCGTGGCACGTTTTGCTGCACGCTATAAACCTTTAGGTTTTAGCATTGCAACCGAAACACTGGATTTAATGCGTCAATTGGCAGAATCAGGTGAGTTGAATGCCCTAACTCCTGAACGCGTATGGAAAGAAACCGCACGTGCACTCATGGAACCGCATGCCGATATTTATTTTGAAGTACTAGAAGCCTGTGGTGCTTTAAAAGTTTTATTCCCTGAAATTCAAGCTTTGTTTGGTATCCCGCAGCGCCCTGAATATCATCCTGAAATTGACTGTGGTATTCACACCTTGATGTCACTGCATCAAGCCTGCAAAGCCAACTATTCATTGGATGTCCGTTTTGCCGTACTGGTGCATGACTTAGGCAAAGCCCTCACCCCTGAGCATGAATTACCTCGTCATATCATGCATGAAGAACGTGGCATTCAACCTGTGACGAATGTATGCGATCGTTTAAAAGTTCCGACTCAGACCAAACAATTAGCTTTAGCTGTCTGTAAAGAACATTTAAAGTGTCATCAGGCGTTTTCACTAAAACCAGGCACCCTCTGGCGTCTGTTACAACGTTTAGATGTGCTACGTCGTCCAGAACGTGTTGAAGCATTTGTTCAAGCCTGTGAGTGTGATGCCCGTGGACGTCTCGGACTTGAAGATCGAGCATATCCTCAAGCTGAATATGTCCGCAATGCCATGGAAATTGTACGCGGCATTAAAGCTCAGGACTTACCTGTAGACATCCAAGGCTCCGAAATTGGTGAAATGCTGATTCAACGACGTATTCAAGCCTTAGAAGCCTATAAAGCGACGCACAACACAATAGATAATCCACAATAATAAAAAGCCCTTATCTATTTCAGATAAAGGGCTTTTTTAAAATACTAGCTGATGCTTCTAGCTATGCAATTTGAGCTGGAAAGGTAATCACCTGCTCTAACCGCATCTTTTCAGTCGCCACCATCAATAAACGATCTAGACCCAAAGCAATACCTGCACATTCACTCATCTGCGGTAAAGCTGCCAATAAATATTCATCGATAGGCATCACATGCAAACCTAACTGCTCACGTTCTTGATTATCTGCCTCAAAACGCTGACGTAATACTTCCGCATCAATCAACTCATCATAGGCATTGGCTAATTCCAAGCCTTCAATATACAGTTCGAAACGCGCAGCAACCAGCTCGCCATCTTCATCGAGTTTGGTTTTCGCCAAAGATGCCAGCTCTGGTGGGAAATCCGTTAAGAACACAGCCGTATCAAAACCAAGACTCGGCTCAACAAAATGGGAAAACAATAAGTCTATATAGCCAAGGCGGTCATCACCCAAGTCCAGATTTAAACCAACGCGTTGGCAACAATCTTGCAATTCTTTCAGCGTAGCTTGCAATGGATTTAAATCTAAACGATCCATGAAGGCATGTTTATAACTTAAGACCGTCGGACGAATGTCTCCAAAGCGATGTGCCAAAGTCACATTCAGTAAATCCGTCACCTCAAACATCAACTCTTTCAAACTAAAGTGCGGGCGATACCACTCCAGCATACTAAACTCACTGTTATGTTTACGCCCGTGTTCATCGTCACGGAAAACTTTACAGATTTGATAAATCGGACCACTACCACTCGCCAATAAACGTTTCATCGCAAACTCGGGCGAGGTCTGTAAATAATGCGTTGCTAGTTTGCCCTGTACATGACGCTGCGCCTGTACTGAAGCCAGATGCACATCGGTCACACCTGCTTGTGAGAGAATTGGGGTTTCCACCTCTAACACTTGCCGTTCAGCAAAGAACTGACGAATTTTGGCATACATTTTGGCACGGGCTTGCATAGCCACTAAATCACAGGTCGGTTGAAAGTGAATTTGACTCATGCTTGCGGACCTCCATGTGCTGCCCATTCGCGTCGAAGGGGATAATTCTTTCTTAGCGTATCAAAAGCGTGTTGTTCCACTTTGCCTTGCTTTACACATGCTCTTAAATTGGCATCATCTTGAGCAATATCATAAATCTGAGCTAAATATTGAGTCAGTACCGTTTTAAAATCTGCTTGTTCAAAATATTGTTGGCAACTTGGTAGCTGGCTTTCAAAGCGTTTTGTAATCTCGAAATTAAAAACTTTACAGAATGCCTCATAAATCATCTGCGTACCACGCGCTTTTCCTTCAAGACTGTATCCTGCAATATGCGGTGTCGCGAGAGCTAACAACTGCAACAACTCTTCAGAAATTTCAGGTTCATGTTCAAATACATCTAATACCACTGCACGATTCGTCACCTGAATATCTTGCATTAAAGCTGCTTCTTCGACCACAGGACCGCGTGCCGAATTAATGAGTATGGCATTCGGTTTCATTTGTGCCAAAGATGCAGCATTAAACATATGATAGGTTGGATGTTCTCCCGTTTTGGTTAACGGCACATGAATAGAAATAGCATCTGCCTGCTTTAATAACACTGAAAAATCCACTTGGGTAACATGCTCTTTGCTGACCAATGGATCATAGGCGATGATCTGCCAACCCAACAATTGCGCCATAGTCGCAAGACGTGAACCGACATTCCCCAACCCTACAATGCCCAGGCAAAAATTTTGCTCGACAGAAATCAGCTCAGGTTTTAAATGTAGAAGTGCCGTAATCACATATTCAGCCACGGCTTGCGCATTACATCCAGCAGCATTCGACCATGGAATACCCTCAGCATTTAAGGCTTGAATATCCAGATGATCTGTACCAATAGTCGCACTCCCAACATAACGCAATGCCGTATTTTCCACCAAAGCAGCATTTACCTTGGTCACGGAACGAACCAAAAGTGCATCAGCATCTGCAACGTCTTGATGACTCAGGTTACGACCTGCAACATGTTGGATTGCACCGAATTCCGAAAAAAAATAATCGGTAAAAGCAAGATTTTCATCAGCCACAATTTTCATGATTTGGACCAGCTATGGATTCTGAACTATATTACTGCTTTAGAATTACACTGACTATTCAATTACGTTCGTTTCAATTTCTCTGGAGATGATTAGGTGCACTTCTGTCTACTTTGCATCCAAAAAATCAAACTCATACATTAAAAATATATCATCTCAACACATTGCCACATAGAATGCAGAGCACTTTCACAACATACTATGCGACATGTTACGCCTTTCCATAATTTCTTGCGCCCTGCTTTTTTCAGGCTGCGCTTTCGGCACCAGTAAAGAAATAAAACAAGCCGAAAAAATGCTCGAACAATTTCAATGCCACAATATTGAATCCAGTCAAATGATACATAGCCCAATCAATAGTTATCATGAGCATGCCTTAGGCAATAGCCGTCAAAAAGTTGAAGCTTATGTACAAAGCTATAAAGATGGAGACATTCTGTTTCATGAACCTTTACCAGATGTTATCTCGGTTGAATATGAACATTATAAAGAAGCTTGTCAGTCACTTGGGGGATTAAGCCAGTAGCTACCCCATTCATGCTAATCAGAAAAAAAGCGAGGATAGCTGTACTAACCTCGCTTTTTATTTACCTGATCATGTTATACATCTGGTTAATTCGAATAACGGGTATCGACACTAAACTTTTCAGGAAACTTAGGATGAATTCTGGCGTAGAACTGCATAATTTCCTGCATATCTTGCTCATAGTTTCCTGTTGGATAAACAATTTTACCGACGCCTGCCTCTTTCTTTTTATAATCCATATAAGCCAAGGCAATAGGTACACCTGCATTGACTGCAACATGATAAAAACCTGTTTTCCATTGTTCTTGTTTAGCACGTGTGCCCTCTGGAGTAACCAACATTACCAGTTTAGGGTGAGTTTTAAATAAATCCGTCATGAGTTCAACCATGCTTGGACGAGCTTCACCTTCTTTTTTCGGGCGACGGTCAATTCCAATCCCACCCATTGCACGAACAAAAGGACCGAAAGGTAGTTTCATATAACTATCTTTAATGGTCAGTCGGACGTTAACCCCAAGTGCCTTTAAAGCCAAACGCGCGTAAAGCGCATCCCAATTACTGGTATGTGGTGCCGCAATCATGACACATTGCTCTAAATGTTCAGGCCAATGGTTATCCGTCTTCCACCCCATCAATGCCAAAGATTGTTCAGCCAACTTCTCAAACACAGCAACACCAAAAGCAACAAAAAAAAGACAGCGAATTCTAGCAGCCTATTTGAATAAAAAAAGTACCAATCGTTCAAAAATAAATCCATCAATATATAAATGTATAAGATATTTGTTTCTAATATTTTGATCCATATTTAAGTTTATCTATCAATTTGCATCATGCAATTTTATGCCTCCTTATAACGCCGAAAATTCCATAAATATGTGACAAATTCTTAACTTTTTGCATGGCTAATCTCATCCAGTATTCAATCTTTATTTGTAAAAAAATATCTCCCGAGTTAGAAATACTGATTCATTCCTAATTCCGTTTCACATTAAAATTTGATTGCTCTTTAATTTCATAACACGACCAAGCGTTATGTTTTCAATAATTCACCATTTATTTATTTTTCAATTGATCTATAAATCAACCAAGCATCACACATAAGATCTTTAGAATATGATGATAAATAAAATACACTACGCCACACGCTTATGTTCTATGGATCAGTCCGTATTCCAAACCCATGCAACATGTAAAAAACCATGCCGCAAGTTCACAAGCTCAATCTCTTTTCTAAAATTTTCCAATAAAAAAACCCTGCTTACGCAGGGCTTTTCGAATCAGATCGCGACTTAGTGAGCAGCGAATTGGTTCATTGTATTTTTAGCATCATCGTGCGCTTTAAGAGCGTTGTCACCAGAGAAGATTTCTTTGTGATCATCACCGATGTCAGAACCAGCCATTGCTTGGTGTTTAACACAAGCGATACCACCGCGGATTTCTTTACGTTGTACGCCAGCAACATAAGCCAACATACCTTCAGAACCGAAGTAACCTTGAGCAAGCTCATGAGTAGAAAGAGCAGCTGTATGGTAAGTCGGAAGTGTAATCAAGTGATGGAATACACCAGCTTCACGAGAAGCATCTGCTTGGAATGTACGTACTTTCTCATCAGCATCAGCAGCTAATTCAGTTGCATCGTACTCAGCGCTCATTAATTTAGCACGGTCGTAAGCAGAAACGTCTTTACCTTCAGCAACCCAACGGTCGTAAGCTTGTTGACGGAAGTTTAACGTCCAGTTGAAAGATGGAGAGTTGTTGTAAACAAGTTTCGCATTTGGAACAGTTTCACGTACACGGTTAACCATGTGAGCGATTTCATCAACGTTTGGAGTCGCAGTTTCGATCCAAAGAAGATCAGCACCATTTTGTAAGCTAGACACACAGTCAAGTACAACGCGGTCAATTTGCGTGCCTTCACGGAATTGGTACAAACCAGAAGCTAAACGCTTAGGACGGTGTAATTTACCGTTACGTTTGATAAGAATTTCGTCTTCTTGAGCATCAGCAATGTCAATTTCAACTGTGTCTAAGTAGCTGATGTATTGAGAAGCGATGTCGCCTGGCTCTTTAACCACTGGGATTTTTTGAGTTAAGTCAGCACCTTCAGAGTCAGTACGTGCAACGATGATACCGTCATCAAGACCCATTTCTAAGAATGCATAGCGTAACGCGTGGATTTTAGAAATGAAGTCTTCGTGCGGAACAGTTACTTTACCAGCTTGGTGACCACATTGTTTAGCGTCAGATACTTGGTTTTCGATTTGAAGCGCACAAGCACCAGCTTCAATCATTTTCTTAGCAAGTAAGTAAGTCGCTTCTTCGTTACCGAAACCAGCATCGATGTCCGCAATAATTGGCACAACGTGAGTTTCAAAGTTGTCGATTTGAGCAGTGATTTCAGCCGCTTTAGCAGTGTCACCAGCTTCTTGTGCTTTCTTAAGTGCACGGAACAAATCGTTTAATTCTTTAGCATCAGCTTGACGTAAGAAAGTGTAGATTTCTTCAATTAATGCAGGAACTGAAGTTTTTTCGTGCATAGATTGGTCAGGAAGTGGACCGAATTCTGAACGAAGAGCAGCAACCATCCAACCAGAAAGGTAGATGTAGCGACGTTCAGTAGTGCCGAAGTATTTTTTGTTCGCAATCATTTTTTGTTGCGCGATGAAACCATGCCAGCAACCTAATGATTGAGTGTATTTGCTAGAATCGGCATCATAAGCAGCCATATCACGACGCATAATAGCAGCTGTGTATTTAGCAATGTCTAAACCAGTTTTGAAACGGTTTTGTAATTGCATACGCGCAGCATCTTCAGCACTGATGTCTGCCCATGTGTTACCGAATTTTGCTTTTAATTCGCGGATTGCATCAATCGCTGTTTGGTATGTAGTCATGATATTTTCCTGTAATAATATTAGGATTTCATCAATTGAAGCACTAGAATCTGAATAATGATTTTTGTTCAGATTTACTACACTTCATTACGATGAATACAGATTAGATTGAGTTGCAAAATTAATCCAATATCCTCAAGTAATTTTCGGTATTTTTTAAAAAAATATATAGATCAAAGTCGTATTATAAGCACATTGATTTATTATAAATTACTGTTATTTAATAATAAAAAATAAAACCAGAAAATTATGATTACTTACAAATTGATAAATTGGATTAAAAAATAAGCATTAGACTTAAGTCGTGACTATCTATTTCCTTCCATTTTAGGTCGATTTTCATGCTCTAAATTTTGTATTTTTATACTTAAAAATTAAAATACAGATGTATAAAATGCGGCCTACTTTAGATTCTACCCATCAATAAAACGACTAATATTCAATTGAACCTATTGAATAGATTTTGTGCTAGCACAAGTTCCGCGACTGCGCCTTTTTAAGTGCAAATACTTTTCTATTTCGGTGTTTTCAGCTACTATGCGCATGCAAATGATTCAGCCTTTTCCTCTTCATTTTTCATCATATTTTCTACACAAGCCTTGCAGCTTATGGCATAATCAACATAATTTCATAAGTTTATTCTTGGTATTTATTTTATGAATCTGGAGCGGGTCGACCTTAACTTACTCATTTATCTTGATGTATTACTTCGTGAGAAAAACGTCACACGTGCAGCAGAGCAATTGGGCGTTACCCAACCTGCAATGAGTAACATCTTACGTCGCCTGCGTAATCTTTTTAATGATCCTCTCTTGATTCGTTCATCTGAAGGTATGACACCAACCGAACGTGCGCTTGAATTACAGCCACGCATTCGCGATGCCTTGTCTGACCTTTCGATGATTTTAGAACCTCGTACTGAATTCCGTCCTTATACCTCTAATCGTGTTTTCCGCATTATGACTTCGGACTATGCAGAAGCGACTCTAGTCCCTCGCCTAGTCAAAGCCTTACGTTCAGAAGCCCCTAATGTCGTTTTAGACTTCTTAACACCGAGTGATGTGTCTTATCGCGATATGGAACAAGGTAAAGTCGATTTAGCCATTAACCGCTTTAATGAAATTCCACAAAGCTTCCACCAAGTGTTGGTATGGCGCGACAGTTTTTCATGCTTGCTGAATAGTAAACACCCTGCTGCATCTAACTTAAACTTAAAAAGTTATCTTGATGCTCAACATATCTGGGTGTCTAAAACAGGTATGGGAGTCGGTTTTGGTGTTAACCCTGAGAAACAGGCAGGTTTAGGCTGGATTGATCAAGCTTTAGAGCGTATTGGTCAAAAGCGTAAAATTTCCGTCTTTACTCGACACTACCAAATGCCTGCTTTATTGGCATCAAATGTCGATTTAATTGCAACTTTGCCAACACGTATTGCGCGACTTCAAGCAAAAAGCCAAAACTTATTAATCAAAGATCCACCATTTTATATTCCAGAGTTTGAGCTGAAGATGGCATGGTGTCCGTTATTGCACCATCACCCCGCACATCGTTGGTTACGTCAATTGATTCTGTATGTTGCACGTCAAATGATTGAAGAAGAAAATCGTGAATTCTTACTCAATAACACACAATTTTCACATTATTAATTAGATTTTTCTTAAATTCTTTTTGTTTAAGATTATACTGTAAGCACTTCGGGTTGAATCGACTTCTTCCCCAAGTGCTTTTTTGTGTTAAAAATATTCCATAATAATGATGATCCGCAGGTGGATTCGTGAGCCTCTTCCAGAATATTATAATCATTGCACTTCTGATCGCAGGTGCGGGTTTTCTGTCTCTTACAGAAATTGCTCTGGCAGGCGCGCGTAAAGTCAAACTCAAAATTTTAGCCGAAGCTGGTGAAGAAAGAGCGCAAAAGGTTTTAGATTTACAAGAAAATTCAGCTGATTTTTTTGCTGCATCCCAAATTGGTCTAAATGCAGTTGCAATTTTAGGCGGTATTTTAGGTGAAGGTGCATTCCGTCCTTATTTTCTCTCTTTTGTATCTCGCTTCTATACGGGTGACTGGTCCGAAACCATCAGCTTTGTCCTGTCTTTTACCTTAGTCACTTCTTTATTCATCCTGTTCGCCGATTTAATGCCAAAACGTATGGCCATGATCGCACCAGAAAAAATCTCGATTGCAGTCATTAATCCGATTCAAGTGTTTATCAAAGTCTGTAAACCTTTGGCTTGGATCATTAATGCTTTAGCCAATCTATTGTTTAGACTATTTAAGGTCAATACCATTCGTGATGACAATATTACCTTTGATGATATTTCCGCTGTCATGGATGCAGGCGCACAAGCAGGTGTTTTACAAAAGCAAGAGCATCATTTTATTGAGAATGTATTTGAGCTTGAAGAACGTAATGTACCCTCAAGCATGACCACCCGAGAAAATGTGGTGTATTTTACGTTAAATGAATCTGAAGCGAGTATTCGTCAAAAATTGGCGGAATATCCTTATTCAAAGTTTTTAGTCTGTAGTGAAAATATTGATGATGTCATTGGTTACGTCGATGCCAAAGATATTTTGGTACGTATTCTAAATAATCAATCTTTACTGCAACTTAATGAAAGTACGATTCGTAATGTACTCACGATTCCAGATACATTAACACTTTCTGAGTTGTTGGATCGCTTCCGCTCCAGCAAAGAAAAATTTGCGGTCGTAATCAATGAATATGCCTTGGTAGTTGGCGTCATTACCCTTTCGGATATCATGATTACTGTGATGGGTGACTGGGTTACACCCATGGATGAAGAACAGCAAATCATTAAACGGGATAACAACTCATGGCTGATTGAAGGCAGCACCCCAATTGAAGATATAAAGCATGCGCTCGAAATTGATGAAATGCCTGATGATGAAAACTATGAAACCCTAGCTGGCTTTATGATGTATCGCTTACGCAAAATCCCGCGCCCTGCGGATATTGTAATTTTTGGTGGCTATAAATTTGAAGTGGTTGATGTCGATCACTTTAAAATTGACCAACTGCTGGTGACACGACTTTTAGAACAGCAAGAAAACTCTACTAGCGAAAGTTCAGAAAACTAATTTACGTTCTAGCCTTCTTATTGAACCTCGCGCTTATTGCGAGGTTTTTTATTTTATCAACTGATCCGTCAATCACTGATGCACTCATTTATTATTGATGCCTAAATGATGGGAAAATTATCTGCCTCAATTTTATTCAAATTGGCATTATTGGGGAGCTTTAATTGTGAATTTTTCTAACTTAAATATGTAAAAAAGTTTAATCAGAAACCTCTCAGCAAGTACCTTAGATATGAGTGATAGCTGTAATTTTTAGAGTTTTTCCTCTGCATTCCAAGCTTAGATAAATCGCTTTAAAATAAAAAAGAGCATCCTCTGATGCTCTTTTTTATGAACCGTGTTTAGTACTTTGCAATCAATTCATCTAAAACGGCTTGATAATGAATCAAAATATCATCTTCTAAAATTTTGTAGGCATTATCAAATTGCACCATTGGCCAACCTTGCTTCCAAAATGGGAAAATGTTGTGCAAATCTTCTGTCACGGTTGCATCTTCACGGGTAATTGCTTGTGCAACTTGCGCCAAGACTTGTGCTGTCTCCACACCATCAATTGCTAAGTAATCAATACCTTGTGCTTTTAAGATACGAATACGGTCTTTTTTATAACGAATTTTTTTCGCTTGAGTTGAGTTCAGATTCAATGCCAGCGTTACCGCTTCAACAAATTTCTCTTCAAAAGATTGATGCAATGCAACTAAAGCTTGTTTGTGTGCTTCCTGACGTCCAGCCTTTCCCCCATCACGAATGATTTGATTGGCTTCAACATTGAGCTTATCGTTTTTCATAGACTTTAAAATGTCTAAAATTTCGATATCACTTAATTGCTCAGGAGATTGTTCAGTCATGCACTGCTCGTTTACATTAAAAATAAAGTCCTATTCTCGCATACTTCCAACATAAAGAGCAGTCTTTACAACCATGCTCAAATATAAACATCAAAGTCAGCTTCACCATCTTCTTGCAGACGATTACTTAAAGCCAACTTAGAAATCAATAGATGCTGTACTTTAGATGACTTCCACTACTATTTTACCAATATGTTCACCAGTATCCATGGCACGATGCGCATCTTGGATTTGATCAAATTTAAAGGTTTTATAAATCATTGGAATACATTGTCCTTGCTCTAACAATGGCCAAACATTTTCCTGTAAACCTTTGGTTATTTCTGCTTTTTCCGCAGTATTACGTGCACGCATGGTTGAGCCAGTAATGGTTAAACGCTTCATCATGATTTGACCAAGTTTAACCTCTTTAGCCTTCGCACCGCCCAAAAAGGCAATGTAAACCAAACGTCCATCTTTGCGTAATAAATTCAGGTTTTGCTCTAAATAAGGTGCACCGACGATATCTAAAATGACATCTACCCCAGCCTGTTCAGTCTTTTCCTGAATATAACTTTCAAAGTTTTGGGTTTTGTAGTTAATTGCATCGGTTAAATGTGCAATCGCCTGAACTTTTTCATCAGAGCCCACTGTTGCAAAGGTTTTTAAACCAAGGGCATTACAGAGCATTAAGGCTGTAGTACCAATACCACTAGTTCCACCATGAATCAGCACCGTTTCTCCTGCTTTGGCTTTACCCATTTGGAACACATTCGCCCAGACGGTAAAGAAAGTTTCAGGTATTGCTGCGGCTTGTACATAGCTCAAACCCGTAGGAATTTTTAAAGTTTGGGTTTCAGGAACCACGCAATACTCCGCATAGCCACCACCATTGGTCAAGCCACAAACCTGATCACCCACTTTAAAGTTTTGTACCTCAGTACCGACGGCAATCACCTCACCTGCAACCTCCAAACCAGGTACAGGCGTTACACCTTTAGGCATTGGATACAGACCTTGACGTTGTAAAATATCAGGGCGATTTAATCCAAAAGCATGCACTTGAACCAATACTTCATCTGCTTTTGGTTCTGGTACTGTGGTTTGCTCTATTGCTAATTTCTCTGGTCCACCCACTTCGGTAATAACTACCTGATGCATCATTGGATTGGTCATGATGTTTCCCTATGTATTCATTTGTATTTTCATACTGTATTTGAGCATAAACTCTCAACTGATTGAAGCCAACTGGCTTAGATAATTCGGCTAAGAACTTAATACTCCATCATTAAAAAGCCCCAACTTTGGGGCTTTATGCTGAAATTAACGTTTTGGTAATGGAATATATTGGGAATCTGAATTTTGGACTTTGCGTTCCCCAACCACCACATTTAAGGTTAATGCCTGATCACCCCGTTGTACTTGAATTTGAATGGAGCTGTTTGGTGCTTGCAATGCCACATAATTAATCAAGTGCGATGCTGAAGTAATCTTCTCATCATTCACCTGAGTAATTTTATCGCCTTTCAGTAATCCTGCTTGAGCTGCTGGTCCATTTTTAAGGACATCTGCAACAACCACACCACCTTGTTTTGGTTGCATTACATTATCTTGCTGTATAGGCATTAAGCTAATACCTAACCAACCACGAACCACACGACCATCTTTCAAAATTGAATTCAGCACTTGCTCACAAACTTTAGCTGGAATCGCAAAACCAATCCCCAGTGAACCACCAGATTGAGAGAAAATCGCGGTATTTACACCAATCAAATTACCAGCCACATCAATCAAAGCGCCACCAGAGTTACCTGGGTTAATAGCAGCATCGGTCTGAATAAAATCTTCATAGGTGTTAATACCCAAATCTGAACGACCTGTTGCAGAGATAATTCCCTGCGTGACGGTTTGACCCACACCAAATGGATTACCAATCGCCAACACAACATCGCCCACTTCATTACCACTCAGCTTAAATGGCAATACAGGAAGCTTATCCAATTCAATCTTAATCACGGCTAAATCAGTATCAGGGTCAGTTCCAATAATTTTAGCAGCCGCACGTCGACCATCTTGAAGTGCAACAATAATTTGATCGGCTTGTGACACTACATGATTATTGGTGAGAATATAGCCATCAGGACGTACAATTACCCCCGAACCTAAGCTATTTTCATTTTGTCCTTGATCAAGCTGATCAGGTAATTGATTTCCAAAAAACTCACGAAATGCAGGATCATTCAATAAAGGATGATCGAGTTGTTTCACTTTTTGAGTGGTGAAAATATTCACGACCGCAGGCGCAGCAACTTTAACCGCGGCACTATATGAAACTACACCACCAGTACGGCTGGTATTAATTAAAGGCTCGACTTTTTCTGCAGGCAGTTTCACCCCATCTGAGGCGATAGGCGCTTTTGGTTTTTGGTATTGTTGCCATGCAATAAAACCAATAATGACAATAATGAGTAACACCCAAGGTAACCATGTAAAGGTCCGGCGCACGTTGCTATCCTCTTAAAATATTTTAATTTCTTAATGACGAAGAATTTCTGCTTATTGTAAAGGCAAATACAACTCGATACACAAAATTCATGCAAGAGATTTGTGATGCTTTAGTTACAATTTAAAATATGTTTTGATGATATTAATTCGTTACTTAAGAGATTTTTATGGCTGCGCTACAAGAAATTTTGCAATGGTGTAATGACACCTTAAAGACTCCAGAATTCAAAGATTATGCACCCAATGGTTTACAAATTGAGGGAAAAGCTGAGGTTAAAAAAATTCTCTGCGCGGTAACTGCCTCGCAAGATGCAATTGATGCTGCAATTGCTCAACAGGCAGATCTACTCTTGGTGCATCATGGTTATTTCTGGAAAGGCGAACCCTACCCGATTACAGGAATGCGTGGAAAACGCATTAAAGCACTGATCCAAAATGATATTTCTTTAGCTGCCTATCACTTACCTTTAGATTCGCACCCGACGCTAGGCAACAATGCAGCAATTGCAGATATTCTAGAACTGGAAATTTTTGAAGCTTTGGATGCTTCAGAACGTCATCCCATTGGTAATATTGGGTATTTAAAACAAGCGCTATCGCCAGAAGAATTTAAGGCAATGCTCACAGAACGCTTAGGCTTTCAAACCATTCATTTACCTGCAGATAAACAAACCATTCAAAAAGTGGGCTTCTGCACAGGTGCAGCGCAAGACTTTATTAGCAAAGCAGCCGAGCAAAACTGTGATGCCTATATTTCTGGCGAAGTCAGTGAACGCACCTATTACGAAGCCAAAGAACTGAATGTGCATTACTATGCTTGTGGACATCATGCGACCGAGCGTTATGGGGTACAACGTTTAGGTCAAGCTATTTCAGAACAGTTTAATCTTGAGTATAGTTATTTCGAATTAAACAATCCGATTTAATTTGGATAGGATTGATTTTCCTTACTAAAAATATGGATTTAAAGCTACGTAATCTGGTTTACAGTATTTTTTATATACGTATAAATTTGAGCTTTATTCTGTATTGTTATTTAAAAGTATTGCGCAAATTCAGCCTCGAATCCTTTACAATAGTGCCACTTAATGTCAAAACCCAGCAAAAGCAAGGAATTGAAATCATGACAACGATCACTTTACCAGCACTTCCATATGGCTATGAAGATCTTGCTCCTCACATCAGCAAAGAAACTTTAGAATACCATCACGACAAACACCACAACACTTATGTTGTTAACTTAAACAACTTAATCAAGGGTACTGACCTTGAAGGTAAAACTTTAGAAGAAATCATCAAAGCTTCTGCTGGTGATGCAGCTAAAGCGGGTGTTTTCAACAATGCAGCACAAGTTTGGAACCACACGTTCTACTGGAACTGTATGGCTAAAAACGGTGGCGGTAAAGCGACTGGTGCATTAGCAGCAAAAATTGATGAAACTTTCGGTTCATACGAAAAATTTGCTGAAGAATTTGCTGCAGCAGCGACAACTCAGTTCGGTTCAGGCTGGGCTTGGTTAGTGGCTGACGAAGTAAATGGTGCACTTTCTATTATGAAAACTGCAAATGCGGATACTCCACTTGCTCACGGTAAAGTTGCAGTATTAACCATTGATGTTTGGGAACACGCTTACTACATCGATTTCCGTAATATGCGTCCTAAATACATCACAACTTTCTTAGAAAGCCTAGTGAACTGGGACTACGCAAATGCGAAATATGCGGGTCAAGCAGCTGGTGTTGAAAAATAATTTTTATTTTTCTGCATAAAAAATCACCCTTTAGGGGTGATTTTTTTATTTTTAGGCTTTAACTGCATAATTATAAATCAAATAAAACAATTATCTTCAGGAACAGGTTGACGACTTGAGTTTTCATCCCTAAAATGCGCATCAGATTCTCCAATAGCTCAGTCGGTAGAGCGACGGACTGTTAATCCGCAGGTCCCTGGTTCGAGCCCAGGTTGGAGAGCCAATCTACTATTCTCCCATAGCTCAGTCGGTAGAGCGACGGACTGTTAATCCGCAGGTCCCTGGTTCGAGCCCAGGTGGGAGAGCCAAGATTCTAAAAAACCCACGCATGATGACGTGGGTTTTTTATTGCCTGAATTCCAACATTCATTGTATTCTGCTAGGGTTTTGACTATCTTTATTTCATAAGAAGATAAAGAGCATAAAAATGAATCTGCCTTGGTTAAAATCCCTAATTTTCTGGATTATCGTGGTTGTGGTGATCTTTGCCATCTTTCAATGCACGCAAAAATCTGAAGACAATAAATCTGCTTCTACCCTGATGTATGAGCGCTTATATCAATGCAGCCGCGATTTATCTGGAAAAAATTCAGCTGTACTCAACTCTATTCAAGCCCAAATTCGCCCCAACATGAAACAAAAAGAGCTGATGCAACTGATCAATCAATGTCGTCAGGTCAATCCACTGGCAACTCAAACCACATATATTGAGGCAATTCAGTCGATTAAATAGCCGTTTTGCCTATTTTTAATTCACTCAACTCAAAATAACTGAATTTTTTCACTTTTTACTTGACCACTTTCACTTAGCCCCCTAAAATGCGTTCCAGATTCTCCAATAGCTCAGTCGGTAGAGCGACGGACTGTTAATCCGCAGGTCCCTGGTTCGAGCCCAGGTTGGAGAGCCAAGATTCTAAAAGCCCACTCACTACGCAGTGGGTTTTTTATTGGATTCAATTTGTGTTTACATCTATTCAAACGCTATTTTTCATTATTGGCTGTCTGGCAAGTTTCGTGTTGCTGGTCATGCTGCTTCAGCATCTGTTTTGGAAACGTCAGCAATTTTATCAAAAGCCATTAATCACCGCCTTTGAACAAAAAATGTTTGTGCGACTCAATGAAGCACTGCCCGAGCATCACATTTTGGCACAAGTTGCATTTAGTGCATTGATTACCAGTCAACACTTTAAAATACGCCAACAATTCAATCGAAAAGTCACAGATTTTGTGGTGTTGAATCGCGATATGAAAGTCCTTGCGATTGTGGAACTGGATGACCCCAGCCATATAGGCAAAGAAGATGAAGACCGTCAACGTGACGCCATGTTGACAGAAGCTGGCTATACTGTGTTTCGTTACACATCTATCCCCAGTACCCGTGAACTGCGCAAAGATTTACTGTAGCTTTCTTGACTCGGCTTTTGAACAAAAACTCGGCAAATAAAAGATAATCTCAACAAATTTCCTTAAATTAACAACAAAATTAAAACCGTTTTCAATTAATTTTTATTCAACAAACACTTACACTAACCCCATATTCTTAAAATCCCAATTTACAGGTATAGAACATTTTCGGCATTTGGAACACAGTCAAAAGATAATTGGATGCTCAAGTTTAGGACTATAACAAAGTGAATGAGCTTTTACTCCCAGCACCCGTTTTAATTCTTTCAGAAGAAATTAATTTAGACCTTCGCATAAAAATATTATTGATGGAGTTAGGCTACCCTGCGCATTTAATTCATTCAACCCCTTATTTAGATGATGCTCTAGACATTTATCGGTTACATCTACCTAATATTGTCTTGATCGATCTTAATTTTACTCAAGTTCCAATACATGACTTAATCCGCACACTTAAAGCTTATCATCCTTATGTCGTAATTATATTACTGGCGCAATTCGGGCAAACTGAAAAAATCTTCCGCGGAATTCAAGCAGGTTCACATGGTTACTTTTTTGTAGAACAAACAGATCGGGAAATCTTACAGCAGATTCGAACGATTTTGAGAGGTGGTGCCAGTCTGCACAGTGAGTTAGCTCAATACATTTTAGACGCACAGAACCTCAGTCCCGCACGCCAGTTTATCAATCACTTTAAAGAACCCGCGACCCAATTTTCTGATCTTGAATTTGAGATTCTGACCTTAATGGCAGAACATATGAATACCCGTGAAGTTGCACATCAACTCGGTATTCCCCTCTATAGTGTGGAAGGGCGGATAAAATCCATTTACCGACATCTCAGTCATAATTAAAAAAGAGCCCAATTAAGGCCCTTTTTTTTGACTCTATTAAAGAATGCTTATTTAATCATTTCCAACAAAGTACGCTGGGCATTATGTGCTTCTTCACCCTCTGCCACTTGAGCACGAACCCAAGAGCCATCACCTTGTAACAACCATGCTTGTTGATTGTCTTTTAAATAATTCAATAAACCTTGCTGATAAATTCGCTTTTTCAGTGCTGGATCTTCAATTGGGAAGCACGCTTCAACCCGATTAAACAAGTTACGATCCATCCAGTCTGCACTTGAACAATACACATGTGCGTTGCCATTATTACTAAAATAATAAACACGGGTATGTTCCAAGAAACGACCTACAATTGAACGTACCCGAATATTTTCAGATAGACCCGGTAAACCTGGACGTAAGCAACAAATTGAACGAATAATCAGATCAATCTGCACCCCTGCTTGTGACGCTTCATAGAGTTTATTAATTAATTGCAGTTCAGTCAGTGCATTCACTTTGACAATAATTTGCGCTGGTTTACCTGCTTTAGCATTGGCAATCTCATCATCAATGAAATTGAGTAATTGTGCGTGCAAGGTAAATGGCGCATGCAACAGCTTTTTAAGTTTTGCCATTTTCCCCATGCCGGTCAACTCTTGGAAAATGCGATGTACATCTTCACAGAGTTCTTTATCGGTGGTGAGTAAACCATAATCGGTATAGATACGCGCATTACCCGCATGATAATTGCCTGTGCCTAAATGTACATAACGCACCAATTTGTTGTTTTCACGGCGTACCACCAGAATCATTTTGGCATGGGTTTTATAGCCCACAATGCCATAAACCACAACAGCACCAGCTTCTTGCAGTACATTTGCCACAGCAATATTGGATTCTTCATCAAAACGTGCACGTAATTCAATTACCGCAGTGACTTCTTTACCGTTACGTGCAGCTTCTGCCAAGACCTGTACGATTTCAGAATCGGCTCCACTACGATATAAGGTTTGCTTGATGGCCAATACCTGCGGATCGCGTGCAGCTTCACGCAGTAAATTAATGACTGGCGCAAAGGATTCAAACGGATGATGTAATAAAATCTCCTGTTTTTGCATGGCTGAAAAAATATTTTCAGATTTTTTCAACACCTTTGGAATAACAGGGGTATGCGTGTCATAACGTAAATGTGGACGCTTAAAATTTGACAATAAGCGTGCCAGATTCACTGGACCATCTACTTTATAGAGTTGCTCTTCATCTAGATCAAACTCATTCAACAGATAGTCATAAATATGCTTCGGACAGTTCTCAGTCACTTCCAAACGTACCGCACGTCCAAAACGGCGAGAGTTCAATTCACCTTTGAGTGCTTTGGCCAAGTCTTCGACATCTTCATTTAAAGCCAAATCTGCATTTCGTGTCACACGGAACTGATAACAGCCAGTCGCAGTCATACCTGGGAAGAGATCAGAAACATGCTCATGAATAATCGCAGACAGCATAACGTGATGCTCTTTACCGCCCGTCAACTCATCTGGCAAACGCACTACACGCGGCAATGAACGTGGTGCAGGCACAACCGCCAAATCAATCTGACGTCCAAAAGCATCTTTCCCTTCTAGCGTCACAATAAAGTTTAAACTTTTATTGACTAAACGTGGGAATGGGTGCGCTGGGTCTAGACTGATTGGGGTTAAGACAGGTGCAACCTGTTCTTGGAAGTATTTTTTTACCCAAGAAGACTGTGCTGGAGTCAACTCTCCACGGCGTAAGAAACAGATATCTTCTTCGCGCAACTTGGTCAAAATTTCTTCATTTAAAATGCGGTATTGACGTTCAATCGCTGCATGTGCTGTTTGCGAAATCTGTTCCAGTACTTGTTTAGGAGTCAGACCATCTGGGGTGTGACTTTCATTCCCCAAATCCAGTTGTTCCATCATGCCTGCGACACGAATTTCAAAAAACTCATCTAAATTGCGTGAGAAAATAAGCAGGAAGTTCATGCGTTCCAATAAAGGATGCAGCGGATCGACAGCTTGTTCAAGAACACGTAAATGGAAATCTAAAATAGAAAGTTCACGATTAATAAATCGATCATTATAAGTATATTCAACTGGCTCTAAAGGAGTCTGTGCCGCCGTATTCATAATCAACCCATGATTTTAAGACGTTATTTGTATATTCATAAGTATGCTTCAATTTTGTGACATTTTCATAAAAAAAGCCCAAAATAATTTGGGCTTCACATCTAAATTCTACACTTTATGGAATTTGACTATAGCGCATATATTTACGAATCATTTTTTTGCGAATTTGAATGCGTCGATCATTCTGATGTTCTTGGTAATACTTAGGATTTGGCAAAATTGCAGCCAAAAATGCAGCCTGATCACGACTTAAACTGCGTGAACTTTTGCCAAAGTAATGCTGTGACGCGGCTTCCACCCCATAAATATTTTCACCAAACTCGACTGAGTTTAAATAAACTTCCAAAATACGCTGTTTCGACCACATGCGCTCCATCATCCAAGTGGCAACGGCCTCCTGCCCTTTACGAATAAATGAACGCTTATTGTATAAGAACAAGTTTTTCGCCAATTGCTGGGAAATGGTCGATCCCCCCGCAACCACTTTGCCTTTGTCCTGATTGCGCTCTAAAGCGTATTGCATACCTTCCCAGTCAAAACCATGATGGTGCATAAATTTTCCATCTTCTGAAGCCACCACAGCACGTTTTAGGTAATCGCTAATCTCATCATAATCACGCCATTTATGATGAATCGGCTGAGAAGGTTCTGACCAATAATCCAGACGCATGAACATGGTGGTTTCAACTGGATGTGTTCGCCACCATACCAAACTGCTAAAAATCCAGAGCTGAACAAGAAGAATAAAACTGACAATGACTAACAAAGTTCGAACAAAAAAGGCTTTCATGTCAGTAAGTTGCTCCAAATATTTGCTTTCTTTCGTGCTAAGCTTGATTCAAACCTCGATTGAAAGTCAAACCATAGCATGTCTCATTCAACACCACCTTGGGTTCCGAGCAAACTAAATATGCAGGATTGGTGGCTCACTGCCCTGTTCATTGCCATCAATGTCGGGCTATTCCTCTGGCAAATTTTCTCAGGCGTGAATGTCAGTGATCCAAGCCTACCAGATGCCATACGCTGGGGAGCTGATTATGCACCTTTAACCTTTTTAGAGGAACCCATGCGACTGTTCAGTAGCATGTTTTTTCATTTTGGCATGGTGCACTTAATGTTAAACATGTGGGCGTTGTATATTTTTGGTAGTGTTGCAGAACAACTGTTTGGACGCCTATATTTTTTGATGCTATACCTCGCCGCAGGTTTAATGGGCAGCCTGTTTAGCAGTTATTTGGCCATCCATGACAGTGTTTCCATGTTAAATATGCAGGCGATTGACCCTGACTTGCTGCCACATGTCAGCGCGGGTGCCTCTGGCGCTGTAATGGGCTTAGGCGGTGCGTTAACCCTGCTGTCTCTATTTCCAATTCTTCCACGACAACGTTTTATTCTAGATAAAAAGACCCTGATTATGGTTATGGGTATCAACTTGGTGATTGGACTCACCATCTCAGGGATTAACAACGCTGCGCATGTCGGTGGTATGCTGATGGGGGCAGTACTGGCAGGGATTTGGTATCTGTGCCAAAAATGGCAGAAACCTTCCCTGAGCTTAATTCTCGGAACCCTGATTGCCTTTGCTAGCTGTTGGTTGCTTTATCAATACTGCCTGCAACAGCTGCAATTGATTCAACCACTATGGGCAGAATTATTGCAAGCCATGCGACAGCACTATCACTTTTAAATCAGCGGAGATGAAGCTCAAGTTTGGTTCATCTCTCTTAAACTCTGTAATGGTGGGATATCGCAAAGATAACTCAGGCGATAACGACCAATCAGTGCACATAACAGCATCATGCTGATCGGTAAAATCAACCAGATTTCCCAATGCGGTTGAAGACTAAGATTCATACGGTAACTGGCAATTGCACTGATCAATTCAGCAAAGAAGCACGCCACAATGCCTGCCAACAACCCCATAAAGCCAATTTCTAGGGTCAACATCCGTTTTAGCGTTTGCTTTGAGCTGCCAAATGAACGCAGCAATGCCACTTCCTGTTTACGTTCATCCATCAATAAGTTCAGGCAGGCGATTAAGACCAAAACTCCTGCAAGGCTGACCAGTAACGCCAAAATAGTCACCACTTGAATCAAGACATTCATCAAACGTTTAATTTCATCCAGAATTAAACCAACATCAATAAACACGGTATTGCTAAATTGCTGAATCAATTGAATCAGTTTTGGTTTGTCTTGTTCTGGGACATAAAAACTGCCCAAATAACTTCCTGCATTTTCATCCAGTGTCTGTGGTGAAAAAATAAAGAAAAAGTTTGGACTGAAACTCTCCCACTCCACCTCTCTGAAATTCACTACTTTGGCGTGTAGCATGCCTTCAGGCAAACTAAAACTTAGACGATCACCAACCTGTATCCCCAATTCAGCCGCAGTTTTAGCTTCGACTGATACTTCCCCAACACGTGTAAATTGAGCTTGTCCTTGTACAATCTTATTGTCCGCTGGCAGACTATTACTTTGAGTCAGGTTGAGCTCACGGCGTAAGGAGTTATTCTTCTGTACCAGCTGTTCCGAAAATGGCTGTTCATTTTTTGCCACCAATCGACCCCGAATATTTGGATACAAAGGAGTGCTGCTCCAACCATGTGCTTCTAACTGCTGCTTGAATTGAGGGATATCAAACGGAGGTAAGCCATACACAAACTGATTGGGCGTGCCTTGAGGTAACTGTTGTTGCCAACGTTCTAATAAATCTGTGCGTAGAACGGCGAGTACCGTAATCAGACTCAATCCTAATGCCAAAGCCGTAATTTGAAAGGCAGTTTGATAAGGCACTTTCACATAGGCTGAAATTGCCATCTTCAGTTTTTTGATGGCTTTTAAAACCAGCCAAACCGCAAGGTACAGTACTGCACTTAAGGCAAGAATTCCTCCGATCACTAAACTGGTCAGCAATAGATTTTCTGTCAGGATTGCACTAAACACAAACAGACTCAGTGTTCCCGTCAACAAGGTCCACAATAAAATATGTACAGACTGCGCTTGTTGACGAATTACGCGAATTGGAGGTGTGTACATCAACTGCCATAAATGCGGCAAAATAAATCCTGTTAACACCACGGCACTGGTGAAAATGGCAATCGGCAAAGGGCCTTTTAACATCGCCCAAGCTGAAAATTGCAACTGCAAATTCGGAATCAATTGCAGCATGAGTTGCAAGAGTCCATAGCCCAAAGCAATGCCTACGCCCACTCCAATGAAAATGGCAATTCCCAACATAAATAACAGCAAATAGGCATAGACTTTAAGAATCTGCGCTTTGGATGCCCCCATACACCGTAGTAAGGCAATATAGTCTTGATTTTGTTGTACATAGCGTTGACTGGTTAGCGCAATTGCAATTCCACATAGCAAAATGGTCAGGATATTCGCCAACTGTAAAAAGGTATCCAGATTTTCAATCGGACGCATTAAGCGAGTATTACCTTCACTCGCATTTCTGAGTTTCAAACCATTGGTTTCATCTACATTGGACGTAGCAGATGGCTTTAGCTTTTGTTGCTGCTGTTTAAACAAAGTCTGATATTGTTGCGTGTTATTCGCAGTCCCTGCCATTAACAGGCGATAATCAATTCGACTGCCCACCTGAATCGCATTGGTCCGTGCCACATCTTGCTGTGCAATCATCACCGTGGGTGAAAAACCTGAAAAACCCAGCTCCTGATTTGAATCGTGTTGAATCATTGCAGTCACTTTAAACGTGCCATCTGCAATCTGAATCTGATCGCCCAATTTGACCTTTAATAAATCCATGACCCGTGGACTCAACCACACTTCACCACTTTGTATTGGACGTTGCAGTGCGGGTTTAAGCTGTAACTGACCACGTAATGGAAAATGAGCATCAATGGCTTTGACATTAACCATCACGAACTGCAATTCATTGTGCGCCATGGAATTAAACACAGTCACCTGCGCCTGCTTTAAATCCAGAGCTTTGGCTTGATCTTTCCAGCGCTGTTCAATGGCAGACTGATCAGACAAAACCAAGTCCGCAGCCATCAGCTCTGCCGCTTGTAAAGTCACTGCATTCTGAATTTGTTCATTACTAAATTTCAGTGCAGTCGTCACACTAATCGCCAGTACTAAAGCAATGATCAGCAAATACATGCCACTACTTTTCAGGCTTTGCTGTAATAAGGGGCGAAATAAGGCGCTCATACCAGTTCTCCAGCCTGCACATGTTCATGTAACTGACCTTCAAATAAATGCACATGGCGCTGACATTGTCTTGCCAATTTTAAATCATGCGTCACCAATACCAGTGTCGTGCCTAACTCCCGATTTAGCGAAAATAAGAGCTGTTCAATTTCTTTGGCCGTTTGACTGTCTAAATTTCCTGTTGGCTCATCGGCAAAAATAATCTTCGGTTGGCTAATTAAAGCCCGCGCAATCGCAACACGCTGTTGCTCTCCCCCCGAAAGCACTTTAGGCGTTTGCGTGGCTTGTCGCTCTAATCCTACTTTTTTGAGCAATTCCAAAGCACGTTTCTCTGCCACAGCATATTGAAAATCGGAATGTAAGCGTAACGGCAGCATCACATTTTCTAAAGCTGTTAAGTGCGGTAACAACTGAAAAGACTGAAAAACAAAGCCGATATATTTTAAGCGTACCTGTGCCCGTTGCTCTTCAGTTAGTGAAGTGATGTTCTCGCCACAAACACTAAGTTCGCCACTACTGGCTTGATCTAAGGTCGCCAAAATACCCAATAAGGTAGACTTACCTGAACCCGAACGCCCTGTGATTGCAATTTGTTCGCCCTCGATAATTTCGAGGTTTAGATTTTCAAAAATTGAGAGACTCTTGTCTGCAAGTTGTATTTTTTGTGTCAAATTCTGGGCAGAAATTACGGCTTGTGGCATGATGACTCTCTCTTCTTGTGATCAGGTGTTCTTTAGTGACTATGCGTCGATATCGTTTTAAAGTATTGATTTGTTCATGGGTCACAGGTCTGCTGGTCTGCATCAGTCCAATCATGGTTTCCGCCAAAACCATTATGATTTTGGGTGACAGTATTAGTGCAGGGTATGGACTACAGCCTCAGCAAGGTTGGGTCACACTGCTGCAAAAACGATTAGAGCAACAGTATCCGAAACAACATCAAGTGGTCAATGCGAGTGTTAGTGGTGAAACCACCAGCGGTGCATTAGCACGTTTGCCAAAATTATTAGCAACTTATAAGCCAAATATCGTGGTCATTGAACTGGGGGGCAATGATGGGTTACGTGGCCAGCCACCGCAAATGATTCAGCAGAATCTTGCTCGCTTGGTCGAGCAGAGTCAAAAGGCAAAAGCCAAAGTTATTGTTTTTGGGATGAAAATTCCACCCAATTATGGCACTGCCTATAGCAAGGCATTTGAACAGAATTACACGGTGATCAGTCAGCGATATCAAGTGAAATTACTGCCGTTCTTTTTAGAAGGAATTGCAGGGCAGAAAAACCTGATGCAAAAAGATTTGATTCACCCGAATGCACAAGCGCAACCGAAATTATTAAATCTGGCTTACCCATACATTAAAGGCGCTTTATAAAGCGCCTTTAATCATGATGTTATGTTCTGAATTAGTAAAACTTATTAGAAGTCAAAAAAAATCACTTCACCTGTTTCAAGTGAATATTCTGCACCCACTACAATCATTTTACCTTTCGCAATTAATTGCTCTAACACCGCTGATCCATGACGTAATTGATTCACAGAAGCAAAAACATTAGAACGTACCGCATGCGTTGAAAGCTTGTCCAAATCATTTTTCAATTCAGTTTGCATCAAGGTTTCAACTGATGGACGAACACGGTTCACAATTGACATTAAGTTATTCGATGGTGGGCAGTCTGGATTCATCAAAGTATCAATCGTAGCTTTGATAGCGCCACAGTGACTATGCCCCAATACCACCACCACTGCACAGTCATAACGTTCTGCAGCAAATTCCACGCTACCTACTTGTGAAGGTGCAACCACGTTACCCGCAACACGAATAACAAACAAATCACCTAAGCCTTGATCAAATACCATTTCAGCAGGGACACGTGAGTCCGAACAGCCGAGTACAATCGCAAAAGGGTTTTGATCTTCTGCCATTTCAGCACGCTCTTGGTGCGATAACTGTTTAGGGTGGGTTGTTTCCCCAGAGACAAAACGTTGGTTTCCTTTTTTAAGACGTTCTAAAGCTTCTTGAGCCGTTAGCATTCTGTTTCCACCATGATTTGAAGTTTCAATATTCTAATGCCAGCAAAATTGATTGTCACTTGCAAAAAAGGATACAGTTTTGCATTTTACGAATTGGCAAAAAATTTCACATCCCACTTGTCATTACATTGAACTAAATCACATTATTTTATCTTAACATCAAGTATTTCAACAAACTTGTTCGTGACATTTTAAGTATTGTATTTAAAATAGATTCGCATAAATTCAAAGATTATTCTTTATACCAAATCAATCTTTCCGCTTGTTTCAAAATGGATTTTGAAGCAAAAACTTTTAGCAATAAGGATTTAAGTCAATGACTGAAAGACGTAAATATTTTTCTCATTTTGTTACAGCAATGGGAATTCTCATTACTCTGTCATTGCTCAATCTTGCTTCTGCCAAAACACTGCAACCTTCTGCTGAACAACTTT
The DNA here is from genome assembly GCF_022601715.1 of Acinetobacter zhairuonensis. GTDB lineage: Bacteria > Pseudomonadota > Gammaproteobacteria > Pseudomonadales > Moraxellaceae > Acinetobacter. Next base: position 144,509 of record NZ_JAKVIM010000001.1, on the reverse strand, counting down.
CACTGCAAAACTATCTGCAACAAGAACGGGAAACTTGTGGTTTAAAAAGTAAAACCCTGAAAGTGGGTGATATAGTTTGGAGCTATAACGAAGGTGGTTCGCCACAAAAGCCGACCGTTTTACTGCTACATGGCATCGCCAGTAGCCGTGATAACTGGAACCGTGTCGCGGCATATTTGACACCAAACTATCATGTGGTGGTGCCTGATTTACCCATCTACGGCGACACCAAAGTACCTTCCAATTTTGATATCGCTGTACCGAATGTCACTTCAAGCCTACGACAGTTTGCCGAAGCAATAGATATTGAAAACAAACTCAATATTGCAGGTCACTCTTTGGGTGGCTCAATTGCCACCTTATATGCTGCGCAGTATCCCTTTGATACCCAAAGCTTATTTCTGCTGAATAGTGCAGGCATCTATAAAAAAGCCAATACACCCTATACCAAAGACCCAAATTTTCTGAAACATTTAATTGTGTCTAAACCTGGGGACTATGCAGATGTACGCCACGAAATGATGCAAAACCCACCTAAACTGTCCCCTGAATTGCAACGTGCCAAAGAGCAATTGTTAATTTCTCAGGCGGGACGTAATAATTTAGTGATTGAACAAATTTCGACACTAAATCGAATTTATACCCCTGAAAGTTTTGCCCGCATTACCCGTAATGTTGAAGCACCTACCCTGATTCTTTGGGGGAAACAGGACAAAATCTTTAATGTTGAAGTCGCAGATGAATTAAAATCACTGTTGAAACGTGCAGAAGCACCTGTCATCCTTAACAATGTTGGTCATATGCCTCTACTGGAAGCAGATAAGCAAGTCGCAAATTACTATTTGCCATTTCTGGCAAAAACCCAGAATCTGAAAAATCCATTGGCAGATCAACTGATTCCTTTACATTAAATTTGAGCTTTTATGCAAAAACACCCAATGATTGAGCAACTGATTGAGGCTCATGTTCAATTTTTAAATGATGAATTTTCTCGGTCAAACACCATTCAAAATGAATTCGTTGAATTTTATCATTGGTTTAGAAAGCAAAATTTAAAACAACTTTGGACGGTTGAGCAGATTCATCAACTGATCCAACAACAAATTCTAAATACGCCAGCCAGTGCCTTCTTGATTGAGCAAATCGCTGAACATATTCGTTTTGCCTTGGTACACCCTGCAAATGACCAGACTAAAATAGCAGATGCGATTCCTGTACTCACGGTCGATAAAATTGCGCAATATGTTGCCAGCAAAAGTGGACATCGACGCCGCTTGATTCATACCGTAGTCAATAATCCTGCGTTTTCAGCCATGATCACGCAACTGATTCAACATGCGATTCATGACTATTTAGACAATTCGGTTATGGTCAAACATGTGCCTGGCGTGTCACGTTTTATGAAAATGGGGAAATCCGTTTTGGAAAGTGTGACCGATTCCAATTTGGATCAGGCGATTCAGCAGTATTTGCAGAAAAACATTCAAAAGCTCAGCCAAATGAGCGAACAAGTGTTAAATCAACACTTTAATGACGAAAAGCTGTATCATTTTCAAGCCAATTTATGGCATAAAATTAAAGACTTACCATTGAATGTTTTAAAAAATTATATCGAGGTGGGTGATCTACCTCATACAGTTGGCTTGGGGCATGAAATTTGGGATCATTTACGTCAAACCACCTACTTAGAACAGCAAGTGAAAGATGGCGTGTCCGCATGGTATGCACGTAATCAAGACCGTAGTTTTGATTTGTTATTACGTGATTTAAATATTGATGAAGCCCTGATTCAACATCAATTACATAACCTTTTAGAACCAATTATTGTGAATTTGGTGCAATCAGAGTATTTAGCACAACGTGCGCGTCATTATTTAGAAAAGTTCTATTATTCTGACAGTACCTTAGCAATCTTGAAAAAAGGCGCTGAATAGCGCCTTTTAGTGCTGTATTTAAATCAAGTTAAAACTCATATTTCAAACTTGCATAATATGCACGACCTGGTTCGTTGTAGGTTTGGTTCACTGAGTTATCACGTAATAACTTTTCATCAAACAAATTGCTAACACCAAGACGCCCACTGATTTGATCCGTGAATTTATAGCCTGCATTAATGCCTGCTATACCATAACTTTTCACAGCGCTAACATTCATATGACCATTTTCAGTATTAGATTCCGCATATTGACGTGGCTTCTGGCGTCCATATTGGGTATAAACGAAGTTCACATCCATGGCATCGGTCACGTTATAGTTAAAGATGGAGTTAATCGTATAATTCGGCACAATTGACAACGGGTTACCTGTCTTTTTATTTTCCGAATCCATCATATACGTCACATTATTGGTCCAACTTGCATTATCAAAGGTTAACGTTACACTCCCCTCAATCCCTTGAATCAACGCTTCAGGTACATTTTCCCACTGTAAAATGTTATGACCCGCTGCTGAAGTGGCTAAAACGGTTTCACCTGCTGTAATTTTATTTTCATAATCATTTCTAAACCACGTCAAGCTGGCATTGAGCATATCTTTTTCGAATTGAATACCCAATTCTTTATTGATCGAGGTTTCAGGTTTTAGATCAGCATTACCCATTAAATAACATTGAGAAATTTGTGTGGCTTTAATTGGGCAACCATTACCTCGGGTATACAACAAGTATCCTTCCGAAGTTTGATACATATTTGGTGCTTTATACGCCTTTGCAATGCCGCCTTTCAGGGTAAAGTAATCACCCAGTTTCTGGGTAATGTTTAAGCTCGGACTCCAGTTCGAACCTGATTTATCGTGGTCGTCGAAACGAACTCCAAGGACTAAATCAGTACTCTCTGTCACCTTAAAGTTATCTTCAATATAGGCAGAAGCAATTCGAGATTCCATACTTTCACGATCAGCAGATAACGTAATGAGTCCTGAAGCATCGGTTTGTACTGTACTCGATGGATCAGTGAAATCATCTTCTACCCATTCAGCACCTAAGGTTATAACTTGAGGAACAACTATCTCTAAAGGGATGTTCGTTTCTGCATTAAAACGTAACGTTTCTAATGTAGAGGTCTTTTTATTAAATGAATTAGGGCTACCCTCTGGACCACCAGCAAGGGATTCTGGAATACGTTTATTCTTGGTTTTATCATATTGTGCGATGACTTTAGTATCACCCCAGTCCCATTTTCCTTCATGCGTTAATGCATAACTGTCACGATACATGGTATTGGTTTCTTGTCCTAATAAGCCGCGAACATAATCTGCATTGCTAAAGCCTCCTCCCGTCCCTGCGGCATCAAAGTTACTATTTTGGATATCCCCTGTATATTCATTGCCTTGTCGACCTGTCGCAATATCCAATAAAAGTGTCTGCTGATCATCCACTTGCCAAGCCAGTCGTCCAGCAATATCTTGATTCTCTACACCTTCGCGTCCTGCCGCACGTGTCCCCAATGCAGTGACAGGGTTAATATCTGGTGCATCTGCATCCGTCTGGTTGTAATTACCATATAAGCGGTAAGACAAGACATCTTTGACAATTGGACCACTTAAGTTAAAACCGACTCGATTGGTTGCCCCTTCTTTGGAGTCTTCAGGTTGATTGGTATACAGCTCAACCGAACCATGTACTTCGTTGGTGACTTTTTTAGTTTTAATATTGACCACGCCTCCCATAGCACCAGAACCATAACGTGCTGCTGCTGGCCCCCTTAACACCTCAATCGACTCGATGGCATCAGCTGGCACCCAGTTCGAATCCCCACGGGTATCACGCTCACCACGCCAACCATAACGCACTGAGTTTCTTGAAGTCACAGGCTTACCATCAATTAAAATCAAGGTATTTTCAGGTCCCATGCCACGAATATCAATTTGACGGTTATTCCCGCGCTGACCCGTCGCACTATTGCCGGTTAAATTCACCCCAGGCATGCGGCGTACATATTCCGAAATATCATTAACGACAGGAAGTTTTTCCAAATCCTCTTCTGTGATGATGGATGCCCCTAAAGACTGTTTGACTTGTTCTTCAGCCGTTAGAACTATTTTTTCTAGTTGGGTTGTATCTGTAGTTTGAGCCGTCACCTGTTCTGTTGCAGATGCTTGCTGTTCTGTTTGTACGTCCTCAGCATAAACAAGCACACTCATGACCGACAAAATGGATAGTGCTAATGCTGATTGGACAATGCGTCTGTTCATTCAATTACCCCAAAACTGTTGGAAGATAGAAAACAACGTGAAATTTCGGTTTCAGAGTGTAACAAACATAAATATAAATGCAATTACTATTAATAATAATTCTCATTACTAAATATATAATTCTTTATAATCAAACTTATAAATACATCAGTCGTAAAAAAACCTCCAAGATTGGAGGTTTTTCTGTATCACTTGATTGCCAAAAATTACTTGAAGTATGCACCTTCTGCTTGGCTATGATCCGTTTGGTCAATTACACGTTGTAACTCTGGTACGTGTTGTTTAAGTGTTGTTTCAACGCCTTGTTTCAAGGTCACATCAATTGCTGAACAGCCTTGACAACCACCACCAAACTTAAGCACTGCAGTCAAACCATGCTCTTCGTCTTCAACCACTTCTACCAATGCACAGTTACCACCATGTCCTGCCAAACCTGGGTTAATTTCAGATTGTAGAACATAAGTAATGCGTTCTTCGACAGAAGCATCTGGACCCACACGTGGCACTTTCGAGTTAGGTGCACGGAAAGTCAACTGACCACCAAAACGATCTTTGTTGTAGTCAATTACCGCATCTAATAAATATGGAATAGATGGTGCATCTACATAGGCAGGGAAATCTGGATAATCTTGCTTATAATCTGTTGGTACGACTTCTTCAGGCGCACTGTAAGCCATACAACATTCAGCACGAGGTGTTCCAGGATTTTCCACAAAAACACGGACACCAATTCCTGGAGTATTTTGTTTCTCTAATAGGTCACGTAAATACTCTTGTGCAGTTGGTGTAATCAATAAGTTTGGAATTTCTTCTGCAACTGCAGTGCTGGTGTTCTCAGTCGACATAACAATATTTCCTCAAGCTGAAGTCGCTATTTTAACTGAAGATGCGGCTGAATTTTTAAAAATCAACCAAAATTGTCGGAATTATTCTAAAAGTTCTGTGCAATTAAACAATTAATGGCATTATTAAGGTTTAGTCATTCAAAATAGACCCTTTTCTATATGCTCAATCTGCCTTTCAACCATACTGTAGCGCTGATTATCATTACTGTGGTGGTTTCACTTCTGGCGTTTTCCAATCAGAAATGGATGAGTCGACTGATCTTTTGGCCGCCTGCCATGCAAAAGGGGCAATATGACCGCTTCATCACCCATGGTTTTGTCCATGCTGATGGTGCTCATCTCCTGTTCAACATGATTACCCTGTTTTTCTTTGGCAGCGTTATTGAAAGCTTTTATCGTCAGTATTTTTTTAACTTAGGCTTTGCCCTGTTTTATTTGGGTGGTCTGATTTTTGCCATTTTACCCAGCTATCTAAAGCATAAAAATGATTTCCAATGGGCAAGTCTCGGGGCTTCGGGCGCTGTGTCTGCTGTACTTTTCGCTTACATTCTGTTTGAACCATGGAAATTGATTTTTGTATTCTTTATTCCTGTACCTGCCATTATTTTTGCGGTGCTTTATGTGGCATATAGTATTTGGTCAGGCAAACGAGGGAATTCTCATATCAATCACAGTGCACACCTTTGGGGAGCAGCTTATGGCGTAGTCGTCACGATTTTACTCGAACCACGCTTAATTCCGCACTTCCTCAACAAACTCGCTCAACTTCCTTTCTAAGTGCTCCGTGAGCAAGCCTTTATAAATATTTCAGACTGGCTGATGATGCAAAATTACCTCAGCCAGTCCCAACTAACTTTTTCAAATAATGTTTTCTTTCATTGCTTCTTTCACCTAGAATAAATCGTAACAATAAAGTGATTTTCTCGATATCAACCAAGATCAGAACAAGATGGAGAATAAATATATGCATAAATTTCTTATCATTATTGCAACCTGTTTAAGTTTCAGCGCCCTAACTGCATGTGCCGTTCATACCCCTGAAGGCAGTATTGTGGTCGATCCAAATGGGAACTTAGGTCACTATGAACATGGCGGAGACTTCTGCCCACCAGGTCAAGGCAAAAAAGGTCGTTGCTAGTTACTCCATGATTCAAATAAATGCTGAAGACTGTCAGTCGGTTGACTCCACTGGCAGTTTTCAACTTATTATCTCAGCGCACTCTTCCCCATACATCTACAACTCCCCTTTTAATATTCAAGTTTTAAAATTCGCATTTTAAAAATTTAGACGCTCGGGACATAAATTGGTAGTTAATGCCACCCCAAACTTTAATTTGGCATAGATAATGAATACATCTGTATATTAATACTGTAATCAGACGAGATTTTTTGCATGTCCAGCTCTTTAGAGGGTCTACAGTTCCCTGTTCAACCCGATACACAAAAACCAAGTACTACTCGTACAGGCAAGGAAATTATTGCTGAAGCTTTATCGACCGTAGATCACCAAGCTGCACAGCAAGCGTTAAAAGAAAAAAAATGGCGTAAGAACTATCCGAAATATTTCAAAGCCTTGGTCGAACATGGTATCCGCAATTGCAGTCATCCGATCACCATTGCAAAACAAGGCCTACATAAAGCTCAGCACAGTTTTGAGTTTTACCGTGATGGTCAACGTTATTTATTAAAAGACATGATGGATGTGCCATTAGCCCAGTTATATACCGTGCAGTTAAAAGGCGAAGGTCAAGCTGAACCTGAATGGTATATTCCCTATCATGGGGAAAACCTGAAAGGTGAAGCTTTACTGGCGCAAGTACAAAAATGGGAAGATGAAGGCATTATTGAACCTTCGCATGCCAATGCCCTACGTCTTGCCAATGCGCATCCAGAATGGTTCGATTTATCTGACCGCACCATGGTGCTGTTTGGTGCTGGTTCTGAAGCCGGTCCGCTCACATGGCTGTCAAAATGGAAAGCCAATATTGTGGCGGTTGATCTGCCGAATAACAAAGTTTGGCAAAGAATTTTAAATACCATTCAAAATGGCAATGCCACCTTATATGCACCAAGTCAAACTACGGTTGCAGAAAATACACCGACGCATGAGTTATGCGCGAAGTTAGGTGCCAATTTACTGACCCAAACACCTGAAATTGCACATTGGTTATTACAAAGTGAACATCAACTAGATTTGGCTGCAATTGCCTATTTAGATGGTGAAAAGCACGTGCGTGTTGCCATGGCAATGGACAGCATTATGAAAGTGGTGAGTGAACACAAAGCCGATACCAGCTTAATGTTTATGTGTACCCCAACTGATGTGTATGCAGTGCCTAAAGAAGTGATCGCTTCTTCGCAAGAAAAATTCCGTTACCGTTCGCAAATTCAGAAACTGGTGACCAAAGGGGTTGCAACAGCGTCTTTAAAGCACTTTTTCCAAAAGAATCTGCACAAACTGATTCGTTCCGACAATGGTCAGGAATATGGCATTACAGACTGTCTGGTGATTGAACAAGGTCCAAACTACGCGCTAGCAAAACGCATTCAGCAATGGCGCGCAACCTTGGCACGTCATGAAGGACAACACGTCAGTATCAATATTGCACCATCAACCACAACCCACTCGGTCACGAAAAATCCCCTTCTGAAAGCGGCTTTTAATGGTGCCAGTCTGTTTGATGTTGAAGCGTTTAAGCCTGAAACTACCAATGCGATTATGGCGGCACTGTGGATTCATGATTTACGTAATCCTGAATCTGTCGCCAATCCAGAAACACCGATGGATCATCCTTTAGAACTGATGATGCACGGTGCAAACCATGGTGGTTTATGGCGAGTAGCATATTTAGCACGTACAGCGTTACCTTTTGCTGCAATTTATGGCTTTGCAACCGATAAGTTGCCACTGAAAAAAGCCTTTGCCAAATTTAAAGGCTAAGCATTAAAGATCCGTTGAAGCTATAAGCAAAGTTTCAAATAACCAAGGGCGTCATCAATCTGGCGCCCTTTGTGTTTCTCTCAATACCATGCAACTTAAGCAGCTAGCTTCTTTTTTAATTCGTCTTCAACAATGGTCAGTTCAATCTCACTAAACTTGCGAATTTCCCCTTCGGCATGTTTTTCTAGCATTCCACCAATTAAAGGCACTTTAACTTTTACCGTCCATTCCAATTGAAACTCAATTTGATGCTCAGAGCCTTTAACCGAACGTTTGCAGCTTGCATGTAGTGGTAAATTAGCCCCCAAATCGACCGTTGAAGTCATGGCTTGAAGATCACTAATATCTGTGCGGTGTAAGCGAAAGGCATCTTTTAATAGTTTTTTGGCGATATCGGGAATATTGACCTCCAGATTATAGGCACGTTTTAGCGTGTACATATCCCCTTCTTTTTTAGATTCCAAAATTTCCAGATTTTCACCTGGAATACGACGACAAACCTTCTCATGTAAACTGGTATCTGCTGCTAAACGCTTAAATTCGTTCAGTGATACGCCGTGAATAATTGCATTGACGGTAAACTGGTGTGCCATGATGGTTCCTTATTTTTCTGTTTTTCCCTGATAAAAATGCCTAAACGGCATTAAAAAGCAACATGAATGCCACATTGCGGTCATGCTTGATTTAAATCAATTCTGTTGGAACTGTCATTGACCTATTTTTACTTTTAATACTTGGAAATGCCAAAAGTTGCACTGACTTCCGATAAACAGTTAATGTGTAAATAATGCTGTTGAAACTGAATCACGGCATAAAACTCGAGAGCACCATCATCCAGACCTGTTGCAGACCAAGTGGTTCCTTTTGGGAAATCCTGCAACCATGTTGCTTGATAAAAATCCGCGACAGAGTCAAATTGCAGATAGTCCTGAGGCGCAGTAATAATCTTAAGTGCAAGATCATCAAACTGCTTCAATTTGGCTTGGTTAAAATCAATCAGCATGCACTACACTCATCGCGGCTTATGCAGATTTGGTTGTGGTCAACTGTTGTTTCTTTTTCACTTGCAACCATTGCCACCAACCCAAAACCGCTAATCCAACAAAAGCAGCATATAGACCCGCCGTTAACAACAGATCTTTATAGATAAACATCCCCACGTAAATAATATCGACAAATACCCACAATACCCACGTCGCAATATGCTTACGACTGGTCCAATAAGTCGCCAATAAACTAAATGCCGCCAATTGTGCATCCAGCATAGGCACTGCTGCATCGGTCCAGAACTTCAAGCTTAAACCAAAGAGTAAACCACACAATGCTGCCAATGCCATTTGCCAAATGACGGTACGCGTCGCAATCGGTTCTATACGAATATCATGGTCTTGCTGTTTACCCTTAAACCAGTGATAGAAGCCATAGAAATTTAGCCCCATGAAGAAAAACTGCAAGATCGTTTCTCCATAGAGTTTAAAGGTATAGAACAAATAGGCGTACAGGACAAAAGCGAGAAAGTTAAACCACCAACACCACATGTTGCGCTTAATTGTTAAAGCCACGCCAATCACACTGATGATGACAGCAAAAATTTCCAGTCCAGACATCAATCCATCACTTTATGAACACGATGGCACATTATGATAAATTCTGCACAGAACACAAGCCGAAATAAAAGGATGAAACAGCAGAGGTTCAAATCTTGATTTCTAGCCGATAAATGGCAACATCAATTTAACTTCGCGTTTTAAACTCAGACTTATGCTCTTGACCATAACGGTCCACATGACTACAGAACACGCCATATTTTCCAACATAGTATTCAAGCGACTGGTCGTAGTAATTCCAATAAATTGACCACTCATTTAAATCCAGCTTACGAATATGGGTCAATGCTTTGGCGGGTAATTTCTTCAGCAGATTACGTTGAATATCTTCAGCTGCTTCAATATCACGGGTATGAACATTCTGTTCGAAAAACAGTTGCACCGCATCATCAAACAAGACTTGATCACAATATTCAATTTCAATAATCAAACCTTCTACTGCACGGTCTGTTTGTAGTTCGATTGCATTATTTGCAGATAAAGCTTTAAGAAAATATCGATTGCGATATTTTTCCGTCACTTTAATTTTGATCAAAATCTGCCAAGCCGCAACTAGGGCAAAGCCCAATAGACACAAAACAATAATTTTAAACATATTGCCCCCTTATAAGGCGTATATTCAGCATTACAGTTCTATCTATGATACGCCAATTTAACCCAAGCATTGATCCAATTATCTTTAAAATCAGATAAATGAATATACAGTTCATTCAATTTTGTGATCTTGGTCAAGCTCTTATATATTTGCTTACACAAATTAGAGATAGCAAAACACCCATAAAAAGCAACAAATCGCCACTGTTATCCCGTCGCGAATTCACATGAAATAAGCCTGTTTTCAGGAAATAAGAACTAACAATGATTAGGGCAGCAAAAATTCAGGATATTCCTGAGATTCTTCATGTTTTACAGGAAAGTATTCGTTCCTGTGTGCTAGATCATCAACGTGAGGAAAGCAAAATTCAGGCATGGTTGGAAAAAATGACACACGGCAATCTGTTGTTATGGATGCATTATAATGACAGCTGGATATACAGTATGAACCAACAAACCGTCGGTTTTATCATGGTCAGCGATATTGGCAAAATATTATTGAACTACACCCTGCCAGACGTACAAGGTCAAGGCATTGGGACTTCCTTACTCAACAGTGTGATTGCACATTTGAAGCTTCGCGAGCTAGAGCAAATTACGCTGGACAGCACACAGACGGCGATGGCTTTTTATCAGAAACATGGTTTCCAAATTCGCACTTATGCTACACCTGAACAACAGACCGTTCCGATGATTAAGTACATTTAGTCTTCTTTCAAATTTTCAGTTGATCTCGCCCTGCATTCTTGGCGAGATAAAGCTGTTGATCGGCTGCCTTCATTAAAGCATGTATATCATGATACTGATGTTTACGGTCCATATAAGCCGCACCGATACTGATGGTCACGTATTGCTTATGATCACCACGATTTAAGTGCTCAAATTGCTGCTGCCGTATGATGTGTAGTATATGCTGCAAGGTCTGTTCAACCACAACAACAGGCATATTACGGATAATGACTGCGAATTCTTCTCCGCCATAACGCGCCAAATAGGCATGTTCAGGCAAATTGCTTTGAATCACTTGCACCAATTGTTGCAGAATTTCATCGCCTTTTAGATGTCCGTAGTAATCATTATAATTTTTAAAATAATCGACATCTAACATGGCAAAAGCCAACACCGCATTATGCTGCTGTGTCGTTTCATTAAACTGACGCTGAATTTCTGTATTTAAGGCACGTCGATTGAATGCCCCAGTCAAAGCATCAATTTGTGCCTGAAGTTCCAGCTTTTCATTTAATTCACTGAGTTGCACCGTCCGCTCTTTCACTTTCTGATCTAAAGAGGAATTGAGCTCCAATAAATTATTGTTCAGCTTCTCTATACGATCTGAATGATAGGCATAGCTTTTAGACTGTTGCACCATAATCAAAAAGGCATAAAAACTGGTCGAAGCAAAAGAAAGATTAATTGAGTCGATCCAATTTAAACTGAGTAAAAAGTCATGCAAAAAGGTGACGCACAATAGCACCACTGCCCATAAGTTGATACTGGAGTAGTGTTCACGCTGCTTGAGGGTTAAATAAAACCCGTAAGCAAAATTCAGTACCACAATAATGCCGAACAAGAAACTGTAAAAAGCCAAACGCTCAAATACATTCGGCATAGACAAACAGGTAATGACAATATCAAAACTCAGCACAAACACGGCGAAGGCATAAATCGCGGGGTGTAGATAGCGCCGGTTGAGTAGAAACATGTAATTGATAAAGAACAAGGCGGACAAATAAGTAAAAATGTATTCCAGCCGTGTTCCCCATAACCAATCAATATTGGTAAACACCGTATAGACATAAGGTGCTGAAAAGAGATTATGTAAGGCTAAAAAAATAATAAAAACACCAAAGACCAAGAAGCCTTGGCTCTGATTATTTTTCACACCACGGAAAAATCCAAACAGAATGGTAAATATGCCCACACCAATTACCGCACCACACACCCCAGCAATACTCATCATTAACTGCTGGAATTGGCGGTTGATGGTTTTACCCAACCCGATCCGCATTGGGTTTTCTAAACCGCCATGTAGACTTTGAAAACTCGAGACCTGCATGGTGACGGTAAAATACTCATTTTCGGCAATAAAATAGGCAAAGCGCGGTGCATTCTCAGTTTTATGCGTTTGATTGCTGGTTCCCACCTCACCCAATCTTAAAAGCAAGTCACCATTTAAATACATGCGATAGGCGCCATATTGGTTTGGAATCCAAATACCAATTCGACGTCCAATAAACTCTTCTGGAATTTTAAAATGACCCACAAAAGTCCCGTAAGTATCTTGCGGATAACCAAGTTGTTTAAAGGAAATTGGTAGGGTGACTGTTTGAGAAGATGTATTAGGTGTGGCTGTTTGCAAGAACTGCTTGGGATAAAACTGCCATTGCCCTGCTAAATAACTGGTGGTGTTTTCTTCAAAGCTAATTGTATTAAAATTTTTTTGATGAACGTAATAAGTCTCGGGAACTGGCTCATACAGTGCCCAACTGGATTGCTGTAGCAGCAAGCATAAGCAAGTCAGCCCATATAAAATAAAATGTAGGATCGTATAGGGCTTGAGTATTGTTATATTCAAGTCGCGTTTTTTCCTTATGCGCGAATTTGATCTTAATATAAAGTTAAATACACTAAAAATACGTTTATTTTCAGTCGTGAGTTTAACCATAGCATGCTTTTTTATAAACATACTATGGTTTATTTTTTAAATATGATTAGTCACGTGTTTTCACATCATATAACTCAATTTCAAAAATTAAATTTGAGTTCGCAGGGATAATATTGCCCATTTTACGTTCGCCATAAGCCAAATGTGCCGGAACAATCAGTTTACGTTTGCCCCCTACTTTCATGCCCATAATGCCTTGATCCCAGCCTTTAATGACACGACCCGTTCCAATGACACATTCAAAATAATTGCCACGATCCAGTGAAGAATCGAATTTTGTGCCATCTTCTAACCAGCCCGTGTAATGTGTGGTGATTAAAGCGCCTTTAACGGCTTCTTTGCCCTCACCCACCACCAAATCAATAATCTGTAATTCGTTTGACATCTTAATCACTCCTCAAACCCGCTGGTCTTTACTGTAACTGAATCCACTCAATTTGTGCTTGTGCCTGATCTCCGATCAGAGTCCACTCACCATCCATCACATTCAACTGTAATTGCATGGTGCGCTCGCAAAGTTGCTGAATAGCTTCAGTGGTTGCAGGTGTTAATTGCCACACCTCAACATTGCTCAGGGTCTTTAATTTGCTATTCCGCTTATACCATTCTTCCACGGCTGTGCCATATGCAACCACAGCGACAGACTTACAACGTGCACTGGCTTTTTTGACTTTATCTTCGTCAGGACAACCCACTTCAATCCAACGTACCAATTGACCTGTTAAGTCTTTTTCCCACAAGGCTGGTTCATCGGTTTCAAACAGGTCTTTGGTAAATTCCAACTGTTCACTGGCATAACGAGCAAATGCCAAAATACGCACCATTAAACGTTCAATGGTTTCCGATGGATGCAATGCCATTGTCAATTGATAATCACCATATTGATGACTATCCATGTTGGCAATATTCAAATCTGCCTTATAAATTGTTGCTTTTAGCGCCATGAAATGTTCCTCAAATTTGGCGACTAGGATACTCGATTTTGATTGACTTGGAACAGCTTGGCAGAGTTTTTGCTTTTTATCTGCTGACACTAGAATAAAAGATGAAACTCATGTGGCAGAACCTCAAACATAACCTCTTCCTGCAAGTGGTGTTGGCACTGATGATCGGCATTGCACTCGGTCTTAGTTTCCATGATTTTTCACTCAATTTAAAACCTTTAGGTGATGGATTTATTTCCCTGATTAAAATGCTGATTGCTCCGATAGTATTCTGTGTGGTGGTACTCGGCATTTATGGTGCACAAGACATCAAAAAAATGGGCAAAGTCGGTGCAAAAACCATTCTGTATTTTGAAATCGTCACCAGTATTGCCTTAGTTTTCGGGATTGCTGTCGCCTACATTTTCAAACCTGGCGCAGGCATGAATATTGATCTAAATGCACTGGATGCCAAAGATTTAGCTATTTATACCGAACGTGCCGAACATTTAAGTTCAAGCAGTGATTTTATTTTAAATATTATTCCCAAAACCATTTTTGCCGCATTTAATAATGGTGATATTTTACAGGTACTCCTGATCGCGATTATCTTTGGGGTCAGTATGCTGCTGATTCCCAAAAAATTTGCAGAAATTGTCCGCCAAGCCTTAGAGGCATTTTCTGAAGTCTTCTTTAAAATGATGGGTCTCATCATTCGTTTGGCACCACTCGGAGTCTTGGGTTCAGTCGCGTATACCACGGCAAAGTTTGGACTCAGTTCCTTTGCCCAACTTGGATATTTGGTGCTACTGTTTTATGTCACTTGTATCGCTTTTGTGATCCTGCTGCTTGGCAGTATTTTAAGAATGACAGGCTTAAATATTTTCAAATTTTTGAATTACTTCAAAGCAGAACTGTCTATTGTTTTAGGTACAGCCTCATCCGATTCTGTGCTTCCTCAGGTCATGCAAAAACTGAAAAAATTAGGCATCAAAGATTCAACTGTGGGACTGGTCATTCCGACAGGTTATTCTTTTAATCTCGATGGTTTTTCCATCTATTTAACTTTGGCCGTTATTTTTATTGCTCAAGCTTGCAATATCGACCTTTCGATGACCGATTTACTGAGCATTCTATTGGTCTCTTTGGTCACATCAAAAGGTGCACATGGTATTCCAGGTTCAGCCTTGGTCATTCTGGCCGCAACCTTATCGGTCATTCCTGCACTTCCTGCCATCGGTTTAGTGTTATTACTTTCCGTCGACTGGTTTATTGGAATTATACGTGCCTGTACCAATCTGATTGGTAACTGTGTCGCAACGGTGGTGATTGCGCATTGGGAACATGATATTGACCATGCCAAAGCGCAATCTGTACTCAATCAACCACAACCAATTGCTGAAACGGTGCAAGACGCTTAAATACGACAAGCCAATAATTGTGCTTCAAACAACGCCCAATCGCGTTCTTGAGGCACAATGATTTCAATCCGATTGTCTACATTCTCTGCTGTAGACTGATAATTAAATTGATTTGGATTGAAATTAAAACTTTTCCAACCTTGGTTGGTATTGAAAATCCCTTTAATTCTGAGCCAATCCTGTTGCTCGCATAACAAATCCAGCAAATCATAAAAATCAAATTGCCAACGCTTGGAAAACTTCCAACCTGCAACACTATAGCCCTGTGCAGTTTCGACATAATGATAGGGTAACTGCTTAATTTCAGGCAGAGCTGACTCGATGCTGTACTGTTTCTGAATCTGGATCAAAGGCTGAATTTTACGTTGTACACCTTG
The DNA here is from genome assembly GCF_022601715.1 of Acinetobacter zhairuonensis. GTDB lineage: Bacteria > Pseudomonadota > Gammaproteobacteria > Pseudomonadales > Moraxellaceae > Acinetobacter. The sequence goes on along the minus strand of NZ_JAKVIM010000001.1, from coordinate 128,945 downwards.
GTAAGGCAGATCAATTTGTGCCAGTTTTAATTGTCCAAAAGCGGGGCTTAACCATGTCTGGGCATATGCCTGATATTCCTGCTGCAATTGCTGCAAAGCCTGCTCATCTACCGCTTGCATTTGTTCTGTATGGGAAATCACCACAATTTGTGCAGCTTTCAGCTGATCGGCATACAGATTTTGCTTTACCCACTCTTGATCATGTAAACGTGAACCATCCACTACCGTCACTAGCGCTCGCATCTGAATTTGGCTTTGCCAATGCGGTTCTGTCAGTTGTTCTAACAGTTGGGCTGGATGTCCCAAACCTGTGGGTTCTATAAATAAACGGTCGGGTTTTGCTTCAGACAGTAAACGAGATAAAGCGATTTGCATCGGCAATTGGCTACTACAACATAGGCAACCACCTAACAGTTCTTTGACCGCATAGCCATCTGTTTGCGGCAACAAATTTTGATCTACTCCAATTTGACCAAACTCATTCATCAGCACTGCCCACACTTCATCTTCAGGCTTTTGTGCCAATAAACTGTTCAATAAGGTGGTTTTTCCTGCACCAAGAAATCCTGAAATAATATGGGTCGGTACGGATTTTTGTGGGGGCAACAATTTCAAGATGACGATGCTCGCAAACCAAATGAAAGATAAAATTCAATGTAATAGTATAACAAAATCTTCACTTTTCTGGCAGGCGCTATCTCAGTGATCATTGAAATGACATATTCGATTCTATAACTTAAACTCCTAAAGCACCTTAAACAAACTGACTTGGGTCCAGCATATGTAAGGTGATTTTTTTCACTTCATCGCGACTTTGCTGAATATGAGTTTCAATGACTGTCATTGCTTCAGTCATTTTCCGATTAAAAATCAGCTTTAAAATATGTTGATGCTCCTGATAAGTTGCTTCAATTCGATACTGTTTGGAAAAATCTAAACGGCGAATAATCCGTATTTTTTCACTCAGATCACGGTGGATCCGTGCCATCTCATGATTCCCTGCCGCACGAACCAAAGCACAATGAAAATCCTCATCCAGTTGTGAAAGTTTTTTTAGATCATTCAAATAATCTTGCGGTTCAACCATCCAAATTACTTTGAGACTTTCCAGTTCACTAGATTGCTCGCAGTCTTGCGCTGAGAGCTTATAAATCGCGTCTTTTTCCAATACAATCCGCACATCATACAGCTCTTCATAATAGCGAAAGTTCAGTGGTCGAACTTGCCAACCACTGCGAAAACTGACTTCGACATAGCCTTCTTGTTGTAAGCGATACAAGGCTTGCCGAATGGGGGTTCGACTGACTTCATAGGCTTGCGCAACCTCAGACTCAGTAAAACGCTCACCCGGCATGAGTTTAAAATCAAAGATGTCATTCTTAATGCGTTGATACACCAGTGCAGACAAATTATCTGAACTTTTACTTGTCCCGCTTTTCATTTCCGCGACCCAATCCTTTTACAACTAAGCCCTAAGCTTGTATTCCACTCAGTAGATGATTGTTTTTAGCTTTCGAATACACTCGTCTACATCAGTTACTTTTCAGGTAGTACTGCAAGTTTTATGCTAAGTTCACCCCAATAAATACCAATCCAGCTCAATACATTTCTCAAAACCTTAGAAAGAATATTCAATCTCAATTTCATCCTCATGATTCGATCCGTGTAATCGATCTAAACGGATCTCTTTCGTGACTTAAGATTAATCTGTCAGTTGTAACTGTTGTGCATTTCTATGCTGAATATAGGCACGCCAGCCGCCAAAGTGACTAATATTTTCAGCATCGGCTAGACCATATGGCTCGCAAATAAAGCCTTTTACCCAACGACCATCACTGAGTTCAAGATTACCCATGCCTAATGGTGTTGGAATTTCAGCAACTAACTCGCCAAAACGAGCCGTCGGTACATCCCAAAGTTCCACTATAATTTCTTGTCCTTGGTCGAGTCGTGCCAACGCAGGTTTTGGTGGAATGGTGCCATTTAAGGCATATAGGGCATAATTCGCCGATGTTGTGGTGGTTTCCACATGTACCGCTTGACGTGTGGTCAATTGGAAATTCAGCGGCATACCCATCAGATGTGCTCCTACTACTGCCACACGAATATGCTGTGCGGATGGAGCAGAAACAGCAGTTCCTTGATTCGGATAAGAACGCCCAGTTGCACCTAGCGGTAGTTGCAAATGACGCTGCCATTGACGACCAAAGTCTGCCAAAGCACGGTCATGCCAAGCGGATGCAATCAGGCTAATGCCAAATGGCAAACTATCCTTGCGGAAACCTGCGGGTAATGCCAAAGCACTTAAATCTGCCAAATTGGTAAAGTTGGTGTAGGTGCCAAAATGCGAGTTGTACTGAATTGGCTCCTGTTGCATTTCTGCAAGGGTATGAATGGTCGGAGAAGTGGGCACTACTAAAGCATCAAATTCGGACAATAGTGCTTGAATTTGTCGTGCCAAATCATTTTTGAGATATTCCGCTTTATAGGCATCAAGTGCCGTATAGTTTTTGCCTTGTTGAACGATTTCTAAAACCGTTGGATCAAATGCATCTGGCGATTGCTCTAAGAGTGCTTCAACTGCCACCGTACGTTCCGCCACCCATGCACCTTGATAAAGTTGCGCTGCCAATTGCTCAAAAATTGCAAAGTCAATTTCAGTGATGCTGACATTCAATTGTTTTAATTGTTCTAACGAAGCGTGGAATGCTTGTTCGGCTTGTAGATCCCCATAAAATTTCAAGGTTTTTGGAATGGCAAAATTTAGGGCTGAAGATAATTTTGCAGGTGTGGTTTTGGGGTGATGCCGAGAGTAGCTATCTCTCACATCAAACTGTTCCAACACCTGCGCCACCGCTTCAGCATCTTCTACAGTCAGTGCAAACACTGAAATACAGTCAATACTTTTAACTGCTGGCAACAAACCATAATTTGAGAAGCGACCTTTAGTTGGTTTTAAACCCACAATATTGTTAAAAGCAGCCGGCACCCGCCCCGAGCCAGCCGTGTCAGTGCCTAAGGAAAAAGGGACCAAACCACGAGCTACTACACTGGCAGAACCTGAACTGGAGCCGCCACTGACATAATCTGGGTTAAAACTATTCACTACCGCTCCAAATGGAGAACGGGTTCCAACCAGACCAGTGGCAAATTGGTCAAGGTTGGTTTTCCCAACCAATATCGCCCCAGCTTGCTTAAGCAAACGCACGGTTTCAGCATCTTCATTGACAATGTCTGTCAGCACCTTGCAGCCAGCTGTCGTTGCAAAGCCTGTGGCATCAATATTGTCTTTTACAGCAAATGGAATACCGTACAATGGAAATTGTTCAAATAAGGCTGCACTATCGACACTGCTTTTTTGTAGTTCTTCAATTTGTTGTTGCAAGATTGCTGGGGTCGCAATAGAAATCCATGCCGTATCTTCAGCATCAAATGCCTGAACCCAGGTAATTAAATCGCTCAATTGGATTTTTTGTGTTTTATAGGCAGTTTGCCATTCTGCGATGGTCCAGCCGAGAGATTGAAATATGCTCACTTTATGCATCCTATCTTGTATACAAGTTAAGATTCTTTAAGCGATTTTCATGCCACTAATTTTTTAATAATAAAAACAAAGAATTAATTATAAATAATCAATATAGCCTGCTAACTCTATATTACAAGGATGCATTTTTTGCACTGTATAACATGAAGGTGCACTAAAGTTGCTGCATTTTAACCATGAAAACAAAGGTTAATATTCGAACGAAAAAAGGAATAGAAATAACTCAGAAGTAAATTTGAAGGCTTAAATAAAAAAATTCCCTTCCCCCATTTTCAGGGAGAAGGAAGGACCTAAACTGGTAAAAATTAGAAAAAATTATTTTGATTTATAAGAGAGTTTCATACCTACAATGTAGCCGTCATTATTTTTAAAATCACCAACAATGCGACCATCAGATACTTCACCTTTTACATCACCAAACCACATATAACGACCACCTACACTTAAGGCAACATTATCATTAATGTTATATTTACCTGCTAAACCAAGCCCCCAGTAGCCTTCAACAGGACCCAAAGTTGGTGCTGGAGCACCTGCACCTGAATCCCATAAGCCAGAAACTGACATTGCAAGTTTTGGTGTTAAACGTTTCCCGATACCAATCTCTACCGCTGTTTGGTCATCATGGTAATTTAATAAAGGTAGCCCCTGTTTATTTGGACCTAATTGTAAAGCCTTGGTTACTTCTTTAAGTGCTGGTGGTGCATAGACAAAATCACTCCATGGCACCCAGCGTACTTTCGCAAATAATGCCGTTGTTGGATTTAAACCCGTTTGCAAGTTTAAATTCACCGACTCTGGTGTAGTAATCGAACCTGCATTGCTATGTGAATATGGAACACCATACAGATCACCAGCAGGTACATCTTCTTCAATTGTAGTTTTATGATCAATTTCAGAACGATAAGTTAATGATGCAAGAATACCGAGTTCTGGCTTGGCATAACTCATGCCTGCAACCCAACCTACAGCCATGTCATCAAAACTGTTGTTGTAGCCGCTATTCGCTGCATAGGTCAAACCACGTAAATTCACATCTGCTTTTAGTTCTTGAAGAGCTGGACCACCGTAAATCATGAAGTTTTTATTGAGGTTATAACCCAATAAAGTGGTAAGATTTTTAGAGGTTACCTCAACACGTGTATTGGCATCTGAAGCAGGTAAATCAGTTGCAATAAAATTATTCTCGCCACTAAACTTAACTTTGGCACCATATGGTTCATCATAAATAACGGCTAATCGGAAACTTGGACTTAAATCAGTTTTAACTGCATAACCCAGAGTTTGAAAATCTTCTGCCAAATCGGAAATATGATTACCACTGGTATCTGTCCCCTGTATATCAGGAGAAATATGAGTATAACTCACTTCCGCATAGGTACCAGATTCAAATAAGGCATCAATTTGCTGTGGTGAACGTTCTAAACCAGCAGCAAAAGTTTGACCTGCAAATACAGAGAGTATTGCAATGCTGAGGTACTTTTTCTTATTGAACTTCATCTCGTCTCTAGTCCTTTAGTTAGGTTTTAAATCAGTAACTGTCTTTCGGTCCAATGAAAAACACCTACTCATTTAGGATTAAATGTAATATTTAATCTCAATGGCTACCCGTCAGGGCAATTCAAATATTTTTAGCTTGTTGCATTTACGACGTATTTTTTAATGCTCGAAGCTACAATCCAGAAAATAACGCTCGCAATTAAGATGCTCGATTCAATCCAATGAGTTCAAGTAAACAAAACTGTATGCGGAATTAAGAGAAAACTACTCAAAATAGCTGTGAAAGCTGAAGAATTGACATAATTCAGATGTGCTTTTTGAAAAAAACATTAAATGCTGTTTTTGCAAAAAAAATTGTTCTTTATCTTTAACCATCATGATTACACATCCTTTTTAGCAGTAAACTCTTGCAATCCTTCAAGAGCGAAATATCCATGTTATTTTCGAATTCGATATTTACTATCTCTAATCATTCGATTTCACATCGATACTTTTCAACAAGTTAAATATTTCCAAGAAAACCATAGTCGTCCCTAATTATGGGTCTCTTAAAAATATTACTTCGGAATTTCACTCATTCACTGAGCTCTTATCCGTTTCTGAAGATTAGCAGCCTTGAAGCATGGAACAACCATGCAAAAGAATGGTTACCGAATGGTTTTGGAGAAAAAAAGAGCGAAAAATGGCATCTCTCTGCCTAAATCATCAAGAAAGAATGGGTAGTTTTCCTCTACACAGGAATAATTATTCAATATTTAACCCTAGACTCGAGAACGTGATTTCTCAATCTATTGATCATCATCATGATTGTGAGATTTTTAACTTCTAAATTTTTACTGGGTATCCCATGGATGTCACAAGACTAAGATGCCACTTCCACGCTTTATTGTCTAAAGCTGTCATGCAACTCTTAAACCCAATTCGTGATTTTTAGTCAACAATATTTTGCAGATTGATCGATTTTTCAAAATGAATGTCTTCTCTATACTCTCGCTCAACTCAAAAGATTTACTCTAGGTCATGTAATGAAAAACATCTTGATTGTGAATGGTGCAAAACAATTCGCGCACTCAAATGGTGAACTCAACAATACCTTAACTGATTTTGCCCATATGCATTTAAGCCAACTCGGATGTGAGGTGCGTATTACAAGAACCGATGATGAATATGACATTCAAAATGAAATTGCCAACTATGTTTGGGCGGATGTCATTATTTATCAAATGCCCGGTTGGTGGATGGGTGCACCATGGACCATGAAAAAATATATTGATGATGTATTTACCATCGGTCATGGCACTTTATACGCCAATGATGGGCGTTCGCGCAGTGATGCAAGTAAAAAATATGGCTCAGGTGGATTAATTCATGACAAAAAATATATGTTATCGCTCACTTGGAATGCGCCAATTGAAGCATTTGAAGATCAAGAACAGTTCTTTGAAGGCGTTGGTGTAGATGGTGTTTATCTGCCATTTCATAAAGCCAATCAATTCTTAGGTATGCAAGGTTTAGAGACATTTATTGTCAATGACGTGGTTAAAGAAACCAATGTACCGCAATATTTAGAAGCATATCGTGCACATCTAGATACGCTCTTTGCGGCATAAAGGACTTCATCATGCTTACAGTGATTGCAGAAATTCAAATCAAAGAAGGTTCAGCTCATTACGAAACTGTACTGAATGCATTTAGACAAGTAACACCTTTGGTGCTACAAGAAATAGGTTGTTTTGGTTATGAGCTCTACATCGACCAAGACAGCAATGCCAGTTTCCAGTACAAGCCTTGCAATTCGATTATCATGTTTGAAAAGTGGCAATCTTTAGCCCATTTGGAACAGCATATGCAGACTCCGCATATGCAAGAATTTCAAACTCTAGTCAAAGATGCAATTCAAGACACCAAGATTAGAATCATGCAATTGGGTTTAAACCACAATTAACGCTATCCTAGTTAGATGATTGTGCATGAAATTATCACAAATCCTGTAAAAACTGCTAAAGTAGCCTGCGCATAGCAGGCTTTTTTATGCTCACTTAAAAATAGCGTGTCCAAGAGCATGGGCAACATCAAGAGTATAAGAAAATTCCTAGCTATAACTTTATGCAACTCAAGAGGTTACATCTGAAATGCTTCTCATGATCGACAATTATGACTCTTTTACTTACAACATCGTCCAATATTTTGGCGAGTTGAACCAAGAAGTGAAAGTCGTCCGTAATGATGCCGTGACTTTGGAGGACATTGAACGATGGCAACCGAAGTATTTGGTCATTGGTCCAGGGCCTTGCTCCCCGTCCGAAGCAGGTATTTCAATTCCTGCCATTCAGCACTTCGCAGGTAAAATTCCGTTATTGGGCGTGTGTTTAGGTCATCAAAGTATTGGACAAGCCTTTGGCGGCAAAATTGTACGCGCCAAAACCGTCATGCATGGTCGTTTGTCAGACATGTATCACAGTGACAAAGGAATCTTTAGCAATCTGCCTTCACCATTTTCTGCAACCCGCTATCACTCTTTGGTGATTGATCAAGCGAGCTTGCCAGATTGCCTAGAAGTGACCTGCTGGACCCAAGAGGCGGATGGCTCAATCGAAGAAATTATGGGTGTTAAACATAAGACACTGCCAGTAGAAGGTGTGCAGTTCCACCCTGAATCCATTCTGAGCCAACACGGACACCAAATCTTCAAAAACTTTTTAGAGATTTATGCATAAATGAATATTCAACAAGCTTTAAATCATATTACAAAAAATATCCATCTCACCCAAACCCAAATGGAAGAAGTCATGCGTACCATCATGAGTGGCGAAGCCACCGATGCACAAATTGGTGCTTTAATGATGGGGCTGCGCTTAAAAGGCGAAAGTATTGATGAGATTACTGCCGCTGCACGTGTCATGCGTGAATTCGCCACAAAAATTGATGTCAGTGATGTTCCAAATCTGATTGATATTGTCGGTACGGGTGGTGATGGACAAAACTTATTTAATGTTTCAACCGCGTCAGCATTTGTGATTGCTGCAGCAGGTGCCACCATTGCCAAGCACGGTAACCGCGGGGTATCAACCAAGTCTGGTTCATCCGACTTATTAGAACAAGCAGGCATTAACCTTGACTTGAATATGCAACAAACTGAGCGTTGCATTCGTGAAGTTGGTGTCGGTTTCCTGTTTGCACCCAACCACCATAAAGCCATGAAATATGCAGTGGGTCCACGTAAAGAACTCGGCATTCGTAGCATCTTCAACTTACTCGGCCCGCTTACGAATCCGGCTGGAGTAAAGCGTTTGGTGATTGGCGTATTCTCGAATGAATTGTGCCGCCCAATTGCAGAAGTGATGAAGCAACTTGGCGCAGAACACGTGATGGTCGTGCATTCTAAAGATGGACTGGATGAAATCAGCCTTGCATCCTCCACTTATGTTGCAGAGTTGAAAGATGGTGAAGTTACTGAATGGGTGATTAACCCTGAAGATGTCGATATTGAATCGCAAACACTGACAGGTCTAATCATTGAAGATTCTGCGGAAAGCCTAGCACTGATTAAAGATGCATTGGGTCGCAAAAAATCTGATCGTGGTGCCAAAGCGGCGGACATGATTGCTTTAAATGCAGGTGCAGGCATTTATGTGTCTGGTTTAGCCAACACGTATAAACAAGGTGTGGCTTTAGCACATGACATTATTTACGGTGGGCAGGCTTTAGAAAAAATGAGTGTGCTGTCTGAATTTACCAAAACACTCAAACAATACGAAGCTTAAGGAAAGGATGCCCACATGGTTTATATCGCAAACACAATTTTAGGTAAAATTGTTGACCGTAAACATGAAGAACTGGCAGATCGCCTGAAGCAACGCAGCCTACATGATGTGGAGCAATGGGCACAAGCAGCAACACCTGTGCGTGGTTTTGCCCAAGCGCTCTTAAAAAAGCGTCCAGGTGTGATTGCTGAAATCAAGAAAGCATCGCCTTCGAAAGGGATTATTCGTGAAAACTTTAATCCTGCCGAAATTGCAGCACAATATGAGCAAGCGGGTGCAGCCTGCCTCTCTGTGCTCACGGATGTGGATTTTTTCCAAGGTGCAGATGAAAATATTCAAATTGCACGCACGCATTGCGCTTTGCCTGCACTACGCAAAGACTTCCTCGTTGACCCTTATAATGTGATTGAAGCACGTGCGTTGCATGCCGACTGTATTTTGCTGATTGTGGCGTGCTTGTCTGATCAGCAACTCGAAGAAATGTCGAAAACGGCATTCGAACATAATCTGGATGTCTTGGTTGAAGTGCATGATGAGGAAGAACTTGAACGTGCGCTACAACTTTCTGAGCGCTGCTTATTGGGCGTGAACAACCGTAATCTTAAAACCTTTGATGTGGACTTAAACACGTCGATTCGTTTGAAGAAATTGCTCGATCCTTCTCGCCTCCTCATTACTGAAAGTGGCATTGCAACCCCAGAAGATGTGCGCATGATGCAAGAGCATGATATTCACAGTTTCCTTGTAGGTGAAAGTTTCATGAAGCAGCCACGTCCAGATCATGCTTTCACTGCATTATTTGGTCAGCCTGAAGAAGTTTAAGCCTAAACAGCATCAGGGCAAACTTTTGCCCTGATGCTTGTTCTTGTTCTGATATGAAAAACTCACGATTTCTCAGGAGCATGAACAATTAACATTAACAGTCGTCTGACCAGTGGAATAAAAATTAAAATAAGTGGATAAGCCACCAACCAAGACATTGCCCAAGTCGCGAACCACTTCTCTAAAAAACCTGGTATTAACCCTCTATTCATAAAAAGATTAAAACAGGATAGTGAGCCACTCATCAGTCCTGATAAAAATAAAGGCATTAACCAAGACATATGTTTCACATGGATTTTTAACATAAAATTCAAAAACCTTTGATATAAGAACACTCAAACTTTGATTTGGATAACTGTTTTCTGGAATCCACTGAAAGTTTTTTCAGCGCTTGTATAAATTCAATCCACTGCGCTAAAAGTGGGTTAAATAAAGGACACTCTTTATTTTCAAGTAACACTTCGCTCATCAGCTTTAATTCCACAGCAGAGGGTTCGAATTTTCACGCATAAACTGTATCAGCAAGACCCAATAAGATATATCTTAATATATCTTTTATAATTTTACACCTCTTGATTTGTATAGGTAGAAGCTTCTGTCTTTTGCAATACAACTTCTGCTAAAAAGGATCGATAAATCAAAATCTAATTTGTTCTCATAACATCAGAATAATTTTACTAGAAGCAAGTCATTAGAGAGAATTTTCAGCTTGAGTGAAGCCAATTGCATTCACGCGAACTTTGGTCACCATCTATCTCTGATTGTTTTAGATCTAGTCCCCCTTAAATGCAATGCAGTTCAAATTGCAGCAAAATCCGACTATAATTGCTGCTTAAACCTTATCTTGCAGTTATTTTGGACATTATGAGCAAACATGATTCATCGCTTTCTAAAGATCAGTACAACTTACTGAAAGCCTTTAAAAAGCAAATCAATCATCCCCATTCAACAGCAGTTGCTCAGCAAACTGAAGCTAAACAACCAGCAGCAGCGACTGAACCTGATGATGCCGAACTCTTTCTAAAATCTATGCAGGGTGTGCAAAAAATTGACGCAGGCAATACAGCTCCTGTTGCTAAAAGTCCTAAAAAGAAATTAGATGCTCAAGTGCTGGCAAAGCGTGCAGCGGCTGTTGGTCCAACTGAGTCTGAAATGACCGAACTTTCAGACACGCAAGCTATGCTCAACCCAGTGGCAAGCCAAGCCAATCTAAATTATCGCATTGCGACCTTACAACATAAGGTTTTTGAAGATTTAAAAGCAGGAAAATTACGCTGGTTTGAAGCGGTAGACTTACATGGCTGTACTGTTGAACAGGCGCGTAGTGCGGTACTACAAATTATTCAAATGGCAAAAGATGAAAATCAGAATGTCATTAAAATTGTCCATGGCAAAGGCCCTGAAGCCATTTTAAAAACCTATGTGAATGGCTGGCTGCGCCAGCATCGTGACGTACTTGCCTTCGTGAGTGCACCTGATAATCAGGGTGGCACAGGTGCGGTTTTAGTTTTACTAAAACGTTCAGAGAAAAATCCAAAGCACAAACAGTAATCGGATTTTGATATTAAACACGGCATTGTTTCGGTTTTCTGGTACAATGCCGTCCTTGTTCAATATAAGAGTAAGTGAAAACGTCTTATGTCTATGCAGCAATCCTACGCAAACATTTTAACTGCCGTTGGTGAAGACCTGAATCGTCCAGGTTTGGTTGATACACCTGTGCGTGCTGCAAAAGCGTTTTCGTATTTAACGTCTGGTTATAGTAAGACGCTAGAAGAAGTCACCAATAAAGCGGTGTTCCCATCGGACAATCGTGAAATGGTCTTGGTGAAAAATATTGAATTTTATTCGCTTTGCGAACACCATCTCCTGCCATTCTATGGTCGTGTGCATATTGCTTATTTACCTGAAGGTCATGTGCTTGGCTTATCAAAGTTTGCACGAATTACTGAAATGTTCGCGCGTCGTTTGCAAATTCAAGAAAACTTGACCCAGCAAATCGCCGAGGCAGTTGCAGAAGTGACAAAAGCACGCGGTGTTGCAGTCGTGATTGATTCTGCGCATATGTGCATGATGATGCGTGGCGTGGGTAAACAAGAATCGACGACGCGTACTGTTTCTTTTGTCGGTGAATTTAAAACCGATAAAGAATCACGTCGTGAATTTCTCAGTGCTGTGCCTGAAAGTTACTGATTCAGTAAAACGAATTGCAAAAAAACCCCGAATCTTTCGGGGTTTTTTATCTTATTGTGAACGCTGATTCACGCGTTTCGACAACTGCTCTGCGGTTTCAACACGTTCAGAATAACGATCCGTCAAATACGCTGACTGCCCACGAGTTAACAAAGTAAATTTATACAACTCTTCCATCACATCCACGATGCGCGTGTAGAAAGATGAAGCTTTCATGGAGCCATCTTCTTCAAACTCTAAGAATGCTTTCGGAATGGAAGACTGGTTTGGGATGGTGATCATGCGCATCCAACGCCCTAGAATACGCATTTGATTAACCGCATTAAACGATTGCGAACCACCACACACTTGCATCAATGCCAGTGTTTTACCTTGCGTGGCACGAATTGCACCTGCTGCCAGTGGAATCCAGTCAATCTGTGCTTTAAAGATTGAACTCATGGAGCCATGACGTTCTGGTGAACACCAGACCATACCTTCAGACCAAGCCAACAGCTCATGCAATTCTTTGACTTTAGCATGTTCATGATCAGCATCTTCAGGTAAAGGTAAGCCTTTAGGATGGAAGATTTTCACTTCAGCACCGAAGTATTTCAAAATTCGACCTGCTTCTTGTACCGCCAAACGGCTATAAGAACGCTCACGATTTGAACCATATAACAATAAGATGCGTGGCGGATGCTCAACAGTTTTCGCTTGCACCTGTTCCAGTGTTGGTTTCGGCAATAACTCCAGATCAATATTGGTTAAACTCATCCCAACACCTCAGCTTTAAAATATTTTTTACGCAACCACAAAGACACACTTACCAATGCAATCAACACAGGGACTTCCACCAATGGACCAATCACTGTGGTAAATGCCACTGGAGATGCCAAACCAAAGGTCGCAATTGCAACAGCCAAAGCCAATTCAAAATTATTTCCCGCAGCGGTAAATGAAATCGCAGTGGTGCGTGCATAGTTATTGCCCATCCATTTGCTCATAAAGAAGCTAATAAAGAACATGACGACAAAATAAATAGTCAATGGAATCGCAATACGTAATACATCCATCGGCAAGCTCACCACTTCCCCACCCTTGAGACTAAACATCGCCACAATGGTGAACAGCAATGCCATCAGACTCAATGGTCCAATTTTTGGCAGGAAATGAGTTTGATACCATACCAAGCCTTTTTGTTTCACTAAAATCAGTCGAGTTAAAAAGCCTAATAAAAATGGAATACCCAAATAGATCAGTACTGCCTGAGTAATCGTCCAGAAACTGACTTGAATAACTTGAGCCTCAACCCCGAAATATGGCGGCAAGAAACTGAGAAACAACCATGCATAACTGCTAAAGAATAAAATCTGGAAAATACTATTAAACGCGACTAAAGCTGCAACATATTGGTTATCACCACATGCCAGATCATTCCAGACCAACACCATGGCAATACAGCGTGCCAAACCAATTAAGATCAGTCCTGTCATATATTCAGGATAAGACTGTAAAAACACTATCGCCAAGGCAAACATCAAACATGGTGCAATCAACCAGTTTTGTATCAGGGAAAGGGTCAAGGTTCGTTTATCTTTAAACACCTCAGGCAAGGCAGCATAATCTACCTTTGCCAACGGTGGATACATCATGACAATTAAACCAATCGCAATCGGAATATTGACACTACCCACATGCATTTGATTTAAAGCGACAGAGGCTTGAGGAAAAAACACCCCAATTGCCACCCCAATTGCCATGGCAATAAAAATCCACAAGGTCAAATTGCGGTCTAAAAAAGAAAGTCTGGACGTCGACATGAGTATTCTCAATCTGGGAGATTTTAATGATCGTTTTGTTAAATTCGAGCTGATAAAAGCCCGAATGGCTTTAACCCTTGTAAACTTTTCTAAATCAAAAAGAAGAGATAAAGATCAGCTCTAAATTTATCTATAAAAAGTCTAAATCATTAACTTGAGATGCTTATTCACAATGAACACTAACGGTAGAATTCAAATAAGAATCCTGCGGATTGGTCTGTGCTGTCTTTGCGATAATGGATAATACTTCATTCGCCCATTCTGGTAAGTCTGGATTCACTCGGTAATACACCCACTGCCCTTGACGCTGATCCAATAATACCGACAAATTTCTTAATAAAGCCAAATGCCGTGAAATTTTAGGCTGACTCAGTTGTAACAGTTCCGTCAGCTCACATACACAGACATTTTCTCTTGCCATTACCCACTTCATAATATCCAAGCGAGTTGGGTCAGAGAGACATTTAAAGAAATCAGTTTGATCCATTTTGCAGCCCAAAATTAATGATTGCAAATATACGGATATCCATATATAAATGCAACAGAGTTTATTTTAACGAAAAAAAGATGTCGAAATGATTAAGATCTATCATAATCCTGCTTGTGGTACGTCCAGAAATACCCTTGGTCTGATACAAAATACAGGCCAAGAACCAGAAATTATCGAATATCTCAAAACCCCGCCTACTAAACAGGAATTGATCGATTTAATCAAGCGTTCAGGTCTATCAGTTCGCGAAGTTTTACGAAAAAATGTAGCGCCTTATGAAGAGTTACAGCTCGAACAGTCTGCCCACACAGATGAGCAACTCATTGATTTTATGCTGCAATATCCTATTTTAATCAATCGTCCTTTCGTCGTAACAGAGCTTGGCGTAAGATTATGCCGCCCTTCAGAAGTTGTTTTAGAGATTCTATCTGCCCCACAACGTGGTAGTTTTAGCAAAGAAGATGGAGAATTACTCATCGATGAACAGGGTCAACTGATCAAAAAATAAAATAGACTGCAAAAAAAGGCACTTTGAAAGTGCCTTTTTTTCATTATCTTATTCAGAAAAACCGTACATAACCAAAACTCAGCTTATTCCAGTCCTGATGATCTTGTACTTGGTATTCCCAACCCACTCTTAATGCATTCTGCGCATTCAGTGCATATTGCACTTGAGAGTTCAAACGGACTTGCCATTGATGTGAATCTTCCCAGTACGGCAATTCGGCTTGCACAATCGAGTTGATTCGATCTGTCCAAATATTCTGACAACCTACCGTTGGCCCCATACCCAAGCGCCAGCCTTTATCTAAAGACTTTCCACCTTGCAGATAGGTTTGCATTTGGGCATAACACAAATTCTCTCGTTTGGCATCGGCATAGCTATAACCCATTTGGGTTTTTAAACTTACTACACCGTGTTGATCCTGCTCGCTAAACTTGCCTGATGAAGTGAGTGCTTCTTGCTGCCAGCCTAAATTAAATCCCCACGTGAGCGGTGTTTTAAATGCCGTAATCGGGTTATAGGAATTCACGGTAAGAAAATCGAAATGCTCTATTTTCAATTCATCCTGACGGAATTGAATCGATCCATCCCAGAATAAAAGTTGAGTACCAACACGATAGCCGCCTTGCGGATCAATCAAATCGTGATAAGCCTGTCGATGTCCCAGTTCTATAAACTCATCACCTTGAACAGTGCCTGCTTTTACAGAGAAATTTCGTGCATCATGCGATTGGGTCGGATCCATGCGTGGTCGCTCAGGTGCTTGGCGCTGTTTATCTAGATCAATTTCACTACGTAAAGTTAATAATTCACGTAAATTCGGTTGAGCAAAAGCCACATCGACTTTTCGCGCCACAAATTGTAGATACAAATCGTCATACGCCATTTCTAAAATTTTGGCACGATCCACTGCAGAATAAGGTTCCAAAATGTCCACGCGTTGCTTTTGCTCTGCAAATGCCACCTGATGTGCCGTTTTCGCAAGACTCTGCCCATGCTGTCGGGCTTGCGCCAGTAACTGGGTTTCCAGTGCTGGACGATAAACAGTTTCACTGACAATGCCTTGTTGATCTATGGCTTTAATGGTCTGCATCGGAATCGCAGCCACTTTAAACTGCTGTTTGAGATCAAGTTCTGGTCGTACCAAATCAATCAAACCCAATAGACGGTAAGCACAGTTATCACTAACAAAATAATAAGGGAAACTCACATGCTGCATTTCCCAAATATGCTGTACCAAAAATCGAGTTTCTGCAGGGCTTAAATTCAGTTCATATTCCCATAAATCACGGCTTTCCAAGTCACCATATTCTTTTACCTTGCGGTAATAGGGCATTAAGGAATATTCACCTGGATACTGCCCTGTTAGACCTTTCCAAGCAAATGACCAGCCATCTGCACCTGCTACTGTTGCAGCATAATTTACTGCGTAAGATACAAGGTTTAATTGCTTTTGGTCTTTCGGATCGAGGCGTAGTAAGGTATGACCAAACATCGAACTTGGATTGCCCATAAAGTCCGTCGCATAAATCAGCGTGGCTTTATAAGGTTTAATTTCCCCAATCCACTTGTCCAGTTCAGGACATTCAACTTGAGGTAAAGCTGTCGCAGGAATATCCAGCTGCTGCATCAACCATTGGCTACGGGCTGGAAATCGACAACGCACCGATTGATTCGGTGCTGCGGATAAAAATAAGGCGCTGATATTGGCATTTAATTCATCTTGTAAATGCTTACCACCATCAGGACTGAGAAAGTAGCCTACATAACTCACTTCACTGTGACCCTTAGCATCAGCATACATGAGTCTTTGCCAAGTCGTGTCTTGCGCCAGATGTTTCTGTGTCGCCATTTGCACATAAGGAATGGAAGATGTTGGTTCTAGGGCATATGCCATACCAGAACTGAATAAAGCCGTAACTAATGCAATTTTTTTCATTCAAACTTAATTTTTTTAGATATAAAAAACCCTGTCGTTTTGACAGGGTTTTATAAGAATCAATTAGACGTAAGCTTTGAGAACTTCATCTTTCGCCATTACAGCTTGTAAAGAAGTTAAAACTTTGTAGGAATCTTTATTCTCTGTAGAGTAAATTTCTGCAAAGTTTTGCTTAGATACTGCAAAGAAATGCGCTTTATCTTCTGCTTTGATATTCATTAACTCAGCCAATACGTTCAAGCTCTCACCTTGACCAACAGCCATATCACGTGCAAGTGATTCTGCATTTTCATTAGTGAAAGTGACAACCTGTGCAGTTACTGTACCAGAACCGCTACAACCTAAAGTACCAAACGTAATCCCGAATAATTGGTTAGCAAATAGACCGTTTGTTGTCGCAGCAAGTAATTTTGCCACTTTACCTGATTGACCAGCCCAAATCTCAGAACCAATACCACAACCCGCATCGTTATCTGCAAATGCTGCTGTAGAACCTATTGCCAATACTGCTGCTAACGCTACTTTTTTTAACATTGCACTTCTCCAGAATTTTTCTCTGAGTGTTCTAATTATTTACATGTAATGATGGATTACACAAACTTAGATTATCCGTATATCTCTAATAACGCAAAACAATTTATACTAAAGTTATAAAATTCGTTTTAAGCAACTGAAATCAATCATTATTTAGCTTCCAACAGCCGTGTAAATCCCGTGTTCCAAGTATTTTCAGCACCAGAACTAAACTTAACAATAACAACAGATACCACGAACCTAATTTGCCCCAACCCACCATATGCCAAGCATCCACCTGACTTGGATATAACCAGATTTTATAAAAGGTACTGACGTTTTCAGCAATCCAGATAATAAAAGCCAATAACCATAAAATCGGTAACATCGGCAGTTGAATAATGTGATGTTGCAACTCAAAACGAATTTTGGTTTTCCAGAACATCACCACACTCCAACCAAACAATACATAGCGGATATCAGGAATAAAGAATTTGCTCATGAAGTTAATATAAGACAATACAGCTAAAACCAGCATATGGCTAAATTGAGGTAGTGCATCAAACGACACATTATATAAACGTAACGAACGTGCAAAAAAACTGCCTACTGCGGAGTACATAAAGCCTGCAAATAAAGGCACTGTCCACAATTTAAAAATGGCGGGTTGCGGATATTGCCAAGATGCAATCGCAGGATGCGTGAGAAAGATTTCCATGCCCATCGCCATGATATGGAAAAGCGCGATCACTCTAGCTTCAGCCCACGACTCCAATTTTAAATACAACAAACAACATTGAATAATTAGCGCATAAAACAATAAATAGTCATAACGATAAAAACCAAAATGCTGTTCATAGCCTAATGGTGCCGTTACTACAAAAGCCATTAACAATAAAATTCCAAATAAGGCAGCCGAAGCTGCCTTAGAGGAAAATTCAAAACAAGATTGAGTGATGCGTAACACAGTAAAACTCAGCCCTGTTATAAATACTTAGCGCTGTATTCATGTACTGTGTCAATAAACACTTTTGGATGATCTGGATTTACCCATTGGGTAATGCCATGCCCTAAATTCGCGACATAACCCGTTTTCTCACCGTTGGCATAAGCTTCATCCAGCATGGTTTCTGTCGCCTTTTGAATGGTTTGTGATGAGCCATATAAGGTCGCAGGGTCTAAGTTACCTTGCAAGGCAGCACGTCCATTTACAACACGTCGAGCAGTTGAAAGTGGTGTAGTCCAATCCAAACCAAAGGCATCAGCGCCTGTAGCCACCATCGGCTCTAACCATTGACCACCACCTTTGGTAAATAAAATCACGGGGATTTTACGACCATCTTTTTCACGTTTTAAACCACAAACAATTTTATGCATGTAATTTAAAGAGAACTCTATATATTCACGATGGGCTAATGCACCGCCCCAACTGTCAAAAATCTGAACAGCTTGTGCACCCGCATCAATTTGCGCATTTAAATAATCAATTACAGCAATTGCTAGACGATCAAGCAAGGCATGCAATACTTCTGGTTGCGCATACATCATTTGCTTAGTGAAACGAAAATCTTTACTTGAACCACCCTCAACCATATAAGTTGCCAGCGTCCATGGACTGCCCGAAAAGCCGATCAAAGGCACTTGTCCACCTAAGGCTGAACGAATCGTCGAGACGGCATTCATAACATAATCCAAATCAGATTTTGCATTAAATGCTGGCAAATTCATGACATCTTGTTCAGTACGAACAGTTTTGTGGAATTTTGGACCTTCACCTTCTTCAAAATACAGCCCTAAGCCCAGTGCATCTGGAACTGTTAAAATATCTGAAAATAGAATTGCTGCATCCAAGTCATAACGGCGTAATGGTTGCAAAGTTACTTCACAGGCAAATTCTGTATTTTTACATAAAGAAAGGAAGTCGCCCGCCTTGGCACGTGTTTGACGATACTCTGGTAAATAGCGCCCTGCCTGACGCATCATCCAAACAGGTGTAGTATCAACAGGCTCACGCAATAAGGCACGCAGAAAACGATCATTTTTTAAGGTCGCCATTGACTTTCCTAACTTAATTTAATCTTTGCGACATCATAACAAAAAGGACTAAATTTTAATAACTTCTCGCACAATTAAAATGCAATGTTCTTCACTTAGAATCGCACATTTACACAAAACAAATACTGCATCTACCCATTTTTTCTGCAATACTTGCGTCGTTTGTCACTTAGTAAATGAATAATTCTTAAGGTTGAATTACATGTTCGTTCGCACGCTACTCGCCATGAGTTTAAGTTGCATTTTTGCTGGCACAGCTTTTGCCACAGCTACTACTGCTGAACAACCATTAAATCCCAAAGTCGTTGCCAATACTGCCGTAGAAGATCCAATTAATCCTCTTGCGATAGGCTCTGCTTCTTCAGCTCAAGATATCAATGCTGATGCGCAAATTACGCCTCAAGAACAACAGGATTTAAATAAAGCTTCGCAAACCTTGCAAAATCTTCAACAAACTGAAGATAACACTGCAGATATTGGTGCAGCACCTGCAAGCGCACCAGTTGCTACTAGCTCAACAGCTTCAAGTACAACAACTGCAGCTTCAACTTCTTCACCTGCTGCCAAAGCATCTTGGACGCTTGATGGCTTAAACAATGCAGCTTGGTATGACAATATTGGCAAAGGTCAATTTCCTGTCTATGCACGTACTCAGGTGATGCTGAACAACGCACATGCTTCGCCAGGTGCAATTGATGGTACCAGTGGTAAGAACACCTTAAAAGCACTTGCTACTTTCCAACAAATGAATGGTTTAAAACCAACAGGCACCTTAACCCAAGAAACTTGGGATGCCTTAAATGCTAAACAAGGTAATCGACCAGCATTTGTAGAATACACCATTACAAATGCAGACCTTCAAGGTCCATATGCTGACTCAATTCCTCGTGACTATGCTCTACAAGCCAAAATGAAAGGTTTGTACTATACCCGTGTCACTGAAATGCTGGGTGAAAAATTCCACATGGATGAAGATTTCTTGAAGAAACTGAATCCTAAAGCAACTTTTAAAAAAGCAGGTGAAAAAATCATTGTGACCAATATTCGCAATGAATTACCTGAAGACATTCATTTAATTGTGGCGCACAAAGGTGCAAAACAACTGTACCTATTTAATAGCCGTAATCAAATGATTGCATCTTTCCCTGCGACGATTGGTAGCTCAGACACCCCATCACCAACGGGAACCTATAAAGTGACAGGTGTGGCACCAAATCCATGGTACAGCTATTCGCCAAGTAACTTCGTTCAAGGTAAAAACTTAAAACCGCTGTCTTTACCACCAGGTCCGAATGGTCCAGTGGGTAATATCTGGATTGGTTTAAGCAAAAAATCTTTTGGTATTCACGGTACACCAAACCCGTCTGCAATTTCTAAAACTGCATCACACGGTTGTATCCGTTTAACCAACTGGGATGCCAATGATTTAGGTAAAAAAGTACGTTCTGGCGTAACAGTTAAATTCCTTGAGTGATTCTTTAATCCTCTATCCCAAAAGCCTGCTTCTGCAGGCTTTTTTATGCCAATAATTTTATTCACCCATTTGTTGCAAATATAGAATGATTTGTCGCCTTAATGATATTTAACCTTTAACAATGAAACACTATGATGAACTCAAGCATAAATTTAAACAGGATAACGGTCATGCAAAGTTATTTACATCGTAGTGAAGATCGCGGTCATGTCAAAGCAGGATGGCTAGAATCCAAGCACAGTTTTTCATTCGGGAGTTGGTACAATCCTAAATACATGGGCGTGAGTGTATTACGCGTTATTAACGATGACTTGATCGCAGCCCACAATGGTTTTGGCACGCACCCACACGACAATATGGAAATTTTGACCTGCGTACTTGAAGGCACGATTTCCCATAAAGACAGTATGGGCAATGAGCGTCATATTTCTGCGGGCGAATGGCAATTGATGAGTGCGGGTACAGGCGTACAACATAGTGAAATCAATCAGGGAGATATTCCTGTACACATGTTGCAAATCTGGATCCACCCTGATGTCCGCAATGCTGAACCTAACTACCAGCAAATCCAGTGTGATCCTAAGCTACAACCGAATCAATGGCATGTGATTGCAGGTCCAGATGAGCATGCTGCGATGCACATTCGTCAGCAAGCAGAAGTCAAAACTGCTTTTTTGCAAACGGCTCATAACTTGGTGATCAAAGCCAAACAGAAATTGAATTATGTCCATGTGATTTCAGGTGAAATCGAAATCTCAGGTGAAAAATTACAAGCAGGCGATGCGCTAGCATTTGCTGAAGAAACTGAGCTTAAAGCCTTAAAGGACAGTCAGTTTATCTGGTTTGATTTACCAATTTAATGTTGTTCTATCCCGTGTTTCGACACGGGATAAATTTCTAGATTATGCCTAGGTTAAACAACTTCTTTTTATAAAATTAGACTTTCTCGGTCTCATCCAAAGATCCGCGCTGATCAGCGAAATAACTAAACGATAGACTCTCCCCTTCAGAATCTCTGTTTTGGATAGCGAGAAAATATAATCCCGCTTCATCATTCGCCATGTGACTGAACATATCCATCAACAAAACTCATTACTGATTTTACAAGAACCTTTCTGGGAAGTTGGAACCGCTTATCATTTATTTGCTCAACATGAATGAAATGGGAATCAAATTAGGTATAGTTCGATATTTGAGCGAATACAGACTCGCTGAGTATGCTTGTCGAAATTACCCACAACTGTCCAAACCGAGAATATGAAATAACAATACGTAACCTCATAAATTGAGGAATTCCTACTCAAAGAGATAGACACAATAGAGCACTAGGTATTTATTAAATTGCAATCAAAATCAGGTCTATTGCTAAGTCAGTACAATCGATTAAACAGTTTATTGTTGAACATAAATTATCGATAAAAGTCAGAATACAACTTGCCATTCATACATAAAAAAACCTCACAGTCGTGAGGTTTTTTTAACTTCAAAAATTAATAACCCCAAGCTTTTGGATCTAATGGTAAATCTACTGCAACAGAAAGACCTGCATCATCACCATGTACATCAGAATCACTCACCCAACCATTGAATTTCAAAGGAATATCTGGGCGAATATAATGTGACCACGTCAGATCCAATGCTTTCACTTCATCTTTCTCAGGGAATGCCTGATTAATATCCAAATTTGACTGATTCACTTTTGCGAACAATACACGACCAGAGACACGATTCATACGATCAAAACGGATATTACCGCCAACAGAATACATTTCTCCATCCCCGCCCATCGCATGACCTAGTGGGAAACCATGCTGGTAATAACCATCGGTATATTGATGATGGTTATATGTGATACCTTTGACATCACCATTGGTACGGGTATCTGCCCATTCTGTATACAGTTGAAATGGCATATTTTTAAAGTTTGAAGAATAATCTACACCAGCCAAATACATTTTTTTAGATGGTAAACCACCTGCTTCATCTTCACCAATATATTGTCCATACAGGCTTAATGGGGTATTCAACCACTGATTTAAATTTAAACGAGCATCAAAACCCGCGAGTTGATTCGAAGCATTCCCTTCACCAATACAACCACTTTCATTACATTCATTATCTTTACCAATGAATGCATTCCAATACGCTTTTAAGCTATCTGGCTGCCCTTCACCGCCAATTTGGATCATACGAGATGCACCTAATTCCAAATAAGGCAAGGGTTGTGCTGTTAAACGCAAGCCGATGAGTTTTGCATCTGGAATCGCATCATAATCATCAAGTTGTCCCGCAAAGGCTTGATATTGCCAAGGCCCAATCCAAGACAACCACTTCGTCTCAAATGCACTTTGGTCTGCACGCTGCATGGTCAAACCATACACAGGACGACTTGCATCACCACGAATAAGGCTACCGTCATGACCTGGCCCCCAATAGGTCGGCATTTGCCCAGCAATCAGCCATTGATTCCAAAGTTTACCCGCCAAATATGATCCCTCAACATTGACATCATGCCCACTATCAATCAAAGGATCTTTTTCTGCATTAATTCGTAATTTAGCATCCCAGTTTGCTCCGCCAGCATTTAATTCTAGAGCACCGACATACTGCGCTTTATTACTTTCAGCAAAGGCTTGCGGAAACTGCTTTGCATCCGTTGCAGCATATAAGCTCACTTTTGCCATATGATTATCTGCTTTCAAACTAGCCAGAACCGAATCCAGCACCTTTTGTTGTGCTGGTTGGCTAACACGTGCTTGAGATAAAGCTCGTTGAATTTCATCGCCACTCATTGGCCATGTAGAAGTACTGATTTGAATGACACCTTGTTGATTTAACCAATTCAAATCTGAACGTAAATCTTCATTATTCACGACAATCCCTTGCGCAAAACCCGATGACGCCGACAACATAAACAACGCCGAAACTAAAGATTTTTTTAAATACATTATCGTGACTTTCTCGTTACTTAATTCTGCTGACTACCATATTTTCTTTGATATAAGATTGCAACCTGAGTAATGATTTTTGTTGTTAATTGCAAAGAAAAACCCGCATGAAGCGGGTTTTTACTGATGTCAAATCAAGACTTAATCTTTACGGCGCATATGTGGGAATAAAATCACATCACGAATACTTGGTGCATCAGCAAATAACATCACCAAACGGTCAATACCAATCCCTTCACCCGCAGTTGGAGGTAAACCATATTCTAACGCTTCAACGAATTCTGCATCGTAATGCATCGCTTCATCATCACCCGCATCTTTTTCTTCAACTTGCGCTTGGAAACGCTCAGCTTGGTCAATCGGGTCATTTAACTCGGAGAAACCATTTGCCAATTCACGACCACCAATAAAGAACTCAAAACGGTCTGTAATGTGTGGATTATGATCATTACGACGTGCTAAAGGTGAAGTTTCAGCAGGATATTCGGTAATAAAGGTTGGTTGACGTAGTTTTGTCTCAACCGTTTCTTCGAACACGATAGTTTGCAATTTACCTAAGCCAAAGCCTGGTTTAACTTCTTCTTTCAATACTTCTTTGGTAAATTTCGCCAAGAATTCGCGATCATTGACATTTTCAGGCGTAAACTCAGGGTTGTTTTCCAAGATCGCATCAAACATGGAAATTTTCTTGAACGGACCTTTAAAGCTGAACACTTCGCCTTGATATGGTACATCTGTGGTACCTAAAATATCCAAAGCCAATTTTTCCAGCATATTTTCAGTTAATGCCATCAAGTCTTTGTAATCTGCATAGGCTTGATAGAATTCAATCATGGTGAATTCTGGGTTATGACGTGTTGAAACACCTTCATTACGGAAGTTACGGTTAATTTCGAACACCCGCTCAAAACCACCCACCACCAAACGCTTTAAATAAAGTTCTGGCGCAATACGCAAGAACAATGGCATATCTAAAGCATTATGATGTGTTTCAAATGGACGCGCAGAAGCACCACCAGGAATCACATGCATCATTGGCGTTTCAACTTCCATGAAACGTTCGTTGTTTAAAAATGTACGAATACCCGCAACGACTTTGGCACGAATCTCAAACGTCTTACGCGTTTCTTCATTCACGATAAGGTCAAGATAGCGCTTACGGTATTTTACTTCCGTATCATTCAGACCATGGAACTTATCTGGCAGTGGACGTAAAGATTTGGTCAGTAATTCAAAATGTTGAATATGTACATACAAGTCACCCTTACCTGAACGACCAATATAACCCTCAACTGCAATAATATCGCCAAGGTCAAGACCTTTAATCGTTGCTAAAGTTGCTTCGTCTAATTCTTTACGTGCAACATAAAGCTGAATACGCCCCGTCATGTCCTGAATCACCATAAATGATCCACGGTTTAACATGACACGACCAGCAACTTTTACATAAACATGTTCAGCCGCTTCAATCTGTTCTTTCGATTGATCTTGGAATTGTTCTTGTAAATCTTGCGCATAATGTTCGCGCTTAAATGAATTTGGCCACGGGCTAACGCCCGTTTGTTTGGCTTGTTCTTCAATTTGCTTTAATTTGGCATGACGCTGTGCAATTAAATCGTTTTCGGAAATAGGTTGTTCTGAAGTCGATTGAGCGTTGTTTTGCGTCATCTCTGCCTCGAAAAAATTACTAAAAAATGAAGTGCAATAGCATAGCAGATTCCTTCATAAATTCGTACGATTTCTCACAAACAAATATATGACCCACAATTTTGCATTTTACGGGTGATCAGTTATAGCTATTGTTCTGCCAATTCTTTCACCCGTTTTAATCCATGCTCAAAGGCTTGCTCCATCATATCTTGATAAGCCTCAGTTGTTTCCAATTCTACTGTCAGCACGGTTTTTCCATCGACTTCTTCCAATGTATATTGTTCTAATGCCCCCTGCCATTCTAGCACTTCAGGACTACTGACATCTTCCACTCCACCTTGTAACAACCCCTGATATTGAAAAATCACTGAATGATTCGGGATATAAACCAAAATCGTGGTGATCAGCCCATCGCCACTATGATCCAGAAATAAAGTTCTACCGCCTACAGTCCAATCGGACTCAATTTTCGATCCCTCTGCAAAATAAATTGTCCATTCTGTATAAGTGTCTGGTGACCAAAGAATATTCCATATTTTTTCAGGACTTGCATCAATAGTGATGTGATAACGTAGATGCTCTACCATTTTATTGTTCTCCTTATGAATTCCTTCTTCCAAACTACTGAATATTTTGCAAGCGCAGTAAAATAAATCGTTAGAAATTATTTAAAAAATTCCGTTCCCAATTCACTCATTTCCATACATGTTATTGTTTTATTTATTGTTCACTTAAAACTATGCTTTTTACAACTCAAAAAAATCTTAGACCAAATGCTTAGATCAAAGCCGCCTGAAGATTCGTACAATAAAAAAAGTTTGAAATAGTTGAAAGTGAACGTTTTTAATTCGTTCTATCTTTGCGAAAAGAGACCGTATGAACGCGATAACAATGAATATAGATCAATCGAAAATTCTTTTTTTGCATGGACTAGACTCATCTAAAGAATCAACCAAGTTCCATGCAATTGATTCTGCTAAAAAATACTGTATTGATGTAGATTATAGAAATCTGAACTACGCGACTGTTGCCGAGTTTTATAAAAATGCCTTATCTACCAATTAAACCGAACTTATTGATTGGTCATAGTTTGGGCGGATATTGGGCACTGAAAATGTCTTTGCAACACCGTATACCCTGCATCATCGCCAACCCAAGTTTAATGCCTGATTTTAGGGAAGATTATCCTGCCATAACCGAACAAGATTTAGAGCATGATATTCCGCAAATTGCGTATATTGAACTTGGAGATGAAGTATTAGATATGTACGCCACCACGGCTTTTTTAGAACCGTTTATGCAAGTCGATGCGGTTGAAGGTGGACATCATCGACTGGCAGCACCTGAACATCTCAATCAATTGATTCATTATATGGAACAGACCTTTATTTTTTAGTGGAAATAAAAAAGCCAATCAGTTCGCACTAATTGGCTTTTTTAAAATATTACTAAATTAAGCGACAGCAGTTTCTACAGGCTTTGAACTTTCTTCTAGCACAGTCCAAACCTTAAAGCCTAAATCTGTATGTAATGTAGGCAGATCTAAAAAGATACTCGCACCCAATACTTGATGATGACATTTATCCATCAATTGCTTCACAGCTTTCAGCGTACCACCTGTCGCAAGGACATCATCCACAATAATCACTTTTTGCGGCTGAATATCTGCAGCAATCTCTAAACGGTCTACACCATACTCTAGGCTATAACCCACACCTACCACTGGTGGTGGTAATTTACCTGCCTTACGTACCAATAACAGCCCTTTGTTTAAACGCTGTGCCAATAGGCTTGCCAGTACAAAGCCACGCGCTTCTACTGCCACAAAACTTTCGACTTCAGCCAACTGCTCTTCTGGAATACTGGCAATCAATGCATCGGCTAATGGACCGATATTGCTCATGAACAACGGTGTTAAATCATAGAAACAAATCCCATGTTTAGGGAAATTTTGGACAGTACGAATGTGCGACCACAATACAGCAGACAAATTTTTCATGGGAGAGAATTAAGTACAAAAGGAATAGGAGAATTTTACCGTGTATTCAACTTTCAGGATAGATAATCGCCAGACTTTCAGGTGAGGATATTTTTAGACTAATTTTACAAATAATTGAATTATATAAATAATTTTTATATAAAATATTAACTATAGACTTATATGATTCTAATATAGCAATTTATTGTTTTTATATCTGCTCGACTTTAGTCGGATAAAACTTCAAACCGTCCGTTTTTATAGCGCAATTCAAGTTTGCCTAACAAAAATTCAAAGCCATGTTTAAATTGATAAGTTTTGTCCTACTTAGCTATTCAGATTCAGGATTCTCTAATTAAAATCCGATATTTGCTTTACATTCGTCCTAGAACTGCGTAAAAATTTAGGCGAAAATAACGCTAGCAATTAGATCATTAGAGCCATGCGGTATATGAGTTATTGCTGATCTAAATTGACCCGATCAGAATTGGAGAATCAGATGAAAAAGTATCAATGCATCGTTTGTGGATGGATTTACGACGAAGCAGAAGGCTGGCCACAAGACGGTATCGTTGCAGGCACGAAATGGGAAGATATTCCTGATGACTGGACTTGCCCTGATTGTGGTGTTTCTAAAGCCGACTTTGAAATGATTGAAATTTAATAATAACTAAAAGACCCACTTAGCGGTCTTTTTTTACAGCTTATTTTGGGAGAAAGAAATGCAGCCTATCGTTATCATTGGTTCAGGCATGGCTGGCTATACTGTGGCACGTGAATTCCGCAAACTCAATGCAGAACAAGAACTAATTATGATTACTGCGGATGAAGCCAGTAATTATGCAAAGCCAACCTTATCAAATGCATTAACAGGCAAAAAATCTCCTGAACAAATTGCGCTTGGCGATGCTGAGAAAATGAGTGCACAACTGAATATGCGTATTGAAACGCATACTTGGGTGAAAGAAATCCGTAGTGAGCAACATCAACTCATTTTAGAAAAAGATGGTCAAACCAGTACTTTAGACTACGCCAAACTGATTCTCGCCGTGGGTGCAAACCCAATTCGCCTCGCGATTGCAGGTGATGGCAGTGATGATATTCATGTGGTCAACTCTTTAAATGACTACAAACTGTTCCGTGAAAATCTTGATAAACGTCAAGACAAACGTGTAGTGATTTTAGGCGCAGGATTAATTGGTTGTGAGTTTGCCAATGATTTGCAGCATACAGGTCATTTCGCCACAGTCATAGACTTGGCTACCCAACCTTTAGGACGTCTACTCCCAGCACACATCGCTTCAGCCTTCCAAGAGAATCTGGAAGAAACAGGCATTCATTTTGTTTTAGGCACGACAGTAGAGAAAGTATCTAAAGTCGACAATGGCGACTATCTGGTCACTTTAGCCAATGGGCAAACCGTGGTTGCAGATATCGTGCTTTCTGCAATTGGTTTACAACCGAATATCAGTTTGGCTAAGACAGGTAATATTCACACCAGTCGTGGTGTACTCACCAATAGCCATTTGGAAACCAATCAAGCGGATATTTATGCCGTAGGTGACTGTGCTGAAGTGAACGGTACACTACTGCCTTATGTCATGCCAATTATGCAACAAGCTCGCGCATTAGCTAAAACCTTAAATGGTGAGCAGACTCCAGTACATTACCCTGCGATGCCTGTAGCAGTAAAAACACCTGCGGCACCGCTCACAGTGCTGCCTGCACCGATTGATGCAGAGGTCAATTGGGAAACTGAAGAGTTTGATGATGGCATGTTGGCTAAAGCATTTGACAGCACAGGCACACTGCGTGGTTTTGTGCTTTTAGGTGCTACAGCTGCGAAACAACGTTTAGCATTGACTAAGTTGGTTCCAGACTTGATTCCTGTATCAGTTTAAGTTCAATATATAGAGGACGTTCACATTTTTGAATGTCCTCTTTAGGGGAGAAAGAAGAATGAATAGCGCATTACAATTCAAAAATTCACCTTATACCCCGTTTATGCATGAAACCAAGGTAGACTTGGGGAATGGTATTGAATTACACGTCGAAGTCGGCGGAGAAGCAGATCACCCGACCATCTTATTGATTATGGGCTTAGGTGCTCAACTATTATTTTGGCCCGATTTCTTTTGTAAAACCCTGATTGATCATGGTTATCGTGTAGTGCGATACGATAATCGTGATATCGGGCTATCTTCTAAAATTCGCCATCAAGGTCCACGCCTAAATACTATTAAATTGATGGGCCGTTTTGCTCTGGGTTTAGAAAATCAAGGCGCACCGTATAATTTACACGATATGGCAGATGATGCCGCACTGTTAATTGAACGCATGGGACTGGAAAATGTCTTTGTGCTGGGTGCATCCATGGGTGGAATGATTGCACAAATTTTAGCAGCAAAAAATCCTGATAAAGTCAGCAAATTGGGATTGGTGTTCACCAGTAACAATCAACCATTGCTCCCTCCACCATTTCCGAAACAACTGTTTAGCCTAATAGGTCAACCTGAATCGAATGACGAGGAAGGAATTATCAATCATAGCCTAAAAGTCTTTAATATTATTGGTTCGCCTGGTTATATCAATCAACTGGAAACCATGCAAACTGCCCGCAAATTATATCAACGAAGTTATTACCCAGCGGGTGTACTTCAACAGTTTTTAGCAATATTATGTACAGGCTCCTTGCTACATCTGGATAAGCAGATTCAACAACCCACCCTTGTGGTTCATGGTTCGCGTGATCGTTTACTCCCACCGAGTCATGGTAAAGCTGTTGCAAAAGCAATTACAGGCGCTAAGTTTGAATTAATTGATGGAATGGGGCATGATATCCCTCCGCATTTCATTCCTCATCTTAGCGGATTATTTGCTCATCACTTTAAATCTTAAACATTAGGACACTATGGCTGCATTACCATCCCTGAGACAGCTGTCATACCTTGTAACGCTGTCTGAAACGTTGCACTTCACTGAAGCGGCGCGTCGTTCATTCGTGACCCAATCGACCTTGTCGGGTGGGATCATGGAACTTGAACGCTTATTGGGTGGCGTACTCGTTGAACGAGATCGCCAAAATGTACGTTTAACTCCACTTGGCGAACAAGTCGTCGCCCGAGCCCGTGTTCTACTTGCTGATGCTCAGGACTTAATGCGTTTAAGTCGTGAAATGAGTGAGCCTTTGACTGGTGACTTGCATTTAGGTGTGATTCCAACAATTGCACCGTTTATTTTGTCGAAATTGCTGGATGAAGTGCATAAACAACTGCCTAAAATTCAGTTGCATTTGCATGAAGCACAAAGCGAAAAAATTGTTGAAAAACTGGAACATGGCAACTTAGACATGGTGTTGCTGGCGCTGCCATTTGATACCCGTGGACTAAAAGTTTCCGAAATTGCCAAAGAAGACTTGTTCTTGGTGTGCCACAAATCTGACCAACGTTCAGCGCAAGCAGCGACACTGGAAGATTTGGATTTATCGCGTTTGATGTTACTTGAAGAAGGACATTGCTTACGTGATCATGCCTTAAGTGCCTGCCCAATTGGCGAGCGTAAAAATGATCATCGATTAAAGGCAAGTTCATTACCCACATTAATTGAGATGGTATCGGCAAACTTGGGCTTTACCTTATTGCCTGAAATTGCGCTACATACCAATATGCTTAAAGCCAACTCAGACTTGGTGGTGAAACCAATTCAAGATGCACCAAGCCGCACCTTGGCATTAATTACCCGTAAGAGCACACCACTACAAAGTGAATTTGATGTGCTGGTACAAATTCTGCAAAAAATCACCCAAGATTGATTGATTCTATTTAATCTTGGAAAAAGCCCAGTGTAATCACTGGGCTTTTTTCTAATAAACCTATGCAAATAAATTACGATCAAAAAATTCCGTATTCCCCGCATCCGCATTCTACAATTACCGCTGATTGTTATTGTTCTGTATCCATCATTTAAAAATAATATTTTTTAAGAAAACGTTCAGGTTCAGAATTTATAAATGCGCGATGAACAAAAGACCTTAGTCGACTCTCAGAAATAAAAACAATTTTGAGTTTTTGTGATCACTAATCTCCCGTAAAAATTGCATCGTTTTTAAGAAGATATTGCTATGCTTGCTCGCTTCGCATCTCCTTTACTGTCCCTCTCTTTCGGCGTGTTCAGCACACTGGCTGCAACCGTCACTCTAGCAGCAGAACTCCCCAAAGTTGATCCTTCGACCCTAACCATCATTGGCTATCATGAGATTACCGATCAAAAGAATGCCTTAATTCCTGACTATGCGGTGACGCCACAGCAATTTAGCCAACACTTGGATTGGCTTCAAAACAATGGCTTTCACTTTGTGAATGTTGATCAACTCATTCAGGCACATCAAGGCAAATACCGCTTGCCGAGCAAACCTGTATTACTGACGGTAGATGATGGTTATCAATCTTTCTACACCCACGCCTTTCCTATTCTGAAAGCCAAACATATTCCTGTGGTACTTGCCGTGGTGGGTTCTTGGCTCACTCCGAAAGCCAATCAACCTGTACATTTTGGCGATGATGTCATTTCACGTGACAAGATTCTGACTTGGTCAGAACTAAAAGAAATGCAAGACAGCGGCTGGGTCGAAATTGGTAATCATAGTTTTAATTTACATCGCGGTATTAATGCCAATCCACAAGGCAATTCCGAGCCTGCTGCCATTACCCGTAAATATGATGCACAACATCAACGTTATGAAAATGATCAGCAATATACCAGCCGTATTACCCAAGATTTAAAACAGAATAATGCAATACTCCAAGCCCACGGTTTAAAAGCCCCCCGTGTCATGGTCTGGCCTTATGGTCGCTATAACATGCAGGATGTGAAGATTGCCAAACAGTTGGGCATGCCGATTACCATTACCCTAGATGATGGTCCGGATCATGTGCGCGGTTCCTTGCAAACCCTGAACCGCATTTTGATTGAAGGCAATATGAGCACAGCGGATCTGGCACAGGAAATTAAAAATCGTGAAATGAATCTGGGTGATAACAACCGCCCACAAAAAATCATGCATATTGATCTGGACTATGTGTATGACCCCGATCCTAAACAGCAAGAACGTAATCTAGGCATTTTGCTGGATCGCATTCGTGCTATGGGGGTAAATACCGTTTATTTACAAGCATTTTCTGACTCAGATGGTGATGGCTCTGCCAACATGGTGTATTTCCCGAATCGCCATTTACCAATGCGTGCCGATTTGTTTAATCATGTGGCATGGCAGATTCAGACCCGCACTCAAGTCAGTCGTGTCTATGCATGGATGCCATTATTGGCTTGGGAATTACCCAAAACGGATCCCATCAGCAAAGAGGTCGTAGTCACGCAACAAGTCAGTCAAGATCACCTCAATATGGGCTATCTGCGCTTATCGCCTTATTCAGCTCAAGCACGGCAAACCATTCGTGAGATTTACCAAGACTTGGCAAAATCCACCCCATTTAACGGCATTTTATTCCATGACGATACCACCCTATCCGACTATGAAGATGCCAGCCCAAATGCGTTAAAGGCATATGCTGCGCAAGGCTTGCCGACTGATTTAGCACAAATCCGCGCCGATGATGTACTGTTGCAGAAATGGACAGCATATAAAACCAAAACCATCGATGATTTTGCCATGCAGTTAGCGGGTGAAGTCCGTCAATACGAACCTTTTCTACTGACTGCACGCAATCTCTATGCGCAAGTCGCACTGAAGCCGTATGCAGAAAACTGGTATTCACAATCGTTGGAACAATCGCTAAAGCGTTATGACTTCACTGCGATTATGGCCATGTCTTATATGGAACAAGCGCCTGATGCCGACCAGTTTTATCGCGACCTTGTACAGCGGGTTAAAAGCTTTCCGAATGGCATGAAAAAGACCGTTTTTGAATTACAGGCAACCAATTGGAGAACCAGCCAAAAAGTCTCTTCGCAGGAATTGGCATCCACCATTCAATCGCTTTATTCACAAGGTGTTATGCATGTTGGCTACTATCCAGATGATCCGATTCAAGGACATCCCGATCCGAAAGTCATGCATGATGTCTTTGCAACCCAATCTTCTCAATTAGTGCCATAACGGGAGTTGAGCATGTTTCCTGATTTCAATTTGTGGCTGCGTCACGCACTCAACTTTGTGTTTTATTACCCCTTGTTTATGTCTTACCTATGGATGTTAGGCGCACTAATTTTTTATGCCAAAGAACGTAAACAACCCGCTTATCAACAACCTGAAGCACTGAACCACTCTCCCTTGGTTGCGGTATTAATCCCTTGTTTTAATGAGGGAGACAATGCTGAAGAAACCATTAGTCATGCCTTAAAACTCGACTATCCCAATTTTGAAGTGATTGCGATTAATGATGGTAGCTCGGACAATACTGCGGAAGTCCTAAACCGACTGGCGCATCAGCATGAACGTTTACGTGTAGTGCATCTAGCGCAAAATCAAGGCAAAGCCATGGCGTTGCAAGCAGGCAGTCTGGTCACCGAAGCAGAATTTTTGTTGGGAATCGATGGCGATGCCCTGCTGGATCCACATGCCGCAACATGGATGATGCGACATTTTATCGCCAATCCCAAAATTGCTGCCGTGACAGGCAATCCGCGTATTCGTACCCGCTCTACGCTTTTGGGACGAATTCAGGTCGGTGAGTTCTCATCTATTGTCGGCATGATTAAACGTGCACAGCGTAGCTTTGGACGCTTATTTACCGTCTCAGGCGTGATTACTGCTTTCCGTAAAAGTGCGGTTCATCAAGTGGGCTACTGGTCTCCAAACATGTTGACTGAAGACATCGACATCACGTGGAAATTGCAACGTGCAGGTTGGGACATTCAGTTTGAACCGAATGCATTGGTCTGGATTCTCATGCCTGAAACGCTATCCGGACTATGGAAACAACGTCTGCGTTGGGCGATGGGTGGCGCGCAAGTACTCATTAAAAATCTGGATGTCTTCGTTCAACCGAAACTCAACTTTTTATGGCCACTGATGTTAGAGCTTTGCCTGACCTTAGTCTGGTCATACTTGATGTTGTTACTGGCCATTCTATGGGTCATTCATTTGATGTTCCCAATTGCTGCACTCAGCGGAATTAGCTCTCCGTTTCTACCTTATGGCAGTGGAGTCTTACTGGGTGCAACCTGTCTGATTCAGTTTGCTTTAAGCAAATGGATGGATAGTCGCTATGAACCGAACTTAGGTAAAAATTACTATTGGATGATTTGGTATCCGTTTGTGTTCTGGCTGATTACCATCAGTGCCACCATTATGGCTTTTCCAAAAGTGCTATTACGTGGCGAAGATAAACGTGCGCGCTGGGTCAGCCCAGACCGTGGCATTCGTTTATAACACACCTTATTTTTAGAGTATCTTAGAATGAAATCACAACATGATTTAGTGATTGATTTGCGTCATTTATTACCATGGCATAAACGCTATATGTCCAACACCACCACTGCCTTAATGTGGGGTGCTTGGCTGATGCTCTGGCGCCCCTTCTTACTGGTCTGGATTCTCATACAATTACAGAAAAGTACAGCCGTACATCATCTATTAAATGCCCTGAGCATCAGCCTTGAATATGGTGGTTTGGAGCTTATGATGTGTAGTGTGGGCTTATTACTCTGGAGCCGCTTTATGCCGTCTGCGAGTGTTAAAGTTGAGTCAGATGAGCAACCTCTTTCAACCCAGCAATATGCCGATTATTTTGAGCTTAGCAGCCATAAACTTGAACAATCTCGACAGCACAAAATCACTGTGGTGCATCACAATGCACATGGGCAAATTATCGATCTAGAATAACCAAATAAAAATAGCCGCATCACTTTTGTATGAACATTTGACCTCAAGTACCACTTGAGGTCTTTTTTATTTCGATTCAATTGAAGTCTAAACAAGTTATACAACAAGCATTATTTGCTCTTAGCTACAGCCTAGTCATCAACGCTGATCTTGCTGTATCGAAGCACTTAGCACTTCAATTCATCAGCTTCAACTACTCTAGACTTTGAATGTTATATGCAGTGCTCTACCTGTCGAATGCACGTAAATAACTACTCTTGATCCAACAGTAATACAGCATCTTACAATCCAAACCATCGAATCGATGGATTGCACAGGCACAAAAAAAGCGCTGACCATGCAGCGCTTTAATTTCGTTTCTTAAAACAAGTTAAGCAACGAACTGGAGGAATAACCAGTATAAACCACCTGACAAACAAATAGTGGCAGGAAGTGTAAAAATCCATGCCGAAAGAATGGTTTTTACAGTTGCAAAATTGAGACCTGACTTATTGGCAACCATAGTACCTGCAACCGCACTGTTCAGAACGTGTGTAGTCGATACTGGCATACCAAAACCGTCTGCCGCCGCAATGGTCGACATCGCTACAAGCTCCGCTGACATGCCTTGACCATACGTCATGTGGTGCTTACCAATACGTTCACCGACAGTCACTACAATGCGTTTCCAGCCCACCATCGTACCAAGCCCTAGAGCCAGTGCAACAGCGACTTTTACCCAAGTCGGAATGTACTGTAAGAAGCTATCTAAACTACTACGGTACTCTTTCACCACTTTCTGATTTGCTTCAGACATTGCTGGAATTTGATCTGCTTTATCTAAACGCTTAAATGCAGTAGTACTCAAATACATGTCATTACGAATAGAAGAAACTGCAGCTTCAGGAATGTTTTTCAAGTCACCATATTGTGCAACTCGGTCACCCAAATGATCGGTCAAGCTTGCCAAAGCAGGCACCACTTCAGGTGTAATTTCTTTGGTTTGAATGTACGTGGTAATGGTTTGACGTGCTTTTTCATCTGTAATGTCTGCATGCGCAGGATACATTGCCACAGCCGCCTGAGATGACAACTGTTCAAATGACTGGATATGCGCCTGATCAAGGTTCTTATTGAGTGAGTACGCCAATGGTACCAAACCAATCAAGATCAACATGATTAAGCCCATGCCTTTTTGACCATCATTTGAACCATGTGCAAAGCTCACACCTGTACAGGTGAAGATCAGAATGGCACGAATCAAAGGTGGTGGTGGTTTATTGCCTTCTGGTGGCTGGAACAACTCTAGCTGACGCTTGAAGATGGTTTTCACCAACAAGAACACCACTGCCGCAAATGCAAAACCAATTAAAGGAGAAAACAACAGTGCTTTACCCACTTTAATGACTTGGTCCATGTCTACGCCACTGGCACCACTACCTGAGTGTAATAGGTAGTTCATGATACCCACACCTAAAATTGAACCAATTAAAGTGTGTGAACTTGATGCTGGAATACCTAAGAACCACGTACCTAAGTTCCATAAAATGGCAGCAATGAGCATGGCAAATACCATGGCAAAGCCAGCACCTGAACTCACGTTCATGATCAGCTCAACAGGTAACAACGCGATAATGCCGTAAGCAACCGCACCACTAGCAACCATTACCCCAAGGAAATTACAAAAACCAGCCCACATGACCGCAACTGGTGCAGACAAGGCATTGGTATAAATGACTGTCGCAACCGCATTGGCTGTGTCATGGAAACCATTCACAAACTCAAAGCCCAAAGCAATGAGTAATGCCGTCGCTAAAAGAATAACTGAATACAAACTTAACGGTGGTACATGCGACAAGTCAGCAGAGACTTGGAACCCGATATAAATTAGGGTCGCAATGATGACCGTAAAAAACACCGGCATAAAAAATTTCGGTGTTGGAACATGCACGTTCGTCGATTTGTTCGATGCAGAATGCATACGATCTTGGACGGGAGGAATTTTTGAATTCATGCAGACGGTTAAGAGGATAATAAAATCCCCTTATTGTTAAATTAAATTATGACAATTATATGACAAACAGGTGTCATATAAAGCCAAATTTTTAACAATTGACCTGTTTTAAATCATTCTGCCCTATCATGGGGATGATTTTTTGCTGTAAATCAGTTTTTTTCAAATACTTATAACAAAAAAATATTTCATCAAAAAAAGTAGTTGATTTTCTGAATTGTAAAAAAAATTATCGACCGACGATAAGCTTTCACCTTGAAAAAGAAATGGATTCATCTTGCCTGTGTAATATTTCATTTCTATGAAAAGTCAATTTAAACCTGTTTTTTTGCATGAATACTGCTAACCCAGCAGTCAAAAAGCTGAATTAAACTCAAAATAAGCCTGAGTTCTGCTAAAATATGCGCCATTTCAAGATTTGTCGTGTATTGGGGTTATTTATGTCCACGCTTACCACCCTTAAACAGCTTCTCGCCGAGCGTATATTGATTATTGATGGTGCAATGGGCACCATGATCCAGCGCCATAAGCTTGAAGAAGAAGATTATCGTGGTGAGCGGTTTGCCGATTGGGCACATGACCTCAAAGGTAACAATGACCTTTTGGTGCTGACTCAGCCGCAAATTATCCAAGGCATTCATGAAGCCTATCTGGATGCGGGTGCAGACATTATTGAAACCAACAGCTTTAACGGCACTCGCGTTTCCATGTCTGACTACCATATGGAAGACTTGGTTCCTGAGATTAACCGTGAAGCGGCACGTTTAGCCAAAGCGGCTTGTGAAAAGTATTCAACGCCAGACAAGCCTCGTTTTGTAGCGGGCGTATTGGGACCTACATCGCGTACCTGCTCTATTTCACCGAATGTAAATGACCCTGCGTTCCGTAACATTACCTTTGATGAACTAAAAGAAAACTATATCGAAGCAACGCATGCGTTGATTGAAGGTGGTTCGGACATCATCCTGATTGAAACCGTGTTTGACACCTTGAACTGTAAAGCAGCGATCTTTGCGGTGAAGGAAGTGTTCAAGCAAATTGGTCGTGAACTGCCAATCATGATTTCGGGCACCATTACCGATGCCTCTGGTCGTACCTTAACAGGTCAAACGGCTGAAGCGTTCTGGAACTCAGTACGTCATGGTGACTTGCTGTCGATTGGTTTTAACTGTGCCTTGGGTGCAGATGCCATGCGTCCACACATCAAGACCATTGCAGATGTTGCAGATACCTTTGTCTCTGCGCATCCAAACGCAGGTTTGCCAAATGCTTTTGGTGAATATGATGAAACCCCAGAGCAAACAGCGGCTTTCTTAAAAGAATTTGCTGAAAGCGGTTTGATTAACATCACCGGTGGTTGCTGTGGTACCACGCCAGACCACATTCGTGCCATTTACAATGCCGTGAAAGACATTAAGCCACGTCAAGTGCCTGAAACCGTACCTGCGTGCCGTTTAAGTGGTTTAGAACCGTTTAACATTTACGATCACTCACTATTTGTGAACGTGGGTGAACGTACCAACGTCACAGGTTCGAAAAAGTTCCTGCGTTTAATTCGTGAAGAAAACTTTGCTGAAGCTTTAGAAGTTGCGCAACAACAGGTTGAAGCAGGCGCGCAGATCATCGACATCAACATGGATGAAGGTATGCTCGATTCGCAAACTGCGATGGTGCATTTCTTAAATCTCGTTGCCTCTGAGCCTGATATTTCACGTGTGCCGATCATGATTGACTCATCTAAATGGGAAATCATTGAAGCAGGTTTGAAATGCGTGCAAGGTAAACCTGTTGTCAACTCAATTTCCTTAAAAGAAGGTTATGACGAGTTTGTCGAAAAAGCTCGCCTTTGCCGTCAATATGGTGCTGCCATTATTGTGATGGCATTTGACGAAGTCGGTCAGGCAGATACTGCTGCGCGTAAGCGTGAAATCTGTAAGCGTTCTTATGACATCTTAGTCAATGAAATTGGCTACCCTGCTGAAGACATTATTTTTGACCCGAACGTATTTGCGGTAGCAACAGGGATTGAAGAACACAACAACTATGCTGTGGACTTTATTGAAGCAACAGGTTGGATCAAACAAAACTTACCACATGCCATGATTTCAGGTGGTGTGTCGAACGTATCTTTCTCCTTCCGTGGCAATGAACCTGTACGTGAAGCGATTCACTCGGTATTCCTTTACCATGCCATCAAACAAGGCATGACCATGGGGATTGTGAACGCAGGCCAAATGGCGATTTATGATGACATCCCACAAGAACTGAAAGATGCGGTTGAAGATGTTGTCTTGAACCAGAACCAAGGTGAATCAGGTCAAAATGCAACTGAGAAATTACTCGAAGTTGCTGAAAAATTCCGTGGTCACAGCGGTGCACAGCGTGAAGCAGAAAACCTTGAATGGCGTAATGAATCGGTTGAAAAACGTCTTGAATATGCCTTAGTCAAAGGCATCACCACGTATATTGATGAAGATACCGAAGAAGCACGTCTCAAAGCCAAGCGTCCTCTAGATGTAATTGAAGGCGCCTTGATGGATGGCATGAACGTGGTCGGTGACTTGTTCGGTTCGGGCAAAATGTTCTTACCACAAGTAGTGAAATCTGCACGTGTAATGAAACAAGCCGTTGCTTG
The DNA here is from genome assembly GCF_022601715.1 of Acinetobacter zhairuonensis. Lineage (GTDB taxonomy): Bacteria > Pseudomonadota > Gammaproteobacteria > Pseudomonadales > Moraxellaceae > Acinetobacter. The sequence goes on along the minus strand of NZ_JAKVIM010000001.1, from coordinate 89,297 downwards.
GCTGAATCCGTACATCGAAGCGGAAAAAACGGGCAGCCAGTCTAAAGGTAAAGTGTTGATGGCGACCGTAAAAGGCGACGTACACGATATTGGTAAAAATATTGTGGGCGTGGTCCTTGGCTGTAATGGTTACGATATTGTTGACCTTGGCGTAATGGTGCCTGCCGAGAAGATCTTGCAAACCGCGATTGATGAGAAATGTGACATCATCGGGTTGTCGGGTTTGATCACTCCATCTTTGGATGAAATGGTGTTTGTTGCCAAAGAAATGCAACGTAAAGGCTTCAACATTCCATTGTTGATTGGTGGTGCGACCACATCTAAAGCGCATACCGCAGTGAAAATTGACCCGCAATATTCAAATGATGCGGTGATTTATGTGGCTGATGCATCGCGTGCGGTGGGTGTAGCAACCACCCTGCTTTCGAAAGAAATGCGTGGCAACTTTATTGCAGAACAGCGTGCTGAATATGCCAAAATTCGTGAACGTTTAGCCAACAAGCAACCGAAAGCTGCGAAACTGAGCTATACAGAATCGGTTGAAAATGGCTTTAAGATTGATGACAACTATGTACCACCAAAGCCAAATGCTTTAGGTACGCAAGTCATTACCAACTATCCATTGGCGACACTGGTTGAATATTTTGACTGGACTCCGTTCTTTATTTCTTGGAGCTTGGCGGGTAAATTCCCGAAAATCCTAGAAGATGAAGTGGTCGGTGAAGCTGCAACTGATTTGTACAACCAAGCGCAAGCGATGCTCAAAGACATTATCGACAATAATCGTTTCGATGCGCGTGCAGTGTTTGGTTTATACCCTGCACAACGTACAGGTGCAGATACGGTCAGCGTGTTTGATGAAGCAGGTCAGCAAGTTACTCATACTTTCGAACATTTACGTCAGCAGTCTGACAAAGTGACAGGCAAACCAAACTTGTCTTTGGCCGACTACATTAAGCCGACAACGACTCAGCAAGATTATTTGGGCGGCTTTACCGTGTCAATTTTCGGTGCGGAAGAGTTGGCAAACGAATATAAAGCCAAAGGTGATGACTACTCTGCGATCTTGGTTCAGTCTTTAGCGGATCGTTTTGCTGAAGCTTTTGCCGAGCACTTACACGAGCGTATTCGTAAAGAGTTCTGGGGCTATAAAGCTGATGAAACCTTGAGTAATGACGAACTGATTAAAGAGAAGTATGTCGGTATTCGTCCTGCACCAGGCTACCCTGCTTGCCCTGAACATTCTGAAAAAGCGGCATTGTTCGACTGGTTAGGTTCTGAAGCGAAAATTGGGACCAAGTTAACTGAACATTTCGCGATGATGCCGCCTTCTTCTGTCAGTGGTTTCTATTATTCGCACCCTGAAAGTGAATACTTTAACGTGGGCAAGATTTCTCAAGATCAGCTTGAGGATTATGCGAAGCGTAAGGGTTGGTCACTGGATGTGGCAAAACGTTGGTTAGCACCGAATTTAGATGATTCGATTGCTTAAGCGATAAAGAAAATCCCCTCATTGGAGGGGATTTTTTATATCAATCAAAATTAAATATTGTAGAAGCTATGTACATAAGATATCAGCTTCTAAATGGATTTAACCCATTAATAAAACTGTTTTTACGTTATTAACTTGAAAGCTTAATTTTTTAAATTTTAGGAATTGTAGTAAAATTTAATATTCATAGAATTCGCCCCCATTCAATTTTAAATGATTATAGATTCAAAATTAAATCAAGAACATAAAAAGAACCTAGCAACTATTATTGCTTTCATCTTTATAGCATTCCTTCTTCTCATAATGTCTTTAAGCATTCATAAACTTCTCATACCCAATAAGATAATTAAAATAACACCGCATCAGCATCTCGAAACAGATAAGCACATGAGTTATGAATTCAGTATTAGAAAATTTAATAAATTAGATACGATATTCATCACTGAAAATCAAAAAAGAATCTATCTTTTTGACTGTTCAAGCTATTTGGAAACTATCTGTACTCATGATCAAGACAAAGCTCTAAACCATCAAATAAAAAAAGCAGATATTATAAAAATAAACGATAAATTTATGATTAAAAATATAATTTGGGTTGACTCTGTTGCCAAAAGGGAATTTCAACATAAATGGGAAGACCGCCAGCTCATGAAATTATATGAAGCTAAAAGTAAAGTCTCTTATGTAACTATAGCTATCTTCTTAGCGTTCAGTTGTGGAGGAGTTTTTATGATCTTTTGGGGTCATATCTATAAGTTTATTTTAAAAAAACTCAACTATCTCTGACTCACTTCTGCCGCCTCTAAAATATATTTTAAATTGGCTAAAACACTCATATTTCAGCCATTAATCTATTTCTATACTTACCATTCTCAAAAAATTAACAATCATCAAAGAACAATTTATATTTTAGAAGTTTTCCATCTTTAAAGACGAACTCTATAGAATCATTTCCACTTTCAGCAAGCCCACTATAAACAACATTCTTGTTTTCAGTGTCTATCCACAATTCATATTTTTTAAATTGTTGCATAAAATTCTTTTGATCTACTCCACCACGAATTTTTTGACTGTGAAACAGTAGTTCATTATTTTGACTTAAATAAACTTCTTTAATAACGCCCGTATCTAAAATTTTAAAACTGCCATAATCGTACTCATCAGGGAAATAACCACCATTACATTCATCTAGTTTCCCTTTAATGACACTTTTCGGCTTACCTAATGAACGTATAGGCACCTCCCAATTACTGTAAATTTTGCCCTGAATAATAGGTTGTACAAATGGAGCTGCAAAAAGTGACTGCGAAACCATACAGATCAACGCTAAACCAAGTATTTTATTCTTCATTCTAAATATTCTTCATAAACCAAGATGCCCAGTATAAATAAACTTTTAATTAAATTCGCCCTGAAAGCGACAGTCCATCTAACTATATTTAGCGCGATTTTAAACCTTACTCAGGTAAAACATCTCAATCATTTAGAACCTATATCATTGAAATATAGGTTCAATGTCTTACAGCTCTTTATGCTTTTCAATCAAATCCTAAAGATTTTGATAAACATGCAAGACTCGATCTTTGTGCATTTTTGCGTGATCCAAATGCTGTGCGGGATCAACCCAAAATAAGCTATGACATCATCAGTCACATCATCAATCCCTTCCAGAAACATCCGTTTTCCGACATCATGAATCAGTCAAATCTTGGTTAAATCAATTCAATGGCACTTTTATATACAGATTCACATGGTGAAGTTCATAACAATATTTCCGCTTTAGTAATTTTCAACACTCTACGAAGTACATACTCACTTAATCAAACATTTCCAGCTCGATATCCAAAGCATCTATAACATGCATCCAATAATAAAAATTGGATAATAAGTATTACTAAATCAACCTGTCCAAAAATAACACACCATTTAAATGAGCAACTTCATGCTGAACAAGACGTGCAGGAAAACCCTCACAACCACTTCACCTTGTAAAGTGTAATAACGCACTTTGACTACTTGTGCTCTTTCCACCTCTCCACGTTCATTTGGCACACTCAAATCCCCTTCTTCACCCAAACAAGTCGCTTGAGAAAACTCTATAATCTCAAGGTTCACCATCACTACTGGATCCATTTCAAGGGCATCTGGATAATAAGGATTAGCACTAGAAGCGACAATAATCACTCGCTTAGAGATATAAACTTGCGGAGCTATAATCCCTAAACCATTACACTCAAGCATGGTGGCGTGCATCGCATAAGCCAGTTGCAATAACCACTCACTATTGAACTCTCCATGAGCAACCGCTGGCGCTTTAATTTTTAAAATTTGCTAACGGCGTAATCTTTGCCATAGCCATTGTTCTGCATCGGTCATATTGCTACGCAAATCACGCGATGGAAGTTTTAAGTTCTTGTTATAAAGTTGCATCATGGCACTCTTAGTTTTTATATCTTCTTTTAACAATCCTGGCATAATATCTACCAGAGAATTACAATGCACGAAATATCATCATGAACACTACCCAACTCTTTCTAGGCGTAATCTTTAGCTCAATTGGTTTAGGCTATTTTCTTTATGGCAAAAAACAAAAAATGACCATGCCCTTTGTTGCAGGTCTGATTTTGATGGTTTTTCCTTATTTTATAGAAAGCAATGTTTTGCTCAGTGGCATTGGTATTTTACTGTCTGTCATTCCCTATTTTTTACGTTTTTAAAGTGACTTAGCCGTTTCAAGCGACTCGACGAACGTTATGTCGACCACATTCCAGTGATGCATCATCTCGCGTAAAAATATAAAGTAAACCAGACTGAATACGCCCTGCTCAGCTACTTTACACACATAATATTCCCGACACTCAAGAAATGCATTAAAGCCACTTTCAAGCTGTACACGACTTATACTGTACTGATTTGGGAAAAATAAACTCAGAACTTGCTGAAATAAAGCATCCGTACTGATTGCACTTTTGGGTTGGGCATACTGGACGGGAACCGATTCTAATATTTCTTCAATCACATAAATCATCAGTTCAATCGCAAGTTCATCCAGTACCCCATGACGCATACTGTTCGCCTGAATAAAACCTAAGCCTTTATTGACCTGAAAATGCTGCCCATCAATATCAAAGCGGAGTTGTTCCAAACCTAAAGTGAATCTTAAGTGAGTATCGGAATCAGTCATGGCATTCATCCTCCAGAATTAAAGCGCTCAATCCAACATTGAATTGTTTTTTGGATTACAATGAACAGCCAAAAGAAAAACGCGCTATCTTATTCTTCTCATAAGATAGCGCGTCTGAATGTAAAGTTCTGCTGTAATCAGTTTAATTTGCTTGGGTCTTCGGTAAAAAGGCGGTAGCAAACCCGAGTAAAGGTAACAAAGAGCACACACCAAACACCCATTCAATGCCGTTTAAGTCAGCCAAATAGCCCAGCCCTGCTGCGGCAATCCCGCTCACGCCAAACATTAAGCCGAACATTAAACCTGCAATCATACCGACTCGACCTGGCACAGCTTCTTGCGCATACACCACCATGGCAGCAAAGGCAGAAGACAACACCAAACCAGTCATGACCGACAGCACCGTAGTCCAGAACAGATTGGCAAAGGGCATCATTAAAGCGAACGGTGCCATGCCAACAAAAGACACCCATATCACCGCTTTACGTCCAATTTTGTCGCCAATCGGTCCACCTGCAAAGGTTCCCAATGCCACCGCAGCCAAGAAGGCAAACAGATGTAACTGTGCCGATTGCAGACTGATCTGGAATTTATGCATCAAGTAAAAAGTAAAATAATTACTAATACTGGCAATATAGGTAAATTTGGCAAACATCAACACACAGATGGTCGAGAGTGCAATCACCAACTGACGTCCATGCAATTTGCTTTGCACCTGTTGTGCCTTGGCAGCCAATTGTTTTTTACTGTGGTTGATGCTCCAACGGCTCACGCCGAACAACACCCAAATGGCAAGCAAGGCAAACACAATCAACAACGCCACTGCATGTTGTCCAAACGGCACAATAATCAGTGCCGCCAACAACGGTCCAATCGCAGTACCTGTATTGCCGCCCACCTGAAAGGTCGATTGTGCCGTACCAAAGCGCCCGCCCGATGCCATTCGTGCCACGCGCGAAGCTTCTGGGTGGAAAGTGGATGAGCCAACGCCAATCAGAGCCGACCCAATCAGCAGTACCGTAAAACTCGGTGAAAATGCTAACAATAAAATCCCGCTCAAGGTCACCAGCATGCCGAGCGGCAACAAATACGGTTTGGGATGTTTATCGGTATATAGCCCAATCCAAGGTTGTAACAATGAACCCGTAATTTGATAGACCAATGAAATGAGTCCAACTTGGGCAAAACTCAGCGAGAAATTGGTTTTCAGCATCGGATAGATCGCAGGCAGAACCGCTTGAATCAAATCATTCAGTAAATGTGCCAGTGCCACTGCACCGACAATTTTTACAATCATGCCTTGTGGCTGAAGACTTGTCACAGCTTCATCCATGCTTTCCTTCGCCTGCATTGAAGACGTCATAGCTGAAAAACTCCAATCATTGATATTTCAAGCAATATTGTAAAATGTCATTCATAGCGTTATCTTCCAATAATCCCTGTCTAAGTGACAAATTTCATGAAAATTTCAGATTCACTGATTGAAACGGAAATGTCTGAACTGGTGATTGGACGTTCCTCTGAGCATAATTACCGAGATATTACCCCTGCTCATCATCATTCACGAGCACAGTTTCTCTATGCCTCAACAGGGATTATTCAAGTGTTTACCCCAAAGCATGTCTGGCTGATTCCGCCAATGTGCGCGCTCTGGATTCCTGCCTATGTAGAACATAGTGTAAGGTCACTAAGTCGGGTCAAAATGAATACGGCACTGGTCGAAGCCCAAGCCGCGTCAGTCTTGGGTCAGCAGTGTTTTATTATTCGAGTCACCAAGTTATTGCATGAACTGCTGATTCGTTTAAATGCGATTGAGCACATTCCTGCATCCGAATTACTCAGTTCTGATGAGCTTTCTCGTGCATTACAAATTCTGATTTTTGATGAAATTCAGAAAGCCAATTCGCTTCCGATTCAGATTCCGTGGCCGCAGGACAAACGCCTGATGAGCATTTGCCAAGCGCTGTTACAAGCACCGGAACATCATAAAGCCTTAAACACGTGGGCAGATGAAATTGGCACCAGTTCAAGAACCCTGATGCGGATGTTTCAAAAGGAAACCGGGCTGTCCTATCGGGCATGGTTGCAACAAGTACACATTGCCCAAGCCTTGAGTAAAATTGCCAGTGGCGAATCGATTGCACAGATCTCGGAGTCGCTGGGTTACACCAACCCCAGTGCCTTCAGTGCCATGTTCAAGCGACATTTGGGACAAACACCGCAGCAATTTAAATATAAAGACGCGTACAACAATGCTGAATAGCTTAGGCAGTCAATCGATCGACAAATAAAATCCCATTTAAATGATCAATTTCATGCTGCACAATCCGTGCGGGAAACCCTTCGAACACGGTTTCCATGACATCACCTGCTAGGGTGTGATAAAGCACTTTAATGCTTTGTGCACGCTCGACCTGAGCACGTTCATCGGGCACACTTAAACAGCCTTCTTCCCCAAAACACGTGGCTTCGGAAAATTCTAGAATCTGCGGATTGAGCATTACCACCGCATCCATTTCAGGCGCATCCGGATAGCGTGGATTAGAACGCGAAGCCACAATAATAACTTGTTTGGAAATATACAGTTGTGGTGCCGCAATACCTACCCCATTGCGTTCTAGCATGGTGGCGTGCATGGCAGATGCTAATTGCAGAAGCCAATCACTATTAAATTCGCTTTCAGCAACAGGTGCAGCTTTCAGCTTTAATATGTCTTCTCCACGTTGTGCTACGGGTAAAATCACGCTCATACACTGTTCCTAAAGTCGCAACTCAATCATGGTTTAAAACCTATTCTGAACTAATTATGCACAAAATGAAATCCGCAGTTTGATGATGGATTTCGATGCTTTATGTATTCTTGTGCAGCCTTTGGCAATGTTATGAATCTATTTCAAAGATAAAAACCAAATACACACCCGCATAAAAAATCGCCCAGCTTTTAAAGATGAGCGATTTCAAGAAAACTTACTGCAAGCGCAGAACAGCTAGATTCAAATCAAATGCGTTTAATCAAATAGATAGTTAAAAATCAGATAGGCTGCGAGTTTGGCGGTTCTGTTATCCAAATCAAACTGCGGATTGCACTCCGCCACATCAAACACCCGAATTTTTCCAGTCTTTTTAATCGCTTGAAATAAAGGTTCAAAGACATTCAAATCAATGCCTTTCACCGCAGGGGCGCTGACCCCAGGCGCAATGCTGGCATGAAAAACATCTAAATCAATGGTCACGTACAGCACATCGACTTTCGTCATAAAGGCTTGAACTTTCTCAATCAAGCTAGGCAATTGAGCGACTTGTAAGTCGTGATCATAAATATAGTCACACTGCAAACGATCCGCGGTATCAAACAACACTTTGGTATTGGCATGTTTGGCAACACCAATACACAAATAATGAAAATCTTGCTGATGTTGTGCCGAAAGTTGTGCTGCATTTAAAAATGGCGTACCCGAGGTCACCTGCTCGGCTTCGCGCAGGTCAAAATGCGCGTCAAAATTGATGATGCCAATTTTTTGCTGTGGTTGATGTTGTTGCACATACTGAAACAATCCCGAGAAGCTACCAAAAGCAACTTCGTGACCACCACCCAGCACAATCGGCTTCATGCCTTTTTCCAAACAGTTTTGTACTGCATTAGCCAAAGCTGCTTGTGCCTGTTCCAACTGACCCTGCTCACAAATGACATTACCCAAATCTTGCAAGGTCATGCTTTGATGTACGGGCAAATTCGCCAATTGTGCACGAATCGCATTGGGGGCTTCTGCCGCGCCAATTCGTCCCTTATTGCGTTTTACCCCTTCATCTGAACTAAAACCAATCAGGGCATATTCAGCCTTTGGATGACGATTGATGATTTGGTGAATACGTAAATGTTCCTCCCCATCCCCATCATGTCGACCTTGCCATGTAAAGTTTGCATTCATTTTACTTACTCTATTTCATATAGGGTCATTGGTTTAGAATTGAACTTCTGTACCATGTTGGATAATACGTTTCGGTAAATCGCCACTTAACCAATAAACAATTTCTGATGGATGCTCGATATCCCAAGCCACAAAGTCCGCGACTTTGCCCTGCTCTAGGCTGCCATGTGTATCTTGTAAGCCCAATGCTTGTGCAGCGTGAATAGTCACTCCTGCCAAAGCCTGTTCAGGGGTTAAACGGAATAAGGTACTGCCCATATTCAGCATTAAGCGCAATGACAATGCAGGTGATGTGCCTGGATTCAAATCACTGGATAAGGCAATACGCACCCCATGTTCCAGTAGGCTTTGCATCGGTGGCAATTGGGTTTCTCTTAACAGATAGAATGCCCCCGGCAATAACACCGCGACCGTGCCTGCAGCTGCCATGGCTTTCACATCATCTTCGGTCATATATTCCAAATGATCTGCCGAAAGCGCGTGATAACGTGCAGCTAGACTTGAACCACCCAAGGCAGACAATTGTTCAGCATGCAGTTTCACTGGCAGGTTCAAAGCTTGGGCTGCTTTAAACACGCGTTCTACTTGTTCTGGTGAAAAAGCTAAATATTCACAAAAAGCATCGACCGCATCGACCAGACCTTCGGCATGTAGTTTAGGCAACATCTCGGTACAAATGTGCTCAATATAGGCATCACTTTGATCTTTATATTCAGGCGGTAAAGCATGTGCTGCTAAGCAGGTGCTTTTCACCGTCATCGGTAATACTTCTGCCACCTGTCGAATCACACGCAGCATTTTGCGCTCATTGACATAGTCCAGCCCATAGCCAGACTTGATTTCAATGGTGGTGACCCCATCTCGTTGCATGCAACGAATGCGCTTTAACGCTGAAGCCAATAGTTGTTCTTCTGTCGCTTCACGGGTTGCACGCACAGTACTGGCAATACCGCCTCCACTAGCTGCAATTTCAGCATAACTCACACCTTGCAAACGTTTTTCAAACTCTACGCTGCGGTTGCCACCAAAAACACTGTGGGTATGACAATCGATTAAACCCGGCGTTACCCAGGCACCATTCAGGTCGATTCTTTCGGCATAATCATCCTCAGGTAGATCTTGCTCAGCGCCAATCCAGTGAATGTGCTGTCCAGAAGTGACCATGGCTGCCTGTTCAATACTGGAATATTGTCCATTTTGCATGGTTGCAATGTGGCAGTTGTGCCAAAGTTTTTTCATTCGTCATTCCTCAAACGACCCAAGCGTGACAAATTGGGTCGCATCGTGTTTAGCTTTCCATTTCAAGGTTATTTGGTAAGTCTTGCTGCTCAACTTTGACTGTATTTTGCTTTGGTTTCACCCAAGTGATGTCAGCAATCCACAGTAAAAACAGCCAGCCAGCACCCACATTAATTGCAGGACGGGCAACTGGGAAATACCCCATCTTCGCTACAATGAACAGCATGAATACAATGGCAAATGCTGGAGCATAATAATGCCTGTTGTGACATTCTTATCTCCAATCCTTGAGGAAATTTATTAAGTTACGGCCACATCATGTGGCCGTATTTGTTCATCACATTTTTACAAACTTGGTAATAACTCTGGTAGAAGCAATTCATTTAAACAGCCACTTGCCAATAATTCACTCGCCTGTTCAATGTCTGGAGCAAAGAAGCGGTCTTCACTGTAATACGGTACTTGGTCACGTAAAATTTTACGTGCAAGCTCGAGTTTAGGTGAGCTTTTTAAGCCTTCACGGAAGTCCAAGCCCTGACATGCCCCTAGCCATTCCACCGCCAAAATGCCACGCACGTTATCTGCCATGTACCACAAACGTTTACCCGCATTTGGTGCCATAGAAACGTGGTCTTCTTGGTTGGCAGACGTCGGTAAACTGTCCACACTTGCAGGATGCGCCAAAGCTTTGTTATCACTTGCTAAAGCTGCCGCAGTAACTTGTGCAATCATGAAGCCTGAGTTTACACCACCGTTTGCCACCAAGAATGGCGGAAGTTGTGACATATGACGGTCCATCATCATCGAAATACGACGTTCAGAAAGTGAACCAATTTCTGCAATCGCCAAAGCTAAATTATCTGCCGCCATTGCTACAGGTTCAGCGTGGAAGTTCCCCCCTGAAATCACATCCCCTTCAACAGCAAATACCAATGGGTTATCCGAGACTGCATTGGATTCAATTTCTAACACTTCAGCGGCTTGACGAATTTGGGTTAAACACGCACCCATCACCTGTGGTTGGCAACGGAGTGAGTATGGATCTTGAACCTTGCTACAATCTTCATGAGAGTGCGCAATTTCACTCGATTCAGTCAATAAATCACGATAAGCCGCTGCAACATCAATCTGACCACGCTGACCACGCACCGCATGGATACGCGCATCGAATGGAGCACGAGAACCCAGCATTGCTTCTACGCTTAAACCACCACAAACAGTTGCCGCAGCAAATAAATCTTCTGCTTCAAATAAACCGCGTAAGGCATAAGCTGTCGATACTTGCGTACCATTTAATAATGCTAAACCTTCTTTAGCCGCCAATGAAATTGGCTCTAAGCCAGCAATTTTCAGTGCTTCAACCGCTGGTAACCATTCGCCTTTATAACGTGCTTTGCTTTCGCCCAGTAATACCAAAGACATGTGTGCCAATGGTGCCAAGTCACCTGATGCACCCACTGAGCCTTTTAGTGGGATATGCGGATACACTTCTGCATTGATTAAAGCCAAAATGGCATCAATCACTTTACGACGAATGCCTGAAAAACCACGTGCCAAGCTATTCGCTTTCAGCAACATAATTAAACGTACCATCGCATCATCAAGTGGTTCACCCACACCCGCCGCATGCGAAAGTACCAATGAACGTTGCAACTGCTCTAAATCTTCTGGTGCAATTTTCGTAGATGCCAGTAAACCAAAACCGGTATTGATGCCGTAAGCAGTCCGTCCTTCATTCACAATTTTTTCGACAACCGCCACACTAGCCTCAATGGCTGGCGCTGCGCTTTCATCCAGTTTGACTTTAATCGGATTTAAATAGGCATGGCGAAGTTCTGCGAGAGTAAGTTTGCCTGGTTGAATTAAAAGTTCCATTTTGGCGTCCTGTAATGCTTAATATTTTTGTATTACGATGCTTTTATCTTGGTGAAAAAGCATCGTAACTAATGTTCAAGAATGATGTTATTTAGTGATCATTGGCAAGTGTAACCCTTGCTCTTTTGCGCAGTCGATTGCAATGTCATAACCAGCATCTGCATGACGCATCACGCCAGTTGCTGGATCATTAGTCAATACACGTGCAATACGCGCTGCTGCTTCATCCGTACCATCACATACAATTACTACACCTGAATGTTGCGAGAAGCCCATGCCGACACCACCGCCATGATGTAACGACACCCAAGTTGCACCACCCGCTGTATTTAACAAGGCATTCAGTAAAGGCCAGTCTGATACTGCATCTGAACCATCTTGCATTGCTTCAGTTTCACGATTCGGACTAGATACCGAACCCGAGTCCAAATGGTCACGACCAATTACGATTGGCGCAGAAAGCTCACCACTACGTACCATTTCATTAAATGCCAGACCGAGTTTTGCACGTAAGCCTAGACCGACCCAGCAAATACGTGCTGGTAAACCTTGAAAGTTGATACGTTCACGTGCCATGTCTAACCAACGGTGTAAATGTTCATCATCAGGAATCAATTCTTTAACTTTGGCATCTGTTTTGTAGATGTCTTCAGGGTCACCTGAAAGTGCCACCCAACGGAATGGACCTACGCCACGGCAGAACAATGGACGAATATACGCTGGAACAAAGCCTGGGAAATCAAAAGCGTTTTCTACGCCTTCATCTTGTGCCATTTGACGAATGTTGTTGCCATAGTCAAAAGTTGGTACGCCCATTTTTTGGAAATCCAACATGGCTTGTACGTGTTTTGCCATCGATTGTTTCGCTGCTTTTACTACAGCTTCAGGCTCAGTTTTCGCACGTTGGCGATATTCTTCCCATGTCCAACCAATTGGCAAGTAACCATTCAGTGGGTCATGTGCACTGGTTTGATCCGTCACCATATCTGGATGAACACCACGACGAACCAATTCAGGTAAAATTTCTGCTGCATTACCGTGTAAAGCAATCGAAATCGCTTTACCTTCTTTGGTGTATTTTTCAATACGCGCTAAAGCATCATCTAAATCCGTCGCTTGCTCATCGACATAGCGAGTGCGTAAACGAAAATCGATGCTCGCCTGTTGGCATTCGATATTGAGTGAGCATGCGCCTGCAAGAGTTGCTGCTAATGGCTGCGCACCGCCCATACCCCCTAAACCAGCAGTTAACACCCAACGACCTGTTAAGTCACCGTTGTAGTGTTGGCGACCTGCTTCAACAAAAGTTTCATAAGTACCTTGTACAATGCCTTGGCTACCAATATAGATCCACGAACCTGCGGTCATTTGACCGTACATAGCCAAGCCTTTGGCATCAAGTTCGTTAAAGTGTTCCCAGTTAGCCCAATGTGGCACCAAGTTTGAGTTGGCAATCAAAACACGTGGCGCATCTTTATGCGTTTTAAATACACCGACTGGTTTGCCCGATTGCACCAATAAGGTTTCGTCATCTTCTAAATTTTTCAAAGTTTCAACGATTTTGTCAAAGCATTCCCAGTTACGCGCAGCACGACCAATACCGCCATAAACCACCAATTCTTTTGGATTTTCTGCAACATCAGGATCAAGATTATTCATTAACATTCGCAGTGGTGCTTCAGTTAACCAGCTTTTCGCATTCAGTTTTGTACCGCGTGGTGCGCGAATTTCTACATCACGAAATTTTGTTGTTGCTGCTGTCACAATCGGACTCCTTCCTTTAATTTTTTCAGCAGATTTGTTCTGCCTTATCTGTACAATAATGTACTAACTTGTATATACATCCATATACTATACAAAACAAAATGATTGAAAAGATGCTTTTTAATATTTTTTATCAAAATTAAAATAACCATATGTATTTATTGGTTTTATTTTTTATAAAAATAAAAAAACACATACAACCACAAATTGTATGTGTTTCATTGACACAGAATAGATCATATTTTCGTGAGTTCAATCAGACAACATTGCCGCAAAGTCGACCTTGGCAATATAAGGTGTTTCACGTTTATATTGGAATGAAGATAGAGGCTATGTTGTTGCCCAAGCTGGAAAATTTTACCATCGATACGGACGGCTAAAGGTTCTACACTTGGGTTAAAAATGAAGATGATATCTGCCGAGGAAAAAAATTCAGTCGCTTCATGACTGACAACCCATTGGTAACGGGCAGCATAGCGCTCGGGCTGATAGATTAAATTAAAATCTCGGATGGGATCTTCCAATAGTTCACAACTGACCATACTGTCTCCACTAAAGGGGAGCGACTGCAAGGTCTGAAGGGTATGACGTTCTCCATCGACCTGTAAGGCAATACCTGCGCCCTCTAATACAGTCAGTATGCGCTGCATGCCTTGAAATGGGGAAAATGCACCTGATGTAGTGACATCTGCCATGGAAATGCGCCAATCAAATTCAGCCAGATTTTCCCCTGTACTGCGTGCCAGTTCTAAGGTGTAGCCTGCCCCATTTTTCCAGCGCATTTTTCGGTAGTCGCTTGGCGTGAGCAACTGAATCATGGGGTAAATTTACCTTCCAGATAATAACGACTGCCCGGATAAATCAGTCGGGCACTGGAGATGAGTTGTTTATTCGACCATGTGCGACGACGAATCAATAAACAAGGTTCTGTTTTATTGATTTTCAGCCATTTGCATTCTTGTGCAGCAGCTTGAATGGCGGTAACCACATGCTCACCTTCCGTTGCAGGGGCTTTCGACATTAAATAAGCATTTGGGGTGATTTTAGTAAAATCTTGGCTTAAATAATCCGAAATAATGTTCGGATCAACCAAGCGGTCTTCAATCTGTACAGGTACATTATTTTCATAATGCACAATAATCGAATGAAAGAGTTTCTGACCTTCTCGCACCTGCATCAACAGGCTTTGTTCAGGGTTGGCTTGGATTTGTTCCAGTACCAACACTTCGGCATGATGCTTGTGGTTACGGGCAATAATTTCATCCGCAATATTGTTAATCTGAAATAATGCGGTACGCCCCTGACCTTCGGCGACAAAAGAACCCACGCCTTGAATTCGAACCAATAAGCCTTCAGTGGTCAGTTCACGTAAAGCACGATTCACAGTCATGCGACTACAGCCCAGCAAATTCACCAATTCACTTTCAGAAGGAATCTTTTTATTGACTGCCCATGTGCCTTCATAGATTTTCTGCGAAATCATTTGTTTGACACGTAAATATAAGGGTACTGGACTATCATCTTGTAAAGACAATTCTAAATCGTGTTGTGTCTTCCCTCTTGGCATTTGCTAAACCCATACAAAATAATCAAATTTATCTTATATTACCCCACATATATTTGTATATACAAGTCCATACAAATAGCACATTTTTTAAATATGCAAACCTATAAACAGATTCCAGCTTTCTCGATCTCCACACATAAAAAAGCCATGCTGATGCATGGCTTTTTTTGCTCTATACGGGAGGATATCCCCCCAAATATTAAGCAGGAATTTGCTGGGTAATACAGTGAATATTGCCACCACCCAATAAAATTTCACGTGCAGGTACACCTGTAATTAAATAGTCAGGGTACATTTGCTGGAACAGTTCTTGTGCTTGCTGATCTGTGCTTTCATCGAATAACGGGAAAATAATCTGCTGGTTACTAATCAGATAATTCACATAAGAACCTGCCAAACGATTGCCTTCGACACGCTCAATCGCATTGCCCTTTTGTACATCGTTGGTTTCATTTTCACGTGCATACAGTGGACCTGGTGCTGGTAATTTCCAGACTTTCAAACGACGACCTTGCGCATCAACCGTATTTTCCAAGACCTTGAGTGCAGCCAAAGAACGAGGATATTGTGGATCTGTTTCATCGTCAGTCCAGTGCAATGCCACTTCACCTGGGCGAACAAAACAGCACATGTTGTCGACATGTCCATCTGTTTCATCGTTGAATACCCCTTCAGGTAACCAGATGAAATTGGTCACGCCTAAGCATTCTTGCAGAATCTCTTCAATTTCTTCTTGGGTTAAATCAGGGTTACGATTTGGATTGAGTAAGCATTCTGCTGTGGTTAACAACGTGCCTTCACCATCGACATGAATTGAACCACCTTCTAACACCAAAGGTGCTGAATAGGTGTCAAGTTCATGCATTGCAGAAATTTGCTTGGCAATCAGCTGATCTTGATCCCATGGGAAATACAAACCGCCATTTTCTCCGCCCCACGCATTGAAAATCCAATCAATGCCGATACGCTCACCTTGTGCATTTTTCACAATCGATGGACCTGTATCACGCGTCCACGCATCATCACTTTCCATCGCATATAAGGTCACTTCAGCAGGCATGATCTGACGTGCTTTTTCCATTTCAGTCACAGGAACTGCCATAAAGACTGGGGTCTTTTGTGCAATCGCTGCTGCAACTTGAGCAAATGCTTGTTGTGCTGGTTGGGCATTATCACGCCAGTTATCGGTACGGTACGGCCAAATCATCCAAACTGCTTCTTGAGCAGCCCACTCTGCTGGCATGCTATAGCCTTGTTGCTTAGGCGATTTCATTGCGTGTTGCTTTTCTACCACAAGTTCCATTTTTACACTCTCTTTAATCTTGCATGTTTCCAAATATTTGCTTTAGTGAATTAAAGTTGTTCACTGACACTTAATTAACCGTTTGAAATTTCTTCCGCAGGTGACGTTAAGGAAATCGGCTGCTTTTTAATTTTCTTGTATACAACCAAGACACCGCCCACGAATAACCAGATACCACCAAACTCTAACGCTGACATTTCCAGATTAATCCATAAACCCAACAGTGAAAATACAGAAGCCAGTGGTAAGAACAGGTTCATAAACACATTCTTAAAGCCTGAGCGTTCCTTTCGGATCACATAGAATTTCATAAATACCGAGAAATTCACCATGGTAAAGGCAATCAAGGCGCCAAAGCTGACGAAACTGACTACTGTTGCCAAGTCGACATAAATTGCGAGTAAAGAAATTAAGCCAACAAAGAAAATTGAATACAGCGGTGTTCCGAGTTTCTGACTCACTGAGCCGAAAACCTTCTTATTGAAGACACCATCACGTCCCATAATGTACATCAAGCGTGAAGCACTGGCATGCGTTGCCAAACCAGAAGCAAAGGCATTCATAATTTGTACGCTTAATAACGCAGTTTGAAATGCTGCACCACCCACAATCAAGGCAATTTCAGGCAAAGCTTCATCTGGATTGTTAAATTGCGCCAAGGTCGGAAATTTCAGCGTAACAAACCAAGACACCGTGATGAAAATCGCACCGCCTAACAATGTGGTCCAAATAATTGCTTTAGGAATGGTCTTGGTCGGATCCTTGGTTTCATGCGCCAAAGTCGATACCGCATCAAAACCTAAATAAGAGAAGCAGACCAAAGACACACCAGCAACCAATGTTGCCAATTCTGGATCACCACTGAACATCGGCTTTATGGTCATCACATCATTATAGCCTTGAGCATTCCCCATTCCTGTCACGACTAAATAGATGAATACCAGCATCATGACCAAGGTCGCGAGGACAAAAACAAAGCTGAAATTGGCAAGGATATTAATGCGGAAGCTGTTAATCAGTGTCACCAGTCCCACCATGATCAGCACCCAAGCGGTATAGGACACATCAGGGAACAGTGAATTTAAATAAAAACCAGCCAACAAAGCATTAATCAGCGGTAGCAACATGTAATCTAATAATGAACACCAGCCGACAAAAAAGCCCATGGTTTTACCGCAGGTTTCAGTGGTATAGGTATATGCCGAACCTTCTTTAGGTGAAAGTCGACTAAAACGCGCATAACTTAATGCGGTTAACAGCATGGCGAACAGTGCCAGCAAATAAGCTAATGGCACCTGACCATTGGTGACTCTTGAAATAATACCGAAGGTATCAAATACCGTCGCTGGTGCCATATAGGCAACCCCAATGACAACAACTTGCCAAAGGGAGAGACTCCTTTGATGATTCTCGCCTTCCATGCTTTTACTCCTGTAGCAATGCAAGCACTTTTTTTCGTGCAATAGTTGTTCCACCAAACAGCACACTTATTGAAAAAGGACATCCATTTCCTTTTCAATAACCTTGAAAATTACAGCTAAATCGTAATCACGTTTTCCTCTAAATAGCTTTGCATACCGGATTCACCTAGCTCGCGCCCAGTACCACTCTTTTTAAACCCACCCCATAAAGAACTTGGGTGAATCATTTGGAAAGAGTTAATCCAGATATGTCCTGCACGGAGTCGTTTCGCGATCGTTTTACCGTGATCGACAGATCCCGTCATGATGGTTGCCGCCAAACCAAATTCCGAATCATTCGCCACAGCGACTGCTTCATCTTCGGTGCTAAATGTGCGGCAGCACATGACTGGACCAAAAATTTCTTCTTTCCACAGACGACTGTCTGTCGGAACATTGATATAAATTTGCGGACGAATATAGAAACCTTGTGCAGGACATTGAATGTTTTCCGCATCAATCAATGCTGTGAGTTGTTCTTGCTCTGCAATGGCTAAATATTCATGCACTTTTTTGAATTGTTTGTGCGTGGTCATTGGACCCATGCTGAACTGACCCTCGGCTTCTTGACCCAATAAAATGGATTCAGTGGCTTGCTTCAGTTTTTGATAAAACGGTTCAGCAATTGATTCATGCACCAACACACGCGACATGGCAGAACACATTTGACCTGCGTTATAGAACATCCCGCCCACGGCTTTTTCAACCGCATCATCAATATCGGCATCATCTAACACCAAGAATGCTGATTTTCCGCCCAATTCTAAGGTCACACGTTTAACTGAACTTGCAGCGGCTTGCATCACTTGAATGCCAATTTCGGTACTGCCCGTGAAAGAGACTTTTTGTACTTCTGGATGACGCACCAAATGTTCAGCTGCAACCGCATCACCCAACACCAAATTAAATACGCCTTGCGGGAAATCAATTTGATTGAGCAGTTTGATGAATTCAAGTTCTGGTAATGGCACCAATTCAGAAGGTTTAAATACCAGTGTACAGCCCGCAGCCAAAGCAGGTGCAATTTTCCATGCACTGGTAATTAAAGGGAAATTCCACGGGGTAATTAAAGCCACTACACCCACTGGGTTTTGTTGATGCGTGAGTTCGGTACCATGATCGGTTTGACTGGTTTTGCTAAAGGCAAATTTTTGTACTAAATCGGCATAGTAGCGATAGCATTTAATGCTGTTATCGACATCAACTTTGGCTTGACTGATTGACTTGCCATTATTGTGATGTGACAGTTCAACCAATTTATCTTTTGACTGTTCAATCGCATCTGCAATTTTATTCAGCCATGCTGCACGTTCTGCTGCACTGGTATTGCTCCAGCTTGCCAAAGCTTGGTTTGCTGCTTCAACCGCAGCATCTACATCATGGGGTGACGCTGCAATGAAATGCGCGAGTGCTTGTTCACTACGCGGATTGATCACCGCAATTTCAGTAGAACCTGTCGTTGCAGCCCATTGTCCATTGATATAATTTTTCATCTTCCTACTCGCTTTAGCATGATGGCATTTTCCAAGACTGATTCAGTCTCTTCAGCACAGCACAACTCTTGTTCCATTTCGCTTTTGACTATTTTTAATCTTATTTCTGTCCTAGCCTGTTTCTCAGACTGACAACTTCCGAGCAACCTGATTCTGTTGAATCAGGTTGTGCTTAAGTGAATGACAGTAAAACTTATAAATGACCTTCAGCTTTTAACTCTTGGATGGTATTTTGAATCGCATGACGTAATGTTTTGACCGTAAAATCAACCTGTTCACGCGTTAAAATTAACGGTGGAGAAAGTACATTCATGTGTCCGACTGGACGTACAATCAAACCTAATTTTTGGCAATGATTAGCAATACGCTTACCTACACCCACTGAACCATCAAACAATTCTTTGGTTTCTTTGTTGCGCAAGTTTTCAATACACATCATGAATTTCTTGCCACGTACCTGACCGACAATTTCCAAGTCAGCTAAAGTTTTAAGCTGCTCTTCGAAATACACACCGACATCTTGCACGTGCTCACAAATTTTTTCACGTTCAATGATTTCAATATTTTTCAGCGCCGCAACACAGCTCACAGGGTGACCTGAATAGGTAAAGCCATGTGTCAATAAACCACCCTTGTGATGCGGTTTGCTGATTGCTTCATAAATTTCATCAGAAATAATGGTTGCACCCAAAGGTAGATAACCTGAGGACAAACCTTTGGCACAAGTAATGATGTCTGGAACAATGCCGAACACTTCTTCAGAAGCAAACATATGACCTAAACGACCAAATGCAGTCACCACTTCATCCGACACATACAACACATTGTATTTCTTACATACCGCTAAAGTTTTCGCGTGGTAGCCTTCAGGCGGTACAATCACGCCACCAGCACCCATAATTGGTTCAGCAAAGAATGCTGCAACATTGTCTGGACCCAGTTCTAAAATCGTATCTTCTAGTTCCTGTACTTTTTCATTACAGAAATCTTCCATCGATTGCGATTCAGGCTTACGGTATGGGTTCGGACATGAAACGTGATGTACCAATTGGTTGTGAATTTCAAAACCAATGTGATCTGCTTCAATGCCTGTCAGACTCATACTGATGTAAGTACTGCCGTGATACGCATCTTTACGCGCAATCAATTTTTTCTTTGAAGGCTGACCAATTTGATGGAAATAATGGTGAATTAAACGGACTGCCGTATCATTCGCCACTGAACCGCCACAACCAAAGAACACATGATTTAAGCTTTCAGGTGCATGTTCAGCCAGTTTTGCAGCTAATTTTGCAGCTGGTGCAGTGGTTTGATGACCAAATGGTGAGAAGTATGGAAGTTCCATAATTTGTGCAGATACAGCATCAGCAATTTCTTGACGACCATAACCCACGTTGACACACCACAAACCACCAATACCATCGAGGTACTTATTGCCATGTGCATCATAAACAAAGACATTTTCACCTTTCGACATAATTAAAGAACCTTCTTCTTTAAATGTCGTGAAATCTGTCCATGGATGAATCACATGGTCTTTGTCTTTTTGCCAAATATCTTGAATATCAACTTCTACTGGTAATTTCGAGTTCATACGTTTCCTTCCTTACGCTGTGCGGCACACCAATCCTGGCGGCTGCATTCTACGGTTTATTCGTTGATCTTGCTGTTTAAACTGCTTGCGCGCAGTGAGTTTCGCTGGTTTCCGCCTGCATGGCATCATAATTGAGGATGGCATTTAATAGCACATCTGCACCTTGAGCCGCATCTAGCGCATAGACATCTTCGGCTTCGTTATGACTTAAACCATCAATGCATGGAATAAAAATCATGGTCGTTGGGCAGTGCTTGGCAATATTAATTGCATCGTGTCCTGCACCACTCACGATTTTCTGATTGGAATACCCCAAACTATCTACAGCTTTTTGTACGGTCTCGACACAGGCCTTATCGAAATATGTCGCAGGACTGAACCAGTGCTCCGAAATGCTGATATCTAAATCATGATGCTCGGCAAGGGTGTGCAGAATTTTACGTGTTTCCACTTCCATTTCTTTCAAAGCCGCATCATTCGGATTACGCAAATCAATGGTCCATTGAATTTGACCTGGAATAGTATTGCGTGATGAATTCGCTACCTGCATTTCACCAAAAGTGACCAATCCCTCAGGGAAGCGTTTGCGGATATTTTGTTCCAATTCCACAATCATCGCTGCTGAACCGACCATGGTATCTTTACGCATCGACATTGGGGTTGTGCCCGCATGCGCTGCTTTACCTTTGGTTTCAACATCTAACCAGAGAATCGCTTGTCCACCTGTGACCACACCAATGGCTACATGGTTTTGTTCTAAAACTGGACCTTGTTCAATGTGCGCTTCGTAATATGCCTTGAACGGACGTGCTAAAGGTGTTTCGCCCAGTTGACCAGTACGTTGTAATTCGGAATAAACAGTAACCCCCTGTTTATCTGTACTTTCATAAACCTTTTGCTTAGATAATAAGCCTGTAAATACAGCAGAACCCATCATGGCTGGGGTAAAACGTGCGCCTTCTTCATTGGTCCACACCACTACTTCCAGCGGATGGTAAGTCTCGATCTCTTCTTCACTCAAGCGCAGCAAGACTTCCAAACCTGCCAATACACCATAGATACCATCAAAACGACCACCTTTAGGCTGTGTATCTAAATGGCTGCCCATCACAATCGGTAAAGCAGTTGCAGAAAGACCTGCACGTCTTAAAATCAGGTTTCCAATTTCATCATAATGAATTGAAAGATTGATCTTTTTTGCCCATTCAATCAACAAGGAACGCCCAGCAACATCTTCATCAGATAACGCCAAACGTGTGTTTCCACCTTTATCTGTTGCGCCAATTTTTGCCATTTCCATCAGCATTTGCCACAACCGTTCCGCATTCGCTTTCATTACTAGAACATCCATTTTATAAATACTTTTATGTGTCATGAATGACACCTAATTTCGTAAATTCACTCTAGAAAAAAAACCGAACAGCAACAAGCGATATATTTTTAAGCGCGACATTAGAAAAACTAATACCCTTAAATTGAATAGCACTTGCATGCTTACCGCATGCTAAAGAAATAATCCAATAAACCAAAGTAAAATAGATAAACGCCACATTCAAAATTATTCAAACAACTGAAATATATAAAAATTAAAAATGGAATAAAATCCACCACTGAAACATTTAAAAACATCTCTGGATAATTTTAGAGCACTATTTCAATTGTTACAAAATGGCACATCTCAAATTAAAAATGCTGAAATTTTAATCTAATATCACTCACATATACTCCATATCCATCCAGCTCAATTCAATAAAACCCTTGATTAAAATCATAAATTTTTCATTAAAAAAGGACTACCCTGAATATTCCAGCGTAATCCTTTTTAAAATTCGAAATACAATCTTTAAATCATGATGTCGCGATTAAAACTCCTTAGTTATACTAAAAATCACTGCATCATCAGCATTAGATAGATCCTTATTCATATTAGAATCAACATAATACAAGTCAAAAATAAAATCGTTATAGCTATAGTTTCCACCGATTTTGTAATCGGTATAAGACTCTTTTTTATCCGTTGCCCACAGCACAGCATAAGCATCCTTGCTGGAAAATTGGTTATAGCCGACTTGGGCATAAGCACTCCAGCTCTCTGCCACTGGGTAGAAATAACTCAGTTCGTAACGTAACTCCTTACCCGTCTGGAAGGAATATTCAGGCGAATAATAGAACGAGAAATTCAGCTCATCCTCTTCTTTGAGCAACCCCATCCCAATCGCACTGACGGAATATTCTTCATAATCTGGACTTGGTATCGTTTTATCTGCGCCAGGATAGTTCACATCCAAATACTGGACATTCAACTTAAAGTGATCATTCACCAAGTAGTCATAACCCAAGTAATAATCCAACTCTAAGCTGCTGCCAATATCTAAATCGATATTAGAGGCGAACAGTTGTGCATAGAATCCCGAAGTATGATCCAGTCTTAAAAAGCCTTGTACTGCTGGATTGCCCTGATTCTGTGAATAGCCCCGTGAATAGTAATCTGTTAACAAAGCCACGCTACCACTGCTAGAGAAACTATTCAAAAAGCTGGGTTCAGCAGCCGTCTCTGCCTGCGCTTGAGAAACCGCAAGTGCTGCCAATAAACCATATACAAGCTTGTTTTTCATCATTTTATTCCAATCAATTCCATGATTTTTATATTGCTTTTTCATTCTCAGTCTTTTTTTGCAAAAGCATAGAACCAATTTCGATAAAACCACAGGAACCATTTTCATGAAAAAGTGTTGATGAATTGATCTTCTATGACAAAAATAAAGCCCAATTTAAGGGTGTAATGCTCAGTCAAAACAGGCTTTTTTATAAACTCTTAAAGCTTACTTTTATTTTAAGAAAATAATGATCGATATTTAAGCAGAATATATTTAAGGGACTGTATTGTTATGATTCATACAAAACATATCGCAAGAGTTCGTGACGAGCTCAAAATAAATCATCAAAAAACTGACCTAAACTAATTTGATCATCAAAGATTACGCATTATGCTTCGATTGGTGCGCTGCAAATACACTTCTGAGTTCATTGATAAAATATTGCTCGATTAAGGACAATTCTCTATCTTTATGCCATGCCAATGAAATAGGAATAATAGAGACATAAGGAAATGGTGGCAGTTGTTTAAATAAATGATAGTTTTCATTTTTTTCTATAATATTTTTAGGTAATAAGCCTATACCTATACCACTTTTAATAAAACGAATCACTTCATCCATATTATTGGTGGTAACCAGTAGTTTATTATTTTTTAAAATCGTTTCTCGCACTTCACTTAATGGTGAACTGGGATTATTTAATTGTTCACTTTGGAAAGAAATAAATCCATGCCCCTTAATTTGATCAATGGTTTGAACATCCTCTGTATATAACGCGTGTTTCTCACTACAAAACAATGCATATTTTTGATTAATTAAGGTGTGATAGTTTAATTTTGGATGTAATACTTGATTAATTCCTATTCCAAGTGCGGGAATCTTTTGTAATAACAGCTGCTGAATTTCCTTGCTTTTTAATACATCGACCTGAAAATCCACCAATGGATATCTCTGATGAAAATCATGCAATAACTGATCATAACGTCTTGATTCAATACGACTTAAAACCAACAGTTTAATGGTACCTGATAAGCTATTTTTTTCCGTATTAAGGCGCTCTTCATAATCCAGCAATTGACTATAAATCATCATACTGGCTTCAAACACAATTTCGCCCGTAGCGGTTAAATAGAATTTCCCCCCTGTTCTAATAATCAGTGTTTCACCAATCTGCTCTTCTAGTCTTTTTAAACTTTGGCTAATCGCAGACTGGGTTAAAAACAATTTAACTGCCGCTTTATTTAAGCTACCTTCTTGAACAATCACCCGAAAGATACGCAGCAAAGACCAATTACATTTGTCCAGTAAAACATTTGATCTCATGCTGACCTCCCTGATTACGCAATCTCACAATGTTCATGCTGATCATATCAAAATTACAAAGGACTCACTTCCTATTTTTAGCTTAGCTTACATACCCTAATTACAGTCGCCTTTTTCACTAAACCATCTATCACTGCTGTTGAAACAGCTTCATTAAAATATCCAAATGCGTGACTCTGTGAAGCTAAGATTGATTGGTAGATCGACATACATTTAACAGAAATTGTTTCCTGTTTTGAAAAATATCAGCGCTATTTTCATGTTTTCAACAAATAGAAATCATTAGAACCAACCATTTTAATTTTCTTATTTTATTCTTTTCAATTTGTCGGTTTTGATAAACTGCTGATTGGAAATAAAACAAGGTCTGAAGAGATGGGTCCTCCCCTTCAGACCTTTAGAAGCATGGAACTCTGCTCTATGCTGCTAATTTAACTTTTTTATGTAGAGATACGAGAGCCATTTAATGATGGTGAAAGAGTGCCAATTGTGGCTTAAATTCTTATTATGGATGATGGTTTATAACCTCAAGCCGTATGTCTAGGTTTGCCCTCTTCATTATTTTCACAACCCATAAAATTCATTCAGCAATAATCGTGAATAAGCCGAACTCTTCAACTCCCAGCAATTCACTTAAAACAGTAGGCATAAAAAAAGCCCCTGTAAATACAGGGGCTTTTCGAATTTGGCGGAAGCGGTGAGATTCGAACTCACGGAGGACTCACACCCTCGTCGGTTTTCAAGACCGGTGCATTAAACCGCTCTGCCACGCTTCCATGTGCGCAAGAATACTAAGCTTTTTCAGTTTAGACAAGTAAAAAATAGCGTTAAAGTACTCAAGTGCATATTGTTTCATCAATTCCTTAAAGTTTGGCTGCAATTTCAGCACCATCACGGATTGCACGCTTCGCATCAAGCTCTGCTGCAAGTTTTGCTCCCCCAATAATATGGTAGTTGGCTAAAGTCATTTGTGCTTGTTGCGGCATTAAATCTTTAACAGATTCTTGTCCTGCGCACACCACAATCGTATCGACACGAAGCAATTGATCTTGCCCGTTCATCTCCACCCATAAACCTTCACTGGTCACCGCTTTATACTGCACACCACGTAACATGCGTACTGCATGCTTTTTCAATTGTGCACGATGCACCCACCCCGAGGTCTTCCCCAGTCCAATCCCTAATGGCGTGGTTTTACGTTGTAATAAATAAATTTCACGCACAGGGGCTTCAACTTCAGGATGCTGTAACCCCCCTTCAGTTCTGTAGTTGGCTTCAGCATCGACGCCCCATTCTCGCTTCCAATCCGCTAAAGGTTGCGGCTGAGGCTGATGTGGAGGTTTCAGTAAAAACTCCGAAACATCAAAGCCAATTCCCCCCGCACCAATCACCGCAACGCGTTGACCCACCGCAGCACCACGCAACACTTCAGCATAAGACAGCACATTCGGTGCATCACTGCCTTGTATCTTTAAGGCACGTGGTACAACACCTGTCGCAATAATCACCTCATCAAAGCCTTCGCGCTCTAATTGCTCACGGTTGGCTTTGGTGTTTAAACGCAGCTCTACCCCTGTTTTCTGCAATTGCACTTTAAAGTATCGAATGGTTTCGTGAAATTCTTCTTTGCCTGGGATCACCTTGGCTAAATTAAATTGACCACCGATTTCATGACTGGCTTCAAATAATGTGACCTGATGCCCGCGTTCTGCTGCTACGGTTGCCGCAGACATACCTGCAACACCACCACCGACTACCGCAACGCGTTTCGGCTTATTGGTTTTGACATAAACCAATTCTGTTTCAAATGCCGCACGCGGATTGACCAAGCATGTTGCACGTTGATTTTTAAAAGTATGGTCCAAACATGCCTGATTACAGGCAATACAGGTATTAATTTCATCCACCCGATTGGTGGCGGTTTTATTCACCCAATACGGATCTGCCAAGAATGGGCGCGCCATCTGCACCATATCGGCTTTGCCTTGAGCCAAAATTTCTTCTGCAGTCTCAGGCATATTAATGCGGTTGGAAGCAATCACAGGAACCGTAACATGCTTTTTCACCTCTGCGGTGTAGTCAGCAAAGGCTGCACGTGGTACTGAGGTAACAATGGTCGGGATACGCGCTTCATGCCAACCAATCCCTGTATTCAGCAAAGTAATCCCTGCCTTCTCTAGCGCCTGTGCGACGGTCACCACTTCTTGCATGGTGTTACCATCATGTACTAAATCTAGCAAAGACAGACGAAAACAGATAATGAAGTTTTCACCGACTTTTTGACGCATGGCTTTGACAATTTCAACAGCAAAACGCATACGGTTATCAATCGAACCGCCCCAGCGATCTTGACGCTGATTGACATGACGACTCAAAAACTGATTCAGCAAATAGCCTTCTGAACCCATAATTTCCACACCATCATAGCCTGCCAGTTTGGCTAAATGTGCACATTCTGCATAATCTTGAATGGTCGCCAAAATTTGCTTTTCACTCATTTGACGCGGTTTAAATGGTGAAATTGGTGATTTAATCGGACTAGAAGACACCACAAAAGGCTGATAACCATAACGCCCTGAATGCAAAATTTGCATCAGAATTTTAGCGCCATGCTTGTGCACAGCATGCGTCACCAAGCGATGTGGAGCAATATCCCCCATGGTATTCATGGTGCCGCCTGCGGGCAGTAACCAGCCCTGACGATTTGGCGAAATCCCGCCGGTAATAATCAGTCCGACCCCGCCTTTCGCTCGTTCACCAAAATAGGCAGCCAGTTTAGGATAGTTATAAAATCGGTCTTCTAAACCCGTATGCATGGATCCCATCACCACACGGTTTTTGATGGTGGTAAAACCCAAATGCAGGGGTTTTAAAAGATTTGCATATGGTGTTGTCATGGCGAATCCTTATCATTTATTAGCTTTGCAACTTGTTGCATAATACTTTAACGTGATTTTTTATTTTGTTTATGGCTGTATGTGGCTGATTCTCTAAATAATCAGCCAATAAAAAAGTGTAGCCAAACTCTATTGCGAGTTGACTACACTTTTATCACAACTTTAAATCTGCTGTGTTTACTTCCAGTATTTTAACTTCGAAGTTTGTCCAATGCCGACATTAAAGCTATTGGTTGGATCAAGTTTTTGATAGTGCTGTTTTAAAGCAGGTTTCGCCACATATAAATGTCCGACATTGTGCTCCGCAGGATATTCAGCACCGCGACCATCCAGCAAATGCCACATCTGATGCTCCATCGCCAAAGGATCAACGCCTTTTTTAACAATATAGTCCTGATGGAACACATGACATAAGAAATGACCGTAATACAGTTTATGCACGATCAGCTCGTCCATTTCTTGAGGTAGAGTTTCCACCCATTCACGATCATTACGGCGCAAAGCAATATCCAGCGCCACAATATCTTCGACTTCACTCCGATGGGTATCACGGTAGCGAATGGCTGCACCTGCTACCGCAAAACGATGTAAAAAGGCTTTACGACCTTCCTCATCCGTACAGTGGAAGAAACTACCCGTCGCACGCTGCGCGAAATAGCCGCTGAGGAATTGCTGTACTTGCTCCACATCCTGATTTTCAATGCGTAAAATCAGGTGATGTTCATACTGATCACGAAATTGGTTCATGCGTTCAGGTAAATGATTCGGCATAAACTTGGTAATCAATTGCAGGACTTTATCCGACAATCCTTTCATGCCGATTTTTTCTAAATAGCCATCGACTTTATCTTTCATGGCAAAAGCCGCAGGCACTTTGGCGGTGCCAAATTTTTCAATAAAGACAAAAGTATCTTTACCGTATTCAGCACCAATGTCATACGCCACGCGGTGAATATATTCACCTGCAATCGGCAAGCGTGGTAAATCAGTCAACAGAAAACGACGAATTTCGGTCAGATCATCCTGCGCATTCGTGCCGACATAAAACACCTGACTTGGGATCTTCTCAAAAGTATCTAGCCGAACCGCAAACACACAGATTTTTCCTGCCGACCCCGATGCTTCAAACAAACGGGATGGATCAGCATTAAATCGTGCTGGCGTGGCTTCATCCACCTGCTTCACATCATGTGCATAACGCTGATCAGAAGCACAACAGCTTGGGTTATGCTGCACATCGCCCGTTTGATATTGCTGATTTTGCAGACGTGAAAGAATTTCTTCAGGTGTACGTCCCAAGTCCACGCCTAAATGGTTGATCAGTTCCAATTGTCCAGCATCATTCACTCGCGCGTACAGTGCCAATTCGGTATATGCAGGACCACGACGTACCAACGCACCACCTGAGTTATTACACACCCCACCTAAGACCGATGCCCCGATGCAAGAAGACCCAATGACTGAATGCGGTTCACGATTAAACGGTGCTAGTTCTTTTTCTAATCGGTCTAATGTCGCTCCAGGTAGGCAAATCACTTGCTGCCCATCACGGATAATTTGAATGCCTGCCAGACGTCGCGTGCTCATCAGTACGACAGGACGATCATAATCATCACCAAATGGAGTCGAGCCTCCTGTCAATCCTGTATTGGCAGCTTGCATAATGACAATACAGTCTGCCGCCACAGCCACTTGTAACACTTGCCATTGTTCTAATAACGTCCCGGGCACCACCACTGCAAGCACTTGACCTGCACCATAGCGGCGTCCTTGGCGGTACAAGCGCGTTTCACTTTCTTGAGTCAAAACGTGTTGTTTACCAACAATCTGGATGAGTTTTTGAATGGTTTGTTGTGAATCTGAATGGGATTGCATATTGGTTATCCTATGGATGAATGCTTATGCAGTTCAGGCTTTAAAGCATTCATAGCGGCGGAGTAATTTCAGTTTTATTTATATTTAGGAATTAACCTACTTTGTCTTGCACTTCGATTGAAATATATTTCAATCTTGCTCAGGTTCGACCAACTTTTCTTTTGGGAAAAGTAGGCAAAACCTGAGGTGCGATTAAAGCAACGTAAGATCCTCAAAACTCGTCAAATACTTTCTGAAAAATATTATCCTCGCAGAAACATTACTTTATATATGTAAGCCTGCATCGAACAATTGCAGATGACATTTACGCGTATCAAACTAAAGAAACGACTCGAATTTGATATTTAAAAGTTAAGGGCTAAGCCAATTCGCGCTCTAAACGTACCAAGCAATCCTCAGTAATATCCGCAATGGTTTTCGCGCCAGTTAAAGTCATGGCAACACGCATTTCTTTATCAATCAGTTCTAAAAGATTGGAAACACCCGCACCGCCCGCTGCACCTAATGCGTAAACAAAAGCACGACCCAGCATACAGGTATCCGCACCCATTGCCAGCATACGCACCACGTCTAGACCATTACGAATGCCTGAGTCAGCCAGAATTTTAATATCACCCTTCACGGCATCGGCAATTGGTGGCAAGGCACGTGCAGAAGATAAAACGCCATCGAGTTGACGACCACCGTGGTTCGATACCACAATACCATCGGCACCAAAACGCACTGCGTCTTTGGCATCTTCTGGGTCAAGAATGCCTTTGATCACCATTGGACCATCCCAGAACTCACGAATCCACTCAAGGTCTTTCCATGAAATCGATGGGTCAAAGTTGGTGCCTAACCAACCGATATAGTCTTCTAAACCTGTCGGTTTGCCCAAGTATTTAGAAATATTACCCAAATCATGCGGACGTCCCATCAAGCCTACATTCCACGCCCAATGTGGGTGGAAACAAGACTGCATATAACGACGCATCGCAGCATTCGGACCACTCATCCCTGAGTGCGCATCACGATAACGCGCGCCTGGAACTGGCATATCCACGGTAAATACTAGTGTTGAACAGCCTGCTGCTTTGGCACGTTCCAAGGCATTTTTCATGAAACCACGGTCACGCAGCACATACAACTGGAACCACATTGGACGTTGAATCGCGGGTGCCACTTCTTCAATCGGACACACCGATACAGTCGATAAAGTAAATGGAATACCTTTTTTATCTGCTGCGACAGCCGCCTGCACTTCACCACGACGTGCATACATCCCTGTTAAACCGACAGGCGATAAAGCCACCGGCATCGACAGGGTTTCATCAAACAGTTTGGTTTCAAGACTCAGCGCTGACATATCGTTCAGAACACGTTGCCTTAAGGCAATTTTAGAAAGATCTTCTACATTTCGCTTCAGGGTATATTCTGCATATGCCCCACCATCAATGTAGTGGAAAAGGAATGGCGGTAAACGACGTCGCGCAGCTTCGCGATAATCATTTGCAGAAGAAATAATCATGGTTATATCCTGTTTAAACGGCTCGAACGTTGTCGACGAGCTTCTTCCTCATCAATCGAACGTACTTGCTGAACTACAAACTCTATGTGCCCACACACAGCCTTGCGTGCGGCTTCGGGGTCTCGGCGCTCAATGGCATCAATCACTTGTAAATGCTGTTCATGCAATTGGTCAAAACGGTGGGCTTCGGAATAGACTTTGCGTCGTCCTAATGCCACGTTAAATTGCAATAAATCGAACACGCCACGCATGACTTGAATCAGCACCAGATTGTGCGAAGCTTCTGCAATCGCCAGATGGAAATTGGCATCGGCACGTGCCGCTTGCTCATCATCACCCAAAGACTGAAAATGGGTAATTTGGTCATAACAATCGCGGATGTGCTGAATATCTTCAGGGGTAGCACGCAAAGCCGCATGCCAAGCGGTGCCACCCTCTAAAATAATTCGGGCTTCCTGCACATCAAAACGATAAGCAGGATCTTCATCCATTAACTCACTCAATGGCTGCACAATCTGATGCTGCGACCAAGAGCTGGGTAATTGCTGTAAATAAGTCCCCGCTCCAACTTTGCTGACCAGCATGCCCTGACTGGTCAGTTGCTGTATCGCCTCACGCAAAGAGGAGCGAGATACACCGAGTTGCTCACACAACTTTCTTTCAGCGGGTAAACGGTCTCCGACTTTCATTTGTTGGGTCTCAATCAAATGACGTAAACTTTGTAAAACTCTGTCAGAGACTTTCATACCGCGGTCCTTCAATCTACGGGTGTTATGGAATCATCCATGGGAACACATATGCTTGTAAGGTAATAATAATACCGATCATTACTGTAAAAGTGATACTGTGTTTCACTGTAAAACGGAACAAATCGGATTCTTTACCCACCAAGCCCACTGCCGCACAGGCAATTGCAATAGATTGAGGGGAAATCATTTTACCAGTTACACCACCACTGGTATTGGCAGCCACCAATAACACTTCTGGCACACCAATTTGTTGTGCAGTCGTTGCTTGTAGCGCACTGAACAAGGCATTTGCAGAAGTATCTGAACCGGTCAAGAACACCCCGATCCAGCCCAAGAATGGTGAGAAGAAGGTAAATGCATGACCTGTATGTGCCAAAGCCAATGCCAAAGTTGCAGACATGCCAGAATAGTTGGCGATAAAGGCAAATGCCAACACCATACCAATTGAATAAATTGGGGTTTTTAATTCATTGATGGTTTCACCAAAGGTCACTACTGCTTCGCGTGGCTTCATTTTTAAATAAATGATGGTGATGATTGCTGCAATCATGATTGCAGTCCCTGTCGCAGACAGCCAGTCAAACTTAAAGATAGCGTCATAGTCTTTAATTTCAGGCACGACAGGTGGCATTTTTTGAACCACTTGATGCAAGAACGGCACTTTGATTGAAATCACAAGATCATGCAATGCACCATCTTTGGCGAACAAATCTTTAAATGGTTTGATACTCCAGATCGTCACCATCACGGTTAAGATCATGAATGGAGACCATGCCTTGGCAATTTGACCAATTGAATATGTCTTCTGTTGGTCTGCATTTAAGCTATTCGCATCGATATGCATATCTTCAGCTTTGAAACGGAAAATATGTTTCGGTTTCCAGTATTTCAATAAAATAGTCAAGCTCACCAAAGAAGCAATTGCCGCAGTAATGTCGGGTAATTCTGGACCTACATAGTTAGAAGTGAGGAATTGCGCCAGTGCGAATGAACCGCCACCGACCAATACCGCAGGCCAAGTTTCCTTCACACCGCGCCAGCCATCCATAATGGCCATAATCCAGAACAACACAATTGGCACCATAAATGGCAATTGGCGACCGACCATCTGGCTGATCTCGTGCGTGTCTACCCCAGACACCTGACCCGCTACAATAATTGGAATCCCCATAGCGCCAAATGCAACAGGTGCAGTATTCACAATTAAGCATAAGCCCGCTGCATATAACGGTTTAAATCCAAGTCCAACCAATAAAGCAGCCGTAATCGCTACGGGCGCACCAAAACCTGCCGCACCTTCAAGGAAGGTACCAAAGGCAAAGCCCACCAACAGCATTTGTAAACGCTGATCTTCAGTAATCGACAAAATAGAAGAACGGATAATGTCAAATTGACCCGTTTTCACCGAAATTTTATATAGGAAAACTGCCCCGATAATAATCCAAGCGATTGGCCATAAGCCGTAAAAGAAGCCATAAACCAAAGAAGCAAATGCCATCATAGTCGGCATTTGATAGGCAAATAAAGAAACCAACAGCGCTAAAACAACGGTAATTGTCCCAGCGACGCTACCCTTCAGGCGAAATACAGCCAACGCTAAAAAGAAAAAAACAATTGGAATAAGTGCAATTAAACTGGAAAGCCAGATATTGCCAATAGGATCGTAAACTTGCTGCCAATGTTGAAGCATTGTCGTCTCCTTGAAATGCTTGCTAGAACCTTGAGTTGGTCAGATCATCCTGAGGTAAAAATACCATATTGGTCAGACCAATAAACCAAAAGCGTAAAAAAATAATCACAGTGTGCACCATTATAGTAATTTTAAACCCAAAACAGGTCAATAAAAAAGCATAATAAATATATTGGTCAGACCAATATATTTGATCAATTTATAAAAACCTCTGTTTTTAGAGAAAATACACAATCCACTTAACGTCCCTGTTTTTATTTATTTTTTTTAAATATATCCAACCCAACTGGTCATTTATTCAACTTTAGTCGAATGGATTCATTTGTTGTACATTTATACAGGCATCCGAGCACTTGTCTGATTTTAATGTGAATTACCAATACTCAACATGCAGCAAAATATTGCCTCTAATCACTTAAATCCTCGTATATCCCTTAGAAAATTTACTGTTTTTTTTATTTTGACTTTGTTTTGCGAAAACAAGCGTCTGGAAAAGTGCTACAATCGCAAAAATATATATTCTTTCAGGCCACCCATTCTCGGTGCCTATATTTATATCGTTAGGATTAACAATGACTGATAATGCAACTATCTTGCAGAATGTCCCAGTTGGCAAAAAAGTTGGTATTGCCTTCTCTGGTGGTCTAGATACTTCAGCTGCTTTATTGTGGATGAAACAAAAAGGCGCAGAGCCTTATGCATATACGGCAAACTTAGGTCAGCCTGATGAAGATGACTACGATGCCATTCCTAAAAAAGCTGAAGCTTACGGTGCGGTAAAAGCACGTTTGGTTGACTGCCGTATGCAACTTGCGCTTGAAGGTATTGCAGCAATTCAGTGTGGTGCTTTCCATATTAGCACTGGCGGTATGCCATATTTCAACACGACTCCTCTTGGTCGTGCAGTAACAGGTACTATGCTTGTAACTGCAATGAAAGAAGACGACGTGAACATCTGGGGTGATGGTTCAACGTACAAAGGTAATGACATTGAACGTTTCTACCGTTATGGTTTGTTGACCAACCCAGCGCTTAAAATTTACAAACCTTGGTTAGACCAAACCTTTATTGATGAATTAGGTGGCCGTGCAGAAATGTCACAGTTCCTCATCGACAATGGTTTTGACTACAAAATGTCGAAAGAGAAAGCTTACTCAACTGACTCAAACATGTTGGGTGCGACTCACGAAGCAAAAGATCTTGAATACCTTAATGCTGGCATCAAAATCGTAGACCCAATCATGGGCGTGGCATTCTGGAAAGATGACGTAAAAATTGATGCTGAAGAAGTATCGATTACTTTTGAAGAAGGCTTCCCTGTAGCGCTGAACGGTCAACGTTTTGAAAATCCAGTCGACTTTATTCTTGAAGCGAACCGTATTGGTGGTCGTCATGGTCTAGGTATGTCTGACCAAATCGAAAACCGTATTATCGAAGCGAAATCTCGTGGTATTTATGAAGCACCAGGTATGGCGTTACTTCATATTGCTTACGAGCGTTTAGTGACTGGTATTCATAACGAAGACACAATTGAACAATACCGTATCAACGGTTTACGTTTAGGTCGTTTGTTATACCAAGGTCGTTGGTTCGATTCACAAGCACTCATGTTGCGTGAAACTGCTCAACGTTGGGTTGCTAAAGCGATTACTGGTACTGTGACTTTAGAATTACGTCGTGGTAATGACTACACCATCATGAATACTGAATCTCCGAACCTCACTTATGAAGCTGAGCGTTTAACCATGGAGAAAGGTGATTCAATGTTTACGCCAATGGATCGTATTGGTCAGTTAACCATGCGTAACCTAGACATTACTGATACACGTGCGAAACTTGGTATCTATACAAACTCAGGTTTATTGTCGATTGGTGCTGGTTCTGCAGTGCCACAATTGAAAGACAAAAACTAAGGTTTTCAACTACTGAATACCTAAAGAAAAGACCGCCCCAAGTTGGCGGTTTTTTCTTTTATTTTCTTCAGTTTTATATTACTTTAATCCCTGTTCGAAACCAGCTAAATCCCAAGATTTACCAACTGAGTCAATTCTCTCCTCACAGAAAAACAATAAAAATGCCTTCTATATTTACCAGAATTAAGCCATTTATCTGTAATTCGACTTAGCATTGCAGACTGATATAGATTATCATCTGATTTATTTTTTAGTCCGAAATCGCCTTGAATACGATTACTCTTTTGCAGCCAGACGATTGGCATGCCCACTTACGTGACGGCCTTGCACTGAAACGTACCGTTCCCGATTTAGCAAACCAGTTTAAGCGTGCGATTTGTATGCCTAATCTTGTTCCACCCGTGAAAACTGTGGACGAAGCACTTGCTTATCGTGAACGCATTATGGCGCATGTGCCAGAAGGCAATCCGTTTGACCCACGTATGGTGCTGTATTTCACAGATAGTACTCCAGCGAGTGAAGTCAAAAAAATCAAAGATTCCGAGTTCGTGAATGCCATCAAACTTTATCCTGCTGGTGCAACCACTAACTCGGACAATGGCGTAAGTGATATTCGCAAAGTCTATGCGGTGATTGAGCAACTTGAAGAACATCAAGTGCCACTGCTATTACATGGTGAAGTCACACATAATCATGTCGATATTTTTGACCGTGAAAAGCGCTTCTTAGATGAAGTGTT
Organism: Acinetobacter zhairuonensis; assembly: GCF_022601715.1. GTDB lineage: Bacteria > Pseudomonadota > Gammaproteobacteria > Pseudomonadales > Moraxellaceae > Acinetobacter. Next base: position 53,104 of record NZ_JAKVIM010000001.1, on the reverse strand, counting down.
AGCGCCACTATTAAAGCAATTCCCGAAATTAAAATTGGTACTTGAACACATCACCACCAGTGAAGCTGCGCATTTTGTGTTAGAACAAGACCGTAATGTTGCTGCGACCATCACCCCGCAACATTTATTATTTAATCGCAATGACATGTTGGTTGGTGGGATTAAACCGCATTTCTATTGCTTGCCAATTTTAAAACGCCAGACGCACCAGCAAACACTGTTGGAAGTGGCAACCAGTGGCAATCCTAAATTCTTCTTAGGGACTGACAGTGCTCCGCACTCGAAAAATGCCAAAGAAAATGCTTGTGGTTGTGCGGGCTGCTATAGTGCGCCAACGGCAATTGAACTTTATGCTCAAGCCTTTGACCAAGTGAATAAGCTAGAACGACTTGAAGGCTTCGCTAGCCACTTTGGTGCAGACTTCTATGGTCTTCCACGTAATACAGAAACCATTACACTTGTGAAAGAAGATCAAGTGATTCCTGAAAGTTTTGATTATTTAGATGGTGACAAGATTATCCCGCTTTATGCAGGTAAAACCATCCAATGGAGAAAAGTGTGACAAATGAAACTCTACCAGTAATTGGTCAGCGTTTCCGTGGATTTTTACCTGTGGTGGTCGATGTCGAAACCGCAGGTTTTAATTCCCAAAGTGACGCGCTGTTAGAAATAGCAGCGATTCCAATTATTTACGATGCAGATGGCAAGTTTGTACCTGGTGAAGCCCACCACGCACACATCAACCCGTTTGAAGGCGCAAATCTAGATCGTCGCTCACTGGACTTTATTGGGATTGATCCCTTTAATCCCATGCGAGTCGCGATGGCTGAAGATGAAAAATCAGCATTAAAGCGGATTTTCAAAGCGGTGAATGAAGTTCGTCGCCAACAAAATTGCACCCATGCCATTTTAGTCGGTCACAATGCTCATTTTGATTTGGGTTTTGTGCAAGCTGCTATTGCACGTACAGGCACCAAAAATCAAAATCCGTTTCACAGTTTCTCGGTATTTGACACCGTGACCTTAAGTGCAATTACTTTTGGTCAAACCGTACTTGCCAAATCCTGTATTCAAGCGGGCATTGAGTTTGATGGCAAAGAAGCACACTCAGCTTTGTATGACACACGAAAGACTGCAGAACTGTTTTGCTATATTTTGAACAAACTCTCTCCTCATATACTTGACACTTTGGTGGCGGATCAATAAGATACCGCCATCTTCTAAACGTCCCTATCGTCTAGAGGCCTAGGACATCGCCCTTTCACGGCGGTAACCGGGGTTCGAATCCCCGTAGGGACGCCATCTATTTGCTTTCGCAAAAACGCATATCTAAACATTCAACCTTCATTCTACGACCTAGAATTGGTTATACTGACGTCTTTATTTTTCAATTCTGATTGACCTATGTTGAAGAAAATTTTACTGGTTTTACTGATTCTTTCTCCATCAGCGATTTATTTGTATATTGCATCGAAAGATGATCCAAAAGCATCTTCTACCACTCAAATGACTCCGTCCGAGCCGGTACACAATCCGCATCAGACACCAGACCATTAAGTCAGGTCGTCCGTTCAATTGATTGATTGATGCCCGCAGTTTATTACTCTAATAAATTGCATGATTCCATGATCTCTAATGACTCATTTTCTCAATGGTAAAATCCTTCCAAACCATTTGAACAGCTAATTTTCAATCTCCTCTGTTATCAATAAAAAAATCTAAACCAACCTGGATGAGCATTCTAAAAATGAATCAAGAAACGTCTTGCTTGACTCTATTTTCGACGCGATATATATATAAATTTGATTCAAACTTTAATCCAACCAAGACCATGCAAAAGCATATTAAGTAGGCTTAAACCGTAAAAAATTGCGCTTAACTCAATAAGTAAGACATTTTTTACACAAACAGACTCATTTTTTAGAAATAATGTAATAACATATTTGACAGTAAAGAAAAAAATACATAATATACGCATCACCTCGCAACGTCCCTATCGTCTAGAGGCCTAGGACATCGCCCTTTCACGGCGGTAACCGGGGTTCGAATCCCCGTAGGGACGCCATATCTCGTTTCATACGATCATTCAAAACGCATAATTCATTATTATTACATTGCAGATTTGTAGTTTTGCACTACAATAGCGCGCTTCATTATTCTATTTTCTCTCTCTCTTATGCAGTCATCTCAATCTCCGAATGATGCTATGCATCAGGGCAATTCTGCGCCTTTAAAACGCGCTATGAGTACTCGACATCTGGTCATGATTTCACTTGGTGGTGCAATCGGGACAGGTCTATTTTTAGGGTCGGGTGAAGTCATTGCACAAACGGGGCCTGTAGGTGCCATCATCGCTTATATCTTAGGTGGTTTAATTGCCTATATGGTGATGTTATGTCTGGGAGAACTGGCGGTACACATGCCTGTATCAGGTTCTTTCGGCGCATATGCACAAAAATACATAGGTCCAGGGACAGGCTATACCATTACATGGCTATATTGGCTCACATGGACAGCAACCCTCGGAACTGAATTCACCGCAGCTGCCCTGCTGATGCAGGAATGGTTCCCACATATTTCCGTCTGGATTTGGACGCTGATCTTTGCAGCCATTATTTTTGGCCTAAACATGAGTTCAACCCGACTTTTTGCAGAATCAGAGTTCTGGTTGTCTCTGGTTAAAGTCGTGACCGTTATCAGTTTCATTATTTTAGGTCTCTTGGCTATCTTTGGTGTGTTGTCATTCCAAGGCTATAGCTCGGCACCATTGTTTAGCAACCTCACCGCAGAGGGCTGGTTCCCGCAAGGCTTATTCCCAATCTTTGCCACCATGTTAATTGTTAACTTTGCCTTCTCGGGTACAGAGTTAATCGGTGTGGCTGCGGGTGAAACCGAAGATCCTGCAAAAAATGTCCCTAAAGCGATCAATGCTGCCATTTGGCGCTTATTGATTTTCTTTGTGGGTACCATTGTGGTGATTAGTGCCCTACTGCCACATCAAATGGCAGGCTTGGGTGGTAGCGGCGTCAGTAGCAGTCCATTCGTGACGGTATTTACCTATATTGGTATTCCACATGCGGAAGACATTATTCGCTTTGTGATTATTACTGCATTGCTGTCAGCTGCAAACTCAGGTTTATATGCTGCTTCACGTATGATGTGGGCTTTGTCTGACAAGAAGCAATTGCCTGCAGTATTCTCAAAGGTGAATCACAAAGGTATTCCAACGGTTGCCATTATTGTCACCATGTTTGGTGCGATTCCTGGTTTACTGTCGGAGCAATTTGCACCTGAAACCATCTTCAAAAACCTCTTAGGGGTTGCAGCATTCACCATGGTCGTGGTGTGGATGAGCATTTGCTTAAGCCAATTCAATTTCCGCCGCCAATGGTATAAACAAGGTCGTACCGCGAAAGAGTTGGGCTTTGCAGCACCACTGTTCCCGATTGTGCCTATTTTAGGTTTTGTCTTCTGTTTTATCACCTGTATTAGTATGGCAGCAGATCCTGAAATGTGGGCGGGCTTTATTGGCTGTTTAATCTTTATTGCACTGTGCTATCTCAGCTATTACGTGTTTTATCACCATAAAACACCTCAAGCATAAGCACATGAAAAAGAGCGACCCGAGTCGCTCTTTTCTTTTAGGTTTTTTAAAAACCTATATCATCCCTGCACACGCTGAACTCTAAATCATGAGTACTTTCTGCGTTTTTCGACAAAAATGCGTATTGTTTAATCAGACCCCCACAATTTGTTTTAATTTTAAACATATACGCGTATTTTTCAATTTTATTGCAGAAAAATGTTTGACACTCCCCGTTATTCGCCCTAATATACGCCCACCTCTGAAACGTCCCTATCGTCTAGAGGCCTAGGACATCGCCCTTTCACGGCGGTAACCGGGGTTCGAATCCCCGTAGGGACGCCATTTAATTGATGGTTTAGTTTTCAGAAGTACCTGCCTCATTAAGTCCCTATCGTCTAGAGGCCTAGGACATCGCCCTTTCACGGCGGTAACCGGGGTTCGAATCCCCGTAGGGACGCCATATTCCGAGATGTTTCATCTCATAAAAAAGCCTGAGCATAATGACTCAGGCTTTTTTATTTTCTATAGGCTTTGCAAACGATTTCATGTGTGCAGACGCTTATCCCGTAGAACTGGCAGATAAACAGCTGCACGCAAAAGATCAATCAAATACCAAAAATTATGCACTCTTACGCGAGTTAATTTGCCCTTGGATTACGGCTTTTAAATTACCCGTCACATAACTGCAAAATACTTTCAGTGGTGAAAGCTTTGGATTTGGGCGTTTACCGTGAGCAATCGACTTAAATTGAGCGGCATACCAAATAATTTCCATAATCGCCATTTTATCGACCATTGGAATACCTGTTTTAATCTTATCAACGGCATAACGGACATCTTGTCCAACCAACACACGATCTGCTAAATCGGTTTCGACTGCAAATGGACGCGCAATACCAATAAAGTCACAAGCCCCGCTTTCCAGCGCAGCATTCATGCCTTGAGCTGTACGAAAGCCTCCTGTCACCATTAGATGGCAACTCACTTGCTGTCGGATCTTTTCAGCAAAATCGAGGAAATAGGCTTCACGGGCAATGGTGCTGGCTTTCCGCTTGTCTTCTTTGGCTCCCGCCATTGCGGGTGCTTCATAGGTACCGCCAGAAATCTCGATCAAATCAATCCCTGCAGCATCTATCGCTTTAAATACGGTAATCACATCTTCCTCAGTGATACCACCGCGCTGAAAATCAGCCGAATTGAGTTTGACTGAAATGATGAAATCATCTGAGGTTGCTGCACGCACGGCTTGATAGATTTCCATCAGAAAGCGCATACGATTCTCTATACTGCCTCCCCACTGATCTTGACGCTTGTTGGTCAACGGTGAGAGAAACTGACTAATGAGATAACCATGCGCCCCATGCAGTTGTACGCCTTCAAAACCAGCTTTTTCACAAATCTGTGCCGCACGAGCGAAACGCTGAATAATCTCTAAAATTTCGTCTTCTCTTAATTCTCTCGGTGTGCCAAAAGTCGTTGCCAACATTGGACTAAATGGAACAGCAGAAGGTGCTACAGTTTCACGATTGATGCCTTTGGTACATTGTCGTCCTGGATGCGACAATTGCACCAACTGCACCATGCCATATTGTTGACCCAGTTTCGCCCATTGACGCAGCTCCGCAAGATCACGCTCAGATTCAAGCACCACCACACCCGGTTCATTTTTGGCACGTGCATCCACCATGACATTGCCTGTAATGGCACAACCCAAGCCACCTTTTGCCCAAGCCTCATATAAACCCAAATGTAGCCGATTAGGCTGCCCTACTTGATTAGCGAGTGCCTCACTCATTGCCCCTTTGATCATACGGTTTTTGAATGTTGTATTTCGAATCTGTAAAGGCTCGGCAATGCGACTCATCTGATATTCCTCATTCTTTTATTTAGTGATTTTACTCTAAATACTTTATCTGAGAGGTCAAGTCATATTTGACAATTTATTTTGTCAACTTTATCAATTTAACTGTACTGGCTCGCCTGAATCAGTTGCTGAGTATATGGACTTTGCGGATGAGCAAACAGTGCCTCCGTTGCCTGCATCTCGACCACTTGCGCTTCACGAAGAACCAAGATGTTTTGTGCGATAGCACGCACCACATGCAAATCATGGCTAATCAACACATAACTCAATTGATACTGCTGCTGTAAACGGCGTAAGAGCTGCACAATTGCCCGCTGCGTACTACGGTCTAAAGATGAAGTCGGTTCATCTAGAATCATCAATTGTGGCTGTAATATCAAGGCACGCGCCAAAGCGACCCGTTGCCGTTGCCCACCAGACAACTCATGCGGATAACGCAGCTTGAAGCTGTCGTCTAATTCTACATCGACTAAAGCCTGACTGACTTGCGCAGCAATCTCATGCTCAGGTTGCTGCTTGACAGTTAGACCTTCAGCAATAAGCTGCTCCACAGTTAAACGTGGATTTAAACTGCTAAATGGGTCCTGAAAGACCATCTGAAAGTCCGTGCGGAATGGACGTAATTGTTTTTGATTTAAGGTATTTAAATCCCGCTGCTGAAACAGGATCTTCCCTTGGCTCTGAATCAGACGCGCAATTGCCAAAGCCATTGAACTTTTACCTGAACCGCTTTCACCTACAATCCCCCAGCACTCACCTTGGTGTACTTGCAAACTGTCAATTTCAACGGCAGTGTGCTGTCCAGTGACACGATTCAACCAACCTTGCTTGATTGGATACTGCACCAACAACTGTTCTAATTGCAGGACTGTCGTGCTCATGACTGGTGCTAAGGCTTGACCAAAATCATGATTCATCAATTCACGGGTATAGGGAGTTGCAGGATGTTGAAAGACCTGCTCAGTTGCTCCTTGTTGCTCTACTCTACCCTGATTCATCACAATGACATCATCCGCATAGTGGCGGACCAAATTCAAATCATGACTAATCAAAATCAGTGACATCTTGCGTTGCTGTTGCAAATTTTTTAATAAATCCAGAATCTGTAGTTGCAGGGTCACATCTAAAGCTGTGGTCGGTTCATCTGCGATCAAAATCTCAGGGTCTAGTGCTAAAGCCGCGGCAATCATCACCCGTTGTCGCTGACCACCTGAAAGTTGGTGCGGATAGCGTTTTAGTAAGTGTTCAGGATGCTGTAAGCCCACATCCTTCAATAATTGCACGACCTTTTGGCATACCTGCTGTTTGGATAAGCCTTGCAAACTTAAGACCTCTCCAACGATTTTATCGACCTGATGTAAAGGATTCAGCGCGGTCATTGGGTCTTGGAAAATCATAGCGATTTTATGACCACGAATTGCTTGTAAATGCTGTGACCTACAAGTAAATAAGTCCACATCAGCATAGATTACAGAACCAGATCTGCTCAGACTCTGTGGTAATAAGCCTAACAAAGCCAGACAACTGATGGATTTACTCGATCCACTTTCCCCTACCAAAGCCAGTGTTTGCCCCTGATGCAGTTGAAAGGATAAGTTCTCTAGCAAAATATGCTGTTCATGCTGTATCTGAAGTTGCTTGACCTCTAAAATCACGGACGGCAAGCAATTAATGTCGTGGATCGGATGCATCTCGTGCCGCCTCCCCAATATAAATTAACAGTGACAATACAATTGCCAAAGTAAAGAAGCCTGCTAAAGCCAACCACGGTGCATCTAAGTTATTTTTACCTTGTAGCAAAATTTCACCTAACGATGCGGTATCAGCAGGTAAACCCAAACCTAGAAAATCCAACGCTGCTAAAGCAGTAATATTCGCAGTCAACATAAACGGTAACTGAGATAAACTGGAACTGATCACATTCGGCAAGATATGTCGCACAATAATCCGCGCATCGGACACCCCCAATGCACGTGCGGCTCGAACATAATCCAAATTACGGGCACGCAAAAATTCTGCTCGCACTAAATTGACTAAAGTCGTCCAGCCGAAAAATAGCATGATGACAAATAGCCAGTACACGCTTGGAGTAAAGATACTGACCAGAATCATCACCATAAACAGCATCGGCAAACCACCCCAGACTTCCAATATCCGTTGTCCGATCAAATCGATCCAACCGCCATAGTAGCCCTGTAATGCCCCAACAAAGATTCCGATCACTGCTGAAAACAAGGTTAGAGCAAAACCAAACAGCAGCGAAACACGTAAGGCGTATAGAATTCTGGCAAATACATCTCGTCCCTGATCATCTGTACCCAGCCAATTTTGTAATGTCGGTGCAGATGGAACTGGAACGGCTAAATCCAAATTAGGGGTTTGTGCCGCGTAACGAACCACAGGCCAAATCGCCCAGCCCTGATCGGCAATCAATTGCTGGACCACTGGATCTCTATAGTCCGCTTCTGATTCAAACACGCCACCAAAGGTGGTTTCAGGGTAGGCTTTAAAAACAGGAAAATAAAAAGAGTGTTGATATTTCACCAGCAACGGCTTTTCATTGGCAATCAGATTCGCACCCAAAGACAACACGAAAATCAAGCTAAATAAAATAAAGCAAAAATATCCCAAACGGTTTTGTCGAAACCGCTGTAGACGTGCTTGAATCATCGGAGACATTAGTGTTTCCCTCGTGATTCAAAATCAATCCTCGGATCAACACATTGATACAGCACATCACAGATTAAACGTAGGATTAAACCCAATAAGGTAAAGATAAACAAAGTGCCGAAGATGACAGGATAATCGCGCTGAATAATCGCCTCGAAGCCCAATAAGCCCAAACCATCCAGATTAAAGACAATCTCAATAAATAAATTACCGACAAAGAAAATACCCAATAAGGCTTCAGGCAAACCCGCCATAATCACCAATATGGCATTCCGAAATACATGCCCATACTGGACGCGGGACTCACTCAACCCTTTGGCACGTGCAGCCCAAACGTAGGGTTTATTCAGTTCTTCCAAAAATGAATATTTGGTTAAATAAGCCAAACTCGCAAATCCACCCAACACCATTGCCAATATCGGCAAAGTTAAGTGCCAAAAATAATCATGAACTTTAGCCAGCAGACTGAGTTGCTGGAAATTATCCGAGACCAAACCCTGTAGTGGGAACCACTGAAAATAGCTGCCACCAGCAAAGAAGACAATCAGCAAAATGGCAAAAACAAAGGCAGGCACCGCATAACCCATCGCTAAGATCAGTGAGGTGGTTTTATCAAACAACATGCCATGTTGTTTCGCCTTGCGAATCCCCAATGGAATGGCAATAAAATAAATCAGTAAACTGCTCCAAAGTCCCAAGGAAATTGAGACGGGCATTTTTTCCCAAATTAATTGAGTCACAGGCTTATCTTTGAAAAAACTAATGCCAAAATTGAAACTCAGATAGTTTTTCAGCATCAGACCAAAACGCATATAAGCAGGTTGATCAAAACCATACTGCGCTTCAATTTGCTGAATCATTTCCTCACTGAGTCCCTTTGCACCTTGATAATTGCTACTGTCAGGAGCTACACCGGCTTTAACGGCTTGTAAGCGCTGGAATGACTCGGCTTGTTGAATCGCACGCTCAACAGGTCCACTTGGGGCAATCTGAATCACAGCAAAGTTAATACAAAGAATAAAAAATAAGGTCGGAATAATCAGGAACAGCCTTTTTAGAATATACGTACCCAATTGCGTATCCTTATTTTTTGCATGATTTAAACGTCTAAGCGTATGGCATCACTGAAAATACCATAACAGCCCTCTAACTTTATTTGCCGAGGTATTGGCTGACTTTTCTGGCTTGTGCTGGATCACTCCACCAATAATCCAAACCTAAAGATAATTTTGGTTGTACTTTTGGTTGCTGGTACATGTTCCAATAGGCATACCAATTGTCATTTTTACCATAAGTCAGGATTTGATAATAACCTGCCCGTAACAAACGATCCAAAACTCGGGTTCGGACAATCAATTGTTCTCGGTTCGGTGCTTGTATGATCTGCTGCACCGCATGATCAATCTCGGCATTTTGAATGCCCGCATAATTATAGTTTCCAAACTCGCGTGCAGCACTACTACTCCACATTTGCGCCTGCTCACTGCCTGGAGTCAGCGACTGTGGCATTTCCAACGTAGTCACATCGAATTCGTAGCGGCGCATGCGCTCCATATATTGCGATACATCCACCTGACGCAATTTGACATTGATCCCGAGTTTTTTCAGATTGCGCATCCACGGCATAATGGTACGTTGTGCACCCTCTTGATAGAGCAACACTTCAAACTGAACTGCACGCCCGTTTTGACTATACAACTGCCCCTGCCGATATTGATATCCCGCTTTTAGCAAGATACTACGCGCTTGTAATAAATTCGGACGATTAAAGCCATCTGCATCAGACACAGGATATTTCCAGTTAGACAATACGCCTTGTCGTTGCAATGGATGTAGCTTGGATAAATAAGGCTGCAACAGTTTTAATTCCGCAGCACTCGGCTGCCCTGTCGCCGCTAACTCACTGCCTTGAAAATGGCTTTGTAGGCGTTGATACTGCCCATAAAATAAGGCTTTATTCAGCCATTCAAAATCGTAGGCATAGCTCAGCGCCTTCCGAAAATAAATATCATTAAATGGCGCTTTCCGGGTATTGAAGACCAAACTTTGATTGACCACAGGTCGTGCCAGACGATGACTATATTGCTTGACCATACCCGCTTTTACCGCTGGAAATTGATAACCCGTGACCCAGGTCTTGGTCTTCTTTTCTTCATGTAAGGTATATTGCCCCGACTTAAATCCCTCGAAGGCAATATCATTATTCCGGTAATACACATATTGCATGCGATCGAAATTGTAACGCCCACGATTAACCATTAAGTCTTTCGCCCAATAATGCGGGTTGCGTTTATAAGTAATGCTACGCCCCGCATCTATACGTTCAACTAAATAAGGACCTGAACCTAAAATCGGTTGCAACGTAATGCGGGTAAAATCTTTATTTTTCCAATCTTGCTTGGAGTAAATAGGGAGACTCGCCACAATCAGCGGCATTTCCTTAGTTTTATTGGACTTAAAACTGAATTTGACCTTTGATTTGGACAGCACTTCAGTTTTAGCCAAATTCGACAAATACATCTGTAAGCCCAAATTGGCTTTGGTTTGATAAGCATCGAAACTAAATTTGACATCTTCAGCAGTGACAGGCGTGCCATTACTGAAACGCGCTTGCGGGTTTAAATGAAAAATAATGAATTGAGGATTGGCAGGATCAAAGGTGACTTGATTGGCCAATAAGGGATACATCACGCCTGTTTCATCCAACGAATTATCCATTAAGGTATCAAATAAATAATTCACGCCCTCGGTGGCACTGCCTTTACCATTCATGCTATTCAGATTATCAAAAGTACCTGTTGCCGCGGTACTGATATAACCACCTTTTGGCGCTTGTGGATTAGCATAAGGCATCGCCTTTAAACCCGCATATTTCGGCTGACTATGCACAGCAATATAAGGCGTGGTCTGTACAGCTGACCACGCCTGTTGCATAACCATCATGCTGCTCGTGTAGAGCAAGTAAATAGCAATTGTTTTGCTCGTCATACGCACGGCAAACCTATCCGAGTTGTGAATTAAAGATTCGGAACTTTAATCACATCTCCAATTTTTAACTGTGCAGATGGTTTCATGTCATTCATTTCTGCCAAGGCACTGGCTTCAACCCCGTAACGCGCAGCCAAACGAATCAGGTTGTCACCTGATCTGACTTTGTAGTCTTTCACTGTTTTCGGAATCAGGATGATTTGACCGACTTGTAAACCTGTACGCGGACTTAGGTCATTCAGGCTTGCCAACTCAGACACTGAAATTCCCACACGACTAGCAATCAAATTTAATGACTCACCCGATTTCACCGTATATTTCTCGGTGTCTTTGCTACTCACACTGCTCTTTTTCGGGCTGCTGTCCGCTTTAACGTTGGTTTTCGTCGGTAAATCACCGTCAACTTTTAAACGTTGACCGATACGTAAAGGAGCATTGGTCGAAAGATCATTCAGTGCAGCCAAATAGCTCAACTGCAAATGATATTTCTTGGCAATGCTGCCCAAAGTCTCACCCGATTTCACCACATGAATATCTTTTTCAGCAGCAGTAATCGTGCTTTCTTTTTCAACCTCTGCTACTTCACCAGTCAACTTTAAGCGTTGACCGACACGGACATTGGCATTACGCCCAATCCCATTCAAGTTCGCCAGATTGTCTTGACTTAAATTGTATTTGCTAGCAATGGCAGACAAGCTGTCACCTGATTGCACCACATAGGTTTCAGGCACAGTAGAACCGGCAGGCACCTTAATACTTTGACCCACGTACACGCCACTATTGCTAGACATCTGATTTAAGTCAGCCAAATCACTGAGTGATATTTTAGATTGTGCAGCAATGCTATACAGGGTATCCCCACGCTGAACTTTATAAGTTTCAGTTTTAACACTTGTGGTAGATTTTACTGCATCCACTTTCACCGCTGTTTTTTCTGAAGATGATGCATCATCATTGACTAAATTCAACGGCACATTAATTTTTTGTCCAACCAGCAAGTTACTGCCCGCATTCAAACCTGGCGTTAAATCTGCCAATTCTTGATTAGACAATGCGTAACGGTCAGCAATCAGCTTCAAATACTCGCCACGTTTTACTGCATAGGACTTGGTTTTGATGCTGCTCTTGCTCGTCGCTTTTTCAGTCGTACTTTTTGCGCTAGTAGAACTATTGTCTTTTAACGATAATTTCTGACCCACAAACAAACCACTGGTCACGGTTAAATCGTTATAGTCTGCCAACTGTTTGACCGAAAGACCAAACTGGCTCGCCACACTGGTCAAGTTATCATTGGCTTGTACTACATAGCTCTCAGGCTTGCTAGTAGTAGCAGAACGATCCTGAACAGGTTTGGCATCGTATAAATAAATGCTGGTGCCCACAAACAAGGTCGCATTCGGATCAATCTGATTCCATTTGGCAATATCACGCCAGTTCACACCATTTTTTAGTGCAATGGTCGCTAAGGTATCGCCAGACTGAACGGTATAGGTTGTACGCTTGCCTTTTGGCGGCACAACCATAATTTCTGATGCTGTTTTGACATAATTCTTATCTTTATTCCGCTGCGCTTCATCAGAATCGAGTTTGGTATTGTCTGTCACTGACTTTGGATAAGAAAAGCCTTTGGTTAACTCTTTACCTTGTTGTTCAGCAACTGATTGACTGGTCTGAATTGCCGTAAGCTTAATCTTGCCATCATAAGGATCAACAATTTCAGTGCCTTGTGGCGCGATCTCTTTCAGTTCAGCAACCACTTGATCCTGCTCAGCTTTGGTCGCTACTGGTTGTAACACCTGATCCACTGTTTTAGTGGCATCTTCGGCTTGAACCGCGGCTCTGATTTGCTCACGCTCAACCGCTGAAATCGGCGGTTCAACACTTACAGGCTGTACATTCTTCGCAGGCGTGACGGCAACTGGAATACGCGGTGCACTCGGTACCACGGTACTCGACGCAAATGCAGCTAAAGCATCCGCACCACGCGGTGTGGTCGATAATGGACGACCTGAATTGGTCGAAACGGTGGTTTTGGTAGATGTATCTGCCGTTTTGGTGGTGTTACTCGCCACCAAAGTTGGCGGGGTCGATTTACTTGGCGTAATTATCGTTGTGGTCGAACTGTTGTTTATAGGTGCTGCACTGGCCCATAAACCGCCTGAACCAGATTGCAGTTTAGACAGTTTCGCATCCACCGTAGGGCTAATATCTGCGGGAATCAAAATACGCATTGGACTACTGCTATCAATGCGGTCACCACGATGTCCTGGGTTCAGTGCATAAAGTTCCGCACGGCTTAAACCTGTAATCGCTGCAACATCATTCAGACTCGCAGGACCTACACTAATTTCTCTAAAGTGCGGTCGGTTAGCAATTGGGGGTAAGGTCACGCCATAGGCATTCGGATTTTTAATGATTTGTGCGACTGCCAAGAAACGCGGTACATAGTTCATAGTTTCTTGAGGTAAGCGTAAAGACCAATAATCGGTTGGCAAGCCTGCCTCGCGGTTACGGTTAATCGCCTGTTGAATACGACCTGGTCCAGCGTTATACGCCGCCAAAGCCAATTCCCAAGAACCAAATTGATTATAAAGACTGCCTAAAAACTCATACGCAGCACGAGTAGACTCGACGACATCTCGACGACCATCATACATGCCCGTCTGTTTTAGCCCGTAAATACGCCCCGTACTTGGAATGAACTGCCATAATCCCGCAGCGGCTGCACTACTGGTCGCAGCAGGGTCATACGAACTTTCAATAATCGGCAACAGCGCAAGTTCGGTCGGTAAACCACGACGCTCTGCTTCTTTTACTGTATGGTAAAGATAACGAGATGCGCGTGCACTCAAACGCTCAATATAAGGCTGACGTGAAACGAACCAGCTACGCTGCGCTTCAATCCGCGAATCCCAGTGATTGAGATCCATTTTAAAACCTACGGTCATGCGCTTCCACACATCACCATGTTTTAAAATGAGTAACCGATCGCCTTCCACAGCACGCATATCCGTCGCAGACAAAAGATCTTCTAAAGAATCTAAACTATTTGCATCTAAATAATTTGAGCCAACCTGTTTTGATGATGCAGCCTTGGTCGTACTTTGGCTCGATGCACAACCTGTGGTTAATCCTAATGCAGCGAGTGCAGAACCCAATACAGTAATCTTAAATAATGTTGGAACCGAGGGCTGCCACAAGAACGTGGTTGGTTTATACATAAAAAAATCCAAACAACTCGTATAAAATTTATTTTTTAGCACTGCCATTGTAGTGAAGCATCACAGAGACTCAAGGCAATAATTTAGCGCGATTCCATGATAAATGTTACAAGAAATTAAAAATTAACCATGTAATACACTTCCAAAGCACAAATGCGTTATACAATAGAAGATTGGATTCGCTTCTGTTAATTTTCTTTGCTGGCTGGATGACCCTTTATGTCTGAAACAATTACGCTCTATGTCGATGGCGCTTGTCGTGGAAATGGTAAGGATGGCGCACTCGGAGGTTGGGGAGCCTATATCGTTACAGCGCACGAAGAACGTAAAATCTTTGGGGGTGAAACGCAAACCACCAACAATCGTATGGAACTGACTGCTGCGATTGAAGGCGTACTGGCTTGCCCAAAATCAGCCAAACTGATTATTTGGACCGACTCCAACTATGTCAAACAAGGCATTACCGAGTGGATTCATGGCTGGAAAAAGAAAAACTGGAAAGATGTCAAAAATCCAGACTTATGGCAAAAGCTGGATAGCGTCTGCCAAGGTCGAGAGATTGAATGGAACTGGATTAAAGGTCATGCAGGTCATGCAGGCAATGAAATGGCTGATCAACTGGCCAATTTAGGGGCGGACCAAGCGGCAAAAACCGTAACAGCAGCCATTGAAACTCGCGCAGAAGATAAAAAAAAAGCTGAATCCGACTGGCTGTTTGACGACCCATTCGGTCTAGATTTTGCAGATGAAGAGACAGAATTGACTGAACTTGAAATAGTCGAAGATGTCACTGAAACCGTGATTAACATAGAAACGCTTCAAGCGACTCAGACATCTACAACAGTGCCAACGTCTAGTTCACACCCGCAAATTGTAATTACGCCTGCAAGCGTAGAAGCTTTTGGTCCACGACAACTCATTCTGGATACGGAAACCACAGGTTTCTACTTCCAAGACAGCGACCGCATTATTGAAGTTGGTGCGATTGAAATGATCAATCGCAAACTCACGGGCAGCTCGATTCATATTTATATCAACCCAGAAAAAGAAGTGGGCGACTCGGTCAATGTCCACGGCATTACCGATGAGTTTTTAACAGATAAACCTAAATATGCAGAAATTGCAGATGTGCTGTTTGACTACTTAAAAGGCGCGGAGATTATTGCGCATAACGCGACCTTCGATATGAACTTCTTGGACATGGAGTTTAAACGTACAGGTCATGGTCCACTCTCTGAAGTCTGTGAAGTCACCGATACTTTAGCCATGGCAAAAAGTAAGCATCCAGGACAGAAAAACTCTTTGGATGCGTTGGTACGACGTTATGAAATTGTACAACGTGACCGTACCTTCCACGGTGCATTACTCGATGCTGAAATTCTGGCAGATGTTTATTTAGCCATGACGGGTGGGCAGGTTTCCTTCGATATGGATGCCCTGTCGCAAAGTGAACAACAGCTAGGCGCGAGTAACAGACGACAAATTGATGAAACTGGCTTAGCTGTGATTTTACCTTCAGAGGAAGAATTGGCTGCACATGAGACTTGGGTCAAACAAATTGAGGAAAAACAGGGAAAACCTTGCTTTTTTTCAAAATAATTTCTAGAGATTCTGTTATTTTTTGTATTTAAACCTTGGGGACATCAGTTATAGTTAAATACAAGAAATAACGTTCTAACTCAGCCAAACATAAACAGATAATACACTAGGAAAGGTGCAGATAAATGTCTTACCAAACCTCTATTCATTTTGATCCTACGGCCTTACTGATAATAAAAAATGAGGTTGATAACTCGATCAAGTTAGTTGAAGCTGCGGTCAGTACCTTAGCAGAGGATCATACCCTACCGTTTGGGATTGATGATGCACTGAACCAGTTTGAACAATGTGCGCAAGTTTTAGTGTTAATTGATATGCCAAACTTAGGGCAAATTGCACAATATTCTGCTGAATTGATGCGCAAGATCATGGCAAATCCTGAGAACATCAATACGCAGGATGTGATCGCTCTGAGCGAAGGCACCACCATGCTAAAACGCTATATTGAGTTTATCTGCCTGCGCGAAGTCAAGATTCCTCAGTTCCTGCTAGACACTCTAAACCGCCTAGAGCTAGCGCTAGGTAAACCACTTACGCATGAAGGTCATCAGCTTGAATCTCTACTGAACACGGTTAAACCCAATTTCCAGTTACCAAGCACTCCGACCCTTGAAAAGTCTGAATACGTGCATCGCTTATATAAACTTGCATTGCATAAACTACTTAAGCAGCAAGAAACTGAACTTGATTTACAGGCGATTCGTCTTGTCGGATCTTATCTCGCAGGTTTAGCGAATCAATTACCAAGCCAACAATACTGGGGACTGGTACACGTTGCTTTCAACCAAATTGATAATTTACTGTTTACCGATGCCCGCTTACGCAGTCTGATTGACATTGAACGCAATATGGCCGCATTTTTCCTTGCGCCTGAAAGTTTCAATGCCAACTTAAAAGACCTGTCGAATATTCTGAGCTTGTGTATTAGCCAAGAAGATGAGTCAGCACAAAGCATCCGTGACCAACTCAATATTGGGGATGATGCACTCACCGACACGCAACTGCATGTATTTAGTCGCCATCTATATGGTCCAGACTTTAATACCATTCACACCATTAGCGAACTTGTAACCACTGAAATGGCTCAAATTCGAAATGAAATTGAATATAATTACCAAACCATGTCCGTAGAAAAGACACAAGAATTACAAGCTAAAATTAAAGAATTAGCCAATATTTTCAAAGTCTTGAACCTGAATGAAGCGTATCAGGACCTATCTCGTCAAGCTGAAACCTTGAACCAGACTGATGTGTTGAAAGATGAAAACTTTGCTCAACAATTGATGAAAGGCATTCTATCTGCCATGAACTCAATTGGTATTCTTGAACGCCATCACACCTCGAACCGTTTGCAGCTTCGTGTGAACAACATGCATGTTTCACTGGATCGCCTCGATGAAGCGCATGAAGCATTGCTGAATGAAACCAAAACCTTGGTGGATAGTTCTGCAACAAGTCTGGTGCAATATCTGCAAGATCAATTCTTGGGGGCTCTAGGCAATTTACCAGCTCAGTTACATGAAATCAGCGGTGCGCTGTTGTTCCTGAATGCCGTAAACGGTCAGCAAGCTTTAAAAAATGCTGCGAATTTTGTAGAACAAAAGCTTGAGGTATCAGGCAGTATTACTCAACAGGAAGTGAATTACATCTTGGATACTTTAGCCAGTGCCGAAATGATGATTGACAATCTGAAGAACAAACAGCCTGTATTACACTCTATGTTTGATGTAGCATTGAACAGCAGTCAAAAACTAAATGCCAAAGTAGCCGCCTAATGTCAGAATTATCACTTGCCTATATTTTTCATCAACAACAACTTCTGGTCGATGAACAACTCCAACTGCCTAAAGTTGAGCGTTTAGCAAGTGATCTGCATTTACACACGGGCAATACTGTCATTGCCCGTGATCTTCTCGCCCATGAAAGCATTCCAGACGGCTTACAATTGGTGCCTATTCGCCAGCTGCTGACCCAATGGACCACCAAGCAGTTTGAACAAGCCAGTCGTGCGCTACAACTGTTAGAGTGGCGTCGCAATCACAAATTCTGTAGTCATTGCGGGCATGAAACGCAAGTACATGCCTCCGAATATGCCATGATCTGCCCTGCTTGCCACTATCATCAATATCCGCGTGTTCAACCTTGCGTCATTACCGTGATTACCCGCGGTGAAGATGAAATCCTTTTAGCCAAGAACGCAAAAAACACCAACAATATGTATGGTCTGATTGCTGGCTTTGTCGAAGTGGGTGAAACCTTGGAAGATGCAGTACGTCGTGAAACTGAAGAAGAAGTCGGTTTAAAGCTGAAGAATATTCAATATCTGGCGAGCCAGCCTTGGCCCTTCCCGAGTAATTTAATGATTGCCTTTCGTGCTGAATATGCCGCGGGTGATATTCAATTACAAGAAGAAGAAATCAGTGATGCACAATTTTTCAAATTTGATCAACTCCCTCAAATTCCATTCAAAGGGAGTATCGCACACGCCATGATCATGCATGTAACTCAAGGACAGCCTGTTGCAGATGACACGCATCTATGGCTTTAACGCTTCCTCTATTGCCACCAAAATTTGTTCTTTGGTTTCAAAATAACGGCTGAACAAACTCGATACTGATCCCATCACGGTAATATGCCCTGTACGTGGAATCACGATCATTTTACTGTGATTGCCTTTTTCTTTCAGTACGCGATCAAAGTCTTCAGTATTGTTATGTCCCACAATTTGGTCATTCTCTGCCATCATCAAATAATGCTTAATACTGTTGGATGCGACAAAGTAATACGGCATGACCTGTTGGAAAGGCACACTTTGATCAAATGCCTCTGCACAGAGTGGGTCACCTTTATAATCAAAATGATAAGGACCCGCGACGCCAATGATGGCGCGGATTTGTGCACGGCATTGCAGCTCATACTGCTGTGGATGATAGACGGCTGACATCACATTAAATGCCCCTGCCGAATGCCCCATCAACACCACATTATCGGTACGAATTGCCAGCTTGTGCTGGTGCAGACTCAAGAAATTAAGCGCAAGGGTTAAATCATCCACATAGCTTGGGAAAATGTACTGCGGAGCGAGGTGATAATTGATCACTGCTACGTCATAACCTTCACGAGCAAAAGCTTCCCCCACAAAACGGTAAGAACTTTTATCTCCGTGCGTCCAAGCCCCACCATGCACAAATACAATTAAAGGTTGATTCAACTGCGGTTTATGCGCTTTGAATAAATCGAGACGATGACGTGCTTTTAAGCCATAAGCAATGTTTTCATGCAGTGTATATCCCTCACGTGGTGTGAGTTGATTCAATGCATAGCTGCCGACATCGTAGATGCGAAAGTCTCGAATAAAATCTTTCGCAGTCCCCACGGTGTCATTTAGTTGTCTAATCCAATATTCGGATTTATTGAACATTCGTCGGTTCTACCTGATCTGGGTCAATAGCTACAGGCGTTTGAACTTCGGGCTGCGCATTACTGGCTACAGGGCTTACCAAACTAGAATTTATTGACTTTTGTCCTTGATCGACATCATCAACCAATGTCACGATTTTAGTTACGTTACCCACTTGCTGTAACACATTGTTCAAATCATTGATTTCAGCATTATTCAAACGCCCCATCACGTACAATACACCATCTTCAGTATGTACACGGACTTTGCTGTCTGCAACTACAGCAGCTTTCATAATTAAGCCACGTGTATTTGCTGTCGCAGTCGCATCTTGCATGATGGTGTTATAACCAATTTTATCACCTACCGTGATAAAATTATGCACATTTTTTACATCGCTCATCGCGCGAACATTGTCTTCAGCCAGTTGTTTTAAATGCTGGTCTGGCACTTGCCCTGTCAGCAACACATTGCCATAAAAGCTTTCAATATTGACGCGCGACTGTTTAAAACGAGAATCTAATTTATATAAATTAATATTCGCTGTACGTTCAATTGAGGAATCAATAAAGACCTGTCCAAGTGAGCGTACCCCACTATCGGTTCCAACTGGTGCAGTCCCTGTACCACCTGAAATAAAACTCGCACAGCCCGTTAAACTAAGACCTGCGACACAAAGCACTGTCATTGCAATACGATTCAACACTCAGCAAGACTCCTCACTTATTTCATTCATTTTTCTATAGCATTGATGCTTCCTGTTACTTCAAAGATTAATGAACTCTGAATCAAAAGTAAAAGCATTTTCTATCCACTGCAGATCATAAGTGAAACTGGAAAAGTCATACTGTACTGTTTTTGCAAATTGTTGATAAAAATCAAAACAAATCACATCAAATCGACAATAGAACTGCTGAAATTCAGGATATTCATTCAAAAAACACAGTGCAGTCTTGATTAATTTACGCTGTTTCGACACCGACACCACTTCATTCGCATGGGCATAACGGGTCAAAGCTCGTGCCTTGACCTCCACCAAGAGTAAATCTTCTCCTTGCTGCACCACCAGATCCAATTCACCATAACGGCTATGAAAGTTTTGTTGTACCAATTGAAAACCTTGCTGCTGTAATAGCTTCAGCGCTTCTTTTTCCGCCCAATCACCAAGGGCTTGTGCTGTAGTTTTGCGACTCAATTTTTCTGATCCATTATTAAAAGCATCTATTGTTAATTTCATCTCATGAAGACTGATTTTATTTTGATCTGAGATTATTCTAGTGTAAGCATGAATCAGATCACAATTGAAAATAAATAATGCGGTTATGACAAAGTTTTAATATTCATCATGGTTTAATTCCGCTCATGGTTCAATCTCCATGCTTGGCTCGTTGCCAAAGACTGAATAGCATAAGTCAATCGAATCTAATTCGCGCCTAGGTCAAGGATTCAGGTAGAATACCCATATTCTTACGCGTTTGGGGAATACAGCTCCCTCACTACTTTTATCGCGTCCTTCTTTTACTTATTAATTTTTTTTGGCATGGAGACTTCACATGAGTGCTCAGTTATTTGTTGTAGCCACCCCGATCGGGCACTTAGATGACATGACTTTTCGTGCAATTGATACCCTGAAATCAGTCAGTGTCATCGCTGCTGAAGATACTCGTACCTCTGCCCAATTACTGAAGCATTTTAATATTTCGACGCCACTGACCGCCTGCCATGACCACAATGAAAGCAATAAAATTGATATCTTGGTGCAGCGCCTGTTAAAAGGTGAAAGTATGGCATTGATCAGTGATGCGGGCACACCCTTAATTAGCGATCCGGGATTTAAATTGGTTCGTGCTGCGCAAGAACATGGCATTCGTGTAATTCCCGTACCTGGAGCTTGTGCAGCGATTGCCGCTTTAAGTAGTGTCGGTTTACCAAGTGACCGTTTTAGTTTTGAAGGTTTCTTGTCGTCTAAAGCATCACAGCGCCTGTTACAACTCGAAAAGCTAAAAGATGAAACTCAAACCCTAATTTTTTATGAAGCACCGCATCGTATTTTGGAGAGCGTGAAAGCGATGGCTGAAGTCTTTGGTGCTGACCGCCCTGTGGGTTTTGCCAGAGAAATTACCAAAACCTTTGAAACCATTCGCAAAATGACCTTGGGTGAATTGGTTCAGTTCATCGAATCTGACCATAATCAGCAAAAAGGTGAAATTGTGTTGGTGGTGGGCGGTGCAACCCAAGAAAAAGACATGGAACAAGAGAAGTTAGATCAACTTCTGAAACGCCTACTACAAGATTTATCGGTAAAAGCAGCCTCACAACTGGCTGCGGACTTGACGGGTATTAAGAAGAAAATTGCGTATCAGCGTGCTTTAGAGCTGACCGCAGATTAAGGCAACACCTTAAGCTTCTTCCATCAGCCTATTTTATTTCTCCTTAAAGGGTAAAAATAAATAAGGTAAAAGTAATGATGCAAGATGCCCATTAATATCCGAACGCATAAAAAACCACTCGCAAGAGTGGTTTTTTATGCTCAGATTAGTCGTGTGCAGATTCATCTGGTGGAACTTCGGTAATCCGTCCACCACGTGCTAAAAATGCTGCCACTTCATCTTCCAATGCCTGACGTTGCTTGAGTTTCGCCGTCACGGTTAATGTTTCTGCCTCAGCAACATCACCATCAGAAGTACCTTCGGTAGCTTCATCAGATGCACCTTTTTCGGCAGCCTTCGCTTCATCCTCATCCACTGCTGAGTCTTCTACGTCATCATAATCATTCATATCCGTCATCTTTCTCTCCCCGCAATGACTTCTAATTACTTCGTTTCGAATTGGTTTCGAATTACGATGAAATTTATCAATCTAAATCGATTTCGCCTAGTAGTTAATGCAAAATAATCGTATCTTTTTTAATCAAATTCGTAATTAGATTTAACTAAATGCCTAAAAACTATCTTTTTAAATCTAATTTGCATAACGGGTATTTTTCAGCACCTGTAAACCATTGGCTTGCAGCATAAAGGCATCTTTCAATACGGGCTGCTGCTCGACTTGTTTTAGACCGACATTCCGCGCCCAAATCACAGGGAATAAGGTTGTGGTTTCTAACCAGCCAATTGCCGACATGCTGTGCATCATGGCATCGTTCTGTCCTTTACGGCTATGCTCATAACGTTGCAAGGTTTGATCATGCGCCCAAACTCCCCGCGAAAAATCATGCAATAAGGCATCACAGAGTATCGCTGCATCCAAACAGCCAATATTCACCCCTTGTCCCGCCAAAGGATGGATCACATGCGCTGCATCGCCAATGAGCACCAGACCTGAAGTCATATATTGCTGTGCTGCTCGCGCTTTTAAAGGGAACATTGCCCGAGGAGTGACTTCCAGCACTTCTCCCAACATATGCTGACTTTCTCGCGTCAACAGTTGTAAAAAGGCGTGATCATCCAATCCAGTATATTCTTCGGCATAATCATCAGGTAAGGTCCAAACAATCGATTGCCAATAACCATCTTGCTCTGGGTTCAAACTCGCCATCGGTAAAAATGCCAACGGGCCTGTTTCCAAGAAGATTTGTCGTGCTACATGTTTATGCGGCTGTGCAGTACGAATGGCACAGGTGATACCTGCTTGGCGATAATCCAATACATCCAGATCAATAAAAGCTTGTTCACGGACAAAAGAATTCGCGCCATCCGCACCAATCACCAGTTTGGTTTGTAATTTCGTACCATCGGCGAGGTGAATATGCCAAACGCCAACTCCACGCTCCACACGTGTCACTTTCACTTGGGTTCGATAATCTTTCACTTGGCTCAACATGCGTTGCTGAATGGCTAAATTGAGAATACTTGGTTCCACCATTGAGCCTAGCGCTTGCTCAATGGAGGGTGTTTTTTCACTGGCATGCCCGAAATTGATGTCGCCATAGCCATTTTTATTCCAGACTTGCATACCGCTATAGGGCATTTGACGTGCCAGCAAATCCCAGACTTGAACGGTTTTTAGCAAATGAATAGTGGCTTGACTCAAAGCCAGCACACGAGGATTGGCAACCGCCAACACCTTGCTTTCATCTAGAATTGGGGCGGCATCTAAAACAGTGGCTTGTACACCGCCTTGAGCCAGCAATAAGGCAGTTAATCCACCGACCAATCCACCACCGACAATCACAACATCGAGAACTTGGCTCATGCTTTTAATCCCATTGCGTAAGTGGCGACGAGTGGCTTAATCCCTGGAATCAAGTCGAAGGCGATGAGTCCAGTATTGCGTAATAATTTCAGCATCGGATTTTGATTGCTAAAACCACGCACCACGCTGTCGCAGAACTTAATCACGCGTTGCTGGTCTTTTAAACGGGCTTGTTCATATTCAAGCAACATGTTTGGTTCGCCAATGTCAGCACCTGCGGCTTGTTGTGCTTCTAAATAGCGCAGCAATACATAAGCGTCGCGCATACACAGGTTAAAACCTTGTCCAGCTACGGGGTGAATGGTATGTGCGGCATTGCCCATCAGTACCACACGCCCTACTGCCTGTTTTTCTGCTAAAACTTGAGTCAATGGATAGCTAAAACGCTTGCCTGTTTTCTGGAATTTTCCCGCACGGTCACCATAGGTTTGCTGTAAGGCATCCAAGAAATGCTGGTCATTTTCTTCACCTAACCATTCCTGTTCGGTGCCCTTTTTCACAGGCCAAACCACAGAACGGCGGTATTCACCTGGTAAAGGCAGTAATGCTAATGGGCCAAGCGGACTGAAACGCTCAAAGCCGACATGCTGATGTGGTTTTGAGGTTTGTACTGTGGTGACAATTGCCACTTGGTCATAATCATGCTCAGAAACACCAATGCCCAGCGCCTGACGACAAAATGAATCTCGGCCATCAGCAGCAATCACCAGTTTGGCTTGCAGTTGTAGCTGCTCTTCACCACGTGATGCCGTAATATAAGCATGCTCTGCATCTTGTGTAAGTGAGGTAACTTGCACACCATCTATCAGTTCAATTAATGCTTGCTGGCGAACTTGCGTCAGTAGCACACGTCCTAACCAAGCATTTTCAATAACCTGACCAAAACTTTCGACTTTTTCTTGTTCTGCCAATAAGCGTGCCTTACCAAAGCTGCCCTGTTCGGTAATATGCACTTGTAAGATAGGCGTTGCATGTTGCTGCAAGGCATTCCATAAACCGAGTTCTTGGTAAATTTGTACACTACGGCGAGATAAGGCACTGTTTCGCGCATCAAAACTGGAATGGTAAGGGGCAAGATTGATGTCATCATAATTTGGGTATTTGATGGCTTCGAGCAGTTTGACTGCAATATTCGCTTTCGCCAACATTAAAGCCAGACTTAGTCCGACCATTCCACCACCGACAATGATGACTTCTTGCTGCATGCTTGTTTCCTTTTTATGGCGTATTCGAGGTGAGTAGCCTCAAAATACCTATAAGTTTTAATGGATTTTATATTACATGAAAGCGTTTCATTTTTATAATGAAATGGACGGTTTTACGTACTATCAAGGTAAAGTGTGCAGTCATGATTTTGAAAAAGTATGTACCATCGGCTATTGCTAAACTTACTCAAGTTTTTGTTTAAGCTAACTTATAAAAACGTGAAACAATGTTGAATCATTGTTCGTGGAACATAAAAAATCATGAAAAAGTCGATCTAGTGCGCTGAACAGTAGACCAGCTTGATATAAATTTATGAATTATATGAAATAAAAAAGAGCATTTCGCATAACGTGCATTATGTTAATTTTAGGAAAATTAAAGAGAGAGGGTCATGCAAGTAAGAAAACTTCTAAAACAAGATTATGAGAATTGGTTAAATCTTTGGAAGGGATATCAGGACTTCTATAAAGTGAGTTTAACATCAGAACTTTCTAAATTAACTTTTAATCGTCTAATTGATGAAAGTGAAGAAATGGGGTGTTTTGTACTTGAAGTAGATAATAAACTAATTGGTCTAGTGCACTATATTTTTCATCGTAGCACCTGGACAGAGGGCGATTATTGCTACCTTCAAGACCTATTTGTACAATCAGATAATCGTGCTAAAGGCTGTGGTAAAAGTTTGATAGAAGCGGTATATGCTAAAGCTCATAAGAAAAATTGTTCTCGAGTCTATTGGTTAACTCAAGAAACAAACTATCAAGCAAGAATTTTATATGATCAAGTAGCGATAAATACTGGCTTTATTCAATATCGAAAGAATCTAGTTTAAAAAATAAAAAAATGCGGCCTTAAACGTCCGCATTTCGCATAATCCGTATTATGTTTATTTTAGAAACATTTAAAAATGAAAAAATTAGAAGTCATCTTTTTTGTAATTTTAATTTTAGCTATTTTGTGGGGCATACAATGGATGTTTCATGGCTTTCCAGCAGGCAATTAAAGAGTAAAATGGATGGATTTAAAAACTTATGAATTATTAGCTCGATATAACGTTTGGTCTACCCGCAAATTAAATCAAGTTTTGAAGAATGTTTCTAATCATGATTTCAATGCCGAATGTGGACTTTATTTCAAAAGTATCTCTGGAACTTTAAATCATTTACTTATTGGTGAACACTACCTGTGGTTTCCTCGCTTTTTAGGAAAACCGTCACCTGTACTTATGTTAAACACCATCATAGAAAATGATAAAGACAAGCTGATATATCAGCTAGAGGACAAAGCTCGTAATTGGATAGATTTTTTAAGAGATGTTGATGTTGAAAAATTCAAATATGACTTACAGTACAAAACATCTTCAGGTAAAAACATGAATTTGCCTTATGCTGCCACTCTATTGCATGTTTTCAATCATGGGACTCATCATAGAGGGCAAATCACAGCAGCTTTAACTTCAATGGGATATCTTTGCCCTGAGATGGACTTAGTCTACATGCTAATTGAAGAAAATTAGTCCATTAAACATAATGGCGTTTATACGAAGTATGTTTATATATTGACTTAAATATCAGATACTTAAAAATTTTACTCTAGCCAAAAAATGCACAAAAACGCTCATATTTTAACTTTTCCCTGATAACTCAATACATCCAGTCCCGAAACTATCCGCAATTTCTGCGGATAAACCTTGGGGTAAGTTTTGAGCAATGTTGTAAGCTCAGGCTGACATGAATTAGGGACCATTGCGTCTATGTCAGTATGGGGATTTTTCATATGATGGGGACATAGAGAACAAGATGTTCCAACACATAAAACAATAATGATAAGTGCGACACCAGGACGTGAAGTATGACAGGAGTTATACCTAAACACACAATACGAAAAACCCGACAGGATGTCGGGTTTTTTATGCTCTATATATCTATATACCAGTAAGACATTTGAAGTAAACTGCGATTACTTACTTATAAATTATTCATAATGAAATTTTTTAAAGAAAAGATTGTCGATTTTTTTTCATTAATGGCCGTTTTAATTCTGATTATTTCATGGCTTCTTCCTGTATTCGATGGCATGAAAGGATATGAACTTTTTGTATATTCGTTTTTTTTACAATTTTTAATCGCTCCCATTATTTTAGTTTTTCCAATTTGGGCAAATTTATCACTCGTTTTTACATATTTTTTATTAAATGAAAATGATCCCAAGTCATTTCGTTGGAGCTGTATAACTTTAGCAATGATGAGCTATGGTCTTGTCACTATTTTAGTGATAGATGGCAAAAACAGCCAACCAGTTCTAATCGGTGCTTATGTTTGGGTGTTCTCAGGAGCTTTACTCTGCATCTGTGCCTACATTAAAGTGAAAAAAATATCAAAAATTATTAATCTTTGATAATTTTCAAATGTTGTTATTCAAAAAATAGCCCCTGATCAAGGGGCTATTTAACATAAAATCTCTACTACAAAATCCAAATATTCAAAAGCCGATCAGAAGATCGGCTTTTTTAAAATTATGATTACTGAGCCATCAACGCTTCAATATCTTCTACTGATTTCACAACATCTTTGGTTAAAACCAGTGGGCCATTGGCTGTTGCAACCACATCATCCTCAATCCGAATGCCGATTCCACGCCATTTCGCATCCACGGTTTCATCATCAGGGGCAATATAAAGCCCTGGCTCAATGGTCACCACCATACCCCCTTCATATGGACGCCATTCCCCTGCTTGCTTATAAGCACCCACATCATGCACATCCATACCTAACCAGTGTCCTGTGCCATGCATATAAAACTGACGGTAAGCTTCGGTTTCAATAATTTGTTC
Organism: Acinetobacter zhairuonensis; assembly: GCF_022601715.1. Taxonomy (GTDB): domain Bacteria; phylum Pseudomonadota; class Gammaproteobacteria; order Pseudomonadales; family Moraxellaceae; genus Acinetobacter. The sequence continues at coordinate 25,543 of NZ_JAKVIM010000001.1, read as the reverse complement.
GATATCTCCCTGCATAATGCCGAGTGACAATAAACCTTCCACCAAAATACGCACCGCAACATTGTGTGGCTCTTTATAAGAGTTGCCAATTTGTACGGCATCAATCGCAGCAAGCTGGGCTTTTAACACAATTTCATATAAAGCTTTTTGTTCAGGGCTAAATTTTCCATTCACAGGGAAAGTACGGGTAATGTCCGATGCATAAAGCTCATATTCACAAGCGGCATCAATCAGTACCAAATCACCATCTTTCAATTCTTGATTATTTTCAACATAGTGCAAGATACAAGCATTGGGACCACCACCCACAATACTGTTATAGGCTGGTACGCAACCTTGTTGCCCAAATACATAATTCAGTTCGGCTTCCAACGCATACTCCATCATGCCTGCACGCACCGCTTGCATGGCACGGGTATGTGCTTTTGCACTGATATTCGATGCAATTTGCATCAATTCAATTTCTTGTTCGGTTTTAAATAAACGGATTTCATCTAGGATGCGATCCAACTGAATCACTTGCGCTGGTGATTCATTGCCACGGCGTTGCTGTGCATCAGCCTGCTGAATCCATTTACTGACACGGACATCAAACTCAGAACTATGTCCAATGCGATAAAATAATTTCTGCTTATTGACTAATTTCTCGATGATTTCTTCATCGAGCAAATCAATCGCATAAGCTTCATCAGCTTCATAATCATCTATAGCCCCATCAATCCCTGCACGATATCCGTTCCAGATTTCCATCTCACGGTTACGTTCACGGCAGAACAAGCTATAGGTATAGCCTTCATCTAATGATTCATACGTTTCAATCACAGCAACCGCTTCTGGTTCAGCAAAACCGGTCAAATAGAAAAAACTGCTGTCCGCTCGAAATTTGTAGTCTGCATCTCGGTTACGAATTGCCACTGGGCTGGTTGCAATAATCGCGATGCTGTGTGGTCCCATTTCCTCTGCGAGGCGGTCACGACGTTCCTTAAAATCTACTTGAGTCAGTTTTTTCATTAAATGTTCTTCGGTCTTGTTTAATAAAGAATAGGGTTACTGTGATTGCGATCTTAAAGCAAATACTCGACCAAAATTAACTTGGTCGATGTGGTGTAAACATTTCTACAACACTGGTTTCAGAACCATTTTTATGCTGCTGCATTTGCGCATGCACGTTTTGTAACAAAGAACTTTCATCTACCGCAACTTTCTTACGTCCTAAAGCTAAGCTCACAGGAATGAGGCGTACAAACTCATACAGCTCTTGATAACTGTCTTCGCCTTCGTCGTCATTGTCAGAATCTTCAAATTCGACCGCAGCGACATCTTGCAAATGCTCGATCAGCTCCATTTCATCTTGACGAATATGACCTGATGCCAAACCAAAGCCTAGTACCACACCTGCACACCAGTCTGCCAAGGCTTGAACACGATCTGCCAAGACATGCTCATCATCTGGAAGTAATGGTAGATAGTCCAATTCATCTTCAGACAGTGCGTGAGATACGTCTTCTGCCTCATCTGTAAGTACAGATAAAGCAATTTCGCTTAATTCTGGCACATTTAAGGTCGATAAAATTTGTTGCCACTCTTCACGCGTTGGTGATTGAGTCACACAAACGATACCTGTCAGTAACCCATGTAACTCACTTGGGCTTGAAATCTCTTCAATTTGGGAAAAATGTTGGTGCCATTCTGACCAACCTGAAATATCGTCTTGCATTCGTTTATCCAATCTCTATACTTCTTATATATTACCTTTGTTTGCAACACTGTGCGACTACGTTATGTTAGAAGAATTACAGCGTCTACAGGCGCATATTGGCGTTTTAAAAACCCGACTCGCGCATTATGAAACCGAAAATAATGCATTAACCGAAGCCAGCGCAACTGCCGCTGAGCAGCACCATGCCCAAGTTGTACATAAAAATGGCATTATTACCAAAAAACAAGAAGAAATTGAGAACCTGACTGAACAATTGACTGAGTTACAGTCACAATTCAAGCAACTCAATACAGATGCAACGGCGTTAGCGGACCGTTATAGTCGTTTGGAAAAAAGCTGTACCGATTTAAAAAATCGTTTTCAGGATATTCTAAGTGAACGTAATGAGTTACGTGTCATTAAAGAAAAAATGCAAAATGAACAACGTCATGCGCAGCAAGAAATTCAAGGTTTGCAGCAAGAACGTGAACGATTGTTACAAAAAAATGAGTTGGCACGTACCAAAGTTGAAACCATTATTCAGCGCCTGTCCATTTTAGGTACTGAACAAGATCAGCATGCGCAAGAAATTCAACAATTGGCACATCCCACCGAAGTAAATGAGGAAATGCAATCATGAGTGAACAAATTCCTGTTGAACTACGTGTATTGGGACATAGCTTTCGTTTAGCCACCACTGAAGATAAAAAAGGTGACTTAGAACGTGCCGCACAATTGCTAAATGACAAATATGATGAGTTTCGTCGTCAGGCACCGCGCGTAGAGCCTAGCAAGCTGATTATTATGGTGGCACTTGAATTAATGCAAGAAGTGCTCGCCATGAATAAGTCTCTACAGGAATATGCACATTGCGAACGTTTGTTAAGCACTATTCTTGAAGAAGTGCAAACACTTACCTAGTTTCACGTTTATTTGCATAATCTCTCGACAAACAGCACCAAACTTTACAGTTCTTTGCCTTGTATGATTTGCCAGTATTCCATTATCCGTTATACTAGGCTTAACTCTGAGATGTTCGCCAGCGGGTCTATTCCCCTGCCGATACTTAAACTTATGGATTGCGTTCTGTATATTTAGAGTGTATGCCCACCTTCGAGTGGGAAACCCAGCAAGTATACGTCGCGTCCACCTTGAACTCATCGGGTTCAGGGTAACGACACATGCAGCGGCATCATCGGAGTACTTCATTTTTTCAATTATAAATATAAGAATCGCTTAAAATTCTCGATTCAATTCTCCACTCTTAATTTGTGTTTTCCTTGTTTTTTTCCTGCCAAATGCGCTTGGTTAACTCTCGCTTGGGAATTGGAAAAGCCCGATTAATAACATATATACCCAACATCCTCTCCAACGCCCTAACCTCGCTTTATCTACGTAATTTGAACACTAAATTCTGTCTGACTGCAGGCCACTCACTTTGCAAAATACTGTACACATAGGTATCTCTTAAGATGTCATCTTTAACAATCTGATGACTTCTTAATATTCCATCCAGTTTGGCGCCTAAGCGCTCAATTGCAGCGCGGCTCTTAAAATTAAATGATGATGTACGAAACTCAACTGCAATACAGTTCAAAACGTCAAAGGCATGGCTCAGCAAGAGTTGCTTAGCTTCAGTATTTACTGCACTACGCTGTGCGGATTGACGATACCATGTCGAGCCGATTTCTAAGCGATGGTGAGCAACGTCAATATTCATGAAACTGGTCATGCCTAAAACTTTGCCACTATGGCGTTCAAAGACTGTAAAAGGCAACATTTGACCTTGCTGTTGTAGCGCTAAACGTCTATGAATTTCAACCAACATGTTTTCTGGTTTTGGAATGGAGGTGTACCAAAGTTTCCATAACTCACCATCTTGTACCGCCTCACTCAACTCAAGATGATGTGATTCTTCAAGTGGTTTTAAAATGACATTTTGCCCAACCAAGGTCACTGGCTTGATCCATTGCATACTGGATTCCTCAACTTATTCTTTATTCACATAACTTTTTTTAATGCTGCAACCTGATGCATGGCATCGCCAATAGCATTTTGCCCTGTTTGTGTTAAGGCATTGGCGGCACCAAAAACGTCCAGATAGTCTTTGTTTTGCCCGAGTTTGGCTTTGCCTTGCAATCGGGTGATTTCAATTTCAATCCCTACTATGGCTTTTAGCATCGGTTCTAAATAGTCTTTTGGTGCATCGGACATTTTCCAAGGTTCCGCTTGTGTGGCTTCATGTGTCCGCGTTAAGCGTGCCACCACACCTCGGACATAGCGTTCATCATCACGGATTTTCACTGTGCCATAGGCATGTACCACCATGTAATTCCATGTTGGAACTTGTTGATGATGCTCATGTTTACTTGGATACCACTGTGGAGAGATATATGCATCTCCCGCTCGAAATATCACCAGCACCTCTTCCCCATCTTGAGTGTCTTGCCAGACAGGATTGTTTCTTGACACATGTGCATGTAAAACTCCAAGTTCAGACTGCTCCGTGCTCAGCTCAAAAGGAAGATGATTCGCATCCAACCCACTGCTGCCATGCGTAATCAAAATACCCAAGGCATGCTGTTTGATGAGTTGATGCATGACGTCAATTTGCGGGATGTCAAAATCTGCGGGGATATACATGGCTTACACTCCTTTATTGGTGACTCAAACCGAAGATGACTTTATTGTTGTAAATTTCCCCTATTCACTGGATTATTAAAAGAACCAGTTTATTTTATTTTGAGTAGACCAGAATTATGGCAAGAATCACAAAAGTGATCGACCTCCCCTCAATGGTCAAACTGAATAAAACTCAGGGACAGATTGCCTCGCAACTGATTCAGATTTTAAGAGACGCAGTACAACAAGGGGATTTACACGCTGGTGATCCATTGCCTTCTTCACGCGAACTGGCTCAAACCTTAGGCATCGCTCGTGGAACGATTATCGAAGCTTATGATCAACTGATTGCCGAAGGCGTTTTAGAAGCACGTGCACGTCAGGGCACTTTTGTTTCACATGCGCTCAAAAGATCAAGTCCTCAAGCAGCATCGACCCAATCCATTGATACCGAATCTTTGACCGAAGCAGCACGAAAATATGCTGAGATTCTCAAAGAATTTAGACCTTTAGCTCACCGCCCATTTGCCATTTCTGTTCCTACAGGGCGTACGCAACCCAGTGATGCATGGCGCAAATTTGGCAATCGCTTTCGCGCGCGTGGCGTAGCAGCCCCTTCAGGTTATGATGATCCTCAAGGTGTCTATGCACTCCGTTCGGCGATAGCCGACTATGTTCGACGCTCCCGCTCCGTCCAGTGTGAACCTGAGCAAATTGTCATTACCAGTGGTATTCAGCAAGCGCTGTATCTTTGTAGCCAAATTTTATTTAGCAAGCATGACGCTGTCTGGACTGAAGACCCTGCCTATCGCGGAACGACGGCTATTCTGGAAAATTCGTTGCAGCATCTGCAAATCAACCGCATTCCTGTTGATGAAGAAGGGATTCAAGTCCAAAAAGGGATTGAACTGGCACCTTATGCACAGGCTGCCTTTGTCACCCCTTCGCATCAATACCCACTAGGGATGCCAATGAGTTTGGCTCGACGCACCGAACTGGTTGAATGGGCAAAACAGCAACGGGCATGGATTATTGAAGATGATTATGACAGTGAACTCCGTTACACAGGGCAGCCCTTTCCCGCACTGCAAGGGATGGCACCTGATCAGGTCATTTATCTGGGGACCTTTAGTAAGGTGCTTTTTCCTTCGTTAAGATTGGGCTACGCGGTATTACCAAAAGTCTTGGTGGCGCCTTTTTGTGGTCTTAGAGCACTAATCGATCGTCATCCCCCTTCTGCCGATCAGCATGTGTTGGCTGCATTTATACAAGAAGGCTATTTAGAACGACATATTCGTCGCATACGCAATGTGTATGCAGAAAATCGCCAACTGCTGATTCAATTGATTGATCGCTATATTCCGAAAACACATGCTTTTATCGAATCAGGCGATCAAGGCATGCACATGGTGCTCTGGTTGACAGCCCCTGCGGATGATCTAAAAATTGCACAATCAGCACTTGAAGCGGGCATTTCAATTAAAGCCGTATCACCCACTTTTTCTCAGGCAGGGACACGCTCTGGACTGATTCTAGGGCTCGGTGATTTTGATCTGATTCAGATCGAAAATGCGATCAAAACCTTAGCCCAAATCATTCAACAGCATCTAGAACTGAAATGAGGTGATAGTGCCTCATTTCAGTGTCTAAATTCCATTTCTTGGTTGTTTTAGATTGAATGATTACGTTTAAAGTTACTAAAAAATGAATCTTAAACACCTGTAAAGTATGCAAAAGATTAAGCCAAAGATTTCAAAATACTCATTGGCTGTCTAAAAATTACATCAACTTATAGATATCTTGCCCACTTAATTTTGGCCCTATCACTTAAAGAAGTATCTTCACTTTCTTCTTCATCGTCTCCACCAGGTAAGATAATTGTGGTGTTATCCGAAGTCGTACCATTAAAATCAATATCAGTTGAACCACCTAAAGATGATCCCTTAGAAACACCATGTGCTGAAGCTAAAATAGATCCTTTGATACTGGTTGAGCCACCCGTAATAATTTTATTTCCTGCAATAATATTCCCTTCCACTTCTGCTGAACCATTAAAAGTAATATCTCCACCCACATAACTGCTTTCACACAACGCTAATGTGGTTGAATTTGTGCAAGATCCAGCAAGTAAACCAATATTGCCAATACTGGCAGGAATAAGTGAAGTTGATGAACTACATAAATTACTTGGGATATTAAAGGTTGAACTATTACAGGTTGCTTGAGCACCAGCATAATTCGGTGCAATCAATTCAATATTACCATTGCCATAATTAATGCTTCCTGTACTGATGATTGTGTTTACATAATAACCATGTGAAATATCAATCGAACCCTTAAAGAAGAGCACCCCTGGAGCAAGAGATGCTACTTGGCTCTGAGTATCTTTTAAAACCCATTTACCATTTTCATATTTAATAATTTCAGGACCATTATCCACCCGTCGACCTAAATTGGCGACAATATTGGAAGTGCAGAAATTATTTGAATCCACGGTTTTACACAAGTATCCCCATGACTTCTGATTTTGAATTTTTTGCATTCCAATACGATACTCTCCTTCAGGCACACTATTGACATTGCGCACATACACCAGAATTTGATTATTGCTATTTACACTAAAGGTATAATTGGCTTGTTGTTCATAATCCAGCGCATTCACCATCGGTTTACTTGACATCGTGACCGTGACCAATGCACCTTGAGGGGAAGCCACTTGCGTACCTGCTGCAATTTTTTGCATTTTTTCAGGAACATTCGGACAATTCGCAAATGATGCTGCTTTTAACAAGGTAAAATCATACCAATGCTCTTGTACACAAGTCAGCACATCGCCACTGGTTGCATAGGCTAAATTTTTCCAATTTGAATGGTTGATTTTCTCGTTAGCTAAAGCCTTTTGTATCGATGCATTGGTAATATTGATCGTTTTACCTGCAATCGCAGTACCAATGGCTGCATTTCCGCCAGCAAAAATTGATGCCTTTGTATCAATACTATTTACAGCACCGCTACTACTAATTGTTACGTCCTGATCTGCATAAATATTGCCTTCAGACCATGAGCCATTGGTGGTCACTGTTCCTTTTGCTGAGATGAGATTGACTGAACCACTCCCCGATAAATTGACATTACCATTGGTATAGATATTTTCTAAACCCTCAATGCCTGCGCCCGAAATATTCACATTGCCAATGACATTTAAGGTTTTAATGCCTTTAATTGAGTTTGCTGTGAAATTTCCAGCAACATTAATAACAGCACGCGCATTATCTCCATTCGATAACTTAATTCCGCCTCGTGCATCCAAGTCACCATAAAAGTTCATTGCCGCAGGAAAACTCGACGTTCCAATAGAGTTATTATCATCGGGTGTCGAACTCGCATCTAAAGCCACTTCATAGACAATTTGAATGGTCGCAGATGCCTCTGAACGATCACTCATATTCTGAATAGTTGCAGTGACTTCATATTTTCCTGGGCTTGTACTCGTTTTTGTGCTCACAATAGAGTTAACTGTTAATGTACGACCATCTTGAATGTTCAATGTTAAGTTTTGCCCATTCAAGGCATGAAGACCATCAGCATCTAATCCGTTCAAATATTTACGAAAGATTTCTACACCCGTCCAAGCCCCTGATTGAGCATTGGTCAATGCATGACTGGAAACTAAACTTTTTTGCGAAGTATTGAGATAATAAGCTGTCCCTAATGCAGAACCACCTATTGCAAGTCCAATTAATAACACGATGAGTATTGTTGCAAAACCACGTTGAGATGTTGGTAAGTTCATAATTTTTATCTCATCACACCGTTATATTGACAACACAAACTGGAATTTCCACCGTAGCTAAACCTGCAATATGCTGCGTACTGGTTTTGGCGGAAATCAGAATTAAAGGATGTTGCACACTCGCATCAACTTTTCCGGCACCATACGGCGTACATGCACTGCTGGACTGAGTAAAATTGATCTGTACAGGATTGGTTTTATCGTCTGAAAAATCTTCCAAAGTTGCTAATGCACTTTGCACTTTCCAAGTGAGGGTAGATAAGTTGGTTGTATCATCACAACTTGTACTACTGCTATCCTGAGTGCCTTGCAGTAAAACTAACTGTCGTTTCTTATTATCTGAACTTTTTATATCCACCAAACCCTGACAAAAAGTGCTAGTTCCAGTTTTATAACGCCACAATAAGGCTGAAAGGTTTTGACTATTCACTTCTATGCTTGATGTCTGTATGTGATTTGATCCAGATAAACCAAAACCAGCATTTTGCAAAAACATTTGTGCCGTCGTTAAACCACGCTGTAGCTGAGTATCGTGACTTGTCGCCATACGAGACTCCACACCGGACTTCACCACCACGCGATAGGAACTTAGTAAAGCGATTACACACAACATAGCAATCACCAAGCCCACCAATAAACTAATTAAAGTCACCCCAGTTTGATGTCTCATTTTAACTCTTCCCCAACGGTTACTTTTCCACCGAGCAAGGCATTATCTAGCTCAAATTTGACTAACTGCGTTTCTGTAATTGTTTTGTTATAACTTGAGTTGCTGGCATTGTTTACGGTCACGTCCATTGACTTACAAATAACCTTTACATCTGTTGCAGAAGTTTCCTTAGGCAATGTAATGGTTGGATGGCTTGTACCATTGCACCATTCAGCCTTCTCGGACGAGGTTGCATTCTGTAACTTTGCTCGTAATTCATTAATTACAATATATTGCACATTGGTCTGCTTCTGGCTCACAAACATACGCCCCATACTATAAAGTGCACCTAAAATGACAAAGCTGGAAAGTGCAACAGCGATGAGTGCCTCCAATAAACCAACCCCGTGTTGGTTTGATTTAATTGAATGTAAGGCTTTCATTTAATGTCCCGTTACTGAGCGTGAGCGTTAAATTCTTTTTACAGTTCCCCGTAATTTCAGTCGCAACCTGCCCAAAATGATTAAATGAAAAGCATTTGAAGGAGGTCGTATCTACATTCTTAATTTCTATGCGCTGACTGAGGGGATAACTAAATACGACTGTATTGCTACAACTTGCAGCCTGAGTTGCGCTCGCTTTATGAACTTCGAGTACTTTGGTATTGGCATCAAAGCATATTTGACTGGCTGAAGAGTCTGCTGTTTGCGCAAATTCATTTCGAATAGCCGTCGCTTTGGCTAATCCCATTGCACTGTTTAAAGCCATAGAGGCTTTATCTAATTCTGTTTGTCTTGACCATTGACCTGTTAATGCTGTTCCGCTGACCACTAAAATAGCCAGAATAGTAATGGTAATCATCAGTTCGATTAGGCTTAAACCAGCCTCTCTGATATTGCTGATTACCACGAGGTCTTTCCTTCACAACTTGTTGTCGCAGTTCTGGTATTTGTATTTGTAATTTTTAAAATACAACCATTTAAATTACTGCTACTTTTGGCTGTAGCCAATAATTCATATCCTTTGCCAGCATTGACTTTAGCGCTGGAAAACTCAAAAATTTCTTTTTTACTTGGAGACCATTGTGGAAATGCTGTTGAGGCTATTAATGCATTCGTATCAGCATAATCAACATTTGGATAAGATAGATTACGCTGATAATAATTTTCAAAAACTAAACTTAATGCAACCAAATCATTTTGCGCAGCTCGAAGCTGTGATTTCTTGATATAACTTTGATATGAAGGTATTGCGATTGCAGCTAAAATCGCGGCAATCACAATAGTAATCATGAGTTCAATCAATGTAAATCCTGAGGCCAGCACATGTGATCTAATTTTTTTTTGCATTTTTAATCAAAATAAATATAACATTTGGTGAAAATTATCACACTTTAAAAACTAATTTCAATTCCCTAAAAATACAGAAAAACTTCAAAAGCAACATTAATAAGATATAATTAAAATACAACTAATAATTCTTTAGCTAAAATGACCATCATTGGATTAATTTGACAAATATTGTCAATAAAATATTGAATTACTTGCGACACTCAAAAAGTAAAACATTTAATCCGACCAACAAGTCATAAAATAAAATACTTATTATTCAATAAATTATTATTTAAAAACAGATATAAGTTCATGTGAATTTTAAAAATTAAATTTATTTTATAAAAATTTTGTAATTTTTATAAAAAATATAGTCACGGGGAGTATAAAAAAATAAAGCTATAAATATACATATATGTATATTCGAATAAAAATACTTAAGTTAATAAAATTTTAATGATCAAATCCTATATTAAACTCACTTAAAAACTAGAATATACGACTTATAAAAATATTAAAAACAACCCACCTAAAATATTTAAAGAGCTTACAGTGAAAATCTGTAAACTCTTTTATAGAGATTAAAATGTGTTTCAGAACTTCATTTAAGCCACTTGTAAAGTCCGCTGTTGCAGTAACTGCACCGCCTGCCTTGCTTGCCAAGCCAACTCCTTCATGTCTACATCTGGAATTTGATCATCCTGTACCACTATTTTTCCAGCTACAAACATGGCTTTAATATGTGCCCGACCACCACTTGCAATCGGACCAATGGCAATATCATGTAGACCAAAGTAACGGGGATCATCTAACTGATACAGAACAAAATCTGCTTGCTGCCCGACTTCAATCGTACCGACTTGATCTAGACCTAGAATTTTTGCGCCACCTGCTGTCCCCCAGCGCACAATATCTTCAATGGTCGCGGCATCAGCTCCGCCTTCAAATAATCCACCATCATATTGAGGAACCGCCAACATGCCTTTACGGGCGCGTTGCATGAGCCAAGCTGCATGCGTTTCAGACAACATATCGGCTGCTTCATTGGAGGCTGCACCATCCACCCCAATTGAAATGGTCATGCCCGCATGTTCTAAAGCTACCAAGTCGGCAATACCACTGCCTAAGCGCGCATTACTTTGTGGACAATGCGCAATCCCTGTATGGGTTTGACCTAAAATCTTGATTTCTTCAGGCAACAATTTGACTAGATGCGCGAACCAGACATCTGAACCCACCCAATCATGTTCCGCACAGAACTGCACAGGTGTCATGGAAAATTTATGCTTGGCCGCATCCAAATAATCGACGGTTTCAGACAAATGGCTATGCAGTCCAATCCCGAGTTGCCGCGCAAATTTAGCACTTTCTCTAAATTGTTGCGCAGTAGTCGAATGTAGACTGGAGGTTGGTGCCATGACAATCTTTCGAAATGCATTGGCATCTTTTTGATGATATTGCTGAACCAAGCGTTCAACATCCAACATGTAATCTTCAAACTTTTCTGCACGCAAGGCTTGAGGTAACTCACTTTCCAAACCACGGGTTTGGGTTGCTCCGCCACGACACAGCACAAAGCGCATTCCAAGTTTTTCCGCTTCTTCAAATAAGATTGCAGCACCATCAAACGGCATATTTGGCCAATATAGGTAATGATGATCGGCCACTGTGGCGCAGCCCGAGCGCAATAACTCAATCAGCCCAATACGTACGGCTATACGAAAGGTTGCCTCATCAAACGCACCACGAAAGCGATATGGTGTACTGGCCAGCCAAGACGTTAAGCTCTGGTTTAAACCTTGTGGCTCCCCTTTCAGTAATGACTGAAACAGATGATGATGCGTATTCACCCATGCTGGGTAAATCACACAATCTTTGGCATCAACAATGGTATCTTCTGGTTCTGGGCTGAGCTGTCCTAAGGCACTGATTTTTCCATCCTGAATACGAATATCGGTTGCACTAGAGCGTGCTGCATCGCCAGATAAACCCGTCAAAATGGCATAAGCATTTTTAATTAGATATTGAGTATTCATTAGACCTGCTCACTTTCGTGCCACTTACTTAAAAACAAAGTACTGATCCAAGACATCAGCACAAATAACGCCAAGCCTGTGCAGGTAATCAGTAACAACGCTGCAAACATTAAAGGTAAGTCCAGTTGAAAACCTGCTTGTAAAATCTGATAAGCCAGTCCAGCACTGGTGCCGCCCGTACCTGCCACAAACTCAGAGACCACCGCACCAATCAATGCAAGACCACAAGAAATCCGTAGCCCACCAAAGAAATACGGTAGCGCATTCGGGACACGCAAGCGCAACAAAATCTGCCAGCGACTGGCTTTATTAATTTGGAATAAATTCAATAAGCCCTTATTTACACTACGCAACCCCAAAGTGGTATTGGTCAAAATCGGGAAAATCGCCACCAACATGGCACAGACCACCAAAGCCAACGTGGTGTTTTGAATCCAGATAATCACCAACGGTGCAATCGCAACAATTGGTGTGACTTGGAATAAAATGGCATAAGGCATAAAGCAGGCTTCAATGACACGACTTTGCACAAACAAAAAAGCGACCAAAGTGCCAATAATTACCGCACTGAGAAATGCCAATAAGGTGATTTTTAAAGTGACCCACAAGCTACCAAATAATAGCCCTGACTGATTCACCAAGGTCATGGCGATATCGCTTGGTTTAGGAACAATATACACAGGCACATCAAGTTGCTGAAAACTGATTTGCCAAGTCAGCAGCAACAACAAACCTAACATCATGGGTGCTGCAATCCGTTGAATAGCAGGGTTCTTGATTAACGGTTTAATCATGATCATGCCCTCCACTCGCTTGAGCCAATACTTGTGATAGATATGAACATTGTTGAATAAACGCTGCTGAAGTACGGAAGCTTTCATCCCGCGCATACGGACCATCAATTTCAATATCCGCGACCACTCGGCCTGGACGAGCACCCATGACAATGACACGAGAGGATAAATACACCGCTTCATAAATACTGTGGGTGACAAATACCACGGTTAAATCACGTTCCGACCATAACTGGCGGATATCACTGTCGAGTTTATGACGGGTAAATTCATCTAAAGCCCCAAAGGGTTCATCCATGAGTAACAAATCTGGTTCTGTGACCAAGGCTCGAGCTAGAGATGCTCGCATTTGCATTCCGCCTGAAAGTTCTCGCGGATAGGCTTGAGTAAATTTTTCTAATCCTACGGCTTTTAAAGCCTCATGCACTTTTGCCGTACGGACGGATTTAGATACGCCTTGTAAATCCAACGGTAAGCGCACATTGTCTTCAATATTCGCCCATGGCATCAGGGTCGCTTCCTGAAACACCATCGCCATTTTGCACTGCGACTGAATGTCATTTTTACCATTCCAGCGCACTTGTCCAGCAGTAGGTTGTTCCAGATCGGCAAACATTTTCAGCAAGGTACTTTTGCCACAACCTGAGGGTCCGAGCAGAGAAACGATTTCCCCACGGGCAATATCTAAATCCAGACGTTGTAAGGCATGGGTTCCATTGGGATAAGTCTTTTCCACGCCTCTAGCCATCAGCATCGGGGGGATAAAGCTGCTCGATTGTTGCAGCATCTCTTCAATGGGTAATGCAAAATTCATAAGGTTTCCCCTTCAGGCAAACTGCCTTATTTTATTAACCTGTTACGGGTATTATTTTTTGACAGAACTTACAAACTGAGTGGTGTAAGCATTTTTCCAGTTGACCTTGGCATCCAATAAACCTGCACCAACCATAAAATCTCGGGTCGCTTTCCAGCGTGCATCAGTCATGACACCAATGCCTTTGCTTTTGGCATCGCCACCATCAATCAGACGCAGTTGTTTCATTTGCCCCACAGCAAATGCCAACAGATCATCCTGCATATTTGGATTTTCTTTTTTGATGATGGCATTACCGAGTCTTGGATCGGCTAAGTAATTTTTCCAGCCCTCCATCGAGGCTTTTACAAAACGCTGTACCACATCAGGTTTGGACTGAATCACATCATTACGGGTCACTAAAATTCCGCCATACGCGGGATAGCCAGCATCGGCAAATAAGAAGAATTTACTTGAAGGTTCTGCTTTTCTGGCTTGGAAAACTTCTGAAGTGGCGTAGGCTTGTTGCGCGACATTTTTACCCGCAAGGAACGGTTGCATATTGAAGGTATACGGGCGTGCTTGCGCAGCATCTAACTTATATTTGTTTTTTAACCATGGCCACCAGCTTGCTTGCCCACTGGTCGAGACCAGAATGGTTTTCCCTTTTAACCCGGATAGGGATTTAACATCGGCATGGGTGAGTATTCCTTGCGGATCAAACTGGAATGGTGCAGCAATGGCCTTAATGGGAAAATTACTTTCCATGCCTTTCAGCACTTGTAAATCATAGTTAATAATAATATCGGCACGTTTTGATAGCAGCAGGGTCATATTATTGACTTGTGGACCGCCAATTTTAATTTCGACATCTAATCCGTATTTTTTATAAATGCCTTGTGCCAAAGCTTGATAATAACCGCCCTGTTCGGCTTGAGCATACCAAGTGGTTTGCAAAACCAGTTTATCGGCAGCCTGCGAGAAGGAACTCCAAAGTAAAGCACCAGCAAGGAGAGCTAAATGACCTTTGCCTACACGGTGATGAATTTTCATAAGTAATACCCCTAATCTATGCATGAACTCACTTTGCTATTCTTTTTTAGGGGTAAAATGTTCAGATACATTTTCTCTCAAAGCCAAGCCAAACTTAGCCTTGTCCCCTAAAAGAGGAACAGCCAACGCTGTAGAGCAATGTCCCATGTGTAAGCTACACACTAACCGCTTATACTCAAGCTAGATTTAGCAAGCTCTATGCCAATTTATAATTTTAATTATTTTTCAATATCTTAAGTTAAATAAGACTGCATCTTAATCCTTTTTCAAATCGTAGATGAAGCAGCATCTACTCCCAACCTAAACTTACTCGACGAGATTAGTCAGCTTACGCACCAATTTACAGCATCCCAATGTGCAAAAATGATTCATTCTTTTACTCCCATTCCATCCTGATTCATCACAAGTTAAAAATTGCTTATTTCACACGCTATATTTTCTATTTTTTATTGATTCTCTGTCTTGGTATAAAAAATGCTTAGCTTAAAGCAGAGTAGAAGCGTTCAGCAAAGATTTTTCTTTCTGTCATCTTTGTGGGTCATTGCTCAGAAATATGTCCATGTTCTTCACCAAAGAATATGTGGCTTTTTTTGACCAAAATGACCCTTTCTCCTGTCTACAGCAAGATTGGGTCATGTATATCCAAAATTTGAGGTAGAGATATGAACCATCCCATCCTGAACCCCATTGCTGAAGATGATTACAGCCTAGATGAATTAAAAAAAGAAGCGCGAATGGGCGCCTTCGGTCAAGAAACCTTTGAACGCGAAGTCCGCGTGATTGATTTATCTGATTTTGAACAACGCAAATATGAAATCGCTGACCAGCTCTGGCAAGCCGCGACCGATATTGGCTTTTTTCAAGTCTCACATCACGGGATTCCGCTAGAGCAAATCAATAATGCTTTTGAAATGACACAGCGTTTCTTTCAACTACCTGAACCCGTCAAAGCCCAGTATCCATTAAAGCGAAACTCTGGCTGGGAAAGTAAGGCGCAAGTCCGACCATCGACACATACGCCTGATCAAAAGGAATCTTATCAAATCACTCGCCCGCGCATGGAAGGCTTGTATCCTTCTGAGCAAGAGTTACCAAACTTCAAGCAGACCATGTTGCAATTTGAACATGCTTGCTGGGAAGTGGGGATGAAAATTTTGTCCTGCTTTGCCTATAAGCTTGGTTTTGCCGATGATTTCTTTACGCATGCACATGACCCTCAACAAGAAAGCTATCAAAGTACCCTGCGTATGCTGCATTACTATGCGGTTGATCCTGCACTGAAAGATCAACTTGGCTTATGGCGTGCAGGTGCGCACACCGACTTCGACTGCTTAACCTTATTGTTCCAGCGCAAGGGTCAAGGTGGTTTGCAAGTCTGTCCAGGTAAAGATATGGAACAGCAACAATGGACCAGCATTGAACCGCGGGATGATGTGATTACCTGTAATATTGGCGATATGCTGATGCGCTGGAGTGATGACCAATTGCCATCCAACTTCCATCGCGTGAAAAACCCTGAAGCCCATGAATATCAAGGTGCACGTTATAGTTTGGCATTTTTCTGCCAAGCCAATGAAGATGTGCTGATTGAAAGTCCGGCCCATAAATATCCTGCGATTACAGCAAAAAAATATTTAAAACAGCGTATTAGCGCCAACTTTGAAGGGAAATATTAATCCTTGACTCATTTCAGACAGAGACAAATTGTCTCTGTCTATTATTAAACCATATTCGATTTATTTTTGTTTATGATCTTTTCTGTGAGCTCTTCTTGGTTCCTTTATGTACCACTTTTTGGGGAATAATAATTTTTCCAGTGCCTAATCCGCGAAAAAAATAGTTAAAAAGATAAATGAATAAAAAAATGAAATAGAAAAATGGGAAGACAGTACAGATACTAAACACACTTTCCCATACAAGCACACCAATCCGATAGTTATAGCCCAACTGAATGAGTGCTCCTCTGCGACTTCCATCCTGAAAGGAGATATCATCTATAAGAAAATGAATCAGACTCATTACAAAGCAAAAGAAAAACATACCCGAAACAATTGTTTTCTTGATGAATGACTTCTCAAGCCAAGGGTATTTCTTCGATGCCTCAAACTCGGCATGAAAGAATTTACTATAAATTACTTCTTGAAATTGCTTTTTTATCCCGACATTTTTAATAAATACAAAGCATAGATAAACACTTAACACTAGCATCACAAAAGTGACATAAATACTGGAAAGAATAGTAAAAAATGGCAAAGGGCCTTTAGTTCCAATAATGATAAACATGCTTTCAGTGATGTAGCGATAAATTTCATACTGCCATAGATTTTTTGGAAATGCAGGAAATAAAAGTAAAGGTGGAACAAATAGAATCAACAAAAATACTAGTAGGATTTTATTCTGTTTCTTGTGCTTTGCGCGTTGCTCAAGTGCTAAACGTCTTTGCTCTAATTTTTCTTGCTTTTTTTGCTTTGTATGCTGTTCAAGCAACTCTCTTACTACATAACGTTTTGTTGACATAGAAAATCAATATTTATGTTTTATAGAAAAATCTTAATTAGAAAATAATAAAGATACTCGAATATTCGTACGATTGAGAATTCTAAATTAAAATGAGCTACCTACCAATACTTTAAACTATATCTCTATCTCTGCTTTCAATAGCGTTTACACAGTCAGAGACCAACCATCTCTGACTGTGTACACGACTCGACCACCCAAACGGGCTGCGACAAGGTATGAATATCACAATTGTGACCTTCACCAATCCGATCGACCACCAAGAAATCACTGTTCGCTTCAAGCGTAAGCAAAGGATGATGCCACACCCCTTGATGGTAAGTAACACCTTGCTGACCATTGCTGAGAAAGACAGAGATGCGTTGCTCATCTGGATGCACTTGATCGAAAGGAAGTGCAACCACTATCAGAAATTTTTGCCCATCCAAAGGCACAAAAGACTGTGAACCCAGCGGATGCCGCTCCAGCATTTCAATTTTAAACGGTACAGGCGTAGATAACAGATTATGAAAAATGCTCAGCCCCACTGCCCCATTTTCGCCCCCCATTTGGATCAAAGACAGTGCATGAAAGCGCTGAGTCAATCCTTGATTAATTGGAAAATGATCCCTTCCCTCAGTTTCAATCACATCACCAAAAGGTGCGAAACTTTCTCGGGTTAAAGGTTGAATCATAATGGCTGGTTCATGCATATCTCATTCTTCTCTTATCATTTTTCTGAGTCAGCATCTCATTCAAGATGCTGAAACTGCTGGGTAGATTATTGTGCTGACATTTTTCCCCAGAGACGGATACGGCTAATTCCGCCATCTGGAATCATATTGACGCGGATATAATTGACCTTTTCATGCGACGAAATTTCAGTGCTATACGTATGCTGGTGATCCATCGTTAACGGTTGCTGCTCGAGCAAGAACGACCAGAACATACTTTGCGGAATAAGCTGAGCATCCGTGGCATTTTCCACATATGCCGCCTGAATCGAACAAAATGCAGGGAAATTGCCTTTAAAAAATGCCGTATCGACTTCAATCTGATCGACATGCCCAGCCTGCCCCAAGGCGATAATGCACCAGTCAAACCCAGGCGCACGGCGGCGTTTGGTTTCCCAGCCATCGCCCATATTTAACCCAGCATCGGGTTTAATCAGATTACTTGGGTGACCAAAATGCGCATCACTAAATGCCACAATGCGTCCACCATTCTTCAGTCCAATTAAATCCAGCACTTGATCAGGATCAATCTTTTCAAGAACTACCTGACCATAGATACGTAAGCGGGCAATGCCACCATCAGGGAAAATATTGATGCGAATATGCGTCACTTTTTGCGGGTCACACTGGAAAATATGATGCTGATCGGGTGACAGTACAGAATTACTTAGTAACGGCAACCATTCGGCGTGTTCAAGCTGATCATCTGCTGCATAGCAACCTTCAATCGAAGCCGATGCTGGATAATTTCCTGTAAAGAAAGATGTATCCACATCAAAACCCGACACAATTCCTGCCACGCCTAAACGGACAATGCACCAGTCATAACCCGCTTCGCGCTTGCGTCGTGTTTCCCAGCCATCCATCCATTTACCGTTGTCATCATATTTACCTTCAATAAATTGAGCTGGTTCGGCTTGAAGCATGCGCTCTGCTTTGGCAAAAAACTCATCCGAGCAAGACACAATACTGGCACCAATACGCGCATCCGCTAAGTTGGTGAGACCGTTTAACGCTTCTGGTAAAACTACAGATTTGGCAATATGCACCGTCATTGAACATTCCTAAAATTATCTTTGATTTAAATTATGCAAAAACCAGTCCAACTGGTCTGACCTGTTGCAAAATTCTCGCTTATTTTGCTGCAAAAAACGAATCCTTTTCGTTTTTTTGTGTAGAATCAAGTTGTTCGTTTTTAAATAGGATGCGGTGCTTATTATGAAGCCTCAAGCCATGCTCAATAGAAAATCATCTCAGGTGACTGAGCAAGCTGTAGAAGTGATTCATCAACGCATTCAGCAAGGTGTTTATGGTGTTGGTTCAGTATTGCCCTCACAACGTGAATTGGCGCTACAACTGGGCATTAGCCGTGCCTCTTTACGAGAAGCCGTGACCCGACTCGCTGCTTTAGGTTTACTGGAAATTAAGGCAGGTAAAGGGGTTTATGTGATTTCACAACATAGCCAAGCCTCGGAACAGTGGGACGGCGAACATCGTGTATCTTTAAAAGATTTCTATCAATTACGTTATGTTTTAGAAAGTTTTTCGGCGCTGTTGGCATGCGAATATTTAAGCCCCGAAGACAAAGTCCTGTTACAGCAATACCATGAGCAACTCAGCCATGCGATTCAGAAACAAGACTGGCAAGCGGCTTCCGAATTTGATTATGCCTTTCATCAATACATTATTGATTTAAGCAACAATCAATCGATTATTCAAACACTTAAGATGCACACCGAATGGACTAAAAAGAGCCAGATCTTACCCTTTTTACAACCAAATTTAGCCTTTAAAACTGTGCAAGAGCATGAAGCCATCTTAAAGGCACTCTGCCAGCAAGATGCCTTAGCAGCTGAAAAAGCCATGCAAGCGCATATCATTGGTGCTGCACAACGTGCAGGGGTTTACTTCTCTAGACATCAAGCAATCAATTAAGTCCGTTTTTCCAGCCTGCAATTTAAACGATGGTCAAAACTTTACCCTCGTTTATTTTTATCTCCCTTGTTTGAATATCCAAATCTAGTCAATTCATGCTGACATCTGCTCAGCATCATGGGGCTTTCAGCTCAGGTTATCATTTGAGTTATCCCTTAAAACTCACTAGTAAGAAATATCATCCTTAGAATTTCTTGGTGCAAATATCACTTTTGAACCTCAACCAAGAAGCCCTTTTCACTTCTTGCACCACTTTCTCTCATATTATGAATCATCAAAGATCGTTTAGATTTTTTCTGCAATTTTATGATGCATAAACACTGGTCATACCAGTAAAACCAGTGACGTAAAATTGGCACAGTTCTCGCTTAAAGCACCTTATACATTTTAATTGTTTAAATAAAATAGATAGGGTTCTCATCCATGAAGATTGCAATTGTCGGTGCAGGTATGGGCGGTTTGACCGCAGGTATCGCCTTAAAAAAATTCGGGCATCAAGTCACGATTTACGAGCAAGCCACTGAAATTTTGCCTGTCGGTGCTGCAATTTCGCTGTGGTCGAATGGGGTCAAGTGCTTGAACTACCTTGGTCTGACGCATGAGATTCAAGCACTGGGTGGTGAAATGGAATCCTTGGCGTATGTAGATGGCTTAAATCAGCTAACCATGACCCAATTTAGCCTGACGCCGCTGTACAAAGAAGTCGGGCAAAAGGCTTATCCTGTTTCACGTGCCGATTTGCAAAACCTGTTAATGCAGCACTTTGGCATGCAGGATATTCAGCTGGGAAAAAAGATGATTCGCATCGAAGACCAAGCTACGCAGGTCTGCATTCATTTTCAAGATGGATCATCGGTCGAAGCCGACTTGCTGATTGGTGCAGATGGCACCCACTCTCTCACACGTCAACACGTACTGGGACATACGGTTGAACGCCGTTATGCTGGCTATGTCAATTGGAATGGTCTGGTCGAAATTAATGAAGGACTCGCTCCTGCTCGACAATGGACCACATATATTGGCGAAGGTAAACGTGTCTCGCTGATGCCTGTTGCCGATAACCGTTTCTATTTCTTCTTTGATGTGCCCTTGGATGTCGGATTACCGAATCAACGTGAGCAATACAAAGCGACTTTAAAACAATACTTTGCAGGTTGGTGTGAACCTGTACAACTGTTGATTGACAGTATTGATGAGCAAAAGACCAATCGGGTCGAAATTCATGACATTGAACCCTTTATGACGTTCTACAAAGGACGTGTAGTGTTACTTGGTGATGCTGCACACAGCACTACCCCTGACATTGGTCAAGGTGGCTGCCAAGCCATGGAAGATGCCATTTATTTGGCACGTGCCTTACAAATCAATACTTTTGGTTTGGAAGATGCCTTAACCCGCTATCAAAACAAACGCAATGAACGTACCCGTGAAATGGTACTGCGTGCCCGTAAGCGTTGTGATGTGACCCATATGAAAGATCGTCAGTTGACTGAAGAATGGTATCAGTCGCTGTATCAAGAACAAGGTAGCCATATCATGCAAGGCATTATCAGCAATATTGTCGGTAATCCTTTAGACTAAACCTTGCTATAAAAATGCCCCGAGATTCGGGGCATTTTTGTGTCTATATATCTGTAAAAAAACAGCATCCTTGCTCGAGAAAAAATGCTAATCCTGTGTAGATCTTAAAATTTATAAGAAATGGCAAAACGGTTTTGTAAAAAGTCTTTGTTGTAGCGTGGCGAAGTTTGAATGCCCGCAAAGTTACTCACGCTTAAACCTTTCAGTACCCCTTTAAAATTGTAAATTCCAAACAGCATATATTCTGATTGATTACGACTTTCAACATTTTCTGCCTCTTTCAAATCCATGAATGAATAGCGTACCCCACCAATCAACTGATCCGCCAGCATGCCATCCAGTGAGACCATCAGTGCATTGCCCGCTCCTAAGTCTTGGGTACTGGTGAAAAATGGCTGGGCAAAAATTTCACCCGACGAGGTTTTCGTGGCATAGGGTGTTAGTAATGCACCATTTAAATAACTCTCATGATCAGGTTTAATATAATCATAAGCGAGTTTTAATGTGGCTTTCGGTACGACTTTGAATGCTGCTTGCACACCAAAAATATTGCTATTCACCTCACCTGCCAATGCCTTACCCTGCTCTCGTCCATTGATATATTGCACAGAGAATTCAGGGGCGGTTTTCCATAATGGTAAAGCGAAATCAGCTTGGGTATAAATCAAATCGGTATAGTCATCATAACTTTGATACCAGAACTGTGTTTTTAACTGTTTTTGGTTATCGAAATTAAAGGCTTTACCTAAACCAATCAACCAGCCCCCATCGGTATCAAGATTGGCATTTTGACGCGAAGTTTCAGTAAATTCATCATCACCATAACTCTTGAATTTATTCACTTTGGTGAAGCGTAAATAATCTTTGTGATTACCTATCTGTACATCAGCCGCTTGGTAAAGATTCAACAGTACACGTCGATCAGCATAATCCCCCATAAAAGGTAAATTTAAGCGCTGATTACCAATGGTCACCCGTGCCATGTCATTTTTCCATGAGATGTAGGCTTCAGCCAAACCATCACGGTCTTCTTTCAGTTCTGAGACTTCAGGATGCTTATTTTTCTCATCTAAACGACGTTGCAGGTCATAACCAATTGCGGCTTGTACCCCATAAAATGGAGCGGTTTCATAGCGAATATAGCCGCCCATCGAAACCGTGTCTTGGTTTAAACCTTCGACAAAGTAGGCATTATTGGTCGAATAATACAGGCTCTTTACTGCTCCATGGACTGCACCACAACCCAGTGCTGCACCAAATGTCGCCACTGAATTGGATTCGATTTGACAATCCTGTCCCATATTGAACATCCCATTCAGACTGGTGTCTGCTGCCCAACTTTGCATTGCCGAAGTCATTGCGAGCATGAACAGTGCTGATTTTAATTTAAACGTTTGCATAACAACCCCAAGATCAATATTTAAAATTAATTTATTTTTAATAAACAATTACTTGTTTATTATTTAAATATGCTTTTGGACTATTTGAAGTCAAAAGCTCCCCTAGACCTATTCAAAATTGAATAAGCACCTTTTAAATTAAGTTTGACTAAAAAATTGAAGAATTAAGTGAATAGCAACAGAGCTATGAAGACGTATGCTTCGTTTCAGATGCAATCGAATCTAAGCCCAGTTGTGATCGCGTCCGTGGTAAATGATTGAACAGCAAGTTCAGTAAAATGGCACTGATACAGGTTGAGCTAATGCCCGAATGTAATAAGGTTTTCACCCATGTTGGGAATTGTGCATAAAACTCATGATTTACAATCGGAATCATGCCTATCGCCAAGGAAGTCGCCACAATAATCAAATTGCTGTTATCGCTATAATCTACTTTTGCCAGTGTACGAATCCCACTTGCGGCAACCGTACCAAACAAGACGATCCCTGCACCACCCAATACAGGCATAGGAATCGAGGCAACTAAACGTCCCACAATTGGCAGTAAGCCTAATACAATCAGAATGCCTCCCGCTGTTGCGACCACAAAACGGCTTTTCACCCCAGTGATTGCCACCAAGCCAACATTCTGGGCAAAGGCACTTTGAGAAAATGAACCAAATAAAGGTGAAATAGCACTAGACAACATATCTGCACGAATACCATCTCCAATGCGTTTAGCATCTACTGGCGTACCTACAATCTCCCCAAGCGCAATAATGTCCGCTGTCGTTTCGGTCATAATCACCAGCGTGACAATCAGCATAGACAGAATGGCGGTGACTTCAAATACAGGCAGACCGAAATGAAACAGATTCGGTATCGCAAATATAGGACCCGCTGCGACTTTACTGAAATCGGTAAAGCCCATGCTCCAAGCGAAGATCGTACCCAGCACTATCGCAACCAAAATAGCTAAGCGACGTAAAATCACACTGCGCAGCATACTGAAAATCAGCACGATGGCTAAAGTCAGTGCGGCTAAGCCGACATTGGCAGGATCTCCCCAGTTTTCAGCTTTGGGATTACCCCCCATAATCCAGCGAATCGCCACAGGTGTCAGTGAAATACCAATCATGGTAATCACACAACCCGTCACTACGGGTGGGAAAAAGCGAATAATTCTGGAGAAAAATGGCGCTATTGCCAATCCGATAAGGGATGCTGCAATCACGGCTCCATAAACCGTTGGCAAGCCCCCGCCCGTACTTAATATTGCTAGAATGGTTGCCACACCCGCAAACGATACCCCTTGTACAATCGGTAATTTCGCACCAAAGTATTTAAAACCGATGGTTTGCAATACCGTAGCTAAACCACCTACAAATAAAGCGGCTGCAATCAAAAGTCCAATTTCAGCTGGCGCCAAGCCTGCAGCAGCACCAATAATCAACGGTGGTGCAATAATGCCGCCATACATGGTCAAAACATGTTGTAAGCCAAACATGACATTTTTATTCAATCCCAACTGTTGATGTTCTGGGGCAATATTCGGTGTTTCTGAGTTTATATTCTGGTGCTGCATGTGTTGTTCCTCAAAGTCCTGAATCTTGTGAAGGCTTCGGTGACCTTTAACTACCGCGATAAGTTGAATAAGAAAATGGGCTGATTAATAACGGCACATGGTAGTGCTGAGTTTCATCTACGACCTTAAAATCAATACAGACACGTGGATAAAAACTGGCAACGTGCTGCTGCTCAAAATAAGCAGCGACTTCAAAGACCAATTGATAATTACCCTGCTCAAACTGATCTACATCAAAGGCTTTGATTCGACCGTCTTGATCAGTGTGTTGTGTATCTAGCAACACACATGAATCGCCGAAATGACGCAATAATTTCACCACGACATCAACTGCAGGCTGCCCGACAGATGCATTTAAAATATGAGTACTAATTCCAGCCATTATTGAATTTCCTGTTTTAAACGCAGTACTGCAATTTCGGTCAACTGCTGCTGTACTTCTTGCTGTTCCTGTTGAATGGTATTGCTAAGACGACGGTGTAATTCCGAGAGCATTTCTTGCCCTGTACGCCCAGCAGCACGAATCAGGAAAATATGTCCAAATTTGTGCTCATAATCTAGATTGCCCTGATACAGTGCTTGTTGTAATGCTACATCTGCACCTAGCTGGGACTGCTCATGTTTAGAAAAATCCTGTTCTTTCGCTGACAATTCTGCTGCTGCTTTACGCTCACCAATGCGTGGATGTTGCGCCAAGGCTTCCGCAATTTCTACCCAACTCCATCCCTGCGCCTGTTCAACTGCATAGTGAAACAGTTGATCTGTCGAGGAAAATGGTCGCTGTTGAATTAATGCTTCAATCCAATGTGGAATATGTACACAAGGCTGTAATAGCGCTTGGGCTTGCACACGACTCAACTGGTTAAATTGCTGTAAATCCATTGTTGCTCCATATCAACGCATTGTCTGACTGGTCTGACCAGATAGCATAAAATAAGCAATGAATATGCCAATCTAAGCATTCGAAAACTTAACTTTCAGAAAATTGTAGATGTAGATGTAGATGTAGATGTAGATGTAGATGTAGATGTAGATGTAGATGTAGATGTAGATGTAGATGTAG